>CAVSBZ010000004.1:0-225079 GCA_963726315.1 uncultured Chloroflexia bacterium | reverse complement strand
ACAATGAATGGCATAAGGCCCTCCCGGAGGTGGAATCTGGAAAGGGATAGCATGATTGGGGCTGGGTTGCAACCAGGTTATTCGGGCAACGCCGAAATGGGGGAGTCGGCGGATCCGTTTGGCTTGATCCGGCCTGAATGGACTCCGCCCATCCTCACCCGGGAGATTGGAGTATCCCTTAGGAAATTAAGGCAACGCTGCCAGAAATTTCGCCGCCGGCAGGACACGAACCGGTCCGTCCAGGACGTCTTCCTTGCCCTGCAAAGTGATCTGATAGAGCCAGGGGATTTGCAGGCGGTCGCCAAAGTAGCGCAAAGCCGGTGAAGCGGTTCGATCCGAGCTCTTGCATTCCAAGGCAAACCAGGGCTTGCCCTCGGCCGTAACCAAGAAGTCCACTTCCCGCTTATCCACATCCCGCAAATAATGAAGGCCGATGCGGTAGCCTTCCTGATCTTCCAGGGCATGCTTCAGTTTCAGTAAATGACCGGCGACCAAGTTTTCGAAACGAGCGCCCTCCCCGGCGATACCCGACCAATCCCAGAGATAGGTCTTGGAGGCCTTTTTTAGGGAGCGGGTCAGGCTGCCGCTGTAAGGAGTGCTGCGGAAACAGTAATACAGCCGTTCCAGGATTTCGAGCCAATGCGAAACGGCCCGGTGGCTCACATCGAGGTCTTCGCGCAAGGACTGGAGGGACAGCAGGGATCCGACCCGTCCGACTAGCAGATCGGCCATCCGTTCCAGGGAGGCCAGGTCCCTGACACTTTCCAGGTCTCGAATATCTTCCCGGAAAAAGCGCTCCATTCGCTCCCGCTGCCAGCGCCTGAGGGTTCGGGGGTTTTGGGCCAGGAAGGGCTCGGGGAATGGACCGAATTACAGAAGGTTTTTCAACGGTTTGTGCGATGCGGTTTCGGGAAAATTCAAGGCCTGAAAGGGCTCGGGCAAGGGCCGGGCCACCCATTTTCTCCCACGGAAAATCCGTGCAGCCGATGGGCATGATAGCGGCCCTGGAGGGAATCCCCGCCTTTTCGGTAAATATCCAGACGGGCGCTGCCGGCAATCAGGAACCGCAGACGGTCGCCGTGGCGGTCATACTCGCCTTTGATCCAACCCTTCCACTTATTAAACTTATGCAGCTCATCAAAAACCAGGGTGGCCTTTTCCGCCGGCCAACGGGCCGCCAGGATCTGCCGGCGGTCATCCCGATTATCCCAGTTATAATAACGGTCCGTTTCTTTGTTTAGAAAGGTCTTGGCCAAGGTGGTCTTGCCCACCTGTCGGGGGCCGGACAGGAAAACCATCTTTGGCTCCAGATCCTGGCGAATGGATTCCTGTAGATAACGTGAAATCGACATACGATTAATTTTGCCTTAAAGCAAAAAAAATGGCAATCAATTTTGCTTTCAGGAAAATATTATCGTCTACCTTGGCTCGACCCATTCCCGGTAAAGGTGCTCCCACGGGTTCGGGATGCGCGGCGGCGATTTCCGGGTTGCGGGACAAAAAATGTCCTCCCGACGCAGGCGGGAATCAAATTGGTCCACATTTTTCTGCGGCAATAAAGGCTGGATCTCCATTTAATTGGATTTACAGCAAATTTTCTTGACAACCCCCTATTTTCCCAATAAATTCAAATCAAACAGGAGGAAAGGCCCATGGATTTCAAAAAAATCGTAGATCAGGTAAAAGATGCCGCTGAAAACCTGAAGGAAAAGGCCGAAGCCACGATCAAAGAGGCCCGGGAAGCGTTGGACAAAGACCACGATAACATTCCCGACGCCCTCGAAGGCCTGACTGAGAAGGCCAAGACGTTGGCTGGGCAGGCGCAGGAAAAGGCCAAAGCGCTCGCGGAACAGGCCGAGGGAAAAGCCAAGGAAGTGGCGGGAATGGCCAAGGAAAAGTTCGACCAGGCGCTGGGCAAGGGTGCCGACGATGAGGGCAAGAAAGGGTAGTTTTCTTCCAGGTCCCAGCATTCGATGCCTCTCACTTCCATTTGACATCGGTCAGGTCCGACCCCAATTTCAACGCAAAAAACCGATTGACCAAGGAGGGGAAATCAGTGATCGAAATTTTAAGGTCCAGGCGGAGCATCAGAAAGTACGAGAAGAGACCCATCGACGAAGGCTCTTTAGCGACGGTGAAAGAAGCCTTGCTGCGATGTCCTTCTTCGCGGGGGATCAACCCCTGGTCATTTATATTTGTTGATGATGGCGATCTGCTCGCCGGGCTTTCCAAGGCTAAAGAGCATGGTTCGGGTTTTCTCGAAAATGCCGCCCTGGCCATTGTGGTCTGCGGTGACGAGTCCATGTCCGATGTGTGGGTGGAAGATTGCTCCATCGCCGCCATCGTGGCCCAGCTTACGGCCCACTCCCTGGGGCTCGGGAGCTGCTGGATCCAGATCAGGAACAGGGCCTATTCCACCGAAAAGACATCCGAACAGGTTGTCCGGGAACTTCTCGGCATCCCTTCGCATCTGAGGGTGGAGTCGATCATCAGCATCGGTTTTCCCGGAGAGACCAAGACGCCGGTTCCGGTGGAAAAACTTCATTACGAAAAGATAATGTACAATCGTTACGATAAAGTAAAAGGGTAAAGTCCAGCAAGTTGGTCCGGGCGGGAAAGACCGCTTTCCTGCAATCAGTTGCCGGGGGATCCGGCGCATGCATGCCTCGGCGGAACGCGCGGCCGTCCGAGCGCCAGGAGGTCGGATTTCCGCCTCCTTGAATAATTTTCATGCCGGGAGGGTGCCCCCTGGGCCGCTACTGGGGGATACTACTGGCGCTCTCCCGAACCACGAGGGTTTTAGATGGTCTGGTGGCTGCTGTATCAATTTGCAACGCCTTAGGGCTGGGAAAGATTTGGACGCCGGGCCTTTCCCTTGGGTTTTTCTATTGCCATTCCCTCCCCGATTGGATACATTTTCATCCTTGAACTGTCCCCTATGCAAAAAAGCACGATCCGACCCTGAGGGAGAAAACCCATGAACAAAAAAATCCTGGTAGCAATCGACGGTTCCAGAAATTCCCTGGCGGCCCTGGACTATGTCCACCACCTGGGCCGCCATTGCCCCGATCTCCACTTGGTACTGTTTCATGTCCTCTCCCCGGTTCCGCCTGTTTATAAAGAGGCGGTCTTCAAAGACCCGATCGCCCAGAAGTACCTCCTCCAATGGAAGAAGAAACACCAGGAGGACATAGAACAGGTCTTGACGCAATCCAAAAATAAACTGCTCCGTTGGGGCTGGGAGGAGGCGCAGGTCCGGATCAAGGCCCAGGAAAAACGGATCGGCCTCGCCCGGGATATCCTCTTTGAGGCCCACAACGGTTTTTACGACGCGGTGGTGGTGGGCCGGCGGGGGCTGAGTAAAGTGGAGGAGTTCTTTCTGGGCAGCGTCTCCGGCAAGGTCCTCCAGGGCGCCGGGGAACTCCCGGTCTGGCTTGTTGGAGGAAAGGTGGACGCCCATAAAATACTGGTCGCCCTGGACGAATCGGAGAATGCCTTCCGGGCGGTGGATCACCTGGCCTTCATCGTGGAATCTTTTCGGAGCGATCAGCTCCAGGTGCTGCTGCTGAACACCTGGCCCGGCCTGGTGACGCGCAGCGGTCCCCGGGTGATCCCCAACCTTTCCTCCCTGGATGCTTCGGCCCAGGAAAACCACAAAAAAAAGATGGATTCGCATTTCGACAAGATGATGAACCTGCTTCTGGAAGCCGGGATCCCGGCGCAACGAATCAAGAGAAAGATCTGCTGGCGCTGCGCCGACATTGCCAAATCCATCCTGTCCGAGGCCGACAAAGGGGGCTACGGGACCATCGTTCTGGGCCGCCGCGGGATTTCCAAAGCGCAGGAGTTTTTTATGGGCAGCGTCTCCACCAAGGTGATCCAACTGGCCGGTCCGAAGGCCGTCTGGATTGTCGGTTGAAAGGGGTTTCGATTACCCATGGAAGATCCAACCCCCCTCGTCCAAAAGTTCTTTCTTCACCTCCCCGCTCCCAGCCTCAGGGATAACACCGCCGAGGTCGATCGCTTAAAAAAGCAGGTACTGGCGGCCGGGGGGTTTGAGCACCTGGACGTTCCCCTGGCCCAGATCCCCCGCTGGGTCACGGTCCTGAGAAAGTCCGCTTACCGGGTCACGGCCACCGTGGACCTCTCCGGGATAGTGCCCCGCTTAATCGAGGTGGATGCCGGCGACACCAGGACCGGGCTTTTGGGGCTGGCCGTGGATTTGGGCACCACCCGCATCGCCTGCCAGCTTTGGGACCTTCACCAAAGGATTTTGATCGGAGAAATCGACCGGCAAAACCCGCAGGTGCGCTTCGGCGCGGACATCTTGACCCGGATTCAGGTGGCTGAGAGGCCGGAAGGTTTGCAGGAACTCCGGGAGTGCGTGGTCGAGGAGATCAACCGGGCCATGGCCGAACTGGCCGGGGAGCATTCCTTGTCCACCCGTGATCTTTATGCCCTGACGCTGGCCGGCAATACCACCATGGTCCACCTGTTCCTGGGACTGGACCCCTCCACCATCCGCAGGGAGCCCTACATCCCGATCATCAACGCGCTGGACCCGCTTTCCGCCCTGGAACTGGGGTTGGCGATGCATCCCCGGGGGACGGTGGTTATCTTTCCCCAACGTGGGCAGCTACCTGGGGGGAGATCTCATTTCCGGCATCCGTTTCTCCAGGCTCCGGGACCGGGAAGCGCTCTCCTTGCTGGTGGATGTGGGGACCAACGCCGAAGTGGTCCTGGGCAACTCCCAGTGGCTGGTGGGCTGCGCCGGTGCGGCCGGCCCGGCCCTGGAAGGCGGCGTGGCCAGCATGGGCATGGCCGCCGGACAGGGGGCCATCGAGCAGGTGCGCATCGACCCGCAAACCAAGACAGTTGACCTATAAACTGATCGGTGCAGGCCCTCCCGTCGGGATCTGCGGATCGGGATTGATCGATCTGGTGGCGGAGATGTTTTTAGCCGATCTGATCGATATCCAGGGGAAGTTCAACTTGAATATTCCCTCCGCACGCTGGATTCGGGTGGAGGACCGGCCGGCCTACCTGCTGGCGGCGGCCGAAGAAACCCGGACCGGGCAGCCCCTGGTTTTCTCCCAGGTGGATCTGGATATCCTGCTCCGGTCCAAGGCGGCCATGTACACCATCCTGACTACGCTGGTGCAGTCGGTGGGGTACACCCTGCACGACATCGAACGGTTTTATATTGCCGGGGCCTTCGGCAACCACATCGACCCGGAACGGGCCATCACCATCGGGCTCCTGCCTGACCTGCCCCGGGAGCGCTTTATCCCTCTGGGCAATGCCTCGCTGAAGGGGGCCGCCGAACTGCTCCTGGACCGCCGCCTGCTGGAAGAAATGAAGGCCATCGCCAAAACCATCACCTACCTGGAAATGAATGTGAACCAGGACTTCATGAACCGCTTCAGCGCCGCCCGTTTTCTGCCCCATACCGACACCACCCTCTTCCCCTCGGTCCGGCGAACGCCCTGATATGTCCTGGCCTTTGGGGATCTACCGGGTGCTTACCGGCCTCGCTTTCTTCGCCGGTTTCCCTTTTCTGCGCCTCTACCGCCGGGGAAAAGGGCGCTATGCCGATCGGCTGGACGAACGACTGGGGTATTATCCCCCGGAGCTCCGCTCCTCCTTCCAGGCCTGCCCGGAAAGACCCATCTGGTTTCAGGCCGTCTCGGTGGGGGAGGTCAAGCTGGCCGCTTCCCTGGCCCGCAGGATCAGGGAGCAACTCCCCCAGGTTCCCCTGTTGGTTTCCACCACCACTCCCACCGGGCGTCAGTCGGCCGAGCGGCTTCTGGGGGACGACATCGGTCTGATTTATTATCCGCTGGATTTTTATGGGGCGGTCAAAAGGGCGCTAGCTTTTTTCAGGCCCCGCCTTTTTGTGGCCCTGGAAACCGAACTCTGGCCCAATTTCCTGAATCGGGCCGTGCGTTCGGGAATTCCATTGTTTTTGATAAATGGTCGAATTTCCAAGCGTTCTTTAAAAAGATACCTGAAAATTAAGGGGCTTTTCAAACCTTTGCTTGAAAATTTCGCCCAATTGATTATGATACAGGAAAGTGATGCCCAAGCCATCATCTCCTTGGGAGCCCCTTCCGAAAAAGTCCGGGTTTCTGGAAACATGAAGTTCGACGGTCTCCTGGAAAAAACGCAACCGGGAATCGAGACCCGATTGCGGCAGCAACTTCATCTGCCGGAAGGGGATCCGGTCTGGGTGGCCGGGAGTATCCGGGGCGGGGAAGAAGACTTCCTCCTGCCGGCCTATGAACGATTAAAACGCGCCCATACGAATTTGATCCTGGTCCTGGTCCCCCGCCATCTGGAAAATGTCCCCAGGTTGGAAGAAATCCTGATCCGGCAAGGGCTGGCCTATCAGCTTGTACAGCCAGGTCAGCCGGCCGGGATACACCCCGCGCCGCCGACCTTATTCTGGTGGATCGGATGGGGGTCCTCTTCGACCTGTACAGCGTAGCCACCGTCGTTTTTTGCGGGGGCAGCCTGGTCCCCAAGGGCGGTCAAAATATTCTGGAGGCGGCGGCCTGGGGCAAGCCGGTTCTGTTCGGACCCTTCATGGATGATTTTGAAGACGCCCGCGGGCTGCTGGAAGGGGTCGGCGCCGGGATCACCGTTCCCGATCAGGAAGCGCTGGTCCGGCGAATCGATTTTTTTATACGCCACCCGGAAGATGCCGCCCGCCGGGGATACGCCGGCCAGGCGGCCTTGCGCTCCCGGCAGGGAGTGACGCAAAAAGCGGCGCAGGCCATTGTGGACTTTGTAAGAACGCCGTGAGTCGGAAAGTCATTTTTTGACTTTTTGCGAGGGTATTAGAGGTTATTAATTGACGATGAAAGCCCTTTTAGCATTGGAAGATGGAACGGTTTTTCGGGCCCGGTCTTTCACCGGTCCCGGAGAGGCCCTGGGGGAGTGCGTTTTCAATACGGCCATGACCGGCTACCAGGAAATCCTCACCGATCCCTCTTACAGGGGCCAGTTGGTTACCATGACCTATCCCCTGATCGGCAATTACGGCGTCAATGCCGAGGACGTGGAATCGGCCGCCGTCCAGGCCGAGGCCTTTCTGGTCAAAGAATACCTGCCCTTTCCCAGCAATTTCCGCTCCCAGGGGAGCCTGGGGGACTATCTGAAAGCAATCCGGGGTCCTGGGCCTGGAAGGGATCGACACCCGGGCACTGACCCGGCACCTGAGAAATTTCGGGGCCATGCGGTCCGCGGCCTCCACCGAAAACCTGGACCCTGAAGCCTTGACCGAAAGGGCCCGGGCCATTCCGCCCATGGCCGGGCAGGAATTTGTGGACCGGGTCACCACCGCTCAGCCTTTTCGCTGGCATCAAGACCAGGTTCATCCCTGGTCTCCGGAGGAGCGGAAATCGCCCTGGAACCCCGACGGATCGGGTTTTAAGGTCGTGGTTTTCGATTACGGGGTTAAATACAATATCCTGCGCAATCTGGAACAGCGGGGCTGCCAGGTGCTGGTGGTGCCGGCCTTGACCCCCGCCGGAAAGTCCTGGCCCTGAAGCCGGACGGCGTTCTGCTTTCCAACGGACCGGGAGACCCGGCGGCCAACCCCGGGATCGTGGCATTGTCCGCGAACCTGATCGGCCTCCTGCCGATTTTCGGCATCTGTCTGGGCCATCAGATCCTGGGCCTGGCCCTGGGGGGGACCACCTTCAAGCTGAAATTCGGCCATCGGGGGGCCAACCAGCCGGTAAAATACCTGAAGACCGGCCGGGTGGAGATCACCTCCCAGAATCATGGTTTTTCCGTGGAATTGGATCTTTGAAGAACCAGGACGTGGAACTGACCCATATCAACTTGAATGATCAGACCCTGGAAGGACTGGGGCACCGGAGTTGCCCCTCTTTTCGGTCCAATACCATCCCGAGGCTTCTCCCGGTCCCCATGACGCCTCCTATCTTTTCGATCATTTTCTGTCCCTCATGGAAAGAAACCGGAAAGGATAAGCCATGCCCAAACGAACTGATATTAAGAAGATTCTGATTATCGGCTCCGGACCGATCATCATCAGCCAGGCCTGTGAATTCGACTATTCCGGCACCCAGGCCTGCAAGGCCCTGCGGGAAGAAGGCTTTGAGGTCGTGCTGATCAACAGCAATCCGGCCACCATCATGACCGACCCGGAGATGGCCCAGCGCACCTATATCGAACCGATCACCCCGGAGATGGTCACCAGGATCATCGAACGGGAAAGGCCCCAGGCCCTGCTGCCCACCCTGGGCGGCCAGACCGGTCTCAATACGGCCGTGGCCGTGGCCGAGAGCGGGGTTCTGGACCGCTACGGGGTGGAAATGATCGGGGCCTCGCTGCCGGTGATCAAAAAGGCCGAGGACCGGGATGAATTTCGCCGGGCCATGTGGAAGATCGGTCTGCGGGTCCCGGAAAGCGGTATCGCCACCACGCTGGAAGAGGCCCGGGCCTTGGCAGAAAAGATCGGCTATCCCGTCATCATCCGGCCCAGTTTCACCCTGGGCGGCACCGGGGGCGGCGTGGCCTATAACCGGGAAGAGTTGGAGGCCCTGGTCGCCTCCGGGCTGGAAGCCAGCATGATCCACCAGATCATGCTGGAGGAATCGGTCCTGGGCTGGAAGGAATACGAACTGGAGGTCATGCGGGACTACAAGGACAATGTGGTCATCATCTGTTCCATTGAAAACTTCGACCCCATGGGCGTCCATACCGGCGACTCCATCACCGTGGCCCCGGCCCAGACCCTGACCGACCGGGAATACCAGACCATGCGGGATGCCTCCCTGGCCATTATCCGGGAGATCGGGGTGGAAACCGGCGGCTCCAATATCCAGTTTGCCGTTCACCCCGGACCGGGGAGATGGTGGTCATCGAAATGAATCCCCGGGTTTCCCGCTCTTCGGCCCTGGCCTCCAAGGCCACCGGATTTCCCATCGCCAAGATCGCGGCCAAACTGGCCGTGGGCTATACCCTGGACGAAATCCCCAACGACATCACCCGGGAAACCATGGCCTCTTTTGAGCCGACCATCGATTACTGCGTGGTCAAGATCCCCCGCTGGACCTTTGAAAAATTTCCGGGCACGGAAGATTTCCTGACCACTTCCATGAAGTCCGTGGGCGAGGCCATGGCCATCGGCCGGACCTTTAAGGAAGCCCTGCAGAAAGGGATCCGCTCCCTGGAGATCGGCCGGTTCGGCTTCGGGGCCGACGGCAAAGACCTCCCGATCATCCCCCTGGAAGAAATCCAGAAAAAACTCCGCCAGCCCAATTCCCAGCGGATTTTTTATCTCCGGGCCGCCTTGCAGGCCGGGCTGACGGTCCAGGAAATTCATGACCTGACCCGGATCGATCCCTGGTTCCTCACAACCTGGTCCAGATTTTGGATTTGGAAAAAACCCTGGCCGGGCAGCGGCTGGAGGAACTCCCCGTGAACGGCTTCGCCAGGCCAAGGAATACGGCTTTTCCGATGTCCAGTTGGGCCATCTGCTTCAAGGCCTCCCCGGAAGAAGTCTTCCAGCGAAGGACCGCCGCCGGTATTCTTCCGGTCTATAAACTGGTGGATACCTGCGCCGCCGAATTCGAGGCCTATACGCCCTATTATTATTCCACCTATGAACAGGAAGACGAAGTCCGGCCTTCGCCGACGGAGAGCATCATCATCCTGGGCGGCGGACCCAACCGGATCGGGCAGGGGATCGAATTTGACTATTGCTGCGTCCATGCCTCCCTGACCATCCGGGAGGAAGGGCTGACCAGCATCATGGTCAACAGCAATCCGGAAACGGTCAGCACCGACTACGACATCTCGGACAAGCTCTATTTCGAACCGCTGACCCTGGAGGATGTCCGGCACATCCTGGACCGGGAAAAACCCAAGGGCTGATCGTGCAGTTCGGCGGCCAGACCCCTCTGAACCTGGCCGTGGGGCTTCAGACAGTCGGGGCCCCGATCATCGGGACTTCGCCGGACAGCATCGACCGGGCCGAAGACCGGGAACGGTTCAAGGACCTGTTGCAAAAATTAAATCTGATCCAGCCGGAAAACGGGACGGCCTTGACCACGGCCGAGGCCCGGGAAGTGGCCGCCCGGATCGGCTACCCGGTGGTGGTCCGCCCCTCCTATGTCCTGGGCGGCCGGGCCATGGAGATCGTCTATGAGCCGGAGGCCCTGGAATCCTTTATGGCCAAGGCGGTCCTGGTCTCGCCCGGGCATCCCATCCTGATCGACAAATTTCTGGAAGAGGCCATCGAAATCGATGTGGATGCCATTTCCGACGGCCAGCACACCCTGATCTGCGGGATCATGGAGCATATTGAAGAGGCCGGGATCCATTCCGGGGACAGCGCCTGCGTCCTGCCCCCCTATACCCTCAGCCCGGAACAGATCCGCCGGATTCAGGAAAACACCTATGCCCTGGCCCGGGAATTGGGGGTTCGCGGGCTGATGAATATCCAGTATGCCATTAAGGACGACATCCTGTATGTCCTGGAGGTCAATCCCCGGGCCTCCCGGACCATCCCTTTTGTCAGCAAGGCCACCGGCGTCCCCTGGGCCAAGGTGGCCACCCGGGTCATGCTGGGCCGGAGTCTGGAAGCCCAGGGACTGACCCGGGAGATCGTCCCGGCCCATATCTCGGTCAAAGAATCGGTCTTTCCCTTTCTGCGCTTTCCCGGGGTGGACACCCTGCTGGGTCCGGAGATGAAATCCACCGGCGAGGTCATGGGCATCGACGAAACCTTCGGCCTGGCCTTTGCCAAATCCCAGTTGGCGGCCGGGCAGAATCTGCCCCTGGGCGGAACGGTCTTTATCAGCGTCAAGGATCAGGATAAAAAATTGATTTTATCCACGGCCAAAAACTATATAATCTGGGCTTTAAAATCCTGGCCACCCGGGGCACCTCCGCTTTTCTGAGGAGGCCGGTCTGCCCAACCAGAAGGTCAACAAGGTCCGGGAGGGACGGCCCCATGTGGTGGACCGGATGAAAAACGGGGACATCCAATTGGTGATCAATACCACCATCGGCGCCAGAGTGTTTCCGAATCCTATTCCATCCGCCAGACCGCCTGATCATAACATTCCCTATACACCACCGTGGCCGGAGCCAAAGCCACCGCCGAGGCCATTGAGGCCCTGCAGGGGAAAAAAATATCCGTCGGACCATCCAGGAATATCATCAGGAGGAATCAAGTAAATGGACCATGATTTTCCAACCGTCGAGATCAAAGAAGAATGCGGCATTTTCGGGATCTTCGGACATCCGGAGGCCGCCAAACTGACCTATTTCGGACTGTACGCCCTGCAGCACCGGGGGGAGGAAAGCGCCGGCATCGTCATTTCCGACGGCACCTAGGTCCGGGAACAAAAGGGCATGGGCCTGGTGCCGGATGTCTTTAACGAACAGAGTCTGGCCCGCCTGCAGGGGAATCTGGCCATCGGCCATGTCCGCTACTCCACCACCGGCTCTTCCATGTTGAAAAACGCCCAGCCTTTTCTGGTCTCCCATGGCGGGCTGGCCCTGGCCATCGCCCATAACGGCAATCTGACCAATGCCCACGACCTGCGCCGGGACCTGGAAAAAAAAGGGGCCATCTTTCAATCCACCATGGACAGTGAGATCTTCATTCACCTCATCGCCCATGGCCTGGAAAAGGGCTTGGAACCGGCCCTGATCCAGGCCCTGTCCCAGGTCCAGGGGGCCTATTCCATGGTCCTGCTGACCCAGGATCAACTGATCGGGGCCCGGGACCCCTTCGGCTTTCGGCCCTTGTGCCTGGGGAGATTAAACGGCTCCTATGTCCTGGCCTCCGAGACCTGCGCCCTGGATCTGGTGGAGGCCCAGTATGTCCGCGATATCGAACCGGGAGAAATTGTTTTTATCAACGCCCACGGCCTGCGTTCCATCAAGCCGTTTCCCCAGGAGCGGAAGGCCTTTTGCATCTTTGAGTTTATCTATTTCGCCCGGCCGGACAGCCATATCTTCGGACAGAATGTCTACCAGGTCCGGAAACGATTGGGCCAGATGCTGGCCAAGGAATTTCAACCCCAGGCGGACCTGGCCATGCCCTTCCCGGATTCCGGCAATTACGCGGCCCTGGGCTTTGCCGAGGCCTCCGGTATCCCCTTTGAAATGGGGGTCATCCGCAATCATTACGTGGGCCGGACCTTTATCCAGCCCTCCCAGAGCATGCGGGATTTCGGGGTCCGGGTCAAACTCAATCCGGTCCGGTCGGTCCTGAAAGGGAAACGGGTGGTCATCATCGAAGACTCCATCATCCGGGGAACCACCAGCCGGACCCGGGTCCAGGCCATCCGGTCCGCCGGGGCCACCGAAGTCCATATGCTGGTCAGTTGTCCTCCCCACCGCTTCCCCTGTTATTACGGCATTGATTTTTCCACCAAGGGGGAATTGATCGCCTGCCACCATTCCGTCGAGGAGATCCAGAAATTTTTAGGGCTGGATGGCCTGGGATACCTGAGCCTGGAAGGCATGGTCGAGGCCACCGGTCTGCCGGCTTCCAGCTTTTGTCTGGCCTGTTTTGACGGCCGCTACCCGGTACCTCCCGACCAGGCCTTTTCCAAACTCTGCCTGGAACGCATCGTCTGATGAGTATCCTGGAGGAGGCCAGAGAAGTCCTGGAAATCGAAGCCCAGGGGATTTTGAATCTGATCCCCAAACTGGGAACGGAATTTGAAAAGGCGGTTGAAGCCATCTACAGCTCAAAGGCCGGGTCATCATCACCGGGATCGGCAAATCCGGGATCGTGGCCCGCAAGATCGTGGCCACCCTGAACAGCACCGGCACCCCTTCCCTGTTTCTGCACCCGGTGGAGGCCATGCACGGGGATTTGGGCATGGTCACCTCCAAGGATATCGTCCTGGCCATTTCCAACAGCGGGGAAACCGGGGAACTGACCATCATTCTCCCCAGCCTCAGGCGGATCGGGGCCAAATTGATCGCCTTTACCGGCAACCCGGAATCCACCCTGGCCAGGCAGAGCGATATGGTCATCGATGTGGGGGTGGAAAAAGAGGCCTGTCCCTGGGGGATGGTGCCCACCGCCAGCACCACCGCGGCCCTGGCCATGGGGGATGCCCTGGCCGTGGCCCTGATCAAACGGCGCCAGTTCAATCATCAGGATTTCCGCCGCTTTCATCCCGGGAGGCAGCCTGGGGGAACGGCTGGCCGTCAAGGTCGCGGAGGTCATGCTCACCGGAGACCAGGTCCCCCTGGTTTCTCCGGACCAACCTCTGGAGGAAGCCATCCAGGAGATGGATGGCAAGGACCTGGGGGCCACCCTGGTGGTGGAAGGAGAAGAGCAGATCCTGGGGGGATCCTGACCGACGGGGACTTGCGGCGGCTTATCAAGCGCAGGATTCCGCTGCAGGAGACCCTGACCGGACAGGTCATGACCCCGAACCCAAAATCCATTTCCCCGGAGGTCCTGGCCTCCGAGGCCCTGGAGCTGATGGAAGCCTATCTGATCACCGTCCTGCCGATTGTGGATCCCGAGCAGCGGGTGCTGGGGATCCTGCATCTGCACGACCTGCTGGGCCGGGGAGAATTTAAATTCCGATGACCATTAAAGGAGTGCCATGGATATCATCAGCCATCTGACCGAAGAAGACATCCTGATCGAAACCATCGGGGCGCCCAAAATCGATTCCCCGGTACGCTGCTTCGCCAATGCAAGATCAGCAGACCGCCCAGCGCTCTGCAAAAACTTTATCCGCGACCAGGACCGGGTGCTGATCGACATGTCCGAAAAATATTTTCTGGAGTGTTTTCGCAGGGGCGAAGCCCCCCTGTCCTTCGAAAAGGCCGGCCCCCGGCAGAAGATTTTTTTCCACCCCAAACAGATCAAATGCGCCATCGTCACCGCCGGCGGGCTCTGTCCCGGGACTGAATGATGTCATCCGGGCCATTGTCCTGGAACTCTATTATATTTACGGGGTGCACAACATCATCGGCATCCCCTATGGCTATCAGGGCTTCATCCCGGCCTACAACCACCCGGTGATCGACCTGAACCCGGAGCGGGTTTCCTCCATCCACGAACTGGGGGGGACGATCCTTTCCTCTTCCCGGGGCCAATATCAGATCGAGGAAATCGTCGATTCCCTGCAGCAGCTCAACATCAATATCCTCTTTACCATCGGCGGGGACGGCACCCTGCGGGGGGCCGACCTGATCTCCGAGGAAATTAAGCGGCGCGGGCTGATCACCTCGGTCATCGGCATCCCCAAGACCATCGACAATGATATCTCCCTGGTGGAAAAATCCTTCGGTTTTGAAACGGCCGTGGAAAGCGCGGCCGGGACCATCCGCAGCGCCCATGTCGAATCCCTGGGGGCGCCCAAGGGGATCGGGATGGTCAAGCTGATGGGGCGCTATTCCGGGTTTATCGCCGCCCATGCCGCCCTGGCTTCCCGGGAAGTCAATTTTGTGCTGATCCCGGAAGCGGATTTTGATCTGGAAGGCCCCGAGGGATTATTGGCCGCCCTGCAAAAACGATTGGCCGAGCGGGGACATGCCGTGATCGTGGTGGCCGAAGGGGCCGGACAAAGATTTTTTACCGGCGATCCCTTAAGACAGGATCCTTCGGGAAACATCAGATTGGGCGATATCGGGCCCTTTCTGGTCGAACAAATCAAGGCCCATTTTGCCCGGCTGAATCTGGAGATCAACCTGAAGTATATCGATCCCAGTTATATCATCCGCAGCCAGCCGGCCAATTCCAGTGACCGGATCTTTTGCGGCTTCCTGGGCCAGCACGCGGTCCATGCCGGCATGGCCGGCAAAACCAATATGCTGGTCAGCCTCTGGAATAATGAGTATGTCCATGTCCCCATCCGGGCCGCCGTGGCCAAGAGAAAGCAGGTGGATCTGGAAGGGAATATGTGGATGAGTGTCCTGGAATCCACCGGCCAGCCCCCGGTGAAAAATACTCCGGGCGGGCGCCCGCCCGGTGAAGGGTGAATCCGGTGGCCCCGCGAGACGACGATCGTCCGGAACGGGAGCGGCCTTCCTGGCGGGAAATCGACCAGCGTCGGGACGGTAGCCGTCATGTGGCCCGGGGGGAGCGGCCGGCGGCCCGGCCGGGAAGCCAAAGGGCCGAACGGCAGCGCCAACGGGCCCTGCAGGAGGCGCATAAAGTTTTCCAGGGCAAACAGGGGACCCCGGAGCACCAGAAGCTGGCCGACGCCCTGCAGCGCCATTTCGGCAGCAAGAAGTTCACCCCGCTGGTCAAGCAGTATGTGCGGGAATACGGCCTGCCCCGAGACTGGGGTCTGCTATTTCTTTTCTTGGACTTTCCGGACCCTTCCATTTCCACCGGCAGCCTCGAGCAACTGGCCCGCCTGCATCCCGGTCGTTCCCTGCGGGAAAGGCAGGCCTTCCTGAGTAAACTGCGCACCCTCTCCGCCCTGGCCGAGGACCCGGAGGTCCGGGAGGTATCCGAGTCCCTGCTGGCGTCCCTAAGCTAATTTAAGAATTGACGATATCCAGTCCTACCCGATACGAGGGGTACCCACCCAAAAGGGCGAAGCGTCATTTTTTTATTGACATTGGCCATTTTTTCGCTAATTTTAAAAATTTTGTGTAAAGTCCATTTGAGGTCACCATGAAATTCTGGAGACTTGCCGCTGGATGCCAAGGTCCCATTCCATTCCCATCGGGGAACTGCATATTATAAAAGACCGCTGCAAAGGCTGCGGGTTTTGCATTGAATTCTGCCCCAACCAGGTCCTCAAAGAAGCCTCGGAATTCAACAAAAAAGGCTATCATCCCCCTCTGGTCACCAAGCAGGGCGAATGCGTCAATTGCAATCTGTGTGAGATCATTTGTCCGGAATTTGCCATATACAGTGTCCTTAAAGAATACAAAGAATTAACGGCCGAGGATATCGTCAATTATTCCAAAAAATTGGAGCGTAATCACCCTCCGGCCGATCTCCCGCCGTCTTGAACCGGGGAGCGCAGGAACGGGAAAGCAACAGGACATGTCTGATTCAGGAATTTTAACCGGCGAATATTTTATCAATGGCGATGAAGCCTGCGCTGAAGGGGCCATTGCCGCCGGCTGCCGGTTTTTTGCCGGCTATCCCATCACGCCGGCCACGGAAATCGCCGAACGGATGGCCAGACGGCTGCCCCAAGTGCAGGGGATCTGTATCCAGATGGAAGATGAGATCGCCTCCGTGGCCGCCATCCTGGGGGCCTCCTGGGGCGGAACCAAGTCCATGACCGCCACTTCCGGCCCGGGTTTTTCCCTGATGATGGAAAATATCGGTCTGGGCATGATGACCGAAACCCCTTGCGTCATCGTCAATATCATGCGCGGCGGGCCTTCCACGGGGCTGCCCACCCTGGTCGGACAGGCCGATGTCATGCAGGCCCGCTGGGGCTCCCATGGCGATTACGAGGTCATCGCCCTTTCCCCTTCTTCTCCCCAGGAGATGTTTGATCTGACCATTGAGGCCTTTAATTTGTCGGAGATCTACCGGCTGCCGGTATTTGTTCTGGGGGATGAGCTGGTGGGGCACATGTCCGAAAAAGTGATCATCCCGCCGCCGGATCAAATTCATCTGGTTTCCGTCCGCCGACGTCCAGATCAGACCCGGGAATGCTATCTGCCCTTTATGGCCGGGGACGATCTTGTTCCCCCTATGGCCTGTGCCGGAGAGGGATATCATGTCCATGTCACCGGCTTGACCCATGATGAACAGGGATATCCCGTCATTACCCAGCGTCCATGAACGGATGGTCCGGCGGCTGGTGGATAAAATCCGGCTCAACGCGCCCGAAAATTATTCAAATGGAAGCCGTCGAGACCTCCGATGCAGCCGAGGTGGTGGTGGTGGCCTATGGCTGCACTTCCCGGGCGGCCCGGGAGGCTGTCCCGTTCTTCGTTCCCGAGGCAAGAAAGTGGGGCTCCTGCGTCTGATCACCCTCTGGCCCTTCCCGGAAGAACAAGATCCGCCAGATGGCCAGAGGGGTCAAGGCCTTTATCGTTCCTGAAATCAATTACGGCCAAATCGCCTATGAAGTGGAGCGGTGCGCCCAGGGTCAGGCCGAAACGGTCCTTTTGCCTTTAATGGGCGGGTCCATCCATACCCCCAAGGACATTATGGAAGCGGTCGAGGAATATCTGCCATGAAAATACGGTATCAACCTGTGGTCCCTTTTGATCAGGAAGCCATGGGCCGTCTCATAGACGAACAGCATGGCCTCCATCCCGATGACCATTATCTGAAACCGGGCAGAATCCCCCATATCTGGTGCCCGGGCTGCGGGTTGGGTGTGGTCCTGAACACCTATATCAACGGCCTGAAGATGGCCGGAATTCCCATGGATCGGTCGGTGGTGGTTTCCGGCATCGGCTGCACCGGCCGGGTGGCCGGTTATCTGAATATGGACACCTACCACACCACCCATGGCCGGGCCATCCCTTTTGCCACCGGATTGTCCTTGACCCGTCCCGATCTTTCGGTGACCGTATTCAGCGGCGACGGGGATCTTTTTGCCATCGGCGGAAATCATTTCATTCATGCCGCCCGGAGAAATGTCAACCTGAAGGTCATCTGTGTCAATAATTTCAATTACGGGATGACCGGGGGCCAGGTGGCCCCGACCACCCCGGTAACGGCCAGGACGACCACGACCCCCTACGGCAATTCGGAAGCCTCGTTTAATCTGCCTTATCTGGCCCATGCCAGTGGAGCGGTTTATGTGGCCCGCTGGACTACTTTCCATGCCCGGCAACTGGTTAATTCCATTGCCGAGACTCTTGCCATCAATGGGTTTACCTTTATTGAAGTCATCGCCCCCTGTCCTATCGGGTACGGACGGCCCAATAAAATCGGCAGCGGCCTGGATGAGATGAATCTATTACAAGGAAAACAGTATAGTCCAGAATGGCGCCGACCCGAGGGACGTGGATATCGCCCTGAGGGGAAAGATCATCGTCGGGAAATTTATCGAAGAGACACGGCCCACCTTTCTGGGGAGAATATGAGGAAAAAATCCTGAAAAAATTCAGGAGAACGGAGACAAATCAGGCTGAAGGCTGTAGGCTGAAGGCTGAAAAGCTAGTTTCTATTCAGCCTAAACTTAGTCTTCAACGATAGATTTAACCGATGAACAAACCAGATAAAACCGAAATTCGACTGGCCGGGTTCGGCGGCCAGGGGATCATCCTGGCCGGAAATATTCTGGGCAAAGCAGCCTCCCTTTATGAACATCTCAAGGCCGTTTTTACCCAAAGCTATGGCCCGGAGGCCCGGGGCGGGGCTTGCAGTGCCGATGTGATTATTTCCGGCGGGGCCATCTATTATCCCCGGGTTTCCCTGCCTCAAATTCTGGTGCTCATGTCCGAAGAGGCCAAAAACACCTATGGCCGGCAGATGTCCGATCAGGCCATGGTCCTGATCGATGAGGATTTGGTCCAACTGGATACGGTTCCGGAAGGCTGCCGACTTGTTTAAAATCCCGGCCACCCGGCTGGCTGAAAAACTGGGTCGAACGATCGTAGCCAATATCGTCATGCTCGGGTTTATTACCTCGGTTACCGGGGTGGTCGGTTATGAGGCCATGAAACAAGCCCTTTTTGATTCCATCCCCAGCGGGACCGAAGAATTGAACCTCAAGGCCTTTGAAAAGGGCTATGAGTATGGGAAACAAGTTAAGAACAGAAGCTCAGAAATCAGCAGTCAGAAGTCAGAATAACAAAAAGTTAACCTGTGCTGACTTCTGATCTCTGACCGCTGATTCTGATTTATAAAGGAGTTATCGGGTTGACCCCTAAAAAAGTACAGACGAAAAGAAAAAGAAGAACCCCGGATCGGGGTCTATGTCTGTCATTGCGGGTTGAATATCGGCGGAGTGGTGGATTGTGCCCAGGTTGCCGAATTTGCCGCCGGTCTGCCCGGAGTGGTCCTGTCCAAACATAACCTTTACACCTGTTCCGAACCGGGGCAGGAACTGATCAAAGACGATATCAGAGAACAGCGGCTGAACCGGGTGGTGGTGGCCTCCTGCACCCCCCGCCTCCACGAACCGACCTTCCGGGCCGCCTGCCAGGACGCCGGGTTGAACCCCTATCTTTTTGAGATGGCCAATATCCGGGAACACTGTTCCTGGGTCCACCTTCACGAAAAAGAAGCGGCCACCGCAAAGGCCCAGGACCTGGTCAAAATGGCCGTGGCCCGATCCCGACTCCTGGCCCCCCAGGAGGAACTCGAAGTCCCGGTTCACCGCAAGGCCCTGGTGATTGACCAGATGTTAAATTTCAACTGGAAGTTTCTAACCCCGTTGGCATTGGTCCTGCTAATAGCTACGGCAGTTGTTGATAAAACCTTTTACACAGTTATTCCTGGATTAAATATATCCGCCAGTTTACTCCCGTGGGCAAGGGCAGGTGTGCATCTGTTGACCAACGTGATTATCATCCTGGTCACCATCCAGATATTAAAAAGCCACCACATAACATCGGTCAAGGTCGTGGGAAAACCACGTCCAGTTGCAGTCGCACCAGAACCTCCCGCTTCGGTGATATCGTAAATCGGAGTTTATGCTTATGACAGCCGAGCAAATCATTTTCATTATCGTAGCAGCGATTACCCTTGGGGCAGGAATTTCGGTAGTAACCAGCCGGAATTTGATCCACTCGGCGTTATGGCTGATCTTAACCCTGTTTGGAGTCGCTATTTTCTACGTGCTGCTTGATGCCGGTTTTTTTGCCGTAATCCAGGTGATCATTTATATTGGTGCCATCGCTATCCTGTTTATATTTGCAGCCATGTTAACCCGGCGCGTGATGCAGGACACCGGTTCCCAATCCAATTCCACCTGGTGGCTGGGAGCGTTGATCGCTGTATTGCTGTTCGCCGGTATAAGCTTGATATTTGTAAACTGGCAGGGCTTCACGGCAACGGCATCAGAGCTGGCAGACCCGGCTGGCAGAATTGTTCAGCTTGGCCTGGCATTAGTATCACCTGACCAATATCTGTTGCCCTTTGAGCTGGCATCCATATTATTGGTAGCGGCGATGATCGGAGCGATATTTGTGGCTGGAGAAAAGAAGCAATGATCCCACTTTCTTGGTATCTATTATTTGCAGCTGCTCTTTTTTGCGTCGGATTATATGGTGTTTTGGTTCGAAAAAATGCCATCGCCATCCTGATGGGGATCGAATTAATGCTTAATTCGATCAACATTAACCTGATAGCGTTCTGGCGTTACCGATCATCAGATGCGATTGCCGGTCAGGCATTCGCCATAATCGTCTTTGCGGTGGCTGCAGCAGAAGTTGCGGTAGGTCTGGCTTTGATCATCTCGATATATCGTCGCCGTAGCTCGGTTGTGGCTGATGATATGAACCTGATGAAGTGGTAATCTGAAAGGATAGCTATGTCGACGGAAACAATTATCTGGCTGCTCCCCCTTCCACCTCTCCTGGCATTCATTCTGATTGTCCTCTTCACCAACCGTCGTAAAGCTCTCAGCCATAGCATGGCTGTTGGGGCGGCATTACTTTCCTGGCTTGGCAGCATGTTGGTGTTTTTCCGTGCGATTACTACAGAACACCTCGGTCTCAATCCTTTCGAATCTGCCATCAATTGGCTACCTACCGGCGATACTTGGTTGCAAATCGGTGTGCGCGTGGATCCGCTCACTGCCGCAACGCTCTTTTTTGTCTCCTGGACAGTGCTGATGATCTTCATATATAGCATTGGTTATCACAACTTTGGCCAGCCCAAGGGTGACCATGATAAACCAGGTCTGCAGCCTCATGGAGCTAGCATCGGAGATGAGCACGGTCATCAGCATATCGTTCCATCCATTGAACCGATGTACTCACGCTTCTTCGCCTTCATCGGATTGTTCGCATTTGGCATGTATACCCTGGTGGTTTCTAACAACCTGCTGACCTTATTTGTCGGCTGGGAGATCATGGGGTTGTGTTCATACCTTCTGATTGGTTTTTGGTACCAGAAGCCAAGCGCGCGAGCGGCAATGATCAAGGCTTTCCTGACCACACGTGTAGGTGATGTTTTCATGTTGCTGGGGATCGCATATCTGTATACTGCCGTGGGATCCCTGAGTTATACCGATATATTCAAACCCGAAACCCTGCAAATGCTTGGTTCTACCCCAGCCGTGGGTGGTTTTCTTGGATTGTCCGCAGCGGCATTGATTGGTATTCTGCTCTTTATCGGGACGATTGGAAAATCAGCTCAATGGCCGCTGCACGTGTGGCTGCCAGATGCCATGGAAGGTCCAACTCCGGTCTCAGCCATGATCCATGCTGCGACGATGGTCTCTGCTGGCGTGTATATGGTCATCCGCATGTTCCCTCTTCTCAAAGTGGGAAGCGAGGCAGGACACTTATCTCCTGCCATGAGCTTAATGGCGGTGATTGGAACTTTTACGGCGATATTTGCGGCGACCATCGCTGTCGCCCAGAATGATATCAAGCGTGTGTTGGCTTACTCAACTATTTCGCAGCTTGGGTATATGATTGCTGCTCTCGGAATTGGTGCATACGTAGCCGCTGCCTTTCACCTGATCACCCACGCATTTTTTAAAGCCGAATTATTCCTGGGCTCCGGATCTGTAATCCATGGAGTGGAGCATGGTGTGATGCACACCGGGGAGAAAGTGGATCCCCAGGATATGTTCAATATGGGTGGATTGCGCAAGAAAATGCCGGTAACTTTTTGGACCTTCCTGATTGGTGGGCTGGCACTTTCAGGTTTTCCCATCCTGACGGCAGGATTTTGGTCCAAAGATGAAATTCTGGCGGAAGCATTTGGCAACGGGCATTGGGTGGTATTTGCCGTACTTGCACTATCGGCTTTCTTAACCGCCTTCTACACAGCACGCCAGATCACCCTGACTTTCCTGGGGAAACCTCGCACCGAATCAGCCCACCACGCTCAGGAATCCAAGTGGACGATGACTCTCCCCCTGGTGATCCTGGCGATTTTCGCGGTCGGGATTGGCTGGGCAGGTATTTCCGAATCATTTCCCATCATTGGAGGCAAACTCCCCAACATTGTCCATGAATTTATTGGCAGCACGCTGCACGAGCTACCCGAAGTGCTACCCTTCAACATCTGGCCTCTGGTCACGTCCTTAGTGGCTGCACTGGGCGGGTTAGCCTTGGGATGGCTGGTTTACCGCAATCAAAAGGAAGGGGCTGAAGACCCATTGAAAGTGTCCCTCGGACCTATCTATACGGTGCTGAAGAATAAGTATTACTTCGACGAGCTGTATAACACGATTTTTGTGCGCCCTGCATATTGGGTAGCTGACAATTTTACCAATCAGATCCTTGACCGGGGCATCATTGACGGTACTTTGCATTTCATTGCCCGAGTAGCATCCAATGTAGGGTATGTATTCCGCAATTACTTTGACAAGCCTGTAGTGAACGGTTTTGGTGATTTTGTCGGTGAAGGGATTAAGAAAATCGGTCGTACTATCAAAGTTGTCCAAACGGGTAAGGTACAACAGTATCTTCTCATGGCGTTGATCCTGGCTTTCGGAGCCATGTTCTACTTTGTATTTACGTATATTCAACATTAGAAACCTTACTCTGCGTCAGTAATTTCGCAGGGAACCAGGAGTAAATGATGGGTTTCGTCACCAATAATATACTGGCAGTGATCTTATTTACACCGATCCTGGTGGCTCTTATCTTGCTGTTCATACCCAAGGAGCGGATAAAAGCACTTCGCTGGGTTACATTAATCGGCAGCCTGATCCCATTCCTGCTTTCTTTATATCTATGGCTGTCTTTTAATGCCAGTACTCCCGGATTCCAGTTTGAAACCCAAAAGATTTGGTATGGGGTGGTAGGTTCTTCATTCCACTTAGGCGTGGATGGTCTCTCGCTGACCATGGTTTTATTAACCACCTTGCTCACACCGATTGTAATACTCGCCTCGTTCAATATCACCGAGCGTGTAAAACCTTATATGATGCTGTTTATGTTCCTCGAAACAGGCATGCTTGGGGTGTTCTTATCGCTCGACCTGCTATTATTCTTCGTCTTCTGGGAAGTCGGCCTGGTTCCGATGTATTTCCTGATCAACCAGTGGGGCAGCGAGAAAGGTGAGCGTGAATTGTGGGGTGGCAGGAAAGTATCGGCAAGGACCTATGCCTCCTTCAAGTTCATGATCTATACCATGGCAGGTTCATTAGGATTGCTGCTCGCCATCCAAATGATCGGGGTTGCGTTCAATACTTACGACCTGACGCAATTATTTACTACATTCCCCACTGCCACGCAGTTACCCAATATTCCCTTTAAGCTGCCCCTGGAGACGGTTAAGGCGATTGCGTTTTGGGCGTTTGTGATTGCCTTCGCGATTAAGGTGCCCGTCTGGCCGTTCCACACCTGGCTTCCGGATGCCCATACTGAGGCACCTACGGCTGGCTCGATGATCCTGGCAGGCGTGCTCCTCAAGCTGGGTGCTTATGGTTTCCTGCGCCTGGTTTTACCGTTATACCCCCAAGAATCTCATCGCTACGCAGGTGCATTGGCCTTCCTGGCAGTCATGGGGATCATCTTCGGCGCCCTGGCGGCTTATGGGCAGGATGATTTCAAGCGGCTGGTGGCTTATTCATCCGTCAACCACATGGGTTTTGTTGTGCTGGGTATCGCTGCGGCAGCCTATGCAGCCGGAACGGATACTGCCATCCTGGCGCTCAACGGGGCGGTGCTGCAGATGTTCAACCACGGTTTGTCGGCAGCTGGGATGTTCTTCCTGGTGGGGGTTATCTATGAGCGCGCCCACACGCGCAACCTGAATGATTTTGGCGGGTTATTCCCACTTATCCCTGTATATGGTGGAATCTTGATTTTTACTTCGATGGCCTCCCTGGGTCTACCGGGACTAAATGGGTTTGTGTCTGAATTTCTGGTTGTGCGGGGATCCTGGCCTGTCTTTACGTTATTTACTGCTCTTTCGATGGTTGGTTTATTCTTTACCGGTGCTTATATTCTTAAAGGCATCAAGAAAGTACTGCATGGACCCACCAATGAGCACTGGGTCGGGCATATCACCGAAATTAATGCTCGAGAAATTATCGTCATCAGCCCCTTGATGCTCTTAATGTTGGCGATCGGAATTTGGCCGTCTTGGATAATGGGAGTAATAAACTCTGCCATGATGATGATATTCAAGGGCTAGGAAGATGTTTGGCTCAAATTACAGCAACCTGCTTTTGAGGTGAAGTATGCAATTTCCAATACTAAGCGTCATCGTCCTCACGCCGATTATCGCAGGAATGATCATCTTGTTGGTTCCGAAAGACCGCAAGGATATCGTGCGTTATATTGCCTTGTCTGCGGCGAGCTTAGATTTACTGCTTTCAATCGTGGTCTATTTTAGCTACCGAATTTCAATCGGCGGCTACCAATTCTTAGAACATTACGACTGGCTGCCTCAGCTTGGAATTTCTTATTACGTAGGCGTGGACGGGATGAACGCACCTCTGGTGCTGCTTACCGGGGTGGTGATGTTTACCGGTGTGTTGATTTCATGGGGTATCGATGATCGGCCGCGCGAATTTTTTGCCTTCCTCTTCATTTTGGCAAGCGGTGTATTCGGCGTCTTCGTCGCCCAAGATTTATTCATGCTGTTTTTCTTTTACGAAATTGCAGTCTTTCCTATGTACTTGTTGATCTCCATTTGGGGGTGGATCAAAACTCGTGAGTATGCCGCCATGAAGCTCACGTTGTACCTGTTTATTGGTTCAGTGATTTCCCTCGTCGGTGGGTTGGCATTGTATTTTGGGTCTCACTTGAATACATTCGATATGATCCAGCTTGCCCAGGCTGACTTTAGCAAGGATTTCCAGGTGTTTTGGTTCCCGTTTGTGTTCTTCGGTTTTGCAGTCCTGGGTGGTATCTTCCCATTCCACAACTGGAGCCCGGATGGTCACGTGGCAGCACCCACGGCAGTTTCCATGTTCCATGCGGGTGTGTTGATGAAGCTGGGTGCATTTGCCGCTCTGCGGGTCGGTATTATGTTGCTCCCCGAAGGAGCGCAGTATTGGCGCTGGTTGATCTTGCTGCTGGCACTGGTAAACGTCGTCTATGGTGCCTTCATCGCTATGGTCCAGACCGACTTCAAATACGTCATCGGTTTCTCTTCTGTGTCACACATGGGGCTGGTAATGCTCGGTTTTGCCACCTTAAATAAAGATGGTTTAACCGGGTCGGGGATCCAGATGTTCTCCCACGGGGTGATGACGGCTCTCTTCTTTGCTGTTGTCGGAATGGTATATGACCGGGCGCATACTCGCGAGATTGGCGAGCTTGGGGGCTTCTCGAAGAAGATGCCCTGGGTGGCGGTAGCTTTCATCATTGGTGGGCTGGTCTCGATGGGTATGCCTGGATTCTCAGGATTCATTGCGGAGTTCCCCATATTTATGGGCGTCTGGCAGGTGCAGCCAGTCATCGCCATCGTGGCTTCCATTTCCATAGTCATAACCGCTTCCTATATTATCCGCATCATCGGGCGAGTCTTCTTTGGTTCCATGACGGAGGAATTTGACCATCATATCGGGGATGTGACCATCAAGGATAAAGTTGTTCTTACAATGCTGTGTATCATCATGATAACAGTGGGTGTCTTCCCGTCGATTATGAGTAATTTGGTTGCTTCAGGTGTCAACAACATCCTGAGTCTGTTCGGAGGTGCATAAATGGTGATTGAGAGCTTCGAACCGACGATGGTGTTGGCAGTCCTGCCGGAGATTCTCCTGGTAGTTTTAGCCGGGATCATCCTCTTCCTGGATGCCACCTGGAAGCCTGAGAACAAACGCAACTTGGGCTGGATCACTGCAGCTGGATTACTGGTTACAATGGTGGTGAGCTTCCTGGTATCTGCACCCCAAGGGGAGGGGCGGTTGATTTTTGGAGGCATGCTCCGCCAGGACTGGTTAGCCTTCGGATTTATTATTTTATTCATGTTCTCAGCTGCGATTACGGCGTTGTTTGCGATGGACATGAAAGCAATCGGGCTTAAGGGCGAATTCTACGTCTTGATGCTGATCTCTACCTTGGGGATGTGCTTGATGGTATCTTCTGCCGATATCATCATGCTTTACTTGTCGATTGAAACCACTTCCATTCCATTGTATATTTTGGCCGGGTTTATTATCCGCGATGATAAATCCGCAGAATCCGGTTTCAAATACCTGTTGTTCGGTGCTGCCGCTTCGACGATCATGTTGTATGGTTTCAGCTTGCTGTATGGCTTTACCGGCCAAACGAATTTATATCAAATTGCCCTGGGTTTTTATAGTGTAGATTTTCCGAAAATTGCCATCCTGGGGAGTCTGCTGCTCATATTGGTTGGATTTAGTTTTAAGATATCCGCCTTTCCCTTCCATTTTTGGGCACCGGATGTGTATGAAGGAGCTCCCACACCGATTACCGGATTCCTTTCAACTGCGTCGAAAGCTGCCGGTTTTGTGGTTTTGATTAGGGTATTGGTTGCAATATATTCACCCTCAGCAACCCCCGACTGGACTAACTTGCTGGCTATCGTCTCGGTGCTGACTATGACCATCGGCAATGTTTTGGCCCTGGCACAGAAAAATATTAAGCGCATGCTGGCTTACTCATCCATCGCCCATGCAGGATATATTCTCATCGGCGTTGTCGCATATTCACAGCTAGGAATGACCAGCGTGGTGTTCTACTTAATCGCCTATTTAATCACCAACCTGGCAGCTTTTGGTGTGGTGATGACCTATTCGGCGGTGGTGGGTTCTGACGAAATCGCTTCCTATTCTGGTATGAGCCGTAGATCACCTTGGTTGGCTCTGGCGATGCTGGTTGCCTTCCTCTCATTAGCCGGTATGCCGCCGCTGGCTGGTTTTATTGCTAAAGTCTTCGTCTTTGCTGCTGCCGTAAAATCTGATTTGGTATGGTTGGCTTTTGTAGGTGTGCTCAACTCCATTGTAGGTTTGTACTACTACCTGACGGTTTTGAAATTTGTCTATCTCTTTCGCTCCGACGATGAGGATAAACCGTTACCGGTTTCTCGACCCTATACCATTGCCTTGTCCATTTTGATCTTCGGGATTATTGTGGTCGGCACTTTATTTGGACCATGGTTCAACCTTTCGAGTAAGATTGCATCATCGCTGTTTTAAAATTAACAATAGTGCTCATTCAGGCAGGGATTATTAGTATAATGTTGACGTCAGTTATACCAATATGATAAAATCTGCCCGCTATGAACCAAAGCAATCCGCCTTCTGAGACGCCGAAAGGCAGCCAACCGGTAAATAATCTTGCCGTATTTTCGGTTGGCGCTGAGGTTGGTTGCGCAACAATCATTATTGTGTTTGTAGCGCTTTTCATCGGTATCGGGCTAGATAAGTTATTAGGCACAAAACCAGTTTTTATCATTTTATTCACCTTGGGATCTGCACCGCTTTCGATTTTCATTACCTATAAACTAGCTATGCGGGCAGTGAAAAGTGCAACCCCCCAGGTACCGGATAATAAGCAGATCAAGCCGGTGGAGGAGGAAGAGAAAAGTGAGTGAGGTAAAACCAAAAAAACGTTTCGGCGTAAAACGTTGGCTCATCCTGGCCCTGATCGGATTAGGCATTTATGCTGCCTTCATCGGACCTTCAATTCTAAAACCGATCACTCCACAGGTCTCGCTTGCTGCTGAAAATACTGGTCTGCATATCGGCAGTTTTCAAATCACGAATACAATTCTGGCGACTTTACTCGCCGACGTGATTTTGATCCTCATGGCGATTGGAGTGTATCGTTTTATCCGCAGCGGTAAACTTGTACCCAGTGGTTTCTACAATATGTTTGAAGCCATCTTCGAATTCATGTGGAATAGCGTCGAAGGTACTGCGGGCAAATGGGCAAAAAGGATCTTTCCAATCCCAGCCACGATATTTTTGCTTATTTTCGTTGCCAACCTGGTAAAGCTGGTTCCCGGTTTTGAAACTATTGGGCAATTGGAGGAGACTACTTCAGCTAGAGGCTATGCACCGGTTAAGCTGTTCCAGGTGGGGAGCCTCGAAGTCTATACGATTGATAAGGGTCAGCCAGTACTCCCAATCACCGGCGCGGAGGAAAGTTCAGCGGCATCAAGTGAAACGATTTCTCATACAGGTGAAGCCATATGCACGTCTTGTGATGTGGTGGGCTTCTTACGCGGCTCGGCTACCGATCTAAACTTCACCTTTGCGCTCGCCATTATTGCAGTGGTATTGACGCAGGTTTATGGGACCTGGGCTTTGGGTCCAGGATATTTTTCCAAGTTCCTGCCTTTCAAGAAGCTTCTCTATGGCGGTTTATTTGGCTTGATTGACTTTGTGGTGGGTATTCTTGAAATCGTCCTTGAGTTCGCTAAAATTCTCTCGTTTGGCTTCCGTCTTTTTGGCAATGTATTTGCTGGAGCATTACTGCTTTCAATTATTGGCATCCTGGTTGCGGTTATCGTTCCTGCTGGATTGTACTTATTCGAGATGTTTTTCGGTATTATCCAGGCGTATGTGTTTTTCCTTTTGGCCACAGTATTTATCAGCGGTGCCACTGCTGGACATCATGGTGAAGAGTAGCATTAACAAAATAAGATACTATTGAGAAGAGGAGTTAATTACGATGAATGATCCGATCGCATTTGTAGCTGGTTTGAAATTATTAGGCGCTGGTATCGCCATGATGGGTGCCATTGGTGCTGGTGTAGGCGTGGGTCTGGCTGCCTCTGGAGGTGTACAAGCCATGGGTCGCAACCCCGATGCAGCCGGTATCATCCAGACGAATATGATTCTGGGTATGGCATTCGCCGAGGCAGTCGCCATCTACGCCCTGGCAGTCGCCCTGATCATCATCTTCGTCGGATAGACTTACCTGGAGAATATCCAAAATGGAAAAACTTGGTATTAGTTTAGGCACCTTAATATTCCAGATTTTAAACTTCGCCATCATCTGTATCCTGCTTTATGCCTGGGCATATAAACCCATCCTGAATATGATGAGTAATCGTAAGCAGAAAATTGCCCAGGGTTTGGAAGACGCCCGCGTTGCCGGTGAAGCCAGGGCGAATGCAGAGCAGGATGCAGCCAAGATCGTGGCCGAAGCCCAGAATAAAGCCAACCAGGTCGTGCGAGAGTCTACCGACCGGGCTGAAGCCGCCGCCATCGAGATCCGTGCCGCAGCTGAAGCTGAATCTACCAAAGAACGTGAAGCTGCCCTGGCAGAAGTTGAAGCGGAACGAGACCGCATGCTCGGTGACCTGCGCAGTCAAATCGCAGCCCTGGCGATTGCCGCCGCCGAAAAGTTGGTGGGTGAATCGCTTGATGAAAAGCGCCAGCACGCTTTGATCAATGAATTCTTTTCTGGTGTCAGAGCGGGTAAAGTAGAAGTCCTCGAGGGAGCAACCATCAGTGGGACTTCTGCTGAAGTCACCAGTGCATTGCCGCTTTCATCCGATGAGATGGCTTCGGTTAAAGATGATATCTTATCTAAGGTTGGCAACCAGGCGACGGTTTCCTTTCGCATAGATCCGAATATTCTTGGTGGTCTGGTTATCCGTGTAGGAGGTAAAGTACTGGATGCCTCTGTAGCCGGACAGCTAGAGTCACTGCGCCAATCCATCTCCTGATAAGCAATGCTACATTGTCGAAGGAGACCAGTTGGCTGATGATTTATCCTTGATCGTGATTATTTCAACATCAAACTATGAATTGGAGACGCCCTGGGGACTAGCCCAAGGGCGTTTTGATTCCTGTGAAACTATCTGACCTGTTGCGTGAATTCCCTTATCCATATACCTTGATCTACGGTGACGCAGAGATCAAGGGTCTGGTGTCCGATTCCCGGGTGGTGCATCCAGGAGATTTATTCATCGCTCTCGAGGGTGGATCTACAGATGGGCACAGGTATATCCCGGCAGCGGTACAAGCGGGTGCCGCGGCGGTGGTGGGTATGAGACCCATGCATGGAATAAAGGTGCCTTACCTGCAAGTGAATGACAGCCGGATGGCGCTCCCTCATCTCGCTGCCGCATTTTATGGGTACCCCGCCCGCAAGCTGACCATGATTGGTGTGACCGGGACTGACGGGAAGACCACCACCACCAATATGATTTATCAGATCCTGCAAGCCGCCGGGATTAGGGCTGGGATGATTTCCACGATTAACGCCGTGATCGGTGACCAGGTGCTGGACACAGGTTTCCACGTAACCACCCCCGATGCGCCTGACGTGCAGCGTTACCTGGCGCAGATGGTTGCAGCCGGACTTACACACGTCGTTCTGGAGGTCACTTCGCATGGATTGGCCCAATACCGTGTGGATGCCTGTGAGTTCGACGTAGCGGTGGTAACCAACATTACCCACGAGCACCTGGATTACCACGGCTCATATGAAGCATATCGTTCAGCCAAGGCGCGTCTCTTCATTAAATTGGCTTCAACCCTACCCAAACCACAGGGTAACTTGAGTCGTGCTGTGTTGAACCGGGATGATGAATCATATGCATATCTGTCCCAGGTAGCGACGGGTTCGTTGATCAGCTACGGGTTCCTTCCTGCCGCGGATGTTCGCCCTGAAAAGGTAGAGCGCAGGTCAGATGGGATCAGCTTCCTGGCAGTCGGTAAGGATCGACAGTTTCTAATCACCTGCCACCTGCTGGGGGACTTTAATATCTCCAATTGCCTGGCGGCGATTACCACCACGGTGTATTGCCTGGGGCTGAGTACTGAGAGTGCCCAGGCAGGGATTGATGCCGTGCAATCCGTACCGGGTAGGATGGAAAAGATCAACCTTGGGCAAGACTTCACCGCGATGATCGATTTTGCCCACACGCCTAATGCCCTCCTGAATGCACTCAAGACGGTACGGCAGATCACTCACGCGAGAGTGATCGCAGTTTTTGGCTCTGCTGGGCTGCGCGACCGGCAGAAGCGCAGGATGATGGCTGAAACTTCGCTCGAGCTGGCTGATTTGACTATCCTCACTGCCGAGGACCCGCGTACCGAGCTGCTGGAGGATATCCTCGATGAGATGGCTGCCGGCGCAGACCTGAAGGGTGGGATCGAGGGTCAAACTTATTGGAAGATACCCGACCGGGGTGAGGCGATTCGTTTTGCCATCTCGTTAGCTCGACCTGGTGACGTGGTGATCGCTTGTGGGAAGGGGCATGAACAATCGATGTGCCTCGGGGAGATTGAATATCCGTGGGACGACCGGGTGGCTATGCGCGCCGCGCTCGCTGAGCTCCTGGGGATACCGGGACCGAGAATGCCTTATTTACCCACCCAGGGTCAATAAAAAATATTCGTGAGACTAAGCTGGTCTTCGGGAGCCTATCGCAGGGATGATAGATCGAGACCACGTGCCTGTGCCCGCAGGTCACCCCATTCGGTAACGCTGACCGGGACAGGCTTGATCTCATCCTCCGGGCGGCGTTCCAGGATCAACGCCTGGTCGGGGCAGGAACTGACGCACACCCCACATCCCACACAGCGCGTACGGTTAACCTTGACTACGTCATCAAGAAGCAAGGCATCGAACTGGCAATCCTCCACACAGATTCCGCAGCCATTACACAACGTCTCGTCTACCGTGTTGACGAATGCCGAGCTGGCGACTACATTGGCAATCCCGAGCTCTGCCATGCCGCGCAGGATCCCGCAGGAACACGTGCAGCAGTTGCAGATGTACCAGTTGCCCTGCTGGTTATTGCTCACTGTGTGCACCAACCCTTCCATGTCGGCACGGTGCAATACTGCGTAAGCCTCTTCCTTTGTGATAGCGTCAACTTCGTCTGATGTGTGAAAGGCATCCGGCGACGGACTCATTGCCATGCAGTTGCGGACGGTATGCTGGCAGCCTTTTCCAACCAGTGCAGTTTCCTTGCGGCAGATACAATCAAGAACCGCCCACGATTTGGCATTCTCGATGATCCCCACAACCGATTCGAAAGGTGCAACCTGCATATCCATTTTTATGTTTTCACCTACCGGGATAACTCGGTGGACGGCAGGTTGTATTGCCAACGTGTTGACGAACGCGCGCTTATAGTAATCTTCAAATAAGCCCGCCAGCTCTGCATCCATTAAATCACCGGTCTGGTTTTCATATATTCCCACCACAAAAGGCAGCAAGCCATAGCCCAACCCTCCCTCAGTCCGGCCGCCCCTGATCAGCCCCCGGGAAGCCATGCTTTTTAGCAGGCTGCGGGTAATGCTGTAATCCAGCTGCAGGCGTTCTGCAATTTCTGCTGCCGTTTCCAGCTTGATCAAGAGTTTGGAGGCCAGCTCAGCTTCTTGAGCGGTAAAAATCTTAGCCAGCAGTTTCAGCTCAGATCCATCCACAGTGGGAGGGAAGCCATTCGGAAGGCTGTCCAGCCGGAGTGCCAAGGCTTTATAGGGACTAGTTTCTGCTATCATTTTCACCTCATTCATTGTCTACCATTATTTAGCGGATAATCTGTTGAACTCTGCGATGAATTCCTGTTCGAGCTGCTGTTTTTCTGATGTGGGGAGGAAGCTGGCATGGATGGCGTTCAGGCTGATACGCTCTAGCTCAGGTTGGGTGAAATTATAATCCTTAACCAATACCTGGTACTCATGGTTTAAATCTGTACCGAACATCGGTGGGTCGTCTGAGCCGATGGTGATGGTTAAGCCGGCATCCCACAATTGACGCAATGGGTGCGAAGCATAGTTCGGATAGACGTTCAGGCAAATGTTGCTGGTCGGGCAGACGTCCAGGGGGATGGCCTTTGAGCGCAGGTATTCAATCAGTGCCGGGTCTTCGATGCTGCGCACACCATGCTCAATTCGTTCAGCATGCAGCAGTTGGATCGCTGACCATACGCTGTTTGGACCGGCGATCTCACCCGCATGGGGTGCGCGGTGTAAACCTCTAGCCTCTGCGCGCTGGAATGAATCCACGAATAGCTCCGGAGGGAAACCGGTTTCCAGGCCCCCCAGACCCAGGGCGACAACACCCTGGTCGCGGGCAGCCAGGGTGATATCCAGGACTTTTGCCTGTGTATCGGGCTCATTGCGCACGATATCGAAGACCCACTGCCAGTGGACACCAAAATCAATCCCTGCCTGCTCACGACCGGCGTTCAAACCACGCATGATCTGTTGCCAGGGTAAACCTGATAGTGAAATGCTAGTGAATGGAGTGAAAATGACCTCAGCATAGCGGATATTCTGGCGGGCACATTCACTGCCGAACTCATAAGCAATCAGGCGGAAGTCGTCCTCTGTGCGTAGACACCCGGTGATCATCAGATAGGTTTGTAGGAACTGTTCAAAATCGTGGAAGGTATAGAGCGCTGTCAACCCGGCTTCGTTGTCCGCAGGCAGGTTTATATAGTTACGTTGTGCCAGTTTGAGCAAGGTGCGCGGCAGGATGGAACCTTCCAGGTGGACGTGGAGCTCCGCTTTAGGCATACGTGTAGCAAATTCAGACAATTCCATGGGTATTAGGTGGCTGATGGTGTAATTATATGGATAGGTTCTGGTCCATTTTCGCCTGCAAGGTGCGGTATTCCTGGGAGCTGGCAAATTGGCGGATTTGCTCGACCCGCTTGGCTACCATAGGGTGGGAGGCAAGCAGCTCGGCGAAATTCTGCATGATATCATCATCCTCCGCTTCGAGGCGTTGGATGGCAGCCTGCATCCCGGCTTGCGTGCGGGCAGCCGGACCGGCCTCGAGCTTGACCAGGGCGGTAATCGCTTTGGCAGGCTTGCCACACGCCAGGACGCCTGCCCTGTCGGCAGAGTACTCGCAAGCCCTGTTCCACCAACGGAAGGCAAGCTCCATGATGGCGAGAGCACCATATGAGCTGGGGATGCCCGCCATGCCGCCCACCAGCGTGTTTAGTACAGTGTGACCCAGCTTGACATGTCCCATCTCATGCCCCAGGATGAACTGGATCTCATCCTGGTCCATGATCTTGAAAAGGGGCGAGTAGAGCACGATGGCTTTCGGGCTGTCCATCCCAAAAGTGTAGGCATTCAGCCGGTTGGAGGGTACGATGAAGACGTCCACCGGTTCCACCTGCAAACGGGAGGAATTCTCCTCGATCAACGGTACCATTTCCGGTAAAGTCTGAGGCGAAACCCGCTGTGCTTGGGCGAGCAACGCCTGGTGGTTGCTGCGGCTGGCGAAATATCCAAGCATGACTACGACGGGTATGAAGATGGCACTTCCGCACACGGTGGCAGCTGCGGTAAAAGCAATCACCAGCAGCACAACACCGACGGTTAGCAGCAGGATGAGATATTCATATGGGTAACGGTACTCGGTGGTGGAAAACTTGGCCATCGAATTGATTTTAGCATAAATAAAACAAAACCCGTTTTCTGAACGAAAACGGGTAATTTTTCTCAATTAGCGGCGATCACGCCGGTCACGGTTGCCACCGTTGGGGTTGTAGGGGCGTCTACCGCCACCACCACCTCCACGGGAGCCACCCGAGCGACCACCGGACGGGCGGTCGTGTTCCTTGGCTTCTTCCAGGGTCCAACCTTCGAGCACTGCCTGGCGGGAAAGGCGGATCTTCCCCATATCGTCGATATTGGTGATCATGACGGTGATCTCATCACCGACACTGACCACATCTTCCACCTTATTCACGCGTTCACTGTCAAGCTGTGAGATGTGTACCAAGCCATCCTGGTTGGGCAGGATCTCGACGAAGGCACCGAAGTCGGTGGTACGGACCACTTTGCCGGTATAAATACGTCCGACCTCAGGCACTTCGATGATGCTTTCGACCATCTCACGTGCTCTTTCAGCCGCGGGACCATCAGTGGCAGCGATGAAGACGGTGCCGTCTTCTTCAATATCAATCTTAACGCCAGTCTCTTCCTGGATACTGCGGATGATCTTGCCACCCGGTCCAATCACTGCGCCGATCTTCTCGGATGGGATGTGCAGGACGGTGATGCGGGGAGCGAAGCTCTTGAGCTCGGGGCGTGGCTCGGGGATGATCTCCAGGATTTTATCCAGGATGAACAACCGCCCCACACGTGCCTGTTCGAGTGCTTTTGCCATGATCTCTGGCGCAATGCCGGTGATCTTGATATCCATCTGCAAGGCGGTTATGCCATCACGGGTACCGGCAACTTTGAAGTCCATGTCACCCAGGTGATCTTCCATGCCCATGATATCGGTCAGGATGGAATACTTCTCGCCTTCTTTGATCAAGCCCATGGCAACACCGGCGACGGGAGCCTTGATGGGTACACCCGTATCCATCAGTGCCAGGGTGGAGCCACACACCGACGCCATGGAGGTGGAGCCATTGGATGACAGCACCTCGGATACCAGGCGTAATGTGTAGGGGAATTCGGATTCGGAAGGGATGACCGGCACGAGGGCACGTTCTGCCAAGGCGCCGTGACCTACATCACGCCGGGATGAACCACGCAGGGGACGCACTTCACCGGTGGAGAAGGGTGGAAAGTTATAGTGGTGCATGTAGCGCTTGGCTTCCATGCCCGTCAGGCTATCGATCTCCTGGGCATCGCGCGGTGTGCCAAGGGTCGCCAGGGTGAGCACCTGGGTTTCACCCCGGGTGAACAGACCGGAGCCGTGGGCACGTGGGCTGAGACCAACTTCACCCCAAATGGGGCGGATATCAGTCAGGCCGCGACCGTCTGGACGGATCTGTTTTTCGGTAATGCGCCGGCGGACCACACTTTTCAAGGTTTCGTCGATGGCCTCGATCACGTTCGGACCCAGGGATTTATCCTCGGCAGTCAGCTCGGTAACGATTTCCTTTTGTAAAGTAGAAATGGCATCATCCAGCTCAGCCTTGGTGTGGGGGGCATCCAGGAGCGCTTCGAGGCGGGCTGCTGCCCTCTCGTTGACGGGAGCCTGGACTGTTTCTGCCAGATTGAAGGACACGTATTCGCGCTTGGGTTTACCAATCTCGCCTGCCATCTGCTCCTGGAGATCGATCAAGGGTTGGATGGACTGGTGACCGAAGTTCAGGGCATCTACCATAACCGCTTCAGGAACTTCCTGGGCACCGCATTCGACCATCAGGATGGCTTCACGCGTGCCGGCGATGCGCAGGTCGAGGTCAGACATATCCTGCTCGGAAGAAGTGGGGTTGACCACGAACTCACCATTGATGTGCCCAATGCGTACAGCTGCAATCGGACCACCCCATGGGACGTCTGAGATCATCAGAGCGGTGGAAGCCGCATTGATGGCTAATGCATCGATCGGGTTCTCACCGTCAACCGAGAACGAGTACAGGATCACCTGGACATCATTGCGCAGGTCTTTGGGGAAAAGCGGGCGCAAAGGGCGGTCGGTGAGGCGGGCAATGAGGATCGCCGACTCGGATGGTCGTCCTTCACGGCGGAAGAACGAGCCGGGGATACGTCCACCGGCATACATGCGTTCTTCATAATCCACGGTGAGAGGGAAGTAATCGATCCCGAGGCGGACCTCGGAGCTCATGGTGGCGGCAGCGAAGATCATCGTGTCACCAAGACTGACGGTGACAGCACCGCCTGCCTGACCGGCGAGCGTGCCGGTTTCGAAGGTGATGGGCTTGCCACCGACCATCGCAGTATATTTTTTTGATTCTGGTTTCATTATTCAGTTTCTCCTAATTTAATTGTGCCTTCTAGGTCAGAAACTGAGAGTTAGCGACAACCACTGAAGGCGGCATTAAGAAGCCGCCTATATTGAAATATGTTGTCGTTATCCATCAATTCCCGACCTGAGGCTGGTTTAATTTCTCCCTAAATGAGAGTAGATGGGATATTGTGCGTCCCATCTACTCAAGGGTGGGTCTATTTTCGGCGGATGTTCAGCCGGTCTGTCAGCGCCATGTAGCGCTGGTAGTCATTTCGCCTGATGTAGGCGAGAAGTCGTCGGCGTTGCCCCACCATCTTGAGTAATCCACGACGAGAACTCTCATCGTGCTTGTGCTCACGTAAGTGTTCAGTGAGCTCCGAAATGCGACCGGAAAGTATTGCCACCTGCACTTCGGGTGAACCCGTGTCGCCCTCATGACGGGCGAATGTATCCATTGTTTTTGCTTTTGTGTCCTTATCCATGACATCTGCTCCAGGTGATTAAATTTGCTTCTAGCAGGTCTCCAACCAGGTAGCACATGCCGCCGGGTGGTCTAGTCAGCGGGGGGAATTATAACAGAGAATGGGAAATTGGCTATTAACATTTTATCAGAATGGAATAGAGCATCATCGCCGATGCACATGGATAAAAAAGCCACAGATAAACACAGATATGTACACAGATAAGACAAGATCACCACTAAGTACACCAAGGTGCGTGAATCGAACCCTCCGAACGAAGGATAGATAGGTCGTTTCTGAGTGATCTTGTTCTACCGATCATGCCGGAAGTACAGTCGAGACGGGAATTGTTTTATAAAAAAAATAAATAGAAACAATTCATTATTATCAGCGGATTGGTTCCGGGAGAGTGAGTGAAATTTTGCAGCGTAGCAGAAGAAAAGTTTAGTGAGATTAAGAATCATTCGTATGAGAATAATTCGAATCGATACGAATATCCTCCATAATCATTTTAGGTCGGTAAGGTGCAGAAGGAACACTTATATAGAATTGCTCACGAGGACCCCCTCCACCTCCCCCAAATTCCAAAAAGCGGAATTTAGGGGAGGAAAATCTCCGATAATACTTGAGGTGAAGGAAACTACTATCATGATGATTTTAGACCGTGTTGAGGAGAATAAGAGCAAATTGGTTCGTCGAGCTTCGTACTCTGGTAATTAATTTTGATTTCATATATCGCTCTTCTCATATATCACTCCAAGAATAGTCGCGATAGAAGATGGCAATTAAAATGTTCTACGTGATGGATTCATGATGATACTTTGTGAAATAATTTCGGGGTGTCTAGTAATTACACTCTTACAAGTTAAAACCAGCCTATATACAGAGACGTATTAATTAACGATAACACTTGAAAGCACCCTGACATCGGTTCAAATCGACCGATGTGGGAGAAGAGCATTTCTACCGGTAAAGACCGCACCGGTATACGGACGTCTTCTTCGAAAATGATATAATAAAGACGTCCTAATTATAGCACAAAGGTTCTAATCCACAAGGGGTTTAAGAAGATTTTAAGGAAAGCGTAGGTTTGCGGAGATAAAGGTGATTTATACAGGCACATGGCTGACGGATTTCAGAATCCTGAGATCGATCTGGATCGGAGTGAGAATTTGTGTATGTTTGATTATATGAGCTTGTATGATCTGAACAAAATCATTCGGATAATCGGGATACTAAATTGGGTAAATAGATATTTATTGCATACAATTTTTCCATAACATGGTTAGAATTCTGAGTAAATTCATCATTAACATGCTATTAATTAGCATGTTGGCTGCATGTAACCAAACTTCTGAGGTCACCCCGACATCAATACCTGCTGAAACGATAAAACCCACTCCATCTAGTACAGTAATAATCCAACCAACAAACACATCAACTCAACCGGTCCAATTTACAAGCACCTCACGCAAACTCCAAAGCCAACACCAGCATTTACCTGGACAGCTTTGCCTATATTGCCAACATTACCAACTGGTAAGGCAAATTCATTAATATCAGATTTATTGATTAATAACGGTGGCTGTAAATTACCCTGCTGGTGGGGAATTACCCCTGGCGAAACTCCGTGGAACGAAGCATATCAGACTTTATCTACATTTGCGACTATCGATGGACCGTCCGTTTTGATTTCAAGTAATATCCCACATGAATTCTATGCGATTAATTTCAATAAAGGTGCGAAAAATTATCGGTTCGCCATATGGAGCGCAAATAATATCGTTGAAGAGATCGTAGTACCTACGGAATTATCCGCTTATAGTCACCAACTCGATAGTGTACTGACAAATAATGGCAAGCCAGGCGAGGTGTGGCTCGCTGTTATGCCCTATACTCCGGGGGGGTCATTATTCTATCTCATACTCAATTATCTTGATCAAGGGATAATTGCAGAATTTGATGGAGATGCTAAAGCATCCTATGCGTACAACAGTAAGGGTGAGGCAGATATAACCAGCTTAACCATTTGTCCAATCGGAATAGGGCCACATTTATTCTTGACTGCACCAAATAATAAAGATGATTTGTTTGGAATGAGTGAAATATTTGTCACATTTGCTGAGATTCTCGTACCATTACAGGATGAAACCCAAATGAGCCAGGAGGAATTCTATTTGGCATTTAGAGATGGCAGCAGTACTACATGCTTCGAGACATTCAGTGACACCTGGCCATAAACAACTGATTTATTGAACCTAAATTCCGATTGGATTTACCTAATATTGAGTGATTAATTGGGGTAATGATCACCCCCCTACATAGCCGCAGAGGCCCTAATTGGGTTTCCCTGGGGATGCGTCCAGTAATTGGCGGAAGAGTCAGGGGAGTTCACAGTAATATATGTCCGATGTAGGGGCACGATTTATCGTGCCCCTACAAAAGACGCGATGGAAGATTACCTTTTGTAAGAGATAAATTGGATATAAATGAAAAGGCTCTTACCAGACATCTTGTTTACATCTAATGGTGGAAAAAAAGGATGCTATTTTAATTCCTTCATAGCTGATACGTAATCCGGCTTGTGTTTCAACGGGTAATTCGTCCAGCACCTGGCGGATGAGCCAGGGGGTGTCAGGGTTGTCGGGGGTGGTGAGGTTCTGCCGAAGAAGGTAAGCCGTTTCGGAAGGGGAGCAGTGTGCCAGGGCAGCCAGGACGTCGATGATATCAGAACGCAGGCGGGAGGGTGCAATACGGGTATAAGGGGTGACCAGACGGAAGATGATCGGCAGGTGCGGGCTGCCTGGGTCTGATACAAAAGGTAGAAGCGCACGCAAACCTGCATGCTGGGCTGAGAGCTCGTGGGAGGACAACCAGGAGGAGATAAGCTCAAGCAGCTGGTCGGGGGCTTCCTGCTGGAACCTGATGAGACCATATTCCAGCAAGCCGTCCAGGAGGCGGCGGTCAGGGTCGGAGTGCACCCACGCCTGCAGTCGGTCAACCAGGGGTTCGAGTGGGACGAGGGGGAGCTGTCCCAGCAGGTGGGCAGCGAGGAGCTGGAGGTCGACGTTGGGCTCAGCCCACAGGGCATCACTCAGGTGCAGAGCGGCATTCGGATGCGTGTGGATGGTTTTGCTCAACTCATGCCAGACCTGGCGCATCACGGGGGGAGGGGCGTTGTACGCCTCCATCAAGGGGGAGGGGATGCCGGCTTGACCGGGTCGCTGAGTGTGGTCGGAGTAGAAGTCGAGCAGGGCGTGCAGATCGCGCACGAATACCGGCGGCTGATCGTAGTGAGAGACCAGGTCAGCGACCTGATGTTTGAGGCGGGCGGGTTGGATGGCGGGCATAATGTTTTATAAAGTGACGAATGGATATTTATATCATGGAATTTATTTATAGAGGATTTCGGCAAAAATTATTGCGCATAGTCAATCTTTGAATAGTGTGGAGAAGTACCACGAATCAAGTAGGGGCGATTCGCGAGCCGCCCCTACAGAAAAAGATTATATACATCTCAACAATTAATAAAGTGATTGAGGAAGATTGCTCCCCGAAAAACAGCGGGGACAGGTTCGTGACCGGTATTTTCCCGGTCACGAAGCAATGACAGAATCCTAGTAGGCTCTACCGAAGATGACTTTTTCGGTGGCAGGTTTACCACACACGATGCATGTACCCTTACCCGGCTCCTGGTCGAGAGGGATACAGCGGGTGGAAGCCCTGGTCTCGTCTTTGACCTTGGTCTCGCAATCAGGATCACCACACCACCAGGAGAAGGCCCAGCCATTCTCCACAGCTGATTTCAGCTCTTCATAATCCTGGGGGTCGAAGGTGTGCTCACGGCGGAAGGCAAGCGCTCGCTCGAACAGAGAGGCCTGGATGGACTGCATCATTTCTGCCACCTGGGCTTCGATTTGGGTATGCTGGACGAACGACTTGCCAGCTTTACCGGGCATATCCCGACGGGCAAACGCCAGCGAGCCTTTTTCGACGTCCTTGGGACCAATCTCGATGCGCAATGGCACACCGCGCATCTCCCAATCGTTGAACTTGAAACCGGGTGTGACCTCTTCGCGGTTATCTAACTTCAGCCGGAAGCTTTGCAGCTCCTGCTCCACTTTGGAGACCACTGGCATGACAACGGACTTCTCTTCGTCGTTTTTATAAATGGGGATGATGACCGCCTGGTAGGGTGCCAGCTTGGGCGGCAGGATTAATCCCTGGTCATCACCATGGGTCATGATGACGGCACCGACGAAGCGGGTGGAGAGACCCCAGGAGGTGGTCCACACATGCTGGAGCTGGTTGTTCTTGTCCAGATATTGGATTTCAAAGGCTTTGGCGAAGTTCTGCCCCAGGTTGTGGGAGGTGCCGGCTTGAAGCGCCTTGGTGTCACCCATCATGGCTTCGATGCTGTAAGAGTTATCAGCACCGGCGAACTTCTCAGCCTGGCTCTTACGACCCTTGATCACCGGGATGGCAGCATCTTCGATGGCAAAGTTGGCATACACCTCCAGCATACGCAGGGTTTCCTCCTGCCCTTCGTCTGCAGTAGCGTGGGCGGTGTGACCTTCCTGCCAGTAGAACTCAAGCGTGCGCAGGAATAGCTTGGTGCGCATCTCCCAACGCACCACGCTGCCCCACTGGTTGATCAACACTGGCAGGTCGCGGTAAGACTTGATCCACTTGGCATACATGGTGCCGACGATGGTCTCAGAGGTGGGACGGATGACGAGGGGCTCTTCCAGCTTCTCACCCCCACCGATGGTGACGACCGCCAGCTCAGGTGAAAAGCCTTCCACGTGGGATTTCTCTTTTTCGAAGTATGACATGGGGATGAGCAGAGGAAAGGCTGCGTTGACGTGACCGGTGGCTTTAAAGCGACGGTCGAGACCAGCGGTCATGTTCTCCCAAACCGCCCAGCCGTAGGGGCGCACCACCATACAACCACGCACAGGTGCGTAGTCGGCAAGCTCAGCTTTGAGCACAAGCTGGTTATACCATTCAGCAAAATTTTCAGCGCGGGTAGGGAGTTTATCTTCGGTCATGGATTATTCCTCGTGGTTGGTGATTTATTAGTTAGATAGGTTTTCCTGCAACAGCTCGAAAGCCGAGTCGACATCGGGAGAGAAAGAAACCCACTGGCGTTGGACATCAGGGACAAAATCGCCCTGTTCCGCCAGGAATTCAGTGATTAATCTTTGCCACCCCAGGCCAATCAGGATCAGTGGGCGGGGAAGGAGGATGCGGGTGAGCAGCAGGTTCCAGGTGAGCACCAGCTCGGCGAGCGTGCCAACCCCACCAGGGAGGGCGAGGCAGGCATCACAGCTTTCGATGAGGGTGAAGATGCGCTCCTGGAAAGTGGCAACATGCCATTCTTCGGTCACCCACAGGTTAGCTTTTACCGGGCGCCAGGCTTCGATCTGGTCACAGGTGACCCCGATCACATGCCCTCCGGCTTCGGCTGCACCACGCGAGAGGGCTTCCATGGTGCCAATATAACCACCCGTGAGCAGGGTGTAACCAGCCTGGGCAATGAGCTTTCCCAGGTGCAGAGCATCCTGGTAGACAGGGTCACCGGGAGTGGGCTGCGAACCGCCGAAAACCGTGATGCGGGTGTCCATGGCTATTTGGATGCGTCCCAGGTGCGGTGATAATTCTTGCCAAGCTTGGCGAGGACGGCTTTTTCCAGGTCGATCTTCGACGATGCTGGCAAGCTGGAGCAGGTAGAGCATGACGTCGGCAAGCTCATCGGAGAATGACTGCGGGTCTTTCAGGCTCTCGTCCCATTGGAAATGCTCCAGCACCTCAGCGGCTTCCAGATTGAGGGAAACTGCCAGGTTCCGCAAGGTTTGAGGACGAGGGCTGTCAGGCTCATACCAGCCCATGCTGCGGACGAAATCATGCATCGCTTGGGTCAGCTCATTGATATCCATGGGTATCTCAATCTTCCTGTGGTAATAATACGTCCAGCGCTGTTCTGGCAGAGATCCGCTGCTCAGGCTGCCATCCGGATTCACTTACCATACGCTGGAGATGGGCGAGGACCGTTTGTTGGTCGGTAGGGTACAGAGATGCGAAGGCTGCCTTGATTACTCCGGGCTGGCGGGAAAGCAAATCCTCCCATAACTGCTCAGGCTGCTGCAGGGCATCGTTCATAGAATGCGCCTATTTTATCTCATTAATCGAATTGTCGATTAAAATTATGCTTTAAGATTGAGTGGTCTTCTCATGCGCATCATTGTTACTCACGAACAAGCAGATTTCGACGCCCTGGCATCTTTGCTAGGGGCATACTTGTTGGACGATTCAGCGATCCCGGTTCTGCCCAGGCGGATGAACCGGAATGTGCGAGCTTTCGTCACGCTTTACGGGGCTGAGCTACCGTTCGTCGACCCACACGACCTGCCCAGTGAAGCTGTGGAATCGGTCTGCCTGGTAGATAGTCAATCCATGGTAAGCATGCGCGGGGTGAGCGCGGAGACACGGGTGCACGTCGTCGACCACCATCCCATCCGGGCAGATATCTCACCGGCGTGGACGATTTCGAGTGAAGATGTGGGAGCGACCACGACCATCTTTGTGGAGGATATGCAGGAACGGGATGACGACCTGAGCATGATCCAGGCGACCACGCTGCTGCTTGGTATTTACGAGGATACCGGTTCGCTGACCTACACCAGGACAACAGCACGTGACCTGCACGCGGCATCCTACCTGCTGGAACAACAAGCCAATTTACGCATCGCGGGTGATTTCCTGAACCACCCGCTGTCGGGTGAGCAGCAGAAACTATATGACAACCTGCGCAGCAACCTGGAGACTTACCCGATCCATGGGCATACCGTGGTGGTGGGGTGTGGAAGTGCATTTGGTTTGGATGAGGAACTCTCCACGGTGGCGCACAAGTTGCGCGACTTACTCGACCCGGATGCATTATTCATGTTGATTACCACGCGAGCAGGGGTGCAGATGATCGGGCGCTCGACCAGTGACAATATCGACGTGGCTGAGATCACGGCGCGCTTCGGTGGGGGAGGGCATTCAAGAGCCGCAGCGAGTCTGATCAAGGGTAGGGAGTTGGAGGATGTGCACGAGGAGCTGATCGCACTGCTGCCTGAGTTTGTGCGACCGGCGATCACGGTTGCTGAAATCATGTCGCACAACCCGCAAGTACTACCACCCGACACGCCGGCGCAAGAGGCAGCTGACCGGATGCAGCGCTTCGGATACGAAGGCTACCCGGTGGTACGTGAGGGGCGGGTGATCGGTTTGCTTACTCGACGGGCAGTCGACCGTGCCATCGCACATAAACTAAACCTGACCGCCTCTAGCCTGATGAACGCAGGTGAGGTGATCATCCATCCGGACGATTCGATCGATCGGTTACAGCGATTGATGACGGACACTGGGTGGGGTCAGATACCAGTACTGGATGAGGATGAAGGGAAAATCATCGGCATCGTTACCCGCACCGACCTGTTGAAGATCCTTACTTCCGAGGAAACGCGACCCGGGCACCTCAACTTTGCGGAAAAACTCGAGGCAGCCATGCCTGTGGCGCGCCTGGCGTTATTGCGATTGACCGCTGAAATTGCTTATGAACAGAAAGCCGCGCTGTATATTGTGGGCGGGTTCGTGAGAGACCTGATCCTGGAGCAACCGAGCCAGGACTTTGACCTGGTGGTGGAAGGGGATGCGATTGCCCTGGCGCGCCAGCTTCAGGAGCGCTACGGTGGCAGACTTACCACCCATGCAAGGTTTGGCACGGCGAAATGGATGATCACAAATATCCGCGACAAATTGGCAGGTGAGCTTAAACACCCAAAGAAAGCCAGTGACCTGCCAGAATTCCTGGATTTGATCTCTGCGCGGACGGAATTTTATACCCATCCAACTGCATTACCGACAGTGGAACGCGGCAGCATTAAACTGGACCTGCATCGGCGGGATTTCACCATCAATACCCTGGCTCTGCGCCTGGACGGTAAACATTACGGCGAGCTGCAGGATTACTGGGGGGGCTTGAATGATATAAAGGAAAGCCTTGTGAGGGTGCTGCATCCGCTATCGTTTGTCGATGATCCAACGCGGATGCTGAGAGCAGTGCGTTTCGAAGGACGGCTTAATTTCCACATCGAGGCGCGCACGCTGGAGCTGTTGGTGGAGGCACGTCCGCTGGTTGGACAGGTGTCGGGTGACCGGATTCGGCACGAGCTGGACCACATCCTGGACCTGGAGCAGAGAGCGAGCATCCTCGAAAGGTTGTCTGAGCTGGGACTGTTGAATGAAATCAATCCTAACCTGACGTGGGATGCGATGAGCCATGCAAACCTTGAAATGCTGGATTTCGTCAATATTAAACCCCTACATGGGATCAAGTTGGACCTTGCCAAAGGAAACAATTTAAGAAAATTAGCATATATTTTATGGTTCATTCACCAACCAGTGGATAAAACCCAGGTAATCTTGAGAAAACTTCGCTATCCAACGACCCAGGTTAAAGATGTGCTTGCGGCGTGCCGGTTATGGAAGGATTTGCCCTGGGTGGCTAATGCCAAGCTCAGCCTGATCGCCAACCGGCTGGAAGATGTGCCGCCAATTGCAATCTATGCCAACTTCCTGGCAGCCCGGGATGATACCATCTGTACCAACTTCCAAACCTACTTGAACCGGCTGAATACAATCACTCCGGCGGTCACCGGGGAGGATTTGCGCAGACGAGGGCTGACGCCCGGACCGATCTACAAGCGTATCCTGGGGGCAATTCGAGATGCATGGCTGGATGGTAAAATTGAGACCAATGAGCAAGAACAAGACTACCTGGATGAGCTGATAAAAGATGAACCCGGTCTTCATCCGTCAAGCTGAAAAAGCTGACCTGGCTGCGCTTGAATGGGACGGGGAATACACACACTTCCGGCGCCTGTACGCAGATACCTTCATGATGGTTGAGCAGGGGGCGGCATTAATCTGGATTGCCGAGGTTCATGGATCTGGTTTGATCGGTCAATGTTTTGTGTCGCTTAGAAGAAACCGCCCCGAGCTGGCAGATGGGGCTATACGGGCATATATTTACGGATTCAGGGTCAAGCCCAAATATCGGAACCGAGGGATTGGAACCCAAATCATGCGTAGGATCGAAGATGACCTGTGCCAGCGTAAATTCCAGCAAGTGACCCTGAACGTGGGGCAGGATAACCATGCTGCCAGGCGGTTTTACGAACGGCTGGGATACACTGTTGCAGGATCAGACCCGGGATATTGGTCGTATATCGATGATAAAGGCAGGCGTATCGATATGCATGAGCCCGCCTGGCGAATGGTCAAAAACCTGGTATGAGCGCAGAGCAAAAGAATATCTTCAATTGTACAGTCCTACAAGGCGGGTCAATGGGAGGAAAGCGGGAAAAATATTATCGCCGAGCAGTCGGTTGGTCTGACGGTAAATAATGAGCTATGGCTGACGTTTATGTGCACACCCACCGACCTCGAAGCCCTGGCGATAGGGTTCTTATATAACGAAGAAGTTATCGAGACGATGGACGAAGTAGCCAGTGTGAGGGTGTGCCCTGAGGAAACCAACATTGATGTGTGGCTAAACCGTTCAGTAAAAAAACCGGAGAACTGGGCGCGGACCACCGGCTGCTCGGGTGGTGAGACATCCGTGGGAAACAAGCCCCTGCAGGTGGGAAACGCAGACACAAAAGGAGGGACCTGGCTAGCTGGTGAAAAAGTGGGAGAATTGATCGAGCTGCTTAGTGAGGTGCAGGATCTTTATCGAGAGTCGGGCGGGGTGCATACCTCAGCGCTGAGCGATGGAGATAAGATCGTCATCGCGGCAGAGGATATCGGCAGGCATAACACACTGGATAAAATCGCCGGGCGATTCATTATGGAACGGATTCACCCTGAAAGGCAAATCATTCTGACCACCGGGAGGATCAGCTCCGAGATGATCCAAAAAGCCGGGCGCATAGGGGCAGAGGTGGTAATATCCCGCACATCTCCGAGCAGCTTATCAGTCAGAATGGCGGATGAGCTGGGTATTACCCTGATCGGATATGCACGCCGGGACAGGTTTACCGTATATACGCACGCAGAGAAGATCGAGCACGTCACGTTCGGAGATCACCTGACTAGTGAGGAAGCATGACCAATAAAATCATCAAGCACCGACCGATCGATGCCCAGATCAGTGAGCTGGTGAATAAACACCAGAATAACCCTGAGGCAATCCTGGAGATGCTGAGCGAGCTGCAGGAAGTGCGGGGAAACCTGGAGTCAGATGCCATAACAGATATCGGCCGAGTCACAAAGACTCCGCCTGCGACTGCGTTTGGAGTGGCCTCATTTTATTCCATGCTGAACCTGAATGAAAAAGTAGAAAATGAGGTCAAAGTGTGTGATGGACCGGTGTGCTGGTTATGCGACGGAGGCGATACCCGGCATGATATTGAACAGACTTTTGCAGCAAAACCTGATTGGAAGGTGGGGCGGACAAGCTGTTTAGGGTTGTGTGATCGGGCTCCTGCAATACTGGTCAACGGGCAACAGGCTGGACCGGTTTTTCAAGGAGGCGCAGGTCAAATTGCGACCGGATGGAGAGGCCAGCCAACGGATTACCAGCAACCACGTAAGGGGGAGCTGCGGTTGATGATGGCGAATGCAGGCAGCATCAATCCCGATTCGATTACGTCTGCTTTGGAGCATGGAGCTTACCAGGCGTTGAAGGTGGCATTAAGCCAAACCCCGGAAGCAGTGTTGAGCGAGGTGGAAGCATCCGGATTGTCCGGACGAGGCGGGGCAGGTTTCCCGGTGGGACGAAAATGGCGTTTTGTCGCCCAGGCAAAGCGGGCGATAAAGTATATCGTGTGCAACGCAGATGAATCAGAACCGTTAATCTTCAAAGACAGGGTGTTAATCGATACCAACCCCCACCAGATCTTGGAAGGTATGGCGGTGGCTGGATATGCCTGCGGAGCACAGGAAGCCTTTATTTACATCCGAGGCGAGTACGTGAGCCAGGCTAAACGCTTGAGGCATGCGATCGAGGAAGCCGAAAAGGCAGGCTGGCTGGGCGAATACATCCAAGAAAGCGACTATTCATTCCACATCCACGTGCACCTGGGTGCAGGGGCGTATATCTGCGGAGAGGAAACCGCTCTGATCGAGAGCCTGGAGGGCAAGCGGGGTGAGCCGCGTACGCGTCCACCGTACCCACCCACATTCGGGTATCACGGTCTGCCAACGTTGGTGAACAATGTTGAGTTATTCGCGGCTGTGCCTGCGATCATCCTGAATGGGGCAAACTGGTACCGCTCGCTCTCCGGGGCAGCTATACCAGGGACGAAGCTATATATGCTCCTGGGACATATCAAGCGACCGGGGTTGTTCGAAGCTCCGTTCGGACTTACCCTGCGGCAGATCATCGATGATATCGGCGGCGGGATGAGGGAAGGATCGAAATTCAACTTTGCGCTGACGGGTGGCGCGGCGGGGACGATTGTAGGCGAAGCGCTGATGAATATTCCCATCGATTATGCATCTGGTGCCAGGGGTGTCTCGCTTGGTGCTGGAGCCTTCTTGATCTGCGACCAAAGCGTATCGCCGGTGGCATTCCTCAGGGAGCTGCTGCATTTCTTCGCCAACGAATCATGTGGAAAGTGCACTCCCTGCCGGGTGGGTACCCACCGGGCGCATGAGATCCTGGCGAGGATGGCTGCTGGCGAAGGGAAACCGGGCGACGTGGATGAGCTGGAAGGTCTGGCAGATGTGATGTTCGACTCATCGTTCTGCGGGTTGGGGCAATCCGTCCCGACACCGATCCGGTCAGCACTGAGCCAATTCAGCATGGTATTCAGAGCTGCCGAGAATCCGGCTTAGTGGTTGAGTTTTGTCAGGAGAATGATACCTATGACTGTTCGGCTGACCATTGATGGGAAATTGATTGAGGTGGAGGAGGGAACGGGGTTACTGCAGGCAGCACGACAGAATGGCCTGACCATTCCAACGCTGTGCTACCATCGCGACCTGACCCCGACGGGAAACTGCAGGATCTGCGTGGTCGAAGTGCAGGGTCAGCGCTTCTTGCAGGCTGCCTGTGTAACCAACGTGTGGGAAGGAATGGTGGTGCAGACCCACAGTGAGAGAGTGGTACGGTCACGCCGCCTGACCCTCGAGCTGATGCTGGCGAACCATCCGCAAGACTGCCTGGTGTGTGATTTAAGCGGATCGTGTGAGCTACAAGATCTGGCATATGACTACCAGGTGGAAGTGCCAAAGTGGGGCAGCAAAGGCAAGCGATACCCAATGGACAGTGACCCGAACCCATTTGTGCGTGTGGATTTCAACAAATGCATTCTATGCCGGCGGTGTGTGCTGGCTTGCGCCGAGGTGCAAGGACGGTTCGTGTGGGGTGTGGCGTACCGCGGATTTGAAGAGAAGATTGTTGCCGGTGCAGATACAACCATGCTCGAAGCACGCTGTGAGAGCTGCGGGCAATGTTCAGCATACTGCCCGACGGGGGCATTGAGCGATAAATTATCGTATGGATTGGGAAGGGCGCATCAGGTGAGCAAGGTGACCACTACCTGCTCATATTGTGGGGTGGGATGCCAATTCGACCTGAACGTGAAAAATGGGCACGTGATCGGGGTGAGCTCGAACCCGGACGCACCTGTAAATGGAATGGCATTATGCGTCAAGGGGCGCTATGGGTATGATTACATCCACCATCCAGAACGGCTAAGGAAGCCCAGGGTACGCCAGTACCTGTTGGAGGGGGGTGTGCGTAATAATGGGGAGCGGGGGAATTGGGTGGAAGTAGAATGGGAGACGGCACTTAAAATTACAGCCGACAAGCTGCGGGAGACGCGGGATACCCATGGTCCAGATAGTGTGGGCGTGCTCACCTCTGCCAAATGCACCAACGAAGAAAACTACCTGATGAATAAACTTGCCCGGCAGGTGATGGGGACGAATAACATCGACCACTGTGCCCGTCTCTGACACTCCAGCACTGTGGCCGGTCTGGCCGCGTCCTATGGCTCAGGAGCGATGACAAATTCAATGAAGGATGTTGCCAATCAGGCAGCGGCGATGTTGATCATCGGCTCAAATACCACCGAGCAGCACCCGGTTTTCGGTACGATGATCCGCCAGGCAGTCTTGCGGCGAGGGTTGAAATTAGTGGTTGCAGACCCACGCAAGATTGACATGGTCGAATTTGCATCGCTGCATTTGAGGCATAAACCGGGGACGGATATCGCCTTGATCAACGGGATGATGCATATTATCCTTGAGAAGGGTTGGCAGGATAAGACATTCATTGAGGAGAGAACAGAAGGCTTTGAGGAATTCAAGGCTGTGGTGGAAGGCTACACTCCTGAAAAAACGGAAGCAATTACCGGAGTGCCCGCTGAACAGCTGTACCAGGCGGCTGAAATCCTGGCGCTTAATAAACCGATGGCAGTGTTGTGGGCGATGGGCATCACCCAGCACATCGTGGGAGTGCGCAATGTGATGGACCTGGCTAACCTGCAGATGCTGCTGGGCAACATCGGGATACCCGGAGGCGGGGTCAACCCACTGCGCGGGCAAAATAACGTTCAAGGGGCGTGCGATATGGGTGGCCTGCCCAATGTATATCCAGGATATCAAACCGTCACCGTGGAGGCCGCCAGGAGGAAATTTGAGGCAGCCTGGGGAGTGACTCTGCCCGATAAGGTAGGGATGACGGTGACAGAGATGATCCCTGCGGCGGGCGAAGATAAGATAAAGGCACTATATATCCTTGGGGAAGACCCGGTAATGAGCGATCCGGATTCAGCCCATATCAGGCATTGCCTCGAAAAATGTGAATTTACTGTGTTACAGGAAATTTTCCCAACGGAGACTGCGGAGTATGCAGATGTGCTCCTACCGGGGGTCAGTTTTGCCGAAAAAACCGGGACGTTCACGAACACAGAACGACGGGTGCAGATGGTGCATAGGGCAATTGAACCAACAGGTGAAGCACTTCCTGATTGGTGGATCATCAGCGAGGTGGCGAAACGAGTCCTTGGAGAGGGTGAGCGGCGGGTGAATCCAGCGGTGCACTCCGGTTGGAACTACACTGACCCGGCGCAGATTATGGACGAGGTGGCTGCATTAACCCCGAGTTATGCTGGGGTGAGCTATTCACGGCTGGAACGCGGCGAGCAATTACAATGGCCAGTGAGAGACCTGACCCATCCTGGGACGCCGATCCTGCACATTGGACAGTTTGCACGTGGACTAGGGAAATTTACTCCCATCGAGCATGTCCCCCCGGCAGAACTACCTGACGATGATTACCCGATGCTGTTGAGCACCGGTAGAGTGTTGTACCACTGGCACGGAGGCGAGATGACACGCCGTGCGAAAGGTTTGTTGGAAATCTACGGGGAAGCCTTAATTGAAGTGAATCCGGAGGATGCTGTTAGACTTGGGTTGAACGGACACAAGCGAGTACGGGTGAGCTCGAGGCGAGGCAGTATCGAGGCGGAAGCGTGGGTGACCGACCGAGTGCCCCCGGGGATGGTGTATGCCAATTTCCATTTTCCAGATGCATCGGCAAATGAGCTGACCATTGCAGCCCTCGACCCTGTTTCCAAGATCCCTGAATATAAAGTCTGCGCGGTAAAGGTAAGCGTGGTTTAAAGCCCACAGAAAGGTATTGATGGATACCCGGAAAATATTTGAATACGCGTTAAGTCGTGAGTATGAAGGCAAGCGTTTTTTTGAAGAGAACGCCAAACGGTTGAATGAAGCAGCCGCAGTTGAAGCTTTCCAGCAGCTGGCAGGGGAGGAACAAAAGCACATCGATTTCATCCAATACCAAATCGCAGCATTGGATGCGGGGCAAACTGGGAGCATTGACCCAGGTACGCAGCTGGAACAGGCGGGATTTTTTCGCAGCGAGCACAATCGGAAATCATCGACCAGAAGGTGGCTGAAGCGATGGTGCCTGACTTGCCCGTGCTACGCATGGCATTTCTGATCGAGCGGGACTTCGCGGAGTTTTACGAATCCAGCGCAGCCCAATCAGAGGGGGATGCAAAGCGGGTATTGACCATGCTATCCCAATGGGAACGCGGGCACGAGCGGCTATTCAAGCATTTTTACGATCGAGCTATGGAAGAATATTCCAAAATGCCCTGGGGTGGATAGAGTTAGCATAATTTAGAAAATTATGCCAAGGTCTCGAGACGGTTGGCGTGCTCGAGACCCGGTTACATTATGGTACACTTCACCGCTGGAGAATTTCCGAGAAGTGGTAACACTAAACCCAGCACTCATTAAACAAGCCAAGGACTTGCCATTCAACTTTGCCGTCAACGTGATGGATGGTGGTTTTTTTGGTATGGCGCTAGGATTTGCCTCGTTATCCACGATCCTACCTCTTTTCGTCAGCACACTAACCCATTCAGCCGTCCTGATTGGCTTGATACCGGCGATCCACACGGTAGGCTGGTACCTGCCGCAAGTCTTTACCGCCCAGAGAGTGTCGCAGCTGAAGCGGTACAAGCCGATGGTGATGTTTTGGACCATCCACGAACGGGTGCCGTTTTTGGGGCTGGCAATGGTAGCGTGGTTTGTCCCTAGGATAGGACCCAGCATCGCCTTATTTTTAACCTTCGCCTTGCTTGTCTGGCAGGGGTTTGGAGGCGGCATGGCAGCCAACCCCTGGCAGAATATGATCGGGAAAATCATCCCGCGCGAGCGGTGGGGGGTATTCTTCGGCACACAAACCGCAGCCAGCACATTCCTTGGCGCCATTGGGGTGTTTATTGCCGGGACCGTGCTGCAAAATAATGCGCCTAACGCAGGTTTCAGCATATGCTTCCTGCTGGCAGTAGGTGCTTTTTTCGTGTCATTCATTGCGCTCAGCTCAACTCGCGAAGCGGAAACCCCGGCGGCAGCAAGCGGAATAGAAAGAAAAGATTTCTGGCGTGATATCCGGTCCATCCTTCGCCGGGATGCTAATTTCAGGTGGTTTGTGGGGGCAAGGATACTGGCACAGCTAGGGACAGCTGGCTTTGCTTTCTACACCGTCTACGCGGTGGAGTTTTACGGGGTGAATGCCGCGACGGTCGGAATATTAGGGGCAATCTTGTATATATCACAGACCATACTCAACCCGATCATGGGCTGGCTGGGAGATCACTGGAACCACCGGGGGGTGATGGCTTTGGGGATGGTTGCAGCGGCATTAAGCGCTGGAATCACAATCTGGGCTCCGTCGATCGAGTGGTTTTATCTGGCTTATGCGCTGGCTGGGATGGCATATGTAGGTATATGGACGATTGCACTGCCAATGATCCAGGAGTACGGGAAACCCCACGAGAAAGCATCCTACATCGGATTGGCAAACACCTTGATTGCGCCGACTGCATTTATCATCCCGATCCTCGCAGGGTGGCTTGCCGATGCGGTGAGTTACCAGGCAACATTCCTGGTTACCTCAATGGGGGCAGTTGCGACGCTGTTCGTACTGGTCTTCATTTTACAGGACCATCCAAAACCGATCACGGTCGAAGAGTAAACAGTGGAAACGACCCTACAAACGACGCAAAAATGGGGAGTTTTGGTGGCAGTAGGGATTGGCACCTTTATGACTGCATTGGATACCAGTGTAGTCAATACGGTTCTGCCGGTAATCGGAAAAAACTTTTCCCAAACTATCTCCGTGGTTCAATGGGTTGTGACGATCTATTTGCTGGTGCTGAGCGGGCTGTTATTGAGCTTTGGTAGGCTGGGGGATATGCGCGGGCACAAGATCATCTACCTGACAGGTTTTGGAATATTTATGGGGGGCTCATTTTTTTCGGGGGCGGCACCGAGTGTGGCAATTCTCATCGCGTCGCGTGGGCTGCAGGCTTTGGGGGGAGCTATGTTGGCAGCCAATTCTCCAGCGATTTTAACCAAAAGCTTTCCGGCAGAGCAGCGCGGGCAGGCGTTAGGATTGCAGGCGACTATGACTTACTTGGGGCTAATGGCTGGACCGTTAGTGGGTGGATGGTTAGCCGGCCTGCTGGGATGGCGGGCAGTATTTTATATGAATTTACCCGTTGGAGTAGCTGCCATCTGGCTTAGCTTGCGATATATTCCACGGGATTTAAACCAGCATCACACGGAGCAGTTCGATTTCCTGGGAGCGGTGACATTCATTTTAGGGCTTGGAGCCTTGCTGCTCGGGCTTAACCAGGGCGAGGATTGGGGCTGGAGCTCGCTTCCCATTATAGGTGTGCTGCTAAGTGCAGTGATCTTACTGTCGCTATTTATATATATTGAGAGCCGTGTAAAACACCCGATGCTGGACCTCAGCCTGTTTAAGAAGCTGTCGTTTTCTTTAGCTACCCTAAGCGCGATTATCAATTATATCGGAGTATATAGCTGTATATATTTAATGCCATATTACCTGATACAAGGACGGGGGTTTTCCCCGGCACAGGAAGGGATTATCCTGATAGCACAACCGGCAATTATGGCGGTGATTGCACCGATCAGCGGTAGCCTGTCCGACCGGATTGGAACGCGTATTCCGACGGTGTTTGGTATGGCTGTATTATCCGCAGGTTTATACCTCCTATCGCATCTATCCGCACAGTCATCCACTTGGGCGATTATGCTGGCTTTGGCGGTCGTCGGGCTTGGGACAGGGATATTCATCTCCCCCAATAATAGTGCACTGATGGGGTCAGCTCCAAAGAGCAGGCAAGGGATTGCAGCGGGAATTTTGGCGACGGGGCGTAGCTTTGGGATGGTGCTGGGGGCGGGAATATCAGGGGCGATATTCACTACGGTTTTAGCGCATGAGAGCAGTGGCATCATATCAACTGGCAGCCCGGTACCATCTGCGGCTTTTTATACTGCCATCGGGGCAAGCTTCCTGGTGGTGTCACTAATTACGGTTCTTGGGGTAGTCACCAGCCTGGTGAGAGTCACACCAAGCTCTCAATAAAAAAGTACCCCTGGACGGACTCGAACCGTCGCTTTTGGCTCCGGAGGCCAACGCTCTATCCACTGAGCTACAGGGGCACGAGAACAGAATGCGGATTTTTATTTTACCATGCTTTATTTCCACCCTGATTTATGTGCCAGTAACCGACACATCGCTAACAAATCTGAGGGCTAATTCGCAATAACTCAGCTCGTACGCGATCTATTTCAGTTTGCTTCTGGAATAACTCTCCCAAGGTAGAAGCCTGGTGCTTTTTATAAGCTAATTCGGCTGTCAATAGGTAAAAGCGGTCAGTAAGCCGGTATTTTCCGGAGAATAATGCTTTTATGCGGGCAACGGTTTGCGCTGAAGCTGAGCAAGCCGTTTTATATTGATTAGCGGTGATCACTCCATCAGCAACCTCATCGGGCAGCTGGGTGGTGATCCACTTTTGCTCACGGGCAAGCGCCCAAACGACGAAAATTATCATCGCAATCCAACCGGACCAATCAAATACCAGGCCAAATGCAAGGCTTTGAATACCGTGAAATACGGTCGAAATCAGGTTGTGAACGGAGTGGGTAAATATGGCAAGCCCCAGGCCAACAATTGGAGCAATGATTTTGACCGAAATATTTCGATTCAAACGCGAGATTGCCAGACCGATGCCGATGAAGGCAGTATAAAATGGATGCTGCCAACCGACCAGGATCACCCGAATAAAGGACATATACAAGATGCCATTCAATCCATTTTGCTGGAAACCATATGTGTAAATGTAATATATATTTTCGGTGGCTGCAAACCCTATCGCGGTGATGGAGGCATAAACAATACCATCGAGAATTGAGTCAAATTCCCAGGTGAAGAATAAAAACACGAAAAAGCATGCCATGCCTTTGAGAGTCTCTTCGATGATTGGAGCAAAAACAGAGGCGGTAGAAATTTCGGTAAATGCCTGGGAGCCGGTAAACATATAGATACCCAAACCTAAAAATGAGTTTACGACAAAGGCTGCTCCTGCAGCAATAATGGCTCCCCACAGGAAGACGCCCCCCAGCAGAATGATGGGCTCCTTTTCGTACCTGTCAACCCAATAGATGACGTATGCAAAGAGAAGCATCGGCAGGAAACCAAATAAGAAGGATAAAAATATTCCGGTACCCTGCAAAGTTGTTTCCCTCCTATCATCTTCCGGCGTAGTTTAGCATACGTGGAGAAGGCGTACAAGTAACGCTAATCGAGACTGAATATTAATGATTCTCGATGAATATGGGTATCTTGAAACCTGACATCCATTTCAGCCAACAATTCCTCGGGTCTGCCTGTAGCAGAATCGCGGGCAGAGAGCTGAACACGTAGCTTGTGTTTCCCTGCCTGGCTTGGAGTCTGTATCACCGCCTCTTCAATGAGAGGCCGCAGGTCATAGGGCTTATTCCGGCGCAGACGAGGTAAATGCTCCGCAGAAATAACCCGTCGAAGGCGGTCCGGTAGGTCAGGAATGTCATCCAGGAAACTGATGGTATATACAGCCGAGTAGACCTGAGTCTGCAAGGCGGGGAGACATAAATCGATACCATCCATGCCCAGGATTTCAAGACCGGGAGGTAAAGACGAGCTGATTGCTACCTGGATCTCCGGTAGAGGCCGTTCGCCTTCCACCCAGGCGTCTAATATTTCACATTGACTGGTAAACCCCACCGGCAATGCACAAGCGAGATTAAGACGAGGTTGAGGATGGAAACCCTGACTATATTCCAGAGGTACACCAGAACGCCTGAAAGTGCGTTCCCACGACCGGTGCAAGTCCAGATGCCCAACGTATTGCATCGGCCCGGCCTTCGAAAATGTGATCCTGATGCGCATGGTCATAAACCACCTAACTAGCGGAAATGACTTTAGAAGTACGGGTTGTTTTGACCCTGGAGGGTGACTTAACTTCCGGACAAGACCAGGAAGCTCCGGGATTATCCCTCCGAAGGTCGGCATAGGTGGGAAGAATCCCGCAAGCAAAACACTGCGTACGACAATCCATACGGGTTAAGAGTTCATACTGAGCAAGAACTCCTGGAGCAGGAATTTCTTGCGGACACCGGTACTGATATGGTCCCAGGGGAAGATCTCATCCTGTGAACGTGGTCGATGCGTGTAGAAAGAAGGATCTAGCTGAGCGATTTCAAAGGCTTTGGTCCAGGCGGTGAAATTAAACTGGTCCTGCCAGGCATCAAACCTGGCCCCATTTAACCACGCCTGGTATACCACATCTGCCATTCGCCGGTCACCACGGGAAAGCCAGGCTTCCAACATGGTCACATCAGGATTGGTCCAGGTGAGTTTAATATCTTTATTGCGCAGACCCTGCTTCAGCAAGGCTTGTTTAGCCTGAATCTGCTCGACCGAGTCACAAGCGACCCATTGAAAAGGGGTGTGCGGCTTGGGGATGAATGTTGAAACCCCCAGATTTAGCTTTGCCCGGTGACCAATTGTTTTATGCCCTTCAGCGAGTACAAGCTTGCACAAATCGACGATGGCGCTGACATCCTCCAGGGTTTCTTCTGGATGACCAATCATGAAGTAGAGTTTTACAGTGGTCCAGCCATGAGAATAGATTTGATTTACCGTTTCGAGCAGCTGTGCAGTGGTGAGCGGTTTGTTGATGATGTTGCGCATATGCTCTGTGGCAGCTTCGGGTGCCAGAGTAAACCCGCCATGGCGGGAATCTTTCAAAAGGTCCATTATTTCCACGGAAAAGGAGGCAATGCGCAGGGAGGGTAAAGAAATCCCGAGATGATTTCCAGTATATTTTTCAGTAATAGCCTGGACGAGCTCGGAAATATGCGTATAGTCAGAAGATGATAGGGAAAGAAGCCCGATCTCCTCAAAACCGGTATGCATCAGCGATTGATCGATGGCTTCCAGGATGGTGGATACACTACGTTCACGGACGGGTCGCGACACCATGCCGGCATGGCAGAAGCGACAGCCGCGGGTACAACCGCGCATAATCTCGATGGGTATGCGATTATGCACGGTTTCAATATTGGGAACAATTAAGCGGGTTGGTGGTGGTGGAAGCAGGGGGACAATTCGCTTGGTTATAGGGAGTGACGCCTGTTCGACCTGTTTTTCTACCCGCTCCACAGTACCATCTTGATGATAGGAGACTTGATATAAACTCGGCACATAAACGCCAATAATGGAGGATAAATCGACCAGCAACTGCTGGCGGGACAAGGATGAGCGCTTCCAGCCCTGGTAAACATCGATGATCTCGTTAATCACCTGCTCGCCCTCACCGATAACGAAAGCATCCACGAACTTATAGATCGGCTCAGGGTTATAGGCTGCCTGCCCTCCGGCGATGATTAAAGCATCAGATTCATGGCGGTCAGCACTTAAGAGTGGGATACCTGCCAGATCTAATGCGTTGAGCATATTGGTGTAGAGAGTTTCATAAGGAAGCGAAAATCCAACGATATCAAATTCACTTACGGGATGAGACGTCTCGAGTGAATATAATGGAATCTCAGCCTGGCGCAATTCTACTTCCATATCTATCCACGGATTGTAAACACGCTCAGCGAGGGCATCAGGGCGGTCGTTGATCAGCTCGTACAGAATAGCCAACCCAAGGTTGGACATACCGATATCATAGATATCAGGAAAAACCAGGGCGATGCGGGTTTCAACTGATTCCCAATTTTTCACCACCTGGTTCAGCTCGCCACCAACATAGCGGGCAGGTTTTTGTACTGTAGGTAGAATGCGTTCGAGTTTAGTATTTATCTCAGCCGGGGTCAGTACCATTAATACCTCAAGCAAGGATCAGAATATAACCTAATATGCCTCAGAATGTCAGATTATATCTTAATTATCCCGTGCCTCCCACCAGCTATACCGGTAGCCTACCAGGTGGAAGGAGACACGGGATGGATGTATATCTGGCGAAATTTTTCAGAAATCAGAAACTATTCTTCGAATACCCACTGGTCGATCGAGCGTTCCCAGGTAACCAGCTCCTGGGGAGAGAACCACAAAGCCACTTCTTTTGCGGCATTTTCGACATTATCAGAGGCATGGGTCAGGTTACGGCCAATCTGAAGAGCGAAATCATGCCGGATTGAACCAGGAGCGGCGACTGTCGGAGAGGTAGCCCCCATCGTCTGGCGAATTGCGTTGATTGCATTCGGTCCTTCCCAAACCATTGCCATAACCGGAGCAGATGTGATGTAACGGATCAAACTTTCATAGAAGGGTTTTCCTATATGAACGGCGTAATGGGTCCGGGCTAATTCCTGACTGACACTAATGAATTTCGCTGCAACCAGGCGGAGACCACGCCGTTCAAGCCTCATAATCACTTCTCCAATCAAGCCCCTTTGCACAGCATCTGGTTTGACCAGTACTAAAGAGCGTTCCATAATCACCTCCGAATATTGATGATACGCGAAACGTGAAACGTAGGTAAATACGTTTCACGTCGATATCTTACCATAGTAAACCGGGTACTACCTGACCAACTCTTCCGCCTTGGTGTAGGCATTTAAGGCGTCTTGCAAGTCATGCGAATGGGAATGGGCATCGCCGAGGGTTATCCACAGGTCAAAATCCACCGGGAAGCGGTATACTGCTTCCTGCAAGTCCTTGATCACCTCTTCGAGATGTGAATTTTGGTTGATTAAGTTGGTGTACAACTCTACCGCCTGCAAAGGCTGCCCCTGGCTGAGTGCAGTGCGGGCATCGGATAAAACTGCTTCTGCAGGATCTGGCGTGATTTCAACAGGAACTTCAGCCGGTTGCTGAGGTACAGTTAGAACTGGTTCAGCTTCTACCAGAACAGGTGTGGGTACTTCTGTCAGAGGCATTTCCACAGCCTCCTCCATTGGCACAGCAGGTGGAGGGGGTTCTTCTTTATGAGCCAACCCGGCAATCACTCCTGCAGCAGCAATTTCCGCAGCCGAAATTGACTCTTGCCGGGGAGCGACTTCTTCGGTTGCTTCCTCAGGGTGTGGCGTCCCAGCTATCACAGAGGCAGCTGCAATTTCAGCTGCTGAAGCTGGCTCCTGTATCGGAGCGACTTCTCCGGCGCCTTCCGACTCAGTTATTTCCTTGAGCCAGTCAGGTAATTCCTCTAATTTCCATTCCAATTCCTGATCAGCCTGACCAGGGATCTCCTTATCGGGTTCCGGCTGTTCCATATCAAGGATCCAGGAGGGTAACTCGTCCAGGTTCTCTGGCTCAGCCTGGGTTGGCTCAACCAGTGCTTGCGCGGGTTCGGGTGCCGCGATTGGTTCCGGCGTTTCCGAGATAGGCTCAGATAGTGGTTCTTCGCCCAACCCCTTGATCCAATCGGGGATCTCTTCAGCGGGGAGTGCTTGTTCTTCTGGACCGACGGATGGTTGCGTCTGAACCTGCCCTTCCGTTTCTGGACCCATCTCGAGTTTCACCCATTCAGGGGGTTGGATCTCACCTTCAACAGGAGGAGCGACCAACCCCTCTTCCAAGGCATCTTGTTCAGCAGCCAGACCTTCCAGCCAGGCAAATGCGTCAGCTTCATTCATTGATCCAGGTTCAGCTGGAGGGATTTCCGCTTCAGCCGGGATAAGCTGATCGATTTGAGGCTGATCGGTAAGCTGAGTTGTGGGCTGCGTAGGAGCAACGTCTGCAGTGGGGAAGGGTGCCTCGGTAGAGGTGATTTCTGCAGCCAAGGGCACTACCGCGGCAGGAGTCGTTTCAGATGGAATTGGCATTTCTTGTGGGGAAACTGTTTCAACACCCGGCTGCTCGGCAACCGGTTCTTCGGCCGGTTTAGATAACGTTTCAGCAGCGAGTAATGCACCTGCTGCCAGCGGAAGAGCAGTATCAGATGGTGGATTCTCTGCCTCAGTTACTCCCTGCTCGACAGCGGTTGGCTGCGCAGCAACCGGTTCTTCAGGCTGTTTGGATACCATTTCAGCAGCAAGCATTGCATCTGCAGCCGGAGGAATGGCGATGTCTGAAGGTGGTTTCTCTGCCTCAGTCACTTCCTCTTCTACAGCTGCCGGTTGTTCGGCAACCGGTTCATCTTCCGGTTTGGATAACATTTCAGCAACAAGCAGTACACCTGCAGCCAGAGGCAGGGCGGTATCTGAAGGTGGTTTCTCCGCTTTATCAACCTCCTCGGGAGGTCTCTCTTCAGCCATGGATGGAATCTCTTCCGCAAGTGGTACTGCTGGAGTCATCAGCTGTTCGGGAGAGACCTGTGATTCAGGGGCTGGCTCCTCAATAGGCGGAGTCTCATCAGTTGGTTTATCCACAGCCGAGGAAATGACTTCGGCAGCAGGGACGACAACAGCAATTTCTTTAAGCCAATCCGGAACCTCTTCTTCAGCAGGTTCGGTTGCAGGTACAGCCGGAGGCTGAACATCGGTAGTATCCTGGGAAGGGGCAATCTCTGATAGGCCAGGGGGTAATACCTCAGCTGGCTCGACTGCTTTTTCTACAGATGCAGTTTCAATTTCAGCTGCTGGGGGTACTACAGGTTCATCCAGGAAGGCAGATGGTAAGGCAGTGAACGCAGCCGCAGCTACGATCGGTCTATCTTCGGAGGCTGAAGGAACATCCAGGTCTTTCAGCCAGTCAGGTACTTCGTCATCTGGGGCAAAGGCAAAGCTCGATTCTTGCGTGGGTGGGGTTTTTGACCCCTCAGGCTGCTTGTCCTCGAGCCAATGGATAATCGAATCGGTTGGACCGGGCTGATGAGGCTCGAGCCATGGGTTGGAAAGGGTATCTTCATCAGGTCGAGTTTGTTGACCTGCTGTTCCAGTAAAATCTTCCGGAGCAATTCCGCGCAGCCATTCAGGGATCTCAGCTTTTTGGAGATCGTCATTCGCCGGTGTAGATATATTCGCCTCACCTGGCGTGACCACCTGCCCAGCTGGTGGAATGGACTCTCCGGTGGCAGGTTTCCAACCGGCATCTTTCATCCAATCGGGGATCTCGCCCTCCGGTTTTGAGGTATCGGTGATGATTTTTTCCACTTCCTGGGTATCCCAAATGAATGGGGAAACTCCAGGAGAACTTTTTTCATCTGGCAACTGATTCGCAGGCGCTTCGGCTGCCTTGAGCCAATCGGGGATGTTTTCTTCTGCTGGCTTATCCATTGAAATCCCGAGTGAAGTAGCCCAATTGGGCTGACTTGGAGTCTCAGCGACCTGTAGCCCAGCTTTCCAATCCAGACGCTCAATATTCACCGCGCTTTCAGATACCTGATCTGAGGTAATAGCCTCAGACTCAGCGAAAGCATAATACGGATCCATTGATATTGCGATCTGGCGGGAGTTTCTCACTGCTTCTGAGTTTTCAGCTTCAGGCAGTGATACCGCGAGAATCCGGTTGGCTTCCAAACACAAAGGCATTTTCTTCAAGATTGTGACACAAGTGTCCACCGCTTCCACGCGTTGTGATGTCTGGAAAAACATCTGGGCGAGAAGCAGCTGCAAATCGGGACGGTTCGGATCCTCAGCAATGGCGGCCCGCAGCTCGGCAATGGCTTGGTCGAATAATCCTCCTTTAGCATACATCCTGGCAAGGGCTCCCCGGGTAAGGCGCACTTTCGGAGGCTGCATGCCATCCCTGCGTCCATAGAGGCGGCGTAATTCATCCTGGATGGCAATGTTCGCTGGTTGGGCTTCATAAGCCAGCTCCATGTGCCATATCGCAGCATCCAGGTTGTTTTCGTCTTCGCGGATTATACTCATACCGACATTCGAAATAAAATCGTCAGGAATCGCAGAGAGAACACGTTGGAATATATCGGTGGCATCGCTGATACGCTGCTGCTCCAGATGAGCTTTACCCAACAGTCGGTAGGAGGCGATATGTTTCGGGAACGTGGCAAGGATATGGCGGCAATGTGCGACTGCTTCATCCAGCTGCCCGTTATCGATCATGCCTTCTATCTCATGGTTGTATGCACGTAATGAAATTATTGCCATAGGTTAGGACTCCCGAAGTTAAGTATGCCTTATTCTGGCAGAAGTTGCAAGAGTGGAGCCAGTTTATAAAAAAATCCCTCCCGTTTGGGGAGGGATTTAAATGTGCTGGTATTATGCGGGTTCCTCAAATGGTACTGCTCGTTTTTTGCTGCGCAGGATTGCCCATCCAACAGCAACCAATAGAACGAACCCAACTACGTAAGAAACAGCCGCATTTTGACTGTATTTCACAATGATAGGTGCCATAATCAAGCTGACCAGATTGACGACTTTGATCATCGGGTTCAATGCTGGTCCAGCCGTATCTTTGAGCGGGTCTCCAACAGTATCACCTACCACACCAGCTTTATGGCGCTCAGACCCTTTACCGGTATTCGCCTCCAGATTGCGAGGTTCATCTTCGATCGTTTTCTTGGCATTGTCCCAGGCACCACCAGTATTGGCCATGAAGACCGCTAACAACTGCCCACTCAGGATTATCCCAGCCAGGAAACCACCAAGGGCTTCAACGCCTAAAACTAAACCAACTACCAGAGGTAACAACACGGCAATCGTGGCAAGAGGAATGAGCTCCTTTTGAGCGGCTGTGGTGGAGATTTCGACTGCCCGGGCATAATCTGGCTGAACTGTTCCTTCCATTAATCCAGGGATGCGGAACTGGCGACGGACTTCTTCAACGATCAGTCCGGCAGCGCGGGTTACAGCCTTGATGGATAGGGAGCTAAACAGCCATGGAAGCGCACCACCGAGGAGCAAGCCAATAAATACGCGGGTATCCGAAACCCGTATGGCATCCATGATGGGAAATCCGAGCTGGGTCTGGACGCGGCCTACATCGGTGATGAACGAGGCAAACAGGCTGACCGCGGCGATCACAGCGGAAGCAATGGCAACACCCTTGGTGATGGCTTTGGTGGTATTCCCGACTGCGTCCAGGTCAGCCATGATCTGACGGGCTTTAACCGTCTCCTCGTCCTCCATACCGTGCCATGCCATCTCACCGATCCCATTGGCATTATCCGATATCGGACCATATGAGTCCATGGCAACATTATTACCGGTATGGCTAAGCATGCCAATACCGATCATGGCGACAGCGTACAACACATAAACGGTTCCACTATTTTGGTACAGGAGGAGTGCCAGGATAAAACTGATGGCGATGACCACCAACGCCCATACGCTTGATTCCATGCCCACAGATAAACCTGACAGAATCGTTGTTGCAGGCCCTCCACGGGTAGATTCTACGATTTCCTTGACCGGAGGCTTCTTAGTAGATGTGAAATAGGAAGTCAGCGGATTGTAAGCGACAGCAAGACCGACACCGATAGCCGTCAAGGCAGCCAACCTCCAATCATGGGCATACCAATAGGCCAGGGCGAATGCCCAGATTATGGTGTTGACACTGGATACTTCGTATGAGCGGAACATGGCCTCTTCGGCATCATGGGCACGCAGGAACTTGATGGGAAATTTTTCCCAAATTGGAACGGTAAAAGTGCCGAGGATGGAGCTGATCACACCGATGGCGCGGATGATCAGCGGGTAGACGATCCAATACAAGTCACCCGTCAGTGCAACCAGCGCCAGGCCAAGGATCAGACCAGAAACAATGGTCACCTCGTAACTTTCAAAGATATCGGCGGCCATTCCAGCGCAATCACCAACATTATCTCCAACCAGGTCAGCGATCACGGCTGCATTGCGAGGATCATCTTCGGGTATGTCGTGCTCCACTTTTCCGACGAGGTCAGCGCCGACGTCTGCTGCTTTGGTATATATTCCGCCACCCACGCGCATGAATAATGCCAACAAGGTGCCACCGAAGCCGAACCCCAGGAGCGCATCAGGTGCAGCGCGACCAAAGATCATAAATATCAGTGTCCCACCCAATAGACCAAGCCCATCCGTCAACATCCCGGTGATCGTACCGGCATAATAGGCAATGGAAAGGGCTTCATTGAAACCACGGCGGGCTGCAGAAGCTGCCCGGACGTTCGCTTCAATCGCCATGCGCATCCCAAGCTGGCCCACAGTCAAGGAGAATGAAGCACCCATAATAAAACCAATCATGCGGGCAACACCAATGATGAGCAAGATCTGTTGGTAGGCTTGGGGAGTGCCTTCCTTGGTGATACCATTTGCGCACGCAGTCAATGCACTAATATTGCGTGCATCCACACCCTGAAGAAAAATGCAGTGCCACTCGCGGGCTTCCAATGAGGGCGGAACGATGTAAACTGAGAGGAATAACGCAACGGTTAATACTAATATAACAGGAAGGATTGATCGTAATTGGCGGTTTAAATAGCTATTGGCTCCAATGCGGATAGCGTTCCACACTTCCTGCATCTTCGCAGTACCTTTATCTTTAGCCAACACCCTGCCTCGCAAGTACCAGGCGTAAAGGAGGCTGATGAATGCAACCACCACTACTCCTAAAATTGCAAGCTGCTCAAACTCAGTTAAACCATGTCGGGCAAGCCATAATATATTCATCTTTCCTCCACTCCACCTAATTAGATGTAAACAAACAAAATTCCCACACGCAAACGCGTCTGGGTCACCCGAAAGGAAATTAAGTCTAATAAATTCATTTAGCGATTCATTTGTAGAAAGTTCCGCACAGGTTGCGATATTTTACCTAATCACAGAAAAAAAGTCAAACCAGTCAGGTAGATTTTTACAGATTAGGGTTTCATTAGACTTCAATCAACTACTTGACTCTGCCTGTTTTTTTAATGTATAGTCTTACACAGTGACACGATTATCTATTCAAATAGATTATGCCAAGTTATTAACTGCATAGTCAAGGGTGAGAGCACAGCCTCCGGGAGTCGGTTGCCGTGCTTTTTGTTCGTATTTTCAGGAGTTGTTTATGATCGAAGTGGAAGGACTGACGAAAGATTACGGCCCTCGACGAGCGATTAATAATTTAACATTCCAGGCAAACTCGGGAGAAATCCTGGGATTCTTAGGTCCGAATGGCGCAGGCAAGACCACAACCATGCGCATCCTGACTGGATTTATTCCGCCTACATTGGGCGTTGCCCGGGTGGCCGGATATGATGTTGTGGACAAATCACTGGAAGTCAGGAAACGAGTGGGATATTTACCAGAAACCGTCCCTTTGTATCCTGATATGTCAGTCTTTGACTACCTGAAATACATGGCTGATTTACGCCACATCAAAAATGCGGATGAAAGGGTTGATGACGTCCTTGAAATTGTTCATATGGAAGATCGTGCCAATGGGTATATCAGCAACCTGTCCAAGGGTATGCGCCAGCGGATTGGTCTGGCACAAGCCCTGCTGCATGAACCCGAAGTGCTGATCTTAGATGAACCAACAATTGGATTGGATCCTGCTCAGGTACGAGAGGTGCGGACATTAATCACAGAGATCGGCAAACAACGCACAGTCCTGCTGTCGACACATATGCTTTCCGAGGCGCAGCAAATCTGCGATAGGGTGCTCATTATTAACAAAGGTGAGATCGTTGTTGAAGATACGCCTGAAAGACTGCAAGCTGGATTGACCGGCGTCCAGCGCGTGTCAGTCCGTGTCAGGGGGGATGGCGACGGATTGGAAAAGCTGATGCGAGAGATTCCCGGTGTAGGGAAAGTGAGCATGCTTGAGGAAGGCGCGCTAGAAGTTGAAACCTCTCCTGGAAAAGATATTAGACCTGCAATTGCGCGGGAGGTGATCAAGGCAGGATTTGATCTACTTGAGCTGAAGAACATAGACCTTAGCCTGGAAGATATATTCTTAAAGCTTACAAGGGAAGAACCTGAACCTCCGAGTACCGATGATTCAGAAGAAGAACTATAAATTTATCCGTAGTTGCAGAGAGAACATTAAAGAAGGGAAATTTTTGGGAAGAAATTTATGCGTAATGTCTGGATAATCGCGCGGAGGGAGTACAAGTCTTTTTTTCTCAGCCCGGTTGCTTATGCGGTGGCGTTCGTATTTATGCTGGTACTTGGGTATAGTTTCTTTAGGGAATTGTACCAGGCGATCACTCAGGCAGCTTTCCAGAATTATGTACCCAATGTCCAGTTTATCATCTATTGGATATTCACCTTATTATGGATCGTACTACCAGCCGTAACAATGCGATCGATCGCTGAGGAAATGCGGTCGGGAACCATGGAGCTGTTATTGACTGCTCCAGTTAAAGATTGGGAATTAGTCGTTGGGAAGTGGTTGGGAGTTTTTTTCTTTGTTATTAGCTTGCTGGCGATCACTTTCATCTTCCCAATCATATTAAATTCTATGGTTAAACCTGGGATCGACCCTGGTATCTTGTTCAGCGGTTATCTGGGATTAATCCTGATCGTCGCAAGCTTAACCGCGATCGGTGTATTTATCTCATCCATGGTGAGTAACCAGGTTGTTGTTTTTGTGATCACATTCGTCGTGGTAATTATCTTATTGTTGGTAAATCCTTCATCATCAGCTTCGGCTGGCACAGGCAACCAATTATTGAGCTATTTGAATTTTATCAGCCATTTTTCTCAAACATTTTTTCAGGGAACCATATCAGTGAGTGATATCGTCTATTACCTGAGCCTGACATCGTTGGCTCTATTCCTTGGAACAGCAGCAGTCGAAATGAGGAGGTGGCGCTAATGAAACCCAGCTGGCGTCATTTCATTCGATGGGGAGCACTCATCCTTTCGGTCATTGCTCTACTTGCAGCTGCAATCATTTATCTTTTTCAACGAGAATGGAACCTGGCTGTTCAGATTTGCCTGGGATTGTTTATCATCGGTCTGGCGGTGTTCGTTGCAATGGACCCTGGGGCAATTCGGAAAGCCATGACGGGTCGCCAGGCAAAATATGGCAGTAATGCTTTGATCTTAGTTATCGCTTTCCTGGGCATACTTGTGGTGATCAATTACCTGGCTTATAAAAACACCAAACGCTGGGATTTGACAGAAGATCAATCAAATACCCTGGCAAAAGAGACAGTCGACGTTTTGAAAAGCTTGCCTGATAAGGTTGTAGCGAAAGCCTTCTTTACAACCAATTCAGCGGTGACAGCATCTAAAGAGAATGCGAAAACATTGCTGGACAAGTATGTCTATGACGGCGCAGGTAAATTCCAATACGAGTTTATCGATCCGAATAACGATCCAGCCGCTGCCACTGATGCCGGTATCTCCTCAGATGGTACTATCGTGCTCTACTTGGGTAATACGAGGAGGTCCATAACATCGATTTCAGAAACCGAAATCACTGGAGCGATGTTAAGGTTAATGAACCCAGGGAACCATGTGGTTTACTTCCTGACCGGTCATGGAGAGTTTCCGATCGATAGTAGCGGTGACCAGTCGTACTCGCAATTAAAAGCTGCGTTAGAGGCTAAAAACTATACCGTCTCACCGCTGAATTTATTGTCAACCAATCAAATCCCGAGTGATGCAAGTGTCATTGTAATCGCAGGTCCAATGAAACCTCTCTCGGATTCTGAAGTGAGTTTATTGGATGATTATATTAATAACGGTGGTTCAATGGTAGTGATGGAAGAGCCAATCGTTGTTACGGATTTCAGCGACTCACCAGATCCATTGGCTAATGATCTGTTTCAAAATTATGGGATTGCCCTTGGAAATGATATTGTCGTCGATTTACAAGCAAATCAAACCTATCAACAACCTTTTCTAGCCATTGCAGATCAATATGGGCAACATGTCATCACCGATAAAATGAACGGGCTGGGAACTTTTTTCCCAACTGCACGTAGCGTGACAACGAATGATTCTACTGGCAATAATTATACGAAAACTATCTTGATTACGACCGCACAACAATCCTGGGCAGAGACGGACATGGCTTCGGTTAAAGATGGCACAATGAAGCCAGAACAAGTAGCGGATTCATTTGGTCCGATCTCAATCGCTGCGGCGGCGCAAGGAACGAGTAATACCGCACGGTTGGTTGTGTTTGGTGATGCTGATTTTGCCTTAAATGGAAATTTTGGGACTTACGGAAACGGTGATATGATCGTCAATTCCATCGATTGGGAGGCAAAAGAAGTTAACCTGATCAGCCTGACTCCCAAAACCACCGTTGAAAGAACCCTTGTCCAGCCAAATGCCTACACCAAAAATTTGATCTTCCTGGTTTCATTGATTGTTCTTCCTGGCATCGTTCTGGTGGCTGGCGTGGGAACGTGGGTAACGCGGAGAAGAAGAGGTTAAGAACCATGGTGCGACGCACAACCTGGGTCTTGCTGATCGTATTTGGTGTGCTGGTGTTATTTGCCTGGGTGTTTCAACGCTATCAGACAAAAACAAGCGCCAATGCTGCCACCACTACACCGATTGCAAACTCAGAAAAACTATACAACTCACTGAATTCTCAGGTCGTGGATATTGATATAACCAGCAGCAACGGAGATAGCACTGAATTCAAGCGTGAAAGTGGATCTACAAGTTGGGTAATTAAAGGTCTGCCTGCTGATGCAGCCGATTTATTCCAAATTGAAGCCATCAACAAGCAGCTGCTCTCACTACAGATTTTGGAAACGCTAACCCTATCGCCAGGGCTGGATTCAGTTGGATTGGCTAACCCTGCATATATGATAACTATACTGACTTCTGATGGAAAACAAATAGTCACCGATGTTGGCTCACGCACTGCGGTCGGGACAGGTTATTACCTCCGAGTGGATTCTGGCCCGATCGTAATCGTAGGCAATGTGAGCATGGATAATGTTTTGAATTTATTAAAGTCGCCACCTATTTTGGCAACTTCAACGGTCGAGGTAACGGGCACACCGATTGCACCTTAACCTATAGATACTCCTACCCAATAAAAGGATGCTGGAAGGAATAATCATGAATTGGTACTTGATTTTCAATGAAAAAAAGTGTATTCTGAATAGGAAAGAAATGGTTCCTACTCCGGAGATCGAGCCGGTTAGGGAGTTAAAATGATTGATGAAGAATTAATTAATGCTATAGCAAATCGAGAAGATGAACATCCTGCCCTGGCAAGATTGATTGAGCTGGGCAGGCAGAAATCTTTTGTAACCATCGACGATATTTTGAGCTTTTTTCCAGAAGCTGAACAGGATGTTGACCAGCTGGAGGAAGCCTTCGCGGCTTTAATCAGTGCTGGGATACCCTATGTAGATGATGTTACTGTAGGTGCGCCAACTGAAGATGAAATCGTTGCGGTAGAAGAGGAAGAAGTTGAAGAGGAAACTCGTCGCACCGTTGCGGTTGATGACAATTACCTAGCCAATATCGACACAGACGATACGATCGGTCTTTACTTGAAAGAGGTCGGACGCGTTCCTCTACTGACCGCTGTAGAGGAAGTCCAGCTGGCAAAGCGAATCGAACAAGGGCGATTAGCGCGTGAAGAATTGGCCAAGGGAAATATAAGCATCCGACGACGGGGCGAGCTTCAGATGCACATTGAAGATGGTTGGTTAGCCCGTGAGCATCTTATCACAGCGAACTCACGTCTTGTGATCAGTGTAGCCAAGAAATATATGGGTCGGGGTGTACCGTTCCTTGACCTTATTCAGGAAGGCAACATCGGCCTTATCCGCGCAGCCAAGAAATTTGATTACCGCCGGGGACATAAGTTCAGCACCTATGCCACCTGGTGGATCCGCCAGGCAGTAACCCGCGCCATAGCGGACCAGGGGCGAACTATCCGCGTTCCAGTACACATGGGTGATCAAATTAATAAACTGCTTCGTGTTCAGCACCAGCTAACCCAAAGGTTAGGGCGTGACCCAAGTGTTGACGAGCTCGCAGAAGCACTTGAAGTTACCCCGCAAAAAGTTGAGAATATGATCCAGGTTGCGCGCCGCCCACTGTCGCTGGAGACACCGACAGATGATGAAGAGGATTCGGTCCTGGGGGATTTTATTCAGGATGAAGAAGTGCCTGCTCCGGATGAGACGGCAACCTATAATTTGTTACGGGAACACCTGGATGTCGTTTTAAATGGATTACCTCCACGTGAAGTGCGAATTCTGCAATTAAGATACGGACTTTTGGATGGACAGGCGTACACACTTGAGGAAGTAGGGCGAAAGATGGGGGTCACACGTGAACGTGTACGACAAATCGAAGCACAGGCTCTAAGCCGCTTGAGACATCCGGCAATCCGCCGCAGGTTGCGAGAGTACCTGGGATAAGACAATAAAAAACCAGTGGGTGAAAATCCCACTGGTTTTTTTTGTTTATAGTGACTAATGATATTAATCTGTAGTATTCAATACCAATAAATCCGTATAGTTCTAAGATTAATTACCTGCGAATTTGTGGTAGATATGAAGGATACACTTTTCCGATAATAAACCTCGCGCTGGTGAATGGTCCTTGCTTGCCGTTTAGATCTTTGATCGCAACTCTCCAGTAGTATTCCCGATTGTTTGTATAGATCCAGGTGGGGGTGTAATGTATGTTGATCGATTCTTGTGAATCATAAATTGATGAAAAAGTTGGATATTTCGATACTTCAATCACATAAGATGCAGCACCATACACGGGAGACCAGATGAAGCCTGGCGTACTTACTATTGATTCTGATATCGGGTCGATCAAAGAAGGTTGGGCGTACTGTTTTACGAACGTCACCGATGGGCTGAACGGTCCTAGCCTGTTACTGCCATCGATCATTGCGACCCGCCAATAATAAGAACCATCGCTGTAGCCTGTGCCAGGCGTCCAACAATTATTATATGTATCGGCTAAATCGTAGATATTGCCAAAATTGGGGTCCACACTCACCTGTACTCGATATTTCCAGGCGGTAAAGACGGCATTACCTGCCTCATTGAGCACGACTAGTGGTTGCCAGCAATATGTAGGTGAGTTCTGAAAAGTCTGACCATCTGCGGGACTGAGACCTTCGGGAACTGGGAGGGAAATATCGAATGTTGGTCCTTGCGCCCAGTCATTCCGGATATCACCATAACGTAAAATCTGAACCCGCCAATAATATGTGTCAGGTGGAAAGGTACTTTGGGTGGTAACTGAATTTAAGGGTGTAAGAAGATCGATAACCGGATAAGCAAAATTTGGATCGGTTGCCACTTGAATTCGATAGGAACTGGCACCTTCTGCCATATTCCAACTGAATCTTACCGTTGATGCAATGATCGAGGCGACAAGGTTTTGAGCGATAAATCCCTGCCTGCGGAAACTCCAGCCTCCTGTCCAGGCGCCAAAAGCTTCTGGATAGCCGCCTAGTAGATATCTTGGCTGAATTCTCCAGTAATATATATTATCTCCAACAATATCATCCAACAGGGTAACATCGTTTTGACTAAAATAAGCTGAATTTGAATATATTTGGAAGGTTGCTTCATGGGGTGGTGAAAAATTTTCATCCAAATCTACTTGTAAATTTATACCGCCGAACGGAGAAGCACCATCGCTGCCGGTTGGCCAATCCCAATAGAACGGTAGTAACGATGTTTGAAATCCCGGATCTCCAGTATCTGTACTGGGAGGAAAAACCAGATTAATGCGCTCAGAAACGGAGGAAAAACGACTAAGCTCTGCTGAACCCGGAACATCAGGATCTGATGGAACTGTATCTTGGAGTACTCCATCGGAGTTTCGTACACTGAAAAGCATCAGTGAAGCACTGCTGGATTCCTGATCCATTCCAATCTCTGAGCTCGGAATTCTTAGCTCAATATAATCATAATCTACGAAGGTTCCTCCCCCGATATCAGATAATTTATGTCCATTGCTCCATGAATTCCCATTCCAAGAATATACCCACGTGTTTTGAGCATGGATACTTCCACTGATAACATCCGTGTAGATGACATATTCAGGTTGATGTTCGGGTTTGGTGGTCACCTGGTAGCTGCGTTCAGGAGGTTGTGTGCCTCCCGATCCGGAGGCATTATCCAAATCAATATAAAACACATAAGTCATATCATCGGAGGAGGTAGTTGAGTTAAATCCTAAATACCAATCTGTACTGGATTGAGCAACATTTAATGTCGTCAGATCATAACTTTGCGATGAATCACCAGCAGGATCATCTCCGATAAGCAACCGGTTTTCCAGATTTCCAAGCGAACGGCCAAAACGCCACTCGGATTGCGAAGCGATTTGAAAACGCCAAACGCCGCTCCAGTTTCCCCAGCCGTCAACGGTGAGACCACGGACACGCCAATAAAATGTACCATAATCGGTCAGACCAAGACTTCGTTGTGCCAGACTATATTTGGGAGAATATGCTGTGAACGTTACAGTTTCAGAAATTTCTGATGTGAGGAAGTTGGCATCACGGCTGACTTCAACCTGGTATTGAGTTGCTCCCAGGAGTGGGAACCACTCGAGCAAGGGCGTCGCTTCAACAGACTCCTCGCTGATTTGTGGGCGAAGTAGTTCGGGCTGATTGCCATCCGTTGGAGTAATCGTCAGACTTTGATCATATTGGGTTAACCATACCTGACTCCACCATGCCAATCCGGTATCTGTATCTGCAAGACAGTCTTGAGCGAATAACTCGGCCAGTGGACATACTCTCCAATAATAATCTTGGTGTGACGCAGGGATAAAATCTTCAGTGGTGGTAGGCGTGGCACTGGTATTTTCTGTATCATATTGCCAATCTATTGAGTCAAAATTTGGAGAATCATCTACCTGGAGGCGATAGGCATTTGCGAAAACTCCACCATGCGGGGCAGGCAGCAACACCCTATGCCAGATGAATATCGGGAAGGCAACTGTCCGGTCCTCATATGGATTTATTGTAAATCCACCATAATTATTAGGTGGATAATAATAAAAAGGGTAGATTAAAATCGGAGCTTCAGAATCTGCCCGGCTATGATATTCTGCTACCTCACTGGTCACTCCGAATTCACCGCCCCCATCTATAGGGGTGACACGCCAATAATAATGGGATGTTCCGTCGTATTTGTTTTGAGGAGCATAAGTAGTATTAGCTGTAATCGATTCCTCATAAATAGGGGAAAAATTTATGTTTTGTGATATCTGCACCAGGTAACTCGACGCACCAGGAATAGGAGACCAACTGTAAAGCGGGTATAAGCCCGTCTGATAATGATCTGTGGGGGTTAGCAGTAGAGGGGTTAAATCCCATGTTTTCTGAAAATGCCAGGTAACGCTCCAGTCACCAATTGCTGGACCAGATTCCACTCGCACCCGCCAACAATAACGGTAATTATTGGAGAAACTCTCGGTTGGAGAATAATAAGTCTGCCTGGTTACTAAGCTCGTGGCTAGAGTAAAGTCACAAGTATCATCCTTTGTGTAATCCAAACGATAGAATTCTGCACCTTTTACCGCAGTCCAATGGAACGTTGGGGTAAACGTGGGGTATGATTCATCCTCAGGAGAAACCAGGGTTGGCATCATATCATTAAGATATTGGCTTCCATAAGCAGCTATAAATGTATGCACACTGCTTGATGTGCCGGGGTGATCAGCTGCATCTATAGGGACAATTCGCCAATAATAAGCTCCATTAGGCAACCGATCCGTGGGTTGAATTGAAGTGGAAAGAGTATCGATCGAGATTAACGGTTGTTCGAATCCTTCAGGCGAGGTCGCTATCTGAAATCGATATCGTGCTGCGCCAATCACGGGAGTCCAAGAGAACGCTGGCGCATCGAAGAACGCCAGTCGTTCGCTATCTGCCGGGGAGAGGAGATCAGGTCGATTTTCAAGTGTTGCCCACATTTTTGTAAACCGGTAAGCAGGACTCCAGTCTCCAGCAGGTGGCGGATCATCCACGCGAACACGCCAGTACAATTCGCCATCTGCAAATAAGTGGCCTAATGAAAAAGGTGTATATGTCGTATTCCGAGTTGTTATATCCAGGGTGGGTTGGCTAAAATTGATCTGAGTATCAACCTGCAAGCGATAGATTGTTGCACTGATTACAGGAGTCCAACTGAATGAGGGTATGCCTAAAGGTGGATCGGTGTCCGGCGTGGTAATGGTATCATTTTCTGGATACATCGGAATAGGGGCAGACAAAAATGAAGCACGAAAGACCGTCAATGGGGTGGTAAAAATGGCTATTAAAATCGAAAATATGATGGAATAAAAAAGACGCCCCGGTTTCATAAATGTATGAATCCAATTCGCCATGGTCTACTCCAAAGATGCAATTATTTTTTGGAAGTCAATATAATGATAACTAATAATCCGAATTATGAAAAGCTAAATCCGGACAAACTTGCCATGTTGTAAATCCTAATATTTGACGGTATACTCCAACCATCCGTGGAGGGGCTCTGAAACAATCACGCTCTGTGGCATTGATGCTCGTTATTGTATTATTCCTCATAGTCTTGACTGGATTAGTTTGGGGAAATTATCGGTTTTCTGAGAATAATATTTTAGGCCAAGGTTTTTTAATGCAGTGGATAGGCATCCATTCACTGGCAACAAATGGCAGCAGTCCATACAGCGAGTCGGTGACGACACAAATCCAAGAAAATGTAGATAATGAAAATGGTTTTGCACCGGGAAATCCCCCTCGATACACATCGCCTTTATATTCAGGGGTGGTTGTTTTTCCTTTTGCATTAATTGCGAATAAAAATCTCTCCCATGCTTTGTGGTTAACCGCTCAGCTCTTTGCAATATTTGGAATCCTCTTATTGAGTATTAAATTAACCAACTGGAGACCTGCATGGTATATTTTCCTGCTACTCTCGTTTTTTACAATTTTTAGTTTTCACATCGTGATACCCTGGCTCGATGGGGGGTTATCTATTTGGGCGGCTTTATTCCTGGTATTGGCACTAACGGCGGTTCAACAAAAACGCAATGAAGTGGCAGGTATACTATTCGCGTTGTCTTTTATACAACCTCAAATGGTATTCCTGCCGGTATTATTTAGCTTAATTTGGGCCGCATCTCTGAGGAGGAAAATAATAATCGTATGGTTTTTTATTACCATTGGATTCATCTCCATCGTTGGATTGTTTCTCGTCCCTGATTGGATCCTCCAATATATACGGATATTGATCAAATTTCAACAATATTTTCCTCCTGGCTCTCCAGGGGTACTGTTCAAGAATACCTGGCCCGGCTTGGGAAGACAGCTTGGTTGGCTGCTCAGTGCAATTTCGATATTAATCCTCTTGTTTGAATGGTGGATGGCATTAAAGAAGGACTTCCGTTGGTTCTTGTGGACGGTTTGCCTCACCATGGTTATTAGCCAATGGGTTGGTATTCAAACTTTACCAGCAAATTTTACTCAATTGGTCTTACCGTTGATCTTGATCTCAGCGTTGCTCACCGAACGATGGCCGCGGGGAGGTGATTGGGTAGCCGTCATTACGTGTTTTATCATCTTTATCTGGGAATGGGCATTATTCTGGGTGGATATAAACAGTGTCCAACCGGGTGTACAGCTAAACTTGATTATCCCCTTACCTTTAGTACTGGTCATAGGTCTTTATTGGGTGCGGTGGTGGGCTATAAAGCCGCGGAGGTTATTGATGGAGGAGCTGAAACTTGGTGAGTCGTATTAAATTTCACTTCTCAGTCAAGCATTTATGGGGATTGATCGTTTTGATGGGGATCTTTGTCTTTGTCAACACCCACCCTATTCGCCCGTATGATTTTTGGTGGCATATCGCCGTCGGAAAGGAAATAGTCAATACTGGCTCGATCCCGACGACTGACGTATATTCCTATCTTGAGGCTGGACAACCTTATCCTTCATACCAAATGTTTTGGTTGATGGAAATTGTGATGTATGAAATATACAAAACAGGTGGTCCAGCATTAGTGATTTTTATTCAAAGCGTGGTGATCACATGCGCGTATTTGGTGCTCATCTGGATTTGCAAGCTTACATCAGATAGCTGGCGGATTGCAGCCGGCAGTGTGTTGTTTGCAGCTGCCCTCGGCTTGAATGATTGGAATGTCCGCCCACAAGGTATCACGTTTTTATTAGCGAGCTTATTCCTACTGGCAATTTATCAATATCGGAAGAATACTCTATGGAGGTGGCTGGTAATTATTCCTGTTTGTATGCTGATTTGGGTAAACAGCCACGGGACATTTATTATCGGATTGGTATTAGTTGGTATTTGGTGGGCTCAGGAAATCTGGACGGTGATCAGGGGTCGAGTTTTTATAAAGCAACCGGTTGAGATAAGACCCGTTGTAGTTTCGGGCATCACCTTTGGGACGACAGTAATTATCAGTCTGCTCAACCCGCGCGGAGTGGGGATCATTAATTACCTGCGAACGCTCACAAGCAACAGCGTAGTACAAAATTTAGTCACAGAATGGGCTCCACCAAGCTTTAACACATGGATGGGAGCGTTGTTCTTTTGTGGATTGATCGGAAGTGCAATCATATTCGTATTCTCTCCCAAACGCCCAGATTTCTTCCAACTCACTACATTCATAGTATTTGGGATTTTAGGATTAAGAACGTCTAGAGGAAGCGTGTGGTTTGGTTTGGTAATGGCTCCGATTATTGCTGCGCATCTGGCTGCGATCGTAAAAAGATACCAAAAATCTGAGAAAGAACCTGTCGAGCAAGAAGGTTCTCGCCTACTTAATATTGTTTTTTTCGTGTTGGTTATCGGATTGGGGTTGATTTCCCTCCCCTGGTTTAAGAGTAACTTGCCATTACCATCTGCCAAGGCCGGATTAATTGCTACCGAAACACCGGTCCAAGCAACAAATTTTCTACTTGAAGAAAACTTACCTGGTCGCTTGTTCAATTCCATGTCTTTCGGGAGTTATCTAATTTGGGCAGCTTATCCGAAATACCAGGTTTTTACCGATTTTCGGATTGAGTTATTCCCTGAGAATGTATGGCTGGATTATCTAAAAATCAGCAATGCTGAAAGCGGTTGGGAGACACTATTAGGAAACTACGACGTAAACACACTTTTACTCAGTCCCGTAGAGCAGCCAAATCTTGTAAAGGCAGCAATAGAATCTGGTGAATGGGAAGTTATATATCAAGATGCTTCGGCAATCTTACTCGATCGAAAATAGACATAAATTAAATAAACATATATGCACAACGGTATAAGACCAGGTAAGGCTAGTTTTAACACATAACCAAATAGTGGGAGAACGAGCAAGCTGATATAGAGCGTTACAGCCAAGAATTTTATCGGCAGCGATATATCCTCGATACTCGCCAGTAGAAAAAACGCTGGTACGATGATGAGCAGGTCGTAAATCAGTGTATGTGGAGCAATTATCAAAGGTAGTATTATCGCCATCGATAGCGGAAAATAGCGTTTACTCATCGGAGCATTCTTCGTTTTATAAGCCAAAACTACCAGGAAGATAATCGCAACAATCCCTAGTATGATCATTAATATTTGAAAGACCCTGGCATAATTGATGGGAAATAGAGTTGCTAATAATGCATAAGGAGTCGCCATAATAAATATGGGGAAGCTGTCTTTGGCATAAGGCAGGTATAAAAGTGATTTCATAAAATCTAGATAATCGAAGTAGGGAGCGAACCCATGGGTAAGTATTATTGGAAGCTGCCAAATTACAGCGAGAATACCAAAGCTGAGCAGAGATTTATAACAGCCCCATACTAACCAACAAATTAGAAAACCCAGGATAAACTGGGGTTTATAAATCAGGATACTTCCCAGGATTCCAGCGATGACCCATCTTTGTTTGATCATCGCTAAGGTAATACCTGTGACCAGGAGGAGAATGATTCCATGGCTTTGACCAGCCAAAAAGCCAATCACCGTTGCCAGAGAAGATAAGATGATGATTGATATCTGGAATGGTGATAAATCATTTATTGAATTTAGAGTTGGTGAGATGAATTTAACCAAGAGGTAAGCACTGATCAAAACACAAATAATATTCAGGACCTCCCATCCGATAAATGCATATGATAACGGTATAGTCTGCAGCCAGCTGGCTGAAAGGGCTACATATGGAGGGCTGATAAATGGGGCAAACCCGGGTGATTGGTACGGTGCAACCAGGGCAGTTTGGTTGGCTTGTTGGGCGGCAGGATCATAGAGGTGGGAGATATCGGTAAGGTATAAGTTTCCTCCGGAATAATTACTGATAAAATCTCCACCGATCATTATCCCAGATAAACCCCCCACCCAGCCGTGGTGCAATAATAAATTCAGGATAAGGACTGACCAGCTGGCGAGGAAAATCAGTCGTGGATAATCCCTGAGGCGTTTATTGTTCAGCCAGGTCCAGAGCGCCATTTTCGGCTACTTTCCGCTTAGTGTGCTGGTAAATGGTCAGATATACCAGGAATAGGATCGGTATGCTGATTTGAATTGCTACAGGTAGAAATTTTAATTGAGCCAGGGTTAATGGAAGTGCTTAAAAATGTCGCAATCCAAATTAGTGCATACATGGTTTTCAATAATGGTTTTAAGTCAGGATAAGCTTGCCAGAAAATAATGGCAGGGATAATGAGGATACTCCAATCATAGATCATAGCATGTGGGGAGATCCAAATAGTGAGGCAGATTGCACCAGCGAATAAAAGGCTTTTATTTTGACGGTTTTTACCCCAATATAAGATGTATACCCATATCCCAACCAATGATAAAAGCAAGGATAATCCTTCTGATAACAATCGGCTGCCTGGGAATAGCAATATCCAAAAACCTCGTAATGAATGAAGATGCCAAATAGGAAACTGGTCCTGATAGATCAAACCAGGTAAATAATTCCGGGCAATATTGATATAAGCCCGGCTGGCATCAGGCAGCAGCCAAAAACATAAACCAGCCAGGATCGCACCTCCGAAGACCAACCCCAGGAGGGATTTCCAATCTTTGCGCCATTCCAATAACCATAATAAACCCAATCCCAACGCCATTTGGGGTTTAAATAGCAACAAGCTGCTCACTAAACCAGCTAAAACCAGTTTATCCTTCTTCCAAAGCCAATAAGTTAGACTGAATATAAATAAACTAAGCAGGCTGTTTTGGCCAAAACTAATGGCTGCAAAGACGGGGAACCAGGTGAGTGACCATAATAAGGACTTAATCGGCTGGTCAGCCGAGATCAACTTAATGCATGCCCATAGGAAGAAAAACCCAACCAGGCTCCAGGCGAAAAAACTCCTGGTGTATGGGAGGAAGGAGAAGGGAACGAAAAGCCATGCTAAAAATGGAGGAGTAAGGAACTGGTAGCTGGTTTGCCCAGATCCTGCAATAGTCCCTTCGAGCTGGCTTTGATAAGCGAAATTATATAACTCGGCACTCTGACCTTGTCGAAGGGTCGAACCTGCTGTATAGAATTGTAAATAGTCTGTTCCAACGACCTGTCCAGCGAGGTCCATGTTCCCAGGACCAAGCAAGATACTGACCATCCAGGCGAACCACAAAGCAGCACCAGCGATCCAGGCGTAGGATAACCGCCGGGGAGTTAATAATCGATCGAGTGGTTTCCACCAGGTCATTGAGCTGCGCTCATCTCAGGTGTTTGATAGCTTTTGGAGAATACCCAGATGACCATGGCGATGAATAGACCAATGGTTAGGAAGGAGACCCAGGCTATTTTAGTCAATGCTGCAAACAATGTCAGGAAAAATGCACCGAGATAAACCGAGGCTGAGATTTTTATATAATTGTTGGAATAAGAATAGATTGCCCACAATACAAAGGCCGGAATCAGGATAACCATATCGTGGAGCAAAGCATACGGTGTGGCAATTAATGGCAGGATCAGGGTAGCTACGATCACAGGTAATCGTGCATGCATGTTACCAGCCCTTAGTTTATAAGCCAGCCAGCCCAAGCCAATCGCACTGATGATGAACAGGGACTGAGAAAGTACCGATAGAATGGATTGAGCGCTATGAGGAAAAAAGCTGGTTAGCAATCCGTAGAATGTTACCAACAGGTAATTTGGAAAGCCAGGGATGTATGGCAGATCCATGAATACTCGACTGAGCTGAATATATGTCTGATACAAGTCAAATCCATTGACTGCGGCGAATATCCCCACCCAACACATCGCGACCAATGAGAAGGATAATATGGCTTTAAATTTTCCCCATATAAACCATAAGATAAGAAATCCAAGAACGAATTGAGGTTTATAAAGTAATAAACCTGCGAGAACTCCCGACAGGTACCATTTTTCCTTTACCATCGAATATACAATCCCCGAAGTTATTAATAAAGTTAACCAATGATTTTGTCCTGCCAGGAGCCCTTCGACAAATGGGAAAAAGGATAGGGAAATAATCACTAACTGACCAAAGGATAATCCGGGTATCGGGTTATTAGTCGGAACGAGCTTGATTAATATATATACTGAAAGAAAAACAGAGAATATTGCTAAGCAGGTCCATAGGAGTAGTGCCCAGGGTAAGGTAATAAAGGTTAACAAGGAGAAGAAAGGAGCCACGTAGGGTGGATTCATATATGGATTGTAACCAGGCAATTCACTCGGTGCAACAAGTGCTTGCTGGGTTTGATTTTGGGTGTCAAAATCGTAAATTTGCGAGGGGTTAGACCGGTATATCTCCCCAGTACTATAAAACATAATGAAATCACCCGCAATTACCTGGCCAAATGCACCAATCCAACCTTGATGAAGGAGTAAGTTCAAAATCATAATAAACCAGGTTGAAATCAGAAACAACCTGGGATAGTCTCGTAGACGCCTGGCATTCAGGATAGACATTGATATTTACACCAGGCTTTTGAAGTAAATCAAAAAACATCCCAAAATATTAATGTAAACTCCATTTCAGGGAGTTGAACCCATTGACCAAATTTGCGAATATTGGTCCTCATATTCTAGTTTCCACTGCTGGTCTTTAACTAGCGTTGATGCAAGACTTGGTTGCAATTTTTTATCCAACAGAATTCTATCCACCCCATATTTCGTCAATATCTCACTATAATTTGTGCCATTATTTACATGGATATAATCCATCCATTGGTCGTAAGGGAAGAGCTCTACCCGGGGATCCACAAAATCACCCTGATCGGGAATCGCCCATATTAAATAACTGCCATAGCCCATCTCATTGAATAAATGTCCACCTGGATGAGATTTCAGGTAATCCGCTGCAGCAACGGGAGTTCTCAATACTGATCAATGGACCAGCAGACGACCCTAGCAGCACCTGCTGCCAGTATGTCTCGGGTAAGGGCATACGCTCTACAAACCAGGGTTGAACTGCGATGACTGGCACGAATATTACTAATGCCAAACCCAGGTTTAGCCAGTTTTTTTGGGGTACGAAGGCAGGCGTTTTGATTGGAAGATCTTTTATCAGCCGCGCCAGGATGGGCATGGTGATGATGCCATACCAAACGATGTACCGCTGACCTGACCAAGCTAACCACAAAAAACCGGCAACGAGGATGATCTCTGTGATAGTTAGTCGGTATTTTGAGTATGCCAAGACGATGATAAAAATTAGGATACTTATGTAGAAGAAAACGTTAGCGATCCCTTGTGGGGTTGGGGATTGCCATTCTTGGATGAGCTGTTGGCTGGGTGGATTGGTGAGAAGGTTTATGGTGTAGCCGATAATACCGGTAAAACGTGGGTTGATCAGCAATGCCAAGCTGGATAGTAATCCCGCACCGCCTATCCAACCTATTTGATGCCAATTTAAGGTGTCAGCTTGCCGGATTAACTTCCGTAATGCTTCTCCAGCTAAAAATGCAGCAGGAAGAATTAGCCCCAATATATAGCTACCGTGAACATTCACCCAAAAAACCATGCTTGCTGGGCATAGCAGGAGCCAATACCAACGTACTTTATCTTCAGAATATCGTTTGAGCACAATGTACGTTATTGTGAATGGAAGCCACGCCCACATTTGGGTGCGAACCAGTAAATTATTGGTGATCATCAAGCTGAGCAAAGCTATTACCATAGCAGCGATACGCCAGGAACCGCTACGGCGGCGAGCTTCAACAGTTATCAGCCACATGGATATGCCGATCAGGATCGTTCGGATAAAGATAATGATTTCCAGGTTACCCAGGCGGTACAAAACATAAAACAAGAACTCAGCCAACCAGGCGCCATAATAAAAGGGTTGATTTGCAGGAAGCGTCCAGGCAAAAATATTCGTGGTCGGTATGGAATGATTAGTAAATATGGCTTCCCCGATTTTGAGATGCCACCAGAAATCATTCGGGGGAAGGGGAATTAATGAAGTGAAGAAAAGAAAACCAGAAAGAATCACCAAAACCCAAAGGACATCAATACCAATGCCTCCTTGTTTTGTTTTGTTCGGAAGATCAGGATTTGTTTTTTGCGTCATATTATTTCTATGCAGTAATTATTTGCAATCGATTTTGAGATTTCTGGTACTGCCAGCGGACGAGTAAGAACCAGATCAATAATGCCGGAGCCACCCAAATGAACCAGAAGTCATCTAATTTCATGTGCAAAACTAGATCAAGAACATTAATTACTAAAAAAAGGAAGATCAATAACACTGGTATCCAATGCTTATTGTCTGTCATGATCCAAATTGCACCTAAGATAATTGCAGGTAATAAGATCACCAGGTCGTATGTCCATGAATACGGTGAAACAACCATAGATATCAGGAGGATAATCGGCAGCTCATTGACCCAACTCCAATTGTCGTGATGGCGATACCAATAATACAATAGCCATATAACTCCAACCACAGTGGGTAAAAATTGCAACCAAAATCGGTCTGTTCCAAACCAGAAAAATCGCAAATATGAGCCGATCGTAGGCACGGCCCATTCGGAGATTTTATAAGATTGCAGCATTCCAAGGTACTGCTGGATGATGTGAGGATTAAAGATCATCGCTAATAAGGTCAACGCGAGTACCGTGATTGCAGTACTGATGATTATTAACCATCTACGCTGTTGGATTATCCATAAGATTAGAAGAATCCAAAATAACACCATCATTTGAGGTTTAATCGAAACCAGAGCCAGGCACACTCCTGCAAGCCAATCATTACGATCGATTGTTCCGAAGTAGAGGAATCCGGTGATACCCAGCAAGATCAAAGCAGTTATTTGCCCTTTCTCAAGCATCGATATCGTTGGGGCGAAGATAAAAACTGCCAGCAAAATCAACCAATGATGTTTCGGGTTGTGAGAATATATGCGCAGGAGCAGAAGTGAAGATAATAAAACTATAAAGGTTGAGGTAATCAGCCATGCCAGTCTGCTCGGTGGATAGGCGAACAAGCCAAACGGCATGATAAGAGAGATCGCCCAGGGTGGATTCAACATGATCGAATTTGCGTTTTGTCCTGAGATGAGATCCCCAGCTTCAATTTGAAGATTTGCAATATGTTGAAGGTCATAAGGATTTTCGCCCTGCAAGTTGAGCTTTCCGCCTGCCCAAAATCGCACAAAATCATCTCCCGGGATAATTTCTGGTTTAGTGAGGGTGGGTGCGACTTTAATCAATAAGTAAATAGATAGTAGGAGTAAAACCCATAAAGTGATCCGGTAATATAATTTGTTGCCGGTTAAAGATTTGAGCAATGAATTATCTCCGGTAAAAAAAACGACATCTGATTAATGTGTATATCGCTTCGTACCCATCAACCCATGAAATTTTCTTGCCTGCTTGAACCGTTCGAGGAGTATATGAGATGGGAACCTCGAGGATATGGTAGCCTTTCAATAAAAAACTTGCTGTAATTTCAGGTTCAAAATCAAAGCGAACGCAGCGTAAGGATATGCCTTCCATGGCATCACGGAAAAACATTTTATATGCTGTTTCCATATCTGTTAGACGAGATCCATACAACAGGTTCGTTAAAAAAGTTAACAAACGATTTGCCAGATAGGATGTCCGGTTGAGTTTAACTTTAGAATTTAAGAATTGAGATCCATAGACGACCTTGGTTTCATGATTGAGAAGGGGGGAGATCAAACGCGGATATTCTTTTGGATCTAACTCCATGTCGGCATCTTGAATTGTGATCAGATCACCCGAAGAGATTGCCATTCCAAGCCGCACTGCTGCGCCTTTACCAATGTTTGTTGGTGAGTGATAGGAAATTAACGCGGGATATTTTTTGTGGAGACTTTGGATGATTTCATACGTGCCGTCTTTTGATCCATCATTTGACACCACAATTTCTTTATCAACACCAACAAGGTCAACAGCGAAAACCTGGTCTACAACTTTCTCCAGCGAATTCTCTTCATTAAATACAGGAATTATGATGCTTAATTTAATTCGCTTCTCGCCATTATTATCAATCATGGTACCCAGGCCTGCAAAACGTAAAGAATGAGCAAGAAAGACATGGCGATAAGGCTTAAACTGATGAGAAGAAGTCTTATCCAACGATTAGTAATTATGGCAGGCAGTCCAATAAAAACAGGGAAAGCAAGGAATAAATGCCTTGGCAAGCCCATATACGGGTGGATTGTACCTGTATAATAACTAAAGCTGACGATAGTAATTAGAAGTGAGTATAACCTGTAACTCAGGCGTAATTTTTTCCACGTGATTGCTAATAATATTATAAATAGGGATGTTGCAACGATATTTACCCAGATATCGATATCTGGCTGGTTGATAAGTTTGACGAATGCATTTTTGATTGCCATCCAAGGCCATAGGAATTGCTGCATAGGAACGACTTTTGTTGCACTCGGAGATATTGTGAATGAATAAAGTAAATCGTGGATACTCGAAAAATTAGCGTGTAAGTCATTTAAAAAGATTGCGCGATAAACTAACCACACAATCAATCCCAGAGGGATTAATCCAAGGGCGAGCCAATCGCGCCAATGTTTCCGCAGGTTTAGAGCCTGTCGTCCTGAATCCTCCCAAAGTTCCCATGCCATTGGAACGAATAAGATTATTCCTTGCTGGCGTGTCAGTGCTGCCAATCCGCCCATTAAACCAGCCAGCCACCATGATCTTCTGCGTAAAAAGAGCATACACAATACTGCGGTAAGCAGAAATAATCCTTCTGAGTATGGAGCAAAAATTATAAATGCTGGAGGGGCAAAAGCAAATAGCAACAATGCAAAGAGTGAATCGCTGGGGTTGAGATCATACCGCGCTAATTTCAAGAAGAAATAATATAAAGCAATTCCGGCAAGTGAGCTAACGATCAGCAGACTTAGGGTAGATGTGAACCCGATCCGAAAGAATAAGCTGGACAGCCAGGGATATAAAGGATGAAATTGCGCAGTACCATCCGTTGATGAGTATCCCTGGGCGACAATCCGCTGGTACCAAACAGCATCCCAGCGCATCCAAGGAGACAGAAACGCCCGCTCAAACCATTGACTGAAGGGCGCGGCTGGAGGTAAGAATGGCAGACTTGTTTCTAATGGAGTCAACGGTTTTATCGATGAGCCCATGCCCGCAACCAAACTAGTGACCAGGCGCACAAATAACCAAATAATCAATGGAATCATGAATTTATGCTGCCAACTATTTCAACGGTGTAAGCACAAGCACATTGTTCTCTTCCACGATCTGATAATTCGCCTCCATAGCATCAATCATGGTTGGGGACCAGCAGCAACCTTTTATTAACGAATTTCCACCAATTATGATGAGTGGAAATTGGCGCTTTTCAATTTGAGTTACTAATTCTGCCGGATTCCAGAGTCCTGCGTAGTAAAGTTCGCCATATTCAAATGGTTGATAGTAAATCGACTGATCGGATAAGACAATTAAGTCCATAAAATCATCGGATAGCACAGTTCCATTTTGAACCGCAGCCTGAACTTTCGAATTCAGGCTCTCATATACATCAATCCTCCCCCATAAATTTTCAGAGGTCAGCTGAATTACCCTAAGACTATAGCTCATGACCCAAACTAATTGAAGGAATAATAGTCCAATACACACCCACTTAACAATTTTTTTCAACTCGAAGATTAACTTGACTGCAATTCCACACCAGATGGCACAAACTGCTATCAATTCAAGAAAATAATTGACATTAGAACCAATCTTTCCAACCGTCAGTGCTGAGATAAACGCACCGAGTGTAAAGAAGACCAAACCGTAAAAAATGAATGGCTGCTGCAAAGTACCACTTTGATCAATCGAGAGATTCCTAAACCTGGAATATATAGCAAGAATAATGATCGAGGCACTTAATATCAATATTACTGGCCAGATCAGTAATAATTGTCTGGTTAATGAGAATGCATGAAGAATGTCGTATCGATTAATATTTGCCATAACTATATTCGTAAAGAAACCACCATGGGTGAGTGCATTAATCGTTCCAAATATCAGCAGACCTGAGGCACCTAAAAATAATATAAACGCGATAGCGCGCTTACGGTTTAAATGCCAAAGCCAAATAAAACCAGCCAGTGGGCCTGATAACAAGTACGATTGCCTGGTGAAAGCAGCCGCTAAAAAGCAAATGACCGCAATCACAATTCCGATTCCAGATTCTCGATATCGATAAAGAATCCATAGCCCTAACAAGCTGAAGGCAAGTGCCATTAAGTCCACACGCGCCAGAGATGACCATACAATCACAAAAGGGTGGCCTAAGAATAATATTGCGCTAAAAACAGCAAATAACTTCTTCCTGGTGAGATGATAGGTAAATAATCCGATAATATAGCCTGTTACTAGGGAGAAGAATACTGAGGTGATCCGTCCAGCTTGAAATAGGGGAATTTTAAATATCGAATTGGCTGCTGCTACCCAGGAAGAATACAATGGTGGATAGTTGGTAATCACATACGGTGGTGCATTGAGATCTGATTTATATAATGTTGCTTTTGTTTGTATTCGTCTTGCCTGATCCATAAGTGGGGCTTCTCCGTAATCCGCGCCGAATGGAAAACGGATGGTGTTTATCGAATTCCAGGCAAATAATGCCACGACCAGGCAGGTATAAATTTGGAGAAACGCTTTTTCAATATTATGCATTAAATAGATCTATTCCTGGGGTACATAAGAATTATACATGAGGAGATATACATCCTGGTTATTAGAATTGTTAGCTATGATGGTTGCTCATGGTGTTTTACTGTGCTATACTCGTTTCCAACAAATTAAGAGGCTGTGACTGGTTTGAGGAGCACTGAAAATGGATTTGCCTAGCAAAACTCAGGATCAAGAAGACCTTACATTTTGGGAAAAACTAAGGCAGGATTGCAGATTTGAGCTGGAACAAACTCAGAAGGAATTAAAAGAAATCGTGATGCTTATTGAGCAAAGTCAGCTTGAGATTTCTAGAATCCAACAAAGGAATGCCTCAATCTCCGCTCATTTGCAACAAATTCAATCTCAGTTTGAAACAGCTTCTAAAGCAGATATTCGGACGGCTTATGATGCAGCTTTAGACGCCCAACAGAGGCTCTTTGTAATGCGCGGGCAAATTGATAAACTACAAAGTGATCATACCCATATTGAGCATTATCTGATAATTTTGGAAAGAGTTAATCAGGCACTGCTTTCGGGAGAATTTGATCAGAGTGGTACGAAGAAGGATCAATCGGCGTTAGCAAAATCGGTCGAATTGATCATTCAAGCACAGGAAGCAGAACGAGGTCGCCTTGCTCGCAAAATGCACGATGGCCCTGCACAAGCCCTATCGAATTTTATTTTGCAGACTGAAATTGCGATGCGATTGTTTGACATCGACCAATCAAAAGCTAAGGAAGAACTTGCAGGTGTAAAGACAACTGCGTCATCCACATTTCAAAAGGTACGCGATTTTATATTTGATCTACGCCCAATGATGTTAGACGACTTGGGTCTGGTGCCAACAATAACCCGGTATGTGGAAACATTTAAGGATCAATCAGGGATCGAGGTGAGGTTAGTCTCGACCGGGATGGAACAAAGATTTGAATCCTATCTAGAAGTAATGGTATTCCGTGCCATCCAGGAATTACTCGGTAATATCGCTCTTCACAGCCAGGCGACTCAGGTGATTCTCCAATTGGATTCGTCGGAAACAGGTTTACGAATCAGCCTTGAAGATAATGGGAAAGGTTTCGATGTCGATAAAGTGCAGGATTCGGGCGGTATGGGGTTGAAAGTGATTCGCGATCGGGTTCAAATGCTGGGCGGAAGCATGGAAGTTCATAGCACGATCGGTCATGGTTCGCACATTTTATTTCAAATTCCCTCCGTAGGCGCAAACGCCTTTACATAATTGTAAGGAGTTCTTAAGGCTATACATATTGCTTTTTTCATCAAAATTTCATATAATGTTACTAACTTTGGAATAGAACCAAAGAAACCGTGTAGGGAAGGAGGTGAATGCCATGTTGTTCTCGCCTAAGGAAAAGGGTCAGGGTATGGTCGAATATGCATTGATTATTGTATTAATTGCGATTGTTGTCATCGTTGTTCTTACCGTCCTCGGCACCCAAATTTCCAAGGTATTCAGCCAGATTTCTTCAGCACTGGTCCGATAATACTCAAAACGTAAACACGATGAGCCCGGTTTATTCCGGGCTCATTGTGTTTAATAAGAAATGAGAATTACTAATGAATAAGATATGAATGATGAGAAGAAGGATGACGACCTTCCAGCCAATTTAGAAATAGAAAATGCTTGCAGCACATTGAAACCTTATTAAGCGAAACAAACCGTCCAGATTATAAATAAATACAGATCACAGTTAAATGCAATATTCATAGCTTCAATCAGCATTACTTGCACAACTGTTAGGGATTATTAAGCGTTGTTGCATTGTTTTTGTGACAGGAAATATTATAATGTTCAAACCTTTGGTAAATTCGAGGAATTCTAATAAGGAAGGAGGTGAACGACATGCTGTTCTCGCCTAGGGAAAAGGGTCAGGGTATGGTTGAATACGCGTTGATTATTGTACTAATTGCCATCGTAGTTATCGTTGTTCTTACCGTCCTCGGTACCCAAATCTCCACGGTCTTCAGCCAGATATCATCGGCTCTTGTACGTTAATAAATACTTTCACAAAAGCTGGACCCGTGAGAGCGGGTCCAATTTTTGTATTAAAGTCTGGCTTAAATCTTGCAGCAAAAAGGGTGGTCGGTAAAATTCTAATATAGACCCTGCGGGGACGAAAACCGTTGAACTTGACTTTTGACATAATGGTCGTATGATTAAACCGCAGACAGCTCGAGAATACCAGATCATGGGAGGCAGATATGCGTCGAGGAAGAATTTTCTTACTATTAGCATTGATCATCGTCATTGCTCTGGCTTTAGTATATCTATTAGTTAAGGGAGGGGGGTTATTTCCAAAGGCTCAAGGGACGGAAGGAGTCACTGAGCCATTGTTGACCCCGACTCCAGTATCTACATCCAAGGTTGTTGTAGTTACCCAGCAAGTGCAACGAGGTGATATTATTACTGCAGACAAACTAGATACATACAATTATCCGGCAGATCTGGTGTTGCCAATCATGTACACTGATGTCAATCAAGTTGTGGGTAAAATGGCGCGCTTTTCCATGGATCCTTACACAGTGGTGACTTCTGCCTTGGTGACCGAATCACCTATCACAGAGCTTGGGTCTGATGATGCGTTGTTCATTTCTCCTGGTATGGTTGCTGTATCAATCCCGATCACCCGCCTATCGAGCATATCTTATGCTCCCGAAAGAGGGGATCATGTGAATGTAATCGTTACGATGTTATTCGTGGATATGGACCCCGCCTGGCAAACGAAATTACCGAATTGGACGGGAAATGTGATTGGTCCTGGTGGAGGCGCGGCAAATGATGGCTCTTTGTTTGCGCTACCAATCCGCGGTACATCAGAACAAGGCCGACCAGAAACTGATTTGTTGATGAACCAGACATTCTATATATTGCCGTCCGAGCCACAACGTCCGCGTCTGGTCAGCCAGACTCTAATCCAAGATGTGATTGTGCTGCAAATGGGAAACTTTTTAACCCCAGCAGAAAAAGCTGCACTAGCAGCTACTCAACCTGCGGCGACCTCTACACCTGAACCTGGTGCAGAACCAGCACAAGAACAGGCTGCGCCTACACCAACGCCTATGCCTGCAGCACCGGATGTGATTACGTTAATTGTATCTCCACAGGATGCAGTAACATTAAATTACCTGATCTATGGTGGTGCTCAATTGACATTGGTACTGCGAAATCCCCGTGATGCTGAAGCCAATGGAACTGAAGCTGTCACCTTGTCATATTTGTTGGATCAGTATAATATACCTATTCCAGTCAAATTGCCCTACGGTTTCGAACCAGCTGTAAATGCTTTAGTTCCTCCGTCACTCCCAAATGACAGTACCCCAACCCCACAACCTTGATTTTTTACCTTTGGAGCGAATAAGTGGTTGATACGGATAAAATTCGTGTAGTAATCGTCGACGACATAGCCGAGACTCGAGAAAACATAAGAAAACTTTTACAATTCGAGCCGGATGTCGAAGTTGTTGGCGTCGCAAGAACTGGTCGTGAAGCAATTGATATCTCAAAAGATGTAAAGCCAGATGTTCTTCTGATGGATATCAATATGCCTGACATGGATGGAATCGCTGCCACGGAGATCATCCGAAAAGTAGTGCCGTTTGCTCAGATCGTAATCCTTTCCATCCAAAACGACCCTAATTATATGAGACGGGCTATGCTGGCCGGGGCGCGTGATTTTTTGACAAAGCCGCCAACAATCGATGAATTAAATTCAGCGATCCGTCGTGCCGGTGCTATGGCACACGAAGAGCGCACGAAAGTTCCACAGGTAAGTGGTGTTCAAACTGCCAGGACTGGTGGGACATACCCCTTGGGATCGACTCTCGCTGGGGGAAAAGTAATAACATTTTACAGCCCGAAAGGCGGATCAGGCTGTACTACCCTTGCGACAAACCTTGCAGTATGCTTGAACAATGAAGATACATCGGTGGTCATTGTGGATGCAAATCTGCAATTCGGAGATGTAGCTGTTTTCTTGAACGAGCAAGGGAAATTCAGCATCTTGGATCTAGCCCCAAGATCAGATGAACTGGATGTTGATATTGTCAATAGTGTCACCATAAAACACTCACAATCTGGTATCAAGATATTGGCTGCACCAATGAAACCTGAACAAAGCGACATGGTTTCAAGTGAACAATTTTCCAAAGTAATTGGGTTCCTGCGAACCATGTATTCGTATATAATCATTGATACAGCCTCGGCATTACTGAATATAACCGCAAGCGCGATTAATAATAGTGATTTGTTGATTCTGCTGACTACCCAAGATATACCCTCAATCAAGAATTCAAGGCTTTTCCTGGATGAGACAGATGCATTAGGCTTCGATCGAAAGCGGATTATTTTTGTAATGAACAAGTTCGATAAAAGGATTGGAATTACAACAGAAAAAGTGAGTGAGAATTTAAAACAAGAGATTGCTGCAGTGGTACCCTTTGAAGAGAGAGTGATCGTCTCTGTTAACCGTGGAATTCCATTTTTATTGGTAGATAAGTCACGACCGTTATCCCGCTCGATCCTTACGTTAGCTGAAGTAGTGAGGAAGCGGATTTCCGATATTGAATCACAATCTGATATTGATCTGTCAGTCAAAAATAATGGTAGAAAATAAAACTGTAAAGTTGATCTGGAGGATTTGAAATGTCACTCCTGAAACGAATTGAGCAAGGAAAAAGTGCCCAGCCACAGGCTCCTCAGCCGACAGGTGGGAGCGCTCAACCCAGTCTAATCACACTCCAAGCCCGACGTATTGTACCTCCTGGTGTGGTCCAAAAAGATACTTATTCAGATTTAAAAACGCGAGTCCAAAACCGGCTATTATCTGAGCTGGACCCATCAATGGATATCACCCGTACCGCTGAGGTGCGCAACACGATACAGGATTTATTTGAACAAGTACTTGCTGAGGAAAATATTGTTCTATCGCGACCAGAAAAACAGCGATTATTTGAGGGGATCAGTGCTGAGATACTGGGTTATGGTCCTATTCAAACGTTGCTTGAAGACGATACGATTACTGAAGTCATGGTGAATGGGGCTAAAAACATCTATATCGAACGAGCTGGCAAGATCATTCGCGTGGCGGTTGCATTCGAGAGTGATGAGCATGTCTTGCGTATCATAGATCGAATTGTTGCGCCTCTTGGACGCCGTATTGACGAATCCAGCCCCTATGTCGATGCCCGCTTACCAGATGGGTCTCGTGTCAATGCAGTCATCCCACCTATTTCACTGGTTGGTCCGGTTCTGACGGTACGAAAATTTGCTAAAAACCCAATCACCCTTGAGCAATTAATCGAATATGGCACCATCACTCCGGAAGCACTTCAATTCCTAAAAGCCTGTGTAGAATCAAAATTAAACCTGGTGATTTCTGGAGGTACTGGCTCTGGGAAAACCACGCTGCTTAATATTCTGTCCCAGTTTATTCCGACAGACGAACGTATTGTCACCGTCGAAAATGCTGCCGAATTGCAATTGCGACAGGAGCATGTGGTCACACTTGAATCACGCCCTCCAAATATTGAAGGCCGAGGGGAAGTAACCATTCGACAGCTGGTAATTAACTGCCTACGTATGCGCCCCGATAGAATCATCGTTGGTGAGATTCGTGATGAAGCTGCTCTGGATATGTTGCAAGCCATGAACACCGGACATGACGGCTCGATGACCACTGCACATTCTAATAGCCCGCGTGATACACTCGCTCGTCTTGAAACCATGGTTATGATGGCAGGCATGGAATTACCGGTACGTGCAATTCGTGAACAAGTATCTTCGGCTATAGATCTTATTGTTCACGAGGAACGGTTACGCGACGGTACACGTAAGGTGGTTAATATTACCGAGGTATCTGGAATGGAAGGTGATGTAATTACGATGACGGATATCTTTGTATTCGAACAATCCGGTTTTGAAGGTGGTAAGATTATCGGTAGATTACGCCCCACAGGTTTACGCCCGAAATTCATGGATAAGATCGAATCATCAGGGATACATCTCCCTCCATCAATTTTTGGTATCGGCGAACGCAGGCGTTATTAAACCTTCTTGCCTGTAAAACAGAGGTAAATTATGGGTCCTACAACAATTCTGATCTTGGGTGGAGTGGTAGCACTGATCCTAATGGTAATAGGATTAATTGTTACTGCCACTGAAGAGAGGTCTTTGGTTGATGACCGCCTAGAATATCTCGAAGAAGAAGGAGTTGATGTAACTCCGAGAAAAGCGGTTATCGGCGAATGGGTGGGCAAACAAGCAACGCGATATACCTGGGGGCAATCCCTCACCCGGTCACTTGCTCGTGCAGATATAAAGATGAAAGTTGGTGAATTCATCTTAGTAATTGCGATACTGACCGGGTTAGGTGCTTTAATCGGATGGTTTCTAGGAGGAGGCTCGAGTTTTGGCAAGGGCGAGTCTGCTTCACAATTTGCGATGAATATTCCGGGTATACTAATTGGTGGCGCAATAGGATTCTTTGCTCCAGTTATCTACCTGAGACGCCAGCAAGGCAAACGGCTGACGAAATTTGATAACCAGCTTGCTGATATGCTGAGTTTGATGGTGAACGGCCTAAGGGCAGGTTATTCAACCATGCAGGCTATGGAAGCCGTCAGCCGGGAATTACCGCCTCCAATATCGGATGAATTCCGCCGCTTAGTCCAGGAAATGCAGATTGGCATCGCAATGGATACCTCGTTGGATAACCTGACGCGTAGAATTCCGAGCAAAGATCTGGACTTAGTCGTAACCGCTATGAGTGTCCAACGGGAAGTGGGCGGAAACCTTGCTGAGATATTGGATACCATTTCACATACTATCCGTGAACGTGTGCGGGTTAAAGGCGAAATCCGGGTTTTAACATCCCAGGTGATGATGTCAGGCCGTGTTTTGGCGATCATGCCGGTAGCCGTAATTATCCTCATGTACTTTATCAACCGCCAATATATGATGCGATTTTTTAATCCAGAAACACGAATGTATGGAATTCCTGCCTTGATAATTGGAGCGTTTATGATTATGCTGGGATATTTCTTCATGACGAAGATAGCCAGTATCGAGGTATGACGGATACATTCCAGGAGATGGAAAAATGGCAACGTTACCCCTGTTTATTATCGGTTTAGTAATCCTGATCGGCGCAGTTATTTTGGTAATCGTCGGTATTAGATCTCCTCAAGGATCTGATCCGCTCGAAGAACGGTTATCCGAGTTTGCAGCACGTGGAGAAACCGTCTCCCTTGAAGAAATAGAAATGTCACAACCGTTTTCCCAACGGATCATTGTGCCAATTGCTAAAAAGATGGGGGAATTTGTGATGCGTTTTACGCCACAGAACGCTATCACTTCCATGACAAAAAAGGTGGAATTAGCCGGTAACCCGGGGAACGTGGATCCGGCGATATTTTTTGCCCTCCGTTTTGTGGGAATTCCATTTGGGGCTATCTTTATCATTTTAGATTATTTAGCCCCCCCAGGTAGTTTTTTAGATGGAAAAGGCTTGTTATTGGGTTTACCTGCCGCCATTGTGGGATTTTATTTACCAGATTTGCTCTTACAAAGCCGAATTGACCGGAGGCAAAAAGAAATCCGTAAAGCAATGCCAGATGGACTGGATTTGTTGACCATATGTGTGGAAGCAGGATTGGGTTTCGATGCGGCAATGTCGAAATTGTATGAGAAATGGGACAATGAGCTTGGACGGGCATTTGGACGTGTGGTCAGAGAAATTCAATTAGGAAAATTACGGCGGGAAGCATTGCGAGATATGGCTGATCGCCTGGGTGTAACCGAAATGTCGAGTTTTGTGGCTGCAGTGATTTCAAAGCGAGCAATTGGGGGTTAGTATGGCACAAGTATTACGAATTCAAGCCGACCAGATGCGTATCCGGCGTCGCCAGATCGCGGAGGAGGAAGCACATAAAGCTCCCATTAAAATGTTGATACCCATGGCAATTTTTATCTTTCCAGCGTTGTGTATTGTTCTAATGGCTCCAGCATTTTTGATCCTGATTCAAAATGGAATGGGTCCCCTTGGCGGTTGAAAGCAATTTATTAGCCAATCAACTCGATCTTCGACACTGATTTCATTTACATATGCCAGTGAAACTGGCTTACCGAGTATATCAATTAATCTGGGAAGCAATCGACTGGGTATACCCGCCGCACTGTGGGGGATGTGACCAACTGGGAGCGCGCTGGTGTAATGATTGTTCACAGAACACGCCTGAGTTTACCCAGGCTATTTGCCCAATTTGTGGAAACCCCCAAAGTGAAGAAAAAATATGCCCGAGATGCCTCGATTTAAGACCTTACTTCACTTCCCTACGCTCCCATACGGTATATTCGGGGCCGATTAAAGAGGCTATACATCGGTTAAAATATCGTCGTGATCTCGGAATGGGTGAAGTGCTATCACGCCCGATGATAACCAGTTTGGAAAAGCTTAATTGGTCATTAGATATCATCACATCTGTCCCATTAGGTCTTGTTCGTTTCAAAGAGCGTGGATATAATCAGGCGACTTTGCTTGCACGCCCAATCGCTCTTAGTTTGGAAATTCCTTTCTCCACGCGAGCTCTCGTGCGAAAACGTGAGACGAGAACACAAGTTGGGCTGAATGTATCCGAGAGACACGATAACATGGTGGATGCATTCCGGGCGGATGGCAATATTGTCTCTGGAAAAAATTTACTGGTGGTGGATGACGTAGCGACATCTGGAGCAACATTAAATGCCTGCGCTAAAGCATTATTAGATGCCGGGGCAGATAAAGTATATTGTTTTTCTCTTGCTCGGGCAGTATATTCTCCGAGTGTGGATATTTAGATATCGTAGTGATTATATCTAGGTTAATATATTTGACAATTGGTGGCAATGCTAGGTTGTCCTTGTAAATTGTGCAAAGAATTCATAACATAGGAGTAACTCCAATGGCATTAGATGTAGAAGTTTATGGTCGAAATATAGAAGTAACCGATCGGATTTTAGATTATGCAAAGAAGAAAGTTTCAAAATTGGATCGTTTCCTGAGTGACATTGATGAGGCTCGTGTAGATTTGGCTTATATCAAGTCTGCGCGCAGCGCCGGTGACCGGCAGGTTGCCCAAATCACGGTGCGAGGTAAAGGTTATATTCTAAGAGCTGAAGAACGCTCGGATGATATATTTACAGCAATGGATTCTGCCCTGGAGAAATTACAACGGCAAATGGAACGATATAAAGGAAAACGCCAGAAAGGGCGTGGGGACGGGAAACCTGCATCGGAAGTCATTCCAATCGCTTTAGAAGAAGACGCCGAAGAGGACCGTTCAACCATCGTAAGGAGAAAAAAGTTTGTTCTAACCCCAATGGATGAAGTTGAAGCATTGGAACAAATGAAACTATTAAGTCACGAAGACTTTTTTGTCTTTTTCAATTCCGTCTCAAAATCAGTGAATGTGCTTTATCTCCGCCGAGATGGTTTGTACGGCTTGATTGAAACAGAAATACGATAAAACTGAATAATAGTTACATGAAGGCCGTTAAAATTTATCTTTATCCAACAATGTAACCCACTATTACAGGATCCACTATGGCGAATGATCATAATAACTCTAACGATATCATGGATGAAATGCTACCTTCCAAAGACATGGATCTTCCGAAAATAGAAGCTGCGGTAACCGAGATGCTAACTGCGTTTGGTGAAAATCCATCTCGAAAAGGGCTGGAAAGAACACCTGAACGGGTGGCAAATATGTATACTGAGTTGTTATCTGGATATCGGGTTGACCCAATAAAAATAGTAAACGATGCCCTTTTTGAAGTGACGTACGACGAAATGGTCATTGTGAGGGATATTGAGTTTTACAGTATGTGTGAGCATCACATGTTGCCTTTTATGGGAAGGGCGCATGTAGCATACTTACCCAGTGGTCGGGTAATCGGTTTGTCTAAAATCCCGAGGATTGTGGATGTATTTGCCCATCGTTTGCAAGTTCAAGAACGGATGACACGCCAGATTGCCGATTTTATCAATGATGCGTTAATGCCGAAGGGTGTCGGCGTGGTGGTGGAAGCCCTTCATTTGTGTACCATGATGCGTGGGGTTAAGAAGCACGATGCCCGCATGACAACCTCCGCAGTGCATGGTGCGTTTCGGAGAAGTTTAGCAACTCGCCAGGAATTTTTAGATAATATCTCGCGTGGTTCTGAGCCGATGCGTTTCTAACAGGGAATTAATTTCGAACCCGATCTATTTCTACACCTACTGATTCTGCAAAACGAACCGCTCCGGGTTTTTCTACCCGGACGGTTGTTTTTAATACCCGTGGATCCTCAAGGCAAATCTGAGCAATGTCTTCAGCAAGTGCCTCTACAGTAAACCGATTAGCTGTCTCAGCATGGAGGATCACCTTTTTAGTCACTTTACTATAATCGATACATTCTGAGATATTATCAGGTGCAGATGGCTGGCGTACTTCGGTATAGATAACAATGTTGATTAAGATATCCTGGGGATGGATACGCTCCCAATCGCGGATACCTATAATTCCCCGTGCAAGAATATTTTTGATGACCACCTTATCCATAATTACCTCGATTATTCTTGAATATAAAAGTATACCTCAGGGAATAAAAAAAACATTCATAGTATCGTTGGGTTTTCACCCGCAAATACTATGAATGTCGTCAATAGCTTGAACCTGTTGTGATTCCAGGAAACTACACGATTACTGACCCGCTTGAGTGGGTGGTATTGTGGGGCTGGTGGGTACTTTAGATTTCCAGGTATCAAATGTTTGCGCATTTTCTGCAGTTTTTTGGGCATCAATCCATTTTTGGAATTCCGATTGCTTTAAAGAATCCAGATCGGCGTCAGTTAATGTCCTGACTTCATGCCCTAAAACCTGGTAGATTTCCCAACCGTTGGCAGTCTGGATAGGTTCACTTATTTGACCGATTTGCATATCCCAAACTGCGTTCTGAGCAGCTGGATCCAGCGTATCTTTCCCGAACCATCCCAGATCAATCGTATTGGCAGTTCCCGAATAGACTTCGGTCGCCACAGTTTCAAAGTTTTCACCCTTGGTGAGTCTGTCGTATATCGTTTGCGCCTGGGTTTGATCGTTGACTACGATCTGACGAGCCCAAACCTGGTCTTGTTGGCGGGAGATATCTGCAGTGATTGCATCAAAGACTTTTGTCCTTAATTGCTGCATGGTAAATATCCAGCGGAGGTCTGCTTCTGATAAATTGGCGTCAGACTTCATGGTAGCGACAAATTGCTGGAAATTTTTCGCATATTCCTCGGTGGTGTAAGGAGTAGGTGATGGGGCGGGGGTACTGGTTGCTGCCGGAGCACCGGTTGTTGCCGTTGCAGTGGGTGTGATGATGACAGTCGGCGTCGGGCTCACAATTTCCTGAGTCACAGTAATCGTTGGTGTCGGTGTCGAGGTTGAAGTTGGGACAACGGTGGCAGTTGGCGGAATCAGGGAAATTTGGGTGGGGTTGAGTGTCGAAGTAGGAACCGGATTAGTGGTCGGTGCAGTGGTAGGTGTTCCATTTGGAAAATAACCCATATACTCCTCTAAAGTCTTATCAATTTCAGCAGTCGAGACGGTAATACCACGTTTATCGGCTTCTTGTTGAATGATTTGGTTAGCTACCAAGTAGTCTACCGTATTTTGACCAAGGTTAGTAGCTTGAAGCTGATATTCGATTTGAGCCATCAGCTGTTGAATATAGCTCAAACTTGATTGATCGCTGCCAAAAATCTGCTGGAGCTGTTGGTAATATCGATATTGTTGGATCCACTGCACGCGTTCATAGCGGGCAAAGGTTTGAAACTGTTTGGTGGTGATCACTTTGTCCGCAACCTTGGCGACAGGTTGTTGGGGCTGAATAATATACGTTTGTATAATTCCATATCCGATCAATCCAAAGACAATAACGATGACCGCGATACTTGCAATCAGGATATATCGATTCTGTAGGCGTTCACGTTCTTGACGAGCAAGATGTTTCTTTGTGACGATTTGACTCTTCTGTCCTTTTGCCATTTTTTGACCTCATAAATTTTGGGGTGAACCGTGGAATTATCACCCGCGTTCAAGCGTAAGTATCGATTATCTCAGGACTTCTCCAGTAAATGGTAGCATTGCAAGGTGGCGAGCGCGTTTAATTGCCCGGGCGATCTCTCGTTGGTGTTTTGCACATGCGCCTGATTGACGGCGGGGACGAATTTTACCGCTCTCGGTTACGTACCGGCGCAGAACATCTATCTGTTTATAGTCAATTTTCGTAGTTCGATCGGTGCAGAATTGGCAGACTTTAGGTTGTGAGTAAAATCGTCTTGGTCCGCCACGTGCATCGGATGTCATCTCATTTGTATCCACTCGTACTAACTCCTTTTTGAATTATCGTTTAATAATTCATCAGTCTTGGTTAATAACTAGAAGGGAAATTCTTCCTCTTCTGCTGATTCTGGTTCAGTCGCTGATTCACCAGCCTCCCGTCGCTCTCCCAGGATGATCATCTCATTGGCGACAATTTCAACAGAGGTATGCTTATTACCTTCTTGATCATCCCAGTGCCTGGTTTGTAAGCGTCCTTCGATATATACCTGTTGACCCTTGGTGAGATATTGTTTGCATATCTCTGCCAGATTGCTCCAGGCTACCACGTTGAACCATTCAGTTTCAACGTGCTTCTCTCCCTCAGAGGTATTCCAAGTGCGGCTTGTCGCCACACTAAATGTGGTCACCGGTCTACCGGAAGGCGTGTAACGCATCTCAGGCTCTCGCCCAAGGTTGCCTATGATCATTACTTTATTAAGCCCTCGAACTCATTATGGACTCCTTATATGTAATTATTCAACACTAATTAATAAGAACCGCATTACAGGTTCCAGAAAGCGTAAATTTCTTTCCAGGGTTGCTCCAAATGCCGGGTCCATCTGGGTATTTAGCAGCACATATTGGCCTTCTTTTTGTTTTCGGATCGCATAAGCCAATTTCCGCTTTCCCCAAAGGTCAACTTTTGAGACAATACCACCGGCTTCGGTAATCCATCCACTCACTTTTTCAACTACGTCTTTAAGCGCAGTATCATCCAGGTCTGGATGGACAATAAAAACCAATTCATATTCACGCATGGGAAATTCCTCCTTTCCTCGGGTATGCTCCTGGATTTAGCCTGGCGACTTACCAGGGGCGGAAAGCAAGCCTTATACCTACCGGGCTTGACACAGCCGCTAACTATAGCACAAAGGTTTGTTTTTGCAAAGAGGAAATCCAAACCTGTGAAATCCATAACGATAAAGTTGATATAAAAATGAGTTCATGATCATTCCGTTCGGCTACGCGTCTCTTGGTTACTGAAAAAAGGTTATCACTAAAATCCTGGCGGATAGGTTATTCAGACTCTATATACTGATTCTACGAATTGATAGAAACGGTAGAGATGACGCAAGTGCTCACTTATCTACTAGTATGATCGATTACAATAGTTTCCGATAGTAAATAAAGTTTGAGATGGAACATTTTACCGCATCCTGCCATCGGCATGATGTATATATCCAATAATGCTAAGTATTCTTGGAATTCATTTGACATAAAATTTACATGAGAGTAGAATCATAAGCGCGTCCATGTGAAATAAATTACAAATTAATTGTGGTTAACTATGCTGAATGAGTTAGCCAAGCGACTGCGGAGAAAACGTACGGTCATCCTTGGGATAGGGAATCCTTTACAAGGTGATGATGCCGTGGGTCCAAGCTTGGTGGATTTCCTGCAGGGGCGGGTGGATGCGATGCTAATCAACGCTGGCGAAGTGCCTGAAAATTACCTGAGCGCAATCCAAGCTGCTCAACCTGAAGTTGTTTTGATCGTCGTAGCGCTTGAATTAGGGGCAGAAGCAGGCTGCATGACTATCTTGGATGCCGACAGGTTGAGGGCGATCGAGAATTTCACCCGCAATCCTGGACTGGCATTCCTGGCAGTAATGATCCAGGATAGCACGGGGGCTGAAGTCATATTGGTGGGTGTGCAGCCGGAAGCTACAGCATTCGCGGCTGAGCTATCAACCCCTGTGCATGAGACATTAGACAACCTGGAGGAGATGCTGGAAAGGGTGTATTAAGTTACGAATTAGTCGTGAAATGGAAATATGGTGCCATTGGGGGTCATTAACAATATCGATCCTCAAGATAAATACCTTCGGTTGGTATAAGAAAAAATGGCACGAACTAAATAAAAGGGTGTTTATTATGAGCCACATCTTCATTGACATGTTTGATGTTGCTCGGGGAGCCAGAATATTTGTTGTTGTCATTAAGTTCGACAATTTCTGAGTTCCTATATCTTAAATTCCAGCATTCTACGGGATGAAGACTAATAAGTGGTAATAATGGAGATATAAATTAACAAGATATCGAATATTGCAATCCTTCTTTACAATTGTTGTAATGCGTCATACGCGACGAGGAGAAGGAAGGATCAGGTGCGACTGTTTCCAGAGGAAAAAACAAGGTCAACAATATATTCTTCGATTGACAGCCAATTGCTTGTGACATATATTAAAAAATGGTCTAATAATTGCACCTTGGGACGGGCAAGTATATGTCTCATTTACAACCTGCTGGTCAGGTAAGTAAGAAGAAAAAAAAACAATCAAAGACAGATCGCGCATTCATTCATGGTTTTAGTATTTATATGTGTGAGGAGGTTGCCCTATGTTCACTTTAAAAAAACATTGGATAATTACCCTTTCTTTCTTAGTATTCCTATTGACCAGCCTTGCCATTTCTGATTCTAGCAAGGCAGCATTTTTAGAACCAGCGAACAATACTCCTCTCCAAGCAGTCTCATCTGATAGTTCTGCTATGGGATTGCTGGCTAACACCCAACCATACACGGATAAGATCGAAAATGGGCTTCTGACAGCGATAGAAAAAAACGGCAATGTAGATTTCATCGTGCGCTTCACGAATCAAGCAGATCTTTCGGCTGCTTATTCGATGGAATGGAAGGCGCGTGGAGAATTTGTTTACAATTCTCTGGTTGCTGTCGCAGCTAAAAGCCAGGCATCTGCCAAAGCAATTCTGGATGCTGATGGTTTGAAGTATCAATCCTTTATCGCAGGAAACGAATTGTATGTGTGGAGTGGTACCCTGACGAGCGTACATGAGTTGGCAACATTACCCGAGGTGAATTTCATTCAAGCTGCAGCCACTTATTCCATTGATTCCATCGAGGAAATCAAACCATTCCAGTATATCTCCTGGGCAGGTGATTTTCTGGCTTACGATGCCATAACCACTGTTGGCGATACGATAACTGCTGTTACTGCCTGGGGTATTACAGATACTAAAGCCGACCAATTCTGGACAGAATTTGGTGTCAAAGGGGAAGACATTGTGGTAGCAAATATTGACACAGGGGTGCAGTGGAACCACCCTGCCCTGGTTAACCAGTTCAAATGTACAAATGATCCGAGCAACCCTGTTTGTTGGAAAGATCCAGCAAATATCTGCGGAGCGGGGGGTGCGTGCGATAACAATGGACACGGCACCCACACCATGGGTACGATGGTTGGAAAAGATGATCCCGCTTTAGCCTTCAATGTTGGTATGGCACCTAATGCAAGATGGATCGCCTGTAAAGGATGTGAAAGCACAACTTGTAGCTCCGTTTCGCTCTTGGCCTGCGCAGATTGGATCCTTGCGCCTGCTGGTAATCCTGCAAATCGTCCGAACATAGTAAATAATTCATGGGGCGGTTCCAGTGGAAATAGCTGGTATTTAACTAAGGTCCAGGCATGGAGAGCGGCTGGGATCTTCCCGGCATTTTCGTCGGGCAATCCCGGCTACACCTGTGGATTGATTGGCTCTCCCAGTGACTACCAGGAATCATTTGCTTCCGGAGGGCATGATTCTTCTCGGAATGTCTACAGCAATTCCGGAAGGGGACCTTCTGTTTATGGACATGATCCATACACAAAGCCAAATATTTCAAGTCCGGCGGTGAGTGTTATTTCTTCTTACCCAACCAACCTATGGGCATCCATGACTGGTACATCAATGGCCAGTCCGCATACAGCTGGTGCAGTTGCCCTGCTATGGTCGTGTAACCCCGCATTGGTGGGTCAGGTTGATGCGACATTTCAGCTGTTGCAGAACAACACCGACGCAAGTCCAGCTGGTAACTGCGGAGCTCCTCCGGATGGGCAGGGGAACTATACCTTCGGGTACGGTTACCTGAATGTGCTCAAGGCTGGAACGACAGGCTGCGTACCGACTGATGTCAGTCTTACTAACTTTACTGCCATGACTCTGCCACAAGGTGTTCAGCTCAGCTGGCAGACTGCCCGGGAGAACTTCCTGGTAGGCTTCAACCTATACCGGTCAGAATCCCGAGATGGATTGCAGGTACAGATCAATCCAGCACTGATCCCAGCGGTAACACCAGGACAGCTCCATGGCAACCATTACATATATTTAGACATCACTGTCGAAATGGGCAAGACGTATTACTATTGGGTTGAGTGGGTAGGTGATAGTTTCTCCCAGCTGTATGGTCCTATGAACGCCAGACTGGTGCCGAACCACGTATGGCTGCCAATTGGATTGCGATAACATAACTTTGACTTGGTGTGCGGATCATTCTGTGGTCCGCATACCAGGAAATTTTCCCTTGAAAATCCTTCAGTTTAAGGGTATGATGAAATAATCAAGATTTTTACCCTTACTGATAGATGCATTAACCGAAATTCGCCTGGTTTGTATCTCCTTTGGAGAGAAGAATTTTACTAATTATGTCCAATCCATTGCCTGACCCATTTGACTGGGTTTACAGTAAAGATCCTACCATTGTTGCCCGGCAGATTGCTGGTGAAATGATCCTTGTGCCGATCCGCCAAAATATGGGAGACCTGGAATTGATTTATCTTCTCAATGAAACAGCTTTATTCGCCTGGCAGCTGCTGGATGGTAATAAAACCCTGGCAGATATCCTCAGTCATATCATCCTGGAATTCGATGTGGATGAACAACAGGCAGGACAAGATCTGCTCGATTTATTCACCGATCTTGAACGTGTAAAGGCAGTGGTGCGAGCCTGATGGATGATTGCGGTGGAATTCCTCAATTAGGATACGGCAATTTTAGCGATTGGATGCACCAGCGAGTAGGTAACCAACGTATACCCATCTCTGGATCGATCGAGGTAACCCAACGATGTAACTTACGCTGCCAACACTGCTATATTCCCCTGGAGAAACGAGCGAGTCGAGGAATGCGCGAGCTTAGTTTGGTTGAGTTAAAGCGCATAGTGGATGAAGTTACAGATGCCGGCTGCTTATGGCTTCTGCTAACTGGCGGGGAACCATTTCTTCGCCGTGATTTAATTGATATTTATATTTATGCCCGCCGCAAAGGATTACTCCTTTCACTTTTTACGAACGGCACCTTATTAAATCAGCAGATTGTGGACTATCTTGCTGAATGGCGTCCGTTCAACATTGAGATCACTCTCTATGGTGCCACCCAGGAAACCTACGAACAGGTCACAGGAATACCAGGTTCGTATACACGTTGTCGCCGAGGGATCGATCTGCTGTTGGAACGCAAACTACCTCTTGGCTTGAAGACAATGGTGATGATTAATAATTGCCACGAGCTGGACAAAATGAAATCACTTGCTGCCAGTCTTGGGGTGAAATTCCGGATCGACCCAATAATCAATCCCGCGTTGGACGGTTCAGGAAGACCCATTAAATTTCGATTACAGCCTAAGGCGATTGTGGATTTGGAGAGTTCTGATCCAGAACGTTCCAATCTATTGAGAGAGCAATTCAGAGAAAAAAAGTATATCCCATTTTCAGACCAACGGATGTACTTGTGTAGTGCGGGCAAGCAAGGATTTCATGTAGATGCACAAGGTCGCCTAAGCGCGTGTATAAGCACTCGCCAGTCTTCTTATGATCTTCGGGTCGGAAGTTTTAAAGAAGGTTGGGATGTGTTTTTACTCCAGGAAATTATTCGTGAGTATAGTAATCGTATTCCTTGCTTAGGCTGTGAGTTACGACTGGTATGTCCACAATGCCCCGCGCTGGCTGAACTGGAGCATGGTGATATGGAAAAACCGGTGGAGTTTTTATGCCAAATTGCTAAATTGCGCCGTGATGTTTTTGCTTAATGTAAATACTGTATAATGAATAAATATAGAAAATTACAGAATTTCGTGAGGAATCAATGACTGACACAAAACCTTCTAAAATTAAAAAGAAAGTGTATACCAAACCACAGTTAACTGAGGTCCGCCTGGTAGCACAAGAAGCTGTACTTGGTGTATGTAAAACTGGGAATTTATCGAACGGTGGGTGCTTGACTTGTGTATCTGTAGGGGGAAGCTGAAATCTTCCCAGGTATAACATCGATAAATCATGGCTGAAAACTTGTGCTTCCGAATCGGAGCGATTGGTTTAGGCTTCATCGGAAATCCTAGGTGGGTATATGCCGGGCACAGCAATTATTTGGATTTTTTATCAACTGAACCCCCAATTGCTCGTTATAAAATATTCAATGACCCAATCCCCATTGAACTAACCAGCTCACCAATTTTTGACACTGGGAGGGGCTGGCGTCTCTATCAGGACAACGACCGATGGGTGATATGGGTCCAAACACGAATTCTCAATCCGTATCTGGTTGGTAGCTTTTCATCGGATTTTCATACTGGCGAAATATATACTGCAGATAGTGATCAAGAGCCGGGGAAAAAAATCTTTCCAATGAGCTACCCATTGGGTGAATTGCTCATGATCAACCTCTTAGCGACGGGCTTCGGCATTATGGTACATTCCTGTGGGGTAATTGATGGAGAGAATGGGATTGTATTCGCGGGGATCGGCTCAGCCGGAAAATCTACGACAGCCCGCTTATGGAACGGTCTACCAGGTGTACGGGTTCTGAATGATGATCATACTATCATTCGCAAGATTGACGGCGAATTCCGAGTGTATGGCACACCCTGGCATGGTCAGGGAGGAATAGCGCTGGCAGCAGATGCCCCACTTAAAAAGATATTTATCCTAAAGCATGCCTCATCTAATCTGGCAGTGCCTCTTTCACCAGCTCAAGCTGCAACCGCTTTACTAGTGCGATCCTTCGCTCCTCTGTGGAGCGCTTCTGCGATGGCTTTTACCTTGCAATTCCTGGATGAATTATGCCAGGCTGTTCCCTGTTACGAGCTGGGTTTTGTACCAGAGCAGAGCGCCGTAGAGTATGTGCGATGTCTGTCCTCGGACTAAATGGGACTGAATTCCAGGCGTTAGCTGAGCAGCTACTGGCTGAAGGGCATCGAGTACGCTTTCAAGCCAGTGGGGAAAGCATGCAACCCTTTATTCAAGACAAAGATATTCTTGAGGTAGCTCCTCTAGAAGGAAAACGGATCAAGCCGGGTGATGTACTGTTAGTTGAGACTGGTGAGGGGAGATTACTGGCTCATCGGGTAGTTAAAATTAGCCGGAACAACGGAACTACCTTTTATGTCACCAGGGGCGACGGTTGCATAACAACTGATGGTAGGTTTCGGTTAGAAAATATTTTGGGAAGGGTAGAGACTGTAGAGCGAGGTAACAAGCGGATAATATTAACTTCCATTCTGCAGCGACTGCGAGCATTGTTGTGGATCAGGATAATGCCATTGATAAGGAGATTTTTCTGGCTGCTAGAGGGGTTCCGCAGGCGAGTGCGGGATTGGTTAAAAATTAGCTGAATTTACCGTTTGATTGGATGTGGAGAATTACATATGGAAAAACTGTGGATACGCAGATTAACAATCGCATTTCTCATAGTGTTTCTTTTAGGAACGTCCATAACTTCTGGGATTTAAGCACGGCAGCTCACTGAATCAAGCGAACCACTTCTTGTCCGGCAGCAGTCTCAAAATAACCAGGCAGTCTTACCGCCTGGTTTTCAGATCGTTTCATCAACTTCCAGAAGTATTATCCTGAATATTCTTGCCCCGTCATACAATTTAGAAAGGTTAGTAAGCAAAGGGCAATCCTGCCATAGCTTGAAGGCGGATGGTTATTATCACACTTCTCCCCCGGGAGAGCCAGGTTTACTTTCCGCCGGCGTCATTTTAGGCATTCCACTCGGGACAACCCCGACATTTACTATTAAGTCTATAGAAACCTTGGATATTCCAGGGGATATCCATCTGTGCCCGGTTGCTACTCCTATTATTCAAAATAACCCGCTCGGGCTTGCTGGTTACAGAGGAGAGGTTGTAGAGAAAACACCCTGACCTATTCCAGGGATGTATCCATTCCGAACCAGCCGGTTTCTATCGAAGTAAGTGGAATGATACGTAGCCAACAGGTGGCTCGTGTAAACTATACACCTTTCGTTTATAACCCTGTTAGAGGTGAGCTTAAAATTATCCATCATATTATTATTGATATTGATCTTGGGAATTTTGATGCACCTCGTGAAATTATGGACCTTGTTAATGAAGGTTCTTTCGAATCATTACTGCAAAAAACCTTGATCAACTACGATCAAGCTCGTTATTGGCGCTTATCAAGGCAGCAACCAAATTCGATGGTCGAAAAATCAACCGTATCTGATATGGCAGACCAACCAGTATATAAAATTCAAGTAGAACATGAAGGTCTGAATCAAGTTACTTATTCTGCCCTGCAAACGGCTGGTGTGCCGGTTGACGATTTGGATCCACGCACATTCAAATTGCTCAATCAGGGGATAGAGATACCATTATATATATTAGGCGAGGAAGATGGGATTTTTAATTCTGATGATCAAATTCTCTTTTACGGCCAGAAAATTAATACAAGGTTCACTAACACCAATATTTATTGGCTGAGCTGGGGGAATGCGAATGGTCTTCGTATGTCTACTCGTGATGGTAGTACACATGATGCCACATCCCCAATTTCTTATTTTACTACCCTGCACCTTGAAGAAGATCATACATATTTTAGAAATTCTCCGTCTGGATCACAATTTGACCACTGGTACTGGTCTTTATTGAATGCTAATGGAACTCCGGTTTCTAAAGATTTTACTTTTTTTCTTCAAAACCAAGATTCAAATTTATTCACAGCTAGGGTACGGGGTTTACTAAAAGGCTATTATGCAGATCCACAACATCATACTCGCATTTACTTGAATGGATCTCTTATCGATGATCAAACATGGCCATCGACTAGTGAGTATTCATTTTCAATTGATATCGACTCGTCGTATTTACTTGAGGGAAATCAATACACTTACTATAGAGTGCCCTCTAGATGGGGGGATCATTATCGATCAAGTATTAGTTAATTGGTTTGAAATAGACTATTACCATACTTACACCTCAGAAAATAACTCACTCGTCTTTGATGGGAGCATTCCAGGTGTATGGGAATTCCGAGTGAGAGGTTTTAGCAGCGACACCATTGATGTTTTTGATCTCAGTAATCCATTATCACCAATTCGAATTGTGGGTGGCAATATTATCCCAGTTGGATCGCTCTTTGAGATTGATTTCGAGCAACAGGTAAGTGAGGAATACAGATATATGACGGTGTCACCCTCAAGCTGGTTCAGCCCTTCAGCAATAACTGAGGATAGTCCGTCCAATTTAATGGATGCCTCAAATGGTGCAGATTATCTTATTATCAGTCATTCAGACTTCTTGAATGAAATAACACCACTCGCTACTTACCGGGCAAACCAGGGGATGCGAGTGAAGGTCGTGGACGTGCAAGATATTTATGATGAATTTAATGGAGGTGTTTTCGATCCGACCTCAATTCAAAGGTTCCTAGCACATGCCTATTCTGATTGGATTGCCCCGGCAGCTTCATATGTTCTCCTTGTAGGGGATGGGCATTATGATTTTAAGAACTATTACGGCGATAGCGGTCCTAACTATATACCACCTTTTTTAGGAGAGTTTGATCCTTGGATCGGTGAAACCGCCTCTGATAACCGTTTCGTGACAATTAGCGGGGAAGATAATCTTGCGGATATGTATATCGGCCGCTTGCCTGCTAACAATGCAACTGAGACTTCCGCTATGGTGAATAAGACATTATTCTATGAACAAAACCCGGCCCAAGGGGATTGGGATACACGGTTGACCTTTGTTGCGGATAATGCTGATGCGGGTGGTAATTTTCCAGCTCTCTCCGATAATATATCTGATCACTTACTCCCACCCGATTACCTTGTGGACAAAATCTATTACGGTCTTCCACCCTATACTTCTGTAGATGAGACACGGGCTGCTATTCTAAGTGCACTCAATCAAGGACGGCTGATTCTAAGTTTCGTAGGACATGGAAGTGTCCAATTTTGGGCAAGCGAAAATTTATTATCAGTGAACAGCATTGACAGCCTCACAAATATTGGAAAATATCCATTTTTTGCACCGATGACATGTGCGGAAGGATACTTTCTCTTTCCAAAAGCGACTGGCTTCGATTACCCCTCCCTGGCTGAGAGCCTTGTTCGCGCTACAGAAAAAGGTGCCATTGGTAGCTTTTCACCAGCCGGATTTGGATTGGCAAGTGGGCATGACATTCTTGCTGAGGGCTTGTATCAGGGTTTCTTTAGCTACGGCTTGATCCAATTTGGTGCGGCAACCACCTTTGCCAAGTATTACCTGGATGCAAATGGGGGAGGTTATTATGATTTGATAGACACTTATAATTTACTCGGTGATCCTGCTACAAAGCTAAAAATTCCACCAGCCGCAATATTGGTGTCATTTACAGGAAATGTCCTTCCTGATGCAATACAATTGAATTGGGAAACATCTAATGAACTATGGCTTTTGGGTTTCAATCTTTATCGATCCGAAACCCAAAATGGAGAAAGACACAAAGTAAATTCTGACCTCATCCTGGCAAAAATACCTGGCCAGATGGAAGGTGCAACCTACGATTATTATGACGGAGTAGATCCTGGAAAAAATTACTTCTACTGGTTAGAGCTAGTTCAGGTATATGGTAGGGATCTGGTCGGACCAATTACTTTTATTTCATCATACAGTATAAAAATTCCTTTAGTTACTCGCTAGGATCAACAATTCTGGTAAGAAAAAATCTTCTTTTACTACTAGCGCGGTTAAATTTATAGTCCCCTTATAGTCTATATCTAATTGTTCATAAATCAATGACTTGAACCTCCAGGCAAGATCGAGGGATAAAGGCATTTAATAATCCATTGAATAGAATGGAATTCAGGACCTTAGTGGGATAATAGCCTTTACATATTTATATAAAAGGCGCATCGGGCGTAAGAAATAATACGCAGAGTACATATTTTCTGGCATTGAGATCATTTTCCAATCTGTATCTTCTGGAATAAAAATCAAACTGATAATGTAACGCAGACGATCTTGCCAGCGATCAAGGCTCTTCCAGTAGAATTTGTAAGCATTAATTTTTGATCGATTGTTGGTCAACTTTGATAAGCTATCCATTACTTGAGATACAAGGTCCTGAGCGGAGCGATTTGAGTTGAGCTGATATCGTACTTTTATTGGAATTTTCGCATCAACAACATTTATCGCTAATAACAAACCCACACATACCTGGCGGAACAAACCCAAACGTTTGGCATGTTCCAAGAGGGAAAGCCATTCATCCTCATTATAAGATTGGCTTAGATAAGCCAAATCGACAATCCACTTGAGTTGAGACCATGCATGCTTAGCACCGTGTAAACAGGTGAACAGGATCGTGTCTTCGGGAGATAATGCGTAGATTTCCTGATCTAGAATTATTATGGGGATTATATTCGGCCACACTTGTTTTTGCGTAAATCGAGAAATACTCCAGGGAGGTGTAATATCCCAATGAACTTCAAATGTATCTCCTTGAAAGGCAAATAAAAAATGATTGTTTGATCTGAATACAAACTTTTTCTGCCTAGCATCCATCTTAATGGTTGGAAAATATCCAAATTGCTCAAGAATTTTATCGACCTTGAGAAAATCTGTTTGATGAATCAAAATATCTAAATCAGAGTATTGTCGCAAGGAAAGATCGCGATACGCCTGGATAGAGTAGATTGGACCTTTCAAAACGACACATTTAATGCCATTATTCGAAAGTAATTTTATATACTCAATTAATTTCCAAGCTAGGCGTAAATTATTCTGAGTATTTGCTTGATAAAGCGCCTTCCACCGTGTAATTTCCTCTAAAGATATGCGCTTCTCTGCCAATGGCATTATTCTCTGGTGGATAAGCGGAAATACTCCATTTTGGAGAGCAATTTGAAGGACAAGTGACCAGTCTAATGCGCCTTCAAGAATCTCAACAATCCGATTATCTTTCGATCGGTCGAGAGCAAGAGCTGCAAATACTAATTTATGCTCTAGATCTGGTAAATATTTATCAAACTGGATCAATTCCTGTCCTCTTACTAAGTTTCTAATCTTATCATCCTAATTGGTACCTTTTATTTGGTTCAACAAAATCACATTACTTCTTTATGAGAACAGAACAAGAGATTTATTATAGTCCATTGATTAGTAGGATCATTAGTATTATATTGGTTTATCGGAGCTTTTTACCTGATATTTCGCATGCATTCATCTGGTAGTATTTTATACAAACAATTCTCGCAAATTCCAGGCAATTTGGAGGGCAGCATATTGATCAGACACCGCGGCAAGCAATGCAAAGTATGGTTATGGCAAGTGAATCTAAGGTATCCTTTATGATATACTAACCATCGATTAATTATCATCTACCGCTGATGCATACTCACCGACAAAGTCTAATCTATAGGGCATAGACCTCTGGTAATAATACTAATGAGGTTGGTCTGTGACGAGCTAAAATGATCACGATTTCTCATTTCTCATTATATTAAATAATCTAGAACCGATTTGACCTATTAGATGAGGAGGTCGGGTATTTCTTGTCATTTTAAGACTATTTTATAGGCTATATTTAATGATTGGTGAGAATGTAATTTTAGATTGGCATAATTGTTAGGTAAGAGATTTATAGTTAGTTATGAGCTGAATTCTGAGGATTTGATTGATTCTAATAAGCTTAATCATATTGTTATTGAATGGTGTGAGAAGGAGTGCCAGACGCTTTGGGCAGCGAGGTTACTTCTGGACAAGCATCCTGTTTGGCGAATAACATGAAGTGAGGAGTGAGGGGGGTCCTGTAACATACTGTGGCGAAGGGTAAATCATAAATAAGAGGATGCTGACTATGTCGGAGGGGCGGAGCGCGAGTGTAAATGACGGCGATGCAAACTTTGTCTGTCGATGATGAGAGCCAGGAATAGTGAGAGAGTATTGTGCATCCCGTGATGTTAGAATTTAATAATGATTAGGAACAGATAACTGAAGATTTAGGAAATGATTGAGGTTATATTTCGAGGACTTTTTAGGGAGTGAAGCCATTCAGCTGACAGTCTATGTGCTTTGCAGGGTAGCAGGGACTCCCAAAGAGAGGACATAGACTGAGAAGCTTTAAGTGTAGAGTGAGCGTTAACAACATTCGAGCAAACTTAGCCAGGTAGACTCCAGGAGATATGTTCTCTAGCAAGTCGAAGGGCGGTTACCTGAAGATGTTGGAGACTTGGGGATATGCGATATATATTTATAAGAAGGACCTATAAACTAACCGCAGCAGTAATGGTGGGATTACTTGTGTTAGGTATTATAGCCCAGGTAGGAATGGCACGCCCGAACGAACAGACTGTGCCAACAGCACCTCCACCGACAGCAACGTTACCAATAGCAACATCGGAGGTAAATACACCTACCAAGGCACCCACCAGCTTCGCAGAGCTAACCCAACCTGCGATGACTCCCCCGATAAAATCTAGCCCGACTGCGCAGGGAAGTGTTGTCAATCCGACTTACGAACCTAGTGCGACGATGTTAGCGGGTGGTGAGACAATCCCACGATTGACGGGGACCACCGCACTGCTGGAAGAGACACAAACGGCAATGGTGATACCTGAAAATGCGGCAACGGCGGTTGACCTGGGAAGTTTAAGGGGAGGAACCCGTGGAGAAGGGAAAACTCTTTTAGTGGTGGGTGTGTTGCTTTTATTGGTAGCAGTGGTGGTATGGTGGATAAAAAGCAGGAGGGCTGATACTCCGAAATGAGGTTAATAATCCCAGAAACGCCCAGGAAATAACTTCGAAGGTGCTGGGAAAGGTTAGAATATGATGTGTAAGCTCCGGGGAGATAGATTAAGAGCACCAAGTCAAGTATATTTGCGCATAGCCAAAATATGCGTATAGCCAATATATAATTATTGAGTGTTGATGAGCAGGAGGAAATCCGATCCGAGAGTTGGTTTTCAAGGTGGTAGATGTTCTAGAGAAAACCATTATTAGCTGAAAAAGTTTGAGATTTGCACAGAATCATTGAAGAAATTATCTAGATGTGGCGTGATCGAGCTGGCTGAATGATTGAGAGGGTGGCGATGTTGAAATCAGACACTACAAGTGGAGAAGCACAGGACCTGGCAAGAGCACTAGGATCGACCGGCACAATGTATATTAATTTAGTAGCAAAAGGATATTTGTCATGAGTTTAAATAATACAACCGATGAATCTATAGAAGAAAGCCTGGACTTACGCCATTATTTCAACCTGTTTTGGCACTGGGCGTGGCTAATCCTGCTGGTGGGGGTGATATTTGGGGCGGTGGCTTTCTTCTATAACAAACGATTGACACCGTACTATCAATCGACATCAACGGTGATGGTGAACGAGGCTCCAGCAACGCAAGCGGCAGATTATACGTCGGTGATAACATCGCAACAGCTTGCAGCAACTTATTCCGAGATGATGACGAAAGATCCAGTTCTGAGCGAAGTAATCAGTCAGCTAAAGCTTGACATGATACCCGGAAAGCTCAAAGGGATGATCACGGTAACGCCAGTTCGAGATACACAGCTGATCCAAGTGACCGCAGAGACGACTGACCCACAGTTATCGGCGAACATAGCCAATGCGGTGGCGACGGTGTTCTCCACACAGATCCTGGAGATCCAAAGCCAGCGGTTCGCACAGAGTAAGGCGACGCTAGAGGGGCAGCTGGCAGAGATCGAGAAGCAGATCGCGCAATACGAAACACAGGCGGGGGAGGCGTTGACGGCGGACGAGAAGGAGCGCCTGGACACAAAGGTGACCGAATACCGGGGAATATACTCGGGGTTATTGCAGTCGTATGAAGCCATCCGGCTGTCTGAAGCGCAATCTGTGTCATCCGTGGTGCAGGTAGAAGCAGCGACACCGAAACCATCTCCCGTGAGACCCCAAGTGATGCGTAATACACTACTGGCGGCACTGGTGGGGATGATGCTGGCAGCAGGTGGGATCGTAGCGAGGGAAGCGCTGGATGATACGATCAAGACACCTGAAGATATCATGCGCACCTTCAAGCTGCCGATCCTGGGGGTGATCAACCATTATAACGATCAGATGACTGCACCGATCAGTCTGACGGAGCCACGCTCGCCGACGTCGGAAGCGTACCGAAGCCTGCGGACGAATGTGGGTTTTACGCATGTAGACCAGCCTCTCAAGACACTGTTGATCACCAGCAGTGAGCCAGGAGAGGGGAAGACAACGACAGTCTCGAATCTGGCGGTGGTGATGGCGCAGAATGGGAAGAACGTGATGGTGGCAGACTGTGACCTGCGACATCCGAAGCTGCACGTCAACTTCAAGCTGAACAACCGGAAGGGAATGAGCAACCTGTTCTCGCAGAACTCGCTGGTGCTGGACGGGTCATGCCAGGTGAGCGGGGTGGAGAACCTGGTGGTAGTGACGACGGGAAGCCTGCCACCGAACCCGGCGGAGCTACTGGGAAGCCAAAAGATGGAGAAGATCCTCACAGCGATGAAGGAGATTGCTGACGTGGTTTTGGTTGATACACCACCCGTGCTGGCAGTGACGGATGCTTCGGTGTTGGCGCCGCTGATGGATGGGGTGCTGCTGGTGGTGAGACCGGGGAAGACACGGGCGAGGGCACTGGGGAGGACGCTGGAGCTGCTGAGGCAGGTGAAGGCGAATGTGTTGGGGGTGGTGCTGAATGACGTATCATTGCGGGGGAATGCATACGGTTATAGTTATAAGTATTACCGGAATTACTCGGCGTATCAGAAGTACTATGGTGATAATTATAAGGACGGTAAGAAATCTAAGTAGACTGACGGATCCAGAATACCGCTAGCAAAGTGCGCTCGGGTACTGCGGGCAAACACAGCCCTTGGTACTATGGTGATAAGGAAAAGTATAAGAAGAAAGGGACAGGTAATTAGGGATCAGGTATCGGGCATCAGGGATCATACCGGGAAGATCACTCGGTATCTGGTGATCAGGTAGAAGTGACCAAGAATACCACTCGCAAAATACGCTCGGGTACTGCGGGCAAACACAGCCCTTGGTACTACGGGGACAATCACAAGGATGGAAAGAAATCCAAGTAGACTGAATGAGCCAGAATACCACTCGCTCAATGCGCTCGGGTACTGCGGACAAACACAGCCCTTGGTATTACGGTGACAATCACAAGGATGGTAAGAAATCCAAGTGACTGATAATTAGGGATTAGGTACCAGGTATCAGTCAATCAGGGCTCATACCGAGAAGATCACTCGGTATTCGCATCGAGAACGTCAATCGATATGTAGTAATCAGGAATAAGTGACCAAGAATACCACTCGCAAAATCCGCGTGGGTACTGCGGGTAAAAACCGCCCTTGTTGTTTCGCGAAAAAAATAATGAACAATTCATTTATTCGGATTTATAGGTTGAGGATATTCGCACCTTGTTCGCTGGTATAAACCTGGCGACTTCGGGTAGATAGTAGATAGCAGTTTGCTCTTTAAAACGAAGAGCAACGAATATCTTCCGGAGGGGGGATAAAAAGTTAGCGATGGAACCATAGTGATCATCGAGGCGGATCATAGGTAATACGCAAAGCGTTAGATTCAATTTTTGGTGACAGGCAATTCCGGTAACGGTCATTTTGTCCAGAAGTACTCTTTGACATCGGTACAGATCATATCGGTAAAGAACAACCGATACAGGAGAACACTGCCCGATGTGGTAGAAAAACATCACCAGTATAGCACAAATGTTCTGATTCCACAAGGGGTTTAAGAAGATTTAAGGGAAGCGTAGGGTAGCAGTTAGCGGAATAGCAGTCTCATGAACTGATCGCCGTATATATTGCCACGTGATGTGAAATTATCTCCAGAAGATCATTATTCTATGGATGAAGAACCCTATAACCGGATTTTAAAATCAACCACAATCATCGGTGGTTCGTCAGCCATTAATATTATCTTCAAGATAATTCAATCCAAAGCTGCTGCAGTACTGCTCGGACCAAGCGGTGTTGGGTTAATGGGCTTATTTAATGCAATCCTAGGCATGGCTGGTACGATCGCCGGAATGGGACTATCCACAAGCGGGGTGCGCGATATTGCACAGGCTTCAAGCACGGGTGATAAGGCTCGTATTAGCAATACCGTTTCTGCTTTTAAATGGTTGGTTATTGGCTTAGGGGGAGTGGGCTCAGTAATACTCTTTTTATTGCGAAAGCCAATTTCTCAAATCACATTTGGGAATGATCAACAAGCATGGGCAATAGGATTACTCTCAGCTGCCCTGTTCTTGAGCGTAATATCCATTGCCCAGGCTACCTTACTGAGAGGCATGTCGCACATAGGTGACCTGGCACGGATTAATGTTTATGGCGTCATAATTGGAACACTGGTTGGAATTCCGATCTTTTATTTTTGGCGGTTGGATGGGATCGTGCCGTTCATCATGATTGGCGTAATCTCCAATATGCTCTTTTCGTGGTGGTATGCCCGAAAAATAACCATTGAAAAAATCAGGCTACCGCTTAGTAATTTCGTTGAAAAATCCCGCAGTATGATCATACTGGGAATAGGAATTATGCTGGCGGGTTTAGCCGCAGCTGGGGCAGCATACCTGGTCAAAACAATGATCATCCGCCAAATGGGCTTAGAAACATCAGGATTATTCGAAGCCTCCAGTACGCTGGCAAATGTATACGTGGGATTTATATTAGGGGCGATGGCGACAGATTTTTTTCCGCATCTTTCGGCGGTTTCCCATGAGAATGAAAAATCTTCGCAGCTGATCAATGCCCAAGTAAAAATCGGCTTATACCTGGCAGCACCCGGGATACTGGCAGTGTTGGCGTTAGGGCCTCTTATCCTGAGATTACTCTATTCCAGCCAATTTATTGCTGCTTTTGAAATCCTACGCTGGCAGGCATTAGGTACCTTTTTGAGAGTGATATCCTGGCCCTTAGGCTTCTTGATCCTCTCTCAGGGCAGATCAAAATTATACTTTTCCGTGGAATTAAGCACAAACCTGATTTACCTGGGCTCGATGTGGTTGTGCATAACATTATGGAAAACACAAGGGATCGGGATCGCTTTTTTTATTATGTACATTTACTATGTAATCATAACCACGATACTGGCCAGAAAGATCAACGAATTTCGTTGGACAGTTTCAAATTTTCAGCTGTCTGGAGTTCTTTCGATTGTTATTATTATTGCTTTCATTAATTCTTTTTTTATCCAAAATGTTTGGGCAGTTGCTTTAGGTATTATACTAACGATAGGTGTGGGGATCATATTGCTTAATAATATTGGTAAGCTGGTGGGTATCCAAACCGTAAATGCTTATTTATTACGAGTAAGGAGCTTTTTCCGTTTTGGATGGATAAAATTGTGAATACAATCAAATACTAACTTTTTTCGAATAATTTATTTACTATAACTGTATTTAATATTAAAAGCATATTATGCATATTATTGAACAAAAAATCGGAAACGATTTTGAAAAACTAAATGGTTATATACTTTCACATCTAGCTAGTGTAATAATGCCAACCTACAACCATGCAAAATATGTTGAGCAGGCAATAAAATCAGTAATTAAACAAACTTATCGCCCGATTGAAATCATTCTAATCGATGATGGCTCTACCGATGACACATTTCGAATAGCACTATCAATTTTGCAAGAATCAGAATTACCATTTTTAGCCATACATAAGCAAAACCAAGGTTCTTGCGTTTCTGGAATTAATAATGGTATCTCACTATCTCACGGGGAATTTCTATCCATTTTAGCATCTGATGATATATATTTTCCGGAAAAATTGAAAAAATCTATTCTTTTATTACAAAAATCCGATGCGATGTTAGTAATAGGACAAGATATTCACATTTACGAGGACGGGAATTTAATCACGGGAAGCGAAACAAATCTGAATTCTATTAGGAATTGGTACATGAAAGGAAGTCTGTTGAAGGAACTATATCTAGGAAAAGACCGAATTCAATTCCCATACTTAGGCATTACTTATCGAAAAGAAGCCTTTGATATTTTAGGATACTATGATCCAAACATCTTTACGGAAGATTACGATATGCTTTTTAGAGTGGCATCATCAGCCATAAGGATAGAATTTCTACCAATGATAGTAGGAGCACACCGTAAATTACCGCGATCAAAAATATACAATCTCCGTGTTGCTCAAAGTGGTGAGCGAGTTCTACGAAAATATGCATCTTCATTTTGGATTGCTAATAGAGCTATAGCATATAACAAGATACATCAGGCAAGGGCGTGGTGGGATATAGATAAAAAGAATATGGTTGTTCAATTACTGGGCGGGATTATAAAATATCCTTTGGTGATACGGTATATTTTTTCTATGATACTTTCTGGTTTCTTGAAAGGAAAATTTAGTAAGAAAATTTGAGAATGAGTCCATGCAAATAGTTGCATATGAAGTAATTATGCCCAGAAATACCAACAGCTTAATTATTAACAGATTAGATCATTTATCTATTGTAATTCTTCAGGTACAAAGAAGATTGTAAATAAAATGTAATGACGGTTTGAGAATACAACGAAGAATTAGACAGATGATAATAAGATTGTAACAGAGGTCAGGAATAATGCACATTTCTGTAATGGTTCCTGTTTATAATCGCGAAAATTTTAATAGTGAGTACATTAAATAGTTTAATTGCCCAAAGCCATAAAGATATTGATATTACGATTATCGATGATGCATCAATTGATGATACTGTTAAGGTCATTGAAAATTATTGTAAAGATGAAAGAGTAAGAATTATCAAGAACAAGGAAAACCTGGGCCTGACTAAAAATTGGAACCGATGCCTGGAACTCGCAGAGGGACCTCTAGTACAAATTATGCAATCTGATGATCTCTTGGATGCGACTTACCTCGAACGTGTGAATAATATCTTCGAGATGTATCCACAGATTGGATTTGTATCAGCTGCTTGTCGATACATTGATGGTAGTGGAGAATTGATTGATTCAAACATTGAGAAACCAGACTGTATATATAAAGCCGGAGATGAAGCCGTAGCAGCTATTCTAACAAATGGATTTCCACATGTTAGCAGCATAATTATGCGAAAATTCGCACTTAAGAAAATCGGAAAAATTAATGAAGAAATATGGCATGGTCCAGATGTCGAATTTGATGCACGAATGGCCTCACAACTCAATTATTATAAAATAGGAAAAATATATACATCCTTTCGTCGTCATGGTACAAACCGCGGAAATATGGAATATTTTCGAAAGGATTATCTTTCAAATCATATTTTGAAAATGAATATAGCTTTTGGATATCTATCAGATTATGGTAGACAGAAGATTGGTGTTCGAAATATATCAGCTTATATTACTCAGGACGCTGCTCGGATGGCAATAGGGGGCGCTATAATGATGGTGGCTTATGGGAAACGAAGACTTGGACGATATTATTTGGCTAAAGCTATTAAATTAGATCCTGGTAGTATATTCATATTAAAATTTTGGAAAGCAGTTGGATTAAATTTAATACCTAATATCGGTCAAAGATTTCTGATGAATAGGTTCAATTTTACATCACAAGATTTGATGATAATAACGAAATCTAATCTCAAATAAAATGGATAACGCATTTGAGCCACTATTCTCAATAGTCATTCCATGTAAAAATGAAGCCGCCGATATCGCGAAAACCCTGGACGCTTGCTTAAACATTGATTATTTAAATAAAGAAATTATTGTAGTAGACGATTCGACCGATGAGACCCCAGATATAGTTACAGAATACACGAATAGAGGAGTTCGGTTGATTCATAGAGTAAAAAATTCTAATGGATGCTGCGGGGCAAGAAACCTTGGTATGCAAGAAGCGAATGGAGTCATCCTTGTTCTTGTAAATGCTGACGACCGCCCACAACCCGATTTCTTAAATCAGATTCTTTACCACTACCAACAAGGTGCAGATTTTGTAATTGTCCGGTCAAAGGTTTTAAATCTTGAATCAAAATGGGGAAGATATACATATTCCGTAGAGTTGATGAATATTGCAAGGAAGATATTTATTCCGTGGAGTGAAGGATTTTCATGCCGTAAAACTGCTGCTAAGGAAATTGGCTATATTCCTGGAGATTTTCCCGTACCTTTCTGCCGCGATTGGATGTTCGGAGCAGCCTTAGAAAAAGCTGGATATAAAAAAAGAATTGACCTTAACATTGTAATGGAGCATCTTTGGCCGTCTACAATAAAAACTTATCTCCGAAACCAGATTCATCGAGGCACTCACTCATCTCCAAGTGCACATTATTTTCGCAATATGTCAATAAAGTACTTATTACTTCGGGAGACTTCTCAAAGCAGGAAAATCATTTCTATTTTATCTCCTAATTATCCCAGCGATATGGAGATCCATTGAGATATCTCAATACTCTCCAAAACGATGGAAGGATATTCCCTCTTTTTTTTTTGTGGGATTTGTGAATGATATAGCTACAACAATTGGGAATTATAAGGGTTGGTTGAGAATTGTAAAAATTGAAGGTTTTAAATAATGCGAGATTACTGTAGAGTTTTTATTCGGTTCACGAATAATTATGATTAAATCTAAAAAAAGTAATACTTATATTTGGGTAGCAGGATTTTTATTACTAACTACTTTTTTTTTCATAGTCTACAATTTTGAAAGTGAAGGATTTATTAGAATAATTCCACATTCATTCGGGATTGAGTTTGACCTGATATGTATTGGTATCACGATATCCATTATTGCTATTCTTATTTATTACTTCTTACGAAAAGGTAAGATTGATATTTTTGAATTCCCGATTTGGTTTACCCTAAACATCTATATCCAAGTTATATTAAATGTTTGGTTAGTCCAGAGAAATATCCGGTTTACTAGCCCGTGGCTGCAATCGAACCCGGATGTAAATGCGATACAGACAATGATGTTGTTGTGGGTAGGTATGATATTTATATGGGTAGCTTGGTTATGGCCAAAGAGACTTACAATACCATTATTGAAGATAAAAAATTCTGATAAATCAAATCCACGAATTGGTGTAATTACTGCATTTTGGTTTTTTACCTGGATGATTAATTTATATTTCATAATTAATGGATCGCAAGGCTATCTAGGTGCCAATTCAAGTTTTATAGGAGGGAATTACTTATTATTTATTAGTTTAATTAATGATCTAACAACTTTTATTTTAATGATCTACATCTTTACGAATCCCAGTAAGGTAGGGTATTTATGGATGATTTTTGCTATATCGAGCAGATTATTGTTAAGTATTTTTATGGGTACAAAAGGAGGAATATTTATACTTTTATACTTAATTATGAGTTATTATTACGTTCATCGTAAACTAAAAAAAACCTGGGTACTTCTCGGAATTGTAGCAATTCTTATTACCGTCCCTCTAGTGACAACATTCAGGGAAAATTTATTTAAAGCGGGATTTGATAGAAACAAAGGGGCTTCCTACACTGCTCGATTTCCAGTACTAATCGATTCTTTTACCAGTATTTTCGCTGGTTCAATCTCTGATATTATTTATCAAACGCAGGATAATTTAAAGGAACGCCAAGGCGGAATTTTTGAGGTTACTGCAGCATTTATGGCGGTACATCCGAAATATCAGCCATTTGTAATTCACGATTTTATAAACTCATTCACTCATTTAATTATTCCACGGTTTATTTGGCCTGATAAACCTACAGCACGACCAGACTTATATAATATTTCCACAAACTATCTGGGATCCAAAATAGAATTGTCTTTTTCCGAAAGTGGTCAGATTGCAGATGCATACCGTGTCGGTGGAATTATTTTTTTATTTATTTGGCTTGTATTTATTTCCCGTCTTATACTGATAATGTACAAGGCTGGTCCAGAAAAAAGTAGTATGTCAGGAACCAGTTTGTATCTACTATTTATAACAGGCTTCATTACATATAATTTGGATTTATTATCGACTATTTTAAAGGTTAATTCAATTTGGAATCCTCATATTTCTACTAAATAAATACATTTTATTTAAAGATGTAAAAAATACCCGTCACAACAACTCTAATATATGAATTTGATTACGATTTATGTTTACTTCAATAGAAGCTATCTATTTGGTATCGTCTTACATGACTTATTCTATAATGCCTCATAAATATAAAATAGCTTTAGTTAAACAAGGAGAATTTAATGGAGGAGGAGTATCCTCCGTATGTGCATTTCTGTATAAGATGATTTCTTCAAGAGGAAGTTTTGAGATTCACCTCTTCTCTATAGAAACAGCGTACGACAGCCCTTTCAACTTACGCCTTTTATCTCCAAAATCCTGGATCCGGGGTATCGGAATATATGATTATTCGTGGCATAATATTCCAGCTAGACATGTTGGTGCATGTTTTTCCGAACTGGAATTCCAGCGATACATGCCCCGCAATAAATTAACTGAACTGATTAATAATTACGATTTAGTGCAAATTGTTTCCGGCAGTCCTGCCATAGCAAATGTTGTGAGAAACGTTGAAAAACCTATATGCATTTTCATGGCTACTTTGGTTAAACAGGAACGAAAATCCGTACTTCAAACCACGAATATTCCAAGAAAAGTGTATGGGCGAATCATGCTTCCGATAATTTCTAGTATAGAAAAGAAAGTTCTGAATCACGTAAACCATATTTTTGCTGAAACAGAATATACACGGCAATTAATATTACCCTACGTGGATGCATCAAAAATAACTATTGATACTATTGGTGTGGATATTAAAAAATATCAACCAATCTCTGAGCACCAACGGACTGACGATTATATATTGTCAGTCGGACGCTTCGAAGATGCACGCAAGAATGTTACCTTGCTATTTGAGGCTTATGCATTACTACGGAAGAACACAACTGATGCGCCTAAACTGATAATAGCTGGTAAGACTGCACCATCTAAAAGTGCATGGGATAAAGCTAAACATCTCAAAATCATCGAATATATAATATTCAAAAAGGGAGTTGATTTAGATGAATTAATCAACCTTTACCAAAACGCAGCTGTATTCGTGATTTCCTCTAATGAGGAAGGGTTAGGAATTGTACTTTTAGAAGCAATGGCTTGCGCCACACCGGTGATTTCAACACGATGCGGAGGACCAGAATCGATAGTTTCTGACAATATTGGATTTCTTATCCCAGTAGGTGATGCAGTTGAAATGGCAAAGATGATACAGTGGATGTTACAAAATCCAGACCAGCGACGCAGAATGGGTCAAGCTGGTAGGGATATGGTTGTGTCGCGCTTTTCTGATGAGGTAGTCGAGCAAAAATATCTAATAGTCTATAATAAACTACTAGGAATATAACTTCCTCGTAAAAACTATATTGACAATAAGTCTTAACTAATAAATATTTATAAAAAATTCAAGATTTTCAATGAAAATTCTTGTTGTAGCAAGCTATTATAAACCTGCATATATTTATGGTGGTCCATCTAAATCTGTTCCAATCCTTTGTGAAGCAATTTCTAGGTCGGGTCATGAAGTCGTTGTATTCACTACCAATGCGAACGGGAAGAACAACTTTACCGATATAAAACCTGGGATAGTATTTTCAAATGATGCAAAAATACATTATTTTAATCGGCCATCTTATTCTCCACGCAGATTTTTTTTATTCCCCTCAACTGGGAAATGCGTGTCATGATGAAATAATGTATTTTGATATCGTTTATATTATTGGAACTTGGACATATCCTCTTATACCAGCAGCAATTAATTCGAACAAATACAACATTCCTTACATAATTAGCCCTCACGGAAGTTATATGGATTGGGCAATAAATAGAAAATGGTTTAAGAAATTTATATATCTAAATCTAATCGAAAGAACACTCATCAATAAAGGTAAATATATTCATTGTACAAGTCATCAAGAAATGATCCAAACACAGAATTTAGGTTTTAAAATTCCACACGTGACCATTCCCAATCCGATAGAAATAAATCGGTTTAGAAAACTTCCAAAACGTGGAAAACTTCGTGAAAGTTTGGTAATTCCAGACGAAGCTCCGGTAACTTTATTTGTTGGAAGACTTCATACAGAGAAAAGGGTGGATTTTATGATCAAATGCTTTAATAAAGTATTAAAAGACGTGAAGAATGCGCACCTTGTGATTGTTGGATATGATGAAGATGGGACAGAGGATTTATGTAAAAATCTTGTGAAAGAACTCTGCTTACAGGAAAATGTGCACTTCACTGGAATGCTTAAAGGGGATGAATTATTACAGGCTTACACAGATTTAGATTTATCGGTTTTATTCTCTTTTCGCGAGAATTTTGGAATGGGAATTGCTGAAGCAATGGCATCAGGTCTTCCTGTAATTATTGGTAAAGAAGTTGGAATCTCTAATTTTATAGGAAATGAACAAGTTGGAATAGTTGTGGATGTCAATAGCGTAGAATTAATTGACTCTTGGAAAGAATTATGTACATCACCGAATATTCGAAAGAATATTGGTGAAAATGCGAGAAGTTTTGTTCAAAAAAATTTTTCCGACGAGATTATTGCGAAACAAATATGTAGTTTATTCGATCAAGCAATTAATGAATAATTGATAATTATTATCATTATATTAGATATATTACCCCCGGAAATTACCATTTCAATAAAAAAAGCGTATTACAGATCAGGGGGCCGAAGTAATAAAACCAACAATAAATTTTGACGTTGATCACCCATGAGGATCAAACAAATCGAAGCTAAACGGATCTTAGTGGTTACTCCCTATTATTACCCCGACATGGGACCAAGTGTACCTCTCATAACTATGTTGAGTGAAGATCTAGTTTCGTTTGGTCATTCGGTAACTGTGCTGGCTACTGTGCCACATTTTCCGAGTGGGAAGGTGGACAAAAGATACAATAAGGGATTATGGAGCTGGGACGAAAGAGAGGGTGTTCGTATATGCCGTATTCGAATACCGAGTGGAGATCGTTCAAATATGTGGCACCGGATGATCGTTTTTGGTGTGTACCAAATCCTTGCATCTATAATGGGGCTACTTCTTGATTATGAACTTGTTGTGATCACCAACCCTGCTCTAGAGACTGGTCTGCCATTTGGCATACTAGCATGGTTACGTCGGAAACCAGCGATATATTGTGTGTGGGATCTTTACCCAGAAGTAGGTGTGCGATTAGGTGTTTTTAAAAATACTGGAGTGATCCGGATTGTCAAGATGTTAGAAGATTTTTGTTTAAGGAATGCTCAAGCAATTAATGCTCTAAGTGAGAATTTCATACCTAATCTTCAAGAACGTATTTCACTCAATACGAAAATATTTGTAGTATTACCATGGTTGGATATTAATTTCATTCAACCATTGGATCGTAGAAACTTATTTTCAAACCAATACGGGTTGAATGACAAATTTGTGATCCTTTACGCAGGAAACCTAGGTCTTTCGCAAGGATTAGATAAGGTTCTTCAAGCTGCTAAACAAATAGAGGAGATGAAGAATATCCAGTTTATTTTTGTTGGGGATGGACCTAATCGAGAAAAGCTAATTGAATTAACGACTCAACTAAAATTGATGAACGTCTGTTTCATCCCATTCCAGCCACGAGAACGTTTACCGGAGGTACTTGCAACAGCTGATATAGCTTTAGTGAGCTTGGACGCTGAGATTGAATCAGCTTCAATACCGTCGAAGACTTTCCCAATTTTAGCTAGTGGTCGACCCATTCTTGTGATCGTTGAAGACAAAAGCGATTTACAAAAAATAATCAAGGAATCGGGAGCAGGTGTTTGCATACCTCCGGGGAATGTCGAGAAAATGGTTTCTGCAATTCATATGCTTTATAATGACAGAGAGAGACTCCGAGATATGGGTATACAAGCCAGAAAATTCGCGATTGTGCATCACTCTCGAATAAACGCAGCATATAAATTTGACGAAATGATCAAATGCATATCTTGAAATTATCGGTCTGGCCGGTGTATGACCAAAAACTTTATATATGATTAATGTGGAAATAACATCAGTCAATTGTCCGGTATGCCAAAAACCGCCAGGAAAAGTCTGGATGGATGATGGTAAAACCACACGCTATGTAAAATGTGATGATTGCGGAACAGTATATGCTTCGCCCCGAGCATCTTATGCGGAACGATACGCATGGTTGGTAAGAACCTTCGGGTTGGGAGATAATGCCTTACAAAACGCAGAAGCTCGACAACAAAACCTGTCTCAGGAGGCTCTTCTAATACAGCAACATGTTACGGAGGGTAGATTACTTGATGTAGGTTGCGACCTAGGGCACCTGTTCCACTGGTTTCCCAGCCCCAATTGGGACCGATATGGGGTCGAAGTATCTCCATCAGCAGCAAAGTATGCTTCTAAGAATTATATTGCTAATGTATTTACAGGTACTTTACAGCAGGCTACATTTCTAGATTCATATTTTGACATAGTGACACTGCTTGACACTCTATATTATTTAGATAATCCACAATCTGAGTTACGGGAAATTCACCGAATTTTAAAACCTGGTGGAAAATTAGCAATCGAAATATCAGGGCAAGCATACCAATTGTTACGGAGTCGGGGAATTATTTGTTGGCTATTGGAAAAACAGTGGACACGTATAAGTACAGATTCCAGTTATATTAACTGGATAACCCCTATTGGGATGAAACGTTTACTTAGTAGCTGTGGATTTCAGGTATGTAGTTCTTATATTATTGGCAGTCCAACATCAAAAAGTCATTGGCGAAACATTTTATCGGCTCTTCATCTACGAATATCACTAACTCTCTCTAAATTGTCATATAAAACCTTAACATGGGCTCCTAAGTATTTGGTTGTTGCGAAACCAACATAAATAAAAGCATGAATCCAGAAATTTTCGCAGAATGGCTCCGACGACAGGGGCACGATGTAATACGAACAGAGAGCAGCTATTGGTTCAACCAGGGACCACGGGTGTACCAGGCATTTCCATACCATTGGCTGATTGAACCCGACCAGGATGAACTGGATCAACTGCTAAAATCACATTTGGCTATAGGACTGCGTTATTCATCTACAGCATCAGCAATCAAAGGTAAAACCAGTTATCACGTTGTATATGATAATTTTGATTATCCGATAGAAATACTTCCTAAAAAAGCACGACATGATGTGCGAAAAGCCATGAGTTTGGCAAGAGTGGAGCCGATTTCTTTTTCGCGCTTAGCAACTGAAGGTTGGCAGCTACGTTATGAGACATTGATCAGGCAAGGAAGAACCAAGGCTGAAAATCAGGTGGGATGGGAATTGCTGTGCCGGAGTGCGGAGGGATTAGCGGGTTTAGAAGCGTGGGGACTATTTGTTGATGGTCAATTAAGCGCTGCTTTAATCGCGATTACTTGTGATGATTGTTGTTCAATACTCTACCAGCAAAGCCTAACCAGGTACTTATCCAAAGGGATAAATAACGCACTTGTATTTGAATTCACCAATGTTGTGTTAAGACGTCCGAAAAAGCTATGGATCTTCTATGGATTGCATTCATTGGATGCGCCGGCTAGCGTGGACGAATTCAAGTTCAGAATGGGATATAGAGCCAAGCCAGTGAAGCAGCGGGTGGTATTTCACCCGATGATAGTTCCGTTGTTCAACCCAACCAGCTACAAGGTTATAAAGCGGTTTAAAGCATGGAATCCGTCCAATCCAACGCTGGCGAAAGTGGAAGGAATGGTGCGTTTTTACCTGGAGGGAAACGGCCATCGTCCGTAAAATATGATCAAAGGTAGGGTTTCCATCTCTACTGAACGCCTTAGACAAGCAGGTTGGACGGCATGCCTAGTGCTGATGCTGGTGCTGGCGATCGGGGGTCTGAGACCGGGGATTGAGACGATCAGACAAGCCATAGGGGTAAGAGGTCTACTTCAAGCGGGTGCAGAAATCTCCAACGATAATAATCCGTTCATCTGTTTACGGATAGCCGGAAATTCAGCCGAGGCGCAAACATCCTTACAGAATATCGAGGACGCGTACCTGCGAGGGGTGGGGTTGTGCATGGCGGGTGAACTCGAAGCGGGATTAGAAGAGCTGAATATAGCCGGCAGCCACTCCAATGCGGACGTGCAGTATGCAACGGGCAGAAGTATTGATGACGCCCAGACCAGGGTGGACCGAATCGTTAAACTGGGGTTGGGTGATCGTGAGCTGGTAGCAGTGATGAGGAACCTGAGTAACCAAGCAGGAATTGAACCATATCCGGCTCTGCGGATCTTAGCTCAGAAAGCAAACGGACAACCCGGGACATGGTATTTATGGATAGAAGGTGCAACACGATTAGAGGCAAATAGTGACTGGCAAGGAGCATTAAACTGGATAACCGAAGGATTGGAGATAGCACCACCAGAAGTGCAAAGCAGCCTGTACTTGCGAGCTGGACAGGTTCATGCAGGATTATCTAACACGGATGAATATCACACCGCTTTGATGGTATACAACAAAGCGCTCGAGATGGTCAGCTGGATCTACCCAGACGATAAGATAACCGCTTTGTTAGCGCGAGGGAGGATATATCGTAACCTACAAGAGGAATACGGTATCAAACTTGCTTTACAGGATTTCAACTCTGTATTGAAAATTCAACCCAATAATTATTGGGCAGCGTTTGAGATCGGCCATATTTATCTATACGATTTGATGGACACGCAGCGTGCTGAGTCTTATTATCGGCAAGCACTGGAAGACAATCCTGAATATCCCTACGCTTATTTTTATTTAGGGGAAGTTTATAGGACGAGGGGTGAGAATGAGACCGCTGCAAATTGGTATCGCCAGGCACTCGAACGTCAACCTGACTGGCAAGCAGCGATTGATTCTTTGAAAGCGGTGGAAGAGAACAAATAAGACTTATCATTGAACAGGTCAATTACCTGGAATAGCGTGATCTAACCTGACCATTTCCGATTCTGTATTATAATAAATTCATTAATCCCAGATAAGTAATAACCTGCAAAGGCAGTCATAGGACGATAACCAACCCCGGTCAAATACCGAAGAGTTCCGACAAAGGGGTGTGAATTCAAGGTACGTGATTTCAATGTCGGGCAAGGGGACCCATGGAAAGCTCAACTTTACAAGACCGAAAAAGTATCCACATTGAGACGAAGCAGAACTCTAAGTCATCCGTGGTGGTATGGCTGGATGAGGTTTTGCGACGCCTGCTGGATGTGGTGGGAGCGGGTATTGGACTTATGCTGCTTTCACCAGCGTTCGTGTTCATCTCATTGGCGATAAGACGCGATTCGCCGGGACCGATTTTCTACCGTGGCAGGAGAATGGGTAGAGGGGGGAGGGAATTCAGGATCCTCAAATTTCGCACGATGTATGAAGAAGTGAATAATCATAATGGGAGCAAGATCACTGCACAGGACGATCCGAGGATCACACCGACGGGTAAGTGGCTGCGCGAGACCAAGATCAATGAGCTGCCGCAATTGTGGAATGTGCTGAAGGGGGAGATGAGCTTCGTTGGACCCCGACCGGAGGACCCAGAAATTGTGAAGGAATGGACAACGGAGGATAGGGAGATCCTGCTCTCCGTGCGACCTGGGGTAACCAGCCCGGCAACCTTCATATATAAGGATGAAGAGCAACTGCTGTCAACGTCGAACGTGATGCAGGACTACATGAAAGATGTCCTGCCGACGAAGCTACGGTTGGATAAATTGTACCTACGCAATCGGAGCATTACCACGGACCTTGACGTTATGTTCTGGACAGCAGTGACGATGTTGCCGAGTGTGCGGACGCTGATGGTACCACAACAATACCTTTTTTGGGGACCGGTGAGCCGGATCACGATGCGGTATCTATCGTGGTGGGTGATCGACACGGTGATCGCTTTCCTGGCTGTTGGGGCGGCGGGGGTGGTGTGGCGGATTAGTGGTCCATTGGATTTAGGGGTAGGGTTGGGGATTGTGTACGCATTGGTGATCAGCGTGTTGTTTAGCCTGACGAATTGGCTGATGGGGATGAATCGGTTGGAGTGGAGCCGAGCGCCAGCGAGGAATATTGTCAAGCTAGGATTCTCAGCAATGCTGACTACCAGCCTAGTGATAATGCTGGACAGGTTCATACCCGTCCAAGACCACCTACCGAGGATGATGATCGTGTTTTCGGGGATGCTTGCACTAGGCGGTTTCTCGGTGATGCGGTACCGCGAGAGGCTGATTACCGGGGCAGCATCACGCTGGCTGAAGGCCAGAGGGGGCATGCACAACGTTGGAGAGAGAACACTGAAGGTGGGTGGTGGTGAGAATGGAGCCCTGGCATCGTGGATCTTTGAACACACATCGCTGGGGAAGGCGATCAATATGGTGGGAATTGTGGATGATGACCCGCGTCTGCACGGCATGAATATTGACGGGCATAATGTGTTGGGGTCGACAAGTGACATCCCTGCGCTAGTGGAGAAGCACGATATCGGTTTGATCGTGTATACGATTAACAAAATCCAACCACAGCAACGGGAAAGGATTTTATCGATATGTTACAAGACGGGGGCGAAAGTGGTGATACTGCCTGACATCCTGGAGATCATGCAGAATGAGTTAAGGATTACTGGGAATAAACCGCATAGCGTTGGTATGATGGTGGAGAAAGTGGAAGTGGACCGGATGCTGGGGGAGTTGCAGAGTCTGCTTGCGGCAAACGAGACGGAGAAGGCGATTACTCGGCTCTTCGAATACAGGGAGCAGATGTCAGATACTAACAATTAGCAGTCAGCAGTTATCCATTAGCACAGTAAAAAAAACCTGATTAAGGCAAAAAGAAATATGGGACAAGGTGATTGGAAAGGAAAAAGAGTGCTCGTCACGGGGGCGGGCGGGTTCATCGCGAGCCAGCTGGTGGAAAGGCTTCTCGTGGAGCAGTCGCGGGTAAGGGCGTTCGTGCGTTACAATTCGCGTGATGAGGTGGGGTACCTTAGGGAGATCAAAGCGCGTGATGGCCTGGAAATAACAGTAGGAGACCTGCGTAATTCTGGTGTGGTTGAGAAAATGGTGCAGGGGATGGATATGGTCTTCCATCTGGGAGCGGTGATCTCGATCCCGTATTCGTACGCGAACCCAGTCGAAGTAGTAGAGTCTAACATCCTGGGAACAATGAACGTGTTGCTGGCATGTAAAAAGTGGGGACTGGAGCGTGTGATACACACATCAACGAGCGAGGTGTATGGGACAGCGATAACTGTGCCAATCTCCGAGAGTCACCCACTACAGGGGCAGAGCCCGTACTCGGCGAGCAAGATCGGGGCGGATAAGCTGGCGGAGAGCTTTTGGTGCTCCTATGGGCTTCCCGTCGTGACGGTGAGACCGTTTAATACATACGGACCCAGGCAATCAGCGCGGGCGGTGATACCGACGATTATTTCACAGGCATTAAGCCGTGATGTTGTCCACTTGGGTAACCTGGAAACCCGGCGGGATTTTACTTACGTGGATGACACAGTAAGCGGGTTTGTCAAGGCGGCAGTAGCGGATGGGGTGGTCGGAGAGGTGGTTAACCTTGGGACAGGGCAGGATATCAGCATCGGAGAGGTGGCGAACATAATCATCGCCATGATCGGGAGAAAGGTGAGGATCGAGGTCGAGGAAGAACGGATGCGACCAGAAAGGTCGGAGGTACTTCGGCTAATCTCTGACAACCGAAGGGCGGCTGAGAAGCTCGATTGGAGACCTGAGGTACAATTGAAGGATGGTCTGCTGAAGACGATCCAATGGATAGATGGTCACATGGGATTGTTCGACCCGGATAGGTACTTATTCTAGGCAGGTAAGGTAGGAACATTATGCAAGCTGTGGTACTGGCAGGGGGGAAAGGCACACGTCTGGCTCCTTATACAAACGTGCTCCCCAAACCCCTTATGCCAATCGGCAATATGCCGATTTTAGAGGTGCTACTGCGCCAGATGAAGACCGCGGGATTCGATGAAGTGACGCTGACAGTAGGTCATCTGGCAGAACTTTTAGAAGCGTTTTTCAAGGATGGGCAACGATTTGGGCTACACATACGATACAGCATTGAAGACAACCCGTTGGGTACGGCGGGTCCACTGGCATTGGTGGGAAGCCTTACGGACACATTTTTAGTCTGTAATGGAGACGTACTTACAACTCTGGATCTCAGGGAATTGTTGAAGTTCCACCGGGAGCAAAAGGGGATCGCGACGATCGCAATGCACCACCGGAAAGTGAAGGTCAACCTTGGAGTGATCGAAATGAATGGTGGGTATGAGATCGCGGGGTACGTTGAAAAACCAAGCATGGATTACATGGTCAGTATGGGGATATATATGTTCGAGCCAAGAATATTGAAATACATTGAGCCGAACCAGTACCTGGACTTCCCAGATCTGGTGCTGAAAGTGTTGGCAGCAAAAGAAAAAGTGTACGGTTATCCGTACGATGGATACTGGCAAGACCTGGGAAACCCTGAGGATTACCAGCAAGCGCAGCAAGACTTTGCAGATATGCAATCCCAATTTCTTCGGGAAGGTTAATATGGAGTGGCGCATTCCACTGGCGGACGTTGACTTTGGTGAAGAGGAGGTGGAGGCGGTTGAGCGTGTGCTCCGGAGCAAGTGGTTGACGATGGGAGTAGTTACACAGCAATTCGAGCAAGATTTCCACGAATTCACCGGTATCGGAAACTGTGTAGCTGTGGCGAATTGTACGGCAAGCCTGCACCTGGCTATGGTGGCATTAGGGATCGGTGAGGGGGACGAAGTCATTGTGCCATCACTGAGTTTCGTGGCTACAGCGAATGCAGTGCGATACACAGGGGCGAAAACCGTTTTTGCGGATATCAGCGGTGCAGACGACCTAAATATATCGCCTGCATCGATAATGAACCGGATCACGCACAGTACCAAAGCTATCGCTGTGATGCACTACGGTGGGTATGCGTGCGATATGGAAACCATTCTAGCAATAGCTAAGGAGCACCGATTGTATGTTGTGGAAGATGCAGCACATGCAGTAGGGAGCTCGCTCATGGATAAACATTTAGGTGGTTGGGGGGATATTGGCTGTTTTAGCTTCTTCCCCAATAAAAATATGACCACAGCTGAGGGTGGTATGGTTGCGACAAACAATGAGGAGCTTGCCAGAAAGCTGCGGCTGCTACGTTCACACGGTATGACGTCCATTACCTGGGACAGACATAAAGGACATGCATGGAGCTATGATGTAGTAGATCTGGGCTACAACTACCGGATCGATGAGATCCGTTCAGCCTTGGGGATAGTCCAACTGAGGAAACTTGATAAGAACAACCAAAAGCGGCGAATGCTTACAAATGTATATTGGCTTGAATTGGAAGAAAAAGTGCCAGGGGTAATTTTGCCGTTTAAAAAATCTCACGGTGAGTCAGCATGCCATCTGATGCCGGTGATCCTACCGGAAGGGACGGATCGGTCAAATGTCATGGAACAGATGAAGGAGAAGGGCATCCAGACAAGCATCCATTACCCGCCAATCCACCTATTTTCTTATTACCGGAAGCAAGCTGGTGACCCCTCGCTAGAAAAAACCGAGGCTCTAGCGAGTCGTGAATTGACGCTGCCATTATTTCCTGGGATGGAAGTATCAGACGTTAGTTATGTGGTGGATACCTTAGCGGAAGCGATCTAATAGATATTGACTCCCATCAATTGCAGAGGTGGAATCAAGACTGAATTAGCGGTGAGAAGACGACCGCAGGGATAATGCGTATAGCCAATCTTTTAAAAATTAAGTCTTTTGCGTAATAGGGGTGAAAATAATTGCCAGCAGCGTTTGACGTATAGCCCCAATTTAAAATAATATTGTCTGATCGGAAGATTATTAATCCCAATTGGTGATTTATAATCAGGGAGAAGGCACAGAATTTATGCAGGAGAACTCATTTAATTAGTTAGTAAATAATTGTAGATAGCATGTGAACCAGAATAATTGTCATAATGAAAATTCATAGATGCTCATCCAGATATCGGTAACTTGCAACGAGAGAGAGGGGACAATCGAAAAATAGTAGCTTGTTATTACCAAGTGGTGTAACACCAGTACAATAGGCTTCATGGTTTGAGAGGTTGATAGTTTTAGAAGATCAATGAGTGCAATTCATTCACAGTCGACGATAAAACCGAAGACGAATAAATTAAGGGAAGAAGTTCAGCGGTGGGACTGGCTGCTAACTGTGGCTATTGCCCCGGCGATGTTGTTCCCGGATGTGCGATGGGTATGGGGGTTAATCGCCTTCCCTCTGGTGCTGCTGATACAGGGATTAGCCTGGAAGGAAATTCTACCGGTCACACCACTAAACCCAGCAATCCTGCTGCTAGCAATCATGATTGGAGTGAGCACTTTCGTAACACCGGACCTGGCGGGCAGCCTAGGAAAAATCGTCGGATTGCTTTTTGGAATGGCCGTTTATTTCTGCGCATCACGGCATGTACGGACTCAACAAGGATTGAAAGGGTCCCTGGTGATATTTATCCTGGCAGGAACAGGGATAGCAATTCTGGGTCTAGTTGGCACGAATTGGGTTGCAAAAAATACATGGCTTAATGCACTTACCGCAAACCTGCCGGTCCGCCTCACAGGTTTGCCCGGTGCAGAGGCTGGAATCCACCCAAATGAACTTGCAGGAGCTTTATTATGGGTAATTCCCGTTATTGCGATAACAGGGCTGGTTTTCCTAAGCGAGCGAGATTGGTTTACCCATCGGGCGGGAAATAATCAAATTAATCGATTAAAACTATTTAGTTGGCTAACCTTTCTGTTGGTTACACTACTAATCGGAATTGGCGTGCTTATACTATCACAGGCTCGCGGAGGCTACCTGGCAATAGGCATAACGAGTCTCGTGCTGATAATAATGATCCTAAAGTGGCCAAAGCGACAGTGGGCAATTGGCTTACTGGCAGTTATTGGGTTCGGGGGAATTATCCTGATCAAGCAAATTGGATGGAGAACGATCCAAAGCGAGCTGATTGGTACTTCACTTGGATATGAGTCAGCGTTGTCAATAGATTCACTGAGCATGAGGGAGGAAATCTGGTTGCACGCTGTTTGGGCAATCAAGGATACTCCCTTGACCGGTGTGGGGATGAATGTATTCCGCAATGCTTTGTTCACGCTTTACCCTACCTTTACAGTTCCAGCGAGCTATTCGATAGGTCATACCCACAATGAATTGTTACAGGCAGCGTTAGATCTGGGTCTACCTGGGGCGGTAGGTTTTATAGCACTCTATATTGGCGCTCTTGGGATGCTATACCGACCCATAAAGGCAGGAGGCGCATTGCATTTACTGGGATTGGGAGTGCTGGGAGGATTAATGGCTCATTTTTTGTTTGGTGTCACAGACGCAGTGGCACTGGGAGCAAAGCCGGGATTCCTGTTCTGGTGGTTGTTGGCAATGTCTTATGGATTGTATGACCAGGGTCGTTCGAACAAGGCAGCACTAAATGGATAGTCAGGAATTGACCTGGTTAATCTCGAGTGCACTGCAAGTGACCAGCTTAGCAATTGGCCTAGCAGTGATTGGATTCGGATATGATCGATGTATCCGAGAAAAAAAATCGTTCACTGGTGAACTGACGCAAGGAGCCATGTCAAGATGGTTAGCCTTTGCGGCAGTAATATTTACTGTTGGAATATTATTCACCAAAATTCCTTGGGGTTATAAGGCAATCGCGATTGTGTTGTCAATGCTGTTGATTGGATTATCTTGGAGTGTTCCGCAAGCCCAGCAGGGTGAAGTTAGCAAACCACCCAGATCAAAACCAACCGTGAAATCCATCAGCTGGCTGTTGGTGAGGATTTATTTTGGGATTTTCCTCATGCTGTTCCTGGTTTGGGGAATCAATTTAGGCTGGCATGCCGCGCACCTTTATCGAATCGTTAAAAGTATTCAAGCAGATCCAAGCCAGATTCAGATCGACAAGATACCGTCACTGATTGATGCGGTGGCAAGTGACATCGGCACGATTTACAATCAGCTCAACCCACTTTTTCCTATATTCAACAGCCTTCGAGCCATACCAGGAGTGGGTCCGTACATGGGTCAAGTCGAACCACTGTTGGATTATGCAAATGGACTGGCTCAAGCAAGTAACGAACTTACTGTGGGGTTAAGACCTCTGCTCGCGGATACCGATATCGGGCAGGCTGGCTTCACACTTCCCGAGCAGGTGAGCCAGATAGTGCAATCCGGCCAGGTACACTTCAGCACGGCAGCCGATGACATTGACCAGGCGAGGCTGGCGCGCAACCGAATTCAACCGGAATTGATGCCTGAATCGTTACGTGCGAACTATCTCATGTTGGACGGAAAACTCGACCAGCTTCAAGCAGGAGTCTATGGGTTGCTTGCTATCCCTGAACTATTAGGAAATAAACAGGCACAAAATTACCTAGTATTAGCCCAAAACCGGGATGAGCTGCGCGGTACCGGTGGGTTCATTTCAGGTATAGGGCTATTGACCATAAAAGATGGTAAGATCCTGGAGTTCAACCTGGGAGATTCATACCAAGTTGACGATTTTAGCAAAACCTACCCCACCCCCCCCGAACCGCTGAAACGGTTCATGTTGGCAGATTACTGGGTGACGAGAGATTCCAACTGGTCTCCAGATTTTCCTAGCGCATCGCAACAAGCCCAGGCACTGTACACATTATCAACAGGCATCCAAACTCAAGGCGTTATTGCGTTCAATCAATTAGCAATAAAAAGGTTACTTGAGGTAATCGGTCCTATCCAGGTGCCAGGCATTGATGATCCGGTAACAGCTGAGAATGTTGAGGTGTATATGCAACAAGCATGGGCAGCAGCTCCAGAGGAGGGGCTAAGTGAGGAATGGTGGAACCACCGCAAAGATTTTATGCAGCAGATGGGAAGTGCAATGCTGGAAAAAGCGATGCAGCTGGATGACCAAAAGCAGCTTTTGAATATGAGCAAGGCGATCCTTGATCTATTGGAACAAGGCCAGGTAATGATTTATTTAAACGATCCTAGTGCCCAAGCTGCCTTGGAGATAGGTGGATGGGACGGTGGGGTTCGTCCAGGGAAGAGTGATTACCTTTATCTGGTTGATTCGAACGTTGGATTCAACAAAGTAGATTCAGTAATTAAACGGTCAGTAGATTATCGAATAGATTTAACCGACCTAAATCGACCGGTAGGGAATATGAACGCAGCTTACCAACACACGGGAAGCGGTAATGAAATTTGCAAGCAGGCGATAAGCTACGGAAATGGAACCTACCCGGCTATGCAGCAGCGGTGCTACCTGGATTACTGGAGAGTGTATGTTCCGAGCGGTTCTAACTTTATATCGGGGAGTGTTCAACCTGTACCAGCTGAGCAATTGCTGAATGGTGTCGGTTGGTCTGGAAGGGTGGAAAGTTTCGCGGGTGAAGCCGGCACCCAGGTTTGGGCTGGATTATTGATGCTTCCGATTGCCCAGACATCACAAATTGAAATCATGTATAGCCTGCCTTCCAGTATCCTTCAAACCAAGGGTGAAAACCTGATCGAATATACGCTGCGGGTGCAAGTTCAACCGGGGTTGGAAGGGTTGCCGTTTAAGCTCGAGATTATGCTGCCGAATAATTCCGGAATAGTGGATCCTGGAGAAGGATGGACACAATCGTCGGAACAAACATGGACCTGGCAAGGAGTATTGGATAAAATAACCGATATCAAGCTAACAATCCAAACAGACCAAAACCAGTGAGTTATTTAGGAAGGGTGAACCATCATTATTATAGTTATTCATGAGACAACGATGTGGTGTTGGTTTGGGAGCAGATTTCCCGGGATTTCCACGATAAACTACTCATGATATAAAGTTTGGACCAACCAATTATAAGGATTAACCAGCAGAATCATTGACATCGGATATCAATACAAAAGAAAATTTCTGAATTTTACCAATTTTCAAGCCTAAATCCAGTTCTACAAATCCATTTTTAATGATATATTCATTATATTCATCCCAATGCCAGGTAAAAAATCAGTGGAGGTGAGTTACAGAATCTTGCAGTATGGACATCAATCAATGATAATATTCCGAGGCAGTAGCTCAATAAATAATCAAGCGGATATGTCTCAAGCTTTAGGAATAATCCCGAACCTGGTAATTACATAAATAGACCCTGATAATTTGGTTGAGTATAAAGAACAACGACGTAACGCAGCGTGAAATTTCGATGGTAATAAGAGGAGGATATATGTTAACAACTACTAAAATAAAATGGCTCGGGAGCATCACCCTCGCTGGAATATTCGTTATCCTCGCATTAATTGGCGGCGATTGGGGGACCACTTATACAGCAAACGCAAGCGTTAATGCAAATCCTACCATCACTTCAATCCTACCTTCAAAAGTACCCGTTCGATCTCCAAATAAAGTGGTTGTTATCTATGGATCAATCGAAGGAACTGAGGACGATACTGCAGTAAGATTTACCGGGAATGGGTATGATCAAATGCTTCACCCACCAGAGGTATATCCGGATGGTCTCAGTGTGACTGTGACGGATACCCTAATGACTGTGCCGACTGTATACACAGTGACAGTTGTAACCTCCGGAAGAGAAGAAGGTCATACTATTCCTGAGCTTCCGATATGGCCATTCGATTTGGTATCCAATGTTCTCACTTTCACTGTTTTCCAAGCAGATGAATATTTTCTACCAATAATAAATCGTTAATTTGATTAAGCTTGCTAATTTGTTAGCACTCTATCCGCTAGTTACACCCGCCTCATAACGATGAGGTTAGGTGGGTAGATAAAATACGCGTAGGTTCGATTGGGGGAAATGGAAATTGCTAATCAAAGTAAGATTGTTTTCCTCAGATATTTTATTTAATATATGAATTGTATTATTAATTTCATAAACCAGCATATGATATTTTTTCTCTCTGGGCTGGTAACCATTTGCGTGGCAATTCTATATTTATCGATCGCCCAAAGCAGACTTAGCAATGCTAATTATGGCGGTGACGGAGGGGATTTTCTTGCAGCAATCTTGACTCGAGGTATCCCGCATCCCACAGGATATCCAACCTACACTCTGCTTGGGATCTTATTCCAGTTTTTTCCGTCAGGCACACCGGTTTTTAAGGGAGCACTGGAATCAATTCTAACCGCGGCATTAGGCGCCGGATTGCTAACTGGGTGGGTTGGATACCTGACCGGTGCAAGATCTACTGCTCAGCTTACAGGAGCGGTGATTGCAGGTAGCGCGTGGGGAGTGGCGCCGTTATTATTTTCGCAGGCGGTGATCGTTGAAGTTCACGGTTTGCAATCCCTGATCACTGTATTGCTCTTATGGTGGATAACACTAAATCTGCGGATCGAGCCTGGACAAAAAAAAGGTAATTTATACGTCCTGTCGTTCCTGGTCGGGCTCGGAATTGGTAACCACGTAACGATTGCGCTCATGGCACCTGCTGCGCTGATAGCGTTGGTCTATTCGACTCGGCAGACCGGTTCGTTGAAACTGCTCATAGCTCAAATTGGGTTGATTCTTGCTGGGACGTTGGTTTACTTATACCTACCTTTGAGGGCGCAGACGTATCCGCCGATCAACTGGGGGAACCCACAAACCTTGTCAGGGTTTATCTGGGAAGTGACCGGCAACCCCTACCGTGGCTTGCCGTTCAGCGCCCAGACGAAGGTTTTATGGGAACGGATCAGCTCTATTTCCAACCTGCTATTGGACCAATTTGGCGCGCTCGGGTTGGTAGCCGGAGCGGTAGGGGTAATCCAATATTCATTTCCTTTAAAATTCCTGCGTTGGATCCTTTTATGGATCTTCATCGCATACATCGTCTTCGCAATCGGATTTGAGACCCAAAACTCAGTGGGATACCTCCTCCCAGCCACCATGGTGTTTGCGATTTGGATTGGGCTCTCTGTCCCCACGGTGTGGCAGATCAATCTGAAGTATATCCCGATTGGTGCCATCCTAATTCTAATCCTGGTGCTGAGTATTTATTTACGGGTGCCAGGTACACGTTCGAGAGTTGATACACGAACCCAGGACCAACCGGCACAGTATGCAGAGCAGCTCTTACGTGATGCACCTCCCCTAGCCATTGTAAATACCACAACAGATCAGGACACCTTCCCGTTATGGTATTACCATTTTGGGCTGCAATTACGACCTGATTTAAGAATCGTTGTACTACCACTCACTCAATTTGTGTGGTATCAAGAAACTCTTATACATACATACCCAGATTTGAATTTCCCACCTCTATATACACAAGACCAGCCCAACATTGAATGGGGGAAGCAAATTGAAGTATTGAACCCGGGTCGGCCAGTGTGTACCACACAAGTAACCGCAAAATCCAATACAGGGGTTGCCTACCAATGCAATAACCCATGACCCGTGAAGACACCGAGCAAGCAAGACGAATTGAGATAGGGCCGGTTAAGAAACAGCTGTTCCACCCCTCAAATATTAAAAAAAATCTGCTGACTATAATAAAAATATTTGGCGGGATTTTATTACTGGTTATTTCATTACAGGGAATCCATTGGGAGGATCTGGTGGCAGGGATCAGGACTGCAAACCCAGCATGGCTGATCTTGGGAATTGCAGCGGTTCTCATCGGATTATTTTTAAAAGTATGGCGGTGGGCGGTATTGGTTCGAAATTACCAGATCAGAGTGACTACAACCAGGTTGTTCAGTGCTTATTTTGTTGGGCAGGCAGTTAATATCGTGCTTCCCTTGCGAGGAGGTGATCTGGTGCGTATCGGCTTTTTTGCCGATCAACCCAAGGTTCTACCAGAGATCACTTCAACAGTTGTGATCGAAAAATACCTGGATTTATTGGCGTTAACGGTGTGTGGAATATGGATTTCATACAAAATTTCAGTTGAAAACATCTTAAATGTACGCAGTTGGTTACTCCCGTTGACAATTACGCTGACGTTAATACTTGTGGCAGGAGTCATATTTGGACCTGCTGCTTGGGAAAAAATTCGTTCCGGTAACAAACTACCAGATGGCGTCATTGATTGGATGGACAGGTGGGTGAAGGCATCCCAATGGCTTAGAAACCCTTGGTACATAACGACACCCATATTGTTAACCATCCTGATCTGGGTAGTTATGTGGCTGACAAATTTGCTGCTGTTCAAGAGTTTGGAGATTCAAGCAGGCGGAACAGCTTCTGGATTGGTGTTGACCCTGGTATATGTGGGATTATTCCCGGCACTGATGCCTGGCAACATTGGTCCGTTCTATTTTTTTGCCCGCCTGGCTTTACTTCCTTTTGGAATCATCCAGGACCAAGCGATAATTTTTGCGGTAATTTTACATGCCATCGTTACCCTGCCAGCTTTATTGGGAGGGCTGATCGGCATACTCGTTCGTCCGCGGCAGGCAATCGAATGATTTCGGTGATTATCCCAGCAAAAAATGCCGCGGTGACTTTAAGGGAATGTTTACAGGCGACTTTGCACCAGGAGAGTTTTCAGTACGGCCAGGATTACGAAGTAATTGTTGTAGATGACGGTTCGACTGATGATACGGCTAAGATCGCTGACGAATTAGATGCTACTGTCATTCGCCAATCCAATGCTGGTGCGGCAGCGGCACGGAATGCAGGTGCAAAGCTAGCCAGGGGAATGTTGCTTGCGTTTACAGATGCAGACTGTTCTCCCAGCTCAACCTGGCTTGTAGATTTAATCCAACCGTTTCAAGACCCGGAGGTGGTCGGAGTTAAAGGGGTTTACCGCACACACCAAACTGAGTTGGTTGCGCGGTTCGTCCAACTTGAATATGAATTTAAGTATGCTCGGATGCGCAATCTAACATCTATCGATTTTATCGATACATACAGTGCGGCATACCGTAAAGAGATTTTCACGCTCAACAACGGTTTTGACGAATCTTTTAGGGTGCCCTCTGTAGAAGATCAGGAATTATCCTTCCGACTAGCACGGAAAGGCTACCGCCTGGTATTCGAGCCATCAGCGGTGGTTTATCATTATCATGATCGCAATTTATCGGAGTATCTACACCGAAAATTTGTGATAGGTTATTGGAAAGCCGTCATGCTCAAGTGGATACCGGAAAAAGTTTTCTCGGATTCGCACACAGCACCAACTCAACGAGTAGAAATATTGCTACTGGCATTATTACTCACAACTCTTCCATTTATTATTGTATTTCCATACAATACCCTCCTAGCTTTGCTGTTTTTACTAACAATTTTCATTGGGATTGCCAGCCCATTCCTGGCATTTATTGGTAAACGTGACCCATCAGTGTTGTGGGTAGCACCTTGGTTGTTATTCGGTCGTGCTGGAGCACTAGGCTGGGGATTGTTAAGAGGCATAATTCAACCAAATAAGCGAAAAGTAGATGGATTCGCATTGCAATCACCTGGCACACGCATACTTAAGCGGATCATCGATATTGTTGGTTCATGTTTTGGATTAATTCTCTCGACGCCAGTGATAGCTTGCGCAATGTTCGCTATACCGATGGACAGCCGTGGACCCATATTTTTCAGGCAGGTCAGAGCGGGTGAAAATGGAAAGCCATTCACAATGATTAAGCTCCGTACGATGGTCGATGGAGCAGAGCGGATGGTTTCAGAAGTACTTGACAGAAGCCAGTTAAAAGGCCCGGTTTTTAAAATCCCGAACGATCCGCGCATCACCCGGGTGGGACGTTTTTTACGTCGATGGAGCCTGGATGAATTACCTCAATTTTGGAATGTGCTCAAAGGTGAAATGAGCCTGGTTGGACCAAGGCCCGAGGAACTCGGGATTGTAGAACTGTATAATGATTACCAAAGACAAAGGCTATTGGCTAAACCCGGAATAACGGGACCAATGCAGGTGAGCGGTAGAGGTGGTTTGGAATTCGAAACAAGGCTGCAATTGGAATTAAACTACCTTAGAAATTATTCGCTACTTGATGATATTAAAATTATTATTAAGACTTTCCGTGCTGTATTTTCGGGAGAAGGGACTTCTTGAAATCCCGGTATTGGTTGTTGTTCATCGCAACAATAGTATTCCTGATAGCAGCAGTTGTTATTGACCAAAATCCGTTGGCAATTGGAAAGAATCTGCGAACGATAACAGCCAGCGCATCAGGAACCCAGTTACCATTCACGCTACAAACCTGTGGTGCTACACAGAGCAGCTCAGTAGGTCCGCTGGTGCCCGATCAAAATGATACCAGCGCGGTTACCAGCCTGAGTGATATCGATCTGAGCGTAAAGATTCCACAATCCCGCAGGTCAACCCGGGCAGGCTTCAGCATTTCCAGCTCCACTGACCCTGAGTATTGGGGATCCACGTTGGGATCAGGATGGTATCTAGACTGGAGCATCCAAGACAATCCACCTCCGAACGGTCTCGAGCACTGGTCGATGGTCAGGGTGCACGAAGACTGCATCACCCCGTCTGTGGAGAAAATTCAAGCATCTGCCACGCATTTCCCTGGGCAGGTGTGGATTATTGGCAATGAGCCGGATGTCATCTGGCAAGATAACGTCTCTGCAGCGAGGTATGCATACACCTACCATGAGCTCTATTGGTTGATAAAATCCTCTGATCCAACGGCATTAATCGCGGTGGGCGGAGTGTCGCAAGCTACGCCTTTGCGATTACAATATCTCGATCGGGTGTTACAAGCATATCAACAGCTCTATAATGAACCAATGCCGGCGGATTGGTGGACACTGCATGGTTACGTGCTGCGCGAAGAAAAAGGATCGTGGGGGGTGGATATCCCTCCTGGGATCGATGCTACCCAGGGAGAATTACGCGAAGTGTCGGATCATGGCAGGATGGATCTGTTTGAGGAGCAAATCCGAACTTTCCGTCAGTGGATGGCAGCGAATGGATATCAACATACACCCTTGGCGCTAACTGAATTCGGTATTCTTATGCCGACTGATTATGGCTTCCCAACCGATATGGTAGCCAACTACCTGGAAGAAACTTTCACCTGGCTGGACCAAACCAAGGATGAGTCTCTTGGAGATCCGAATGACGAATATCACTTAGTACAAAAATGGGCGTGGTTCAGCATCTCAGATCCATTATATTCAACGTCAAATCTGGGCGACTTGCCCAGTGGAAAATTAACAATGGTGGGGGAAAAATTCCGCAATACCGTTTCTGCCTTGGAGCCTTGATCCGCTATGAATACCTTTTTTTATTCCATCCTACGTAATTCCTTGGTGTTGATTGTATTGGGTGCTCTCATATCTACGTCGCAAAGTGTGAAAGCAGACACGCAATCCGTTCGGATAGCGGCGACAGATACGGTTTGCCGTTTTGGAATCACATCACCTTCGGGAAGCGAAGGCTATGATATTGGTAGTTTAGGGGTTGGATCGTACCTGGATTGGGGGGCGACAACAAACCCCAGCCTACCGGAGGGAGTGGAATATATCCGCGTTCTACGCGTGCGTGATGACCTTTATCCGGATGTATTGGCAAACCTAAGTAGTTGGGTCGAAGCAAATCCGGGTAGTGTATGGATGGTGGGAAATGAGCCAGATACATATTATGAGGCTCAAGACGAACTATTTCCCGAAGTTTATGGAGATCGTTATTACGAGATTGCCACTTCTATCCGAAGGCTGGATCCCACAGCCCGAATTGGGTTCGGATCAGTCGTGCAACCTACCCCAATTCGATTGCGATACCTAGGTAAGGCTTGGAATGAATTAATCTCCCGATCTGGTAGCCCTGCCGCTGCCTCAAAGTTGATTGATATCTGGTCAGTTCATGGTTTTATATTGAATGAGATAATGGGAGGTTGGGGAACAGGTGTTCCGCCTGGTTTCCTTTACGATCACGAAGATGCGATTGAAAATTTATCCTTCGCTGATACCTACTCAATTGAGATTTTTCAACAACGCATAAGCGCATTACGCGACTGGATGAAGGAGATTGGCGAGCAGAATAAACCACTTTGGATCACGGAATATGGCAGCCTGTTTCCACCCATTGACCCACCCGGACATGATTATGAAAATGTGAGTGATGAAGACACGGCAGCTTACATGTTGGAAACGTTCAACTACATGTTGAGCGCAACGGATGATCTGACTGGACTTCCTGGAGATGGAAACCTGCTGGTACAGCGCTGGTACTGGTACAGCTTGAACGAACACCGGTATACATTTGGTGGAACTATTTTTGATCCCGATAACGGAAATTTACCAACCTGGGTGGGTGAGAAATTTATTGAATACCAGGCTTTAAACCAGGAACAGCCTGACTTATTTCCAGCCAGTTTATCAATCACGCCTATTTCTTTTGACCCATTGCACAACCTGGGAAATTATAGGGTGAATCTGGTGATAGGTAATAAAATGTTCGCTGATGCCAGTTGTGTCCAGGTGTGGCTCTACGATGGGGACCCGAATGCTGGTGGGATCCTTATCGCCGGACCCATACCATCGAGTGCGATCAAAAGTGCAAATGGTATGGGGGTGGTGAGTGTTCCATGGAATGAGATACTGCCATTGACGCCGCATATACTGTATGTGCAGGTCGTGTCGATCGGAGTAACAGACACCGATCCAAGCAATAACCTGGCGAGTTTCTCGGTGTTTACCGAGTTACCAGAGTCAACTTTTATACCCTTGATCCTTCATTGAACCAGGATCGCGCGTAGAAAACAGACACTCGAACAATTCTGCTTGGAATTGAAGAACTTTTAAATCAATGATCGATTGAATTCTCAGGTGTAAGTACATGATTTAAATAATTAATGGGCAGCTACGAACTGCCCATTTTTTATTTAACATCAGTATTGATCACTGGTAATACATCTGAATTGATTTTATGACCTGGATCAATGATATGGTGGAAAGAATCTATATGTTCAGATTTCGAGATTTACTGAGTGCCATAACTAGCAGTACAGTCACCAATTGGCGAGCTAAATTTCACATCCACTTTGGTCGAGCTGGGCAGTAAGCCGGAGGAGCCATTGCAGTCAGCAGTACCATCACCATTGGTGTCTGTACCACCGCATGCGCTTTGTCCAGGGTAATTGCCTTGAATTTCTGCGTTAAAACTGTAACCGGGAGCAGAAAAGTGAGCGATGAATGTAATCGGTGTATTATTGCCAGCCGGAACTGTAGATGGACTGATTTCGCACGATGAGAGCACAGGGGGTGGCGGTTCGGTCGGAGGTGGCGGTGGTGGCTGGGTTGGTGTAGCAGGTGGAGCTTCAGTGGCAGGGATATGTGTGTTAGTCGGCGTGCGAGTAGGTCTTCTTGTGCGCGTGGGTGTAATACTCGGGGGTATTGATGTTGGGGTCAGGCTTGCCATCTCGGTAAATGTCGCAGACGGTGATTGAGTTGGGAATGGTGTGGAGCTCGGTTTGGGGGTGTAAGTTGGTAGTAATGTTGGGGTAAAGTACGGGGTATCTGTATACGATGTTGTTGGTGTACTTCCAGTGGTTCCTAAACCAACTTCAGAGGTAGGACTAGAATTTGCACCGAATATACCAAACATCGGTAAATTACCTGCTTTCACCATGGAATAACCAATGATGCAAGCGAGCGTTACAAGGAATAACGCTCCAAAACCTACCAAAGCAACGATCAGACGTTTATCAAGTTTTCGTGGTTGTTCGGTTTTTGCAACAGCCACAGGCTCAATTGATTTTTTGACAACCACAGGCACTATAGGTTTTCTTGTAGTATCCGCGGGAGGTGGCACCTTTTGATCTGGAACCACGACTGGAGCAATCCGCTTACCTGCTTCAAGAATAAAATTTTCCAGGCTATATTCCGGATGACTGGTAATCTTCTGATAAATCAGCGTAATGGGTGAAAATTCCAGACTATTTACGGAGATGAGAGGATCAGATCCTTTGAGGACCCATGTGCCTCCCCACTTCAGGCGCATATATTCGCCCAAATAACTCCCCCAAATGACGGCGGTATTATAGATTAATCCATCTTGCCGGGCATTCTTCTCGCGACTGGAAAACCCCCAATATATCTGGGTAGTGATGTTTTCCAACCTGGAAATGCTTTGATCTGAATAATCTAATTCCTGGCTAAACCGTTCTCGCGCTGATTTGACAGCAAAATCGGCGGTCGATTTCATGTCTACATTAATATTAGGCATGAAACCTCCAATGCAAAATATCAGCAGAATTAAGCCGGTGGCACATAAATAAGTCAGAGTAGAATTTGATTCCTAACATCAAGGGTACATTTTTCAGTATCTGATTGGTCTTGAGAGAGAGAGCGATACGGTTAATTCTCTGCATGCGTGCAATAAACTGACAAGTATTATTGAATTGCGCTTTCATCTCCAGCCACAGGTTTTGGTTACCAAACTGTATAATATTATTACTCTCAGGTGTTATTGTTTCCATTATACAGGAATATCCATATCACAGCAACATGAGCCAAAGACAACCTTTGAATGTTAACCCAGCTCCGACTGACTTCAAGATAACCAAAGTACTGTATAGCGTGCAAGAATTGAGCCGATTATTGCATGAGACAAAGGCTTAAGGAACGCATCCACAATGGAAATAAAGCAAGCATTCTATTGGAGGCAAGTTTATCCAGTTAGTTCATAGTTCCCATGTACTAGTATGGTCACAATTTCTAAATAATAGGGTTGTTAGGCTAGTACGAGGTGAAGGAAAAGAGATGGCAATCCTTACTTTGAGGGCAATATCAGTAATCGACAGGAATCTACTTTGAAATACTCCATCACTTTAACCAAAGATAATATTTTTAGTACAAAAATGCTGTTGGAGAGTAGATAGATTATAATTTGTTGGGCAGATAGTATGATTCATTCAGGTCCCTTATTTTTTCCTCTCCGCATAATAACCAGCGGGAAAATAATGATCTGACCAAGGATTTATTTATTTCTTTAGCTGACTGATACGATTTCGAAATGTTAGTAATAATGGAGAATCATATATGAAGATAATGGTTACTGGTGGGGCAGGATTTATCGGGTCGCATGTCGCCGATATGCTAATTGAGAAAGATCACCAAGTAATTGTGGTGGATGACTTATCAACGGGACGGCGATCAAATATCAATCCATACGCTGCATTCTATGAAATAGATATTCGCAGCTCCGAGATGGATCGGGTGTTTGCTCAGGAAAAACCGGAGGTTATTTGTCACCACGCGGCTCAAATGAATGTTCGTCGCTCAATGGTCGATCCCCTTTTTGATGCGGATGTGAACATAATTGGGTCGATAAAGCTAGCACAATTGGCGATCAAGCATGGTGCAAGGAAGTTTATCCATATCTCGAGTGGTGGAGCTGCTTATGGTGAGCCGGAATACCTGCCTTGCGACGAGGATCACCCCATCAAACCTCTGTGCCATTATGGGGCGAGTAAGTATACTTTTGAGCTGTATTTGCATGTATTTAATGCGAATTACAACCTGGATTACTCTGTCATCCGTTACCCAAATGTCTATGGTCCCCGTCAGGATCCACATGGGGAGGCAGGCGTGGTGGCGATTTTTACCGGCCAGATGCTACGAGGTGAACAAGTTACGATTAATGGAAGCGGAGAGCAGGTGCGGGATTATGTATATGTCAGCGACTGTGCCCGATCGAACCTGCTGCTGCTTGATATGGGTAGTAGGCGTGTGTATAATCTTGGCTCCGGCATAGGAACGACGGTAAACGAGATATACCAGCAATTAAAGGATATTACTGGTTATAACAATTCGGCTGTGTATGGACCAGCAAAGGCCGGGGAGACGTTTAAGATATGTTAAATGCGAGGCGGGCAGAAAGCGAGTTAGGGTGGCTGCCGACCATTCCCCTGGATGAAGGTTTGAGGCGAACTGTGGATTATTTTAAGGAAGTTGAATTATCGCGGAATGATTGAAGTGTTATTGGATAGTAGGATATGGCACCGAGAGCAGTACTTGCATTTATGCACAATTTTAAAACTAACTGATTATCCCACGTGATTATAAGTGCCATACTGTTATTTGAAATCAGATCCTGGATTGTACGCCAATTGAATCAACCTGAGATCATGTAAAGTGGTCTGCAGTCCCTTTTCTTTAAAAAAAACAATTCATTCGTTGTAGGAATTGCATAGTTTGCTCAATATGAAGTACAGTTTTCCTACAGTCATCCAGGTTATTTATGGCACAAAGATGCCTTTAATTTAGACTAATTGAACTAGACCAGGTATCTCACTTCTAGCTAAATCGCCCATCGAAAATGATATAAATAAACGATGCAATTTCGATGGGTTTCAGTTATATTAAAATTGGATAAGTATTGATGTTACAATTTGGTTAGTTATTCACTCGTCGTAATCCTGCTGGGGAGGACCAATTGAGGTTATGAAATTCAAATTATTTCCAGTAGTAATCCTAACTTTTTTCCTGTTATTGTTTCCAGCAGTAAGTCTGGGAGCTCCCAATGGCTACCCATGTCCATGCTCCATCTGGGGTTTGGGTGACACTCCTGCAGTTTCTGCTATAGATGAAGCTTTCCCCGTTGAACTTGGGGTGCAATTCAGATCCGAAGATGCTGGGTTCATCACTGGCGTGCGGTTTTATAAGGGAACAGGTAATGACGGGCCGCATTTTGGCCATCTGTGGACGACAAGTGGAACTTTGTTGGGAACAGCGATCTTCAGCAATGAAACCGATACTGGATGGCAAGAAGCAGCATTCCCCACCCCAATTGCAATTACGGCCGGGGTTACCTATATTGCTTCGTACCACACCCCATCCGGTCACTTTTCGGTAACTCAACCGGGTTTCACAGATCCGATATACAACCAACCTCTGACTGCGTTGTCGAACGGAAATGCCTCCCCTGGAAATGGCGTGTATTTTTATGGTCCCAGTGGCTCTTTCCCAAATGGGGATGGGGATTCGACCAATTACTGGGTAGATGTGGTCTTTACCACGACAGTATTACCAGATACTACCCCACCAACAGTTAATAGGGTGACTCCGGCGAATAACGCAGTTAATGTTAATAGAAATATAAATGTTACGGCGGTATTCAGTGAGGAGATGAATCCAGCTTCGATCACATCGGCAAATTTCGAACTTCGAGGACCTGGAAATACATTAGTCGATGCATCACTCGCTTACACCAGTGGTTCATACACAGGAGCATTAGACCCAACTTCACCCATGGCTGATTTAACTGCTTATACTGCCACGATAAAGGGCGGAGATACTGGCGTAGAAGATGTGGCAGGTAACCACCTGGCCTTAGATTTTAGCTGGTCTTTCACCACTGCTTTTCGAGATATCATACCTCCGACGGTCGTTTCTGTATCTCCCCAAAATCTAGTCATCGGTGTGAACATATATACTAGCATGATTGCTAGGTTCAGCGAACAAATCGATCCAGCCTCGATGACAACGAGTAATTTCGAACTACACGATGCGCAAAATAATTTAATTGCAGCATCGATAAGCTATGTTAACAGTACGTTGACAGCAACACTTCATCCAACGTCCCTTTTGGCAAATTCGACGACGTATACTGCCCAGATCAAAGGCGGTGAAAGTGGGGTTAAAGACCTGGCGGGAAATTCCTTGGCGACCGACTATACCTGGTCCTTTACCACGACTGCCCTTCCTACTGAGGGCCCGGGAGGTCCGATATTAATCATTTATGATGTCGGAAATCCATTCGGTCTTTATTATGCAGAGATCCTACGAGCAGAAGGATTAAACGAGTTTGAAGTGGCTGACATCTCCACAGTCACGAGCGAGACTTTGGCGGGCTATGATGTGGTACTGCTTGGCCAGATAAGCCAGGCACTTTCTATAGACCAGGTGACCATGTTTTCAAATTGGGTAACGGCGGGAGGAAACCTGATCACCATGCGACCGGACAAACAGCTTGCAGGACTTCTGGGCCTCACCGATGCGATGGGAGTACTTCCTTCCGGACAGCTGTATGCCTATTTGCTTGTTGACACTTCCCGGGCACCAGGTCAAGGGATCGTTAACCAGACAATCCAATATCACGGCGCAGCTGATTTATACACATTGAATGGTGCAACGGTCGTGGCAACGCTCTATTCAGATGCTATTACACCAACATTCAATCCAGCAGTGACTGTACGAGGTGTAGGTACGAACGGCGGCCAGGCAGCTGCCTTTACTTATGACCTGGCTCGTTCGATCGTTTACACCCGCCAGGGTAATCCGTCTTGGGCTGGTCAGGATCGCGACCCGAGCGATCCTGGAATTACTCGGATAACTGCTGAAGATATGTATTTTGGGAATGCGAGCTCGGATCCACAACCAGATTATATCGATTTCAACAAAATCACCATTCCTCAGGCTGATGAGCAACAGCGCTTGCTGGCTAACCTGATCCAGTTCATTAACACTGATAGGAAACCATTGCCGCGTTTTTGGTACTTCCCGCGTGATGAAAAAGCGGTGGTGATCATGACTGGGGATGACCACACCGGGGGAAGTGGAACACTCACGCGTTTTGATCGATATAAAACGCTCAGTCCTTCTGGATGTTCGGTAGACGATTGGGAATGCATTCGCAGCAGCTCGTACCTGTCTATTCCCGGTTTAATTTCTGACGTTCAAGTTGCCGGATACAATGCCGATGGTTTTGAGATTGGAGTGCACATCGACACGGGCTGTGCGGATTGGACCCCATCAAGCTTAGCGAATTTTTACTCGACTCAGATCACAACCTGGTATGCAGTTTTCCCAAGCTTACCGTGGCAGATGAGTGAAAGAACCCATTGCGTCAATTGGACCGATTGGGTAACCCAGGCGAAGGTGCAGGAAAGTCATGGCATCCGCATGGACACGAACTATTACTATTACCCGCCTTCGTGGGTTAATGACCGCCCTGGAATGTTTACGGGATCAGGCATGCCGATGCGTTTTGCTGACCTGGATGGGAGCATAATCGATGTTTATCAGGCGGTGACGCAGATGACAGATGAATCAGCTAACCAACCAATGCCGTATTTTAATCCTATCCATATAACAACGCTGCTGGACAATGCACTTGGAGTGACAGGTTATTATGGGGCGTTTCTGGTTAATATGCACACCGACGTTAACCCGCATGATGGTTCCGAGGCTATCATCAATGCTGCAGTGTCACGTGGAGTACCGGTTATCTCTGCAAGGCAGATGGTTACATGGTTGGATGGGCGTAATGCTTCCTCATTTGGATCGATTTCATATTCTGCACACAGCCTAAATTTTTCCATTCTAACTGGCGCTGGGTCCAGTGGTATCAAGGCAATGCTCCCGACCTCCACGCAATCTGGATTTACCGGGATCGGGTTTTTGACTGCAATCACTCGCGATGGCGTTCCCTTCATTTTCACAAAAGAGATAATCAAAGGAATTGAGTATGCGTTTTTCGATGCTCTCCCAGGCAGTTATGTAGCGACCTACGAACCTGATTTGATACCACCGGTAATTTCAAATGTTGCCGCCATTCCGTCACTTGATGGAAGCGTTCAGATCACCTGGATGACCGATAAGATCAGCCATTCACGAGTCGATTATGGGACGGATCCAGCTTCTTTGGGATCATCAACATCCAATCCTGCTCTTGTAACAATGCATGCAATCACATTGAACGGGCTCAATGTAGGCGTGACCTATTATTTCCGCGTCACTTCGACAGATTTCTCAAATAATACAACAACCTATCCGTCGACAGGCAATAACCCGCTATCATTTGCTGTTCCTGACAGGCGCATGATTGATACAACTGTTGCAGATTTTAGCGCAGGTACTTTAGGGATCAATACCTACATCACCAGCGATGGGGATGGTGATGTGATCCTGCTGCCTACCGTTGGTACTGAATTCTCAGGTACATCGCTGCCAGCAGGCTGGTTTATTGAAGATTATCTATCCCCGGGAGGGACAGCTGTGGTAAGTGGAGGCCTGTTAACTCTCCATGGAACACGGGTTGGGACAGACGCCACATTCGGTCCTGGACGATCCCTGGATTTTGTGGCTACTTTTACAGTTGGCACCTTCCGGCAAATTGGCTTTGGAGTGGATTTCGGCCAGACCCCGTATGCGAGCTTCACTACGGATACAACATCGGGCACAACCTTACAAGCGAGCAGCAATGATCAAGGAACCCCTGTACCTGTTAATTTAAACACAACAATCCCAGGAAATTGGCTTGGCACACCACACCACTACCGGATAGAATGGAACGCGTCGAATATCATTTATTATATCGATGGCAACCAGGTCGCCATCCATACTATAACAATAGCAAGCAATATGCGACCCATGGCGGCCAAATATCGAAACGGGGGAGATGATTTAACTGTAGACTGGCTGCGGATGAGCCCCTACGTGTCCTCAGGTACTTTTACTTCGCGGGTCTGGGATGTGGTTGGCACAGCTGATTGGGGGGCACCAGACTGGATCGCTGACCTACCTGCAGGGACAGGTTTAGCGATGAGTATTCGAACCGGAAACACACCTACCCCGGATTCTGGCTGGACAGCATTTACTCCCATAACCTATGGCGTACCGATCGCTGTGAGCTCTCGCTATCTGCAGTTCCAGGCAGTTTTGTCAACTTCTGATAGTACCAGGACACCAATATTAAGACAGGTTGCTTTTGGATATATTTTCCATCCAGATACAACTCCTCCAACGGTCACAAGCCGATCACCTGCAGCTGGAGCATTTAATGTTGATCAAAATTCGAATATCGATGTCACCTTCAGCGAGGCCATGGACAGCAGCACGATCATTGTCTCCACATTAACATTGCGCAATCTCGATACCGCAACAGATGTGCCTGCAGCTGTAGGTTATGCAGATCTTACAGCCACATTAAATCCAACAACCTCATTAGACCCGGACGTGCTTTATCAGGTGAACGTATCCGGGAGTGTGGCGGATTTAACGGGTAATCACCTTGGTACGGCTAACTCATGGACTTTCAGAACGGCTAACACAGGGAGTTTTACAGATAATACATTTGCAGATTTCGGTGCTGGGACAACTGGCGCGGGAACTTACGTTGCTGAGACTACAGATGGAGAGGTGATCCTGGCACCGGTTGTTGGAGATGAGTTCTCCGCATTGACCTTTCCGGGTGATTGGACAGTGAGTCAATACAACGTTGGCAATAGCGGCGGCACTGCAGCTGAAAGCAATGGACAGCTAACATTAACTGGAGTTCAACTCTCGAAAAACGATGCTTATGCACCACCCCAATGGCTGGAATTTATGGCGACTTTTTATAATATCGCGTATCAAGCTGTGGGGTTGGGAAATGATTTTAACTATGATCCATATATCATCTTCGGGACAGATGGTGGGGGAAATTTCACGGCAAATAGCGTTCCTGGTGGTAGTACCGCACTCCCAGGTTATCTCGGCACAGCGCACCGTTACAAAATAGTTTGGAATTCCAGCTCGGTAGATTATTATATTGATGGGAACCCAGTGGCCAGTTTTACGGGGACAACCGGTAATAATTTACGACCGATGCCTGCATCTTATGGATTATCAGGAGCATTGAATGTAAATTGGCTGCGAATGGGACCTTATGCAACTTCGGGAGACTTTATCTCCAGGATTTTCGTGGCGAAAACTGAAGCAACCTGGACCAGTCTCACTGCTACAATTTCTAGACCCGGAAGTAGCACGGCAACTGTTTTTACCCGTACCTCAATAGATAATGCATCCTGGTCAGATTGGGCAGCAGTTAATATCGACAACAGTATTGCAAGTCCACATGGGCGTTACTTCCAGTACCGGGTCACGATGACTACTGAGGACACGGGAATAACACCTGTTGTTGAGAACGTAACCATCAATTATTACGTTACTCCAAGCGCCATTCTGCCTATCCAGGCAGGCTGGAACCTGGTGACCTTGCCACTGACACCAATCACCCCATATAATGCTGAAACATTGTTGCAGGCGATCAATGCACAGGGTGGAAATTGTACACAGATTGCCCAGTGGATTGATGCAGGATGGCAAATTCATTACTTCGCGGATGAATTTGATCGGTTCTCGATTAGCATGGGAAATGGATATTTCGTCCTGTGTACTCAGTCAAGCAGTTTTACTCTACTAGGAAATCGGGTGAACAGTGGTGTTACCATTAGTATAACCACCGGTCTAAATCTGATAGGTTTACCATTTCCTGCAACAGGGATGGTTGCTCAAGGATTATTAACCGCTATCAACAGCCAGGGGGGAAATTGTTCACTAACATATCGATGGAGCAATTCAGCTTGGGATGCGTACTACCTAAATGATTTTCTCAACAACTACAATATCCTACCTACCGATGGTTACTTTGTCTATTGTTCTGCAGTCAGTACGTTTACTCCATAGGGAGGAAGATCTGAGCATTATTATGGAATCTGAGGTTGTTTGTGATAATCTACTAGTTTTTCTAGGTTCCAGAGGAGTATCCAATGCGTAAAAAGACGATTTTCATGCAAGTGGTAATAAGTATATTATTAATATCCATCATTTTTGGCTTTTCGACAAACCAAGGGATAGCTGCCACGGGGATCAATAAGGTAACTATAAGCAATGTACGAGACGTGAACTTTGTGGTGAGTTGGGCTACACTTGTCACCAGTAATGGTTTGGTAGCCTGGGGTACAAACCCGCCCCCAAATCCACTACCTAATAGTGTCACGGATGCGATAGCTTCGACCACCACCCATTATGTAACTATAAGTGGTCTTCAGCCTAGCACTACCTACTATTTCCAGGTCACTTCCGGTGATGAAACAGATAATAATAGTGGTGCCTATTATCAGGTCACTACTGGTGTATCTTTGATTCCTCCTACTACAAATGTTTTCCGGGGATTTATGTTTCTGGTCGATACCACTACTCCTGTAATCAATGCAATGGTATATCTGCAATTGCACGATGTAGATGGACTTGGCAGCTTAGGATCTTCAGACTTGATGTCTGCCCGGACGGATATTACTGGGTTTTGGACCTTCACCCTGTCAAATGCCCGAACTTTGGATCGTTCAAACTCGTATACTTATACCCCTGGTGTGGATAATATTCAGATCATCGGTCAGGGTGGGAGCAACGGTACAGTCGGCTATGATCCAACCTGGATCATCACCACACCATCTACTTACCCTGCTCGGCAAGATATAATCCTTACCGAAGATCCTACAGATGTATTGGTGTCTTCGTTCACTGGCAAGGCCATGTTGAATAATGTCAAGCTGGAATGGGAGACGGTTTCTGAGGTCGACCTGGTGGGCTTCAATGTCTATCGCTCGGATTTGCAGGATGGTGCAAAGCAGAAATTAAACTTTGAAATCATTTCGGCGCAGAATGCCGGGCAATTGATCGGTGCTAACTATCAATTCAACGATAATGTGGCCCAAGGTCAGCATTATTATTACTGGTTAGAGATAGTCATGACGGGGTCAAATAAATTCATCGAGCCTGTTGTAGTGGATATCAATTACTGGAACCTGCTACCGGCGATACGGCTAGGATCATAACATCCAGAATATTAAATCGATCATTGGGGCTGCCTGCAACAACAAAGGCAGCCCTAAATTGTTTTCCTAGACAACTAGAGATCGATTTACTACTGTACCCGATGATTACGAAGCAACAGAAGAAGGCAATCAACAGTACTTTCAATAAGATGAGAAATAGCAAATATATTAAGTCAATTTTCCTGACAAGGACGATTATTTTTCGCAGTGTTATCCAGGGATCATGATCCGATTCATATTAACTGCTTATGGCCCGTTCTAAGTGCGTGGGCATATCGGGATCTCCAGCATTTTTGGGGGTGAGATCAGTTATTTTTTACTCCCATGCTTGCAACCCAGCGATGGTAAAAAACATTGAGCAGCAGGATAAACTCCTCGGTGGCTTTTTGCTGACCCGCCTTGGTTGGGTGGCTATCTCCATTTGATGCGGTGGGAAAAGCCGAATAATTGTTATCCACTGTCTGGATGTGCTGGACAGCACCATTCCACCAGCGGTGGTGGTTGCCATCCTCCTTCCCAGCGTCATTGGGTTCCTTATTCGAGTCGGTGAGGTCAATACGATTTTGGCTTCCGTTGGAGGTTAGCACATTATAGTAGTCAAACACCGCTACATTGCTATACGGATAATCCACCAGCCAATCGTTCATAAGCCAAACGTTGAATGCGCGGGCATTCGCTGAGCGCTCGGAAGCCGTCTGGTTGCCTACATAATAATCACCCTCGGCCAGCGGGGGAGCGGTAATGACGACGAAGAGTTTATCCTGGCGGGTGACGAAATACGAGAGCAGATTGTTATATATTGCTTTGGCATTAGCAACCGTGAGCTGGTCATTGATTTCACCTGCTGGAGGATCATCTGGAGAGCCCCACAGATCGGAATTGGGGTAGCAAGACTTAAACACGATGATCTGGTTCTCACCGCCTGGATCATTGCGCAGGCGTGACCATTTTCCATAATCACCGATGTTCTGCCCATTCTCGTTGAAGAGTGCATTCATGTAGGTGTCGCGTTGATCGCCTGTGAACCACTCAGGCCAGTTGATAATATCGGTGCGGTCGCCAATCCCGTTTGGTCCCCAACCGTAGTTGGTGGTGCTAACGTAGTAGTTGTTCTGCATTAGCGCTTTCCCCAGCCCACCATAATTGTTTGCCAGCCACATGCCACCGGTGGAATGGTGAATGAAGATAAGCTTCACCGGTGAAGCAGGAGGATTGATGAGGGCGGTTGATGGGTCTTGCGCTTGAGATGGTGCATTTACCGAGGTTTGGCTGCCCTGGCTGCAGCTGAGTAAAACCAGACAAATCAGTGCGGAAAACAGGGCATGAAATCGGAGGGTTTTCATGGCATTGATCCTTGAACGGCTTTGATCGACAGAGAAGGATTTTACTGATTATCACATAAATCGAGGCGAAATACAACCATGAACCCAATGGTGAGGGAGGTGGGCAGGAATCAATGGAGCTTATATCACAAGGTTTATGCTTGGCTATGGTAATACAAGTTGTTTAGACAGAGGATGTTTCGATTCAAATCCATGCTAAAAGAGTGATAAACTTATATGCAAACCATTCATAAATAAATTTCTACCAATATGAATCGATATATACACCTGGTTATAATAAACAGTGCTTATCTGTAGATGATCGAGAAGGTACGATCATATTTCAGGAAATAGCCTGCTTTATTCATGCATGATGCTCCATTATTATAGAATTGCGTTTTAGTACTGGCGACTGGTGATAACTAATTTTTTAAGAATTCGTAGGTCACTATCACATGGACCGGTGATTTTTTCGGGAAGGTAAAAATAGGAATCAGGTAATATCTTTCCCAGGTGTTAGTGATGATTTGGTGTAAATCTTGCATAGATTTAAAATGACTTATGATTGCCTGTTTTATATCCATATTGGCAATATAAAATTATCGAGAATCCCAAGAAATGGAAGAGGCGGGAAACCGATAGGCATAAAGCGAATTCTTAACAGTAATTGAAAGGAGCAATCAGATCAGGTGAGTTGGATTGATTGATAATGTGAGGAGCCAACCATGAGCAAGAATATTGACCGCAGACAATTCTTAAAAATGTTTACTGTATCTGCAGCTGCAGCTAGCCTAACTGCGTTCGGTGTATATCGCGATACATTTGCTCGTGCAGTTGACCAGCTAATAAATAGTGAGAATTACCTTCCGATTGTCATGGAAGGAAAAGGTCGACTACCCACCCCAACGACTACCCCTACCGCTACCTCGACCATCATCGCGACGAATACGCCAACCGGCACGCTTACACCCACAGATACGCCTACCGGCACACTTACACCCACTGATACACCCACCGGCACGCTCACGCCAACCGATACGCCTACGCCTACCGGCTCGACCACACCGACTGACACGCCCACCCCGACCGCCACCCGGACTCCGGGAATCGGACCGAAAGTAGTGCACGTCCATAATGTCAATGCGACAAACTGGAGCTATGGTGGTGATTGGTATGGGGACCACGTTGATCAAACCAAAGTGAACATCATGATCGACCAGGGTCTGATGACATTAACCAATAAATCCAATATCGGTGATGCGTGGAATTCTCTCCTCCCGGGATACACACACGGGAAAGGTATTGCGATCAAGGTAAACCTAAATAACAGCAGTGGTTGTAATACGAACGAGAACAGAATCGATGCCTTAATGGAACCAGTGAATGCACTTATCGCCGGTATGGTGACTATAGGTGTACAAGAATCTGATATTTGGATTTTCGATGCTATCCGCCCAATTCCAGTAAGATTTTCATCAAAATGCCAATACAACGTCCGATTTATCGATAGAGGAGATTGTGAAGAGCAAGCCACCTTCGACAGCCTGAATCAAAGCGCCACGGTTCATTTTAATCATCCTGGCTTAACCGATCGTAAAGTCGTTGATGCAATTGTCAACGCATCCTACCTGATCAATATGCCGATCCTCAAGGACCACGGGATTGCCGGAGTGACATTAGGCTTTAAGAACCATTTTGGAACGATCAACCGGATTACCGATGACTATGAGCCAGATAACCTTCATAACTATATAGAACCGGGTAACTCATATTATTCCCCCAATTACAATCCGCTGGTCGATATATATTCCAATGCCAATATTCTCAATAAGACCATCCTTACCGTAGGAGATGGGTTGTTCGGTGCCTATGGTTGTTGCACTAATAACGATCCCCCTGCTCGATGGGTATCCTTTGGGAATATAGCTGCAAACAGTCTCTTCCTCTCCGCCGATCCAGTAGCAGATGATTGCATCATGCTCGATATTCTGGATGCTGAACCAGGTGAGCATCCGCAACGCCCGAATGCTGATGACTACTTGAGATTGGCAGATTCAGCAGGCATGGGGGTATATGAACGGGGGGATCCCTGGCACCCTGAATACCAGAAAATAGATTATATAAAACTAGAATTAACCTAACAAAAACTGGATCGGCTGTGTACAAACGTCTTCTTCTCCTGAATGGTTTGGCAATTTTCGCGGTTGTCGTTAACCATGCAGCGGGGTTTGGACAGATTGGTTTATTTCTGTGGGCAGATGCTTTTCGACCGGTAGTATCACCTGATTGGTCTCAGCTCGGATCCTTTTCGCACTACTTTCTCTTATCTCTACGGCAAATTGCCACGTTTTGTGTACCGGCATTTTTTTTCGTTTCCGGCTTCTTCGTCAGCTATGCAGCACTCGATAAACGAAATCCACTCAATTGGGCTTTTGTCTGGAGACGGATCAAAACGCTGCTTATTCCATATCTCATTTGGTCGATTGTCTTTATTGGAGCAGATTTATTACAAGGAAATACCTATCCTCCATTGGAGTATTTTATTCTGTTCGCAACGAAAGGTGTAGTTGGACCGTTCTGGTTTATACCGGCTTTATGTTCCTGCTACTTAATCTCGCCCATTTTGGTGAGATTAGTGCAATGGAATTGGAAGCTGATCCTGGTAATCTCTGGAATAATCCAACTGATCCCTGTAGGGCTCACTTATTTAGGGTATGCGGGTATGGGTTCACCATGGGTTGGGAATATCTCGAGGTTATTTCCTTTGTGGTTACCTTTTCAATGGATATTCTTTTTCACACTTGGTATTTCTGCGGGTTTCCATATTCAAGGTTTCACTCAATGGTTGTTGAAATACAGGGTTTTATTGTTCGGTTTAGTTGTATTAACCGGCTTGCTGAATATTCTCGAAGCTGATTACCTGTTGCAGTCAACCCTGCAAACCTGGGGTGCGTACAATGGAACCATCACCTATAACCTGTATGCAACCACATTTATTTTATGGTTCCTGGCACTGGTAACCGTTCCATTCTCGAGCCGCTTAGCTCAGCTGGGTGTCATGTCGTATGGAATTTACCTGATTCACTATCCAATCATCGAATTTACAGCACGGATAATCTATAAAATTATTCCCAAGTTATTAGCCTTTCCGATTGTGTTCGTTCCCATATTAGTCGTGGTGGGTCTTGGGATACCCATCATCATTATGCAAACTTTTCGCAGGTCTCCTGCAAAACAATACTATCGGTATTTGTTCAGCTAACGCATAAGTGATCATTTTTTGAGATTGATTATCCAGAAAAGTTAGAGAGAGTTGAGCTAAAAAAAAGAAACAATAATTCTCTGAATCCAATTTATTATGAACACAACGGACTACCTGCTAAATTCATCAAAAGATGATTTATTGGCATTTATCACCAAAAACACAAAAGTATCCTATGGATTACTTAAGAGTGTTTGTTCATACTTGATGGATGAAATGAGAGCTAAGGGCGTTGAGCCTGGTGACAGGGTGGCAGTTTGGAGTGCTAATTCACCCTATTGGGCTGCTGCTTATCTAGCCACCTTAAAGTTAGGCGCAGTTGCCGTGCCAATTTCCACATTGGTCTCAAAGGATGACTTTAAAGACCATATGGCGTTTGCTGGATGTAGAATTCTTATTTGTTGAAAAATCTATTTATCATAAATTTCGATCCTACTGTGAGGAATTCCCATACTACATCCTTGATGAACAACTCCTGCAAGTTGAGTCTCATCCTTGGGAAGACTCCAACCCAGATTTTGACATCGATCGCGATGCGGCATTAATGTTCACCTCTGGTACGACAGCTCAGCCGAGAGCCGTTAGAATTACCCACCGCAATATCCAGGCGAATACCGAATCAATCATCAACTATTTAGAGCTTAGCTCTGAAGAACGAATGATGGTCGTATTACCATTTTTCTACTGTTTTGGCACTTCATTATTACATACCCACCTGCGGGTAGGTGCGAGTCTCATCCTAGGGAATTCTTTTATCTATCCTGAGACGGTGCTCGACCTGATGGAAACAACGAGCTGCACTGGCTTTGCAGGGGTACCCACGACATACCAAATATTACTCCGAAACTCAACATTTCCAAATCGAAGCTTACCTCATCTGAAGAAAATTCAGCAGGCGGGGGGGAAACTACATGATGCCTTGTTAAGAGAGCTGATTGATTCACATCCATCAACAAAAGTTTATGTGATGTATGGTCAAACCGAAGCAACTGCCCGTTTGTCATATCTTCCACCTGAGCTGCTTGACTCAAAATTTGGCTCGATTGGTAAAGGCATACCTGGAGTTAAACTATCCGTTGTGAGGGAAGAAGATGGTGAACACGTTCAACCTGGAGAGATAGGTGAAATTATTGCCCGTGGTGAGAATATATCCCCTGGGTATTATAATGATCTGGAAGCAACACGAGAAAAGTTTTCGAATGGCATCCTTTATACTGGGGATATGGCAGTTATAGATGAAGAAGGTTTTCTTTATATTGTAGATAGAAAAAGCGATTTTATAAAATCATATGGGCATCGTGTCAGCAGCTATGAAATTGAGTCTTGTGTGCTGCAGATTACAGATGTGGTTGCTGCAGCTGCAGTTGGAGTTCCGGATGATTATGCCGGGGAAAAGATAAAGATTTTCATTATATTATGCAACGGATCAATCCTTATGCCCGAGGTGGTCATGGATCATTGTCATGCCCACTTGCCCAGGCACGAATGGCCGCAAGAGATAAGCGTTATTAAATCCTTCCCGATGAATGCGCATGGTAAGGTGATTAAATCAGAACTAAGAAAATACGGAACTGCATAAAGTGTGCGGTATATGCGGGGTTCTCAACCTAACACCATCTAATCGAACCGATCGAACGGTAATTCAGCAAATGTTAGAAATGGTCCGCCATCGCGGGCCTGATGGGATGGGGATCTATTCTGACGAAAATACTGCACTGGGAAATGCGCGACTTAGTATTATCGACCTGGACACTGGGGATCAGCCCATCAGCAACGAGGACGAGACCTTATGGATTGTCTTAAATGGTGAAATCTTCAACTATATCGAATTGAGGAAGGAGCTTGAACGAAAGGGACATCAATTTAAGACGAAGAGCGACACAGAAACTTTATTGCATGCATATGAGGAATATGGGGTTGCTTGCCTTGATCGATTGAATGGACAATTCTCATTTGCTATATGGGACAATGTTAATCATTCCCTATTTTTAGCACGGGACCGGGTTGGGATTACACCGCTCTTTTATTGCATCCATGATAAAAAGCTGATATTCGGTTCGGAAATCAAAGCAATTTTAGCTTATCCTGGCATTCGAGCAGAAATCGATCCAATTGCTCTACAGCAGGTGTTTACATTTTGGAGCGTGCAAAGCCCAAAATCAATATTTACCGGCATAAATGAACTACCCCCGGGTCATTACTTAATTACAAAGGGCGAGCAGATTTCTGTGGAACGCTGGTGGTCATTGGAATTCACCGAGCAAATTCCATCCCGCAGCGAAAATGAATGTCTTGATGAACTTGAAAGTTTGCTCATCGATTCGGTCCGCCTGCGATTAAGATCAGATGTTCCGGTAGGGGTTTACTTGAGTGGAGGACTGAGACTTATCGATCATTACGTCATTAATTCGGTCGCATTCCAGTTATCCACTGGAGACTTTTTCCATCTCGTTTTCTGACCCCGAATTTGATGAGAGCGAATTCCAGCTTGAAGTGGCAGATTATTTCGATGCCAGACATCATGTGATAAATTGTAGCTACGAAGATGTGGGGGAAATTTTTCCGGAAGTAATCTGGCATACAGAAACGCCGGTTTTACGTACTGCACCTGCTCCCATGTTTTTACTTTCTAAAATGGTGAGAGATTTTGGGTATAAAGTGGTGCTCACTGGAGAAGGAGCAGATGAGTTCTTGGCTGGCTACGATATTTTTAAGGAAATGAAATTGCGTCGCTTTTGGGCAAGAAATCCTGAATCCACCATCAGACCCCTATTATTCAAACGCCTGTATCAAGATATCGGGGGTTTTTCTACTGCACCGGATGAATATCTAAAAGCGTTTTTTAGAAAAGGATTAATGGAGACGGATTCTCCAATTTATTCACATGCACTTCGGTGGAACAACACGGCACGAACTACCCGTTTTCTTCGCAACAGAGAACAGGTAAAGCTTACGCCTGTTGATACCTTTCCGGAAAATTACTCAAAATGGTCGCATTTAGCTGAAGCTCAATACCTTGAGATAACAACTTTTTTATCTCCTTATCTATTGTCCTCCCAAGGCGATCGCATGGCAATGGGAAATTCGGTAGAGGCACGCCAACCTTACCTGGATTATCGCATCATCGATTTCTGTGATCGTCTACCTGATAATGTAAAATTACACAGCCTAATCGAAAAATGGTTGTTGAAGCGCTTGGGAGTAAAACTACTACCGACTAAAATCTGGAATAAAGTAAAGAAACCGTACCGCGCACCTATAAACCAGTGTTTCTTTTCAAAGTCCCCGGACTATGTTAAGGAACTACTATCTGAACAGTGCGTCGATGAGAGCGACTACTTCAACTCTCAAGCGGTCAAGGCAATGATACAAAAAGCATCCAGCTCGAGCACGCTTGGTGAGGTAGATTCTATGGCAGTAGCAGGCATATTATCAATCCAATTAATCCACCAGATGTTTGTCAAGCATTATCAATTAAAACCAATTATTTCCCCAATAATCAAATATATCGAGCGCTGATAATGTGCAGTGATTCTTATATAAATCACGAATTCTGCTAAAGATCCGATATCCAATTGTGTTTGTGAATAAACGAATTAATACCTGGAGTGAATTTATCGAAGGTGGAGGGTGAAAAGATGCCAGGTATTTAGAAGTACTTGCATAATTGGGGAGGATTAATTATAATATATGTCAATGATTGACATGTCGGTAGGTGAGATATGACCAATATGAATAGTTTTCTTCCTTTGCAAGAACCAACTCTTTACATATTGCTTTCGTTGAGAGGCGGTGAGAAGCACGGCTACGCGATATTAAAAGATATAGCTGAACTAAGCGGCAAACAAGTCATGCTATCCACGGGTACATTATATGGTGCGATATACCGGTTGTTAGACCAAGGTTTAATCGAGCAGACTAAATCGATGGATGGGTCGCGAGGTAAGAAAGCCTATCGATTGACGCACTCTGGGTTGGAGGTATTCGACGCTGAGGTGGGTCGAATGAAGCACTTATTGCATGTAGTGAACATCAGGGTTCATGCAGAAGGTGAGCAGCATTCATGAAGTGGATAATCAGACTATACACATTGGCATTAAAGCTATATCCCCGATCTTTCCACGTCCGGTTTGCGAATGAGATGGAAGCGGTGTTTCTTGAAGGATTGGAGGAAGCGAAGGCGCAGGGTGTGTTAGCAGGTTTTATCTTGCGTGAGCTGATGCGCCTGCCAGGCAGCCTAGTGGGTGTGTATATTTGGTCAATAAGCGCGGGAGAAGGCAAACCGGTAGCCGTTTCGAGCATGGGAGGGGGTGGAACGGTCGGGGTGAACATACCAGGTGAAGGATGGGGCACGTCTGTCTTGGCAGGACTACCGCATCTTATATTTGGTATCATCCTGGTGGTAACTGAATTAATCAGTGGGGTGACAGGGGTAAATTCGAATTTGCTTGGTAATTTATTTCTAACCGGGTTTTGTTTATTATTATTAGGTGTGTTTATATTTAGTTTATTTAGGGGCTGGAAAATCTGGACCGCCAGCTGGATCGTGTATATGTTTTGGGTTGGGTTTGCGCTGCTGAGTATCGCATGGAATGAACTTTTCTCAACGGTCACGATCAATCATAATTGGCTGTACGAATCCCAGGTAATCGTAATTCCATTGCTGTTAGCCTATCTACTATATAAAATTGCATGTAAAGACCGAATGCGTGGGTTGCTGGCGGCGATCCCATCAATGACCATTATCTGGATCTATTTTTTGGAGTTTGTTCCCTCCTTACAAAAATCACTTGCTTGGATATGGCTGGTCACATTAGCTTTCGCCGCCACGGTTATGATGATGCGCACAAAGCGGTTTTCCACCGCGTTAGGGTTAGCGATGGTCGTTCCGATTTTGGGCGGATTTCCATTTGTATATCTGGGGGTTTACATGGGCGGAACCTTGCCATTCTCTGAGCCAGGACCCAGCTTAATGGAAGTATTCAGACAGTACCTTCCATTTCTAGTCATGGCTCTGGCTGTTGTGCTGGGACCACAATTGGCGGTAAAACTGCGCACAATGGGACAGCAGTCTGCTAAAGCGGGAGGAAAAATCTTCTACCGGCTGGTATTAGGCGGAATACTATTAGGATTGTTATTCGCACTTTTACACTGGGCGACCATGAGCAGTGGTTTCGACACTCGACCTGCAGCTATGAAGGTTTTGCTAGTTGGGGCAATAGCACTATACCTGATAGGTTTTACTTTTCTCATGTGGGCAACTTATAGAAGTAAATTACCTTCAGACGATAACAGCAACTTGGTTGAGCTGGCTGGATTATTCCTCCCGCTTATATTCGTGCCACTGGCGATCTTATTGGCAACCCCAATCACAATCAGTGCACCTTCAATGGGCTGGTTGCTTCCGTTAGCAGAAATAGCGTGGGTGGTTGCGGCAGTATTTGTTGTAAAAGACTAATTCATAAATGATTCTCGGGGAACTATGGTCAGATAAATTAATGCCTTGAAATAAAGATCCTGCATCGACAGATGGACTTATACACCGTAATTAATAAAAAAAACCCGCAATTGCGGGTTTTATTAACGGCTGGAAAGGGACATTTCCTATTAAAAAAAGCTACTTCCCGGATTCAACCATTTTCACATACTGCTCAGCATAAACAGCCAGGTCAGGGCGGTTTTGTTCATCCCACCACCAAGAATAAACTTCAACTTCTTGCCTGGATTCAGGCAGGAGAGATAGCAAAGGCTGGGCGGTTACAACATTTCCAGACCAGAGATAGCTAAGCCCCAGGGATTTGATTATCCCCCGGTGATACGGATCACCCTGGATGGCCAATTCCAGATTCTTGGTTGCGTTGGTAAAATCACGCTCTTGCATAGCAATCAACCCCAGGCGATAATGAGCATGTGGATTATTCGGATCATATAGGAGTGCACGTTGAAATTGCTCTTTTGCCGGTGTTAGTAGATTTGCTTTTTTCCCATCATCCCAAGTGCCAGTGGGAAAATCGGTCAACTGAACCTTTGCCATCTCAACTGCACCCAAATCTGTATACCAGGCGGAAATAATCGGCCGGCGAAAGAGTATTAAGCAAACAATTGCCAGAGCCAGAGCGATCAGAACAGGCAGCGACAGCCGGAGGGTCTTCGGTTTATCAACCCGGATTTTTTGAGGTTCCGGGTATGTAGAGGCCACCAAACCAACAGCCATACCGGGAACGAAAAAGATAAACACGGTGAACAGCGAACGCAAGACAATATTATCCACAAGCCCGTGAATGATGATAATTAAGAGGCTAGAGAGGACTGCGAGGCGTAAATAAGAATGAGTTCGCAGCAAAGGTTTTGATGCAAGCTTTATTAAAATGCCTAAATAAATCCACAAAAGCATCAAACCACCCAGGATACCTTGTTGGAGCGAGGCATCTAAAAAGATATTATGGCTATAGCCTACGATGTAATTTGGATTGATCATGATATAGCTTGAGTACAAGCCATGGAAGCCATCAAGACCGCCCCCAGTAAAGGGTACATCTTTTATCAGCTCTATAGCGCTCCAGAACATGTGAAAGCGTGAGTCGGACACAAAATCATCTGCCGTGCCTATTGCTACCTGTCTCAGCCTTTGGTGCATAGAAATCCAAATATATCCTAATGCCAGGAAGATCAGAATTCCTGCAGCAACCATATAAAGAGTCCTGTGTGCAAGCTTCGTTCGCTTGTGTAACCAGTGAGTTATTACCCACCACAATGCATACACTATAGTAGTAGCCACGACTGCCAACCAAGCGCCTCGTGAAGCGCTCAACAGGATAGTAGCTGATATCAAGCTCGATATCAATCCAAATGTGATGCTGCAGAAATGCGAATGCTTCTTCCAGAATCTTAGAGTAAGTGCCAGGGAAAAAGGTAGGACTATTACTGCTATCCCAGCAATATCATTTGGATGAATACTCGCCAGGATTAAATTTGGTCGGACTCGCATCCAGGCTGTTCCGAGCTGGGTAATGAATGCGAATTTTTGCGGCTGTACCTGCCAATTGTTGCTGAGGAAGAAGTAGATACTGATCCCAAAACCTAACAGTGAGAGACCAATCGAAACCGCCCAGAGATTATCGATTGGCTGCCGGGAAAGGAGGTAAAAGAATAGCACGGAGCAAAGAAGGAGCCAGAATTTGAGCCAAGCGATAGCTGGCTGATAAGCAGCCCAAATTCCAACTCCAGCCATCAAGAGGAAAACCACGATAGGCAGGTCAAAAGGTGTCGGCACAAAGGGTGATCTTCCTGCGATAATCCGGAGCAGTAAAGGAGCAATGGCTATGATGAGTGCTTGCCAGCTATGCCCAGGGTAGGAGATCCCTAACAGCAGCGCAATGCCAATACTCATGAATTCAAAAATAAAGAAGTACGGATGGTCAACGATCCGTTTCATGATTTGATTCTGGAAGGGAGAACGTGATTCTCGCATCAATCGAGTTTTTCTAAATTGATTATGATATCCCGGAATTATTTAGAACCTGAGGAGATAAAATAAAATAAGCAAGAAGGCGTCTGGAGGCGGTTTCTTGCTTATTATTTTATCAAAAGAAAAGATAATAAATTTCCAAGTTATTGGTTATGATGCCGTCTTATTTTCTTTATTCTGTTTTACTACCAATTCATCGGTATTTTTTTGCATACGGAGGGTATGGATTACTTTCTTTTGATCCTTAACCGATTCAGAGTAATCCCTGTAGTAGCGATATTTATCCATATCACTACTCTTCCGCTGCTGAATCACAACACCCAACAGGTTTATGCCTGCTAAACGTAAATCATTTACGGTCCTAACCAATAGTTCCGTACGAGTTCTACCAGCCCTAGACACGATGATCACTCCACTCACCAGTTTTCCAAGCAGAAATGTGTCGGAGAACATAAGTGCCGGCGGACCATCAAATAAAACAACATCAGCTAATCCGCTCAATTCCTTAATGATGTTTTTCATCCGCTCAGATCCGAGAACCTCAACTGAGCTGATCTGTTCAGAGCCACAAGTAAGGACCTTTAAATTCTCAATTTTCGTATCGCGTAAACATTCTGATACGAGTAAGTCGGGTTTAATGATCAAATCTTTTAGTCCGTTATAATTCGTGATACCAAATAGTCTGTGTATGGCTGGTTTTCGTAAATCGGCCTCTACTAAAATCACCTTGTTGCCAAATTGAGCCATTACGATTCCAAGATTCGACACTGTAACACTCTTACCCACTGAAGGTTCAGCACTGGTGAACAAGATTGTCCGTAAAGATTGCCAGCCTGAAATAGATTGAATGTTCATCCGTAGCATACGGAAGGAATCAGCTTCAAGCGAGTGTGGATTATCAAATGCAATCAGTTTACTCTCTTTTTTGTTACCCTTGATGCGACCAATCTTGGCGAGTGTCGGTAAATTTACCAGTCGTTGAGTATCTTCAAGAGACTGAATCGTATCATCCAAGTATTCAATTAAAAGATACCACCTACGGATAGAACAAATCCGATCGCTGCAGCTAATAAAACATTCATACGGGTGTTGGGCGAGAACGGTCTGCCTGGAACAGATGCATCTTCTACAATGTTCAGCGTATTTACGTCCCCACCTTCGATTGATTTTAATAATTCGGCATATGTGGCTTGCCAATTGGAGGTCTTAGTCTCTAATATATTTATCTTTTCCTGTATATCCTGAATCTCTCTAGCGCTGTTTGCCGCATCCAATTGAGAATTTAGATCCACTAAATCATTTTTTCCTGCAGTGATTTTTTCCTGCAAGTCCGCGAGTTGTGTTTGGATAAAAATTAATTGTTCCTGGCTAACCTGGTTTGATCCTGAGGGGCTGAGTTTTATAAGCTGTTGGGCTACAGTGTCAGCCAGATTTTTCGCTAAGTTAGGATCGCTATCTGTGGCATAGATCTCTATTAATTGAGTGTTTGGAACGACATTCGCGGTAATTTTCGGAGCAATCTGTTCCCAGCCGATATTCCACCCAAAACTTTCCACAGTTGCGCGTAATACAGGCTCCCGCGTAACCATTTGCATATAGGTGCTGGCAAGCTGCTGACCTAAATATAACTCAGCTGAATTGGGATCGGGATTCTGGGTAACCCTGCCGACCATTAATGTCGTCTTACTGCGATATTGGGGAATGGCTTTCTTGCTGGCATAATAGCTTGAAGCAGATGCTATAAATACTGCAATCAAAACTAACCACCACCACTTCCAGACGATCCTAAAATACTTACGTAATTCCATGAAAGAGCTCCATTTACCAATAGTTCTTAGAAAGGATACACGAAGATTCAGAGAACATCAAGCGTTTGCACTCTTTGATATCATTATAAACCGGTAATAATCACTTAGTCTAATCATTATTCTAAGATATATTGAGCTTACCATTCAGTTTTGTTCAATAATAATCGTATGTTCTCTAGTTGTGCTTTTGTATACCTAGTAATGAAAGCATCCTAGATTATTACGCTGATTATTGATGCGGTATTACTCTTATCTCCGTTGTCAGTATAACATCCAGTAGATGGTTGCGGCGATGAACTAAGCTTCCCAGTGAGGTGGACATACTTCAGTTATCATAAGGTAATGGGCTGCATTCGCAAGTAGTCGGTTGTCCGTTTTTTCCGCAGAATATCGTTCCAGGCACGCTGGACTTGAATTTCACTCAGGTCGGTCAGTTTAGCAGCTTCAGCGATTGGCATGCAACTTTCCTGTGCGTACCAGAGTGTGTCTAATAACTCAAATGGCAGGCGGTAGAAAAATTCCTGCTGCGAGCTACCAGCGCTGTAGGTGTCGGTAGTTGGGGGGCGGTTCCTGATAACCTCCGGGATTTGCAGGTATTCTGCCAATTGGTAAACCTGGGTCTTGAATAGATGGGCAATAGGTTGGATATCAGCACCCCCATCGCCATACTTGACGAAGAATCCAAGATCATGCTCATTTTTATTGGCTGTTCCAGCAACTGCATAATTATGTTTCTCTGCATATAAATATAAATAAGTCATGCGCGTGCGCTGCTTTAAATTCATCGCGGCAACAATGTTTAGGAATTCCTGCAGCGGTAAACGCATCGATTTTTCGTGGCCGTCCGGATCAGTGATCGACAATGAGAAGAAATTCAAGACGTCGCTGTCGAGAAGATCAGGCGGGAGGATAATTTTACATTTGTAACCAGTATCAGGATCATATTCAGGAAACAGTCTTCGTACTGCCTTATCCCGTTCCTGGTAACATCCGAAAGCTGTGAGAACTGAGGTGATCTCTTCGAGAAAAGAAACCACACCGAAATTCTCGGCTAACATAGACGCAATTTCGCGCGACTCAGGACTTGATTCCTTCTCCGGCATCATGATTCCTAAAACATGATCCGATCCGAATGCCCGCACGCACAAAGCCAGCACAACTGACGAGTCGATTCCGCCACTGATACCGACCACTGCTCCATAACGACGCATATTCTTGCGCACTGTCTCCTGAAGTAGTTTAATTATGCGTTGTGACTCTTTCTCGGGATCAATCGAGAGCAATTGGTTCTGGATCATTCTCCACCTTTTTCACACAATCTAAGTGCAACTGAATTTTCTCTGGTCAGACTAATTATATTTTCACAGTAATTGTTTTTGGAAGATCATCAAGTAACGAGATGGGTATTGCAGGTAGAAGATGTACTGATTTCCTAACACATTACGGATTGCTTTTCAAATATAGGTGCTACGATTTTAGAAAGATGATTACTTCGGCTTTACAAATTATTTAAGTTAATAAATTAGCTTAGAAGCTAATAATTCCCAAATAGACTGCCTAGCTCATTTTATATCGTACGTAATCTGCTAATTGAGCGACCGAATCAAAGTTCATGGGAGTAATTTCCGAGTTTTCCACGGAGATCTTGAAATTTTCTTCGACGAATGCCACCAGTTCCATTATGCCGATGGAATCAACAATTCCTTTATCAAGGAATGAATCTTTTTCTCCATAGGGGAAACCATTGTTGCTGAATAAGAGGTTATGAGAAATAAACTCCTTTATTTGCTCCTCAATCGTCATATTTCACCTAAATAATTCCTTATAGATGCCTTATTAAGTTGCCTACACACAAAACGATTTTATTGAAGATAACTAGATTTATAAAATATCATTTAAGTACATATCGATCAGCAGGTAAAAAAACTTTCGGCAGCCCATCCACTAATAGTTAATCACTTTCGATCAAAAACACTATGCAAGCGAACGAAATTATCTTAATGTATGCCTCCATTTTGGAGGCTTGTTCACTCTTGCTTATTATAGTGGTTATTTGCCTAAAACATTTCCTCGTGTCTTTACAATTATGTAATGTGACAGGCTATTTTCTTGGGGAAAATAAATGGATATATCGATTCGACCTAAATACAGCACACTATGATTGCTTATCCTTGCCGGTTTAGATTGATATATATTGCATTGAGTTTTCGGCTCAAAAATTCTGCTTCAAAGAAGGACAAGTAAAATAGAAGTAAGTCGTATTTTTTATATTTTCGACTGATTATTAAGCATGTCCGATGAATAATGACTAAATTGTAAAAATCTTATAAAATCTTACGATAAACCGCTTCAAGTTTTAAGCCGGATGTATTCCAATCATGATGTTCTTCGACATATTTTCTAGCGTTTACGCTTAATTTCTTCTGCAAATTTTTATTATTTAATAATGAAGTGACTGCTTCGGCAAATTTCTGTGGTTCATCTGCGACTAATAAATGCTCTCCGTCTTTTACATCGAGTGACTGGATAGCAATAGATGAGGTTACAACGGGTGTTCCCATCGCCATTGCTTGTAGAAGCTTATTTTGGATACCCGATCCACCCACCATTGGGCACACAAAAACAGTAGCTCTAGATATGTACGGTCGAATATCAGGAACATAACCAGTGACTTCCACAGATTGATCTCTAGTCAATTTAATGACCGGTTTTTTGGGATCGGCGCCGACAATTGAAAAACGAACTTGCGGATTTTTATTCTGCACATTAGCAAATATATAATTGTAGAAATGGAGAACGCTTTCGACATTAACGTAGTAATTCATCGCTCCGACAAACACAATTGAGTTTTTATCCTTCTCCTGACCATCCCAATTGAAATAATCAAGATCAACGCCATTAGTAATCACTTCGACGGCTGGACCAGAGTTTGAGCAAAGCATTCTTTTATCGACTGGTGAACTGACAATGACCTGATCAAATGACCGTGCCATTTTCGGTTCAAAATTACGCATTTTGAGCCATTCTTCGTAGGCGATGATCCTGTTGGTTATGCTACCATGATGATTTCGCCACCCGCGTTCATAAGCAAGCGCCAGGCTATCTACAGAGTCAAACAACCTTGGCAGCCCTTTAAGATCCACTGCGTATGGAGCAGCCCGAATATGTTCCGTATGAATGAGATCAAACTTCAATTCTCTGACTAATCGACGAATAAGTAAATCCATTTTTCTGGATGAAAAATAAGCTACGGACATCGGTTTTTTGGATGGTATTGCCAGGAGGCTATTACCAATGCAGGTAGGTCGATTCAAATTGATGGGATAAATGTCTCTACAGAATGGTTTCAAATCATTCAGGAATTGTGAAGTCCAAGCAGGTTGGATAAGGCCTACAAATGTAATCTCATGTTTCTTGGATAGGTATTGTATTAAACGAAATGGCCTTACACGCAATGTACTGGGAAGATAAGGAGCGATAAACAAGATTTTCATATTTTAATTTTGTGCTGATAAACTCGAGAAAGGGAAAAGAATTGATAAAGTATAGATAATAATATTAAATCTTGGATATTGCCATTGAGTTATGAATCACCCATTTTTATGGAATATTTACCAAAGATACCGGCTTATTCTTTAGGAGGATCAATCACATAACAAAACATTAATTATTTATGCAGTAATTGTTTTTTCTTCCCTAACTTTTGTTTTATGACCAATTTTCAGTGCCAACCGATCATATATATCGACTATACCCACCGCAGCGAATATAATCATCACCCCATCTGTTGCTAACCGGTATCGTATTGCTGCCCAAGTGGCCAGATGCATGAGTGTATAAATGATGAAAAAGCCAAGCCATAACGCAACTGGAGTTTTTATCCAAGCAGTAATATGTGAGGATTTCTCATCTACGTCAGGATCATCTAACAAGTTATATCGCCTGGGTCGAAAAATTACTAACCAGGTGCCATAACACATGAAAGGAAGAAACAAACCAAAAGATCCAATTCGAGATATTTCACTGATCCTTGAGCTGTTCGTCGTCGGCCAGAACTTAAATTGCTCTTTAATCCGGCTAAGGGACAATAATAGGTAACGCCCTGGATCATTAATAATTGTCTGAATTGCCCGGCGCATCAACGCTTTCTCTAAACTAGCTTCATCCATCCCAATTAATTCTGGCGGAATAAAGGAACCCCAAGTAACTCCCTGAGGCAACTCATTGGTAAAATTTGTTCCAAATATTGGTTGATTTGCCAAGAAAAAAACATAACCTGCATTTGTATTTAATAGGACGAATTGGTGAAAAACCCGGTAATTACGGATGGTCCACGGAACAATCCCGAGAATCAGTATGACGATTGATATGGAAAAGCCTTTGACTATCTTTAATCGCATTCCCTTCGCCGCGTACCATAACCACAGACCGATCAAGCCAATAATCGGTAAGAAAGTTTGCCTGGTGAGTGTGGTTACCAATATGGCCAACCCTAATAAAATCCATTGGCTCGTTCTAGGGGTTTGTGTATAGCGTATACCAATGGCGATATCAAAACTCCAGAGAATTCCAAGGATAAAAAAAGTCTCAGTCATTAATGAAGCGGCATAATAAAAGAAATATATATAAATAGCTGATATAGCTGCCGCAACCAAACCAATGCGCGGACCAAATGTCCGTTTCCCTAACCTGAATAATAGGAGGGGCATCAATATACCCGCAATAACTGCCTGAATGATGCGCGCAGCCAGAGGGACAATTCCAAACAATTCATAAACTGCAGCCAGGTACAAGGTATAAAGAAAAGACCAATGTGCTGTTGGGGCATTTGCTGCTGTCGCAGGCCACCAGGGTTGCCCGAAGCTAAAACCATGACCGGTAATTACGCGCTGAGCAAGGGCATCGTATGAAATTTGATCATTAGTACCAGGCATATCAACAACAGTGTTACCCAAGTAAATGGAAGCGACAACGCGCAACAAGACAGAAACAACAATAATAGCAATTAACCAGCGTCGATGGAGTATGGTCATTTTTCTATCTCAAGTCCCTTATACAATTCATTGAATACCGATTAATAAGCTAATTTGAAAATGATGATGAAATCAGAATATTATTATAGATATTCTGAATATTTGATATTCATAAACGTCTGATTAATTCACGCGCCGTTAATAATTCGAATCAATAGTGTTCTAGATCATACTGTGATAGCAGAAATATCAACTATAGATCCCGTCCCATCGAGTGTATTCAGTGCGCCAATTAAAGTTTTCTTCCACCCAACGCCGGCCATTCAATCGTAACCGCTCTGCCAAAGAGTGTTCCTGCAGTACTTTTATAATTGCCTGTGCAAAAGCGAGTGGATCGTCTGCGATAAGGATATTTTCACCCGGTATACAGCGGATTCCCTCTGCGCCGAGGCTGGTGGAAATAATTGGTAAGCCCCAACGCCAGGCATCTATTATCTTCACTCGCATTCCACCTCCAGAGAGTAGTGGGACGATAAAGGCACCGGTCCTTTCTAAGAATGGCGTTGGGTCAGGAACATAGCCTGTTACACGTATAGATGAACTGCCGATTCCATTTTTGGTTAGTGAGCGTATCTCAGCGGGAGGATTTTTACCCGCGATCGTAAAGGTAGCTTCAGGGATCTGTGCAACCACTTTTGGCCAAACTTGTCGGGAAAACCACAAAACCCCTTCAATGTTTGGCATCCAGAACATCGTACCAAGGTGAAGCACATCTAAAGATCCTGCGATTGGCTGGACAGGAACAACTGACTCTGTATCGACGCAGATAGGTATTGTAACTAAATTTTCAACTGAATGCTTTGGTTGGATTGGATTTGTAGGTCTGCTGTTCGAATCAATAAGGTTTTGTATCGTGTGACAATCCTCGTCGGTTACAGTTACTATACGATTAAAACAGGAGCAGGCTTTAGCTTCGAATGCTCGCAGCTTTCGCCATTCATTTTCCAATAACAATCGTTTTATAGGATTATGCTCGCCTGCAGCTAATCTCTGCCAAATCTTAAAACAGGCATTATGCTCGTCCAATACAAGCATTATTTTTGGCGCCAATTGTTTTGCCCGTATTCCATATTGTGCCATCCATAGCTGGTCTGAATGTACAACGTCAAAAGGTTTTTCTTGAAGTACTCGGTCAATTGCTTGCGCCATTTCCGGTACAAAATCGCGTTCGATAATAAAAGATGTCCTTTTCAGCAGGCTGTTTACCATGGAGATTAGATTTAGTGTTTGACTACGGCGAATAGGTACAAGGTGAACGTCTTCGCAGATTTCACGAAGATGCTGAATGGCCTCAGGGGAGTCATCCGGCCGGGAAAAGGCCAGCAAGGTGACCTTGTGTGTTAGTGTAAGGTGACGGAGGACGTAATAGGATCGTACTTTCGGTCCGGCATCTGGAGGAAACGGTAAGAGTTGAGAGAGGAATAGGATATTTTTCAATGCATACCTGAGATATATATCCCAAATGAAAAGGAAAATTATTAATATAGCTATATATCTGGTGAAAAAATCAGGGGTTTATTATTCTTTGCTTTTCAGCTACCACCCAGTCATAAACTTTAGTAGTTTCCAAGGCTGTCCGTTCCCAGGAAAACTCATTCGACCGTTTTAATCCAGCTCCCAATAAATGTTTTCGTAAGTTTGAGTTCTCCAAAATTGCAATAATTGCATTAGAAATTTCACGAATATCCAGGGGATTGATGCTTAATGCTGCGTTTCCTAAAACCTCGGGCATTGAGGAAGCATTCGAGGCAATAACTGGTGTTCCACAAGCCATGGCTTCTAAAGGAGGTAATCCAAAACCTTCACGCAAAGAAGGAAAGACCATAACATCTGACATTCCGTAAAGAATATTCAGCATTGTATTATCAATCCCGTGTATGATTTTTATCAAGCCAGTTAGACCATTTTGTTGAAATTGATGATCCATTTTCAAAGCGATGCCTTGGTTTGCAATTACAAGGGCAAGCATATATTGTTCCTTTAAGTTTTCTGGTAGGGATTGAAATGCTTTGATCAGAGCAGCAAGATTTTTCCTTGGCTCATAACCAATACCGATGATGTAAGGTTTGTCTAATTTAAAATCTCTTATTACTTGTTTTGCGAAAGCTTTTTCTTCCGCTTTCAACGGATGGAAGGAACTGCTCGGCGCCAGGTGTGTTACAAATACCTTTTCAGACGGCACATTAAAAGTAATTTATAATTTGCTGTTTTTCATAATTAGAGACAGTAATTATCGCTGCGGCATGTTTAACACTAATCGGTATAGCAAATCTAGTATATAAACTGATCAATTTTAGAATCATCGATATAAACGAAAACTGATTGCTTATTTGCGGTTCAGTGAGTGCAATCACATCGTGAAGAGTAAGAACACTAGTAAATTTATTCAGAAAAGGAGTAGTATTACAAGTTGAATGGAGAAGGTCAACATGATCTGATTTAACATGCTTTGGTAGCCGGTACAGTTCCCGAAAAATCGTTCCTATGTATTTAGGAGTCCCTTTTACCACCTTTGGACTAAACCTATCCGGAAGCATAAACTCTAACGAATGAGCACGGTCAAAGTAGGTGATATATTTGTTGTTATCGTGGAGTTGGGTTAATCCATATAATAAATTTTCAGTATAGGTTTTAAACCCTCCCCTGTGGGGATTTGAAGCAGCGCGACAATCAATCCCAATTTTCATCGATCAAATCTCAGTATTTATCTTTCTTAACTTGGCAGTCATCTCGATACTCGGTACCATATCTTTGTTTTTAATCAAAAGAATTCAGAATATTTAAAAATAATAACGATATATTGATCTTATCCGCTAATATTTATTCTGACTGACAGGCTGAGTTTTTATTGCTGAACGAGGGTTTTAGAATACGAATATAGATTATTGAAGCAAAATAATTTGTTCTAATCAATTTATCCAGTTACGGTTCGATAATAGAGCCAATATATCCAATTATTTATAAGCAGCAAATTTTAATATGAAACGACGAATAGAGATAGCGTATATTTCTATAAGCAACAGCATTTATTATATTGGTAGATTCAACCTTTTAGTGCAACAAGTTCAAAAAGACTTATTCAGTGGATAAACTTAGTTCATTTATTACATCCGACCATAATTTATCTTTTTGAATTCGCCCTAAACTTAACAATCGTAATATTAGGTAGAATAACCATTTCACCTTTGCTGCGATTATCATCATGACCTTTAACCGACGCTCAGCTTTTTGACCAAAATACTTATTAAAATAGCGCAGCTTATTTGCATACAGCTGTACAATACGTCGGACTGTATTGTTTGTACTTCCACCCCGGACATGGATTATTGTCGCTGATGCTACGTGTACAACTTTCGATCCCGCTTTGTGACAGCGATTACAAAGATCAAATTCTTCATTAAACATGAAAAAGTTCTCATCAAGCATTCCAATTAGATCCAATAGTTTTTTCCGGATCAACATACACGCACCACCAACCTCTCCGGTCTCAGTGTAATCAAGTCGACCGACTTTAACAGTTCGAAACCTGTCAAAACCATACAATCCCAATACTTCAGACCAAAAACTTGGCAGTGGTCCATGGCATCCTTGAGGACGGCCATCGGGATAAACTAGTTGTGCGCCAGCTATTCCAATGGATTGATCAGAATCCATTAACCTGACCATTTTCTGTATTGCCATCGGGGTCAGAATTGCATCACTATTTAATAGAAGAATATATCTACCAACGCTTAATCGTATAGCTTGGTTATTCGCTTTGGCAAAACCTACATTCTGTATATTTTCAATAAGATTAACTTCAGGAAAGTCATTCCGTACCATTTCTGTACTGCCATCGGTAGAACCATTGTCAACAACGAATGATTCAATCAGTAGATCCTGAAGATTGTCTCTCACTGACTTCAGGCATTGGGACAACATCTGGCGAGTATTCCAATTTACAACAATGACCGAAATATCTGCGGAAATTTGCGTTGATTCCATTATGATCAGTTTTGAATTTACAATTAGGCGATTGCTTTCAGATCGGTATTAGAAAAAAACTGTATATGTATAAATGCAAAACAACTACCATGAGAAGGTCTCAACACCAAATAAAACCATATCAAATTTTTATGATAAAAATGTGAAAGAATGAAATACAAGTAAGCTAAACACTCAGAAAATTTATCATTCTCAGATTTATGGATTCCCAAGGGTTATAGTCAAGCTAGGACGCCAATCTCCATCATAATCCTCACTACTAGAGGAAAAGAAATACTTACCATGCCCTCCATAAAAATCGGCTGAGTAAAGAGCCAATCGAAGCGGCTTTCCAGCAGCATACGCCCTGGTAGCTGCCAGGCTCACATCTAGATATCGAGGAATACCCAGTTGTGATTCATCGATTGCTCCAACCCATCCTTGGCTTAGATTTTCAAAAGGCGTAGGTGCATTATTCCATGTTAGAGTGAATGGGTCCCAATCTTGGTTTATTTCCCAAATCTGGATCAATGTATTGAGAGCTTTCGGTGGGTCATCACTAGGCCCAGTTGCTTGGCCTATCTGATGAACGGTGATGGTAGCAGAAATCACCTCCATACCACGTGGTAAGCTGTCAAGCGGAATAGTAATATAGGTCTTCGAGAAACAAGGCCAATCGTCGGTGTTTCCTTGGTTTTGGATGTTGAAATGTCTTGTTCCAGGGTAGCTCGTATCACCCCATTGGCTCCAAAAATCTAATCCATCACCACAGATCGTATCTCCACCAACCATTCCATCAGTTATGGTTATCCCATTTAATCCATTTCGTAAAGTATATGTTTGTGGATTCAAGGACTGGGGTGGAACGTAACCTGGTAAGCCAGCATGAGCTATAGCCCAGGTAACAGGCTTATTTGGTAACATATATTCTGGCCAGGCTTTATCCGGAATCTGCGTTCCATTGAATTCATCTCTATCATGTAACTCGAATCCCATTCGCCATTCTGTGCCTTCAGGAGGCGGACCAGACAACCCGAGGGACTGAAATGGAATAATATATTCAGCTACCCAAGCGCGGTCATCGGAATCATCATTTAATCCACCTTCCATACTCCACCAATTTGTATGGGTCTCGAAATTAATGGGGCTGATCATCCAACCCTCGTTACTTGCATGATATGCAGCTTGCCAATTATTTCTATTAGGTTCACCTCCATACAACTGTGAGTCAAACCTAAGGGTATTATCAAACGTAAAGTTATTACCGTTATCATCAATATTCAAGAATAGGCTAACTGCATCCCATTTCGTGAGGTCTTCCGGTGATGGTGATTTGTCATACCACAATCTCCGGTCGATTATTGAAATCCACACCCAAAGAGCAGATTGGAAGTAACCAATCCGGATGTCAGAATAATTGTCTGTGGGGGTTACTTTCCCAAACCAAATTACTGCTGCTTCTTCAGGAAACCAATCGCCTTGAACATTTTCAATTGTGGGAATATTAACAGTTGGAACGACAGATGGATTTATATTAAATACGAGGGGGAGGTAAATACGATGCTCCTGTGCACTCCCGTTTAGTTCTAAAGCGTGTGCAGCTTTTATCGATAAATATCCACTGCCACTAGCTAAAATTGTGGTAAAGAAAAATATAAATAATGATAGGATGAGAATACAAGTAAACGCAATAATGCTTGCAGATTTTCTTTTCAATGCAATTCTTTTAACCATAAGCCGAATTATAAACAACTTCTTTATTTACGTAAATAGGTTACGAAGAGTTCAAGAACCTATCTAGGTGATTCAATTTGGCCTTTTTGTTCAATGGTTATCAAACAATGGAAGAAAAAAACAAAACATAGTGAGAAAGTATATCGCTTGGCCTCTACTTTAAAAAAAAACAAGACGGTTTATTGTATTTATCGTTAAATCAGAAGATTTTATACGAATGAATTTATTTCTACTACTGCATTAAGTTGATAAAGAAATTTTTTTATTCGATCCATCTCTTTTCAAAGTAGATTTATTCTGATTGATTTTGCATTCCCAAGGAAGGTGGTTGATTTTCTTGAATGTGTAATATTCTGCCGAGTGCTAGTAATCCACCTAAAAATATCCATGCGAAAACACTTGCACGGAATCCGGGAATTCCAATATTATACAAGTAAGGTAAGAACCAATCTCCTAACATCCCAGCTGCCAACATGCCAACCAATCCACCAATGCAGCCATTAATATATCCGCTACTGAAACCATCCACCTCCAATTTACGAAGTTTCCATCCACGTAAACCTACTGCAATCATCAGGCATATGAATAAAACCATTCCCACGAAACCTGTTTGAGCAATAATGTCCATATAATTGTTGTGTGAATTAAAACTTACATACCAGCCTAAAATCGGATATAGGTAAGTATAGTGTGAATAATTAGCAAAGCCCAAACCTATAATAGGGTTGGTTTTGATCAACTCAAATAAAATCGGATAAGTCGCATAACGAGAAAGAATACTATATTGGTTTGTAGAAACAACAACATCAGTAAAAAAGGATGATTTAGATATTATTATTATAACTATAGCCACAATTGTCGCAGCAAGACCTATTCGCCAGGAACGAAGCCACAGGATGGTTGCCATGGCTATTAATGGTGGTAACCAACCGGATGTCCATTCCCTGTGGCTGGGTGATAAACCAAAAGCAAGAATTGCTATTATGAGTAACCCAAGGGCGAGTCTAATAAGGTAGTGCAATTTCTTATTAAACATAAATTGTCCAAATGATAGTGCTATTAACCAAACCCAATACATTGATCCGACACTTCCGGTTGAGAAAAAATGTAATTTTGAAATGAATTTGATGGGTGAAAAAGCCTCAATAATGTATATCGAGCCCAGACAAATAAATAGCCAGGTAAGGATTTTCAACCAGCGGATATCCTTTATATGCGCTTGGATGTAAAGCATGATGCCTATCGAAAGGATGTAAAGCAACCAGCCACCAATTTGGGCAGGAAGAGTAGCTTGATCCTGGGCGTTAAGCACCCATTTTATATTTCCGCCAAGGAATGAAATAAAGGTCGCAGAAATGAACATTATGGATAGGATATTTATTGAACTCCGCTGTGGTATTTCTGGACCGCGATTGGTAAAAACTCTGAATATCCAGATCCCTATAATCATTAATATAAAAATAAATGTGAGGTTAAATGATGCACTTGTCCCTGTGCCCATTTCCCAAGTTGTAAAAAAGGACAAAGGAATAAGAACTAAAACACCAATCTCTGGGTAACGGAGTAAGGTTATGAATCCGATACCTCCACCGATAAGAACCAAGGCCAATAATGTCCACTTGGGAGAAGCTTTGTAGCCAAAAATAACGGAAGCAACAAACACCATTAGGACTACACCCAACTTTATCCAAACATACGGGTGGCTATCCCAAAATTGTTCGAAAATCTGCGAGCTAGAGAAAAGAATTTTATCTGCTGTTTTTTTGAAAAACATCTTAAATACTGTTGTTTACGACTTTTGGGTATTATTAATAAATTGGTATTCGAATAACAATATATTATCTATAGGGGAGTAAATATCCAGATTGAAAAGTTAGCCTTCTAATAACGACCGATACCCAAGGAACCAATAAATCACATTCCTCTTTGTTTGCTATGATTTATCACATATCCAATTAATCGTTCAAATGACGAACCAATTGTATCCCAGTCATAATTTTTTTCAACAAATTCCCTACCATTTTTGGAAAGATCACATCTTAATTGATAGTTATTCAACAGCTGAATGGTATGCACAGAAAATTCTTCGGGAGTATCTGCTAACAGAATATTCATCCCAGGAGTCACGAATAAACCTTCAGCAGCTTTCGATGTCGCAATTACCGGAGTACCTAGTGCCATGGCTTCTAAAATCTTCAACCGTGTGCCTCCACCTTGGCGCAAGGGAACGACACAAGCCCAGGCTTCAGCTACCGCGGGGCGAATATCGGGCAAAAAACCTGAAAATATGACATGATCATTTACAGAAAGCTGAGAAAGGTCTACGCCTTGGACTGATCCAGTAATCGTTAGGGTCGCTTCGGGAACACGAACCAGAATATTCGGAAAAATATCCCGCAAGAAGTAGCTCATAGCATCATAGTTTGCACTATAAGTAAGCTTACCGTTGTAGACTAATGTATGTGGATGTGGTTTAGCCATACCAGGCTGGTTATACACAAGATCTACACCATTCGGAATTACGTGGATTCGATCTTTCTGATCCACCACCTGAGAGAATAATTCTCGTTCAGTTTCCGAAGCGACGGTGCATGCATCGTACTGATTAACTAGGTACTTGGTGTATGAACGGACTTTAGCTAAATATAATTTCTTACGCATCTTTGAAAATGGCGACTTGGCATTTGAAAAAATTTGATAATAAAAACCTAATTGCATTTCGTCTAATATACTCGGGATTTTTTAACTTTTTACCACCATAGATTGCAGTAGCCATTTCCGAAGCAATGATTAAATCAGGTAGTTCCTGTCTAATCGATCGTTGTAATTGTCCAGACATTTTAGGGCTGTATGTGTCTACAATTGAACGTGGGGTTGGACTGAAAATTCCGACCAGACTTTTCCAACTAGTGGGATTGAACTCTTGCCAGGGAATTTTCGCTTCCAATCGGCAAATTCCATCCAATGCTTTCTGATCAACTTGCTCTCCATCCCGCACGAATGAAATCAATCGTACTTCATGCTGCTGCGATAAAGTCTTGAGATGGTTGTAAATTCGGACCTTGGAGCCATTATCGGGTGGGTAAGGAAACCAAGGGGAAATGAATAAGATATTCATTTATTGTATTCAGGCGTCATTCGTCCCCAACGATGGCGTAAAAAGTCGATAGTTCCTCGCCACATGGCATCACGGTGAATTTTCTTTTCCTTCCATTTCGGGCGAACAGACCAGCTTAGGAGCGTTCGGATTACCTGAAAAGAAGTATCCAACCAGGAAATTATACTGGCGTGATGCTTACTTAAAAGTAAAAATCGGTTTCGCACCATATAATATGTGACATAAGGGTTGGGTAAATAGGTCGGATTGACCCCAGCGTGCCATACATGAGCATCCGGGACATGCATGATCTGCCAGCTTGCGAGTTTGGCTCGGATACACCAATCGAGTTCCTCATTGTACATGAAAAATCGGTCGTCTAATAAGCCAATCTGCCTGATCATGACACTACGAGCTAGCAAAGCACATCCTGACACCCAATCAACTCCCGTTGGAACGAGGAATTGTCCCCGATCAACCTGATTCAAGCCTCGATGAGTCGTCCGTAAATACTGGTCGAGAAGGCCACCCGCCGTTTGGATGATGTCAGGTGCTGTTGTGTGATAAATAGTCGGACCTATCACCCCGATATCTGATCTGTTTTGACCAACAGAGATCATCGAGCTCAAAGCATCAGGAGCAAGTGTGGTGTCATTATTAAGAAGGAATACCCAATCTGCATGATGATCCAAAGCTTGTTGAATCCCAACGTTATTGCCGCCCGTATACCCCAGATTTTTACTCAGCCTTAACACATGAGCTTCGGGATAATATTCTTGGAAGATCGGTGAAGATGGATCTGTGGAACCATTATCTACAATCCAAATTTCAATGTTGGGATAATCCACTTTTTTTAAAGACAGGAGACAAGTGAGTACATCCCTGTCATTGTTCCAATTTAAAATAATGATAGCGACCAGTGGATAACTTGAATTCATCATTTTTCGTTTGAGAACTTATAATGAAGGAAGATGACCGTCATAAACTACTTCGTAATGAGGTGGACGATCTGCATTGAAACAAAATTATAGATGAGTAAATAAATTCTGGTTATCGCGAATCCACTCATACAGACAGGTAATTCCTCGCTGGCTTGAATAGTGTGGCTGCCATCCCAAAACTCGCTCTGCTTTGCGGATGTCGCTGACATAAACAAATTGATCACCAGGTCGCCAACCGGCATATTGGATATGGAGAGAATGCCCCAATAATTCCTCCAAAAGTGGAGAAAACTCGCACCAGACGCTAAGAGTATTCTGAGGTCCGCCTCCCACATTGTATATTTGCCCTGCTGTAGTATTAATTCCTCCCACAACCGCGTCATAAAAATCAAGTAAGTCTTCAATGAAAAGAATGTCTCGCATTTGCTTGCCGTCACCGAAAATGGTAATTGATCGTCCTTTTAACGCAGCAATGATAAACCAGGCGAGCCAGCCCTGATCTTCAATCCCAAACTGACGGTATCCATAGATGCAGCTTTGCCGAACCACAATTGTTCGCAATCCGTAGATTCTGGCGTAATCTCGAGTATATTGGTCCCCAGTTCCTTTGGAGCAGCCATAAGGCGAATGAAAATCGAGCGGCTGCTTTTCGTCGATTCCAAACGGAAGGTTGGCATATCGATACCGGGTTTTTTCCTCGATAATCTCCACACCATCCATACTTCCATACACTTTATTGGTACTGGTGTAAAGGAAAATGGGGTTATCACCCACCATACGCGCAGCTTCAAGGGTGTTGAATGTTCCAATGGCGTTGTCCTCAAAATCCTTACGAGGGTTGATTACAGAAGTGGTTACTGCCACCTGCCCTGCCAGGTGATAGAATTCGATTTACTCCTTCGGCTGCTTGCAGAAGGGAGTTGAAATCATTCAGGTCCGCCTTTATTAGTTTGAAGGCATCGGGACCAAATTCATTTGTCAACCAATCCAGGTTTGTTTTACAACCAGAGCGGGAGAGATTATCAAAGATAATCACTTCGTGCCCCTGGTTAATTAATCGGTGCGCAAGGTTTGAACCGATGAAGCCAGCACCGCCGGTTATGAGGATTCGTTGTGATTTTTCCATATTCCATCCAATTCTGCAAACATCTTTATGATCTAATTACTATATTTCTACCAACGGACTCATTACTGATCGGATAATCAGAGTTTTCTTTATTTTATTCCTTAATTTTCATTGGTTCAATTTGCTGCATTTTCGATTGTATCCTTAATTGTCTGATTGATCTTTTCTCCACATTTTTCCCAGGTCCAATTTTGTGATACCCAATTTCGTCCTCTTTGTCCCATATCAAGCGCCTTTTGGGGTTCCGAAAGTAAATCACTCAAGCCATCTGCCAATGCATCAGGGTCTCTATCAACCAATATACCATTATATCCATCTATGACTGTTTCCCGCACGCCACCTTCTCTAATCCCAACTACCGGTGTCTCACAAGCCATTGATTCTAATGGGACCAGACCAAGTGGTTCTAATACAGGCGTATATCCTGTTATTTGCGCACGTGAGTACCAGACCGCTAACTCATGGCTATCACTAATTATGGGCATTATCTGCATATTAACATGGTTATTTTCGGCCAACCGTTCAAGAAAAACCTTTTCTTGCGGATCACTTTGATTACTAATAATCACGAGTTTCGGGCGACTATTTTCAGGTAAACGCGCTATTCCCATAATAAGCAAATCATAACCTTTAACCGGATTTATGGTCCCTACAGAGAGAATGATTGGTTCACGTTGACATAATACATGTGTAAACTCATTCGTATCCACTCCCAGATAACACACAGAGGGATATTTTCCATATATACGCCATACATTCTCTTGAGAATGGTGCGAATTAACCAGGATTCTCGATGATCCTTGCACATTTAATTTATCAAGACGACGTACAGCGTATCGATATAAACTTGGTAACGGGTCTATGTGTTTATACCAGGTGCGATGGGAACGCGTAGATAAATCAGGACGTGGAATGGGAGGATCGTATATCCAGCGAGGGGGTTCCTGGCAATAGTATATTGTTGGTGTTCGTAAAAAACGTAGAACGCCTGGACTCTGGCGGTAACGGCAATGATGTACGAAAACCACATCATATTTTTCATTGTCTATTTTATTAGCTAGCGATCGATCCATAAGATCTAACCGCAACAGATCGAGTAGGTATATTAATTGGTTTAGCCTTCCAAATGGACTGCGGAATTTTGGAAGGGTTGAAAATGGAAAAACCAAATAATTTCCTACGAGAGATCTAAGATCAGCGAAATTATGCTCTGCACAAGAAAGACTATATGCATCAATTTTATGACTTTGCGACAAATACCGCGTCATTTCATATAGCGAACGCTTAGCTCCCCCTGATGGCAGATTGTGATAAATCGCGATTCGCATCTCTATCTTTTCCTACGATCCCCAATTACTTTGGCAGGTACACCGATTGAAATACTATAAGGGTTGATTGATTTAGTAACAACTGCTCCTGCACCAATGATGGATCCCCGTCCAATCGTGACTCCATCAAGAATGGTTACCTTTGAACCAATCCAGACATCATCCTCAATAGTTATACCCCGGTAGGTGACACCCTGCTGATCAATACGCAATTCGGGATCACTGAAATTATGACTTTCAGCGTGGAGATTGACACTCTGACCAATCAAAACATGATTACCGATCTGAATACCTCCACCAGCACCAATAACAGCATTACAACCAATAAATGAATTCTCTCCGATTGAAAAAAAACCATGATCGTAGTCATTTTTTGATCCTCCACAGTGCAACCAGCAATTCCTATCAATGCTTGTGTGGGATCCAATTAGAACTCCCTTTTTAGATAAACAATTTAAGTATGCTGGTCCATCTATGCTCACATCGTCTGCAACTGTGAGGCATCGCGAATATAAAATAATAACGTTAGATCCTAGTCCAAATCGTTTCCCTGCCCTAACCCCTTTTAATTTCTTCCATCCACCACGAAGTAGTTCAAGACGCCGACTAATACGCGTTTCGATTGACTCAATAATAGTAAAAATCACAGATTATCCTTTTTTCGCATAGCCAACTCAATTTTCCGAAGTTCAAACTTATATTTTCGGTACTTGGAGCAATAACTGGAATACTCCGATATATAAAAAAAACCAGCATGTGATGAAGCCTAATATCCTAACTATCTTGCCAGGAACAATGACTTATTTAAACGGATTTCTTTTCGAGTAATGATCCATTTTTCATTTTAAGAACGTAAGCGTCGAACGAGCCGCTCATGAATCCAAGGAATGTTGCCCCCAAGAGTTTCCAGGCTAACTTACTGGGTTTTTTAACCGCAGAAGTAGTCATTCCAACAAGTGAGCTGAACATATATCCAAGATACATTTTATTTAATCCGAAGTTTTTAGTAACATAATACGCTCGGTTGTGGGTAAGGTAGTATCGAACACGGGGATTTTCGTAATCCCTTGAAACATTACCTGCGGCTCGCGGAGCAAAGACATGGTTTACTACAGCAGAGGGGACCAACAATAAATCGTAACCTGTTTTTTTGACACGAGTAGACATATCTACATCTTCGAATGAATTATTACCACCATATTTTTGGTCGAATCCGCCCAATCCATTCAATATTGATCTTCGAAATGACATATTACAACCTATCAGCCATTCAACAGAAACTGGTTCGAGTAGAGCTCTGGAAAAATTTTGAACAATTGTCCCGTCAGGATACACTCGACCAATTCGGGGATCGTTCTCATCGACTTTAAGGAGTGTATCGATGGTCCTTCCACCCACGCCTCCGATTTTTTCGGTAGAATAGCCCGGCACAAGATTCTCCAACCAGTCTGGAAAAACCATGGCGTCGTCATCTATAAATGCTACAATTTCTCCTCTCGCTTTGGATAAGCCCAGGTTACGTGCTGCAGGCATATTATTCCTTCCATTCCAGATGCTATACTGCTGTACTAATGGCCAGGAAGCAAGCAAGTCTCTAGTCTCATTGTTATCGGAGCTATCCACAACAATGGTCTCAAAATCAGTATAGTTTTGCATCGCCAGGTGATCTAGACAATCTGACAATATTTTTGTGCGATTACGCGTAATAATAATCACTGACACGAATGGTTTAATGTTTTTCTCTCCCATAGGTATCAAAATTAGTAATAATAATTTATGGGTGTTTTATCTTAATAAAGAGTGCAGCAGAAATTAATAAGATCACTGAAATCACAGGAAATATTATTACCGTTAATAATGATTGTTGTTGATCCAACTTGGGAGGACCAATAGAAATTTTAGTCGGGATAGGCGTTTCAGTTATTAAAATTGTATCCTCAATGAGTGTTGCTGTTGGAGTAGATGTCAAAATGGGTGTAGGGTTTGGTAATTGAGGAATGTTTGGAATATCTAGGAATTTCTCACTATACCAAATCTCACTATGAAAATCATTTCCATGATAACTAACACTCAATCTATTCCCTTGACATAATACCAGTTGTTGATCATGCGGATCAAAGGATGGCTGATCAATTTGCTCCGCGACACCCCAACTCGATCCATTCCATGTTGAATGGTAAACACCAGCAGCCGAAGCAAAAACTACATGTAATACACCAGAACTATCTTTCACAAGATGATTATATCCACCAGACGCCCAACCAATGGTTGGTCCATTTTCAATTGGTGCTGGTTGGCTCCAAGTTTCGCCTCCATCATAGGACCATTGGTGTAATCGGGAGGGTGAGTTATATGTCAAGTGTATCTCATCATCCCCAAAAGAATATTCTCCAATAACGTTCATGCTCGCGTTGGGGAAATCAGGAGAAAAAGTTAGAGGTGTCTCCCAACGTTTACCGGCATCTGTAGAGCGCAAATAGCCTAAAGCAGAATACTCTCCAATAGTAATTGAACGTACTGCATAAACAACATGATAGCGACCTCGGCCATCAACAATAAATTGGGCAGCGATAGTGGATGGTACATTTGTTTTTATCTCCAAAATCGTTTTTGATAAAGACCATGTTTTTCCAGAATCAGAAGAAATCGAATAATATATCCCATTCTTCATTGTCTCGAAATCGGCAGTTGTATAGATCACATATAGAATTCCATCTTTATCAGCAGAAATATTGCTGTAATAAGAATTAGTTACTATTCCATATGGTTCAGTCCATTTTCTCAATTGAGTCGCAGAATTTAATGGAGTTCGAGAGTAAACTACCTCATGAGCATCATTAGACCAGACAAGGTGAATAAAATCATCTGGTGTGATGGCACCGTGCAATTGTTAAATCCTGTTTGTAATAAGAATATCTATAGGCTGAGACCATACTCCTCCTTGGTCATTCTTATAAAATATGTCAGATGAAGGAGCATTACCTTCTTGATCTATTCTTTCGCTCCAGAAGACATGCAGATTCTGAAAGCGATCACACAGCATAAGTGGTAATTCAGAGTATGTATCGGGCTGCTGTGAAAAATTTTTCGGTGTCGACCATCCACTAGATTGACCCTGCGCAATTCCCTGAGATATTCCCAATAAAATAATCATGACGAACAGCGCAGTGATTATTCGCGGGAGCTGCTTGCAGCGAAGAAAATTACTCACTCTTCTGTTTCCTCATTATCATAGATATTTCACGATCATAGATGTTTCACGAATGAAACGACTATTGCGGCCAGAAGTGTAATACCTTATTATTGGTTAACACTGCATTATTGTAACTATATTGGTTGCCGTCTCTGCCGTTGTTGTTTTCTATGCCACTGGTGGCAGAAATGCCATTATCGAAAGCGGACGAACCGAAGATCGTATCCTGGTAAATATACCAAATGTGGTTTGTACCTTCAACGAGCTGGATTTCAAACGTCGCGCCATTAGTTCTGCTGCCTTTGTTATGAGATACATTCCGCCACTCGATTATAAATATTCGATTTGGTGCCGTCCCAGATACCCCGGTATAGATGTTACCCCCCAAAGATGGATCCAAGTCATCCCAGAAAGTGGCGATCATTGCATTCGGGAGCTTCGTGTTAGGAATTGCTAAATTGTTGAATGCCGAGCTGGAGCTGCCGAAATGGATGTTTCCGTTAGACGAAATGTTAACTGACGTATAACTGTTCCCAAAATATGTAAAAGAGAACGGCAAACTTATATTAACAGTCTGATCATCACGGGTTATTCCTGTATTCGTAGTCCCTGCAATCCAGGTGCGCGATTCATTGTCTGTACGGCAATAGCCAGCTGCAGCATTGGGACAGTAAACAGTCGCGGTTGGAGTGGGTGTGTTGGTCGCCGTAGCTGTCGGAGTAGGTGTATTCGTTGGTGTAGGCGTGTTCGTCGCCGTGGCGGTGGGTGTGGATGTGAAGGTAGCCGTTGGAGTGGGTGTGTTGGTCGCCGTAGCTGTTGGAGTAGGTGTATTCGTTGGTGTAGGTGTATTCGTTGGTGTAGGCGTGTTCGTTGGTGTAGGCGTGATCGTCGCAGTGGCGGTGGGTGTGGATGTGAAGGTAGCAGTTGGAGTGGGTGTATGGGTCGCTGTAGCGCTTGGTGTAGGTGTATTTGTTGGTGTGGGCGTGTTAGACGCAGTGGCGGTGGGTGTAGGCGTGAAGGTTGCTGTTGGAGACGGTGTGTTGGTCGCCGTAGCTGTTGGAGTAAGTGTATTCGTTGGTGTAGGCGTGTTCGTTGGTGTAGGCGTGATCGTCGCAGTGGCGGTGGGTGTGGATGTGAAGGTAGCCGTTGGAATGGGTGTATGGGTCGCGGTTGCGGTTGGAGTGGATGTATTAGATGGTGTGGGTGTGTAAGTCGCAGTGGCAGTGGGTGTGGATGTGAAGGTAGCCGTTCGAGTGGGTGTATGGGTCGACGTCGCAGTTGGTGTGGGTGAGAGGGTGGCCGTCGGAGTATCTGTCGCTGTACCAGTAGGAGTAGGTGTAAAAGTAGTCGTTGGAGTATTAGTCTCTGTTGGAGTCGGCGTGTTGGTTGCTGTGGCAGTAGGTGTGGGTGTAAGGGAAGCGGTCGGTGTGTGAGTGGCTGTTGGAGTAAGGCTAGGTGTGAAGGTGGCAGTCGGTGTATTCGTACCTGTTGCAGTCGGTGTATTGGTCGCAGTCGCAGTAGGTGTATTGGTCGCAGTCGTAGTAGGTGTATTGGTCGCTGTGGCAGTCGGAGTGTTAGTTGCCGTGGCAGTTGGGGTATTTGTATTGGTAGGTGTAGCGGAGTTGGTCGCTGTGGGGGTCGGAGTGTTAGTTGCTGTGGCGGTTGGGGTTGGAGTGTTAGTCGCTGTGGCAGTAGCAGTGGGTGTGAAGTTAGAAGTCGGCGTACTGGTCACTGTGGAAGTCGGAGAACTGGTCGGAGTCGAAGTTGGTGCAGGGCCAAACCGCGTAAATATTGCATCAACCCAGTACAACGTCGATTGGTATATCTCATTTGGATATGCGACCCCGCCATAACGATAAACACCGTTGATGTTAATATTGTTCCCATTCACATCAGGGGCAGTTAATGGTGAATTGATATGGGGAGTATTGAAGAAGAAAGGAGTCTGGTAATAGACGCTGGTATTATCTGGAGCGCTGATATGATAAGAGGCGTTATAAACTGTGTTAGCAGTAATGGCGACTGGCGACGAGAAATAGGCCGTCTGCCAGCCAGAAGAAGATTTATTCGAAAAGACGGCTTCAGCTAACAATTGTCCATTGTTTTTCCAAAGGTGTCCCAAGTGCGTGGCTACATCTGTAGATGGTTTATAAAAGCGGATTCCGGTAATATATCCGCTGACAGCTGATTGGAAATTTACTCCCAGCTCGATTGCCCCGTTGGTGTCTGATTCAGGTGCGCCAGACGGAACTGTATTTCCCCACAGGGTATACATTTCCGGAGGTGTACCCTGGCTGAGGTTGACCACAATGTGCTTCGGTGCCAGGCTCAATGGGGTATTAAATATGAGGTAGCGGTAGGAATTATAAATTTTAAAGGAAAAATTACTGACCGGTACGCCATCGATAGAAACATTCTGTACGACGTCGGTATCCAGCAAGCCCACCATCAACGATATAGGGTTATCAAAGGTGATCGGGCTGAACGAATACCCACTCAGGCTCTGGGGCACAAAATCCTGCACCGTGCGAGCTGCATCGAAGGCGATGGATGAACTGTTATGGGAATAATTTTGGAATGTTGCGCTATTTCGAACCTGGATATATTTGTATATCTCTCCAATCGGTGCAGCCCACAGGTCGCTTAAATGTAAACCGACATCACTAAGTCCGATTGTGCTGTCATGGACGGTTATGATCAGCCATTTTCCCTGGTTTATGGCACTCTTTATGTAAGAAATATTATAGTTTCCAGTATCAACGGTGTTGATTGCCATGGTGAGCGGTGGGGTTGGGTCGCTTAAATTCATCATCCAGGCAAAATTATTACTCCACGGGTCATAATAGCCACGCGACGCAATAACATAATACGACGCCGCTGTCCCGCGGTTGGTATCCGTTACGCCGCAGGGCCAGGCAATTGTGATGACTGGTTTATTGATCGCTGACTCTATCGCCTGGATATTGGGCTCTATCTGGTTGATGCGGAAGTTTGTAACAGCAGTTGGGTTTAGATAAACAGGTGAGAACAGGTTTGTAGGGGTGCAGGTATCCGGAGTACAGGATGGGGGTAAATTGCAGTTTGCTGCGTGATCGAGGAGATGACTACCTACCTCATGACCATTATTGCTTACCGCCACCATATTTGAAATGGGATTTGGGGAAGTCCCATTTCCATCGTAATAATATGTGCCTCGAAAGCCAGCGGCGACCATCTCGTTATTACCGGAGGTGAGGCCATCATCCACTGAATAGCTGGCAGCGCCGGGTTTGCATCCCAGCCAGGGACAAACATAGACGTCGTTGCTGCCGTCGATGAAATCCGCAGCAATAACGGAACTAGTAATTCCAATTAATGCGACTATAGAAAGGAGACCGATAAGGAATAGTTTTCTATTCATCTTGCCCACCTCATAAAAATAATAAAATGTTTATTCCCAACTTATTAAACCCATCTGGCATCAACTATCTAAAGGTGATATGCATAGCATGAGTGATGATAAAACCACCGCTAATAGGACTTTGGGTTCACCGATGAGCAATATGCTAAGAATCCGGCTCATAAGAAAAAATTAGAAGGGCACTGCATATTTCCGACATCATCCGAGTCATCACGTGCGAAGAGATCGAAGAAACTTATAAATCTTAGGGGAAGTCGATGCTTGCAAGATCGTGCCTACCAATTCACGTTTACCAGCATTGCGTAAATCCTTTCGTATTGATTTAAAAGCAAAATTCCTTGCTTTTTGAAGGTCATGGTTGCGGTAATAACACGCAGCTTTCTCCAGTTGAGCTCCTTCGAATTGTGACCTCCAGACCTGAGGAAAACGCGAGGCAGCAAATAGTCTAAACTCAGGTTTATCCGTTAACAGGTCTAACCACTCGGTCAGGTACACCCATTGGTCAGCAAGACTTGGATCAATGATGAAGCATTTTTGTAGATATTCATCTGCCTGGTCTGTTTGGCCTAAGTCAAATCTCAAATGCGCCAACCGCAAAGCCAATAAAGCTTGAATGCGTGAACTGCCAAGCGGTCCTTCGAATGGTGTGTGGATAAATTTTTCGGTCACCTCAATGTTGTGCCGGGTTTGAGTATCCGTAGTGCTACCAGTAAACATGTTTACACCATGCACGCGATACTTTGCCAGGGGATGGTCAATGAAACTGAAGCGAAAGAAATTACCCATCTTCAGCCACATTTCCCAGTCACTGTACTGAAGGGTTTCATCATAATAACCAGTTTTTTCCAAGCAAGCTCGCCGGTGAAATGCGGTAAGGTGGGGGACAAAATTTCCCGCAACCAGCATTGGGAGTAAATTGTGGGTCATATCCCGGCCCATCCTTTCACCGGTCTTTTCCCCCTTGGAATCCACGATGTCTGCATAACAGTAGGTTAATCCAACCTCAGGATTGAGGTCAAGCTCACTCACCTGACAGGCCAGCTTATCTGGATACCAAGAATCGTCTGCGCCGAGCCAGGCAAGATATTCACCGCGTGCCTGTTCAATCGCCAGGTTACAGGTGGCAGAGATACCTTTATTGACCCGTCCCGCGTGCGTAAATACCCGAACTGTATTCGGATATTTCCCGGCGTAACTTTCTGCGATCGCCTGACTATCATCTGTTGATGCATCATCGACTACAATAATCTCGTAGTCAGAGAATGTTTGAGCCAGGATACTATCCAGTGTTTCTGATAAGTAGCCGGCGTAGTTGTATGAAGGGATACAAACACTAACTCGAGGCGTCATCTGGTTGATAATCTTTCAAGCCAGTACTGACTTGACAACTGCGATGACCTCTTCAATATTCCCAAGTTGAATGTGTGGTCCCATTGGGATGCTCAGCACGGTTTGAGCAAGCTCCTCTGTTATCGGAAAGTCCCCCGGTTTCCAACCAGATTTGACATACGCATCGGAAAGGTGGGGTGGAATCGGATAATGAATTAGCGTACCGATGCCAGCCTGGTGAAGTGCAGTTTGTAATGCGTCGCGGCATTTATGGCGGATTACGAATTGGTGCCAGATCGGCTGAGACCATTCAGGTACATAGGGTAGTACCAAGCCGGGAATATCAGTCATCGATTCTAAGATAAAAACGGGCAATTTGCTTCCGGCGATCATTCCATTCATCAAGGTGTTTGAGTTTCACCCGTAAAAATGCAGCTTGTAATGGATCCAGGCGCGAATTGTAACCCTTGATATCATTATGATATTTGACCGATGATCCATAATTTCTTAATAGCTTTACTTTCTCAGCAAGCTGGTCATCGTTGGTCACAATAGCGCCAGCATCGCCGAATGCGCCGAGGTTCTTGGCAGGGTAGAAACTAAATCCAGCGGCATCAGCCAGGCTGCCAGCCAAGCGTTGCTTGTATTGTGTACCCTGCGCTTGGGCAGCATCTTCAATCACCTTCAATTGATACTTCTGGGCGATCTCCATGATTGGTTCCATGTCGGTTGCCTGACCGTAAAGATGCACAGGGAGGATTGCCCGCGTTCGTGGTGTGATTGCCTGTTCAACCCGGAATGGATCCAGGTTATATACCCGGATATCCGGTTCTACCGGTACAGGCGTTGCGCCGGCATAAGATACTGCCAACCAGGTTGCAATATAGGTATTAGCGGGTACGATTACCTCATCACCAGCGCCAATCTCATAAGCCCGTAAGAGTAGATGGAGCGCATCAAGACAATTTCCCACTCCGATGCAATGGTTAACCCCACAATAAGCAGCAAATTCTGCTTCGAATGCCTCTAACTCTTCGCCCATAATATACCAGCCAGACTCCATCACCCGCTGATAAGCCTCGTCTAGCTCAGACTTCAGCTCCAAGTACGGCGCTTTCATATCTAATAAAGGAATATTCATTTCTTTAGGTACTGTCTGGCTTGCAGAAAGGTATCGTACTCACGATAATAGTCCGCTTCACTATACATATCTGACGCCAGAGCCAGACATACAGAGCCGGAAGAAAAGTTATCAATTTCCCGCCAGATCAACGGTGGAATGTACAGGCCGTAATATGATCGGTTGAGGTGATAGCGTTTTTTTGTTTCCCCGTCATCCAGGACAACATCAAAACTACCTGACATAGCCACGATGAATTGGTGGCAGGTCTTGAGGGCATGCCCCGCCCGGTCTGCTCCGCCGGGAACGTCATAAAGGTAGAAAACTCTTCTTATTGTGAACGGGATATGACGGTCACTTTCGATGAAAGTAAGGTTTCCGCGTGGATCCGAAAACTTGGGTAGGTCAATCATGCGACAAGAGGTGAGGTCGACGAAAGTATTCATAAGCTGGACTGTTTTTGCATCTCTTCAATCTGTTGGCGCCAATCTGAGGGGATATCTTTGAGATAATGAGCTGGAACTCCAGCGACGACCGTCCAGGGGGCAACATCCTGGGTAACAACAGCACCCGCTGCCACCATCGCCCCAGTTCCTATCTCAACTCCTGGCAGGAGAATGGCACCCGAGCCGATCACAGCAAAGCGGCGGATAATCGGCCCGTGCAGGTCAAGGCTAGCCAATCCGAAGCGAGCCAGGTAGACATTATTATCATTCGAGGTCATCACACCCATCCCAATAAACACATCTTCCTCGATAAGTAGATTGCCTACCAGATGGACCTGGTCTTGTATCCGGCTCCGGTCACCTATCTTGCACTCGTAAAGCGCCTGAACACCCCGACCGATAATCACCTGGTCGCCGATCTCGCAACCTTCACGCAGAGAAGCCTGGTCACCGATCAAAACTTGTTTACCGATGCGGCTCCCGGTGTAAATAACGGCATTGCAACCAATAATACATCCAGCACCGATTGTGAGGTCAGAAAAATCATTTGGTATGGGTCGGGTCGTGGTGGCGTTGGAGATTGGCAGGCGACCCAGAACAGCACCGTCGAGTATGATGGCATCTTCGCCTACCCGTACCTTGGGGTAAATCGTCACGTGGTTTCCGATGTAAGCGCTTGTGGCAATGATCGTCTCTTCAGCAATCACCTTTCCAGTAGTTCCCGCCGGAAATGCGTTGGTCAAGTTAGGATTAATGTGTTTTCTCCTTGCTCAGTGCCTGGAAAATGCTTTCATCAGTAATCGATTGGCTCTCGAGGACAGTGGTACCCCGCTGAAAAATCCATTTATTGGCAGGCGTCTGGAAGACCCCGTCGTGAGCATTCAGCCCGATGCCTCCGACATGAAATGTACCGAACGTTGACCATGCATAGGGGTTCAACCTTGACAGGTCACCCTGAAGGTGGCCTCCACCCCAAGGCCAGACCAGGATGTGGATTTCATAGAAGTCGGGCACCAGCCGCAAGGGTGGGAGCCAACCAGTAAGGCTGCATTGGCCTTCAATATAGTCTATATTAAAATTATCATACCAGTTGTTGTAATTACAAACTACAGTGCCATCCCCTCGTCTCAGCCCAAAATTGATCATTGGGTGCTCAATGCGCTGTTTTGCATTCAAGTCGATCTGGATCGAGATGGGTTCGCCGAACGAAAATTCCCGCCTGGGTTGACCATTGGCATCGAACATCTGGAGACGCTCGATCGAGACGAATTCATCCGATGAAACCCCCGCAAGGTTCAGGAGGTCATCTCCAGTACTACCACCTCTTTCCAGCATCTTACGGAATTGTTCGATGACGGGTAAGGGCTCGTCATCTGCGATAAGCTTCCCATTGTCTAAAAGAAGTACACGCTCGCATGAGCTTTGGATTGCTGCCATGTTATGTGAGACCAGGATGATGGTCATGCCAGTCTGTGTTAAACCACGCATGTGGCTCAGGCATTTTTGTTGAAAAGCCAGATCCCCAACTGCCAGTACCTCATCAACCAGGAGGATATCAGGGTCCAGGTGAGCAGCCACGGAAAATGCAAGGCGTAGATACATCCCGCTGGAATAATGCTTTACGGCAGTGTCCAGAAATCTTCCAATCTCAGCAAATTCAACGATCTCTTCCAGCTTACAATCTATCTCTCGCCGTTTCATTCCCAGGATGGCACCGCTCAAATATAGATTTTCTCGCCCGGTCAGCTCGGGATGAAAACCCGTTCCAACTTCAAGGAGAGAGCCAACCCTGCCGTAGAGATCCATCGTGCCTTGGGTTGGCTCGGTTATTCGAGAGAGGATTTTAAGCATGGTGCTTTTTCCTGCTCCATTCCGACCGATCAAGCCTACCACTTCACCGGGCTGGATCTCAAACGATACATCTTTAAGCGCCCAGATGAGATTTTCTTCTTTTTTATTTGCAGCAGAGCGCTTAATCAAACGCTTTGCCTGCCTGATGGGATAAGATGCTGCATCAATCAAGGCTTCGCGAAATGTTTTATATCCTGCCTGGCTGGCCCCAATTCGAAACTTCTTGCTGAGATGGTTAACCTGAATAATCGACTCACTCATGGCTATACCACGTCAGCAAAAGTTTTTTCCATACGCCGAAAATAAAATAATCCGCTAACCATAACAATCAACGCTGCTGCTGCAGAAACAACCACCATGGGGACAGGCGGCATCGTTGATCCTAATAATGCCCAACGAAAGCCTTCAACTACACCCGCCATCGGATTAATCCCATAAAGGGTACGCCAGGGCTCCCCGAGCATAGAGCTGGGATAGGCGATAGGTGTGGCAAACAACCAGACCTGTATGACGAAGGGCACCACGTAACGGATATCCCGGTATTGCACATTCAATGCTGAGAACCATAATCCCACTCCCAGGCATGTCACCAAGGCCAGGATTAGGAACGGAAAGAACCAAAAGGCGGTCAAAGTTAATGGATAGTGATAATAAACCATTAAGCCCAGGCCAACGACGAATGCTAACACAAAGTCAACCAGTCCTGCCAGAATGGTGGCAACCGGGATAGCTAGGCGAGGAAAGTAAACCTTTTTAATCATATTAGCTGAAGAGACCAGGCTGTTCGACGAGAGAGTCAAACCATTGGCGAACAGCATCCAAGGAACCAGGGCGATGAAGTAAAACAGTGGGTAGGGCAGCCCATCCGAAGGTACCTTTACCACCATGCCAAAAAACACGGTAAAGACAATCATCGTCAAGAATGGCTGAAGAATTGCCCAGGTAGCTCCCAAAACAGTTTGCTTGTAGCGGATGATGATATCCCGCCAGGTTAAAAAGAAGAGCAGCTCTCTGTAGTCCCAGAGCTCAAAGAGCTTTAACGCAGACCAGCCATGCGAGGGCTCGGAATGCACGTGCTGTGATAATGTGGTTATTTGTCTCGCCAAGAATATGCATCCTCTCGGTATTATTATTAAACCATTAGTATATATAATTCCAACTTAAAAAATCTTTCTGTTTAATTAGAGCAACATTAAGACTGGCAGATGACAATATATTGATCACACCATTATTATTTATAAAATAATTTGTAAGACATAGAGCATTTACAAAATACTAAAAATATTGCATAATGAATAAAATATGCAAAAATAGTACAATTGATTTGCTATACCTAATTGTTAAATTAATTTATATGTTGGAAAAATGATTGACTTTGTGTGGAGAATTGATTATGAATAGAATACATGCGCATAGATATTCGGCATTTTTGATGCTGATACCTGTTGTTATGCTGATTATTCTAGTTTTTTCCAGTGTCCAGATTGGAGCTGCTTCCAAAACGAACCTTGACCCGAACGCATCCAATCTTATATATCTACCCATCATATCATCTAACCAAGCCACATCTGATAAGCAAACCTGGTCGATGCTTGGGGCAAATCCTGAACGTACCTCTTGGGTTTCGGATGAAGTATCTGACAGGCTAAAGCCATTGTGGTACAAGCAGTTTGAGCCTTATATTCTACCAAAAGTCCAGATCATTACTGCTTACTCTACCTTGTATATCTCAACATCGAATGGTTTGTATGCCCTGGATGCTGATACGGGCACCGAAAAATGGGTCTATCCGACTGAATTACCCCTGGGGCATTCTCCAACAGTCGATAATGGAATTGTTTATGTTGGAGGTTTTGATAGAATGCTGCATGCAATTGATGCCTATACCGGGCAAAGGAAATGGACATTTACGGCTGGAGCTGGTTTCGATACCAATCCTCTGGTGGTAGATGGTTTGGTAATGCTTGGAAATCGGGATGGGTACTTCTATGCAATCCATTCAAAAGGAGAACAAACAGGGCAACTGGCATGGAAATATCAAACAGGAGGTCCAATCGATTTCTCAGCAGCGTATAAAGATGGAGTGGTTTATTTTGCCTCAGAAGACAGTTTTGCTTATGCCCTCCAGGCTCAAAATGGGGATTTGGTCTGGAAATCTGATAAATTATTAGGAGCTGGTTTTCGAGCCTGGTGGCCAGTAGTATATGAGGATTGGGTGATATTTACCGGGAGTCTAAATTACCGTAGCATTGTTGTACCAGGAGATGTTCCTGAAAGTGAGTCGGAAGACGTATTACTCTTTCCTAATCATGTAGAAGATCCGCAAGGCACTTTAATTGGACCGCTAGGAACTGAATCCGGTGACTGGGCGCAAAATACACCTACGATTAATACAAGTCAACCTGAAGTCACTGAAAATGGAAGTACATACCCGATAACTGAGTATCTTGAGCAATACTCGTATCGCCGTACATATTTTGTCCTCAACAAATACACTGGAGCTGAATATACAACAGATTTTGATGAGGACGGTAAACTCGAATATGCCCCCATTATGTGGTTTGGTACCAACAGTCAAAATTCGTATCCACCAGTAGTCGGTATTGATAATGTTTTATATCAAGCAAACAAGTATATGTCTGCTTTATATCCCGCGGGAGGACAGGTAACAGGTTGGAAAATTGGGACGCCTTATATAAGTATAGTAAGTTCAGACTGGAGTCAAGACGATGAACCAATGGCATATTCTGCCGGTGGAAATTTGATTTATTGGAATTTGTGCTGTGATCGTGAATCAGGAGCATTTAATATTTCTTCGCCAAACACTATGTTTTCAGACAGGTACAATGCGGGGGAACGGCCACCAACTGGAATAGATCCTAACCGAGAATGGAAATACTTTGATTACAATCTTGATGAGCTGTTACCAGGATACTCTATGTATTATAACGGGACCAGTGATACAGTGTTTTCAGCTTTCGGGAATCGCAACGGGGTATATGGTTACCACGGGATTCAAAATCCTCCGATTCCATATAATGGAAAAGTATATATGCATCGCGGAAACAATATAATTGCTTTTGCTCCTGAAGCGGATCAACCTATACAATTGCCAATTGCCAAGATTGTTCAATATCAGGATCCAGCAATGCAGCCACCATCTTTAGAAACCCTTAAATCATCCCTGGTTCAGGAAGTCCAAAAAATTATTGATGCTGGTCACCTTCGACCTGGTTATGCAGGGAGTGGAAATCTTGATACCGCGTCCAAAAAATGCGGTGCAGATTTGATGGATTATTGGCATAATCCCGGTGACACACTCTACACCCTGATTCAAGCTTTACCGTATCTACCTGATGCTCTTCAACAGCAAACATTGGATTACGTACAAACAGAATTTATAAACTTTCCACCCTATGACTACGATCATATAGGATGGAAAGACGGAGCGGCTCGGGAAACATTTATTGTTCCACCCGAGGTTGAAGCTGATATGTTAACATTCGGTCCAGGTACCTATCATTATGGTTTTGATGGCTGGCAACTCGCCCCTAATTCATTTTATGCCCTATGGAAATATGCTCTAACTTTTGATGGTACTGCACAGGATATCTACAACGCCAGTAAAGACCAGCTTGAAGCTGTTCCATCAGACGATTTTCTCATTCAAAATCCACACGTTAATAACGCCTATATTGCAGGATATCTGGGTTTCCTAGAATTAGAAAAGTTAGCTGGATATCCAGAATCTCCTGGTGTTCGTGATACGTATAATCGAATATTAGCCCTCCGAGCATCTTCATTTTCAAAAGACAATCCCGACTTATGGTTTCAAGACTATAGTTTTTACTATTGTCGTTCTTTCAGTGTATCCATGAATTTTATGAACATGGTCCCAGAATTGGGTCAATATCTACAAGATAATGCCCTGGATAAGGTCAGCCAAGCCCTGGAGGAGTATACCTATTTAGCGCCTTACTGGTTCGAAGCGAAACCTGAGACTGCCTTCGGCGAGGGAGTGAGCCAACATTTATATGATTACCCAACTATTTTTGCCGCCAAAGCGATGATTTTACAAGAGCCATATCCAGAGCTAGCGAAATATATCGATGTGCCAGCTACGTCGGTCGGAGATCTCTTTTATATTCAAAACCTGGTATTAACTATTGAAGCTGGCAGTCGTTAAACCACAATAGAAGAGGATTACCGATCACTTTTCAAAGGAATAATCCTCTTCTTATTGTTACATACTATATTTAATGAATTATTAAAGTGCAGCCAGAGGCCAATAGTTGGGTGTCTTACCTAAATGTTCTTTAACTGTCTTTATTGAAAATCTACGCCGGTTCATATTCTTGTATAATTACAGCTATGAATTCGGCTGTGTTCCTCGATAGAGACGGGGTTATCATTCAAAACCGGGAAAACTATGTATGCAATTGGGAGGATGTCGAATTCCTACCCTCTTCCCTCCAAGCACTCAAGCTACTTGGTCAGAGCTCCTATAAAATCATTATTGTTACAAACCAGTCTGCCATCGGCCGGGGTATCCTTACAATCGAGCAGGCTGACACGATTAATCACCGCATCATTAAGGTGATCACTGATGCCGGAGGACGTATCGATGGATTATTTACCTGCCCACATGCACCTGATGATCACTGTTCTTGTCGAAAACCGTTACCAGGCTTGATTTTGCAAGCTGCCGATGCATTGTCCATTGACCTGCCATCGTCAGCTTTGATTGGAGATGCGCTCACTGATATTCAGGCTGGATCAGCTGCTGGCATCAAAACACTGATATTAGTAAAAACCGGCCGCGGGCACGAGCAATCTCAACTGCCCCAAACCAGTTTTTTCCCGCGTTATTTAATTACTGATCATTTACTGTCTGCGACTAATCTATTCTTATTTACATCCAATTCATAGCTTAACAACCAATCTGGGGACAACATGTCAGGCATTGAATGAATAGGAAAGACTCAGGGTCACCGCAGTTAGCAGAGATAGATCTTCCATATTAAATTTTTGAGTGCGCATGCGGGTTAAAGTTAAAACCCCGATCACCCGGTCCATGGTCATTAATGGAATGCAGATTGCAGACCGTGAGGTCTCCCATACCCGCATTAACCAGCGTGGGTCTTCCTCTGTGTTTTCAACAATGGCAGGTCTACGGTTTTCGACAACCCATCCTGCCAATCCCTTTCGAACTGTCTCGGAGAACAACTCGGAAGGTATACTGTCTATTTTTCCTGCATATGCAGATGCCCCATCTACTACTTCACCTTTTTCATCTAACACAACAATACTACCAGAAGTTGCGTCAAGATAGTTAACAGTCAGGTTTAGGAGACGAGTCAGTAAATTATGGAGATCTAACTTGGCTGCGAATTCTTCGCTTATCTGGGACAATAATTCCGGTGTTTTCAAGGCAGGACTTAATTTCCCCTGGTCGATGGGTGTCTGTTTCATCGATTTTCCAAACAGGCTTTGAACCAGACCATCTGCATGCTCACCGTTATCTAATGTCACAAGTTTTTCAGATCCAACGATCAGGTTGACAGATTCAGCCTGCCGTGCCAGGGTATCGGAGATCAAGTGCTCAATCATCAAATGAAAATCCTCTGCCTGGTCCATCCTATCGGTTGGAACGTGGACACATACCTGGACGATCTTACGCAATTTTCCCCCAGTCAACCCCGTGAACCCAATCGTTTTTGCATTGCGATCGTTTGCTAGCTTAATACCGTTTAATACATTAGGTGAATTCCCGCTGGCGGATATCCCGATGACGATATCATTTTCGCAAATTAAGTTGTTTAGCTGTTCTGCAAAAACTGACTCGTATCCATCATCATTGGCATAAGCTGAAAATATAGACATATTGTCTGTCAGACCAATCACCCGAAAATGTGGCCAACCAGTTACGCGGGTGCGTTTAGCCAGATCACAAGCAAAATGACTTGCCGTCGCCGCGCTTCCGCCATTTCCCATAATAAACACCTGGCGTCCATTTAAGCGGGCTTCTTGAAGAAGGCTGATTGCTTCTTCAATTGATTCAACTGGTAATGCATCGATCGTCTTCTTTATCTCTGAAAAATATTCTGCAATTGGGAACATAGGTCCGCCCTTCTATAAAAATAAATATATATCAATTTAGATTGACTATGACTTTGGATCCGTGCGGTTCGAAACGGAAAGGTAATTCTTTCAAATGAGAAAGCGCTGATCGAACCCCATCTTTTTTATCGGCGGGGCAATAAAGCATCAAGAATCCACCGCCACCTGCACCGGTGATCTTTCCACCTAATGCCCCTGCTTTTCGAGCGATTTGGTAGATCTCTCCAAGCTCCCCATTGTTAATACCTACAGCGAGAATTCTTTTTAAGTTCCCAGCTTTCATGCAGGAGGCAGCCAATATCATCCAACCTGCCTTCGGTTAGGGCAATCCGAGCATCACAAGCAATATCTTTAAGCTTACTTAGCGCAGTCAAATTACTTTGAATATTATTTTTTTGCTCAGTCAGGATGGTTTCCGATTTTCTAGTTGAGCCAGAAAATAAAAGCATCAGGCGATTACTCAACTGGTTCTGGATTTGCGGATTAATTTCCATATCTTGATGACCAACCGAGCCATCCTGGTGGAATTCAAAAAATCTCAGACCGCCATAACTTGCAATAAATTGATCCTGGTAGCCGATCGGTTTTTTAAGGATATCAACTTCAATCTCACAGGCTTCTCGTGCCAGTTTCTCCATGCTTATTGCCTGGTCGCAATAGGTGTGGAAAGCATGTAGAGCACCAACAGTTACAGTGCTGGACGATCCTAAACCGGTTCCAGCAGGAATATCGCTCATTGTCACAATTTCTACACCATTCTTTATTCCAGTCATCTTCAGTGCTTCACGGATTAATTCGTGACTTATATCATCTACGCGATTCACAATTTCTGTTTTTGTATAGCTGATCCTGATTTGATCTTCAAAGCGTTGCTTGATGATGACATAAACATATTTATCAATCGCGGAGCTGAGCACATTTCCACCTTGAGCGCGGAAATAATCAGGAAAATCAGTGCCACCGCCAAACAGGCTGATTCGAAGTGGGGTTTGAACAATAATCAAAGAATCAATAATCCTATCTTTATTAATACGCGCCGCGACGAAAAATCACAGAAGGAATTGTCTGAAGGATAATCTGAAGGTCCATCCAGATCGTCCAGTTCCGAATATAGAACATATCGAATCGAACTCTTTCTTCATAAGATACGTCTGAGCGTCCCCTCACTTGCCAAAGTCCGGTTAGTCCGGGCTTTACAGTAAGCAGGTTGATGTCCCATTGATTATATTTTTCAAGCTCATCCGGGCAAATCATGCGCGGACCAACCAAAGACATTTCATTTTTTATCACATTGAATATCTGGGGGAGCTCGTCGATACTGGATTTTCTCAGAAATTTCCCTAGTTTTGTGACGCGCGGATCTTCTTTGATTTTGAAGCAATTTTTATATTCTTCCATTAGCTCAGGATGAGCAGCAAGGATTTCATCACCGTCGGTACGCATAGTCCGAAATTTAAATGCATTAAACTGTTTGCCATTAACACCCATCACTCTTCGTAGATAAATCGCCGGTCCTTTTAAATCTAGCTTGATCAGTAAGGCAATTAAAAGAAAAAACGGAAAAAATACGATTGCAGCTGGTATCGCCAGACCATAATCGAGAATGGTTTTTAAGACTTGATCAGTTCCCTTAAGTCTTGCATTATTGATCACCACCAAGGGAACCATACCATCCTCTTTCACTTGCAAGCCGGTGGTAATAATCTCATACAAACCGGTCGACATCCTCAGGTCGATATCCTTGGAATTCCCATACCTGCGGAAAATTTCGAGCACCTGATTACGAGATAAAGCACTACTGATGATAATAATTACGGTAATCTGGTATTTACGAATAACGTCATGTAAATCATCCAAGTGTCCAAGACAGGAGAAGTTTTCCTGGATATCAGAATCACATTCACCGCAATTAATATACCCAGTGATCTTCAGACCACTGCTCTTTGCAGAGAATAATTGTTCACCAACCAAGCTGGCTTCTGTATTAGAGCCAATAATTAGAGCAGTATTTTGGTAAAGCCCTTCCTGACGAAGTCGATAAACAACTCGGCGGATCAGGAATCTACCAGTAGATATGAATACAAATGAGAAGAACCATGTCAAGATTACCCAACCACGAGCCAGGATCAAGTCATCAGGAAATAGAAATCCGACACAGATATTGACAAACATGGCGATGGTCGTGGCACTAAAAACCAGGGAATACTCGCGTGTCCCACCCAGTAAGATGCTCCGTTTGTATAATCCAACCATCGCAAAAATGGAAAGCAACACCGGGATCGTGAGGAGGCTCAGGCTCGAATAATCAATCGCAGGTCGAACCCAGAATTGCGTAATTGGCCAGGTGGATTCGTATCGAACCCAATAAGCAAATCGAAAGGCGAGACTGTAGAGAATTAGGTCACTGATGACGAGTGTGAGGATTAAGGCACGCCACTCCAGCCATTTAATAACCAGCTGATTGGTTCTTCTACCCCGCCGCTCGCTGGAGATATCCAATAAATTTCCTGGTTTTACCCTGGCACTCATTCTACCCCAACCAATTCTCCCCATCGACATCCCCTTTGGTGAGTATCTCCATCGCATCCGTTGGTCAATCCGAATAAGTTGTTTATACTGAAATTTCGCCGAGCGTTGTCAACATGGTGGTGAGAAATGAAAATCCATCCTGATAAGTCGAGCCTACTGACATTTGCGATAATTGCCTGATTCGGTGTAACAAAATATTGCCCTGCAGCGGAAATAACTAATTTACAAACTCTATTGATCGCCTGTTCGACTTGCAAGTTCCCCTGGTGCTTTTTCATTTACACTCCCACTCTGATTTACATTATTGATTGGATTGATATCTCGTTTGTTGTAATTTTTTATTCATTATTGAGTTATCCCCGCAGCCAACCGAGCGTTTGTAAGCCAATATTGAGTGCGCTTTTTAAGCCTTGGCGGGTATTCATACTTTTCAGGTAGGTTAACATTGGACCAGGTCGAAGCGCCCATTCTCGGAAAGCCCTGCGCTGCCAATATAATAATTCTTCTGCTTTTAATCCAGGATAATCAAGGACCGTGCCTGCATCCATATCGACTTCTTCCCAGTTTGTTCCCGGTCGAAACCACCCGTTCTCGACTACTTCAAAGAAAAAAGGAGTGCCGGGATACGGCGCAGCGACATGGAACAAGGCGATATCCAGCGGGAGCTTCTTTGAAAGTTGAATCGTCTGTTGGATACTCTCAACAGTCTCGCCTGGCAGGCCTATGATGAAGTAGCCCCAGTTCATAATTCCGGCCTGCTTTGACCAGGTGAGTGCCTGACCTGCCTGTTCCAACCGGTAGCCTTTGTGCGCTTTCTTCAGAACTGTTTCGTTAGCGCTTTCAATTCCCCAGGCGATCAGCATACATCCGGCTTTTGCCATCGTACGGAGCATCTCCTGGTCAACGAAATCCACCCGGCTGTTACAGGTCCAGGTCATATTAAGCTTGCTCTCTTGGATGAGCTGGCAAAGCTCCATTACATGGTCACGATTCACTGTGAATAGGTCAGCGTACATTTGGACGTGATGGATTCCAAGATTTGAAAGCACAGCCATTTCCTCAACTAATTTATCCGGTGAGCGTAGACGTACCGAATATTGGTAGTTGACGTGCTTGATGCAGAACTTACAGCCTGCCGGGCATCCTCTACCGGTCACAATGAATGTATAGGGACCTTTTACTAATGGTGCCCGGTAGCAGTCAAACGGCAGTAGGTGATGCAAGGGGATGGGCAGATCATCCAGTGATTGGATAAATGGGCGGTCCTGATTGAATACAATCTCACCCTGCCTGCGCCAACCTAAACCTTGGATCGAACCCAGCTGATTGTCGGGCGGGGTGGAGAATTCCTTTGGGGTATCACCAACCGGTGCTTTACCATCCTGAACGCTCCAGGCTGGGTGCCAGTCTGCTGATGTGCTGGTCCAGATTTTCCACATCCGGGCGTGTGCTTCAGGCTCCACCAGTTTTTCCGGATCGTACAGGTGATTATTTTCCTGTACAACCCATCTTCCCCTGGTCGTTTCAAAGGTATCGATGAGCTCACGTAGAATTGCCTCAGGCTCACCGCGGAGCACAAAATCAAGAGCTGGAAATGCGCGCAGTGTTTCTGCTCCCATCGGGGTTACATGTGTTCCAAAACCAATCGTTACGGCTCTCAGGCTTTTCGCCAAGAAAACTCCGTACAGATCATTGGTGAGTGTGGGAGCAGCGATCTGTGTCAGAAAATAACGCGGTTGGCGATCGCGTAGCAAACTTGTAAATTTTTCCCAGCTCATACGCAAAGCAATGGCATCCACAATTTCAATCGAATAGTCGGGAGATAGTAACGCCGCGAGCTGCGCCAGGCTGACCTGAGGCCAGATCATATTTTCTCGGCTGCGCCGTCCTACCCTATGCTGTGAACGAATCCAAATGCCACCATCTGGTGCCGGTGGATTGACAAGTAAGACATCCAATTTACTTTCCCGTAACCGAGCCGCAGCTCGCAAGGAGACTACAGCATCCGCCGAAGGAAACTTTGCGGTTGATACTGCAGGTATTCTTCTTGTCCCGAGATTCTTATCCATTACCATTACCTTTGTCGTTTAATACTTGCATCTCACGCTGACCTAATTCTTCAAGTACTCTCATCAGTAGCCACGAGATAGCCAGCTGGACTCCAATAAGTACCAACATAGCGCTTCCAAGCAGGTAAAGCCATAAGCGGGCAAGCTCCCAACCCTGGAGTAAGACGGAAATTGCCAGGAGCACACCGAGTAGAAGCGATACAAGACCCATCCAACCGAAGTGGTGATCTAAAGATGTTTTAAAGATGGGTTTGCCGAATAATCCTTGATGGATAGGTCGTTTGTAAGAAATGGATACCAGGTAATTGAAGGTAGCCCCAAGAGTAAAGAGGCTGACACCGGTTGTCCCAGCAACCAGGGCTAAGAAAAGTGCTGCCGTAAACCATGGATTTAATGTAGTTATTCCACTCAGACGTGCAGCGACTAAACCTAAACCCACCAAGGCAGCAGTTAACATCCCGATGAGGCCAAGTATCCCCAAAATCCTAACCGGGTTGTAACACAACACCGTCCAGACCATAGACTGCAGGAATACCGTCCCATCGCGAACGACGTTCAGCTTGGATCGCCCAACCCGTTCGCTGTAAGGTATAGGCACTTCAGCGACACGCAGGCTTTCATGCAGAGCTCGGGTACTCATGACTGGAGTGAGATTCAATCCATTTGGCAGTGGGTAGATTTGCTCCAGGATGTCGCGCGAAAAGATACGCATACCACTGGCACTATCGGTTACACGCTGCCTTCCTAAAATGGTCAATAGATTTGCAAAGAACAGGTTACCTACACGCCTGGTTGCTGGCATTTGGCTATCTGAGCCCGCCATGCGGGATCCCACCACCAGATCAGCCCCTTCCAAAGCTTTCTGACATAGGTGCGGAAAATATTCTGGTGGATAGGTTCCATCAGCATCCAGAAAACCCACTAAATCTCCCTTTGCTTGAGAGAAACCTGTTTTTAGTGCGCCACCATAACCCCGATTTTTACTATGCCGAATGACCCGAAGCAATGGATTCTCCAGCGCAATATCCTCGGCGATTTGGGCAGTACGGTCACGAGATGCATCATCAACGACCAGCAATTCTTCCAAACCTACACCAGTTTTAGCTAAGTCGTCTTTTACACCTAGCACCCTAAAAATGATATCCGCGATACCTCTCTCTTCGTTATATGCAGGAATTACAATCGATAAAGTGGTCATAGACTCTTTCTAGGACTGAACCCATTCGGGCGAATAAAAGATGGTTGAATGATCCCGGATTTCCTCAGTAGTGATTTCCCGTATTATTCGTGCCGGCACTCCGCCGACAATAGTGTGAGCTGGAACATTATCGACAACTACGGCTCCGGCAGCTACCACGGCGCCTTTCCCAATGTGGACACCATCCGTAATGATCGCTCCCGAGCCGATCCAGACGTCATCTTCGATAACGATTCCTTGGGCGGTAATCCCCTGTTCTACGAAAGGTATTTCCGGATTGTCAAATACGTGGTTCACAGCAATTATTTGGGTCAATGGTGATGTATAAACACGGTCGCCGATCGTCACCCCACCCTGTCCGCGGATGACTGTAAATTCTCCCACCAGGCTATCCTGGCCAATGCGGATGAATGCACCCTGTAGATTTCGAAAGTTATAAACATGCAACACAGCACCATGCATCACAATCGTGCCAGGTCCAATCTCGATACCTCCCGGGCAGGCGTGCAAGTAAGATCCATAATCAAGGTATGCTCCATGTTGTAAGGTGATATTGCTTGCATAGCGCAGCCGCACACCATTCTCGATTGCTGCCCAGCCATTCATCTTCAAAATCAAGCGGTAGAGAATCCCACGGATTCCTATCCCTATTATGGTTGGAATCCAGCCTGTCATTAAGTAGAGTAATTGCTCCAGTACGTAATGAGGTAGGCTGCTTGCCTGCCGGTTTAAGTACAGGTTAACCGGGCTATTCATTTTTGTGTAGTTTTTATTCTCGGTCATCGATTGCTATATTTGTTATTCATCATCCACGCTCCGCCATTCCGACATGTTGGTTTTTTTGGCGGATGGTCAAACATTTTACGGTCTGGGTAATTCCCTGAACAGGCTCTATCCCATACTTGGAATGATCTATCACGTAAAAATTGATACTGCTGTGGTTCTGGAATCGCAGAGCACTAAAGTAAGTAGTCATCTGCTCTTCCCTTGATAAATAATTAGCAATGGATAGAATAATAGTCGATTTGCGTTATGTTTTGCCTTACAGAACTGATAAATCTTTTTGATCGATTGTTCTGATATTTGATCACAATCCCATTTCTATCCAACTATATCGCTCATTTTGGTTAATAGTCATTATCCATGCTCCGCCCTTCCGACAACAAAAAAATTGATCGGCGTAAAATGGGGATTATGGAAGCCAACTGGATTTTGTTCTTTTCAGAACGTCATCCATCTGTAATTGTTGAGGTGATTTGCATTAACCTTGCAGCGAGATCGGAATTGCAGATCGGTCTAAAAAAATAATCTGCTCTTCCCCTGGTTCCCGAAACAACGAACTATTTATTCTATGTTCTTTTCTAATGCATTACTCACCATTGGTAAATCCAAAAACAGCTATAGAAATCTGTAATTATTGAACTTAATCGCAACACCACAAGATCCGTCGCCTTGAGGTTCTGTTCGTACAACGATTCCGTTTGTAGCTAATTTAGGAGTGTCAGGATCGATTAATTCGCTGGTTAGAAGAATGGTTACAGATAGTTTTGAACCATTTTTTATTTTCCGATTTGCCTTCATAAACAATCCACTTGCACTCAGATTGGCTAATATGGCATTTTCGTTGTATTTAATTCCTGCATCATCATATCCCTCGATGATTACCGGGTAATCACAACATACGCGTGGTTTAATTCGTCTATCCGGAGTTATGTTCATAAGGTTCCACACCACACCTTGATAATCTTTTATCATAGTAGTTTACCTACCTTAGCCTTGATATCTATTGTTAAATATATTAGAAAATCATTAGTCCCACATCGTTGAAATAGGTATGAAAACGACATCAAATGGACCATTTATTTATTCCACCATGCGGGTAGATTCCGCCCATCAAACAGGCACATTTGTGCCATTATTACTATTTATTGAGGAATTCGACTTGGGTTAGAGATATTTCTCAATATGATGGTGCATAAATCAGAAAGTATGGGCGGAATGGAATTTGGGGAGTATTTTTTGGAGGATTAAAGAAGATTTGTGCTATTAATAACAGAATAGGCATCCTGTAGGTCTTTGCGAGTGAGACCAGTGGAAGCCAAGAAGTCATCACTTGTGCTGATCAGGCGATCAAGGTAATCCATTAATGCCAATCGGGTTTCGACAAGTAGAGACGATGGATTGAGTTTAATACGCATTGGTTCAATATTTTGAATCAATTCGAGATTAGGGTCGACATCGCTTGCCAGCACTACTTCAAGAAAAAATCGTAGGCTTCGCTGAGCAGCGAAGTGCCAGCTTTCAGCCTGTTCTTGTAAGGCGTACACTTCGGCTTCCTCACGATAGATGTCTGCCAGGATTAGCAACCGATCTATATCGAGTTTTCCGAGGAAGGTGAGCATCTCAAGAACCGTGTTGTCATCGAGCTGTTTGACCAGGTGGGCATTTAGACCGAGCAAGCTCTCGAGTGCCTGGTCAAACGTTTGTAGAGCCTCCTTGTATTGTCCGTTTCGCTTGAGCCCAAGGGCGATGAGGAGAACCGAAAGCGCCTGGTTGATCATACGCATGATGTAATCTTCAGTCAACATTTGTCACCAACATTTATCCAGAAACATTGATTTATCGTAGATCGGTCCTATGATTTAGTCCCTAAGTTATTGATCAATCTGTAAGCGATTATCTAGAAGAGGAATTGACCCTTTAGAAAAGGATACATAAACATGTTTATTGACCTAATTATTCTGGTCCTGGCTAAAAGTACCTCATTAACCTGTTAGGCTTGCCTTATGCATCCATCGAATACTGTTACTCACCCTGGAGGGGATTAAGATTGGGATAGCAGCATAAAAGTGTGTCAATGTATTCGACACCACAGAAGTAACGGCATATGGATACGTTTTTTACGGCACACTTATGTTCATTCGAATTTTCGATCTTATTCCAGGGGCATCCGTCTTGATGCCATGAAATCGCGCTGGTTGGTGTAGCTAAATCAATATCCATATTCGCCCCCTTGAGTTTAATAATCATATCTTCCATCTTATGCTCCTTCTGAAGTCACAAGTGTAAACTGCTGAATATATAATGTTTGTTAAGGAGATAAACGATAGCTCATATGTTTGGGTTAAGTTGTCTGCAAAATCCACACTCGTTCCGTAATCTGAGTGCCGCTCGTATTATCATCAAAAGGTTTTATTGTGCTGAGGTAGCAAGATGATAATGGGGGAAGCACACTTACAGGATTCTACCGTGTACCTACAATATTAAGAAGCATCTTACTGATTGAATATTTTCCCCAAATACTTTTCTGATAGCTGCACTTGAAGTATCCAACCGGAAAACTAGTTTACACCGCATTTGCTTCGAAGAACAAATCCATCGTCTCAGCAGGCCAGTCAGCAGCTCGATTGTTGCTTTTATTGACATATGACACAATCATCAGGCAGTGTGAAACAACAGTTCCTTTCTCATCGACCATGCTACACTCGATGTGTGCATCTGAACCCCGAAATTCACGCACGAAGGATGTAATAGTGATCTCTCGATCTCCAACGACAGGCCGGAGGAAATCTATCTCCATTCTCCTGACCCAGATCATGAAAGGTAACTTGGCTAAAACCTGCTGATTCCATCCGAGATGTTCACGCAAACCGTTCATCCGGTGATCTACGAAATAAGCTGAATAGAGCGCCGTGTGCATATGGTTATACGGGTCTAAATCTGAGAAATTAATCCTGTGGATGCTTTTGTATTTAATTGGTGTTTTTGACACATAACCCCGCTTTCATCATGTTATTTGCTGTTTGAAGTTCGCATTGTTCTGAATAGACGTATACAAATTCAGTGACGGTGTTTTATTACTAAAAATAAATTCTACCATTTCTAAGGGTAATGATGTCTTAAATATTATTGGTCTCTCTTGGTTGGGTTTATTATGCTGCCATTAAGTCTCATATGGAAGGTCATTTTCATTATTGTGGAGCTCGGGCTCATCGGCTACCTGATATGGCAAACAAATCTACAGGTGACGAAAAAGTAAATTAAGACAGTATTTCTTATAATTTTCGGGCAGATTTATGTGGGTAGAAAAAATCTTCGGCATTAACCTGCATAATTAGAATTGATTCATCGACCGGAGTACGGATTTCGCTCGGAAATCGATATTCGGCTCCGCGCGTGGATGGAGCGATACTGCATTTCACTCGGCTGTAGTGCCAAGCTGGAAGTGATATATTCGCATTGTCCTCACCAGCGATTTAATCAGCCGCAACCATCGTATCGAGGCCAAACGCGGTTCAGGTTGATCGAAGAATCCCCACTCGTCGATCAAACCAAGAAAGCGAGAGCCGGCTCACATTTCCTGTCCTTTAGTTAGAACTTAAAATGAAATGATCACCCTTTCTAACACGGTCTTCTTATGTTCAGCCAACATTACAGCACATTTGCATAATGACCTCTTGGCTCCGTTATTTATAAGACCCGGATAAACTGTCCAGGGATTTAGATCCGTTCTTCGTCCCATTTTTGTAAATGCTTCATGAAGCGGCACCTGTAGATAACCAGGTAAGGCGGTTATTTGTGTTCCTGGTAACAAAATCGAAACGACTTTTGGTCTGGTTGTTCTGGTCGTGCCATACCACATTTTCATACTAGGCAATATGCCGAGTTCAAGAACACTTTTATCTAGACCACAGGAGATCAGTCTTGATCATCTCAAGATTATCAAATTGGCTTGCGCCTGATATGTAAACAAACTGCGGCTAAACCAGGGGATGACCTCATGCCACCAACAGAGTCAAATCGAGACCTTGAGCCAGGTGAGTGCAACAATCTGCGTTCACGCGGATGACACTTAAAGGTTAATGATGGTATATGCGGCTACCGATGAAACGATTGTGGTTCTATATCCACTAACCAATGGCGATAAAAATTGCCTTGCACCAGTGTTGCAATGTTGTGGGTTAAATGTGTGAATAAAATCGTTTAGTATATAAAAGAGGGAATGCGACCTTCTATCCTGTTCCCAGGGGGAGATAACATGGATCCACATCATAACACCAGATATTGAAAAGAAATATTCAGGTATTCAAATATTCTTCTGCTGCAATTTCCGCAGCTCGATATATTTTTAGAATTGGAAGGTGTAACTTTGCCGCGAGTCGTCTGCAATCATCATATTCGGGAGCATAGTTCCAGGATTTGTCACCTTTTCTGGAAAATTTCACATTCACATCCCCGTAAGGAGTGCTAACTAAAGTGATGTACCGTTCAACCGAGTACCTGCAGACTATATATTTACGGGCGCCTAACGTCGTTGTCTCGGAAAACAATATATTGATTAAATTTTCAGCTGATTCTTCGGAACAGAGCACATTCACTACCGTTCCAGGACGATTCTTTTTCATATATACCGGGACGAGGGAGACATCCAAAGCACCTGCATCGAATAGCCGTTCGGTGAGATAAGAGTAAATCTCCGGATTCATGTTATCGATATTAGACTCGATACATACTAGTTCCTCTTTTTGGAAAGGAGAATCAGGCTGATGGTTATCGCTCCCTTCACCAAGAAATAGGCGTAGAACATTCGGGATTGGCAGATCCATTTTTCCAGCACCATAGCCAGTTCTCAACAACCGCATGGGAGGAATGACGCCAAATTCAGGCTTTAAACCGGTTAATATGGCGGCACCAGTAGGGGTCACTAGTTCATACTTGAGTTTACTACCAATGACTGGTACACCTTCCAATAGTGCCAGGGTTGCAGGGGCAGGTAGGGGGATGATCCCATGTGCTGATTGGATATGTCCTGTGCCAAGAGGCAGAGGTGATGCATAGACCTTGTCCACACCAAGTATTTCCATACCGAGAAAGGTACCGACGACATCGATAATCGTGTCCTGGCCGCCCAGTTCGTGTAAATGGATGGTTTCAACATCCACACCGTGGATCTGTGCTTCTACCGTGCCAATACGTTTAAAAACACCCAGCGCTTTTTCTTTTACTGTTTCAGGTAGCTGACTTTCAGCAACAAGGGATATTATATCTGCCAGCCTGCGTTCTTTAACCTTGTCTGTTACCAGGACTTCGATTTGCGTACAACCCAATCCGGATTTATAGATGCGTTTTTCCGTTATTTCAAACTCATTTATGGGTAGTAATGCTAGACCATCCTTAATTTGGTCGATAGATGCACCGCAATCCACCAAGGAGCCCAAGAGCATATCTCCACTGATTCCTGCAGGACAATCAAAATAGGCTAACATCATTTATCTGCATCCTTTTGAGACTGAGCTCTTATCCGCTCTAATATGGCAAACGCCATTTGGGCTGCACCGAAGCCGTTGTCAATATTAACCACTGCAACACCAGGTGCACATGAATTTAACATGGATAACAATGCTGCCAAACCACGGAAGCTGGCTCCGTAACCAACACTCGTTGGGACACCAATTACAGGAGCTGCAACCAGACCAGCCACCACGCTGGTAAGCGCTCCCTCCATCCCTGCGACCGAAATGATCACATCCGCAGACATCAAGATGTCTTTCTGGTCTAACAAACGGTGCAATCCAGCAACACCAACATCATATATTCTTGCCACTCTTTGACATAAGAATTCCAAGGTTTGAGCAGCTTCCTCAGCAACCGGAATATCAGCAGTACCCGCTGTAAGAACCACCGTAAATTGATTCTCATCGAAAATAGTATTGTTTTGATCATTGATCAAAGTAATTATGTGCGATACCTGGTCATAATGGATTTCTGGTAAATTTATTTAAATCTCCTTGGCCATCTCCTCCGAAACTCGAGTTCCCATCACTCGGGCATGCGTTTGCTTCATCCTTTCGAATATAGATACCACTTGTTCTGGGGTCTTATGCTCGCAAAAAACGACTTCGCCAGAGCCTTTGCGCAATAAACGATGAATATCCAGGCGGGCATAACCTAAATCAGCATATGGGAAATCGCGAAGTAAATTCATCGCGCTTTCAAGGTCGATTTTATGGTTGGACAGATCTGATAGTATCTGCCGTAAATTTAAATTTTCCATCTATTCCAATACCTCATTCATACTGCCAGAACGGAAACCATCCAGGTCAAGAGTGACATATGAAAAACCTAATGATCTGAGTTCGCTTGAAATTTCGAGATGTTTTTTTAGGGCTAATTTAAAATTAGAGGGTTCAATTTCAATTCGGGCGATTTGATCGTGGTAGCGAACTCTGACTTGTGTGAAACCCATTTTGTGCAGTAAATCCTCTGCTTGCTCAATTTGATTTAGCTTATTTCGATCAATCGGGGTTCCATATGGGATTCTTGATGACAAACACGCCGCAGAAGGCTTGTTCCAATTCGACAGCCCAAATCGATGCGCAAGGACTCGAATGTCAGCTTTGGTTAAACCAACCTCAAGAAGCGGGCTGCGAACACCTTTTTCTAAGGCCGCCTTTCTGCCGGGGCGATGGTCGCCTATGTCATCGGCATTGGTACCATCTAGAATGTATCGATAACCATATTGATGGGAGTATTCGATGATATGGGTATAAACATCCTGCTTACAGAAGTAACACCTGTCGGGGGAATTTTGAATATAGTTCTGTTCTTCTAATTCATGGCCTTCAAATAATAAATGCTTTGCACCAATAAAATCTGCAATAATTCGAGCGTTATTTAATTCGGTTTTTGGCATACTTGGTGAGACTGAAGTAATGGCAATAGCTTGCTCGTCAAGGACATCGAACGCAATTTTAAGCAGTAACGAGCTATCAACTCCTCCGGAAAACGCCACGATCACTCTTTGCATCTCTTGAATCAAATTCTTTAGATTTTCATATTTCTCTTCAGCCGTCATACCGTTAATTATCCTTTACTTATTTGAGGTCAAATTACCTGACGTCCATTCACGTCATTAAAATGGTTGCGACACTAATTGAATATGTTGAAAGACATCCGGTAGTAAGTCAGGAAATTATAACTTATTGATATAAGGCTGGGTAAATCAATCAGAAGAAGTAATAATATTATCGGCTACTTTATTTTCCTACCCGCTGAGTACAAGAATAAAATCTAGATAGGGGGAAAAATAGTATATTTTATAATGAGGGAAATCCACCTGTGATCCCGCATATACGGAGATTTAAGTGATCGAGTGAATTAGAGATTGATTTAAGTCTTAATTTGCCAGTTACTATAGATCGCAGATTGGAGAAAAAAGTGTTCATCGTGACGGCTATCGCATACTCAAACCGGGACGTACCGGAAGGAATTTATCTAAGGGCAAGTATATTGATATTTGTGCGATATGCTTCCAGGATATGCGTATAGTCGTTGAATGAATATTTTATAAGAAGAGAATCACCAGACTAAATCTACCCAGGGATTGGGATAATACCAATCCCTGGGTTTAAAAGACCGCTCAACGGGTGATCAAAGGCAGGTAGATCCTTGGCAGCCTGTGTATATCCATACTTATTTGATAACTAACGACGTCTGAACAGCCAAATGTTTCCACCAAGGGACTGACACTCAGGTAATAGTGACCTGCTTCGGTCACCTGCCAGACGATCTGGGTGGTTCCGGTAATTTCCAGTGCATTCCCGTTCTCATCAAACAGCTCCAGAAGCGTCTGTGTATTTGTGAATTCCACCGTGAAAGTAACCACATCATTGGCTTGCACATCAAAACCAACAACATCTTTATCGGCTGAATAAATCAGCGGGTTGCTATCAAAAGAATGCACTTGCAGCTCTCCCGGAACAATCGTCCTCGCCTGCTCCCAAGTATCATCCACTTCATAGGTATCAGGGCACAAATGGAAGATTACTCCTTCAGGACTCGCCAATGGCGTTTCAATAATTCCATTAGATTTATTTTGGGGAATCTTGTTGATCATCGGAAGGAAGTATTGCTGTCTGATTTGGGATATACCTGAAACCCAAACCCGATAATTTGTCTGGCAGCAGATCAAACCAGCCCGGTTCGTCACCTGTATAAAATAAATACCAGACACAGGTGCCTGCCAAATAATTTGGGATGAATAATCAGGCGCGCCGCGGTAATCATCATTTGCTGCCAGAAGGGTGCCTCCATCGGTATCATAGAGTGAAAGGAAGGTGTCTGCACGCTGACCGTATAAATCGGTCGTGATGGTATAAACTCCTCCAGTCTGCGCCGTGAAGGTGATCCAGTCGGTTGCATCGTCGCAAAAAGTGCGTTCCTGCGCGTTCCACACTCCGATTGAAATCGGTTTTGCTTCAGCCTGTAAATCATCGTTCTCGAAATCATCCGGCGGGCAGGTACACAAAGCGTAATCACCAAAGTCCACTCGATAGCTGTTACCCAGGCTCACAATTACTTGCATCTCATTAGGTGTTGTGGAGAAGTATCCGACAGGATCCGTTTCCACCAGAATATGAGTTCCCTCTACATCGGTGATGTAACTATACCAGCCATCCGATTCAGTTATGGCTGTTATTACCCCATCCATGGTTATCACTACATCGGGGATACCGATCTCACCTGGATCTTTGACCCCATTGCCGTTTGTATCTCCATACACCCATCCATAGATATTAGCCAGGTTTGGAGAATTGATCAGGGTATGCTCGATATCTTGATTGTTGGCTATATCCAAATCCGCAGTGGTGCTGCTGATGCTAGCTATGTTCGCTAATGGATCAATAGCAGTTGGATCCACCAATACCGTAAAGATAATGGCTCCGGTTTCTCCATCCGATAGTGCTGGTGTAGTCCATGTGAGTGTCTGCCCGATCTGGACCGGACCTGAGAGGTAGGGAGGTTGGCTGACGATGCTATCGAAGGTGACATTAGCCGGTAGCTCATCGGTGATGATCACGTTTTCAGCTATGGATGGACCCAGATTGCCTATGTTGAGCGTATAAGTCAACAATTCTCCGGCCTTTACCGGATTGGGCGTGCTGGATTTGTCTATCACCAGGTCGGCATCCATGTTAACCGGTGTTATCACAGGAGCGCCAGCTATGAAGTATGTTTGGTCGGACACAATTCCATAATGATCGTTATAGATCATACTTCCCTTGGGTAGAGAACCATTTACCAATACAGTATAACTGACCGTCCCGTTTGAATTTTCGGGTACATTGCCCAGCTGCCAGGTCACGACCCCACCGTTATTGCTACACTGAGCGCCACCACATGATTGATAATTTGTATTCAGTGGCACAGTATCTGTGATGACCGTATTGGTCGCCTCTGCTGTTCCATTGTTTGCATATGCAATCGTATAAATGATGGGTTGCCCGGCGTATACAGGATCGGGAAAGGCACTCTTACTGACGGTAAATAGCGGTGCGATGACCGTGGTCGTGTCTGATGCAGTCTGTAGGTTATACAAATGCCCGACAGGGTTTGAATACTCTACCGCCAAGGTGTTAGTCAAGATAGTTCCTAATGGGGTTTTATCATTAACCCTTACCGGGATACGAATGAAGACATTCCCCTCCGGCGCGATCGGTCCCAGGTTGTTCCAGACCAAAGTCTGACCATTCTGGATATCGGGAGGGGGATTTGGAAGCCTGACCAGGGTTAATTCGGTGGGAAGCACATCGGTGATTACCACCCCATGTGCTGTCACAGATCCATAGTTACTGGCTTGAACCGTGTAGTTTAAAAGATCGCCAGGCTCGGCAAAGTCTGTCCCATCCGTTTTCGTTGCATTGATCATTGGAGCGTTGACGATTGTTGTTACAATATCTGATAATGCCGGGTTATGTGGTAAGCTTCCGGGGTTGATCCCGAAATTTGCGATATTAATTAATGGTGCATCATCAGCGATATCCTGACCCGCACCATCAACCAAGAAAGAAAATGTGAGCATCCCTGAGCTGCCTGGCTGCCCTTTGGCAGGGACATGGTTGAGATACCATGCCACCCGGTTCCCATTGGTTTCGGCTGGGTCGGGAGGTGGATTAATCGTCGGAGTAATCACCGAACCGAGAGAAGTATCGATGTCATCCCAGATCCACACGTATGACAAGGCCAGGCTGCCCGTGTTGGAATAGTAAATCGTATAGGTCAGGACTTCTCCTTGTTCGATCGCATCGCTGCTGGCTAGTTTATCCATCGAAAAGATCAATGTTCCCTCGAGTGGAATAGCCGTACCGTGATCTGGATCACAATAGAATTGGTCGTATTTCCGGTTGGTAGAATAGTCGACTCCAACGTAAGGGCAGAGGTAAGTATTTTCGGCCAATAAGTCGAGGAAGGTAAATGTCACCAGGGCATTTTGAGCACGAATGTCCAGCTCTGGGAAGAACAGCCGATCCGCTACTGTCTCCTGCCATGTCCTGGCATCATCATAAAATTGAACCGAGGTAGATGACAATCGATACCCAGCCGGCTTAAAATTAGAATTTCCCACCGGGCTGAAGAGTAAATTTTGTGGATTCGTACCCAGGTCATAGGTCACTGTTACAGTGAACTCAACCCCAACGATGATATCGGTACTGATACTGGCGATGCCACTATTGCCTGTGCTCAATGCAGTGCTGGTCTCAACCGTATAGCCAGGCTGTGGATTGCCATAGAAGTTGTCCGACGTGGATACCAAGGGTGCATTATCTGCAACGGCAGAAATTGTATAAAGATGTGGAGAATTGGGTACCAGGGCATAACGTGCAAACCAGTATGCATGATATTCTGCACCTGGAGCAAGAGATTTGATTCTGCGTTCGGGATCTTCTCCAGGTAGTAGTATCCATTCATTATCGGGGTCTTCGTTGTAATCCAGGGTAAAGATGACATTGGTCGCCAGTGAAGCTCCAACATTCTTCACCTGTCCCTCCACCACGAACACCTGGGGTACCGGTCCATCGTCTCCTCTGGGATCGTTTGAGTCGAGAATCGCCCGGGGTGAGCTCAAAATGGATACCGACAAGGTGGTCTCTTCTATTGTCCTGCCTTCAAAATGGTTTATTTCTCTGGCTGTTCCAAGGGGAGGGACAACAAACGGGGATTTTATTGATATATCAGTATTTAATGGTTCCCCGATTGCTGATCTATTAACAGCTGCAGCCCGCACAGGGCCTTCAAAAGATATGATAAATTGTAAGATCACTGCCAGGGTAATTATGATACGTAAGAATTTTTTTGTGTACATATTAGGAGCCTTTCTGATCATTGATTTTTATGAAAGGATAATGACGTATTTTTAGTTCACTTTGTCTGAAATAGTATTTTTCAACCTGATGCATGGGAATGGACTATTATGTAATCCACTAGAATGCTCCTCATTTATCCCCGATTAGGGTAAGAAAAAAACCCAATAAATGCTTGCATATCTATTTTATACGATATCCCGAAGACACAGCAAACATCTATGCAAATATTTCGAAAAAATATCAGTTTCCGGCTAACACTTATGCAAACGTTGCGATTTTCCAGCAGTTTTCGATTATTTCACAAAGGCTGATTCTATTGCTGCAAGAATGACTATCAAATGGTACCAACAATCGGCCTCCAGTGTAAGAATTGGAGGCTGGTCTGGCGTTTTCTGAATATATTGATCTTCTTGTGACCCGCTTTGCTTGCTGGGGATGCGAACCTCCCAACAACAGCATTCGGGACTGCGCACAACCGTCTGATCCGAAGCCGAACAATAAATGTCCATACCATACATATTGTGTTTCACAATCAATAATATCCTGTATGGGAATGAGAATTTATCCAACATGTCTCCAAAATGCATCAAGTAGTATTGCGTCCAAAATTGATCTGCACCACTTCTGCACCAATGTGGGATAGATGTGAGAATAAAATCGTTAGTTTTATAAACGAGGGAAGGTAGCCTGCAGTCCTGTCCATTGGGG
>CAVSBZ010000003.1:0-118004 GCA_963726315.1 uncultured Chloroflexia bacterium | reverse complement strand
GAAGGCCCACTTGGCCCGCTTGGTCATCACCCCCGGTTTGCTTCCCCCGATCACCCAGGCGGCCTTTTCCGCATTGATCAGGAGTTTGGTCGAATAATCGCCGACCCATAGCAATTTGGGCGTTTTGTCGAGGTTCAGGGCCAGATCGATGGCTGTGCAGTGCAGGCTGCAGGTTCCAACCAAAGTGCCGTCATCGTACTCGATGAGCATCCGGCTGTGGGCGAATTTTTCGCGATCCATGCCGCAATATTTGCAGGTGGAGTGTTTCTGGGTATCCTCGTGGGCGAAAAGGGTGGCGGTCAGGGTAAGCAAAAAAAAGCAGGAAATCAGCAACGCAATGGGTTTTTTCATGGAATCTCCTTATATTATCCGCTTTCCTCCGATGGAGGAGCGGGCAGGGTTGACGGTTTAGGAAGCGGGCCCGGACTAGGAAAGCCTGCCCTAATGGGATTCCCCGGTTTGCGGAAAACCCATCGGGTCCGGAGTGGGTCGAAAAAAAAGGCTTTGGACCTATTGGAATTAAAACAGGGAGGGAGGTGGTTTTTGAGGGGTAGTGCCGAAAATATCCCGGTGGACCAGAGTCGATGAACCGTAATGGACGCTCGCCGGCAGATCTATTTCCAGGGTGCTCCGTCCCGTCAGGAGATCATCGGCAACAGACAGGGATAGGTCCGGCCCGGTACAGGGGCATGGGGATACGGTTTCCCGGGGCTGTTGAGCCATTTTATGGGCGCAACAGGAACAGCCCAACCCTCCCGGTCCGAAACAGGACTTCCCCCGGGCATCCGCCGGGGTGGGCAGGAGGCCGATCAAAAGGACGGTTAAGAGCAGAAAGGACAGTGGTGTGTTTCATAGGGCCGTTAGGGCATCTCCCGCGCGTGTCAACAGATGCGCGGCAATTGCTCCCCGGTCAACATATCGATCAGCCGCCGGCCGCCGATAGCGGTTTTCATGAATACCCGACCGGGGTTGTCCCCCAGCACCCGACCGATCCGGACGCCCTCCCGGCCGTAGGGGTGCCGGCGCATGACCGTCAGTACCTCGTCCGCCGCGGCCTCGGGGACCACGGCCACCAATTTTCCTTCGTTGGCCAGATACAAGGGGTCCAGACCCAATATTTCCGCGGCGGCCTGGACTTCCGGGCTGACGGGCAGGGTTTCTTCCCAGATTTCCATCGATACCCGGGATTGCCCGGCGATTTCGTTCAGGGTGGTGGCCAGTCCACCGCGGGTGGGATCCCGGAGGACTGGGAGGTTCGGGCAGACGGCCAGCAGGCCGTTCACCAGACTGTTTAAAGGAGCCACATCGCTGCGCAGCGTGGATTCGAAGGCCAGCCCTTCCCGCTTGGAAAGAATGGTCATCCCGTGGTCACCCAGGGTGCCGCTGACCAGGAGCACATCCCCCGCCCGGGCATTCTGACCCGCTACATCCACTCCCGGGGGGATTAAACCGATTCCGGCGGTGTTAATAAAAATTTTATCGGCATTGCCTTTAGGAACCACCTTGGTGTCCCCGGTGACCACCTGAACTCCGGCCTGTCGGGCCGCTTCGGCCATGGATTGAAGAATCCGTTCCAGATCAGCCAGGGGAAATCCTTCTTCCAGGATAAACCCCACGCTCAAATACCGGGGATCGGCCCCGCGCATGGCCAGGTCGTTCACCGTACCGCAGACGGCCAGGGAGCCGATGTCTCCTCCCGGGAAGAAGATCGGGTCCACCACGTAACTGTCGGTGGTGAAGGCCAGACGGACCCCCGCCAATTCCAGCGAAGCGCTATCGTTTAATTCGTTCAAAAAAACATTCTGGAAATGGGGAAGTACGGTTCGGGCGATCAAGTCGTGGGAAGACCGGCCGCCGCTGCCGTGATCCAGCAATATTTTATCTCCAGCCATGGGTCATTCCTGGTATCCCCGGGGTCGGGATGGGGGGTTGTTTCTCAGGAGAGTCGGATTCAACGGCTTCGGGATCAAAACGGGAGAACCGATTTCTTTATTGAAGGCGTTGGCGGATCTAATCCGAATCCTTGGGCCCTTTGGCCACGGTTCGGATCCGTTTGCGGGCCTGTTTTTTAACGGATGGCGATTTAGGCGACAAATCGGCCCGGACCAGGGATTTTCGATGGGAGTTCTTGATCTTTTTCCCGCCTTCCGGTTTGCTTTTTTCTTCTCCGGAGGCTTTGGACCCATACAGGGTCAAGGTTCTCCCGGCTTGGATTTTATTACTTTCTTTGGGGTTCCATTTCTTAATCTGGTCCACAGTGATTTCAAACGCCTGGGCAATGGAGAATAACGTATCCCCTTTCTTGACCCGGTAACGGATAGGTTGCCGTTCGTCGCCCTGGTTCTTGTTCGCCGGTCGTTCCACCGACCGGACCGTTTTCGAATTTCCCGATCGCTTGGATTTCAAAGAGGACCCGTTTCCATTATTTCCGTCGAGATCCCCCATGGGCGGCTCCTCAGGAAACCCTTTCTGGGGGATCAGCAGAAGGGTGCCGGCGGCGGGATAGGTGGCTAATTTAACCCGGTTGACCCGGGCAATGGTGGCGGCTTTGACCCCGTATTTGCGGGCAATGGCAGAGAAACGCTCTCCCTGCTTCACTTTGTGGTGGGCGTAGACGGGCCGGGGCTTTGGCTTTTATCAGTTGGGCATAATTTTCCATGAGGCGTTCCTTGGACCCGGGGGGGACGCGCAGCCGGTATTCGGATTCGCCGGGGGGGGTGATCCAGCGTTTTAATTCCGGATTCAAATCCACCAGGAGGCTGAGTTCCACCCCGGAGGCGGAGGCCACGTCTTTTAATTCTATGGCGGCCGGGAGGGTCACCTCCTCATAGGCCAGGGGAGGCTGGTAGGTAATGCCATGGAAGCCGTATTTCTCCGGTTCCTTGGCAATCAAGGCGGCGGCGATCATTTTAGGAACGTATTGTTTGGTCTCATCCTTGATGTAGCTGCGGTGATCGGCGGTGATTTCCCAATAGTCCTGGGCATTATACATGGCCAGCGCCCGGGTGATTTTCCCTTCTCCGGCATTGTACCCGGCGGCGGCTAAATACCAGGAACCGAATCGCTTAAATAAGATCGGACAAATGCCGGGCGGCGGCCTGAGTGGACTTAACGGGGTCCTTCCGTTCATCCACCCAGGAATTGACTTTAAGGCCATACCGTTGCCCGGTTTCCCGGATGAATTGCCACATGCCCGCGGCCTGGGCCCGGGAATAGGCCTTATTACTGAACCCGCTTTCAATCATGGCCAGATAGATCAAATCTTCCGGGAGTCCCTGTTCGTTCAATACCTTCTTGATCATGGGGATATACCGGCCGGAACGGGAAAGCCAGAGGGAAACCGTTTAGGGATCTTGGTCTGAAAATAATCCAGGAAATATTCCACCTGTTCATTGATCACGAGGGGAATATCATTGGCCGGTTCGGATTCCGGAGTCAGGCCCTTCTGCAGTTCCCGCCACTCCAGAATCACCTTTTTCCGGATCTCCTCCTGGGAGGGCCGGATCACCGGAGGCAATTCGTTCACCGGCTCTTCCAGCAGGGCCTCTTCCCGGTCGAGGTCCATATTTTGACCCGGTCAGGCGGGGGAAGTCTTGACGGTTTCCAGGCGCTCGGCTGAAAAGAGGGGAAACAGCCCCGACCGGCGCGGAGGCGGCTGAAAGAGCGGTTCCCGGAAACAGGGTCAGGGTAAAAAAAACAACCCACACAAAGTGACAGCCGATCCTTGGCTTTGGTTTCATTTATCGATCCTTCGCCGTTTGGTTAGTATTTCATCCAGTCGGAACTGCCGCGGATAAGGATAAAATTTTATATTGTTTATCACATCTTATAAAAAAAAACAATCCCCAATAAATAGGGCTGAGGGGACCCCTGAGGCAGGATGTAAAGGAAAGGGAAAAGGAACGGCTAAAATTTAACCCCGGCGACCAGGTTTTCTTTCTTTAGGGCGTCAAAATTTTTTAAATCCAATATGGCTTTACCGATTTTACCGATATGCTCGGCCAGTTCCTGGCCGGCCTGCTCCATGCCGGGGAGCACGCTGATTTGTTGGGCCAGGGCCTCACCCCGGGCCAACAGGGATTTGATTCGTTCATTAGGCACATCCTGGCCCGACTGAAGTTGCTCCTGGGTTTGCCGCAACGAATTCATGACTTCCAGGATTTCATTTTTCAGCGCGATTAAAGGGCTCAAATGCTCTTCGGTGTATTCCGGCTCATCCATCCAGGTCTCCCAACCCCAGGCCCGGTATTCAGGGAGGGGGAATACCCTAATGACAACCTCGCAAAAAGTCACAGGTCCGTCACCCCCGGTCCAGGCTAAATGGGCTGAATGTATTGGCTCCAATCTATTTTGTCAAGGTTTTTTGGCAGGGTTTAGGAAGGTGTTCGGCGGGGTTTATTTGGGACAACCGGGAACTTTCCAGGACCCGGACGGAAGAAGGCGGTGTACCGGAATCAAAGGCTCAGCAAAAAACAACAGCCCGGCTGGGAAATGACCGGGCTGTTGTTTTTTAAGCTATAAACCTGCATTAACAACTGCAGGAGCTGCCGCAAGTGGCCCCACCGCCGAGGCTGACATCGGAGGTAACACTAAAGCCCGCCCGGCCCCACTGGTTTACGTAGTCCACTTTTATTTCTTTGGCTTGTTCCTCCAAGGCTTTATCGACCAGATAGGTCAGTCCGTTGATCTCAAACACGTTATCCGAATTCTTTTGACTCATCCAGAGCCAAGGCCAATGAAGGCCCCGATCACCCACCCTGACTTAAGAAATATACGAATGGGCGAATTTACATTTTGCTTGGCAAAATAATCCTTAAACGCGTCTTGGGCCTGTTCGGTTACTGTCAACATAATTGAATCCTCTCTTTTTCGTAATAATTATTTTTGATTTTTATTCGTTTTCCAGCCTGCCTAACTCAAAAATTAGTCACCGACCCCGTCGTTGTCAAGCACCGGAAGCAATTTGTTTCAAGATCGGCTCCAGACTGATCCGGTGGTCCTTAAGGCCCAAAAGGCTTCGATCCAAGCCGAAGGCCAGTCCGAGAAGCTGGGAAATATGGAAAGTCGGCAGGTTGAATCCGTCATGGTACTTGCGTTCCAGCATCATCTGCCCGCGGTCAAACTGAGAGAAGCACGAGGGGCAGCCCACGGCAACGGCCTGGATATGATGTTTTTTCATGTGCTGGAGTTTTTCCCGGGTGATCTCATTGGCCGCCTCCTGATCCAGATTGGTCCCCAGGGCCGATCCGCAGCAGAGAAATTTTCGGGAATATTCGACCGGCTCGGCCCCTAACAGAGCCAGAATATGGTCCATGCTTTTGGGCACATAACTGGCGGCTTCGGATAAATTCTCCGGATACATCAAGCGGGGCGGGCGGTAGAGGTGGCAGCCGTAATGGCAGCCGATCCGGATCCGGTTCAAGGAATGAACGGCTCGTTCGCCCAGGCGGTCCAACCCCAGGTCCTGATACAGGACATCCAGGAGATGCTTGACCTCGATGGTTCCCTGATAAGTATGGCCGAATTCCTGAAGCACTTCGTTGACCCGACTCCTACGCTGGAGATCATTCTTTAGCGCCAGGTTGGCCTCTTTCAGGGTATTCACACATCCGTTGCAGATGGATACGATGTTCACCCCGGCCTCTTCGGCCAGGCAGAGGTTTCGGGCCGCCAGGGCCAGCCAACTGTCGAATGGACCAGCTTCAGTTGGGTCGGCGCCGGGCAGCAGGAAAAAGGCAGGTCCAGCAGTTCCACGTCCAGGGCCTTTAACACCTCGCGGGTGGCCTTTTCAAACCCCGGATACTTCACCGGGATCACACATCCTAAAAAGAGGGCGTATTTCATCTTAACTCAGCTCGATATCCTCGTTTAATCCGGTCTTCTTTAAAATGCCCTCGATCTCATCCACCTCCAGGGGACTTAAGGGGGGCAGGGACAGCTTCTGCCGGTCCCTGTGGACCTTGTCAGAAACCACCAGGGTCCGGCCGGTCTTGGCCACCAGATCCACTCCGAATTTTATTTTTTCAGGCAAATTCCCCCGTTGAGCGGCCAGGTTACAGATGGCCGTCAGCAGATTCGGAAATATGATTTCCTGAGGACAGCGGTCCTCACAGACATGGCAGGTGGTGCAGTACCAGACCCGTTCATCGTTGATCACCGCCTCCTGCCCCAGATTCAGGCAGCGCAGCAAGGTCTCCCGCGGGCCGTAGGAATGTCATGACCATGGCCGCGGGGCAGCTTCCGGTGCACCGGGCGCACTGATAGCATTCAAAAAGGTCTTCTTTGTTAAACAGTTCCCAGATGCTTTTAATCATGATTTTACTACCTCGCAAACAGAGAAGGGTAATGGGGTGACGGATTTCTATTCCTTCGCTTCTTCCTTCCGCCTTTCTTTTTTCTTCGGGGACCAAAACGGCTTTGGTTTTTTCAATCTCCTCGCGGCGTCACCCTGCCGATGATCTCGTCCATTTCCTTGATCTTTTTGGAGAACTGGTTGCCCTCGGCGGCGCTGATCCAGGCCAACTGGAGGCGGTTTTGATCCAGCCCCAGACGCTCCATTTTTTTCCAGACCTTTTTGACCCGCTTCTCGGTCTGATGGTTGGCATTGATATAATGGCAGTCGCCGATATGGCAGCCCGAAACCAGGACGGCGGCCGCCCCCCGTCGAAAGGCATATTCGATAAATTCGGTGCTGATGCGTCCGGAACACATGGTGCGGATGATGCGGACCGAGGGCCGGATACTGCATCCGGCTGACCCCGGCAAAATCGGCCCCGGCATAGGAACACCAGTTGCAGCAGAAAGCCACGGCCTTTTGTTCGGGTGTTTCTTCGGTGATGGCATCGATCTGGGCCAGGATCTGTGATCCGTGAAATGTCGCTGGGTGATGGCCGAAAAGGACATTCGGCCACGCAGGTCCCGCACCCGGCGCAGGAGGCCTGGGTCACCTGGCGCGATTTGGTTTCCGGGTCCTGCCGAATGGCCGAATAAGGGCAGACCTTGACACACATGCCGCAGCCCTGGCACAGCGTTTCATCCACCTGCGGCGGTAATGGCCTCCACCTTGACCTTGCCCTGGGACATGAGGATATTGGCCCGGGAAGCGGCGGCACTGGCCTGGGTGACCGAATCCTTGATGTCCTTGGGTCCTTCGGCACAACCGGCCAGAAAGATGCCGCCGGTGGGAGTGTCCACCGGGCGCAGCTTGGGATGGGCTTCCAGGAAAAAACCGTCCGACGCGACAGGACAGGTTCAACAGCCGCTGGATGACCGGGCTGTCTTTCCGGGGTTCGATTCCCACGGAAAGGATGGCCATATCCACTTCATACCGATAGAGCTGGGAAAGAAGGGTGTTTTCACCGATCAGGGTCAGATCTTGGTCTCCGGATCCTCGATGATCTCCCCCGGGACCCCCCGGATGAAAGCAGACCCCTTCCCGCCTGGCCCGCTGGAACAGGTCTTCAAATCCTTTCCGAAGGCCCGGATATCGATATAAAAAACCATGATTTTGGTTTCCGGCCAGTGTTCCTTGATCAGCAGGGCGTCTTTGATGGTATTCATGCAGCAGATATTGCTGCAATAAATATTGGAACGTTTGGAACGGGAGCCGATACATTGCAGAAAGGCCACGGTTTTGGGGATCTGCTGGTCCGAAGGCCGGATCAGGTTCCCGCCGGAAGGCCCGCCGGCATTGATCAGACGTTCGAATTCCAGACTGGTGATGACATTGGGGAACTTCCGGTAGCCGAATTCGGTCAGGGGCGTCGGGTCATACACGTCCACCCCGGTGGCCACGACAATCGTCCCCACCTCCAGGTGTCAGGATTTCGTCCTTCTGGGAATAGTCGATGCATTGTCGCTGGCAGGCCTGAAAGCATTTGTCGCAGGCCACGATGCCGTGTTTGTTCAGGCACAGGTCCATGTCGATTCGGATAGGTGGAAGGCACGGCCTGGGCAAAAGACATATAAATGGCCCGGCGCATGGAGAGTCCGGCATTGAATTCATCCGGGGCCACCTGGGGACAGACCTTGGCGCAGTCCCCGCAGGCCGTACAGGAATCGGTGACAAAGCGGGCTTTCCTGCGGACCCGAACCTGTAAAATTGCCCACGTAGCCGTCCACCTGTTCGATCTCGCTCAGGGTCAATAGTTCAATATTGGGATGCCGGCCGACCTCGGACATCTTGGGGGCCAGGATACAGATGGAGCAGTCCATGGTGGGGAAGGTCTTGTCGATCTGGGCCATGCGGCCGCCGATGCTGGGTTCCTTTTCCACCAGATAAACCTTGTAGCCGCTGTCCGCCAAATCCAGGGCGGCCTGGATCCCGGCCACCCCGCCCCCGAATTCTCAAACGCGGCATGGATATCCTGATCAACGCAACGACGAAGTAAACCATAAATGCCTTGATGAAGAACCAGGCTACCCCAAGAATGGGGATCTGCTCAGCGCCAGGTCCCCGCCAGCCCCCCAGGAATAAGGCTGCTGTTAGAGCAGAGATGGTAAAAGCGTGTAGGAATTCTCCCACATAGAACATTCCAAATTTTAGACCAGAGTACTCGGTTTGATAACCGGCAACAAGCTCGGATTCAGCCTCAAGCAGGTCGAACGGTGCCCGACCCGTTTCAGCTATTGAGCTGGTGAAGAAGATGAACGCAGCGATGGGTGACATAATGATGAACCAAACGCTCTGTTCATTAACCAGACTGTTCAATCCCATCGTACGACCCAATAAAACAGGGACCAACAAAGCTAAAACCATCGGCACTTCATACGATACAATCTGCGCAACCGCACGAAATGCGCCTATGAGTGAATATTTATTATTGGATGACCAGCCAGCCAGGATTATTCCCAGTGCGCCAATCCCCCCCATGGCGACAATATACAGTACCCCTACATTTACATCCGTACCTACAATGGTTTTAGCAAAGGGTAGCACTGCCCAAATCAATAGCACTGCAGACACAGATAAAATTGGCGCCAGGTTGTATGCTACTTTATCCGCGCCTTGTGGGGTAATGTATTCCTTGGTGAAAATTTTTACCATATCGGGAAACGTTTGGAAGATGCCCCAGGGACCTACACGGTTGGGTCCAAGCCGATCCTGGATACGTGCATAGAGTTTACGCTCGAGCCAGATGGTGAAGATCACCAGGGAAAAACCAAACATTCCCACCAGTCCGGCTGCGATGAATGTGATGATCACCGTGACAGCGGTCTGGGATAATCCCAGACCAAGCAATAGATTACCCAGCCAATTCCCAATATACGTAATCGGATCGCTTAAGAAATTCATCCTGCTCTCCTAAATAGGATCAATACATTGTGTTCGGTTAAGCGACAAAGAAAAGGCTGAGGGTACCTTCCATCAGCCTTTATATTTTTCCTGACCATAGAACCTACGCCCACTCCAAAACGCCTTTACGCCAGGCAGCTAATAATTCAGCAAATAAGATGAGGATAAATATAACCCCAGACAATACCCCGAATAACGAGAGCTGTCCAAACGCAACCGCCCATGGGAAAAGGAATACCAGCTCGACGTCAAATACGAGGAACGTTAACGCAAAAATGTAGTACTGCACCCTGAATTGGACCCATGTTTCCCCGACGGTTTCTATACCACATTCATATGTTTGGGCTTTTGGGGTGCTTGGTCTATGAGGACCAATTAAACCTGCTAAAAAAATTGGTGCTCCAGGAAATAAAGCAACGATGAGCAGAAATAGACCAATAAAAAGCCAATCACTCTGCATGGTTCTTCTCCTGTATATGGGAATTAATTTCGTTCTCCCAATACTATTCAATAAGTAAGTGCTTTAGCAGGCACTGTGGGTTTAACGCGGTAATTTTACCATAAGTGAAAATCATGTCAACTTATCTAAAATCACATGTTTCGGATGATAACATCCTGATAAAATGGCTCAATGTTTTGAATTTATTCCTGTACGATGTATAATTTTGCCAGAGGATATCAATAATGAGGTTCGAAGACTGTTCATGGTTTGACGTCGAGAAGTATCTGCAGGATGAGGACCAGCTGATCTTTGTATTAGGAGCGTGTGAACAGCACGGTTATTTAAGCATTTTGTGTGATTCCAAAATTCCGCTGGCATTAGCCGATGCCGCCAGCCAACAAACAAGATTATTGGTGGCACCAGTCGTCAATTATGGAATCTCGCCGTATTTCCTGGATTATCCTGGCAGCTTTAGTTTACGAGCAACAACATTATTGGACATAGTGGAAGATATTGTTCGCAGTGCCTACAACCAGGGTTTCCGGCGTGTGCTCTTCCTGAATGGTCATGGCGGGAATGATCCCGCTCGCGCCAGGCTTTACGAAGTGGCGAACACCTTACCTCACTTACAAATCGCCTGGTACGCCTGGTGGCAATCACACAGTGTTGAAACTGTTGCGTTGCATCATGGTCTTCGTTCATCCCACGCCTCCTGGATCGAAGCGTTCAATTTTACGCGTGTTGGTGAGCTCCCCGAAGGAGAAAAGGTTCCTCCACATATTCCAGGGTTGCTTAATTCTAAAGTGGCTCGAGAGCTCTACCAGGATGGTGTTTTTGGTGGACCTTACCAGGTAGAGGAAAGCATCATGAATGAAATATTTACTGCTGCGCTCGAGGACATTCTACAGTTGTTGAAATTTGAGTAAATACGCGGCACATCTTAATTGAGGAGATAAAATGCCTGAGCCTATTAAAGATATTATCAAAACTGATCGTGCACCGAAGGCGATCGGACCCTATTCTGCCGGTGTTAAAACACGCAGCTTCATCTTTACCGCGGGTCAGCTGGGGATTATTCCAGAAACCGGGAATATCATCGAAGGCGGTATTGAGAGTGAGACCAGACAGGCTTTGAAAAATATCCAGTGTATTCTTGAAGAAGCAGGATCATCGCTAGATTTAATCGTTAAAACCACTGTATTTCTTCAAGATATGGCCGAATTCACCCGCATGAATGCCGTTTATGCTGAATTCTTCCAAGCAGACCCTCCTGCTCGATCGACAGTTCAAGTTGCTGCCCTGCCCAAAGGTGGCGCCATAGAGATCGAAGCAATCGCATTAACCGGCAGATAAAACCCAGGTCATCCAGCATAACAGTCTACAACTCCAATTTACCTGCTTGGAAGGGTAATTGAATACCTTATAAAATATCAAATGATCGTTGTTTCTGTGATCGTACCCTGTTATAACGAAGAAGCGACTATTCGCCAACTTCTGGATGCTATTTATACTCAGACCTATCCCAGGGATAGGGTTGAGGTAGTCATCGCGGATGGTCTGTCGACCGATGGTACACGGTCGGTTATTGATGAATTTAAAATGGCTCACCCTGACTTGGCGATCAAGGTTGTTGAGAACACTCTGCGTATTATTCCTTCGGGGTTAAATCGTGCCATCGAAGCTGCGAATGGTACTTATATCGTTCGGATGGATGCGCATTCAATTCCTTGCAGCGATTACATTCAGAATTGTATCCATGGATTAGAAAATCACCTGGGTGATAATGTTGGTGGCATCTGGAAAATACAACCCGGTGCAGACACCTGGATCGCTAAATCCATCGCTTTGGCGGCTTCACACCCAATCGGTGCAGGCGATGCCCGCTACCGAATTGGTGGTCTGGCCCAGGAGGTGGACACCGTCCCATTCGGAGCGTTCGAAAAAGACCTGATCAATCGGATCGGGAAGTTCGACGAAACACTGCTCACCAACGAAGATTACGAGTTTAATGTTCGCCTCAGGCAGTCTGGCGGTAAAATATGGATGGACCCATCGATATCCTCCATCTACTACGCAAGGTCAACCCTGCGGGAGCTGTCTAAACAATACTGGCGTTATGGATATTGGAAAGCCCAAATGCTGCGCAGTTATCCACAAACGCTGCGCTGGCGTCAGATCCTACCCCCGGTTTTCGTGGCAGCGCTGTTTAGCCTGGGCGTCTTATCATTATTTTGGGTGCTGGCGCGTTGGTTGCTGGCAATTATTGTGATACTATATACTATCATTATCTTCGGCATCGGTATCCAAATGAGTTTAAAACATAAACAATTATTAAGCGCCATTGGCGTTCCACTGGCGACTGCCACAATCCATCTGTCGTGGGGTGCTGCATTCTTGTGGGGGGTGATTGCAAAGCCAAGAGTAACGAGCCGTTGAGATGATTGCAGTAAAGACAACCCCTACGTCAGCAAAGTGGCGGCTGAGACCGCGTGAACGGCGTACTCTCCTTCTATTAGTTGATTTTTTCATGGCAGTGATCGCCATGTTTATTGCCATCTACGTCTGGTCTATTGCTGATATATACCAGTCACTCACAATCGACTTTATCCGCAGCCTCCCAACCTGGTTTTTTCTGCTCCCATTTATCTGGCCTTTCCTGATGGCACGGCTCTATGATGAGCACCGCGCCAGAGACCCAATTGGAACCTTGCGAAATATCGCCTTCTCAGCCCTGATTGGCCTGGGTCTTTACATGGTGTTTTACTTCACGTCTGCACCCAAATCATTACCCCGAATTAGCGTCGCTTGTTTCATTATCAGTGCATTTATTCTTACGTTATTTTGGAGGCTGCTGTATATCAGGATATTTACCGCGCCTCAATTTATGCGGCGGATGCTGCTGGTTGGGGCTGGAGATACCGGCAAGATCATGCTGCAGATCATCAACCAGCACAAACCACATCCATATATCATGGTTGGCATCATTGATGATGACCCGCTAAAAATCGGTAAGATGATTGAAGGCTATGAAGTTTTCGGCGGGAATGACAAATTACTCAGAGCAATCTGTGACCATCAAATTACCGACCTGATCGTTGCCATCTCCGGGCAGATGCAAGGAGGCATGTTCCAGGCATTATTAGATGCCCAGGAATTGGGGACGGAGATCATCCGCATGCCCGTCGCCTACGAAGAGCTGCTGCACAGAGTGCCGATACGTTATCTCGAAGCGGAATGGATCCTGCGCTCATTCGTTGATAAAGCCCGCTCAGAAACATTTTCTGAGATGGCTAAACGTGCCCTCGACATTCTGGGCGGACTGGTGGGAATGTTCATTTTACTGCTCTTATTCCCATTCGTTGCAGTGGCAATATTACTGGAATCGGGCAGTCCAATCCTTTATAAGCAAATTCGAATGGGTCGAGGCGGTCAGCTATACAATATTTATAAATTTCGAACGATGCGCCAGGATGCAGAAGCGGATGGTCAGCCTCAATGGGCTGAGGAAAACGACCGGCGGGCGACGCGGGTGGGTCTTATTTTGCGAAAAACCCATATTGATGAAATTCCCCAATTCTATAATGTGCTGCATGGTGAGATGAGCCTCGTTGGTCCGCGGGCTGAACGCCCGGAGCTTGTGGAATGGTTCCAGCAGCACGTACCGTTTTATCGCGCCCGCCTATTGGTCCGCCCGGGCATGACGGGTTGGGCACAAGTAAACCAACAATATGCTTCCACAATCGACGAAACCATTGAAAAGCTTGAGTATGATTTGTTCTATATCATGCACCGTAGCTTTTTGATGGACTTGCGCATCATTGCAATCACGCCCACTTTGGTGTTAAGTTTAAGGGGTAGATAATTTGAAAACCCATTTCCTTTCCAGGAATCGGACGGTTCTGGTTGGTGATCTGTTCTTCATCGTAGTCTGCGTGCTCGGCAGCGTGCTCCTACGCGTCCCCTTAGGGCTGAGACTTTATGATTTTAGATACCAAATTGCGGTCATGTTAGTGGTAGCCCTGCTGGTAAAACCGGTGGTTTATTTCCAATTTGGTCTCTATCGACGGTTGTGGGAGTATGCGAGCATCCGCGAGTTAAAACTGATCGCCATTGCAGTCACAACGGCCTCGATCCTTGTCACAGTCATCGTGCTCATTATTTCTTTTTTGATGCCAGTCTGGGAATTTTCGCGTGGGGTTTTAGTGATCGATTACGTCCTATCGCTCCTGGCAGTGGGTGGTTTACGTTTCTCCTATCGGGTTATTTCGGAAAGCCAACTGACTGCCAGGCAGTCTGAGAGTCGCCCAAAGCGCGTCTTGATTGTCGGTGCAGGGGATGCCGGTGCCCTCGTGGTGAGGGAAATGCAGCGGAATCCTCAAGCGAACCTGCACCCGATTGGATTTGTCGATGATGATCCTGCTAAACAAAAACAGGAGATCCATGGCACCCCGGTGATTGGAAAATTGGACGAACTATCGCGTTTAATTGACGCCAAAAAGGCAGAAGAGGTCATTATTGCCATCCCAAGCGCGCCCGGACAGGTGGTACGAAAAGTCGCTGATGTCTGCCGCACAAAAAACATCCCCTCACGCACGATGCCAAGCCTGCACGAGCTGATCGGTGGGAAAGTCAGTGTCAATAAGCTCAGGGAGGTCGATATCACCGATTTACTCCGCCGAGCGCCTACCCATATTGATAACGAATTAGTAGGGATGAGCTTGAGTGGCAAGCGTGTCCTGGTTACCGGGGCGGGTGGCTCGATTGGAAGGGAATTGTGCCGTCAAATTGCTCGATGGGATCCCACCGAATTATTTTTATTGGGTCATGGCGAAAACAGTATTTTTGAAACCCTGATTGAACTCGAGCAAAGTTATCCTGCGTTGAACGTTCATCCATTGATTGCCGATATCCGTGATACCGAACACATCCATAATTTATTTTCGAGTTATCAGCCCCAGGTAGTTTTCCATGCAGCTGCCCATAAACATGTGCCATTAATGCAAGCTAACATAGAAGAAGCTGTCAGTAATAATATCCTCGGTACCCGTACCATCATTGACGCTGCGATTGATAATAATGTGGAGCGGCTGGTAATGATTTCGACGGATAAAGCCATCTGTCCCACCAGCGTCTATGGGGCGACCAAGCGGATTGGTGAGATGTTAATCCTGGATGCCGCCCGCAGAACGGGGAAAGCATTCTCAGTGGTACGCTTTGGTAATGTGCTGGGAAGCCGGGGCAGCGTCTTATTAATGTTCAAACGGCAGATCGAAAATGGCGGTCCAGTCACGATAACTCACCCGGATATGGAACGCTATTTTATGACGATTCCGGAGGCAGTTCACCTGGTACTGCAAGCCTCAGCCATGGGAAAAGGTGGGGAAGTATTCGTGCTAAATATGGGCGAACAGATCAAGATCCTTGACCTCGCCCATGATTTGATCCGCCTGTCTGGTCTAGAGCCGGATAAAGATATAGAAATCGTGTTCACCGGTATCCGACCGGGTGAAAAGTTAAGTGAAGCATTGTGGGACGAAGGTGCTGATTATCTATCGACAATCCATCCAGATATCCTTCGCCTGGATGAAAATGGAATGTTAGCGAGCAATGCTCTGGATGAAGCAATTAATAATCTTATCATGCTAGGAATAAACGGCGATCCTGAACAGATTGTCAATATGCTAAATAAAACCGTCCCTGGAGCGGTTGTGAGCAGCACTCCAGCCCCAGATATAACATCAATGATATAAGCAGGTATGGTATCGATGAGCCCAATCGAGTGGGATGCATTTATTACTCAATTTCCCAATCCTCATATCCTCCAAACATCTGCGTGGGGAAAGCTAAAAGCTGATTTTGGGTGGCAATTAGCACATCAGGCTCAGCAAAATTGTGGGGCTCAAATCCTGGTAAAACGAATTTTCCCCGGGATAAATTTCGCTTACATACCCAAAGGACCGCTTGGATCGGGATGGGATCAATTGTGGCCAGAAACTGATTCCATTTGCCGGAAAATGCATTGTGTTTTTTTAAAGGTTGAGCCAGATTTTTGGGAAGCAGAAGAGGAGAATGATGCGAATATATCTGGAGGTTTTCCTTCCGGGTTTATTCAAACCAACCATATTATCCAGCCCCAACGCACCCTGGTGGTTGACTTAACCGGGGAGGAAGCCCAAATCCTCGGTCGCATGAAACAAAAGACACGTTACAATATCAACCTGGCACTTAAGAAAAATGTAATCGCCCGGGCCCACACCGATTTATCTGCATTCTATGAACTAATGAAAGCCACGGGTCAACGAGACCAGTTTGGTATTCACAGCCTGGCGTACTACCAGCGTGCATTTGATCTCTTCCATGCCAGTGATCAATGCCAGCTGCTCCTGGCAGAATTCGAGAGTGCACCTATCTCAGCCTTAATTGTTTTCAGAGTTGGGAATCGCGCCTGGTATTTTTATGGGGCTTCGTCTGATTTGCACCGTGATAGAATGCCCAACTACCTTCTTCAATGGGAAGCAATGCGGTGGGCAAAATCGCAGGGGTGCACGGAATATGACCTGTGGGGTGTTCCAGACGAGAACCTGGACACCTTAGAAGCGAATTTTTCCTCCCGCGACGTTGGCTTATGGGGAGTGTATCGTTTCAAGCGCGGGTTCGGTGGTCAATTAAAACGGTCGATTGGCTCATGGGATCGGGTCTATAATCCTATTCTATATCGTGCGTATACATTGTGGCTTAAGTATCGTAAAGTTGAAGCTTGATGATCGATGGCAATCAGATGCTGCCTACTACCCCACCCCCGATAAATCCACTCCAGTGGAACGCGGCTATATCACAGCTGCCTGGGACGCATATTCTTCAAACCTGGGAATGGGGCAAAGTAAAATCACAATTCGGTTGGCAGCCTACTCACGTCCTATGGTCTAAACAGGTCGGTGGGTATTCAATTTCAATTAATCAATATCCTGATGAACGAAACCAGGCACAATTAGTAGCCGCGGCGCTGATCCTGCAACGCAATATCAGCATCGGTGGATTTTCACATAAGATGGGGGTAATTTACGTGCCGAAAGGACCGTTACTTGATTGGGAAGATGTCCCCTTACGCCACCAAGTATTGAAGGACCTAAAGGAATTTGCCCACAAATATAATGCCATATTCATAAAAATCGACCCTGATTTTGAGCTTGGCGTAGGAATACCTGGTAATCCTGGCTCAAATGAAAATTTGCTTGCTGAAAGTGTAATCAATGACCTTAAACAAGCTGGTTGGCAGTATTCACAGGAACAGGTTCAATTCCGAAATACAGTGGTAATCAATCTTGAGCCCGTTGAAAATGAGCTTCTAGCCGGCATGAAACAAAAAACTCGCTACAACGTAAACCTGGCACTGCGTAAAGGAGTGGTAATCCGGACAGCAAAACCCGCAGATCTTGACCAGCTTATCCAAATGTATGCTGAAACATCCGTCCGCGATGGTTTCGTAATCCGGAGTGACGGCTATTACCGCGAAGTTTGGAATTCGTTTATGTTTCAGCAAGGATCCTTACGCCTTGACCAACCGGTGGCTGAGGCATTAATTGCTGAGGTGGATGGCGAAGCGATTGCAGCTGTAATCATTTTTCGGTTTGCAAAAAAAGCCTGGTATTTATATGGCATGTCTCGAACAGCCCACAGGGATAAGATGCCCAATTACCTGCTCCAATGGGAGGCGATGAAGCGGGCCAGGGCTGCTGGCTGCACTGTGTATGATTTATGGGGCGCACCTGACGAATTCGTTGAAACCGATCCATTGTGGGGCGTATTCAGGTTTAAGGAGGGGCTCGGAGGCACGGTTCACCGCTACCTTGGCGCATGGGATTTACCCACAAACCGAATGCTATACCGGTTGTATACGCGAACACTGCCAGGTCTTTTGGATATCATGCGTCAACATGGACAAGCCAGCACGAAACAGAGTATAGGACAATCAAAATGAGAACAATTCCTCGGATTAAATTCGCTCAGCTCCCCACTCCAATCGAAGCGCTACCCCGCCTTACCTCTAAATTAGGCGGAATAAAATTATTTGTAAAACGGGATGATCTCACCGGTCTTGGGTTTGGAGGGAATAAGACCCGCAAGCTGGAATATTTATTAGCCGAAGCTCAAGCAAATGGCGCGCGGACAATCATTACGGCCGGCGCGGTACAATCAAATCACTGCCGCCAGACTGCCGCAGCGTGTGCACGGCTCAACTTTGACTGCATCCTGGTGCTATCGGGTGAAAAGCCGCTGGTTGCCACGGGAAACCTGATGTTAGACCAGTTGTTCGGTGCTGAAATCGTGTGGACATCCCTCGAGGAACGTGATCATATTCTCGACCGAACTCTTAAAGATGCCTGGAGCGCCGGGAAACGTCCTTATCTGATCCCCTATGGAGGCTCAAATACCACCGGTGCCAGTGCGTATGTTTACGCAATAAAGGAGCTGCTCGATCAAGGTTTTCAGCCTGACTGGATCGTTTTTGCCTCTTCTTCTGCGGGCACCCAGGCTGGGTTGGTGGCTGGAGCGCGACTTTTCAACTTCAAAGGCAAGGTGCTTGGTATCAGTGTGGATGAGACCGAAGCGGATCTTCAGGCGCACGTAGCTTCACTGGCAAGCGCGACGATAGATTTCCTTGGTGAAAAAGTTGATTTCACGCCACAAGAGATCCTGGTGTGCGCTGATTACCTTGGCGGTGGTTATGGGGTGATGGGCGCAGCTGAGATTGAAGCCATCCGGTTATTTGCGCGTGAAGAAGGACTTTTATTAGACCCGGTCTATACCGGTCGAGCCGCGGGAGGATTGCTGGACCTTATCCGCAAGGACTATTTCAAAGCGGATGAAAATGTGCTCTTCTGGCATACCGGTGGGACACCTGCATTATTTTCCGAAAAATATACTCATCTTGCCGAAGGCATATCGTAATGACGTTGAAAGAAGGTTCCTCCGTTTGGAGTGAGAGATAATTTTAAATCTTAATGTATATCAATCGAAAAACCGGTGAGTTGGGAAGCCCACCGGTTTTTTTCTAAATTATCGAATTTAGTTATTGTGTCGACTTTTAATTCTAAACCGGGAGAGATATTTCTTTATCCACTCACGCCAGGAGAGTTTACGGATTTCTGTGGCAGAAATCCTGGCAATCTCGGCGTTACCTGGCCGGGGGCTATAGGCTGATCTTTGGTACTCGGTCAACAACTCTGCTGCGGGCTCTGCTGCGGCAGGGATCGCGGATATGAGCAGGTTGGTTCGCTCCATAGGCGTGCTGTATACTTCAGGTTTTTTACCTACGCGGTCAAGGGCATGATTAATCTCCAAATAGGAGCGGGAAGTTGCAGGCAGTTTCATGTAATAAATCCAATTGGTGAGGAAACCCGGTGGTTGGATACCCAATCGACGCAGGCTTTTTTCGATCGTTTGAGGTACCTGGACCGAAATCCTTTCCAGGAATGGATAAATTCTAAACCCACGCAGAAATTGCACGAGAAGGATGATCGACGTACCGATCAGGATTTGAGCAAAAATAAATAATATGATATTCCCGGTAGTCCAGAAGCTCTTCGGTTCGTTGGAGCTTGAGTTGACTGCAGGTCGCTCGGGTCCTGAACCTAATTCTTCACGGGTTATCGGATCCGGACGACCTCTGCCTGACTCGATCAAGTCATAGCTAGCAGCATCCTCGCCAGATGGTCGTGATAATGCCGATTGTGATGCAGTCGGCTCGAAGATCACCCATCCGATCTTTGGAAAATATACTTCCGGCCAGGCATGGGCGTTATTTTGGCGCACGACATACGTGGATGTGGCACCGACATCTGCTTGGGTGATATTGCTGCTTGCTCCAACGGGTGTTTGCACAGCAGCATTTTCTTCGCGCTGCCCTTGGGCAAAACCAACCGCCATGCGCGCAGGGATCCCTAGTGAGCGTAATAAAACGACTTCAGCAGAGGCATAATAATTACAGAAACCTTTCTGATAGTCAAATAAGAACCAATCGATCCGTTCTTGCCTACCAGGAGGTTGGTCGATCGCTAAAGTGTACTGAATATTTGCCCGTAGATAGTTTGTGATCGCATTGGTGATATCGTAAGGATTATTTAAGCCTTTAGCAATACTCTTCGCCAAATCCTTTGTTCTGGTGGTGATATTGTCTGGTAGCTGCAGGTATTCAGCGGTAACCCACACAGGATACTCATTCCCGGCGTCCTTGAGCTGTTTTACCGTCACTGAATCAAGAGCAGAGCGCACGGTGTATTGTTCTCCGGGACGGATATAAGTCTTACTCATCAGTGCGCTCAGGTTAACCGTTCCATCAGGATTACTTTTCATAAACGCCTGAGTCGGAACACTGGTCCACAGAGGTTCAGATACTGTATAAATATTTGATATTGGCTGGTATGGGAAAAATGTGAAGGGAAGCGTTGTGCGTAAATCCACTCCCGGCTGACTTAAATCCTTGCTGCTGGCGTTGAGATTGGTTGGCGTCTGTATCGATGAAGACCAGACAAAATTGGTGTAGGTATCATATGAACGGGCTTCCCAATAGTACCTGCTTCCTTCAGGTGGATTGGCAGGGGCTTGCACTTCCATGACTACCTGGTCACTCAGCGGGTTGCCCAACCCAAGTGGCAATGTCGAACCATAATAGTTCTGCACTGAAGTAGCCGAGGCTGATAATGATGCAAACATGTAACTAAACCGGTCTTTAAGTGAGAGCCAGGGTTTGGAGGTTGTCTGCCATAGATCTGCGGCTGGTCTGAATGTGTCTGCGATTACCGGAATATTCCAGGCGAAGAACACTAATATGATCGATAACGCAAGGGCAACCCGTGATAATTCGAAACCCATATCCGGGGGTGTATGGGTACGTCGCTCATTCCATTTTGCCGTATTTTTAATATATTCCAACCGGGCAACCAAAAAAAGAGCAAACAACAGGTAAACTGCCAGGTACAGCGAGCGGACCAGCAATAGCTGATCAAAAGAGTTGATCACAAATGCGGCAATCCCCGCGGGTATGACCACCTTCCATGGGTTTGCTTCTCGGATTAAAACAACCCCGGCATATATTGCCAACGCCCAGAACAGCATTGCCATCAGAAGGAGAAACAGGATGCTATCGGTTACCGGTTTTTTGGTTAATAGCTCCTCGATGACTATCCCCAGCCTCCCCCATAAATCGACTAACCGGTCACGCCACCTGAGATCAGCATCGAGGGTTAATCCCAGCTGCCAGGGGATCAATATTGCGCCATAAGCAACCGCAATAATTACCACCCATCCACGACGATAAACGCTTTTCCCCAGTGCCAGACCTAATACCGTCCCCAAGAAAGTGACCAGCAAAACCAGGTTCAGGTCTAAAGTCCATAACGTTGCCACCAACCGCGCGGCGGCAATTTCCATGATGAGAACCAATAAAATCACGGAAAGCCAATCCCAATTACGTTTGGCAGTTTTATCGAAAAATAGTTTGTTCATAAATCGATCGCTTTTGAAGCCATCTACCTTTATTCTATCAAACTACCCTTAATGAAAGATTATGGTTCACTAATTTGATCATCACGTTGGGGTTATATAACAAATCACCGACAGAATCGCATTGTTCTTGTTTGCTAATATATACGTCAGGAGCGCATGGGAGGATTTCTGTGTTTGAATATCCCACCCTCCGGTCAAAAATCAGACCGGACAGGTCGCGCTCCTGGTTTATAGGCAGCACCTACAACTTACCTTACTATATTTACCAATCTTCCCGGGACCACGATTACTTTCCGGGGAGTTGAACCTTCGAGGAATTTCGTGATGACCTCACTTTCCAGTGCAGCCCGTTTGGCATCATCTTCACTGATTCCAACCGGTACCATGATACGGTCACGCAGCTTACCATCCACCTGGACGATCAAGGTGACCATCTCTTCTGCTGCAGCCGCCAGGTCAGCTTCCGGCCAGGATTGCTGGTGGATGGAGTACGGTTTGCCTAAGAACTCCCATAACTCTTCTGCGATATGAGGGGTTACTGGAGCCATCATGCGGATATAAATATTCACTGCTTCATCCCATTCGGCAGATCCGACAGCGCCTTTCTCGCGCGCCTTGTACATATCGTTGAGCAGCTCCATCAAGCCGGAGACGATCGTGTTGAACTCAAACACCTCAAAATCATGTGTTACTTGCTTCAATGTTTGGTGCAGCTTACGCCTTAATTGACGCAGCACCTCGGGTTCAGGGTTTCCTTTTTCCACCGGGTCGGTGAACAACGTCCATGCCCGTCGTAGCCAGCGGAAAACACCCTCCATTCCACTGCTACTCCAGGGTGCACCCATATCCCATCGGGCGAAGAACATCAGATACGCCCTGACTGTATCTGCTCCATAACGAGCTACCAGCTCATCGGGCGCAATGACGTTACCTTTGCTTTTTGACATTTTATCGTTGTCCTCACCGAGGACAATTCCCTGGTTGCGCAGCTGCATCATGGGTTCGGGTCCTTTCGTAATACCCATATCCCTCAGCGCCTTATGGAAGAAACGGGTGTACATCAAGTGCATCGTAGCATGCTCAATTCCACCGGTATAGGTATCCACAGGCATCCAATAATCATAATCAGCACGATCAAATGGTGCCTGTTTGTTATGTGGACTTGTATAACGCAAGTGGTACCAGGAGGAGCACATGAATGTATCCATCGTGTCTGTCTCACGGATTGCAGGCTTGTTACAGACTGGACACGTGGTATTCTTCCAGGTAGGATGGATGGTTAATGGATTTACACCGGTGGGTTGCCATTCGACATCATCGGGTAGCAACACTGGCAGCTGATCGTCAGGAACAGGATTCCAACCGCAATCTTCACAAAAGACCATCGGGATAGGTGCTCCCCAATAACGCTGGCGCGATATCAACCAGTCACGTAGCTTATAATTCACCGTCGCTTCACCAATTCCTCTTTCCTTGATATAGGCAATAGCAGTATTAAATGCCTTATCAGCAGGTGTCCCGGTCAGTGAGCCTGAATTAACCATTACACCACTCGCAGGGACAGATGCTTCCATCGTGGCGCCATCCAGTGGCTCAGAATCCGGAGGTTGGATGACTATACGCACTTCCAGACCGTACTTACGCGCAAACTCAAAATCTCGCTGGTCGTGGGCAGGCACCGCCATAATGGCACCCGTGCCATACGTCATCAGCACGTAGTCTGCAATCCAGATTGGGATCTTCTCATTGTTTATTGGATTGATCGCATATCCGCCTGTAAATACACCGGTTTTTTCTTTGTCAGTGGCTTCACGGTCTCTATCTGATTGCCGACCAGCCTGCTGGATGTACGATTCGATACCCCAGCTCATGCCTGGAGCAGTTATTTTCTTGACCAAAGGATGCTCCGGTGCCAGGACCATGAAAGTAACGCCCCACAGGGTATCCGGTCGGGTGGTAAAGACTTCGATTGGGTCACCCTGCTCTGTATGGAAGGTAACCGATGCGCCTTCTGATCGGCCAATCCAGTTCGTCTGAAGAGTTCGAACGCGGTCCGGCCAATCGATGGTGGAATAATCCAATAATTCGTCGGCGTAATCGGTGATCTTGAAAAACCATTGATCCAGATCTTTTTTAATTACTGGTGTACCGCATCGATCACAACGGCGGTCATCGCCAATTACCTGCTCGCGCGCCAATGTGGTCTGGTCCTTCGGACACCAATCAACAGGTGAATATTTTCGGTAAGCTAACCCCTGTTTATACAGCTGAATAAAAAACCATTGTGTCCAGCGGTAATACTCAGGGTCACACGATACCATTTCCCGCTGCCAATCCCACATCGCACCCATGCTTTTCAGCTGCTTGCGCATATGGTCAATATTGGCGTAGGTCCAGATTTTTGGGTGGATACTTTTACTTATCGCCGCATTTTCAGCAGGCAATCCAAAGGCATCAAACCCGATTGGGAACACTACGTTGAATCCCTGCATGCGTTTAAAACGTGCCCTGGCATCAGGAGGGGTCATGGCGTACCAATGCCCAATGTGTAGGTCTCCCGAAGTATACGGTAGCATAGTCAAGGCATAGTACTTTGGAATGGAATGATCAATCACCGCATGGTAAAGACCGTCATTTTCCCATTTTTTCTGCCATTTGGGTTCAATTTTTGTTGGGTTATAAACTGGTAATTCAGACATTCGGATCTCCGTTTTATCAATAGTATTAATTGTCAAATTATTAGCTCGTTCTGGCTTTTGGGCGATTATCACCATTCTACGTGATGCTGCGGTTAATTCGCTCGCCTCCCAGCCTCCATAAATTTGTGACATCTCGAACCCAGCCTGCGTGACCAATGCGCTGATTTCACTCGGATTATATAACCGGGTAAAATACGGTTTATCCTTTCGGATTCCATCCCGGATTACAATCCGTTTATTATATAACCTCCCCTGTGCGCTATCGAAAGAAATGCGATCGATCATCAGGTTTCCTTGCTTCTCAACCACGAGATATGGGCGCATCTCGCGTAAGAATGTATCCCGGTTAAGCGTATCAAAGATCAATTTACCGCCTGGTTTCAAAGCTCGCTTCGCATTGACCAACACCTTGAGGTTCTCCTCATCACTAAAATAACCAAACGCAGTGAAGAGCAACAGGACGAAGTCATATTCATCCTCAAAACTGATTGATCGCATATCACCCTGCTGATAGTTTACATCAACCTTTTGCTGGAATGCGTTCAACCAGGCAATCTCCAGGAAGCCCGGCATCAAATCGATGCCCGTCATCGTGTGACCCAGGGCTGCCAGGCGGTTGGTATGCCTGCCATACCCGCAAGCCAGGTCGAGGATGGTTTTTGGAGCGTCCAACTCAAGCAAGCTGACCAGCGTACTTACTTCAATTTCAGTACGCTCGTCAGTTAGCTGCTCGCTGTAAAAATACATATAATCATCCACGTCGAACACAGCTTTAAAATCAAACTCTATGGGCGAAGCGATTATTTTTCGCGCCTCAGTCTGTTCGGTCCGAATAATTTCGGGGTCAGCCTGGATTATTTGTTTCATTTTTCATGCTCCTTCAAATTACTCGCTAAATCCTTGATAACTCCTCATTTTTGTTTTATAAGCTGGTACAGATTTTGCATCAGTGAAACCAGAAACCAACTCATCCAGAGAAGAGACAATATGACCAACTCGCAAAAACAGGCACTTTGGCTTCAATTATTGATCAGCATCGCCAAATTCGTCGATCGTCGTGTCTCAAGAAGCGGTGAACACAGCGCAAAGGTGGCTAAATGGGCAAGCACCACAGCGCGTGAGCTCAAAATGAGCGATGACGAAATTGAAAATGTGTATTGGGCATCCATCCTTCACGATATCGGTAAAATCGGCATTTCCGATCGCGTTTTACGGAAGAAGTCAATCCTCTCCGATCAAGATTGGGTGCTCATCAAAATGCATCCCACGATCGGCTCGAATATCGTTAGCTCGATCGATGCCTATCCATCGCTCGCCCCAACCATTTCAGCCCATCAGGAAAAATTTGATGGAACAGGTTACCCCAAAGGTCTAAGCGGTAAGAATATTCCTCTCGGTGCCCGTATCCTTGGTATCGCTGACGCTTATCAGGCGATGGTCGAAGAGCGCTACTATCGACCGGCGTATACCCACGAGGAAGCCGTCGCTGAGCTGCAAAGGGTCAGAGGTACGCAATTCGATCCGGAAGTCGTGGATGTATTTTTGAACGTCGTCAATACAGATGCCGTTTTCTGATCCACATATCTATCATAACGCTTGTTAAAGAACAAAAACCTTCGTCCATTCAGGGACGAAGGTTATCTCCGCGGTACCACCCTGGTTGCAGCATAATCCATCAACTTATGGATTATTCAGCCACTCAGATTCGCAATAACAGGCGAAACCTGCCAACAGCTACATTCCACATGAACGGTTTTCACTGTTGAAGTCTGTCCTGATCACTCAGGACGGCAGGCGAGTTCAACCCTATTGATTGTGCTCCTTGGGCACCATGCCGGGCTCACACCTCGCTCTCCCGGCTCGCTGAAGGATGGCTTATTACTCCTGCCATGACTTTTTAGTGGACCCAGAGGGATTCGAACCCTCGGCCTTCTCAATGCCATTGAGACGCGCTCCCAACTGCGCTATGGGCCCAAAAATGTAGCCAGAATTGTAATCCCATTCAGGTAATCCGTCAACCAAACCCCCATCAGCAGCAGCAAGACCTTTTAGGATTGGATCCAATGGTAACATCCGGGTAGATCAGGCTAACAGTTCTGTTCCAGCCAATCAGCCACTCCGGCCAGGTTCTCGAATGTGTAATCCGGTTGAAAAGGCGAGTCTTTCAGGTCTTCGAATTTCGTTTCGCCGCTCAAGACCAAAACGGTGACAATCCCACTCGTCTGACCGAGGGCGATATCCGTATATAACCGGTCGCCTATCATAGCCAACTGGCCTACCTGCAAGCCCATCTTGACTGCTGCAGAATCTACGATCAGTCGATTCGGCTTACCTACCACCAAGTCGGGCTGCCGGCCTGTGGCAGCTTCGACGAAGGCGATCATCGCGCCGACATCTGGCATAAAACCCTTTTCCGTGGGACAGTTGAAATCTGGATGCGTGGCGATGTAAGGAATACCTGCCCTCACAAAATCACATAACGCCCACAGCTTTTGATAGGTCAGGGTTGTGTCGAATCCGAGCACCAGGAATTGTGGGTCCTGCTGAACAAGTTGAAAACCGTATTGACGGAATTCTGCCTCAAGGGATGGGGTACCGACCAAAAAGAGATTAGCCCCAGGATGCTGTTCCCTCAAATATAATGCTGTCGCCTCTCCAGAGGTCAACACCGCTTCTTCGCTAATCGGAAGTCCGAGCCGATTGATCTTTTCCGCATATTGGCGACGATGCTTGGAAGAATTATTCGTCAGGAAGAGGAACTCTTTCTTTTGAGCATGCAAGAGATCAATAAATCGCAATGCACCCTCGAGTAAGTGATCACCCAGGTAGAAAGTGCCATCCATATCCAGCAGGAAGCCACGAACCGTGCTCAATTTCTCAATGCCATCGATCATATAGACCCTTTTCTAAGAATGATCATACTTATTACGATTGCGCTTTGAGTGACGACGAACAAGAGAAGAAACAAATCGACAAAAAGGACTAACTTAACAGCCAGGATTGTACCACTTCCTTAATTAATCCCGATGGAGAAGATGGTGAAAACATTCCAGTAACTTATTGTGGAGGCACAAATGCGATTGGCCTATAACAGCTGAGTTGATCTTTTTATTTCCGAGCTTTGACCGTTATCCAGGCACAGTTTAGCTTATAAAATTGCTTCCCACGACTCACCCACACCGATCCATGCCTATTTCATAATATGCGCTGGATTTTCGCGGATAAGCTAGCTTATTTTAGTCGTCTTGAAATATATTTCTGTTGTGTTATGATTTGGGGGCTAAAAATGAGGTAAAGGAGATTAATATTGACTACCCTAACTGATGCGATGGAACGAGCCGTACAAGAAATCATGCATTGGCCTGAAAAGACTGTCCAGATCTTTCACCATAACGATTCGGATGGGCTTACTTCGGGTGCCATCCTCAACCGCGCATTCGAAAGGCAAGGATTTAAGGTCCATCGTTTCTGTTTGGAAAAACCTTATCCCGCTGTACTGAGAAAGGTTTACGAGCAGGAGGGCCAAATCCTTATTTTTGCTGATTTTGCCGGAAGGATCGCACCCCTGCTTTCCGAGTTGAACAAGGGCAGAAATTTAACCCTGATCCTTGACCACCATGTGGCTGAAGCCTCTACCGATGAACGTGTGCTTAATCTTGACCCAGATTTGTTTGGATTGAAGGGGGACCGAGATATTTCAGGGTCGACAACGTGCTATCTCTTCGCACTGGCGATGAATGCACTCAACCGTGATATGGCTCATATCGCAGCGATTGGAGCGGTGGGTGATGGTTTTTTTGTGGATGGCAAGCTGGTGAGTCAGAACCGCGATGTAGCTTTAGAAGCCGTTCAGCAAGGGCAGCTCGAGATCAGAAAACAGGCTCATGGGGAGGAGTATCTATTAATCAGCTCCAAAGGCAAAATATCCTGTATTGAAGTGGGTGATTATCTCGATCTATTGGGAGGGGTGGGCTATTATCAGAATGGACCAGACATGGGGGTCAGGGTATGCCTCGAGGGATTTTCACCCCAGGCAGATCGGATGGTAGAAGAATTAAAAACGATCCGTACGAAAATTTTTACTGATGAGATTTCAAGACTTCGATCTGGCGATATGAAACAATCAGCTCACATCCAGTGGTTTAATGTCGAAAAGCGCTTTTTCCCGATGGGGGTAAAAATGATCGGTGCATTTTGTGATGCGATCAAGGATACCAACCTGATTGATCCCCGGAAATATATTGCAGGATTTCAAATTATCCCCGATGAAATCCCTGGGTTTGGAGCAATTAAGTTTAATGATGTGAAGGTCTCCATGAGAGTCTCTCCATACATGGAAGGAGAAATCAGGGCGGCCAGAGCTATAGGACTCAACATTATGCTCCCCGAAGCGACCGACAAACTAGGTGGATTTTCTGATGCATGCCACAGCTTGACGGCGGCAACCACGGTAGCTATTGGCAAAGAAGAAAAACTGATTGAGGAAATGGAACATATCATCGAAAGGAAATCTAATGGCTAAAGGAACTGGTTTTGGAAAAACAATCTTAATCGGTGATCAATTTGTCCTGGAAGCGGTACCTGCGATTGTTTCAGCAATTTCCTATGAAACTGTGGCGATTGTGGAAAGAACCGCGGGAGAAGGTTGGACACTGGTAGATAATCGTATCGAAGTCCCCGGTTACAAAGAAAAGAAAAAGGAACAGCAGAGGCGCTCAATAGATAGAATTCTAGAAGTCATGAATATTGACGTCAAAAAGCAAGCGATAAAGATTACCTTTGAAGGAACCTTGCTTGCTGGCAGCGGGGTGGGTGCCAGTGCAGCCAGCTGCGTGTCGTTGGCGCGAGCCTTGAACGCCGAATTCAATTTGGGCTATCCAATTGAAGAGATCAACCGGGTGGCGTGGCAGGGTGAATTTCCGTACCATGGGATTGCCAGTGGCGTTGACAATACCGCATCGACCTATGGCGGACTGCTTCTTTTCCAATTAATAAATGGTCAACAACATTTCGAGAGAATTAAAACTCCAAAACCATTTGAAATCGTATTAGCCAACAGCGGGATCACAGCGAACACTGCCTTATTGGATGAAGTTAGCGAGAAGCAAAAGAAAGAAAATCCCGAGCTATTTTTATCGCGTCTTAAAATGATCACCGACCAGGCTTATGACATGAAACAAGCACTCTCCGCTGGCGAATTGGAACACGTGGGAGAGATCATGTCGAATAATCACAAAATCCTGATCGATATGCAATTCTCCCACGAAACACTGGACTATCTATGCAAGTTAGCCCTAGAAAAAGGGGCGTGGGGAGCAAAGGTCACTGGAGGAGGCAGAGGAGGCTATATGGTAGCTTTAACCCCCGGAGAAAAACTCCAGGATACGGTCGCCTCAGCTTTCGATAAGGAAGGTTATAAACTTATTCGTGCGGTGATCGGTGGAAGTTGACAGCAAAATTGTCAATTTTCATAACGGCGTGATTGAGAATTACCCCAGACATGAAGTATATAGGGTGAATGCTCTCCTCATAACGATGAATTACTAGCAAGGGCGGGCAGTTTATGATTTAATACAGGCTATGTCCGGCCTTGCCATCGCATTGCTGCTTTCCTCCGCTGCCCTGCATGCCCTATGGAACCTGCTGCTTAAAAAATCCAACGAAAAATATCTTGCCATGGGTTGGCAGGTCATCATTGGCAGTATCGTTTCGATTTTTGCCCTTTTATTTATCGGTTTACCACCCCGTAGCATGTGGCTTTTGGTGTTAATCAGCACGATTCTGGAGGCCATTTATTTCGGCATCCTTACTTACGCCTATCATGACAATGATTTTTCCCTCGTCTACCCGGTGGCGCGTGGAGCTGCGCCTGCTCTGGTTGTAATTTGGAGCGCATTATTCCTTAACGAGATCCCCAGCATCGGTGGCTTGCTGGGCATTTTCCTAATCGTGTGCGGTTTAGCAATTATCGGTGCCACCAGTTTGCTCCAGAATCCCACCGGTAAACCACATTTGCGCGGGATTGCGATTGCGCTATCGGTTGCATTGGTCATCTCGATATATACCCTGGTGGATGGATACGCAGTCAAACATGGTCCAGCGTTATCGTATGGCTTGAGCCTGTTCATGCTGATGCCGGTATTTACCACACCCCTGATCGTCCGGCATTATGGTTGGGAGCAAAGCCTCAACACATTTAAGAAGCAGCCAGCTCGTCTTATCCTGGTCGGTATCCTGGCCGTGGTTGCTTATCTGTCTGCTCTCTTTGCTTACTCGATCGCCCCTGTGAATTATTCGGAAGCCATCCGTGAGGTAAGCGTGGTGATGGGCGCATTTGCTGGGTGGTATTTCCTGGGGGAACAGATGGGAAAAATCCGCATTTTCGGCGCAGTGGTGATCTTCGCTGGGATCGTCATGATCGCGGTGTTCGGGTAAATCGGATAAAAAATCCCCAACCACATTTACCGGTCGGGGATAAGTACGTCTCTTCAACTATCTCTGTGTGGTTGACTCTAATTACTGCCTGAGCACCAGGACTGCCTCACGTGAGCAGGTCACCTGGTCTTTATCACCAATCTTAGGCAGCTCAAGAAATGGATTGTTGAACGTATCCATATAGAAACGGTTGCTGCCAACCGACACCTGGATGCGGACGACAGAGCCGAGAAAGGTGATATTTTCAACGATACAATCCAGGAGATTAGCCTTCATTTCCTGGGCAACAAAATTGAAGCGCTCTGGGCGGATGGCGATGGTAACCTTGTCGCCTTTTTGTTTGTCATCCAACCCCTCAGCAGCCTGCAGAGTGACACCATCGATACGGAGCAAGCGGGCGACCGGATCGACCACTTCAGCGGTGGTGGTGTTCAATGTGCCCACAAAACCAGCCACAAAAGTGGTTGTGGGGAAGTTATAAATCTCAAACGGAGAGCCCACCTGTTCGATCTTTCCATCGAACATGACCACAATGCGGTCAGAGATTGAGAGGGCTTCTTCCTGGTCATGCGTAACATAGATGGCGGTGATACCCAGTTTTTTCTGGATCGCGCGAATTTCCGCGCGCAGCTGAACGCGGATTTTTGCATCCAATGCTGAAAGGGGCTCGTCAAGCAAAAGAACTTCGGGGTGAATGGCCAGGGCACGGGCCAGCGCCACACGTTGCTGTTGCCCACCTGAAAGCTGGTAAGGGTAGCTGTCTCCCCTTTGCTCAAGATGGATCAGCGCCAGCATTTCCTTCACCGTCTCCTGGATAATTTCCTTCTTCTCCCCGCGGATTTTTAGACCGAAACCAATATTCCCAGCCACGGTCATATTCGGGAACAGGGCATATGCCTGGAAGACCATGCCCACGTTACGTTGGTTGGGAGCCTTGTTGGTTATATCGTTGCCTTCCAGCGTAACCGTACCCGTTGTGGGGATTTCAAAACCGGCGATCATGCGCAAGGTGGTTGTTTTTCCACAACCCGAAGGTCCAAGGAACGAGACGAACTCGCCCCGATCCACGTCCAGGTTAAAGTCTTTTACCACGGTGTTATTTGCAAATTGCTTGGAGATGTTTTTAAGGGATAAATGTATCATGCTTGTTCACTCTGCATCGATTTAATGTCCACCACCAACCTGCGCTGCACCTCTGCCGCGACCGACCATCTGAATGATCCCCATGGCAATCCAGGTAAGAGCAAAACTGACGATGGCCATGGCAGCTGGTTCATACGCTTTTTGCTGCATCACATAAGCCATATAAGGGGCAAAGGCTGGCTTGACCAGATATTGGGCAAGAATTAATTCGCCAATTACGATGGCGAAACTCAGAAACGCACCACTCAAGATAGCGGTACGGATGTTGGGTAGGATGACGCTGAATAAAATCGTCCCCCAACCGGCTCCAAGGCTTTGAGCTGCTTCGGTTAATGTGCGTACGTCAATAGAGCGTAATCCGGTGTCGACCGAGCGGTACATATAAGGCATGGATAATATCGTATATCCAGCAATGAGCAATAAAGGACTATTGACGATAAGAAAGCGGAGGCTGGCTGTAAGTGCGTACCAGACCGAAGACATACACAATCGGTGGAATGACAAATGGCAGCAAGGTGATGAACTCGACTGGGCTGCGGGCTTTTGGTACTCTCAAGCGGATGACAAACGCGGTCGGAACAAATATCAAGATTCCAACGATGATTGTGAAGATTGCCCAAACTACCGAAGCACCGAAATTATATAAAAATGTGGGGCTTCGAAAGATATTTGTATATGCTTGAAAACTCAGCTCACCAAGCCTGGCTTTGAATGAAAAAATAAAGGTTGCTACCAGCGGCAAGGAAGAAATAAAGAATGCCAAGGAACATGATAAACCATGCCCATAGTTTACCCCTGTTCTTCATCGCAGCCACCTCTCCGTCCGCCGTTGCAGGACGGTATAACCAATAATTGCCAAAGCCATCACCACCACCATCCCCAATGACAAGGCATATCCGACACCCTGATTACCCAATACATCTCCGCGCAGTTCTGAGCCAATCACGATCGTAACCAGGTTTATCTGACCACCGGTAAGAGCTTGAGCTGTGGCAAAGGCACCGAAGGCATTCCCAAAAAGCAGGATCATCGTACCTGCTAAGGCAGGACCCAGGATGGGTAAAGCAACGTAGCGCCAATATTGGAAAGAGCTGGCACCCAAATTCTCGGATGCTTCCAGCCATTCACGCCGCATACCTTCAATCGCTGGCGCGATCACCAAAACCATCAACGGAAATTGGAAATACATATAAACAATCGCTAACCCGGTAAAGGTGTATAGCGTAAACCCATGGAAGTAAGGGTTATATCCCAGAGTTCTCATCCAGCCAATTAATAAACCGGTGGGACTCAGCAGAGCGATGAAAGCAAATGCCAGCGGTACCCCGGCAAAGTTGGAAGCGACTCCAGAGAAAGTCATCAGACTGGCAGCCATGAACCTGGGTAAGCTGCCGCGAATGGCGGAATAGGCTAACAGGAAACCGAATATCCCACCGCCGATAGCAGTAATCAAGCTGAGCTTGATGCTGATCCAATAAGACTGCATCAGGTACTGAGAGTGGAGCAGCGTATTTATATTTTGGAAAGTAAAGGATTTTGTGATCAAATCCTGAAAACTGCTTAATGACGATGGTCGAAGATGGATAAAGAAGAAAAGCAAATGTAAATATAAAGAAGGGCACTACCCCGAGCCATGCCCACGACATTTTGGTTCTTGCGGGACGCGCCTGAGGCGCGTCCCGCGTTTCACTATCTATCACGGCCATAACTAATTTATGGTGTCGGTTCCGGTGTTGCGGTGGATTGAGCCACACCAACGGTGGTCATCCAGCCTGCTTTGATCAATGCCAGTGCGGCATCTAATTGGGCAGGGCTGGGGGCAACTGCGGAGGCATAGGAACTTGAGGCAGGTAATTTAGCTGCCAGGTCGGCGGGAATGACACCGCGTGATTCCAAGTCGGCTTGCTGAACGCCATGGGCATAACCCTTCATCCATGCCATCTGACCCTCGTCTGAATGGAGGATTTCCATCCATACTTTGGCACAATTGGGATGAGGTGCATAGGCGCTGATCGCCTGCACATACATGCTGGCAATGGTCGGGGAGGGGTAGATCAACCTGGACCGGTGGATTCCCGGCAAATGAGTCTCGATAACCAAAAGCCAGATAGTCCCAGAATGGAACGATGGGAGTTGCACCCTGTGCAACAGTACCCACTTTGGCAACTACAGGTACGAAGTTTCCTGCCTTATTCAATTCATTGAAGAAGTCGAGGCCCGGTTGGGCATTATCCAATGAGCCGCCGTTAGCTAAACCAGATGCATAAATTGTCTGGATAGCCTGGTTTGAAGTGGTAGCAGGCCCTGACAAGGCAACCTGTCCTTTATACTCGGGTTTGAGCAGGTCTAGTCCAATTCTGGGGGACATTCTGCACTACTGCGGTATTCACTAAAAAGGCCATGACGCCGTAGTAACCACCCGTCCAAAAACCGTTCGGATCTTTGGCAGGAATACCTAATAGAGTGTCAGGGATTTTATCCCAGGTGGATACTCTATAGGGCATGTAGTCACCAGCCGCAATACCGGTTGCTCCGTAGGCGTAACCTACATCCACAATGTCTGGAGCCTGTGGACCTTTATTGTTCTTATTGGCTTCAATGGCAGCGAGCTCATCCGCTGAACCGGCGTTCGGATCCAGGGAATTGATCCCCACTCCGGTTGTTGCCTGGAAATCGGCAAAAATCTCGCCATAATTCGCCCAGTCTGGTGGGGTGGCGATGATCGTAACCATGCCTTCTTTTTTACAGGCGTCAACGAGATCCTGCGGCACACTTTTAACGACTGTGCCCGTGTAACCCTCAGCAACATTAGGTGTAGGTGCGCCACCGCAAGCCGGCAAGCACGAAAGTGATGACCAAAATCAATGTAATTATTTTGAAACGCGTTCTTGCTGGTAAGCATATTCTTATTCTCTCCTCGAAATATATTATTGTGAATAGATCAGAAATCTATGGTTTGCTAGGAACATGATGAAATTTTTTGTGATTTCACCTCCCATCTAACCGCTGGATATCTACTCATTTTTTCAAATAGATACGAGATAGAGATATTAACTAGCTTTTGATTAAGGTGCATGGTTCTTTAGTGAATTATATTATTAAACCACAATTAAGATCTTATGGAGAAGGGACTTTATGAATAAATCGATAAAGTCTCATTATTCTCTCTCACAGATCTTATCAAACCCTTACTCGACCGGGATCTCCTTATAGACTTTTTCGATCTGGATGCCCTGTCGGCGGCGGTAAGCGCTGAAACCGAAATAGATCACAGCTGCCACGATATAGTTCAACAGCATAAAGATCATCGAGTTCACGTTAGACCAGCCGATGCCATAGGTTCCGACGGTTGGTAATGACTCGGGGAGGACATTCGGATCCCAAAACCACTTCACCAGCAACCAGTCCAGGAAACCCAGGAAGATCAAACCCGCCAATGTAACGAGTGGCATAGCTTTGCTGCTTAATAAACCCTTGACAACCTGGAAAAAGATCCAGATCAAGACCGCCGCATTGACGACCGTCAGGATCGACAGAAGGATCACCACAATCCAGGTTGCTGTGTTTGGGTCAAGAGTTCCGATCCCGCTCACGATATCATAGCCATATCTCAGCGAGATATAAATGAGGTATAAAGAAAAGCCAGCATAAATGATGGTGACGATCCACCCCAACCAGGAAGGAACTTTATACTTGGCAATCGGAGAACCATCATACACATCTTTTGCTTTCCACGGCATAATGATGCCTGCAATTGTAGAACCAAGGAAAGTAATGGCAATCACCACTGTTGCATCAAGAGCCAGGGTGTTGAAATTAAATATCTTGAATGCATAAAGGTAGGAGATGATTGCCGCCGGAATAACCATAAGCAAGAGGGCGAATATAGGTGTCTTCGTGCGTGGTTCAATCTTGGATACCCACTCTGGCAGCATGCGGTCGATCGCGGCTGCAAAGATCACGCGTGTTGAGCTCAGGAAGAGCGTCCCCGACCAGCCAAACCACCACAGGCTCATCAGCAGCACGACGATGAACATCAACGCCGGGCTCTTCACCATGAAGGTGGCGAATAGAGCCGGGTAAGGCCATATGGGCAGTGGTGGGGGTGTGGTAGTATAGCCAAAGCCCCAGTTCCAAAAGGCACCATTGGAATGGTTATAAAAATCCCAACCGATCGTTTTAGCAATCAGCAAGAACAAAACCACAGCACCCACCATGGTTATGATAATTGCCATGAACATGCCCAGGAAGTTGCGCTTGTAATCCGATGCGCCACGCACCTCGCCATATAGGGTGGAACCCCAATTTGGCCACAGATTGAAGAAAGTCAACATTGGAACGAGCAAAAGGCTGGCACCAATCGCCAGAGGGAAGAGCGGACCTGCCACAGTGCCAGCGTCTTCACCTGCCTGCATAGTCGCTGAATACACATCCCCGCCGGTAGCGCCAAAGGTGGGAGCCATGGCATTGTAATTAGTCACGAATGTATCATGGTTGCCAAATAGCAGCAGCCCGAAAACAATCGCCAAGCCTACTAACCCACCCCAAAAACAGAATTTCTGCACTCGGGCGTACCATTTCATTCCAACGGTAATATAAATGAATACGATCAGGCACACCGACAGCATACCAACGAACTGTCCCTGCGATGTTGTCGTAAACCATAAAGCAGCATCTTTGAATCCTGCGATCGCCAGAAGAGGCGTGTAAACCTCATAAGTCAGCATCTGACCATAAAGTGGAGTCCACAGCCATAGGATGAACCACCAGCCAGTTACCGCCAGCACAAAACCGATCATTCGACCTAATATGCGGCTTTGCCAGACGTAGTCACCCCCTGCACGCGGCATGGCGGAAATCAGACTGGCGTATACAATCACTTCAAAGATGGTGAAGATAGCTCCAATTACAACCCCGCTGATCAGACTGCCCTGGAGGTAATAACAATATGAGAAGATAAAAAGCCCGAGGGTGATCAAGTTGATCGAGAAAGTGGCGTAGATGAACGCATCGAACACTGACCAGGCTCTCACCAAGCCACTTGCTTTGCGAACGAATAAAGAAACGTCACTCATTGCAATCTCCTTATTGTATTCAATTTGCAGCTTCCTGAAGAGCTCCTGGGAAGCCTTGGTTTAAAATAATCTTCGGACTAAACCCGCTACTTCTCACCCGGAATTTCAATCTCAGTCACACGCCTCCTTTCGCAAATCCCTGCTAATCACCTAACCTTACCCCGTTGTGAGCAGATAATTGCCCACCTTTTGGGGTTTTAGTTCGATGACCGCACCGGACAACATCCCTTGTTCGTACATACTGCCCGGGTTGACGCACAACGTCTTCTTATACTTGCGCGTACCCTTACCTTCATGGATATGACCGTGGAGCCCAAGCAAAGGCTGATACTTATCAATCATAGCCATGACGGCTTTGCTACCAACCGGTATCATGGACCGGCCAGCATACGCTTGGCGAAGGTCTTTGGTCAGCTCAGGGGCTTCATCCAGACCACTCCCGTATGGCGGGGGGTGAAAGTTGAAGACTGCCTGGGAGGGATTTTTGACCTGGCTGATCACTGATTCCAGGCGCTTGAGCAATGCCTCCTCTGGTTCCTCGCGATGAGTGTTCCAAGGGGTCGGGTTGGACCAGCCTGAATTTGCCATCTCGTGGTATTCATCCAGCTCAATAACCTGACCTTCCAGGCTGCGCACGCACTTGGAGGCTGCGATCACGGCGTCAATCTCGAAGACATCATCGTTGCCCGGGCAGACGATGCAGCGAATACCGGTCCCCTCCAACTTCGCATCTGCGTATTCCATCCAGCGTTGAACGGTTGTAAGCACTTCGTCCATAAATAGCTCGTCCATCTTGCCTGGAGAGGAAACAATCTCTTGAACTTCGTCTGGATTTGTCAAATACGGATAATATCCGCGGTTCTGGATGGTCTGCACCATCTTGTCAACTTCCTCTTTGCCGTGCAGCATGCTCACTTGCTCCAACAGGGTCACCTTATATTCGTCATCACCCTGGGCAATGATTGGGACGATGGCTTTACCGGTCATATCACCCCCCAGGACGAGGGTATCCACCTCGTAAAACTTGCTTGCCGCCAGGAACTTCTTCCAACAAATCTCCGACCCGTGCACATCCGTCGCGAAATATAACTTCATTGAATACCTCTCTCCTGTCAGGATTTCAATCCTGCTCCTTCTATAATGATCCTATAAACCTGGAGGTATTTCCAATTTTCCAGGGATTAAATCTCTGAACTGCTTGCGGATGCGACCTTCAACCTCTTCGTCGAATATCGACATACTTTCACGCGCCAGTATCTCACGCACTCGCTGCATAGCGCGGGCGTTTGTATCCAGGGAGCCGCGCTTTTCCCATGATTCGCGAGCTTCGCGTTCAGATATCCGGGTGAGCACAGCTTCGGTCTTCATTCGTTTTTTGGTATGCGGGCTGAGCATGAAGTTTCCCCCTGGTTTTACTTGTGAAATCACTTCCAGCGCAAGTTCCTCTTCTCCAAAGAGAATACCGCGTTTCATACGCTTGAGCATTTGGGCTATCTCATCGTCAATTACCGCTTTGGCAAAATCAAAAGCTTTGAGGGCATCCAGCAGACCGCCCATATTAAGCATGTCCGCACCCCCCAAGACGCTGGCCACAGTGGACATTCCGGTCTCGTATCCAGACTGGGCGTCGTTGACCTTGGCATTGGATAATCCGATATATCCGCCACAAGGCACGTTGTAGAAGCGCGCCATTTGAGCAAAAGCCATGTGCAGCATGCCGCACTCAATGCCACCCGAGGCATACGCGCCCGTGCGCATATCGGCGACGGTTGGCAAGGTGGAGTAGATCGTGGGTGTGCCTTCACGCACCATCTGCATCAACACTGCTATGGCAAGGAATTCAGCATTGCCCTGCGCAAGGGTACCTGCCATGGACATGGGTGATGTCAGACCAGCATTAGGAACGATACTCGGATAGACTGGCAGCCCCATCTGGCAGAAAAAAATGACCGCTTCAGTGGAGAGCTGATCCATCGTTAGAGGAGAGACGACCGGACAATAGTGATGGGTCACAAAAGGGTGATCGCGATAGGCGGCTTCACTTCCTGCAATGGTGTATAGAAAATGCAGGATCGCCTGTATGTCCGCCATGTCCTTGGTGGTACTGCGCACCGGCTTAAGGCAATACTTCAGCGATGGATACAGGCGAGCCAGGGTGAACTGCCCAGGCGGCGCGTCATCTGCCAGGGTTGAGATCGAAAAGATGTCATAAGCCGGCAGCTCCTGGATCAGGTGGGCAATACGGGCGATATCGTCTGATCGGGCGCGTCTTGGGCGACCGGTCACCAAGTCGATTACATCCGGAGCCGAGCTGCCAGTGACAATCACCGGACCATCTTGCGGAATTGTCCGGTCAAACTGTGGATCGCGACCACAAAAGGTGAAGGTCGTTGGTAGCATCTGGCGGAACTCATCGACCACCGCGGTTGGCAATTTTACATTGTGTGTCTCTGAATCTACACGGCAGCCCGCATGTTTGAAGATCGCACGTGCTTGCTCATTTCGCACCAGCAGACCCACGCTTTCAAGGATTTCAAGCGAGGCTGCGTGTGTGCGTTCAACCTGTTCCTGCGATAGAAGGGTGGCAAAATTGATCAAGGGTCTCTCCTGGTTACATGATGATCAGCTAACCCAAATGCTCAACGGCGAGACGACCAGCTAGTTCCTGGATCTCTGGAATGGTGGACATTTTCAGTCCAGGGTGGGTCACTTTTAAGGATGCTGCAGCGGTCGCAAAGCGGACCGATTCTTCAAGCATCCAACCCCTCAGGTGCCCATAGATGAAACCAGCTGAAAAAGTAGCACCCGCTCCACATCCATCCACGACATGAACATGGGGAGCTTTGACACGGATGACTTGCTCGCCCTGTGCAACCAGGCTGCCTTCTTCCGCCATTGTAATTAAAGCTGTCTGCACACCATTATCCAACAGTTTCCTCGTCACCTCCAACGGGGATACCTTCCCGTGTTGAGCGGCATCTGTGGTCGCCTGGCAGATCAGTGCCCGACTCGCATAACGCTTCAATAGTTCAGGGTCTGCATGTCCATGTTCAAAATTCAGGAATACCGGCACGTTGTACCTAAGTGCCTCATCCATGGCGCGCAGGATGTGGTCACCATCATACCAATCCACGTATAACATCCGCGCCTCTCGAACCAGCGATAAGTCAGCTGTATCGAGGGTGGCTAACACTTTCGGTTCCCTCTGCCAGAAATAAGTGCGTGCCCCGGTTTCATCAGAGACGTCCACTTCCCAGGGGGTTTTTATTTCCTTTGAAAAACGTACCTCTCCATCCACCCCCCATTCTCCCAGCTGCTCGGCCAACAGGTGGCCGCGCGGGTCGTCCCCCAAAGTAGTACCGATCATGGCAGTCGGCATATCCCATTGGCGTAGCAAGCAGGCGATGATGGCTGCATCGTCAAAGACGAATTCACTTACCTCCTTAACCAATGCCCCGCAATTATGTTGTGGCAACTGATCAACCACCATGATTGCCACAGGGGTGAGCATGCCAAAACCAACGTAGACCGGTTGAGGCTGGCTCATGCCTCGATGTACGCTTTCATTTCCTGCAGGTACCAACGAAGGAACCGGTCAAGGTTGTACTCCTTATAAGTCGATAATGGTCCCGGTGTGTATGCGTGTGAGCTGACACCCTTTTGTTGGTTGGTGCAAATTTTCCAATCCTGCTCCGCGGTTAATTGCCAGAACGGAAGCAGTTCAGTCAAATCGTAATCCCGACCTTCCTGCGCTTCCCCAGCCACCAACCAGATCATGCGGATGTGGGTGTGGGTGAGTCCGTTCGGGGTGAGACGCACCGCCACACTATGGTCACAGCTGGCATGAATCCAAAAGTTTGGCAGGCTGCGGATACGCAACGTGCCCACTTCAGGGTCGGTGTAATCACCCATCAGGGGTGCCACCTGCTTGCCATCCATGGTTTCGCTAACATAACCCTGCTCATTAGGAGTGCGGTTGGCAGCATACCAGAGCCCGTGATCTGGGTCAGGAAATTCGGTCATGCCTGTTTCTGCGCGCAGAGACATGCCTTGGGCGGCCAGTTTCGCTTCAAGACGAGCTGTGACCCTTTCCAACCTCTCCGCGACTCGAGGTGTTGTGTCATCCGCGTTGTAATGGTCGAAGTTAGCTTTGATATATTGCGGGTGGTTTACGTTACAATGCATACATTCACGGTTATTTTCCCACACCAGCTTCCAATTAGATTCGATATTAAAATCCATAATCTTAGCTACCCTGCCTCGGCTCAGTCTTTGAGGTTTCGCAACCAGGGCGATCGCCGACTTAACCGGATCGAAATCGAGCGGTTCTTGGGCAAGGCTGATGAAGATCAGCCCCTCAACCTCACGGGCATGGAGAGGATGCATTCCGAGCTGGGTCTTATCCAGACCTTCCTGCATGCCATGCTGGAGCAGCAAGTGCCCACTGCGGTCATAGGTCCATTGGTGATAAGGGCAAATAAAGCGCTTGATATTTCCTTCAGGTACCTGGCAGATCACCATTCCCCGGTGCCGGCAGACGTTGTAAAGGGCGTTGATCTGACCGTCATCAGCGCGCACCACGATCACCGAATCATCTTCCACGGCATAAACAAAGTAATCGCCCGGGTTGGGGATCTGGCATGAGTGACCGGCAAATAGCCATCCCTGCCTCCAGATGGCTTCCATCTCTGCTTGATACAGGATTTCATTGTGATAAAACGGTCTCGGCAAGTCGTGGTTCGGTTCACGAGAATTTAATAAATTTTTTATGCTTGTTATTTCATGCTTGTCCATACGCACCTGATGACTCTTCTTCACGCACAAATCCTCTCTGGGCTCAATTAAATCCGCAAGTTCTCACCCTTCGGGTCATATAATACTGCCTGGGTGACCTTTGCTGGGAATTTACCTTCGATCAAGTCAATCTCGAGGTCTGTGCCTGTCTTCGCCAGCTCAATCGGCAAATAGGCATACAGAATATTTTTCTGCACTGTAAATCCATACCCCCCACTGCGTACCCGGGCGATGACCTTCCCCTGGTAATAGACTGCCTCGCCGCCATAGATTTGAGTGTAAGACGCCTCATCAAGCACCAGGGTGCACAGCTTGCGATTTACTCCGTCCTGCTTCTGTTTCAGCAAAGCTTGTTTTCCGATAAAATCTTCCTTGTTGAGATCCACGCAGAAACCAAGACCCGCCTCATAAGGAGTCTCAAGCTGGGTGACATCGGCGGTGTAGTAGCGGTAACCCTTTTCCAGGCGCAGGGAGTCCAGCACCTTATAACCGCCCACCTCGATACCAAATTCCGCACCCGCATTCAGAATGGCATCCCAAACCAGCTCGCAGCGTTCATTTGGTATGTATAATTCCCATCCTAATTCTCCTACGTAGCTGACACGCTGCGCCCAAATGGAAACTCCATTAATGTGGATTATTCCGGCGTGCAAGTAGGGCAGACCTTCATTCGAGATATCGTCCGTTGTCAGCTTCTGCAAGACGAAACGCGCTTTGGGTCCCCATAGTGCCAGGCAACCAAGTTCCTGGGTGATATCGCGAATGCTCACCGAGTCATCCTGCTCCTGTTGACTCATCCGCAGCCATGCCAGCTCATTCCCGATGAAAGCCGAACCGGTGATCACCCAGAACCGCTCTGTTCCGAGGCGGGCGACAGTCACGTCCGCTTCTACACCACCGTTGGTATTTAAGAATTGAGTGTAAATTGTCGAACCCACCGGTTTATCGATATTATTATCTGCCACCCGCTGCAATAGCGCCAGGGCTCCCGCACCGCTCACCTCGATCTTTCCAAATGAGGTCATATCAAACAATGTCACGCGCTCACGTGTAGCCTGGTGTTCCTGTCCAAGCCGCTCAAAATAGGGGGGCTTTTTCCAACCCCAGGCACGCTGGTCGGCGCCCATCCTGCGCCAGGGTTTATCAGGCTCAAAGTAATTGACCCGCTCCCAGCCAAACTTCTCACCAAACACCGCACCCATTTCCTGCAAGCGGTAGTGCACCGGGCTTACCCGGTGGGGGCGGGCCCACTCATTCTCATCATTGGGGAAGCGTAAGCGGTAATAGTACTTGACCCCCTCGCGGGTGCGCTCCGCGGCGTATTCCGGGTTGGCATAATAATTCCCGAACCGCGTCGCTTTATAGGCATACACATCCAGTGAAGGTTCGCCTTCAACAATCCACTCTGCCATCAGCTTGCCAATCCCACCTGCTCCGCCATAGCCATTCAATGACATTCCCGCCGCAATCCACATACCGCGTACTCCTGCCACCGGCCCTAGCATGGGTTGGCTGTCGGGGGTATAAGCACCTGGGTGACAGACCAGGGTGATGATGCCCGCATGGTCAAGGAATGGGATGCGCCGGATAGCACCTTCCAGAAGTTGTTCGAAACGGTCATAATCAGCCGGTAAGGTGGTATCCCCGTGCTCCCAGGGTACCCCATCAATCCAGCGTGCCAGTGGGTTGGGCTCATAGCCACCGATCACCAGTCCGCCTGCTTCCTGGCGCATATATACCAGGTTATCCGGGTCACGCAGGCAGGGGGTGGAGGGCGGGAACTCATTTCCGGTCACAGCTTTCAATGCAATGTGCTGATGGTCCACCGGTGTGGTCGGGATGTGCACCCCAGCCATGGCAGCCACCTGGGGTGCCCACATACCGGCTGCATTGACCACGATTTCTGTATGGATGTCCCCCTGGTTAGTGAGCACTCGCTTTATCTCACCCTTGGAAGAGAGCTCGAACCCGGTCACGCGTACACAGGTTTTCACCTCTACGCCCATCTCCTTGGCCAGGCGAACCATCGTGGTTGTGGTGGTATACGGGTCCAGCTGTCCATCTCGGGGCAGGTAAATTGCCCCATATAGGTCTTTTTTGCTCAGCTGGGGCATGATCGAGATCGCTTCCTCGGGCGAGATGACCTCCGCATCCATTCCAATCCCTTTAGCACGGCTTACGCTGCGGTGCATCTCAGTAAGCTGGTCCTTCGATGAAGCCACGCGCAAACTACCCACGTAATCAAAAAGGCGTAGCCCACTGTACAACTCAATGCTGTATTTGCGGAATTGCATTAAGGTTTGCGAAGTGGCAAACTGGGTCACCAGCCCGGCGGCATGCGATGACTCGCCACTTGCAATCTCACCTTTTTCACACAGAACCACATCCGTCCAACCCAGCAGTGCTAGATGATAAGCAACATTTGCTCCGACAATTCCTCCGCCCACAATTACGACGCGTGCTTGATCTTTCATCTATCCATTCCGCCTTTCCAATTCAATTTTGAACATCTTCAAGCCATTGCGGGAATGCAGGCGAATCCATTTTTTCAATTGCTCTTCCCCAGCGTTCCACCGCCCATCCCCAAAAATTATAATTAATCTTGGATATCTTCGCCTGGATCGCTGCCCAAAGCGCCCAGCCAACATCAGACATGATCATATAGAGCTTCATGCGAGAGATCATGTCCACCCTGCGGTAGTCAAAATAGGCTTCACACACCTCAGCGATGCTTTCTTCGTTATATTGTAATTCCTGGCAGGTGTTTCCCAGCTCAAAACATGGATCATTGTTCCCACTATATTCATAATCAATGATGCGCATGGAATTTCCATCGTAGATATAATTCTCAGCCAGCAAATCATTATTACAGGGCACAGCAGGCAGTGGATGGACCGCCATTGCCTGCTCGATCTGCTTGACCGTATGAAGTCTCACTGGATAGCCTTCCGGGATGGTAATAGTGTACTTTTTACAGATCTCAAGGTAATACTCGGTCAATCGAAACATATTGAAATCAGTAAGAAAACGAGAGCCGCCATGCAGGCGCCTGATCGCCGTGGCAATATTCGCAGGCATGCCTGTTGCATTAAGTAGAGCGTTTGACATGGTTGTGCCCTCGAGATATTCCAGAACCATGACCTGTAAATCAGGTAAATAATAAAGAACTTTCGGACCTACCCCAGTCGCTGCAGCCGTATCGGTATTAAAATATTCGTTGTTCCGGTCTATTGCCAATAATTCAGTGCCCTCACCAGGCACGCGGACAAAGAAAGGTGCCCCATCCACGGTCACCTTATAATTCGAGTTGGTCAGGCCTCCCGTCATCGGCTGAATCGAAATATTGCTTCCTTTCCAATCTTCTATTCTGGCGATGATCTCTTCGATGCTCTGCATGAGGTATTTTAAATTCTACTATAAGCTCAGGAAAATGGTGGTCAGCGCCTGTGCGCTGACCACTTTTATGAAGGGGAGAAACTTCTTTATTCTGGCGGAATCTCCTTGAAAGCGTAATCCACGTTGATACCCTTGGATTTCTGGCGTGACTTGACTAACACATACCATATCGCAGATATTACGATGATTCCAATTGCGATGATCTGCGCCAGCATGTTCTTAGGAAAGTCGGTGAAGTTCCAATTCCCGAGCACGCCCAGTGCCGGTGAAAGCAGGAACGCCACTACCATGGCCATACCAAACCCACCACCTAACATGCCCAGGGCAGAGAGCCAGGGCATCGGCTTTCCGTTTATCCACTCTGCCAGGTATCGACGCATCGGGTAAAGGAAGATGATCACCGCCACGATGGAACCCAACCTTACCAACCAGGAAAGAGTCGGATAGTTCGCAAAGGCTTGTGGCGCCAGCTCCCAGGTTAACCCAACGAAAGCGCCTGCTCCGAGCAGGGTGAACAGCAAGCCAACAATACCGCTTACTTTATACTTAGCTCCGGGGGAAGCTTCATATACCTCCTTGGCGCGGTAAGGGAGGAGAGCTCCAGCCAGGCAAGTGATGATGAATACATAACCACAACCGAATGTCACACCCAGAGTGAGACTCGTCCATGTGAATGGTTTGGTCACCAGACTATAGCCAAAGATTATTGGAATACTGGCGAGGAAGTAACCCAGGTGGGCGTTGACCGGGGTGTGAAATTTCTCATTAACCTTGCTAAACCACTCTGGCAGGAGTCGGTCGAGCGCCATGGCGACCATCACACGCGTCATACCGATGTAGCAGTTGCACACAATCTGGAAGCCATTGAGTAAATAGCCAAGTCCAATGATCAACACAATAATTGGACTGGCAGTGAGAGCAACCGCCAGGATAGGTGGCCAAAGGTTAAATCCGCTGATATTGGCTTCAGCTATCAGCGACCAATAACCTGCTCCTGCAACGTAGAGAAATTCAGATCCAGCCACACGTTGGATGCCAAAAGCCAATAGCGCCAGTAGTAAGCCGGTGACAATCAGCGAGCCAACCATGATGAACGTCTGCGACTTAAAACTGCGGGCATCTTTGATCTCCCCGTTCTGCTCAGCGGAGTATGTAGCCCACTGCAAGCTGGTCCATGCAATTGGTGCGATTAACAGGGTAGCCATTAAGCTGAACGGCGGGTGGAGATCGATACCAGCGGCCGTTACAGCAGCAACCGCGGTTTGGTAGAAATTTTCTACCCCGCTCGTGGATAACGCAAAAGCGTTTAACCGATCTACGAATTGCGAAGCCGGTGTGAGAAATAGGACACCGAATACAGTTGCAAAGCACAAAATTGTGCCCCAAAATATGACGTGCTGGAAACGAACATAGTTCTTAAACCCTGTTGCCAGCAGGATAAGTGCAACCAAGGCATTTAAGAGGCTGACTATGATGATACCTGTTGGCGTCGTGAACCAGATCCCCAGGCTGGATAAGGAAGCAACGTGCATCGTCGCCCCTAGACCGAGGAAGAGCGGTGCAAACCCCAGGTATGAAACCAGCCAGCCTGAGAGCGCCACCCACTGTAGGATCCAGATCACAAAACCCGACATCACCACGGTAAATGCTAAGCCACCACCGAAAACACGGCTTTGAAATACATAATCACCACCTGACCGTGGAAGGGCAGTTGAAAGCCAAACATAGACGAAGGCAATCGGTATCTCGATGATCATTGCCAGGAGGATCCCCCAAACGAGCTGACCGCCAGGCAGTGAACCGGGTGCCCACAGGTAAGTCCATGGAAAGATCAAGCCCATGGTTAATATATTATAGATAAACGCTGAATACGGAGACATGACACGCACGAGTCCAGAGGCCTTCCTGGTGAAGACTTCTGGTTTGGCTGCTGCAATTTCAGACATTGTGTTCCTCCTTTGGTAGAGCCAATCCGAACAGATTGGCTTTTATTTGCTCAGATAATTAAAGCTCAACCTATCATTCACACAATTTCGCAACCATTACGATCTGATTACCTTATTCTTGATGAGTCTCCTTTCTAAAAGTGGTCTGTCACCCGCTGGTCATCTGGTAACCTTCCACCTTACCATCCACAAAAGTCACCAGACATCCGCGTAATATTCCTTCCCCATATTCACTCCCAGGGTTAATGCAGGTGGTTCGTCCGATCCTAGCTACAGATTGTGATTCATGGATATGGCCATGCAAGCCTAACATGGGTTGGTATTTCTCGATGGCTTTACGGACCGATTTACTCCCAGCACCATACATGACCACTTGTCCACTTTGGATGATGGGTTCGGGTGGATCTTTGCTCCAGTCCAGCATTGGGCAGGTATCCAGTGATGAATCAACAGGAGGGTCATGGAAGTTAAAAATTGCATGACTTGAATCGGTTACATGCCCAATCATTTCTTCGATCATTTCGCCCAATTGTTCATCTGAAATTTCCCGAGGGGTCTTCCACGGGGTTGGTGTGCTGTAACCGACAGATATCATGGTGTGATCCGCATCAACTTGAACCACTTCATTTTCACAAGCAAAAAAACTTTGTGTACCTTCTTTCTTAATGGCTGTTAACACCATGGGGTCATCATCGTTTCCACCGGTCACAAAACATTTCTTGCCAGTTCCCGCCAGGCGTTCTTCCGCCAGATCCACCCAGGCGTTTAAACGTTCATGGGCTACCTGGTGAAACAGCTCGTTAACCGCCTTCTCGTTTGTTGAGAGTGAACGAAACTCGTCTTCATCCATAATCTTGTGATAGAACCCCAGTGTTCCCAAACGATTAACCAGGTTTTCAAGCTCTGATTGCGTGGTGATCTCTTCAACTCTGCCTTGCAAGGTAGCGCGGTAATGGTCGTTGCTTTCTTTGATGATCGGGATAAGGAGTTTGCCGGTGATATCTCCTCCCATCACCAGGATATCAACGTCATAAAATTTTCCCGCGTTGATGAATTTCCGGTAAGTTCGCTCAGAGCCGTGCAAATCAGTAGCAAAAAAAAGCCGGGTTGCCCTCTTTTTTTCCTTCTTGGAAAATAATGGCATACGGATCTCCTTGAAAATAATTCCGTAATTTACACAAACAAGGCTAAACTTTTACCTGGCTTGCTGAGGCAATATGTATCTGCACGGAATGTTCAGCCAAAGTATCAAGGGTGGTGGGATCTATTTGAGCATCCGTGATCAGCTTGTCGAGCTCATCGATGCTTGCGATTTGAAAATTTGAAACCACACCCCATTTGGTGTGATCAGCCACAATCATTATTTCCCCTTTCGTGCGCTCAATCATCAATTTCATCATTTCAGCTTCGGCATTCGAAGGCACGGTACAGCCGTGGATCAAACTGATGCCGTCGACGCCCAGGATCGCCTTGTTGGCATATACCTGGCGCAGATTTTCAAGACCAAAGCGACCGGCAACCGAGTTGGAATGAGGCTGGAACTCACCACCCAGTACATAGGATTTGAACCCGGTATCGCCGACCTCCAGCACTGCAGCCAGATTATTGGTGAACACAATGATGCCAACATTCCCTCGGATGTGGTGAATCACCTGAGCAGTCGTCGTGCCGCTATTGATGAATACAACTTCACCATCACCGATTAGTGAGGCCGCCAGTTCTCCAATTAGATGTTTTTCTTCAGGGTTTAAGGATGCTCTTTGGACATATTCGGGCTCGAGAGTCATCCGTTGATTAAGAATTGCCCCCCCATGAGTTCGTTCTAAAACTCCTTCGCGTTCCAACCATTCCAAATCCCGTCTCACAGTCGCTTCAGAGGTATCCAGCATCTTATACAATTCGTCCATCCGGACGATTTTATGGATTGCCAGATATTCCTGGATTCGCTCTCGCCGTTGAGCTGGAATGAGAGATTTACTCATTAATTTACATATAATTATCGGTCGGTTAGGTAAGGGATTTGTTTATTATCAAGATTAATTATAAAAGAATATGAAGAAATTTGCAAGATTTTGCCTTTTTTATTATAATTGCTTGAAAATATTCCCGTAGTCTACTATTTAATGACATTCAGTCAACATTATGCCGATTGCTGAAGTATCAGCACAGGAGCAGGGTATGTTAAGCAGTTCAATCGGGATGGGTGAGCAAGATCGAGCGGAACGTGACAAGTTTGAAAATGAATTAAAGCGCATTCTTACAGCCAGCAGTAATGCTGGCATTATTATGCGGGTCATCGGCTCATTGGCTTTTCAGCTACATTGCCCACAATTTGGATATTTACAAGCCGCTATGGGCCGCGCATATACCGATATCGACTTTGCCGCTTACCACCGGCAGACGAAGGAAATCCAGGTATTAATGGCTGGACTTGGCTACCGTGAAAACCGTGAAGTCTTCATCGTTTCTGAAGGCGATCGCGCCATCTTCGAGAGGTCGGAAATTGGCATCCATATCGACGTGTTCTACGAAAAGCTTGCCTTTAGTCACATCATCTATTGGAATAACCGGCTTGAGGTGGATAACCCAAGCATTCCACTGGCAGAGATGCTGCTGGAAAAAATGCAAATTGTGAAGATCAACGAAAAAGATGTCATCGACACGATCATGTTACTGCTCGAACATCCACTTGGTGATATCGATCATGAAACCATCAATATCAAGTACGTCGCTAATCTCTGCAGTAATGATTGGGGGTTGTGGAGGACAACAACCATGAATCTCGACAAGGTGGATCGCCTCGCCCAGGGATATTCACAGCTCAGCGTTGAACAAAAGGAAAAAGTCAACCAGCAGGTAAAAACTGCCAAGTCACGCATCGAACATGAGCCGAAATCAATGGCATGGCGCTTACGTGCTCGGGTGGGCGACCGGGTGAAATGGTACCGGGATGTGGATGAAGTGGGATAGCAGGAGGCTGAGATGAAAAATATTGTCCGCGATTTGATGCATACAGGGATCCACACCTGTGATTTACATGCTACTTTAGGCCAGGTGGCTGTTTTACTCACCCAAAACCACATCCATGCATTGGTGGTGGTCGACCAGCAAGGTCATCCCCAGGGGATCATCTCCGATTATGATCTACTGGCGGGCGAATGGCTGGCAGCTGATACGCATGACCTTAAGACGATGCGCAAGCTGACGGCTGGTGAACTTATGTCCACTCCGATCGAATCGGTTGAAGCTGAAGTCTCCCTCAAAATTGCTGCCCACGTGCTGATCGAAAAGGACATCCAACGCCTGTTGGTTACCGAAAATTCCGTACCAGCGGGTATTATTTCGATTTCTGATTTTGTTGCCAGCCTGGCTCGCGAAGAAAAACCCCTACGTGAGACAGTTGCAGATGTGATGTCAGATTCCATCCTGGTTTGCAGAGATAAAACCCCGCTCACCTCCGCTGCCCGCACCATGACCCAGGCAGGATGGCGGTCAGTGCTGGTGGTCAATGCGAACGGCACGCCTGTAGGTGTGGTTAGCGGTAAGGATTTTCTACCCTATGTGACTAATGGAGTGGATGAAAATCTGACTGTCAGCGATATTATGCATCCTGCACTGACCATTGACATTCACGTCCATCTGCGTGAAGCCGCTGACTTGATGATCCAAAAACACCATCACCGCCTGGTGGTAATCGACCATGAACACCCGCAAGCTTTTCCGCTGGGTATTATCTCTTCGAATGATATCGTGGCAGAGATGGCCAAACCTGATTCAATCTGGCAGAAATAGGAACCTTCCGAGTTGATCAATAAACTATCACAACCTCGCACTTGTGATACTTATTTATTATTGGCTGGGGATTTTTGTATATGGAATTAACTCTGGAGGAGGCGATAGCCCGCGTGCCTCAATGGGTAGGTGCCAGTGACTTGAAAGCTACGCCTCTGGGCGGAGGAATTACCAACAACAATTTCCGCATCGATACAGGCGGACAGTCTTATGTCCTTCGGATCGTTGGCGCGAATACCGAGCTCTTGGGAATCAACCGCGAGCATGAGTATGCGGCAAATCTGGCCGCGGGAAAGCTAGGTATCGCCCCCGAAGTGTATTACTTCATCCGACCTGAAGGTTACCTGGTGACACGCTTTATTGATGGACGACCCATCTCTCCTGATGAGATTTCAGAACCGGAGAACATTCGTCGGGTAATGGACAAAGTCCATCAAATCCACGCCATGCCAACGATTCCTGGAATATTCGACCCCTTTCACGTTGTCCGGGATTATACCGAAATTGCCCAGCGTAATAATGTTGGCTTCCCAAAAGACTTTGATTGGCTGAACGAGCGCCTGCAAGGAGCCGAGAAAGCGCTATCTGTTCATCCATATCAGCCTTGTGCATGCCACAATGATCTTCTCAATGCAAATTTCCTCACCAATGGTCAACTCTACATTCTCGATTGGGAATATGCTGGCATGGGTGATGCTTTTTTCGATCTGGCAAATTTCTCCGACCACCATAATTTCTCAGACGAACAAGATCGCTGGATGCTGATTTGCTATTTTGATGGACAGATAAACCCTTTACACTGGGCTCATCTAAAAATCATGAAAGTCATCTCCGATCTGCGTGAAGCCACCTGGGGGCTTGTACAAATTGGGATTTCGAAGCTCGATTTCGACTTCCATGAATATTCCGAAAAGTTCTTCGGTCGTGCCATGGATAATATCTATAACCCATATTGGAATGAATATCTTAAGGAGGTAAGTAAAAATGGCTGATCTTCCTGCTCATGCTCAGGTGGTCATCATTGGCGGTGGCGTCGGTGGATGTAGTATTGCTTATCATTTAACTCTCATGGGTTGGAAAGACATCATCATCCTCGAACGTCATGAGCTGACCAGCGGTTCAACCTGGCACTCTGCTGGTCTGATAGGACAGATGCGCTCCGATGCAAATCTCACCCGGATGATGCATTACAGCACGGACCTTTACCGTAAGCTAAAACAAGAGACCGAACAAGACCCAGGTTGGCGTGAGGTAGGCGGTCTTCGTCTGGCTTCTTCTCCAGAACGGATGGAAGACATCAAGCGACTGGTGGGAATGGCAAAATCTTTCGGCGTACCCATGGACCTCATATCGCCCAAGGAAGCCTTCGACCTTTTCCCACTCATGAACATGGACGGAATTGTTGGGGCAGCCTACACCCCTAATGATGGTGTGATTGATCCGACCGGTCTGACGAATGCCCTCGCGAAAGGAGCCAAACTACGTGGGGCGCAGATTTTCGTTGACACGAATGTGGAGAAGATTAACCTGAAGAACGGACGCGTCCATGATGTGGTCACCAACCTGGGTACGATCGAAACCGAAATCGTGGTGAACGCTGCCGGTCAGTGGGGAAACGAGGTTGGTAAGATGGTTGGGCTCAGCTTGCCCGTTGTCCCCATGGCACATCTTTACATTATCACCAGACCCATCGAGGGTGTTGGACATGATTTCCCCACCTTGCGCGACCCCGACTTGCTGGTTTACTGGCGGGAGGAAGTTGGGGGTCTGGTCACCGGCGGTTACGAGCGCAACCCACTGCCATTCGGATTGACTGGCATCCCACGCGATTTTAAATACAAGCTTTTGCCTCCTGATTGGGACCGCTTCACTCCGCTGATGGAAAATTCCATTAAACGGGTGCCTGCAGTTGAAACTGCTGAGGTGATTCAACTTCTCAACGGACCTGAAGGCTTTACCCCAGACGGTGAATTTTTATTAGGACCTACTTCGGTGAAAGGATTTTGGGTAGCTTGCGCTTTCTGTGCCCATGGGTTGGCTGGAGCAGGTGGGATTGGGAAGACCATGGCAGAATGGATCATCGATGGGCATCCTGAATGGGATGTTTGGCGATTGGATGTGCGTCGGTTCGGATCCAATTACAACAGCCAGGATTATACAGTCGCCCGAACGATCGAAACTTATACTCAATACTACGATATCCATTATCCTGGTGAAGAACGTCTTTCCCGCCGAGGCTTACGTCTCTCCCCTACTTACAACCGTCTGCAGGCGTTGGGCTGCTATTTTGGTGAGAAGACTGGCTGGGAGCGTCCCAACTGGTTCAAACCTTACGAAGAGAAGGCACGCCATGGACATGAACCAAAAGGATGGTCACACCATAACTGGTCACGCGCCATTGGCTACGAACACTTAATGACCCGCCTCAACGCTGGTCTCTTTGATGAAACATCCTTCAATAAGTTCGAAGTGCGCGGCCCTGGAGCGCTGGCCTTCCTCAACTATGTTTGCGCCAATAATATAGATCAGTCGGTTGGAACAATTATTTACACTCAATGCTTGAACAAGCACGGTGGAATCGAGTGCGACTTTACGGTCACCCGTTTGGCAGAAGACCGGTTCTTCATCATTACCGGTACTGCCTTTGGGCAGCATGACCTATCGTGGCTCTCCTTGAACATGCCTGAAGATGGCTCAGTTGCCATTGAAGATGTTAGCTCTTCATTTGCCTGTCTGGGTTTGTGGGGACCTAAAGCTCGCAAGATCCTGGAAAAAGTTACCCTGGCTGATGTATCCAATGAGGGTTTCCCATACATGACAGCTCGACGGATTATGGTGGGCGATGTTCCTGTAATTGCCAGTAGAGTAACCTATGTTGGTGAATTAGGCTGGGAGTTTTATTGCCCAATGGAATATGGCTTGCGCTTGTGGGATACATTATGGGAAGCCGGACAACCTGAAGGGATGGTCGCCGCTGGATATAAAGCTATCGATACGCTGCGACTCGAAAAAGGCTATCGTTACTGGAGCAGCGAGATCAGCCCTGACTATTCTCCCCTCGAAGCTGGTCTGGGGTTTGCAGTCAGGCTCGAAAAAGCCGAATTTATCGGTAAGGAAGCCTTGTTGGAGCAAAAGAGCTCCGGTCTGAAGCGGAAGCTATGTTGCCTCACCCTCTCCGATAACCGAACCATTGCATTGGGCAAGGAACCCATACGGACCAAGGAAGGCAATGTCATCAGTTGGGTTGCTGCGGGCGGGTACGGCTACTCTGTAGAAAAGAGTATCATCTATGCATACCTGCCGATCGAATATGCTAAAGCAGGGACAGAATTTGAGGTAGAATTCTTTGGAGAACAGGTCGGTGCTGTGGTCGTTCAATCACCGTTGTGGGATCCAAAAGGAGAGAGAATTAAGGCATAACCAATTTCTGGTGGGCTCAACACCAGGCTACAACGCGCTTGAAGCCAGGGAAGGGATTCATTCATGATAGAATGACGGTAGTCCATTCATAGATTCTGAGGCAACTAGCTCATAAAACCAATTTAAATCAACTAAGGAGGCTAATATGTCGATTGTCAACGCAAAAGAAATCATGGTGGAAGCTGCCAAGGGTAAATATGCCATTGGTGCTTTTAATATCACTGACGTAAACCAAATGGAAGGTGTGATCGAAGCGGCAGTCGCCAAGAAATCACCCTTAATCATTCAGACCTCGGTGAAACCATCCAAGTTTCTAGGCGTCGACGTGTTGGTAGCAATTTACCGCACCCTCGCTGCTGCAGCACCAATCCCGATTTGTTTACACCTGGATCATTGTACGGATATCGAACACTGTAAGAAGTGTGCTGACGCTGGCTATACGAATATCATGGTTGACGCCTCCAAGCAAGCGTATGAGGAGAATATCCGTCAAACAAAGGAAATTGTCGATTACTGTCATAAGCTCGGTAAGATTTCTGTAGAGGGCGAGCTGGGTACGGTAAGCGGGGTGGAGGATCAGATAAAAGTGGCTGAGGATGAAACTCAGCTGGCAAATCCGGTTCAAGCAGTTGAGTTTGTCGAGCGGACCGGTCTGGATATCTTTGCGCCTGCCATTGGTACTGCTCATGGGGTTTACAAAACGAAAAACCCAAAGGTAGATTTTGAGCGACTGGGCAAGATCAACCAATTACTGAACGGCAAGACCATTAAAACACCCCTGGTAGTCCATGGTGGCACAGGTCTGCCAGAAGATTACATCAAGAAGTTGATCGAGATGGGCGGAGCGAAATTCAACGTTTCCACCGAGCTTAAACGCACCATGATCGACGCCCAATACGATTATATCAACACCCACCGTGAAGAATATGATCCTGGAAAAGTCGACGAAGCCGTGAGGAAAGCCATTCGTGAGGCGGTAGGACATTGGATCGATATGCTCGGCAGCGCTGACAAGGTGTGAGCCTGAGAAAGAATTCAAGAGTGATGGGTAACAACCCCATCACTCTTTAACTTGAATAACCATTCACTGCAGAGGAGTTAAGTATTGATATGAAAAAGATAGAGGATTATTTTGTACCCTGGGTAAAAGGGATTCCGATGTACGTCTCGGGACACATTGAGTTAGCCTGGCGAAAACCTGAGCTCCACCGTATGATGTCTAATGAGAACCCTAACCCGCCTTCCGAGAAGGTGTTGGAAGCGCTAATCAAATATGCCAAGATGGCTAATCGTTACCCAGATCAGGGACTGATCGTGCGCAGTAAGATCGCTGAGATCAATCATTTAAATGGTCCTGAGAATGTTATGCTCGGAAATGGCTCCAGCGAGGTGTTCGATAACATCTTCCGCTGCTTCCTGGCACCTGGGGAAGAAGTCATCCAGCACACACCTTGCTTCGGCATTTATAAACTGCGTGGCACCATCCTGGGTGGCAAGATGGTGTCTGTTCCGATGATTTATAAAGATAAGTACCTCCATTACGACGCGACTGGAATCTTGAATGCCATTACCGAAAAGACCAAGATCATTGCAGTGGCTAATCCCAACAACCCAACCGGTAATTTCATGGATGCAGGGGATTTCGTCCGTATCGCTGAGACAGGTATCCCCTTTGTGATTGATGAGGCATATGTAGAGTACTCTGGATTAAAGCTGTCGCAAGTAGAGCTGACCAAGACCTATAAAAACGTGCTAATCACACGTACGCTTTCCAAAGCTTATGGTTTGGCTGGTTTACGCTTCGGCTACGCCATGGGTGATAAAGATGTGATCAGTCAAATATCCGCTGCGTTATTGCCCTGGAATGTGGGTACCATCCCGATGTGGGCGGCATTAGCGTCACTCGAGGATACCGAAGCCCTAAACTATCGAGTGAAGTTCAACAATGCTGAGGTGGATTTCATCACAGAAGCGCTCAGCGAGGTTCCCAACCTGGTAGTATTCCTTTCAAAGGCCAACTACATCCTGTTTGATTGTGGTGCAACAGGCAAAAAGGGTAAAGACGTGGTAGCTTATGCTGAATCGAAAGGCTTAATTTTCCGCCCAGAGACCGAGAAATATGGCTCCGATGGCTGGTTCCGCATCACCATCGGTACCAAGGAAGAGAACCGTATGGCCGTCGATACGGTGCGCGAATTTTTAACCAAGAGCTGAGAACCTAACCACCTAGGTCAAGTCGACCGGTGGGGTCCCAATGAGGAGGCTAGAATGGGAAAAATTAAAGCTGTGTTCTTCGATCAGGACGGTGTGATCATCGATACCGAGCGGGATGGTCACCGTGTATCCTTTAATCTAACCTTTAAGGAGTTCGGTTTCACTGACGAATGGTCTGTTGATTATTATCATGAGCTGCTTCAAATTGCTGGGGGTAAAGAACGCATGAAGCATCACCTGCAGACCCAGGGTTTCAGCAGACCTGTACCGCCCGAACAGGTGGATGATCTCATCAAGGATATGCACAAACGTAAAACTGCAATCTTTGTTGATCTGATCGAGACGGGTAAGTTACCCTTACGCCCGGGCATCCACCGCTTTATGAAAGAAGCCATGGATGCGGGGTTAATGATCGGTGTTTGCACCACTTCCAATGAACAGGCTGCCAAAGCCATAACCGAAAAAATCCTATCAGACATCAAGTTTGACATTGTGCTGGCAGGGGATGTGGTCAGTAAGAAAAAACCCGATCCCGAAATATACAATTTGGCGCTTAGCCGCACCGGACTAAAACCGGAAGAGGTCATTGTGGTTGAGGATTCCAAGAACGGTGTGTTAGCCGGAAAAGCCGCCGGAACGTTTGTGGTAGTGACCACCAATTATTATACGGAGAATGAAGATGTCAACAGCGGAGATATCATTGTCACCTGTCTGGGCGACCCTGACGGTGAGAAAGGCCGCTTACTCAAAGGTGATAAAAAGCTGGAATTTGACGGCGTTCTGCATATTAAACAGGTGGTTGATATCTTCTCGAGTTAATCATATTACCTATAAAGACCAAAAAGACGCAAAGAATTATCTTTGCGTCTTTTTACATCCAATACTATAATAAATCGTATGCCCGACGAGCTGCTTGATGTTGTCAATGACGATGATGTGGTAGTCTCCCAGGAGATGAGATCTGTTGTCCACCAGCTTGGCCTCCAACACCGAGGTATTCACGTTTTCCTGGTTACATCGGAGGGACTGTTGCTTGTGCAGCAACGCGGCAAGCTACGGGAGACTTTCCCACTTGCACTTGATTGTTCAGTTTCGGAGCATGTTAAATCCGACGAAAATTACCTGCAGGCAGCCCACCGTGGTTTAGAAGAGGAACTTGGTCTTAAGGGTATGCGAATCAATCCTTTGGTCAAATTTAGGATGGTCTATGGTCCCAATGATTTTGAGATATGCATACTTTATGAAGGCAGTGTGAACCCCACCTTGGTCCATTTTGATCCCAAGGAAGTGGAGCGGGTAGAGAGTTACCAGTTGGCAGAGCTTGAGACGTTCATCGAACGTGGTGAAATAGCTTTCAGCGGCTGGTTCATCCAGCTATTATTCTGGTACCTGGGTAAGCCATCCATGATGCAGGTTCTAAGGATTTATCAACCAAAACGCTTGCTGATCCCAAGCGCTTAGACGAGATGAAAAGTCCAACGTCAAGGGGAAATCAGATTATGCTAGGAACCGGATGATCAACCAATATAAGCCTGCTGATAACAAGGCGCTCGCTGGAATGGTGATCACCCATGAAATAGCAATGTCTCGCCCGAGATTCCAGCGCACTTTATTTAGTCGCTCACCAGCACCTACACCCATAACAGAGGAGATTACCACCTGGGTTGTGCTCACCGGACCTCCGAGCAAGCTGGCACTGATGATGACGATTGCAGAGGCAAATTGAGTCGCAAATCCATCCACTGGGTGAATTTTGAAGAACTTCCCGCCAACCGTACGGATCAAGCGCATCCCACCCAGTCCTGTTCCCAGCGCCAGTGCCGCTGAGCAAATTACTAGCACCCATACAGGAACCACAAAGGATTGTAAATACCCTTCAATAACGAGGGCCAGGGTGATCATTCCCATCGATTTGGCGCTGTCATTGGCGCCTTGACCCATGGCCATAGCAACCACACTGACTAGCTGGCTTCGTTTATAAAAATTATTGATTCGTGGGCTGGCATTCCAGCTGAGTATGAGGATCAGACTGAGGAGTAGCCAGCCTAAGGCGAATCCTAGCAGGGGCGAGATAAACAAACCGACCAGAATAGTCACAAAGCCGTGCATCTGTATAGCCTGCCAGCCCGCCTCAACCAGAACCGAGCCGATAAATCCTCCCACCAGGGCATGTGAGTAGCTGCTGGGGATGCGTAAAAACCAAGTAAGCAGGATCCACAGGATGGCACTAAGTAACGCTGCCAAGATGACGTGGATGTTTATCGCCTCTGGCGAGACCACGTCGATACCAATTGTATATGCAACCGCCACTCCAAAAATCATGGGACCGAAAAACTCTGCGATGGCTGTAATGAGTAAGGCAGTATGGGGTGAGAATGCTCGCGAGGAGATAGTCGTGGCAATGTTGCTCGAAATCATGGATGCCAGTAATGAAACTGGCGATAAGGGCAAGCCCAATTACAGCAATAATGATGGGAGACATCAGGTTATTAGTAGCTGTTAAATTTACATCTTCTTGACCACAATATCCGCAATCAGGTTCACGGAATCATTATACTTGGAAGAATATCATATGAATGCAAGAAAATTCACAAGAGTCTATCCACAAGGGTCCACCCGATTTATCTGTTTCAATTTTCAAGCAACATACCCTTGGAACTGTAGCTGGTCGCATATTAGCAGGGATTCCAACGGTGCGGTTTCCCGATTGAGGCAAACCGCACCGTTTTTTTTTACTGCACTCAAGGATTTACCAGTTATTGGAGTCTCATATGCCTAAGTATTGGGGTTTTCCTTGTACCAGCTCTAATTGTTAGAAATGCACACAAACAGCGAGAAAATGGCGTATAAGCATTTCTCAAAGCTCCTGAGCGGTTGAGCTGTTGGTCACAGACGACTCCCCAGGTTCTTCGGAGGTGCCACGGCCACACACGCTACACGATCCACGCCGCCGGAAATAGTAACCCAGCGTCGCCACCGCTAGCGCTACACCCCAAAGTGGAAACAACAAGGTAGGGCCGACCTCGAAGATTACTGCCCCGATGATTTCTCCATCCGACGCTCCTGTGGCTGAATAATTAACGATCATCTGGTGTAAGCCGGACCAAATCGCGATGCCCCCCACAATTAGCACCACCGAGATTATCGAAGCCGGGATTAGGGCTAATGCAATTGGAACACGCCGTCCAGCCAGGCCAATCATCCAGTGCGGGAAAACCTGACCCCAACGCTGGTACAATCCGAGCATCAGGATGGCCCCCACAAGGCCAAAGGTCGCTAGGAAGAGTCCCGAAATCCACAACCCACGCTCCTGTCCGCTACGCAGGTGCTCCATAGTCATCCCCAGCGGGATCCCCAGCGCCCAGGCGTAACGGGTAAGGGTATAGAAAACTGGCGCCACCAGCGCTACGTACACTGCGATCCGACCCCAACGCGCGGCGTTGTGTGGGCTATTCCAACCTTCTAGGCCATCTCGGCGACCGCAATACAGGCAGGCATCTCCACTAAGGCGGGCATAGCTAATTGTGGCCGCTAGCCAGAGGAATCCACCGATGATACAAAATAATTGGTACACGATAATCCACTTGATTTGAGCCAGGGTGTCCAGGAAGATCTGACCCATCTTGCCACCTGTGAGCAGCCCGAAGATGGAATAAGGAATGTAACCGAGCATTTCCAGCAAAGTGAGATCAGCCATGAACAGCAGTAGAACTCCAGCCAGCATTGCACCGCATGCAATGAAGAGAGGTCGCAGCACCCTGCTCCGCACCCCGCGCAGCATCGCTACGCCTACCACCGCCGCAGGGATCCCTGCCAGTATCACCACAATCCAGGCAACGAACGATCCAAACCGTCCAACCACCGGCCCCATAACGTTAGACCCGGTTTCGGGGGCGTAAGGGAACCCGCGCCCGCTCACCGCCCAATAGACCCCTATAGCAGCGTAGATTATCGACCATGTCACTGCCATGTAAGGCGTCCAACGCTGCCAGTCGCGCACCCCTCTGCCACTAGTGGGCACGACACTGGCTGTCTTATTTGAACTTGCGATTAGAGTGTTCATGTTATTATCCTTATTTTCCTTGCATGAAGGACATTTCAGTTCTTGCTTCGGTATATTTGATTCTTATTCTATACTCAGACATTCTATGGTCGTATCTATATGAAAGGTAAACCCCGTCAGTGTGAAGCGGAAGAATGGGTTGATTTCCGATGACTCACTTCGAATTAATAAGTTCGCTCACTCCTGCCAGCTCGTGATTCAACGCATCTTCAAGTTTAGGGAAGCGGAATTGATAGCCATTCTCCAGCAGCTTCTTCGGTTCTATACGCCGGCTGGCTAATATCAACGCATCAGCCATCTCACCGACCATGAGTTGTATCATAAAAGCCGGTATAGGTGAGCCGGGCTTGCGACCGAGCACACTGCTCACTGTCTCAATAAATTCAGAATTACGCACCGCATTTGGGCCAACCGGATTTACTGGGCCAATAATCGCATCGTTCTTGAGTATATAATCGATAATCATAGCCAGTTCATCCCGGCTGATCCATGGCGACCACTGCCTTCCATCACCTATTCGTCCAATATTGCGCTGAATTGCCTCCGTTCCCAGGACTGCAGGCGTGCGCAGATTTACTACCCGTATCCCTGCTGCGGAAGCTTTCATTGCAGCAGCTTCTCCATCCCGTTGAAGTGTAGCCAAAAAATCAGTACCAATCACGCTGTCCTCTGTGATGATCTGCTCTCCGCAGGAGGGATAAATGCCCATTCCGGATGAGCATATCAGGACTTTGGGTTTATTATTGCATTTCGCCAGGTTTTCTGCCAAAAGGCCATTCGTAGCCAGGCGGTTGGCACGGATTTTTTGCTTGGCTGATGTCGTCCACCTGGCCGGCCACTGCATCGTTGCCAGGTTTAAGACCCCGTCAAATCCTTCCAGACCTGCAGAATCGATTTTCCCACCATCTGGATCCCAAAATACCTCCCCAGCACCTGCCTCACGGCGAACCAGCCGGATAATCTCATGCCCCTGGCTTTCCAAGTAAGGGGCAACAGCTGAACCGATCATGCCACTTGCTCCTGCAATTAGAGTTTTCATTTTCATCACCTTTCACGAATATTTTGGTTTCAGGAATTCATTCTCAAGGCTTGTCTTCCTGATCGAGATGCTCCGTGGATGGACTGCCACTGGTAACCGAGACCAAGGTCAGATTCAGATCTCGGATTCTCTCGATCAGTCCATACAGTGCCGCCTGGTCAGGCAGGACCCCAGAGAGTAGGGTACCATCCCCTTCTAGATGTGTCAGATTCATACCTGTAAACCAATCTGACCAGTGTGGATCTAATTGACCCTTGATTTTGATTTCATAATATTCTGGCATATGGGTTCTCTTGTATCGTTTCTACTCCTATGAAGGTTTCTTGCATAATCAATCATTGCTTTTAAAGCCAAGATTTAATCTTCTGCAATGATTTTCTATTTCAACCCCGGAAGAAATTTCTGCCGGATCTTTTGGGATCAATTTACGATTACACTATACATGTTAAAAACCCGAATGTCAGTGAGCGGAAGTAGTAACTTCTATTGAAAAAGAGAGAGGGAAGGTAGACTTTGGTCTACCTTCCCTCTCAGCTGAACAGCAAATAATGCAGTCAGCTAATTGTCTATTGTAACCAATCCTAATTGACGTGCCTTAACCATCGCCTGTGCCCGGCTTGTAACTCCCAGCTTGCCAAGAATGTTGCTGGTGTGTTTCTTTACTGTTTTTATCGATATTACGAGCTTGTTCGCGATTACCTGATTAGAATCACCTGCGCAAATAAGCTGCAGCACTTCCAGCTCGCGGACCGTTAATGGCTCGACCAGGCCACCTGCCGGGATCTTCGGCGGGTCTCCGATCAGAGAGACGCCTTCGTGCGTTGCCATGATTTGGTGCGGTTCGGCATTGAATTGGGAGAGCAAATTGATCGAGTAGTCTCGCAATGAACCGTCGCTGGCATGGGCCGTCCATAGAGTAAGCAGCCGCTTCATGGGTGGACCTTCATTTATAAAAATCCGAATATATCCCTCTGGTTCAGCGTATGATAGGCTTTTCTCTAATGCTGAAAACGCTTGAGTATCAGCACCCAATATCTTTAGTGTCAGTGCCTTGAGGATCAAGATTTCAATGAGACTGCCCGTCCTTCCACCTGATTTTGCACTTTCCTCAAGGCGATTCAATAATTTTAAGGTATCATCCGGTTTTTTCTGAGTAATATAAACCCGTGAAAGTGTGATGCGAGTCAGCTCATTTTCAAACCTGAATCCCCTATCTGAGGTCAATCGCTGCTCCTGGTCTGCCGCCCAGCGTTCAGCTGATTGTAAATCTCCTTTTATCAGCCAAATTTTTACCTCAGCAGTCCTCACAGCATCACGTGCTTCTGTAAAAACGCCGTTAGTCTCGATCAAGTGGATCCCTTTCTCTAAAGCATCTATAGCACCAGTTTTGTCCCCTTGTGCTTGTAGAATTTGGGCATTGGTTGTGTATGCCAGTGCCATATCGTCCGCATTGCCCCATAAGGGGATGAACTCCAATGCTTTCTTAATGTGAGCAAGAGCATTCTCAAGATCGTTCAACTCATATAATACATTCGCAATCCCCAAATCAACCAGGCTCATTGCGCCCAGATTCCGTCCACCAGCGTCAAGGGCAAATTTCCTTGCTTCTTGGTATAAATTGTATGATTTATGTAACTGACCCTGGATAGCATACAACCTCGCCAGGTGGCAATATGCCGCCATAGTACCATTGATCGCGTTGGCAGCTTTACTTGATCGTATCGTCTCATTAAAGGTCTGTGCTGCGGCAGTGAAATCACCATTCAAGAAATATACAACACCAAGGTTAACCCCAATACCTGATTGCAAGGCCTGATTACTGGCAGGAGTATTTTCACGGGCGGTAAGACTTAACTCGATCGCCTGTTGCACATCACCCCGCATGCCAGTGACCCTGCTTTTAACATAAGAAAGGTGACCCAACATGGATTTAGTGTCAGCAGACTGATTCTCTGATTGAAGATGCTCCTCCACTTTAGCCAATAGTATATCCGCTTCATCAAGTTGTCCGAATAAAGCATGGCTCTGGGCTTCATAGATGCATAACAAAGGCCTCCTATATATCAATTCTTTACTCAACTTGCCAGTCCAAAACCGCATGGACGAAGCTTCTCCTCGGTGGAACATCTCCATATAATTTTGTTCTATCAATTGCTCAACCCACTCATTGTTTGAAGTCAAAGAAGCATGATGGATCGCCTCAAGGGTAAATCCATTTTGTTTGTACCATTGAGCTGCCCGTGTATGTAATGCATCAATATCTTGGATTTTGAGGGTTTGTTGCAAGCGGGCATGCAGTAAGTCGGCAAACAGATGGTGGTAGCGGTACCAGATTCGCTCATCATCCAGAGGTACTAGAAAGAGGTTTGCCCGTTCAAGGTATTCGAGGATTGATTGGCAGTTAAGCTGGTTGGGAGGCTGAAAGTTTTCAGAAATTTTTTCAATGATCCAACCATCCAATTTTTCAGGTTCCAGAACCGCTTCGCACAGGGGAGCCGTCAGACGCTCCAAAATCGAGGTACATAGAAGAAATTGCTGAATTTCCTGTGGCTGACTTGCCATGACCTCCTCTAGCAAGTAGTCCAGAATGTAACGATTCGTGCCTGAAAAACCTTTAATAAAACCGGATACATCTTCCCTATGGCGCATGGAGAGAGCCGCCATCTGCAGGCCTGTAATCCAACCTTCCGTGCGTTCTTCGAGCATGGCGATTGATCCTGCATTCAAACTGAGAGCCATGACGTTGTTTAGAAACTGAGCCGCCTCAGACTCAGAAAAGCGAAGATCACCTGCCCGTAGTTCAACCATTTTGCCACGCGCTCGGAGACGGACTAAGGGGAGTGGGGGGTCAGAGCGGCTGGCGATTACCAGATGGAATGCCTTCGGGCAGTGCTCGAGTAAAAAAGCCACTTCATCATGTACTGACTGGCTAGTAATAAACTGATAGTCATCCAACACCAGACCAATCTCCACACCGGAAGCATCCAGATCATTGATCAGGCTGGTCATGACAGCTTCAGGGGGTGCCTGGCGTGCAGCTGCCAGTAGCTGTGCAGCGCCGTTCCCAATCGTATTATCAGTTTCTTGTAAGGCAGCGACCAGATAGCTCAGAAAACGCTCCACCTGATTATCATCCTTATCAAGAGACAGCCAGGCGATCGGAAAACCACAATTTGCGATGAAGGATGCCACCAAAGTGGTTTTACCAAAACCTGCCGGTGCGGTAATGAGCGTGAGTGGTCCACGTAATCCTTCCGCTATCCGTACCTCGAGTCTCGGACGGGAGACTAACTCCAGCCGTGTGAGTGGTGGGTGTAACTTGGTACGTATGAGATTGTCAGCCTTTTCCATATGTCGACCGCGATCCTTACAAATGGTTGATACAACATTCTTGTAGACACTAGAGAAAGACGGAGCGTGAATCTATTCCCGTTATATTTTGCTTGATGCAATTTCGGCGATATGATAGTTAATCGTTAAGGGATACGCCTATGGAAATCGGAATTTCTCAAGCAGGGGATTCTAAATAATGGCTCAATTAGTCTGGAGTTAATAATAATATTATTAAATATCTATAAGGAGCGTAAATATTATTATACACTCAAAAAAAAATTAGTACCTTTTGGGAGTGTTGTGTCAGTTTGGATCGCGATTCACAATAATAGATGCTACATCCTTTGATATGGACCTGGCGGGATTCGAACCCGCGGCCTCTTCAGTGCGATTTTTATTGGAAGGTTGTCCACTGGATACATAGCCTACATATGGTGGTTGGATATACTTATTATCCCCATATATGGGGGTATGTATGTCCAAGAAGTCCTTATTTCCCATACCGTGTTATTGGCGTTGCAGCCGGTTGCAGCACGTTGCAACAAATATTGGTAATCACGATATGAAGCAAGGAGAGCAAGTAAAAGTCCTATTCCTAGTTGGTAAGGTGCCAGGAGGGTTGAGACTTTTTTCCAAATAATACCCCTATGAAATTTAATAACCCGAATAGGGATATTTTTACGTTATTCTTTGCGGATTTATTTGATCTGAGCGTCACTCAGGATAATGGTTATACTTTCCGTTGCAGCGAAGCGTGATTTTGTTTGAACCAACGGATATCCATTCAGCAAGAACTAATGCGCTTGTCCCTCAATATCATTATAAATCTCTTTATCTATTGACAAACCGTCTGCCAGCTGATTAAGATTCATACAAATAGGTAGGCGATATTTGGACCTGGTTCCTTCCGGTAGGTCAACTTTTATAACCATGCGTAAAATCCAAGTATTACAAGCAAGGATTTAATTGATTTCGAACCATTGTTTGTTTCAATAATCGCTTGAGCCTCAGCAAGAACTCCTGAATAGATGATATTATTAGAAAGGGTTATGTGGCGTCCCCCCTAAACCTGTATAAACAACAGTCATAATAGTATGCATATAATCTATGACCTGGACAGTGGAGATTATAAGAGTGGTTTTTGTGAGGATATCCTCGGGTCATATGTTTTTTGTAAGTATCTCAGTTTTAAGGATCTTTTTCTGCTATCAAGAGTGTGAAGGCTGACATGATCGATGGAGTGTTTAGTAGGGCAAGCCAAAAACTACTATCAATTTTACTATTCGATCTATCAAATGAATGTCATAATCATTTTGGAACGTGCACGTAGTAAGACAACAAATGCCAATAAACAAAATATTAAACTAACAGACACCAAATATAACAGAGCTCGTGGACCCGTCATGTCGAACATCTGTCCCACCAACCACGGTAAAATCATACAACCCAATGTATCACCCAAGAGAATAATGCTGCTCGCTTGAGCTGTGAGCTTAAACCCCTGCACTGCTAATGTAAAGCTGGAAGGATAAACCGGGGCAATACAAAAACCCACCCCCAGTGCTGTTACCCACAATACCACCTTTGAATCAGCGAATACAAACATCAAACTCATAAAGAATACACAACCAAGCAATGCCACAGTAATAATTTGGCGCGGCGAGAAGCGAATGGCTAATGGAATTGAGAATAGACGTCCAATTGTGAAAGATAACCAATATAGCGAAGTGATATAGGCAGCCTGCACTCCCAACACTAATTTAAGCACTACAGCGTAACTGAATACCCAATCACCAAAAGCGATCTCTGCGCCAACACAGAAGAATAAAACTAACGCTGCTGCAAGTACGACATTGTACGGAATATTTCGGGGCTGAACAGTGTTGAATGAACTCACCATCAAGGGTAAGGCATGTGGGCTACCTGTAATCAGCATCATGCATATGCCAGCCAGAATAGCAAATCCGGCCAGACCCACGAAAACCCATCGATATGCACCCGAGATATCCACTACCTGAGCCACAAATAATGGCGCGAGAAATGCCCCCAGTCCATAACAAAAGTGTAAACCATTCATATAAGGTGACACTTTTTCACGATGTGTCCAGACCAGCAACGTGTTGACTCCATTGTTGATAAGACCGTCCATAACACCTTTTAATGCAACCACGCCCAGCAATAAACCTAATGTGGGTATAAACGGTGTGCACAAAAACAGCAAACCCGAAATTATTTGCGAAGCACCCAAAACAACATGGCCGCGTAACCGGTCAAAGATCTGCCCACCAAATAGCGTGCCAATTATGGCTCCACCAGAGCTGAATAGAAATAGCTTGCCCATATCACCCAGGTGCGATTGAGTTTGAGTAGCTAGCGATGGAAGTAATGGTCCTAGTACACCCATATTCATGCCCATGCACAAAATTAACCAGTAATAGCCTAATGTGCGCTGAATTTGGGGTTCAAACGATAGTTTAGTGATCTTGTCTACTAATACCATTGTGCAATTTCACAAAGTAAATGAAGGGTTGTTTTACATCTTAGTATGCTTTGATAGTATCCGCTAGATTGGTTTAGCTTTCAACTCCTTGTTTATCAACAATAATCTTAATCAACTCTTCGCCTACACTTTTAGGAGAAGAATTTAAAATATTTGAGGTGTGCATTGTCAATGCACACCCTATTAAAAAAGAACAAATCAAACTAACTGAACAAATCAGAAGATTTGGACAGCAGCCTCAGCAGGAGCAGCTAAAAGATCCTCCAGCTCAGGATCAAGCCTGACCAGAGTCAGTGAGAAACCAGCCATCTCCAATGAGGTACAGTACTCACCGATATAGTTTCGTTTTATTTTCATTCCTCGCTTTACGACTTGCTCATGAGCATAGCCGTAGAGTAAATATAATTCAGATATTGGTGTGCCACCCATGCCATTGATCATTAACGCCACTTCGTCGCCGGCTTTATAAGGTAGGTCACTGGATACAGCATCTAACAGTCCATCAACGATTTCGTTCGCGGATGTCAATGTAACACGCTTGCGTCCTGGTTCTCCATGTATACCGATTCCCATTTCCATCTCATCTTCAGCTAGTGTGAAAATTGGCGAACCCTTAGCAGGAGGTGTGCAGCCGGTCAATGCTATTCCCATTGTTCGCGTGACAGAAACAACCCGGTTACCCAGCGTTTCCAGCTCTTCTAGTCCGAAGCCTTTTTCAGATGCGGCACCTACCGCTTTGATGACAAAGAAATTACCAGCCACGCCGCGTCGACCTACAGTATAAAGCGAATCTTTCACGGCCACATCGTCATTGATCACCACCGTTCGAACCTCAATTCCGTCCACTTCAGCCATTTCGCGCCCCATATCGAAGGACATAGTGTCACCAGTATAGTTATTTAATAAATGCAAGACGCCTTTCGGGGACGCAATAAGTTTGGTGGTTTGATAAACAAAATCTGCCGGGGGAGCTGCAAAGACATTACCTGGGCAAGCTGCATCTAGCATCCCTTTGCCAACCACCATAACATGAGCAGGCTCATGTCCAGATCCCGAACCCTGCATGATTGAAACCTTATCTGCCTTCGGGATATCACTTCTCATGATTAAATTGTATTCGGGAATATATTTCAGTGTATTCGGATTAGCTAACGCGATCCCCTTCAACATTTCTGGAACAAAATCCTTCGGGTTATTCACGAACTTCTTCATTATTTTCTCCTTGTAAACTCGTTAGGATATACTTAAATTTACCAAGACTTACTAACAGCTTCGAATAAGACAGCCACCGCAACAGCACCAGCATCCAGGGTTCCGATACTTCGCTCTCCTGTGTATGCTGCCCGGCCACGTTTGGCTATCATCTCGCGTGTGGCTTCAGCACTTTCCCGGGCAACAAGCGCAGCGTCATTTAAAGCTACTTTTGTTTCTTTACCCTCAATGAAGGCTTTTTCAAGCGTATTAATTGCCGGTACCAGTGCATCGAGGTAAGTCTTATCGCCTAGATCACAGTTACCCCGTTTTTTAATTCCCTCGATGACTGAGCGGAACACGTCGATGACTTCTGGGCGAGTAATTTCCGTTTTGGTCCCCATGGTCATGCCGGCGCGTAAGAAGGATGTACCCCAGATGGTTCCAGAGACACCTCCAACAGTGCTAATAATGGTCGAAGAAATTTTCTTAAGGAAATTTCCTGGTGAGGTGTGATCCAAGTTATCCCATTCCATTAAGACTTTCTCAAAACCACGTGCGATCGAATAACCAAAATCACCATCACCAACCACACCATCCAGCTCGCTAAAGTATGCTTCGTTTTTAAGTACAGCATCTGAGATGACCCGGACAATATATTCAACATCTCTTTTCATTATCTTATTCCTTAATCGACTTTATGTAACCTTCCGATCGTACGACAGGTTGGCAATTGCTTGTGGTAGCATCAATTGCACCAACGTAGACCAGAGTTTTTGTTATTCCGAAAATACTCCATCAACCATTAAATGTCATTCCATTCTAGCAAATGCCTAAAACTGCCCTTACCCTTCTGCAAGCATTTGTCGCAAGGTCCTGATATCTTTACCAGCATACATTTCAGGTTCACGAATAAATGATGAGATTAACTCTATACATAACCAGCCGTCATAGCCGTGACGGCGCATTATTGAAATTAAGCCCGGTAAATCAATAATTCCTGTACCAAGGGACATATGGCTTTGATTGACACCATTGCTGTCAACGAAGTGTATATAATCTAATTTCTTGCCTAGCCTCTCAAAATGATCAGAGTATGGTTCCCAATGAACCAAAGGCGTGACTGTATCCATCATAGTCTTCGCACGATCACTATCCAGGTATTCAAGCAATTCCACTAAATCGTCTAATAGATAGATTGTGTTACTTTCCATCATTGTGACGGGTTCGATGATGATATCAACACCGATCTTCTCGGCATGGTCTACGATTTGACGTAGCACCGTTCGAACATTCTCTAAATTCTTACGTCGCTCTGTTGCGTATCCAGCATGTCCGCAAGTCACTTGCATACGAGGAGCGCCAATCGCCTTTGCCACTTCAACAGAACGCTTAAGATAATCAATAGTTTCCTGCCGTTCTTTTGGATCTTGCGAGGCAACATTATAAGGATATGCGAGCAGCTCTGGAGTATACATCGGGACCTCTAGGTGATACTGCTCTTTCATCCTCAGTATATCGGCTATCCTTTTTTTATCCATATCATACGGATACGCATGTGGACGCGCCCCCCAAAGTTCAATTCCATCATACCCTTGAGCAGAAACAATTTGGAATACTTTCTCTAAAGGATGCCTGCAGAACAAGACTGTTAATGTTGCTATTTTCATAAATGTTTCTCCTTGTAAAATTTGATAATTATTTTAATAACAATCGCAATTTACGAATCTCTTGACCAATGTACATTTCAGGTTCACGGATGAAACTTGAGAACAATTCCAGGCTGAGCCAGCCATCATAACCATATCTTCGAAACATGGCAATCAGTTCTGGCATATCTAAAATCCCCTTGCCAATCGGCTGATGAAATTGATTTATTCCATTAGTATCTTCAAAATGAACATATGCCAGCTTGTCACCGAGTTTTTCGAAATATTCAGAAAATGTCTCCCAATTGGTCATCGGCATGACTGTATCAAGCATTCCTTTCAAGCGAGGGCTACCGATCTTGTTCATCAAATCGATGAAGTCATCAAGCAGAAAGATAGTATTACTCTCCATTATTGTGAGGACTTCAAAAACAATATCTACTTCAATTTTTTCAGCGTGCTCGACCAAAATTCGCATTACATTTGATATGTTTTTAATATTTGTCTTTCGATTTGTGCCATAACCTGCATGACCACTGGTCATTTGAATGCGTGGGGCACCAATAGCCTTTGCGACCTCGATAGAGCGCTTTAAGTAATCAATCGTATCCTGGCGTTCTTTGAGATCAGTTGTTGGGATGTTATAGGGATACATCAATATCTCAGGACAGTACATAGGTATTTCAAGTTTATATTCCTCTTTCAGCTTTAACACCTGCTCTATCCTTGCTTCGTTCATGTCATAAGCGTATGCATGTGGACGAGCCCCCCAGACTTCAACCCCATCATAGCCCTGTATGCTAGCAATTTCGAATGACTTTTCCAATGGATATCTACAAAACAGGGCGGACAGGAATGAAATTTTCATTGGTTACCTCAAGTGATACAGAGTAAATTTATATTTATGTGAACTTATAACCTTATTGTTTGTATATCTCGGCCTATGGTCATAATTTTCTGCTATTGCAGCATGTATATCGTGAAATCATTAACATCTTTGATAATTCTCTTCAAATCACAGGTTAGCAGCTGTTCTTTTATCAGCTTTTCATATATTCAGTGACAACCTCAATCTGTTTAGTGAAAGTATCTCCGAAATTCTTTTCAAAGAATGCACTTCCGATGGTAAACATCCAAGGGTTTGTTTGCTTGATCAGATCAAGGCGTTCAAAGTTGTTGATACTTCCTACGACACTTACGGGTTTATCAACGGATTTAACCAGTTTGGTGATTAAGGTAATCGCATCGCCGACATAACGGAAACCTGGTAAATTTACACCGTAGGTACCGTAAGAAAGGACTTGTTTTGCTTCAGCAATAATCTCATCGATCTCTCCATATAATCTGTGTTCTTTCCGCTTGCCCACAAATGGAAGATACTTAATCCCATTCTCATTCGTGAGATCAAGGATGCTTTTGGAATAATGTGTTCCAAGGACAAAGTCAAATCTACAGTCAGCTGCAAGCTGCACACTTTTTAACCCCTCTTCTTCTGTATACGCCAAGCTTTCTATGAAAGTAGTTTTGCCCGCTTCCTTCATGCAAGCAACTAGATCGCGCATTTGTTCCTCTGGCAAGCCAACATCTTTAAAACCCCAATAATCGCACGGAGCATTCTTGGCTTCTAAAAATATTTTTTTGGAATCTTGTACGGTGAGGTCATGATGTGTCAGCATGACGATTAATCGAGGATAGCGCATGATCATATTCCTTTCAAAACCATATCTAATTTCCTAAAATTGTTGATGTGCTTGAATGCTATATAAATCACATTTTTATAGTTATGGGTTTTAGGTTTTCCGTAAGCATCTTGTATTTCACTAATAACTCATCGTATGCCTTACGGTTGTTAATATTTGGTAGATACCGTTTATCCTCTGTTGCAATCCTTAAAGCAGCTTCCTGTACTGATGGCCATAACTTAATCCCTACTCCTGCGATTATTGCAGCTCCAAGGCATGCCGCATCTTCTGTGTTTTTCATTGTGACCACGGGTTTTCCAAGGGCATCAGCTTTAATTTGGCACCAAAGATCGCTTTTAGCTCCTCCACTGAGAGAACGGATCTCTTTAACCTCTATTCCCATCTCCTCAACCGCTTCTACGATACGGCAAAGCGACATGGCAATAGCTTCCAAATAACTCCTAATAATATGTGCTTTAGTGTGCTGTAGTGTCAATCCATATATGACGCATTTCGCAGATGCATTGGTGTCAGGAGGGCCGGATCCTTGAAAATGAGGCAATACAACGAGCCCATCACTACCTGCAGGTATGGAACTCGCCTCCATGTCCATGAATATATACCCATTTTTTCCAGTCCGCTCGCCAATGGCAACCTCTTCACTGCACAGTACGTCACGTAGCCATTTCAAGGCTATTCCGCCACTGCTGAAACCATGGATCATATACATATTAGGTATTCCGGTATAGAAGCATGATAATTTCCGGTTGGGATCTATCGCTGGTTTTTCGGTCATAGTGCATACGACCATTGCAGCTCCTGTACTTTCGGAGAAGATCCCAGGGATAACATTGCCAACTCCAATCGCACCACAGGACTGGTCGAGAGCGCCCATTACTAAAACTGTATCTCTACTAAGTCCTAATTCCAACGCAACGGAAGGTGAGATTTTACCTAACGGAGTACCTGACTCTACTACCATTGGTAATTGCTTTGGGGTAAGACCAAGCTCATCGAGCATTGGTTGCCAAAACTCCTTGGTGTTGATGTTCCACATATGGGTCGAACACCAAAGAGATCCTTCTCCATAGAATTCACCGCACATTCGGTAAAAGAAGTAGTCTTCAATGAGAAGTATTTTTCTAGTTTTTTCGAATAATTTTAGATGGTTTCGTTTAAACCATAAAATCTTACATCCAGGAGATAGTGGGATTACATCTGACTGGCCCGTAATTTTATGGATTTCATCTGGATCAAATCGCTCCTCAAGGATTTTTGCTTCTTCTTGTGGACGATTATCCATCCATACGATTGCGTTATAGAGTGGCTCTCCATCTGCCCCCAAGAAAACCATAGTTTCGCCTTGAGCGGAAATACTTAATGCCAGGATGTCGCTTGGGGATATATCCGTTTTGTGTATCACATTCTTGAGGCATGTTTTAAACGATTCCCAATATACTGCAACTTTTTGCTCAACAGCAAACTTTGTGTCAGTAATTAGCTTATGTTCCTGAATACTTGTGCCAATTTTGTTTATATTTTCATCAAAAAGACCAATTTTGATTGCCGTCGTTCCTAGGTCAACACCAAGAAGATATTTCAATGGTCACTATCTCCTGTCGATAATCATTCAATACCCACTGGTGAATGAAATACCCTGTTTATTGGATTAAAATAAAGTAGGTGCTATTGATACATCCAATCATCAAGCACATCTTCTGGTTTCACCGGTGTAAGCCCACCAAGAAGCAATCCGAATAGTGTCTTTTGAGCAATAGATTCGAGGAACTGGGCGTTGGTAAACGCTTCGTCCAAAGTTCTTCCGACAATTACAGCACCATGGTTACGCATTATTGCCGCATTATTTTTACCCATCGCTTTGACGATGACCTCAGCCAATTCAAATGAACCTGCTTTACCATAGTCTGCACAGACGATTTCACCTGGTCCAAGATGTGCGTAATGCTCTGCCAAAGTTAATGGAATATTTTTGCCACATATCGCAAATACTGATGACCAATCACCGTGGGTGTGTACGACTGCATTTGCATCAGGGCGTGCTTTTAATATAGCAATATGCATTGGCATTTCTATTGTTGGTCTGGACCACGTTGTAATGCGATTACCGTCGATGTCCACCACGCACATATCGGAGGCACGATATTCACCTAGATTTCTGTAATCGACAGGGACTGGGGAAGCGGATATGTAAATATAACCCGTTTCTGGATCTCTCACACTTACATCGCCGTTATCACCATCTGGGGAGAATCCCCTTTCGTATAACATTCTCGTTCCACGAGCGGCTTCTTCCATGTATATATCTTTTACTTTAGACGCTTTTGCCTTTTCTTCCCTAATTTTTGCTTCCAGTGCAGCATCTTCGCGGTATATTTTTTTAATCTTTTCTTGTTGTACTTTATCCATTTTCATCTCTCCTTATTGCAAAATTAGGTATCTCCAAACGATTTTATGAATATTTTCGTTATACTCCACAAGACCTAGAAAATCCTTCTATCATCAAACAAGCAGCAGCAGCGCCTGGATCGATCAATCCGATGGTCTTTTCTCTAAAAACAGAAGCTCGACCGTGCTGACTTTGAAGGCTTTTTGTATTCTCTAGACTTTTCTTAGCATTGTCGAGAGCGATTTGCATTCGGGCTGTAATGTCTTCGCTATCACTTGCTTCTAAAGCACGCGGAACAGGAAAAAGCACGTCAAGCATTGTCTTTTCGCCTTCAGCTGATTGGCCTCGTTTTGCTACTGCTTCTGCCATGTTGCGAAAACAAAAAGCAATCCCATCCGCATCAAGCTGCTCACGACCGGCCAAGGATTTCCCAGCACCGATGAATGCTGATCCAATCAAGGTTCCCATTGTTGAGGGTGCATCTTTACTGATCGCGAATCCAATCACTTTAAGCATGGTACCTATGTCATTATTGTTATTGGTCTTCGCTGCATTGTGTGCTGCTGAAAATCCTCGTGTCATGGTTAATCCAAGATCGCTGTCGCCAATATGGCTGTCTAATTCACACAAGTAGTCGCGATTTGTTTCCATTAAACGAGAGATGTGATCCATTGCATCTACCAAATTTTCTTTCGTAAAATACTGCACAATTACCTCCCTCAGTCAATTAAGAAGCAAATTGTGTGAAGAATGGTGTGTTTGCACTTTTACCAAGCATGGATTTCAACTCGTTATCTAGCTTAATTATTGAAATTGAAAACCCCGCCATTTCCATAGATGTTGCAAATTCACCAACGTATGTTGAAAAAATTGAGATTCCATTCTCTTTCAATATCTCAGAAATTTTCTTGTTGATGATATAAAGCTCTTCCTTACATGTAGCTCCTAAACCGTTGACCAATACCGAAACCTCATCACCAGTATCGAGCTCTAGGTCAGTTAGAATTGCTGACAACATCTCTGTGACAACCTCATCAGCAGGACGCAGTTTACCCCTACGAACACCTGGCTCTCCATGGATGCCCATCCCGATCTCCATCTCATCATCTTCAAGCATAAAAGATGGTTTTCCAACTTCTGGGATAATGCAAGGTGACAAAGCCACTCCCATGGTGCGAACATTTTTTGCAGCTTTCTCTGCAACGCGATAGACCTCATCAAGTGAATTTCCTAAATCTGCCATTGCACCTGCTGTCTTATACACATAAAAAATACCAGCGACACCTCTACGTTTATGTGTTTCTGACTTTGGAGCCGAAGCGACATCGTCCATGCCAATAATCGTTTTGGTTTCAATTCCCTCCATCTCTGCCATTTCAGCCGCCATATCAAAATTCATTTTATCTCCCATGTAATTTCCGATTATATAAAGGACACCCTTACCCTTATTTACTGCTTTTGTGATCTCATAAACTTTATCTGCACCAGGAGATTGAAAAACCCCGCCAACAGCACAGCCATCCAGCAAACCTTCGCCGACATAGCCAAGGAACAGGGGAAGATGACCGGAACCTCCGCCAGTGACAATCCCTACTTTAGTTTTACTTCGATCTTTTTTTACGATGCAACGAGTGTTGTTTTCAAGATATTCTAATTGCTTTGGATGAGCTGCAACAATCCCTTCGATCATTTCGTCAACAAAATCCTCGGGTTTATTGATGAACTTTTTCACCTGATTACTCCTTAACCATATTGTTTTAATGTATTTCCCGCCTTTTCGGGAATTATAAAAAATTGTTGATTATCTATAAACAGTCACTTGGTGTGGCTTGGCATCGTCGTATATCATTGTCGGTAATCAATATTATTATCACGGTTCAGATCTACTCAGCCGAAGCTGGTTTATTTCCATTTTTCGTACCCGTTACACCTCTCAGAATAAAAAGGATGAGGGTTAGATAAATCAGGATAGCTGAAATGGCTGAGACAGCAGGACTGATCTCATATTTCAAGCTGTCAAATATCATCTTTGGTAAAGTGGTCGTTTGTTGTTTTGCAATAAACATGGTTACAACGGATTTATCAAAGGATGTAATAAATGCAAATAACATGCTGGTGAAAATGGCTGGTTTGATTAATGGCAATACGATCTTGATAAGGGCAGTTAAATGATTAGCACCCAGACTCCGCGCAGCATTATATAGGTCAGTATCCACTCCATATAATGAAGCGGATATTAAGGTAACAACCATAGGAATTGCCAGGCAAGTATGGGCAAGTATCAAACCCGGAAATGTACCTACAAGCTTCCATTGACCATATATCATGTACATAGCAACTGCAACGATAATGCTTGGTAAAATTAATGGAATAAGTAAAATAATATTAAAAAACCTGCCACCTTTTTTCTGCATCGCTTTACTTGTTATACCTATCGCTGCTGAGATTCCGAGTAAGCTGGCGAAAATAGTCGTACTTATTGCTACCCTCAGGCTGTTCCATGCCCCACGTAGCCAATGTGAATCTGTAAAGAATTTTTGATACCACTGTATCGATAAACTTCTGGGAGGAAACTCAAGAAATGACGAACCACCGAATGACATTGGGATAATGATCAATACCGGCACGAGTAAGAAGAACAGTACGAGTGCACAAACGATGTATAACCATATTGGATTTCTATCCCAACGACGATGGCGCGATTTTAAAAACATAAATATTAGTCCTCACACAAGTCTCTTTTGTAGAGAATCCATACCAAAGAAACGATCGAAAATCACTAAAAATATTGTAGTAATGATTAATAGGACTACCCCGATAGCAGAGCCGAAAGACCAATTCAGGAAATTAAACATTTGCCTATCAATCAAACCGGACATCATCAATGTTGGTGGACCTCCAAGTAGCATCGGCGTAACATAAAAGCCAAGTCCTTGAATGAAAACCAACAAAACACCAGCAGCGATACCAGGGATGCTCAAGGGGAGGGTAATTTTTAAAAACGCTGTTGTCTTGGATGCACCTAATGACGAGGCTGCCAGGGGAAGATTTGGGTCAATCCCACGAAGCACACTATATATTGGCATGATCATAAAAGGCAATAGTATGTGCACCATACCAATCAATACTGCTGTTGGGGTATACATGATTTGTATGGATTTGTCGATAATTCCTAATTTCAGAAGTATCTGATTGATTACTCCAGTTCGCTGGAGAATAACCATCCAGGAATACGTTCTAACAAGTATACTTGTCCAAAGAGACAACAATATCACGGCAAGAATAACATTCGCCCACTTCGATGATACTTTTGAAAGCGTGTAAGCGACAGGATACCCAAGTAATAGATTGATTCCAGTACAAGCGAGACAAATCCAAATAGTTCTGAGAAGCGTACCGAGATACAGGGGTTCGGAAAAAATTCGTTTAAAGTATAGTACTGTAAATCTCCCATTTTCAAAAATACTTTCAGGGAGCAGTCTAAAAAGGGGATAAAAATAAAAGATTGCATATAGAATCAGGGCAGGTAATATCATCAGAAATGCAGAAGTCCATGGCGAACGTAACCTGATATACCATGCTGGAACTCGCCTATTTTTACTTTCAGCTTCAGTTGCTTCTGCTATCAAAGTCTCACCTCTCCACATTAATTATCTGATTACCGATCTCTTGGGGATCATTGATAATCCCCAAGAGATCATTTGATTATTGAGATCGTTAGGGTCTACTTCAGAATTACTCTCCAATCCATGCAAGGTATCTCTCAGAGATCGCGGCAAAATTTTCCTGCCAGTAAGCGACATCTGCCCAAAAACCTTGTGCTTCATTCGCTGGGTATGTAGCTAACTTCTCCTGTTCTGCCTCAGTTAAATAATCGTATGCACTTTTAACTACAGGAGCATAGCCCATCAGTCTAGTGTAGTTGGCAGCACGCTGACCGTCGACGGTATAGTTAAGAAATGCGTAGACGACATCTAAATTCTGAGCATTAGTCGGGATTGCCCAACAATCTACGATGAGGAACATATCTTTCATTGAGACAACAATTGGAGCACCCGCAGTTTGGGCTCTGTAGGCATGTGCAATCCAGAAAACACCTGAAGTGGATTCTTCAGAGATTAGTGTTTGATAGATCTCAGCACCAGAACCCCACCACTTAACAATCGATGGTTTGACTTTGTCGAGCATCGCGAAGGCACGGTCCACATCCAATGGATATAGATCTTTGACAGCAACACCATCTGCAATCAGTGCCTGTTCAAGGATGCCGGTTGGAGAAAAGTTAACGAGTGCACGTGGTCCGGGATATGTAGCGACGTCGTACCACGTCTTAGCGTCATCCGGTCCACCACTGGGGTAGGCATTGGTATTCCAGACAAAGTTTGTGGAGATAACATACTGCCCCATCGCATAATCGTACTTTGCATTATCAGTTAAATCACCAGAATTGGGTATCTTGCTCCAATCGAGTTTCTGTATTGCTCCTGCATCTCTCATAACTGCAACCTGGTCAAGTATACCCACACCAGAAATGAGGTCAAAACCGGGTATGTTCTGCTCAACCTGTCCCTTAACCATGGCTGTGACATCACTGCCGTATTCTTCGACGATGACTGTTGCGCCGGTATCTGCTTCAAACGGGACAATGTAGGCTTTCTGTACATTCTCAGAGAAAGCACCACCCCAGAGTCCAATGGTGATTGTCTTGCCGGTAAAATCCGGATACCCTGAAGGATTGGCTGCAGGAGCAGTGGTAGGGGCTGCCTCGGTGGCTACCTGGGTCGGCGTAGCTTGTGTACATGCAATTACGCCAAACACCATAGTGAGGCACAATAATAGATTTATTATCTTATTCATTGCTTTAATTCTCCTCTAGTTTATGATTTGACATTGTCGAGATAAATATTGGTTTTGTTTTACTAACTCGAGTTGGAAAATTACCCGTTTTACCTCCTCTCTACTCTTCATATATGATCAAGATAATATATTTCCACAATCGTCATCCCAGGTAAGATCGACGGTGTCGCCTACGTTCAAGCGGAAACTCATATTCACAGTCTGCACCTTCACCATGAATTGATACATCTCATCGATTGACATGATGTACTTGATCGTCTCACCAAGATAGATTACCTCCGAGATCTTACAGTGCAACTTGGCTTCCGAGCCTAAATTTTTACCAATGATTATCTTTTCAGGACGGATAACAAATTTGAGATCAGTACTAGATGGAAATTCTAAATCTGAACACTTAAAGCTGAAGGTGGATCCTATCGGTGATTTGATTTTAAGTATTGCTTCATCCTCTTCTCGACAAACCAAATCAATTGGGACAAAATTGGATTCTCCGATAAAGTCCGCTACAAATAAGCTGTTCGGATGTTCATAAATGTTTTTCCCCGTATCTAGTTGAACAATTTCACCAGCATTCATGATTGCTATTCTGTCCGAAAGAGTCAATGCCTCTTCTTGATCATGGGTAACGTAAATGGTGGTTATATTAACCTGTTGTTGTATCCTCTTGATCTCCAATTGCATAGCTGCTCGTAGCTTTTTATCTAGTGCACCTAAGGGTTCATCCATTAAAACTATCGGCGGTTGGAATACAAGCGCTCTCGCTAGTGCTACCCTTTGCTGCTGTCCACCGGACATCTGCGACGGATAACGTTCCTGGAATCCGTCTAACTGCATTAGTGCCAATATATCCTTTACTCGACTAGTAATCTCATCTTTCGAGTATTTTTTTTGCATCTTTAGTGGGAATGCAATATTATCTTTAATAGTCATATGCGGAAACAGAGCATAATTTTGAAATACCATGCCGAGTCCCCTTTTATCGGGTGGGAGAAATGTAACTTCCTTTCCTCTAACCCAAATTTCACCACTAGTCGGTGTTTCTAGACCTGCCACCATTTTTAGTGTGGTGGTCTTTCCAGAACCGCTGGGACCCAATAATGTAAAAAATTCGCCTTCCCGTAATTCTAGCGACAGATCTTTCACTGCAAAACAATCTTTATACTTTTTAGTCAAATGGTTAAAAACAAGAGTTGAATTAGCCAAGTTCCCTCCAAGATATACTTCGATTGTCCTATAACTATTGTAAGTAATGTGAGTAAATTGACCTCATCAACTGACTTATGAACACAGCACCTGGATCTAAATGCCCGACCGATCTTTCACCTAACCAGCGAGAACGCCCTTTCTTAGCCTGCATAGATCTCGTTGCTTCACTTCCTTGCTCAGATGCTTCGTATGCATTCTTCAATGCAATATCTATCGGATCGTTTATTTCCACTGAATTCTTCAGAGAAATCCGAATTGGTTCTAATGCATCTAGCATGGTTTTGTCACCTATTTCGGCTTTCCCCTTTTCCCTGATCTCTTCTTCGGAGCAAACGACAATCTCATAAAAGGTTGCTAACGAGATAGAAACCTTCTCACCAATACATTTTCCAGCACTAATTATTGCTGAACCTATAAGGAATCCACCAGTAGAAGATGCCGCATTGATAAAATCAATACCTGCTCTCATTAGTAATTGGCCAATATTTTTATGATCTGCTTCGAGCGTTTTTTCAATAGCTTGGAATCCCCGATGAATGGTTATTCCAAGATCGCCATCCCCAATTTCTGAATCTAAATCGGTTAGATAGTCTTTGTAAGATTCCACATCTTGGCAAACCCTTTTAAGAAGTTTAACAAATTCTTCATATGTCAAGCCGCAAGTTGTGTTATCCATCTTTTATTCTCTGTTTTTTAAATATTAAATTAAATTGAAGAATGGCGATTGAGCCGGAGCGTCTAATAGTGTTTTTAATTTTTGATCCAATCGTAATAGACTTATCGATACCCCGGCCATTTCCATAGACGTACAATATTCTCCGATATAGTTGCGATATATCTTAATTCCTGCTTCATCGAGGACCTTCGCAGCTTTATTAAAAACAATGTATAGTTCTTCCCTTGGAGTTGCTCCAAGCCCATTTATTAGAATTGCCACATCGCTCCCACTTTCAAAAGGAAGATCAAACAAAATTGATTTCATCAAGACATCAGTAATCTCATCTGCGGATTGGATTTTTCCGCGACGAACCCCTCGTTCACCATGGATGCCCAAACCGATTTCCATCTCATCATCACCGATTGTGAAACCAGGATGCCCTGCTTCGGGTACGATACAAGAAGTCAATGCGACACCCATCGAACAAGTGTTAGCAACTGCTTTTTCTGCGACAGTTTTTACAGCCAATAGATCAGCGCCTTCACTTGCTAATGCTCCTGCTATCTTGTATGCGAAAAATAAACCTGAAATACCGCGCCTGGTCTCTCGCTTTTCTCGAGGAGCAGAAGCAACATCATCGGTGACATGTACTGTTTCCACATTGATACCTTCCAATTCAGCCATCTCAGCTGCTGAATTGAAACTTAATACATCCCCCTGGTAGTTACCATATAAATATAAGACACCTGATCCGCCGTTGATTGAGTTGGTGACTGCCAGAATTTGAGCTGGAGAAGGCGATGAAAACACATTTCCTACAGAAACGCCATCGACTAATCCATTTCCAACATATCCGATAAAAAGGGGTAAATGCCCAGAACCACCTCCTGTGGCGATTGCGACTTTCCCCCTTATAGGAGCATCTGCTCGAACGAAAGCTCGCAAATCATCGGATATTGCTCTTAGGTGTTCAGGGTGAGCGCGTAAAATGCCTTGAAGGGTATCGTTCACAAATTCGGATGGTTCATTGATAATTTTTTTCATTCGTCCTCTTTACAGCCCGAATCCGATATTGAATTGATTATTAATAAGTGTTCGGACCAAGTAAAGGAATAACCACATCTTGCATGAATTCCTTTAGCTTTTCCCTCAGGGTATAAGTGTATTCTTTTGCTTTCTCCTTTGCCAATAATGCGTTTCCAGAGCTGATTGATTGCACAATATCTTGGTATCCAGAGAATATGGTTTTGTCAGAATTAGGAAATGATAAGTAGGTTGTCAGTATACGATACAGCTGGTTATCAATGATCTTCTCAAAATTGCTAAGCCTTTGATTACCACAGATATTTTCCAAAAGGTGGTTATATCCTTTATCAGCAGACCGCAAGCTATTTAAATCATTCCATTTTATCGACCGGTTAATTTCATCGATAAATATATAGAGATTGGCGATTTGATCGGAAGTAATTTTTTTTGTCGCTGCTTCAACGATCACGGGGAACAGGCATTCTTTTAGTTCAAAAAACTCTTCTAGCTCAGGTAAAGTGACCGGACTCACAATCCAGCCACCTTTCTCGTCTCCTGATAAGAGCCCTTCAAGTTCCATGCGAAAGAGGGCAAAGCTAACTGGAGTACGACTTACGCCAAGTTTCTCTGATAGATTTAAAGCGCTGATTTTTTCAGTTCTTGCTATCCCCCGATCATGAATAATACCAAGGATTTGGTCATAGACCTGGAATACTAACCTGTCTTCGTGGTTTTTTATAGAAGTTTTATTATTCATAAATTCAGTATTAAATTTACTATTGAATTCAATGCTGTATTTAACGTTGAATTTATTTTAGCATTAATATTTCCTTAAGTCAATAAGAATTTTTCTTTATCGATGCTGTTTTTACGAATAGTTCATAGCATTCTATGTATTAGTCCATTTAAAATTGTTCCATTTCTCCCATAACAATATTGCAGTTTTAATATAAATTCGTTACATCTTTTTGGGTGAGATAAATAAGTATCACCACCAGTAAGACAATATTCTGTCGTTAAAATAATCTTCAATCTAGTGTGACCAGATAAGCAAAACCTGATAATGCATCATTTCGAGGAGTTACCAACAATAATCTTTCGAGCATAGAAATAACACTCACCCTATTGGCGTTGAAAGCAAATGGCTCTAACTGCGAATAGAAAAGAATAATTCCCCTATTGCGATGCTTAAATAACTCAGAATCTTCAAGGGAAATTGACCGGTTTAGTGTACAACGCTGACAATCGAATTTATTACACTCGCACTCTGGTATTTCTTTGAAATAATCTCGATTGATTAACGGTTCTTATTCGACGATAGTATATTCAATCAGTATTAAATTTAGAGACTCCAATTATCGACTAAATCCGAGCAGATTTCAAGTTTTAGTAGAATTTTCCGTAGCCGAACGCACCATAGTGCGCACAATTTTTTGCGGCATAGTGTGCTGCGTGTTGCATGGCAAGCGGAATTGGCGTTCCCTGCAGATTTTCCACCAAAAAACATGCTGCAAAGGCATCACCTGCACCTAATGTATCAATTACTTCGACTGGAACAATATCTTGATGATAGAACCTGGTTCCATCAAACACCTTTGATCCCTGCATTCCGCACGTGGCGACGACCAATCGTGGACCCGTGGTGGCCATGCTTTTGATAAAAGATTCCCAATCATCGGAGGGCACATCAGATAGAGAGATGAATGCTATATCAGTATAGGGCAAAACTTTTTCGAGGTAGCTATGGTCGATATAATGTGAAAAATCAAAGGATAAGTTTCGGCTGGCTTGCTTGAGCTCAGGCAGCTGCGTTTCAAGCTTTGAATAAATACTAGTATGGACAATATCGTATCCACGAATAAAATCGAGATCTCCACTATCTAATTGGATCATGGCAGCTGCTCCAGGATCGTGGGCAACAAAGACCCGATCTCCGTTAACCAATTCAACCTTGTCGTAAGAGGTTGGTACTCCGGGAATCACACGACAATGGGTTGTGTTCACGCCTTCCGAATTTACCGCAGAAAGTATAAACTTTCCACGCTCATCGTCGCCCACGCATCCGATATATGCCGTACCATACCCAAGTCGCTTTGCTAGAACAGCAACATTCAGCGCATTGCCACCTGGGAACATCACTTTCATGTGGATATAGGTATCTGTCGTGTTGTCACCAATACCAAGTAAACGAATCATTTTAGTACTCCACTTTCCCCATGTAACGCCTGGTGCTCAAAGGATGGTTGTGCCATACTGCAAGGTGTTCCATAACTCGTCTTGTCGCTGCTTGTAGAACAAACGGTGCGAAAAGAGCCCGTATTTCTTTATCAATGCCTTTCATTTCGAAATCTTTCGAGTCGTAAACGATTAAACGCTCGGTATACCTCTTACAAAATCGCACTACTCTCTCTGTAATCGGCCGGCTTTCGTCTTCGCCCATATAGATCAATATGGGGACATCTGGTTGAACAACTTCAAACGGACCGTGGAAAAATTCAGCTGCTTCACCACTAAATGTATGCATCCATTGCATTTCCATCATGATGCATACGCCGGTGACATAAGCAGATGCGAAGCATGGACCCGAACCAAAAAGCATGAAGAAATCATCCTGATGATAAAGTCTAGCTTCTTCTATTGCACGTTTTTCGTTCGCATATGATGTATCCAGTAGCACTTGTGGTAAAACCTCTAATGACCCAATTACCTTATCTGCTAGCTTCCAATTCTCAGCTTTCTTACCCAGACCTGTCAACATCGCCATCAATAAAATATACGTGGCAAAATAACCAGATTCACATTGACCATAGACAAAGGTATTCTCGATTGCTTTTGCTAAAGGCGAGTCGTCAAACTGGGTAACAGCTACTAGTTTGCACTCGTATCGCTTGACGAAATCTACTGCTTCCAGGATTTCAGTTGTGGTTCCGGAGTGAGAAGCGAAGATGACCAATGTCTTCTGGTCAAGTTTTTTAGGAGCTTGACGAACTAATTCAGCTGGGAAATACAAATGAAATTCGATGGTTTGAATATCACGATCCAGGAAATATTTGATTACACCCATCTCCCGGTTAGGCGCCCCACAGCCAACAAAAAAAACTCGTCTAACACCTTGAGTAACGAATTTCTCACCCAAAAGGACTGCTTTTTCTTTTAACCTGACAGCTTGTTCCATTGAGCTTAAATAAGAGTTGCGATCGATCTCAAGAGCCATTTTCTAACTCCTTCGGATGAGCCACAGTGTATTCATCATTTTATCCCTGAAAGAATTTTGTTACAAGTTTACTTTTACCTTCGGGTTATGGGTTATAGTTCTTAAGGCATTTATTCATGAGGAAACATTAGCTGAGAATAAAAACGCTTAATTACCAATTGTAGATCTAGTCAATTGGCATAGGCTACAGTGCAATTTGAATTAATTTCGTGTTCCAAGGCAGATAAGTGGAACTAGGGTTATCAAGAATATATTCTCAGATATGTTAATTATCAGACGATTTCACCAACCTGAAATGATTTTATTTTTATCACGAGTTAATACCACAAAGAAGAGATCAGATAATTAAATGCATTTCGGAGCCTAATTAAAAGTTTTATCTTAAGCGTTATTAATATATAGTTTCATTAATTCTGAGTAGTACGTTCGACCCAATCTTTACCACCGATGCTCAGCTCAAAGTGCATAGGACTTTTAATCGTTAGGTTAGGCGTTCGATCCGCCTCGGGGTCACCATCGTTATTAACCGTATTTACTCTCCACAACATAATTTGAATTGTAAATAATCCCCTGCTTCTAAAAGTTATTTCTTAGAAGCTTTTTGTTTGGCTAAACGACCAGCAATCATTCTGGCATGGAATGCAGCTTTTCCTTCTGGTGTCAATACCCGTTTGGTACGTGGCTTTCTAACCTTATTGGATCCAGTATCACTGGAACCAACCAACCGTTCTGCCAACATATCAAAAGTAACTGCTTTTTCTTCCATGATTAACATCATGGTTTCCAATTGGGTGACACGGGCTTCCAAAAGGTTAATACGAGCTTGGGTTGTTTCTTCATCAATGGGTTCTGGATCCTTGGTTACTTTGGGGGTATTGCTATTTTTGGTGTTCATTTTTTGCTCTCCTTTTTTGTGTTTGGTTGGATTAGGTAAAAACGAGAGCAGCATATATAATAATTATGGTTGAGACAAGCGTTTTGACAGGTTCTAATATAACTGTAATATCTTTGTTCCTTGGAGAGAATTTATGAATAATCGTAGTGATGTAGGTTTATCAGTCAGGGAATTGGTTCAAGAAGTTCTAGGCAGTATCTCGCCACCCTACCCAGAAAATATCACTGACCAAGTTTGCCTTAAAATTCAAGAAAAGCCTGCTTGGCACGACCGTTATGAACGCCTTAAAAAAGAATATGGCAAATGGGCAGTAAATCCACAGATTGGGCGTTCAACACTCCAATTAACTGGCTTGAGAAATTTGGGCGTGAGATCAAAGTCCACCAGTAAATTGATTACGACATATACGAGACTTGGCTAAATCCCATATTTAGATTTCGTAGATACAAGAGTAGCTTATATAGTATTTGTGGTTGAGACAAGCGGTTCTCCAGGTTTTAATATAACTGTAATATATTTATCCACACGTTAAGGAACGGATTATTTATGAATGCTTTTCAGATTGAAGCATGGGTTAATAGAGTTATTGAACAAGTTGAGAATGGAAAGCCTGATGAAGATTCAAGAGTAGAACTTAAATCAGATTGGATTGACCCAATAAAAGCTGGTAGGCAAATCGCTGCCCATGCAAATTCGGTGCATGGAGAACCAATTCTGTGGATTATTAGTATTGACGAGGGCAACCATAAAGTCGTGGGAGCAAATCAGAATGAGCTTTCTTCATGTTATCAGCAAGTAATCACGCAATTTGATGATATTGCACCATCTATGACTGATTTGAATGTGGTTGTTGATGATAAAACGGTAGTTGCCCTTTTATTTGAAACGAATCGATTTCCATACGTAGTAAAAACAAAAGATGGTTGGTTGGAGGTTCCCTGGAGAGAGGGAACATCTACTAGATCTGCTAAGCGGTCTGAATTGCTTAAATTGCTTGTCCCTTATCTATTTCTTCCAAGCTTTGAAGTTCTATCGGGTGAAGCTGAAGTGCAACAAAGCAATGATGGCGAAAAATATTGGACGGTCCAATTGGATTTATATATAGAACCATATAATGATACTCAATCAGTGATTCCATTCCACTGATGCAAGGCTTCAATAGAGACAGCAAAATCTCACACGATTTTTGATCTAGGTGATATACGTTTCTACCCACCCGTGTTGTTTTCTGAAAAATTATCGAAAACCATCGAATTTACCCAAGATGAACTGTTGGCCTATGGCCCAGGAAGACTTACATTTACCGGCACAGCATGGCTAAAAAATATAAGCGATAAAGTGTTTGAAGAAGAGATCCAATTAAATCTCTGCATAAGACCGGTCGGCACTGAAGCACCATTATTACTAACCATAAAGATGGCTAAGTCTTTAAATATTGATGACCGGAAAACAATATATAGTTGGGTGTATGAGGAGAAAGTGTAAGAATTTATGGATATAAAATCTATAATTAAGGATTACAAAAAACGCAAACTATGTAAAGCTTTGGCAGAATTGGACGAATTTCATAATTTACCATCATTGGAACAATGTATAAATAATGCTGGAATGGCTATCCATCCAAATGGTAAAAAATACAGACATCAATTTAGGATAAGTCCAATGACGTTATCTTTCGCCAGAGACTTACTATTAGCGAACAAAGAATCAATAAGAAACACCCAAAATTTTGATGAATTACTCGTTCTTATTGGTGGACTAAGAAAATCAGTAAAAGGAATTGGGGAATTATATATTTATGATACGTCTTTACGTATTGGATCCTATTTAGGCCATTTACCGGAAAAAGTATACCTTCATTCAGGAACGCGGAAAGGCGCCAGAAATTTAGGATACAAGAATAAATATGCAATTGAAATGGATTGATTTAGAAGCGATGTCCGAGGAGTCCTCTGCCTACATATGAGGGTATGACATCTATCAGATCCCCACCTGTAGGGGTATTGATGTCCGCAATGTCCTTATTTTCCATACCGTGTTACCGGCGTTGCAGCCGGTTGCAGCAGGAACTAAAGTTCACGTAATGATGCAAGGTTAGCAAGTCTGGGTCCAATTCCAAGTTGGTAAGGTTTGAGGGGGGTAAGGTTGGGATCTGTCTCAATCCGTGGAAAGGAATATATTACTACCATTATAGGAGAGTAATGCAAATACTAAATCCCTGCGTAACAACTTTCAATGTAATTCCGCATACTTTCCTTCCCACGGGTATCCTCTTTGTTTACCCATGGGAACTAAGTGAAGTCATGTGAGGTCAACCTGGTACCCTAGATTATTCCCACCCTGCCTGGCAGATGCGATTAGATTAATCCAGGCGAGATTCCACCTTGCTTAATTTGCCCATAATGTCATTGCACAATTTCACAATGTAATTAAGGAGTATTTTTATGCCAGGTCGTGTTTTTACTTCATCTGTAAGTTTGGTTTTGCCTACTACGCGCTCTGGATTACCAATGATTTCGATCGATCCGAAATCCATACTTTCAGGAGGAGAATCTAATATCCTTGGGGTGTGTAAGATCCGATGCACACCCTATCAAAAGTATAGCAAAGATCGAGCCAGTTAGATCTGAATAATTAGAAGATGCGTATCGCAGCCTCGGCATGTGCAGCCAATAGTTCCTCCAACTCTGGATCAAGCTTAACCAGGGTAAGTGAGAAACCAGCCATCTCAAGCGAGGTGCAGTACTCGCCGATGTAGTTGCGTTTAATCTTCATTCCGCGCTTTACGACCTGCTCATGAGCATGGGCATAGAGTAAATACAATTCAGAAATCGGTGTGCCACCCATGCCGTTGATCATCAACGCCACTTCGTCACCGGCCTTATAAGGTAGATCACTGGCAACGGCGTCCAACAGCTCGTCAACAATCTCATTTGCAGAGGTCAGCTTAACTCGCTTGCGTCCTGGCTCCCCATGGATGCCAATTCCCATCTCCATCTCGTCGTCGGCTAAAGCGAAAATTGGGGAACCCTTGGCGGGAGGTGTACAGCCGGTCAATGCCATTCCCATTGTCCGCGTGACGGAAACCACCCGGTTACCCAGCGTTTCCAGCCCTTCAAGGCCGATGCCTTTTTCGGACGCGGCACCTACTGCTTTGATGACAAAGAAGTTACCAGCCACACCGCGGCGACCTACCGTATACAGCGAGTCTTTCACTGCCACATCGTCATTGATCACCACCGTTCGTATCTCAATGCCATCTGCTTCGGCCATCTCGCGCCCCATATCGAAGGACATAGTGTCACCGGTATAGTTATTTAACAAATGCAAGACGCCTTTCGGGGAGGCAACAAGTTTTGTGGTCTGGTAAACAAAGTCCGCTGGGGGAGCTGCAAAAACATTTCCGGGGCATGCCGCGTCTAGCATTCCTCTGCCAACCACCATCACATGGGCTGGCTCATGTCCAGATCCCGAGCCTTGCATAATGGAAACCTTGTCGGCTTTCGGAATATCAATTCTCATGATTAAATTGTATTCGGGAATATATTTTAGCGTCTTTGGGTTTGCTAGGGCTATCCCCTTCAACATTTCAGGAACAAAATCCTTCGGGTTATTTACGAACTTCTTCATATTCATCTCCTCTCAGATTTTAGATGAAAAATTTATTCTTTCCAGGACTTGCTTACGGCTTCGAATAAAACAGCCACTGCAACAGCGCCAGCGTCCAACGTTCCGATGCTGCGTTCCCCGTGTAAGCGGCTCGGCCACGCTTGGCGATCATCTGGCGGGTGGCTTCCGCACTTTCGCGAGCAACAAATGCGGCATCATTCAATGCAATTGTGGTTCCTTTGCCTTCGTTGAAGGCTTTTTCAAGCGCATTGATTGCCGGCACCAGAGCATCCAGGTAGGTCTTATCGCCCAAATCACAATTGCCCCGTTTTTTAATGCCCTCGATGACTGAGCGGAATATATCAATGATCTCTGGGCGAGTAAACTCTGTCTTGGTCCCCATAGTCATGCCAGCGCGTAAGAAAGCTGTACCCCAAATCGTTCCAGAGACACCTCCAACCGACCTAATTATGATCGAAGAAATTTTCTTCAGGAAATTACCCGGTGTGCTATGATCCAAGCTTTCCCATTCTGCTAATACCTTCTCGAACCCTCGAGCCAAGGAATAACCGAAATCACCATCCCCTACTACGCTATCAAGTTCGCTGAAGTATTGCTCATTTTCTATGACTGTCCTAGAAATTAAATTCATGGTAAATTCGATGCTCTTATCCATCGACAATCTCCTATTCGAGGTTTAACGGTCCAGGCAAGCTTCAATATCGTTTAGAGTGATATATCCCTCCGGTTGAGCTTTTCTATGATTAGCAATAACTCACGTAATCATGTCTTTTTCAATTTTTGTACTTTTCACATTAATTAAGAAATTCCAGAAATTTTAAATTTAGATAATTTTTTCAATTATTACCATACTATGAATATTTACCTCTTGAACTTTTAACTCTAAAATATCATTTTTTAAATCCCATTCTACTTTACCATCAGGAACGAGTTTTATGGATTTTATTGGACTTTTCATCTCAATTTCTATTTGTAAATTATTTATTGGATAGATTTCTTCAATTCTTGGAAGCCTCATGCTAAATTTTTTGGAATAAAAATTGATTAGATGCAAAATTAAAAGATTTTTATCTTTTTGTTCCATCAAAGAAACCTCTAAATTTAAAGGACCAATTACTTTCTTAACTATATTATCCGTATAAATCATGTTTAAAATATTTTGGATGAATAAACGATAAACATAAAAATCTTCCTTAAAATATAAAGAAAAAATCGGAATAGAGATGTAAATTGCTTTGCCCTTGCCATAATTATTTAAAGTAGCTATGGGATAATCAGTTAATATTCCCTCAGGGGCTTGGCAATGAGAAAAATATCTTGCACCATTCCTTTCTGTAATTGGATTTATTATATGTCCAAGTACTTCTGTTCCTTTCCTTGGTCGCACATTAGTTAGGGTATCGTAGCAAACAAAATTAATTTCTGGTAAACCTTCCTTTACTTTTTCAGTTAATTTTGCATAACTAAAAGAATACGGGGACATGTTAAGAAAATCCACCCCTAACACATCTGCAAGGGCAAAATTGTTTCCGATTAAAGAACTTAAATAAGATGCAATTAATATACCCCCCTCTTTTACGAATTTTTTTATCTTTTTTATGATTAAATCATCAAGTTCCATTAATTCCGGAATAATTAGAACTTTATATTTGTCTATATCCATCCATTCATCAACTAAATCAAACTGTTGATGTGATTCAACAAGAAATTTTGTGGTTCCCTGAAGATTTGGTAATTTATTTTGGGTAAAGAAGAAGTTCACATCCACCGATGAATAAGGAAAATTTTCTTTCGCTAGAACTGCAATTGATTTTACAGGTGTTGCTTCAACACAAAATTCTTCCCTCTCTCTTACAAAAGCATTACATTCTTTTATACTTTCATATACACCTTCTACTAATTTACCATTCGGAGGCATTTGATCCCCAATACTTAACAATCCACCGTTAGCTATTATTGTTGCTGCTTCATATTTGATCTCGTTTGGATGTTTAATACCGCCAAAATCACCCCAAGTATGATGAAATTGGGTAGTCATAAGTTCAAATGGCCTTCCAGTATTTCTCAGATATCTTGTGTACATCGGTATATGCATATAACTCCACTGCCAAGGGGATGCTTCAATTGTAAAATATTCCGAAAAATCTTTATCTTTACTGCATCCGATGTAAGTCGCATTATCATAAGCAATAAGCAAATCAGAATTTATCTTCTAATAAAATTACTCGTTTCTCTATAATACCTAAACATGCTTTCTTCTTTAAATTTATTTACTGCTTCCTTATTTTCTTTATCTATTTTTCTAGCCGACATTTCTTTAAGGCAATAATCGCAGAAACAGGTGTCAGGTGCATAGGTCAGCATGTCAATCCATATGCCATCAACTTCATAGTTTCTAGAAATTTCTTCTATCTGAGGCCATAGTAGTTCCTGAACATAAGGTGAATTTATACACATCCAAGACCATGTAAAGTTATTTCCCCAGTAGGAATTGGTAATATCCTTACTTTCAGCAGGAATTAATTTTCTTCCATCTTTTGATGTCTGCACCCAATCAGGATTTTTAATAGCAGCATCATGTTCCCAATTGGATCCATGATACGCAAGGACGCCCATTCCATTTTTTTTAGCTTCCGATACAAATTCTCCAAATAAATCAAATTCTAATTGCGGATGTTTATTGCCAAATCTAGTATTATAGTAAGCAAAGCCATGATTATCTTTTGAAAAAAATACAACCGTGTCTATTCCACAACTAATAAGTTTTTCCACAATTTCTTTGGCATTAAAGATCCTCGCCAATTTTTACAAAAGCAGGGTTATGAAAATCCAGATGTAATTTTGATATTCTCTTTTGAAACCAAGACCTTTTATTTTCACTCATAATCAAATCTCCTTCTCTATTTTATTTATTTCTTGAAGGTTTCCAAATAAAAGCATGCAATTTCTCCCCATTTATTCTCAAGTTCATTGTAAGCTTCTATTTACTTTTCATGAGTTAATTTATTGATTCTTTAATTAATAATATCTACACCTAATGAATTTAGCATTACAGCTTTTTCAACAAGCATCTATTCTGGATTAATCTCCAGGCCTAAATATTCTCGATAACCTGCACATTTCAACAAATAGAGCCTGGCATCAGCTTGCAGCCACTCTATAACTCCAATAAGATGATCATGATGGTAATTTCCCATAAGTAGACTATTCCAGTGAGTATTAAATAACCTATCAAATCTTATACATCTTTCAATAACATAAGGAATAACTTTTCAGAACATACCAACTTTTTACTACCAGCTTCTAGATTACTTATTTATGACTCACTTCGACCCAAAATTCAATTCCTCCTTTACTATATGTTTAACCCTCAATTAATATATATTTTTCTTTCTATTCTTTAATAGCACCCATAGTCAGTCCCCTTATATAATATCTAAGAAGTACTAGGGTAAGGATTATTACAGGAATGGAGGAAATTGTTCCTCCAGACATCATGGCTCCCCAATATGTTCTCTGCCCTGTCGTCATGCTGGAGATAGCCACAGTTGCAGGAGCAGATTTTATTGATTGAGAAAGCGTGAGGCCAAAAAGAAGATCGTTCCAGCCCATTGTAAAAGAAACCAAAATACAAGTAGCTATAGCAGGAAGAGCCACAGGAAGAACTACCCTTATAAAACTGTTAAAATAGGTACATCCGTCAATAAGAGCAGCTTCTTCAAGACCGCGGGGAAAGTCATCAAAAAACACCTTCATAATCCATAATACAAAAGGTACATTTATCACTGTTACACATATTACTATAGCTAAGAGTGAATCAATCAATCCTAATGCCTTCATCATATCGTAAAATGGAGTGATAAGCGAGGCTGGAGTAAAAACCCTTCCCATCATCATCGCAATAATAAATAATGTAACACCGGGAAATTTAAATCTAGATAAACCATACGCAGCGGGAAAGGCCAATAAGACACTAATTATCGTAGTCCCCATCGCGATAACTGCTGTATTAATAAGATGCCTCCCGAATTGGAATTGGGAAAATAGTTCAGCATAATGTTCTAATGAAAAATGTTTGGGAAACCACGTGGGTGGCGCACTAAATATTTCATTCTCGACTTTAAAAGAAGACGTAATCATCCAATATATTGGAAACAATGCCAATACCAGCAATAAAATAATTATAATGACCAGTAAAACTTGATTTGATTTAATAGATTTCACTTCTGTTTCCTCAAAAGCCAGATGCCAATTGCAAGGGATATTACTATAGACACTACAGATAACGCTGAAGCTGGCCCAAATCTAAATTGTTTTAACCTAATTTAAAAATTAGTAGAGGTAATACTTCGCTTGCTCTACCGGGGCCTCCTCCTGTTAAAAGGAAAACGATATCAAAAACTTTTGTGAAAGAGTCGATTGCTCTAAATATGCTTGAAACAATTATTATAGGAATTAAATTAGGAAGAATAATATATCTGAACTCTTGCCATTTTGTTGCACCATCTACGCCTATTGCTTCAAATTGCTCTTTTGGGATTGTCGTCATTGCTGCTAAGAATACTATTATGAAAAATGGTGTGCATTTCCAGATATCAGCAACAATGATAGACGGCAAAGCAAGAGTTTTATTTGATAACCAAAGTATATCCTTGCCTATAACAGCATCAAGTGGACCAAATATTGGCTGGTAAATCATTCTCCATGATACATATGCTGATACATTCGGTATTGCCCAAGGTATCATAAAAATACCAGTAAGTATTCGTGAAATAACTCTCTTCGGGTAGCTTCCTGTACTTATATAGAATAATAAAACAGCGACAAATATTCCTATTAATCCTTGAAAGATCACGCTGAAAACTGTATAAATAACTGTGATCTTAAGGGAATTGGTAAAGGAGGAATCATTAATTAACCATTCATAATTACTAATCCCTGCCCAAGTAACATCGGTGGAAGACAAAGGGTTATAGTTATGAAAGCTTAAATAAAGGTTTCTATATAAAGGATAAGCCATAAAAATCAGTAGAAATAAAAAACACGGCAGAACAAATAGTAATCCTGTTCTTTGTTCTCTCGTTTTTTGGTTTAATGTTTCTGTTTTCAAAGACTTCATGCCTTCAAAATCACTTTATGATACAAAGATATTGACCTCTGTATTTACTATTACTTTCGCCAATTAGCCTGCACGGGTATTTTGGCTGTATGAATGCGGTCGAAAGCGGCCACATAACAAAGATACTTAGAAACAATATCAGGATCGGGTTTTTGAGAAGGTATATTCATTATATCCATCATATACCGGTAGCCAAATTATCGGACCTTTAGGTCTAGAATACGAAAATCCAGATTATTCTTCCAGAATTAACACAGTAACACATGAGATACATCGACCATAACCAACGGTAGGTTTGTAGTACTGATCATAGTGATTGAAGAGATATTCATGAAGTTATTTAGGCTGTAATACAGTTTATCATACCTGAAATTTAACTCGACTTGGAAGCGCAGACTGAAATAATCGATAAGCTTGTTGAAAGGCAGTTCTAAATCACTCGAGAATTGGATCACTCTCGCCTAGATCCTGGTGTTTAGATTTGTCTCAATAGGGTTAAATTGACTCAGGGTTTCGCAGAATTCTCGAAGCAGGAGCTGCCGTTGGTAAATACGCATCTCGAAATCTTTTTGGGGTTTGTCTTCTTTGAGATACTCACTCGGTATCTGACGCATATCCACTTGTTTCCGTAATTTGGGCTTCGGATCTCAATTCAGAGCAAGTCCGGAGTAAGGAAAGAATACAGAAGAATCATGGCGCAGCTTAGAAATACTGTTAAGTTGACACTGGCAAATCATGTACGAAGCGAAATGATTGCCAAAATGCTCATCCAGAACCAGGTTAGTAAGTCGCAGGGCACCTTGGATGCAAGTGAGCAGGATTTCCAGCATCATCTGAATGCGTTTCATCTCTAGATTAAGCTCAACTACAGCCTTGTTTTTGTTCCGACTGCCTTTTGGACTTCCACGTTTTCGCTCGTTGTGATCTGTTTTGGAGTTCTTGGCTTTCTTTTTGCTTGGCTGGTAGCTTTTTCTTCTTCGCCATGAACCGCCTGTTCACCATAGACCGGATTCGAATGCCGTTACCCAGCGCTTTTCAAAGCTAGCGTGAAAAAGGTTAACCCTCGAATAACCTTTTACTGCAAACTAGAGAAATAACAATCCATTCCATAGGTTTTCTCGCCAGCATTGGGAACCATATATTCTTCTCCAACCAACAGTTAGGTATCTCGCTGATCAAACCTGTGTGCAAAATAGAAAGGCCAAAAAATCTGCGCCAAAGGAATGACGGTGTAAAAAAAAGAGTTGGATCATTCAGTAGTTTCCACCTTTTTCGCTCCAGTGCAATAAATCCAGCATTGTGACATGACCAGTCATTGCGACTATCGACACAAGGATACGGCTCAATTGCTGTGAAGTCGTCTTTGAAAGGCAGTTTTGAAATCGTTTTAAAAGTACTACAATACCTTTCATGGGCTTTTATAGTAGTGTTTGCCTTGGTAGACTTCAACTCTACTATAAAAGCCCTCTTTCATTCGCTAATTTTTAGCGAGGTATTTATTTACTTATCTTGCTTCTTTTTTACTTTGTGGCTGTTCTACCTGCAAACTTTTCATTCTGCAACCAGTTCATTGCCTCTTCCACGGTTTTGTTTCCATTTACTACTTCAAAGAAAGCATCATGAAATCCATCATATGCTTCTGAGTACCAGGCAATTGTAAATGGTATACCATATGTTGCTGGTTTAGCAAGGATGTCAATTCCTGGATATAATTTCGGATCAAGATCACTAAAAACATCTGATCGTGCAGGGAAATTTCCACCTGTTCGTATAAAATGATCCTTTTGAATATGATATGCCCCAATAAATTTTTCAAATGCAACTGCAAAATCCAAATTCTGTGTCTTTACCGGGATTAAGGCTACATAACCACTCAAAGGCGTACCCTGCTTAGTCGGTTCTGCAATAGCAATTTGGCCAGGCATTTCTTTCTGGAACGTTGACCACTCATATGTCCAGTTTGTATAGGCAAATACCTTTCCCTTAAGCGTTAACTGATCGATATCAAAAAATGTCATCGTTTCCCATCCGGGCGGAGCAAACTTAGTTATATCAACCATTTCTTGCATAGCTTGTACTGCTTGCGGGGAATTAAATAACAGATTACCATTTGGATCTGCAAATGATGCACCCGGTTGTCCATAGAAATAATGTATCCATTCGTATGCTAATGACCAGGCTACTCCACCAATTCCATAACCATACATATCAGGTGGACGGTTAAAGAATTCAGCAACCTGAGCTAGCTCTGCATTCGTTTTAGGAACTGTTAAATCTCTTCCATACTTTTGCTTAAATGCAGCTTGTTCTTTGGGATCATTTAATAAATCTGAACGGTAATATAAAACTTCCCAGTTATTATATTGGGGTATTCCAGCCATTTTTCCTGTACGAGGATCGGTAATCCATTTTTTAGCATAAAACAGCTGGGCTTCTTCGGGAGTCAGATAATCTTCTATAGGTATATAATGACCTTGTCCAACATAAGTCCCCGATTCTGCAATACCTGTTATTACAAGATCATACGAACCTGCTTCTTCCATTAATTCACGTACATATTTCACAGGCGAATCTTCTCTGGTAGCTATATCCCACTCGATATTGATACCTGTTTTGTCAGTAAATTCCTTTGCCTGTTCCTGAAGGATATCAGCCTCTGGAGTTGCCATCCAAAGAATTCTTAAAGTAGTTCCTCTACCTACTGTAGGAGGCACCCATTCCTTACCTGCAATTGATCCGTACTTTGAAAGATCATTTGCACTAGTGGTTGCCACTGTATTTTCTGTAGTAGCTGCAGCGACAGGTTGGGTAGGAGGGGCCGTGGTTTGTGTTACTGCTGATGATTGACATCCAGTAATAATCGGTATCAGCAGTCCGACCGCCAATAATACTGAAATATACTTGCCAAGTGATTTATTCATCACATTCTCCTTATTATTGTTATTTTTAACTGAGATAGATTTATTAAGTTAATTATATTTCTTTTGTAAACAACTTAATAGGCAATTTATTCCATATTTCTTCTCCTTTGCTATCTATCATCAATAATATTTATTCAAAATATTTATGTGCGCATAATAAAATCTGCTAAGAGTCGAACAGTTAGTCTTCAAAGTCGCATCAACCTATTTGTATACTATTGGAACATATTATATAAATTAAGTTGGAATATGTCAATAATGATTATATACTCATCACTTTACACATGACCCTATGAAGGAAATATACCAGATAAACGCTTGGGAAATCGATATATTCTTGTTTCGTAGTTTCTCCTAGAATTCAACAATCATCGGCAGAAATGATCATTTTTTACGCTGCGGAGGCTGATAAAACGCAAGAAACCAACTATTTTCCCTGTATTTGCTGATAAATATGGCATTTTTTACATTGGTTCAATTGATCTTTAGGGATTCTATGCGAAGATCTTTGTTTAATGACCCGAAATCATCGGCCACTAAAGATCCTGGTTATTAATATTCCTTTACAGACGGGATTAATAAAGTGCCATTGTAATATTGGAAATCTATCACAGATAACGAAATTAGTATACTATGATAACTAATTATTTAGTATAATGTACATATTGAGTAAAATGGACAGATAGAGACCTTATGCCATTAGGTGCTGATCATACTCTTGTTCGTCGTCATAACCGGGCGCAGGTATTGAATAGGTTGAGACTTGAAGGCTCAGCCTCACGGGCCGATATAGCCAAGTTAACCAATCTTACCCGAAGTTCGATCTCAAGGATTATCGATGAACTGATTGCGGATAAACTGGTTCACGAAATCGCTGAAAGTAAGAATCCGAAAGGTCGTCCCGGTATACTCTTGTCGTTAAATCCTCTTGGTGGTTCGGCAATCGGGGTGGAAATCGGAGTGCATTTCATCTCTATCATGTTAACTGATTTCCTTTCAACGCCATTATGGCAAGAACATTGTGAGCTCGAAAACACGACAGATGTGGACGTCTATATGACGCAGTCCGAAGCGCTTATTAGAAAAGCATTCACCATATCTGAAGAACACAACTTAGAGGTAAAGGGCATTGGTGTAGCTATATGGGGAATGGTAAACCGACACACGCATTTAATCCATTTTGCCCCTAACCTAAAATGGCGCGAAATCAACCTGGAAGCGACGTGGAAAGAGCTATTCAATGTTCCCGTACTGGTGGAAAACGATGCAAATGCTTCAGCGTTGGGTGAATATTACTTTGGATACGGAAAGGGGATTGATGATTTTATATATTTGAGCATGGATGTTGGTGTCGGCGCAGGGATCCTTTCCAAAGGGCGTTTATTGAAAGGCGCGTCAGGTTATGCTGGTGAAATCGGTCACATAACCGTGGATCCGAAAGGTCATTTATGTAATTGTGGAAAACGGGGGTGTCTGGAAACGATAATTGGCCGTCAGGTTATTGTCGAACGGTACAAGCAATTATCACATGTCGAAAATATTACACTGGAACAGATTATTCAGCGAGGCCAAGCCGGTGATCCGCTGGTGAAAACACTTTTGGAAAAAGCTGGAGAAGCGATTGGCGAAGGAATTGCTTATTCGGTCAATTTATTAAATCCACAAGCGATTATCTTAGGTTGGTCGCTTGGTCAGGCTCAGACGCTTTTACTTTCAGGGATAAAGCGAAAATTGAACGAGATATCCTCGAAGGACCTATCTGATGATTTGCTCATAACGGCATCTATGAATGGCTCAGACGATGCTCTTTATGGAAGTATTGCATTAGTTCTCGATGAAATCATCCGCGAAAGCATATAAAGAATTCCTACATCTCCATATTTGAGGAACTATGTTTGACTACACCCCTAAACCTGAACACAAATTCACTTTTGGCCTATGGACCGTAGGTTCGATAGGCCGCGATCCGTTCGGCTCTCCCGTACGAGAGCCGAAGACCCCAGCAGAACTGGTCTACTTCCTCGGCGAGGTTGGCGCATACGGGGTTAACTTCCACGACAATGATCTGATCCCGATTGATGCCACGCCTAATGAAGCCCAGGCTATTAAGAAGGTTTTCCACAAAGCCCTGGCAGATACAGGGCTCTGCGTCCCGATGGCAACCACGAACCTTTTCAGCGAACCAATCTTCAAGGATGGTGCCTTCACCAGCAATGATCCAAAAGTTCGTGCCTATACTCTACAGAAGACAATGAACGCCATTGACCTAGGTGTGGAGTTCGGAGCCAAGGTGCATGTCTTCTGGGGAGGGCGCGAAGGCACCGAAATCGGATGCCAGCAAGAACCCAGTGCAGGCTATCAAGCGTACCCGGGAGGCGATGAACTTCCTGTGCGAATATGTACTCGATAACAAGTATGACTTGAAGTTTGCCTTGGAGGCCAAGCCCAACGAACCACGGGCTGATATCTACAACCCCACAACCGGCCACATGCTGGCCTTCATTGAAACCCTCGACCATCCAGAGATGGTCGGCGTCAATCCCGAGGTAGCCCACGAGCAAATGGCCGGGATCAACTTCATGCATGGGGTAGCACAAGCCTGGGAAGCGGGAAAGCTCTTCCACATCGACTTAAACGACCAGTATCCGGGACGCTATGATCAGGACCTACGATTCGGTTCGCGTGACCTCAAAGCGGCCTTTTTCTTGGTGAAATTTCTGGAAGACGTTGGTTATCAGGGCTCGCGCCACTTCGACGCGCATGCTTATCGCACGGAAGATTACGAAGGCGTGAAGGACTTCGCCTACGGCTGCATGCGTACCTATCTCATCTTGAAGGAAAAAGCTAGGAAATGGAATGAGGATGAGGAAATCCATACTCTCCTGGAAGAGATCAATGCCGATGATGCCTCTATGACCCAATTCTTCAGCAAATACTCGACCCAAAAGGCTGCGTCCCTCAAAGCCCAGGCCTTCGACCGTTCAGCCATCGCCGGACGTGGACTTTAAGTATGAGCGGCTCGACCAGTTGACGATAGAAATCCTAGCCGGAGTCCGCTAACCGAATCGCCTTTAACGGAGAACACGCAATACGCTCTCGTACTGCTTGTTCTGCATTGTAGGAGAACCATGTTAGGTCACTACTTTCTCGGTATTGACGTTTCCACAACAGCCACCAAGGCCCTGCTGATTGATGCCACTGGGCATGTGATCGCCGTCCACTCTACGACTTATGGCTTCGAGACACCGCATCCACTATGGAGCGAACAGCATCCGGACCTGTGGATGAACGCAGCGCAGAAGTCCATCCGCGCAGTGCTTGAAAAATCGGGTACCGACCCTGCCTGGATCGAAGGGGTGGGGTTGACCGGACAGATGCATAGCCTGGTGCTGCTTGATGCAACAGGGAATGTGCTTCGCCCTGCCATCCTATGGAACGACCAGCGCACCCAAGCCCAGTGTGAGGAAATTCATCACCGTATCGGGCGGGATAAGTTCATTCAGATCACCGGCAACGTTGCCCTGACTGGCTTCACCGCTCCCAAGATCCTATGGGTGCGGGAGAACGAACCAGATGTTTACGCCAAAGTGGCGCATGTGCTCCTACCAAAGGACTTCATTCGCTACAAGCTGACGGGTGAATTCGCCATGGACAAGGCGGATGGGTCCGGCACGGTGCTCTTTGACTTAGAGAGACGAAACTGGTCCCCAGAACTATTGGATGCACTAGAGATCGATCCATTTTGGATGCCGCCAACCTATGAAGGACCTGAGATCACGAGTCAGGTAAATCGTATAGCTGCGGACGCAACCGGGCTGAAAGCTGGCACCCCCGTCGTTTCTGGCGGAGGTGATCAAGCAGCTCAGGCGGTAGGTGTTGGCGTAGTTGAGCCTGGCGTAGTGGCAGTGACTCTCGGAACTTCGGGTGTTGTTTTTGCAACTACACCATCTGCCATGATAGAACCTGAGGGTCGATTACACGCTTTCTGTCACGCTGTGCCAGGGATGTGGCATTTTATGGGAGTAATGCTCTCAGCGGCCGGCAGTTTGCAGTGGTATCACGATTCGTTAGCCAATCACACGAGTTTTAACGATTTGCTGGAAGAAGCCGTGCCTATACCTGCAGGCAGTGAAGGCTTGCTATTCTTGCCTTATTTAAGTGGCGAACGCACCCCATATCCCGATCCCATGGCACGTGGTGCATTCATCGGGCTTACGGTTCGCCATAAACGCGGCCACCTGACGCGTGCTGTGCTTGAAGGCGTGGCATTTGGATTGAAAGATAGCTTTTCATTGATCAAAAACGCTGGGCTTGGGGAAATCAATGAGGTGCGAGTATCTGGAGGTGGAACAAAGAGCTTGCTTTGGCGGCAGATCCTAGCATCAGTATTGGAGATGGAACTGGTCACGGTCAATACAACCGAAGGCGCAGCTTATGGAGCCGCGTTGTTGGCAGGTGTAGGGGCAGGTGTGTGGTCCGATGTGTTATCCGCGTGCAAATCTTCGATTAAAATCACCGGCAGTACGCCTCCTGATCCCTCCCAAGTAGAAGCATATCGAAAGCATTATATAGTTTATCAGGAATTATATCCCGCGCTGAAATCTAGTTTTCAACATATATCGTCTGCCTGATCTCAAGAAATATAGGTTTTTACTCTCTCAGCACAATATAGTCTACTGTTTTATTGTCAAACAATTGCGGATTTCTCAGCATCATAATAAACAGGATAAAAGGTTTTGTAATCGTAAGTGAGAAGGTGTTATAGTATTCGAACACCCGACCTATTTATTATCAATTTTGTCCAATGCATATATATTGAGATCTAATTTTCGAGATATCCATTCCAACGATGGAATTTGGTGGACCTTGTGGATCTCGAACCCATAGCCTCTTAAGTGCAATTGATTTTGAGAGAGAGACCATAGAAACGAATACCTAAATATGGGATTCTTCCCCATAGTATCCCTTCCTGTGGGGCATTTATGTCCAAGTTGTCTTTATTTTCAATACCGTGTTACCGGCGTTGCAGCCGGTTGCAGCAGATTTAATCCATTTAGAAAAAATCCCTCACCACGCCCCCATATATATCCATAATAAAACAAAAACCCCCACATATGGGGGTATTTAGGTGGACCTGGCGGGATTCGAACCCGCGGCCTCTTCAGTGCGATTGAAGCGGGAGGGGCATTCCGCCAGTTCCGCTGCCTACGTTAGGTGGTTTTACCCCCGTAAAATCCGTAAAAATGGGGGTAAAACCGCCAAAAATGTCGATTTTTTACCATGCCGAATGCTTCTGGTTGCAAATGGTTGCAAACGGTTGCAAATGGCATGAAGAAGGAAATGCAGATCCGTCCCTGTCCTGAGGCATAAATCCATCACAATTTTCAATTTTAATTGATGGATTACCTTGATTTAAATCCCTAACCATAAGAATAAATTCTATCTTTTGGATCAAGGAATAACGAGTCTTCCTCACCGTTCTGGTGCAGGAATATACCAATATTTAAATCAGTAAGTAACATATCAACCAAACCATATAAATAAAAAAGGAGATCAAAATGTACAAGGATAAGGAGTTTCAGGAAAAAGTCTTGAGAATCAACACACTTCTTAATGCAAAGCAGGTAGCTGAAATTTTAAACATCAGCAAATCTAAAACATATCATTTTATGCAACTAGGTGAAATACCGACTGTTCGGATTGGAAAATCTCGGCGTGTCCGGCCTGAGGATTTAATCAAGTATATAAATAAGAATACGTACTATTTGAACCAATATTTTGAATAGAAAAGTCAGTAAGCCACAGCCCTTTCTTTGGGAATTGATAGGGGAGGGCTGTGGGCTTTGGTATGATATGCTATATATACATCTATTATTGTTTATTGTGCAAATTGTCCCCGAAGTGTGAAGCAAGGAAAGATGACCCATCGCTATTAAAAAAAACAATCTAATCCGTAGTCAGCAGGAAAACATAGTTGGTGTAATTCTGGATTATAGGCGATCCGTCTTCATGACTGCAGGCACACTGCAGCCTCGATCATGCTAAGTCATGGAATTCCTCGGGTGCTCGTAGCTGGGATGCTGAGCCATTCGAACTCCATCCTGCTGACGACCTATGCTCAATTTATCCCGACCATGCAGGATGAGGCGGCTCGCGTGATCGATGATATTCTCACTCCGATCCCGATCGAACTCAAATCCCTTAAACTAAAAAGCTGATTAATTATCCTATTCCAGCCATACTGGTCTCCAGGGTTTTCAGGAGACCGGACGTTTTTTCACCAGGGATGAATCCTGAAATCCTGGAGGCGCATGAGGGGCGCAGGAAACCGGCCCCTAGGGTCAAAATTTATAGGTTGGTCCGATTTCAACTCGATAAGTTTGCTCTTCAAACCTGATGGATGGAATATAGTTATCGGGAGGGTACATTTGCATCTCCTGGTAAAATAAAAAACTCTAATCTGCTCCCACTATGGGAGCATGATATAATATTGAAATGCGCATCATCTCCACGAAAGGTCTTAGACTTAGTGAATTCTGGGAACACCACCGCGATGCTGAAGGTCCCTTAAAAGCCTGGATTGCTGATGCGAAAAGAGCACAATGGTCAACTCCTGCAGATGTGCAGAGAGATTATGGTATTGATGTGATCTTACCTGACAATCGAGCAGTGTTTAATATCAAAGGTAATCATTATCGTCTGGTTGTACGTATTTAATTCTCGGTTAAAGATCATTGATATCCGATTTATTGATACACACGCTGAATACAGTCGAATTAATGCCCGGAGAATATAGGTAAGAAAGGTAGATGAAGATGGATATTAAACCGATCCGAACAGAAAACGAATATAAGGACGCTCTGGCACAAATTGATGCGATCTTTGATGCCCAGCCAGGTACACCTGAAGGTGATTTATTGGAAGTGCTCACAATACTAGTAGAAGCCTATGAAGAGGAGCACTATCCTATAGCGCCACCTGATCCGATCGAAGCCATTGAATATCACATGGAAAGACTGGGTTTAAACCGTCGTGACCCTCAAATCTTTTATCGGCAGCCGTGCTCGGGTATCTGAAATATTAAATCGCAGGCGACCGTTGACCCTCGCGATGATCCGCAGGCTTCAGGTAGGATTAGGTATTCCAGCTGAAATATTGCTTCAACGATATCCCCTGGTAGGTGAAGAACTACATCCTGTCATAGAAGATTATGCAGCTGAAGAGGACTTGATTCAGCTCATTAAAATTCCTGCTGCCAATGAGCAATTTGTAGGCAGACCGCTTGACTTATTAAAGATCATAATTCAAGCGCTTTCAAATACTAATGCTCGAGAAGCAACTCCAACTATTCGTTCTTCAACTACCCAACCAGGTTATTATCCAATTTCCTATGCATCAATTTCAAATAGGCAAGAAAGGATTTTACAATGATTCGTCACGTATGGACTGTCGCTTGCATACATGCTGTTGTCGACCAGGAAAGCAATTTATTGAGTTTGTTAGACGTAATTGAACAAATCAATATATCGGGGCCACCAGCCCCAAATGGAGCGGTTGGCCTTACACTGGATTTAACAACGTTGTGGGTACGTGAAGATCCAGAAGTGCCCGAACAGGGGCATGCCAGGATTACATTTGTTTCCCCAAGTGGTGTTGAATTGAAGTCAATATCGACTAATGTTGATTTATCGGAGCATGAGCGCCTGAGATCACGTGGTCGTTTTGTTGGTCTACCTGCCCCGGAAGTTGGACGGTATACGTTTCGTGTAGATTTAGCGAACGAAGGCACTGAAGAGTGGAATGTAGTAGCATCCATTCCGATCAGAATAGTTATTGTAGAACTTGCAGAGCCTAGCGCAATTGGTGGATAGGTACAATGGACATGAAAACTGTTAGGATTAGGCGATAAATGTTAGTGCAATTTCAGCAATTGAGAGGCTTTTGAAATCTGGAGATATCGTTGTAAATAGAGGTGTTCCATACCAAAGAAAAAAGCACCTGGAGAGGATAGTATTTTCTCGGTTCCCTCTGTAGGATCACATTATGGACCCAAAAGAATTTTTATCAGTCGTTTTTAAGCCAATATGGACCTGGATAATCGGAGGGATATTTGCTATCCTCGGAGTTCTCGTTTTTTTCATTCCTGATCTGGGATCTATATTAAATTGGCCATCTCTATCCCAAAATATCCCAGGCTACTTTTGGATCAGCATCGCATTTTTTATCTGGGCTCTAGGGATTGCCTGGGAGGCAGCGCGGAGGATTGTTAAGGAGGCCCAGAATTAGAGCTGGCAAGGCTCAGGAAAGAAGGGGTCAAGCTCAGGAATATAGCACTTACTCTTGATAATCCAATGGAAGTTGATCAATTTATCGAGCTTCATGATGAGTGGTACCAGCATATGATCTCAGTCGTTCGAGAAAATATCTCCAGCGATGGCAGCCGAATTAGAGATCCTTGACACCTTTCCGGCTACGAAAAGGCCAAATGACGTAAGTCCAGAACACAGCAAATATTTAGGCATAATGACTGAGAGGCTTAAACGGCTTAATGATTTTATTACTGATTTTACGTTGGCCTACCATAAGAAATGAATTTCGATTAACAGCTGTGGCACCATTTAGCCACAGTAGAGTGAGGTAGTAAATGGCAAAGCAAAAAAGTGGTCAGGGTGAAGAGAGTATCACAAAAAATAAGAAGTTGTGTATATCCTACCCATATATCGATCGTTAGCCTGCCTGTCATGAAAGCTGTTTCCATGCCAAAATATGATATTCATCTCAAACGTATAGACTTGGTTGATAGAAAGTTGCCATTTTTTCTAATTTTCAGGATGAATAAGTTAAATAGAAGTTTTCAAATCTTGGAGGCAAATACTATCTTTGACCTTCGTTTCGGTATAATTGACAACTCACCGAATATTCATTCATTCACGGAAATACACTTTGAAACAGAATTGACGATCGATATAGATATATTTGAAAGAGAAATTCCTCTTATCGTTAACACGGAGCAAGTTAGGATTAAGTCAGCAGAAAGGGTGGACTTGAGAAGACAAAAAGAAGCTGAAAGAAGTAATATCGAAAGTCAGTTAACGGCTACTTTTCCATTAGTACTCGAAGCAGTTAATACCTTGCGTCGTGCTTGCAGAATAGCTCTTATTAGAGAATCCATTGCAGGCCGTATACTTTCGACAAATATCCAAGCAAGTCAAGAGTATTGGGGCGTAGAAGTCAATCACTCCCTCAGTGATCTATTTGGTGGCAATGACACAGAATTTCTATTGGGTGCGTTTGCTGATATTAGTCTTGCAGCGTTTAATGGTGATGCTGATATTGAATATAGTGTTTCTGACAAAGCTGGAGGACATGCTCTCAACGGCGTATTTAAGAATGGGTATCACCGTTTACGTTCAACCGATTTATTCCCACAGAAAGTAACTGACATACAAAACCTCATTAACATCGGTTGGCCTATAGAAGACGATGTATTGTTATTATCCCTTGAGTTTTTATGTGCTGGTAATTACAGGATGGCACTTTTAACGCAGCTACGCTTTTAGAGTTAGTCGTGCTTAAATTTTGGGAGGATAAGAGTTCTCAATTACGCTCAGGATCTCGGGAAGAGCAAGAAAAGGTAGCTCTTTTAGAAAGGGAATTAAAGAGATCCAAAGAAAACACGGTTAAAAAGATGCTTGAAATAGTTATTCCAAAATTTATCAAGCAGGATTTTATAAACGATGGAACCATAGACCGTTGCATTACTGCTTGGGATGTTCGCAATGAAAAATTGGCTCATCTTTACATGCAAGTAAAAGATAAGAAAGAGCCAAGTATTTCGGCAAGAGAAGCCTGGAATTTGGTATCAAGTATATATTCGTTTCTTTCTGAAATCACGAATGTTAAGTGAATGCCAGCCAACACCCTGCCTCACCTGCTTTTGGGTGGGATGTGGCCCTACAACCGTTTGATCCGAAGGTTTGGGATCCCTCCGATTATAATGGCTGGAATGCTGGGTCATTCTCTGGCAATCTTAATGACCACTTATGCTCACTATATTCCTGGGACCCAGGATGAAGCAGATCGCGTAATGGATGATATTCTCACTCCGATCCCGATCAATCTTAGTGACCTGAGAAGGGAATAGAGCTGAGTAACTGCCGGTCTGTCTGAAATTTATCTGAAATCGTCTAAAATCGGTCTCCTGATCATACAGGAGACCGATAATTTTTTCTCTGGGGATCTTACTTGATAATCAACATGATGATTTTTTGTTTCTGCTTGCGGCATTCCACTTTTGGACTTCCCAAATGTTTAACCAGAATTTTTCAGCCTGCTTCTCTCCATCTTTTGATTTGGGGTCTATATACATCCGAACAGTTCTTGTGTTGGAGCCAATGATACCTAATTCCGTTGTCCTATACCAATCCCACATACTTCCATCAGCTTTCAACAACGGCACATTTTCAACAAATCTTCGGTCAAAGCGGACTGGATATCGGAAACGGCGGGATTTTGTAGAACCTTTGAAAATGGTGAAATTCTCAAAACTGGATGGATTAGCAAGCCAACGTCTGACATGAGCATTTCGGACAAAAGCTGGACTGGTGAAGAGGGAAGAATTGGGATTGTTAAGAACCTCGGCAATTTCCAGATAGCCCACAAGCGCAAAAAAGGCTCGTTCGTGCTGAAACTGAGTATCGTAGAATGGTACTAATCGTGCCAAGAAGAAAAGGTAGTCTCCCGCTCGCATATCCTGAAGGTTACTTTTTTGGTTTGTGTTATCACCATATGTGAATGTTAGAAATTCCGGGTCGCTGTGGACTTTGTTGCCTGAAGATAGCGATATTTTTGAGTATAAAGCTAGAAATGGTTGATCGGGATGATTGAATTGCCGTAAATCAGAGAAAGATAGGATTTCATTGCCGTCCATCGGCGCATATTCTGGAATTGGGACGAATTCAAATCTTCCATCGTCGAATATTGGACTTTGCAACGGACTGGTTGTATTAGCACCAACATTTATGATAAAAATTCTCCCGTTTGGAATGCTGTCGAACGGGTTGTATTCTGATTTTAGGCGGGCAGCCTCGTATAAGAAGCCATCAGTGTCATAGCCCATGTCGAGATAGCTTATTATTTCATCAAGTAATGCCCCTTTAATACGTTGAGTAGCCTGACGAAGATTTTTCAGCTTCAGTGTTTGGCCTTTTGTGTTTATACGTTGCCATCGCTCATCAGTGACTTCGTACGCCTTTTCATAGGAGCAAAACATATCCGTTTTGCTCGAATAGCTGTGCTATTATCACGAACTTGAGTTACCCATCCAATTTCGTAATAGCCAACAATGAAATAACGCCCCTTATATTCTTTCTTTTGGCCAGTGTACTTTGTGATAAATAAGATATGGGAAAGACCATCTTTGACTGCTGCTCGAACCGATGGCTGGTTACAATCAACATACCAGTTATATGTAGCAGTCTCATAGTTTGGTTCTGTCTTGAAGCCTTGATTGTGGTCGTTTAACACATCGCGGATAGGCAAAACAGATTGGACAGAACAATACTGATAACAGAGCTTGCCAACCTTCTCCGTCGGATTGTAGTTGTGCCACACATTGTTCATTAGCATAACCTCCTTTTACTGTGTGGATTTATACCTGCTAACGGCTTGGGATACATGCTGGTGGGCGGGACGAGCTTGAGTGTAGCGTAATCCTGTTTGGTGCGGTTAGTCCCACCAGTCAGGTGTACGCGTTGTTAGGCATCTTTTTTTCTAATCTCATTCGAAGCATATCTCTTATGCAGGTTTACGAAAACCCTATTTTTGCTTTCCAACACTTTCCTTTTTTCAATAAATTGCTTGAAAATTGTTCTTTTTTCAACCCAATGACCATCATCGTCTTCAGCGACAATCGCTAAACCAGCAAGAGATGCATCTGATCCAAACTCATTTTGATATTTCTTAATAACATCATTAACAACGCCGTCCCATTGTTCTACATCTGGACGAATTGCATCTCGTACTTTCTCATGAATTTTGCCAATCCCTTCTATGTAATCTCTTACTAATGGTCTTATATCGATGCCATCCTTGCCATCAATAGAGAGCATCTCATCTAAAATGGATTTTTTGAATTTACCGTCCTCCGCCAATTCGGATACGTTAATTATAGGAATCACTGTGTGTAGTAACCGGCTTGTCTCATTGTTTTCAATATCAAGCCATTCGCCTGAAAACTTCATGCTATGAATTGGAAAACCACGATGCTGAGTGTAATTTCTGAGAGCTTCGATTGCTCGATAACCGAAATTATGATCATATTGCGAGGTGATTTCCTCCTCAACAACTTTGATTTGTCGGAGTTCTCACCATATATGTTATTGAAATGATGAACACTCTGATATAAGTCCATCCTGCACGCGCTTAACAAGTTTACAATGCGCCTACATACAGTATTCCTTTCATTGCTCATTGAAAAATAATCAGAGTCATAAAAAACCATTTGGCGTGATGCTATTAAGAGCAACTCCGCTTCATACTCTTGGAAATTCTCAGTGACCAAATCTAGATTTTCTTCAAAAAAGAGCAATTCAAAAAGATTTGCTATCGCGGTATTGATGCGTTGGTATTCTGCCTCATCAATCTCGATGATCCCAGGAGAACCCATAACAATCGTGGTAATCATATATTTCATAATATTTATAGATGCCTCCCTATTTATTATACGGATTATTTGCAGTATATCCAGCTAATTTTGGTCGTTTTACGGATTCACTATATATGTTATTTATAAGAGTGGTTATTTGAACCTCGCAGTTGAATGTTCAATTCCAATTTTTTGGTAATTTTAATTAACATTCGATCTAAAACGAATGAGTTGATCAGACTATACAGGGAATGTACATATGGCCGATCTATAGTCAATTTCCTCGATGTCGGTTTAATTTTCCCCCAGATACATTTCAAGAGTTAATTAATGGCGCTAAAATGGCGCTAAAATGTTTGGTCACTTTTCCGTATATGGCTATATGTGGGGGTTCAGTGAGTAAAATCCCCCATATATAGGCGCCCCGGTGGGATACGAACCCCCGACTTCTTCAATATCTATGATGAGACAATCCTTTGCCTTGGACCATTATGAATTAAACACCGATTGTAGAACATTTTTATCAACTGGTAGGCTAGCAGATCGTTCACTTCAATGTAACAATAAGTGATTCCCACGAAAGTGCCTCTATGTGAATTTTTCCGAGGGTAGAAATAAACCACTTGTCGACCCAACTGCCAAGTTCGGTTGAGAAGGCTTCTGCAGTCACAGCCTCCGCCCAACTTGCTCTGATTACAGGGGCACAGCCGACCCGTTCTAATAGCAATACAGGTATATCCGAAGAAAGAACATAGGGTGGAGATTCGGCTTTCCATTCATTCCATTCCTAGAGAAGGTTCACTGGATTAATCGCTTTGAGACATCAGTAACTTGTTCGAATAAACTATTAATAACAGCTTCTCTTTCAACATGAAGAGGAATCTCTAAAGGAATGAGAATTTGTTTATCTTGAAGAAAATAAACCGGAGCTAACTTGTTCACAATGCTAGATAATTGCGGCTTTACTGTGTTGGTAAGCCATATTGCTGTTGGTGCGTGCTGTTTTTTATACTGCTCATTATATTCAATGCACCAATTAAAATAATTACCGACCGACATGTAGCGCTTATAATAATCAGGTCCCGGCGTAGCTCGATATTTTGCAATCGATACAATGCCAGAAGCAACGAGACGGGCTACCAAGTCATCAACAATACCTTTAAACTGATTGATTCGCTTATCTGTGGGGGATGTTATATCAGCTTCAGACACTGGTTTGAATGCATCTATCTCGATCCTTTCACAAAGGCTTTGCAATTGCCAAATGTCACTTGCGGCATAAACGTCTCCGGCTTGTTGAGCCTTTCGTTGAAGCTCATCTAACATTGATTCCCAGCTAGTTAGGGCAAGGATATGGAACTGATTTAGATGGTAAATCCGAAATTGAGATATTGTCGACTCTGGGTTTACGTTATTATCTGCTTAGCATTGCACCGATCTACGAGTTCCTGCCACAGAGTTGGTAATCGAGAAGCAGGCGCAATGAAAAGAAGGATGGCAGGTCTATCGAGAGGTAACCGTTCGATATAGGTAGTCGGTTGGTTTGGAGTTAAAATACGCCCAAAATTTACTTTCGATAATAAGTACATATCGATCCTCATTATCAAGGCCAACCAAGTCAGGAATTGCCCCATCCTGCCAGCTTGCTTGGGTCCTGAGTTTTATTTTCTCCGGTATAGCTACACCTGTTTGGGAAATATACTCCCGAAAAGCATCGGAAACAACATGATATTCGAGGAGCAGGTGAGCAAGAGCGTCAGTTGCGACATTCTCGATTTGGTTCGTTAGTAAAGGTGCGAGATGAGAAAGTATTGATTGTGGCTGCATTTGTTTCTCCATTAGGATTGATCGAAATGTGTATCATTCCCAGGTAAAATCTGTAACGAGTGGCGCATGATCAGATAATTCATAAACAACCCAGTCGGCTCGTACATTTCAGTCGATCATTTGGTTATAGGTTTTCTGATCACAAAATAGATGGTCAAGCTGGTGAGGGCGTGTGCGAGCTTTCAAGATAACTGCGTTCCTCGTTCTTATTGCCATGACACTCAAACCAACCAGAGTCACGAGCACGAGTGAAAAACATTGTGGCAAATGGAAGCTGCCTTTGCTTACGCAGCTGTGGATCCAAATCGAAAAGCCGTGAGTTATTCCAATCGCCACCCACGAGGAAGCGATTATCACGTACTTCGGACGCTATCGCCATAAAGAAAAGATCGATTGCCCAAGGCTTATCACCAGGTTGAGCCATTGCATTCATTTCTTCAGTGCTAAGTGAACCAGCAAAACCCATCATTTTGAGGTATTCAGGTAGAAGGCTTGCTGGAGCGTGGACACTGGAGACCAAGGCAGAGGATCCATCGGGCAAGTTAACTTCACCAAAAACTGCATAATCATATATAAGCTGGATGAGACGGTGCTGTAATAGATCATCTCGAGGGCGAAGATTAAGAGAAGGGTGCGCTGCGATAAGTGAACCCCAGCCTGCTCCATCACCATGAATCTCTGGTTCTCGATGGATGATCGTCCAGTATTGTCGAGCCCATTCAGGTATCGCTTTGATTTCTACTTCCTGGACGAGAGCCAGATCTGCTCCGTACGTTGCAAGAAGATGCCAAGAGCGTTCCTGGATGGCATGGCTCATCCGCCCAGGTACATTTGCACCCTTGATGTTGAAATTTACAACCCGCATTGATTTCCTCCATGCTGTTATATTGTGATTCCATTAGTTATTGATATTGAGTCACAACTACTTTCTCCCTAGTTATTCTTTGGAGCCAATTTATTACACCAAAAAATTGATGGGTGATGACTTCCACTATCTGCAGGAGTCCATTAGTAAATATATTATAAATTCGTCTACTCTCGTAAATGTTCAAGTATCTGAAGCACACGAAAGAATGGATTCTTTGTATCGTGCGATGTTGCTTTAGCAAGCTGCTTTAACTCATCAATCCTTTTTTTGTATTCACCATTAATAATAAGTTCCATTCCAGTAATATTATTTAGACTTTCAGACAATGCACCTATTGGTACGACTGGAGACCAAAACATGAAATGTTTTATCGGAAATTCATCAAGGTAATCAAGAGCATAGGATTTTTGTCTTTCATATTTCTTTTGTATTCTCTCTACTGTCTCTTTGTAATTTCCATATTGAAGACCTGAAATGTGGGTTGTCACCTCACACAAATAGGTTGTATGTGTTTTAAAGTCTAGCCCTAATACATCTAATTCTTCGAGACCTTTTAATCCACCACCAGGAGGACACACATTATAGTCAACAAAGTCACATTCCAATATAAGTTTTAAATATGCGCCAACAAAATATTCACCAACCTCAGTCGTCATTTTTCCTCCGTCACTAAAAATATAATTTGAAAACAAACCATAGATTGAGCTATCACATAAGTCTTCCACAGGTAAAGTAATATTTCACTTTTCAAAAGTTAGCTGATTTTATATCAGTGAGTGGTTATATAGATGCTACCTAATTTCTCGGTCCGTTATAAATCAAGCACCGCTCATAAAAGGCATGCAAAGATTGGAAATATTCCGGATCGATCCATTCAATGTTACCAATAAGCGACTCCCAGGAAAGTGCTTTTATATTAATTAACTCAATGGTAGGAAAAAACCATTTGTCGACCCAATTGCCAAGTTCGATTAAGAAAGCCTCCGCGCGTTCCCCGACTGCTTTTTTTATGGCATCTTTGTTCAACTTCTGGGTAAAAGCGCCGGTCTTGGTCTGCACCTCTGGAGCTACAACAAAGAATGCAAGACTTGTCATCTGCGACGGTGGACGATTAGCCCTATATAGAAGTTCGGTAATACAAGCTACATTTCTAGCTGCCTGGTTAAAATTGGGTGCATTCCGGGTTCCACCTGATAAAGGGCTGTAGATCTTAGCCTCAACAACTATGAGTTGTGTTGCATTAACCAGGAGCTTAGCATCAGCCTTGGCACTTCCTCCAACAGAGATGTGACCTAGAATCCCATCTGCATGAGTACGGGCTTCTGCCCGGATATCGCCACGGTAGCGAGGTCTGAAGGGCGATGGCAGTAGAGCTTCAGAAAACCAGGTAGTATCTGGCTCGAATTGCAGTGGATGATCTGATAGCCGATGCCTTGAATACCAATCAAGGATTAACCTTAACATCCAACCTTCATTGTAAAGTAGTGTAGGCGGGAAATTTGCCGGCTCAGATTCCGCGGCGTCGATCAGTTTATGAATACCTTCAAGCACTATAACCTCACCTTTCTGCCCTACCAAAAGTCATACTTATACACTGCGGTGCTAAGCACTGTTAGCTGCATGCTGTTGTTATGCGCTGTTATTCTAATCCCATCAGTTCTTTGGTCTTGCGAGCATAGCCATAACATTGTAAACAGACGGAAGTGTGGTCAATCTCTTTGAGTAATCTAAATTGTTAAGTTGTATTCCAGTGATTCCTTCCCACTTTTTGATATCCGAAACCATTCGGTGAATAACATCTCCAAGATCAACAGTTTTAAAAACATGCAACCATTGCGAGTTGTCTACGGGTAAAACAATTTCAGGCAAGACTGAAAATAGTATCTTACTGGCTCCAACGAGTCCATAAGATTTATCCCCCATTGTGAAAGGTAAAAGTTCTTTTGTGATTATCCAGATTTTCGCGATCACTTCGTCCCGCTCTCGATCACTTACCTCTAATATATACCTTTCCCTGGATAAGCCACTTTTCCGCACTGAGTTGTTTATTTCTTTCAATTGAGCTCCGACAGCAATCCAACAGCCGCGTAATAACTCATTCGAGTTCGCAGCAAAGGGGCCTCTTCTGGTCATTCTAAAATTTGACAAAATACGAGATGCACATTTGATGAATATTTCGCCATCGTTATCCAGAACCTTAGAACGATTGATTATTTCTTTTATCGCATTAGTATAACTATCCCCAAATTCATTAATTCTTTCGCTTATCTCATTAGGAATTATCGCATGACCACTTGCAAGGAATAGTATTTCACGGGGACTCATTTTCCCTCTATTTGGTTTATGTGATTTCAATAATAAAGCTGAAGATTATATGGACAACTAAAATACCTTATTTTGGCCGTTTATCATTTTTCAGCAGGAAGGATATACTACAGTTTGTTTGTATATCCAATACGCCTTTAGGATTTACAAAATATAACGCTAAAATGTGATTCTCTTCAATAGTAGTCAACACTATACAAGATAATACTTTTCGGCACAACACAACGCCACAATTTTCAATAAAAAATACCATTCAATTGTTATCCATTGATGTAAGGGGGAGGCTCGTTGCTAGAAGGGAAATATGGGGTGAATAATTGAATATTCTTTCCATTACAATCATTATCCATATGTAATTTCCATATTATTTTATTTAAAATATTCCAAATCTTCCAACCGACGTCGAGCTTCTCCAAGATCCTCATCATTGAATAATTCATGGAAACGATCTTGTAATACTAATGCTTCGACGGTCAAATTTAGGCAACCGCACTCCCAAAGATGAACAAAACCTTCCTGTGGAGTATTTGATGTCAGGAGGTATTTCGCAGTTGCTAGACCTCCCTTTTCAGAAATCATTTGTAAGAATCGTGTAGCGTTATAATCGCATTTTTCTCTAGCGCGATGATATATATCGAACATTGCTTTATCGAATTGTATTTCGAGTTCTGACATAATTAAACCAAAATAATAAGGGAAGGGAAAATGCGAATTATCATAGATTTATTGGTTGTTCTTCTTTGACAAATACTATCTCGGTTTCCCGACATTTCCGTTTCGATTGATCCAATTCGCTTAATTCATACTTCGATTCGGGTTTTTGGAAAAAATCCAGGCCTCGATCGAGAATAATTTTCCAGCCATTATCCAGATCAATTCCTCTACGGTGGATGGTATCGTTAAACTCATAGGTGAAATTAATGCCATTGGGTTCCAAGTTACTTGCAATTTCATCAAACTTTTGACTTACGGTTCTCTTTTGGTATTCATCTTCAGCAGAGGTTGTTAGATGAAGGCTCACCGGACCATCGAAGGTACCGATAATACCAATAAAAGCTAGAAGATTCCGAATTTGAAATTCCATACGAATATATGGATCTATTAGTTGGATTGACCTTGCTCCTTTGAGATATTTCCCAAACAGACTTTGATAACTATAGCCAGATTCGTTTTCTTGTATGGACTGATTTTACAGACGGTTTTTCATCAGCATCCTCCCCTGTGCTTGCGGAAGCTGGAATATCGCTCATTATTTGTTCAACGGGTTCCTCAGCTTGTTCGGGTTCGATAAGTTTTGATAATAAATTGGGATCGATCTTACTTGGGTCGACGAATTCAACTCTTCTATGAGTGAGTTGAAATTCGTCGGGGTATTGAGAGCGCATCGAGAGAGGCTCATACTCCCGATCTAGTTTGCATAACTCATCTCGCACACGCTGGCGCATCTCTAGAGCTGGATTAACGCAATATCGATAAAAATCTTCTTCGGAGGGCAGCTTATCAGGGAATAGGATTTTTAGCATTCCTGTTGCGCCAGCTTCGATCCCACGACTATCGCGCATATCATCGCAATTAATAAGCTCCATGTTGGTCTTGACATAATCGCGATAGCTGATGTCAAAACGTAATGCATGCATAATTTCTCCAAAGATATCTCCCTTCAACCCCAATGATTGTGAAGGGGTCTGTTTGCTGATGCGTGGCAAGTCCCATCCTGGGAGCAATCCAGAAAAGCGGTCGATGAAGGCTGTTTCACGTAAGAAATTTGGGAAGATTTTAAACAACCCAATTTCCTCATGCAGTGGGCGTTTTTTATGATCCAATTCAATATTTGCCAGGATTACAATTCCCGCCTCTGCTGTTATGATCCGGCGCTACCACGGCCAAATCGTCCGGCTTCTAAATAGGATTTAAGTAATGCTGTCAGTTCTCCTGAGCTATCACTCTTCACTTTTTTGGCTTCGTCAATGACTACACAATCATAGCGAGTGATCAATCCTGCAGTTTTACGTGAGTCGTTGAAGAATAACACTGCAGGCGTAATCGATCCTGAGCGTACTGCCACATAGCGGGACATATTCTCATAAACAAAAGACTTCCCAGTCCCTTTCGGCGCCAGTTCTACTAGGTTGTAACGTGGTTCAACAAGAGGAATTAATCGACTAATCAACAGAATCTTTTGTCTTTCGCTTATATCTGATGATTAAAACCCATCGAAGCACGATCAAATCGATCCATTCAATGGTGGTGAATGATGAACGGCTTTCTTTGAAATATTCAATATCAACATTAGCAAGTTGAAATGGGTGGAATTCCCGCAACCACACCTGACCTTTTTTATTTTCCTCGGATGGAGGAATATAAAGGAATGTTCCTAATCCCCACAAACCGCTACTTAATAACATCTCATTCTCCTGAACAATCTGTGGAGATATCTGGGCAGTGTTTTCATCCAAAAAGGGGATTTGTAAGTAGCGATCGCCTTTTGCTAAGTTGACATAAACCGAGACGTTATCTAAAAACTGAACTTTGTTTGTTCAAATAGTTGGTTTTTGATTGTCTCTTTTTCGCTTTTATCAGGAACGTTTTTCTGGACGAAACCAGCAATTTTCTCACGGGCAAAATCCGATATTTCTAATTCACTGCCCACATAATGTGAATAATCCACTCGCGTCATTGTGGGAATAGCCCGGCTACCAAATCCGGCTTTATGCACGAAGGATTTGTTGATAATAATTTCAGTAAATACTTGTAAGGCCTTCTGCTCAAATGTTTCCATATAGGCTCCTGGT
>CAVSBZ010000002.1:0-262102 GCA_963726315.1 uncultured Chloroflexia bacterium | reverse complement strand
AAGCGTGACGATCAATGGTGGTATTTTTGCCCATGCGACCAATGAACCATTGAACAAACCCATCAGTAAACCGACCAGCAATGGTACAAATAACGCCAGGATTATGTTGAGAGCTGTTGGATCTCGCTGTGCATAAACTCCGGAGATCATCCCCGCTAAGGCCAACATGGCTCCAACTGATAGGTCAATCCCGGCTGATAAGATGACAAATAGCATGCCTATCGAGATTATCCCGGTTACTGACGCCTGCAGTAAAATAAGCACGAGATTACTGCCAGTTGCAAAGCGGGGGGAAGCAATTGCAAAAGCAATAATTAGAATGAAAAGCGCAAAATATATGCCATATTCACGTAGTGTTGAAGCGAGATTATTTTGCTTCAAGCTACGGTCCTGGGCTTAGGGTTGCCCGTATGTGCCTCCTCCAGAACCATCTATATTCGCATTTCTGCTGATATCGTTTTCCTGCAAATCTGTCGGCTCAGTGTGGTTAATCAAAAAATTATTCTGTTTGCCAGTTATACCTACACCAGCAGCACAGGCTCCGAGCAATTCATCGGTACAATCATTACGATAATACTCACCGACAATTTCACCCGTGCACATGACCGATACGGTCGCTCATTCCAATGATTTCAGGAAGCTCCGATGATATCAGGATGATTGCACGCCCTTCTGAAGCCAATAGGTGGATCAAGGCTCGGATCTCAGCTTTTGCACCAACATCAATTCCGCGGGTTGGGTCATCGAGGATCAAGATACGTGGGTCGGCGTTTAGCCATTTCCCGAGGACTACTTTTTGTTGGTTACCACCGCTCAATGAGCCGATGGATGCCTTTACCGAAGATACTCGTATTTCCAGGGAAGTGATATTTTCCTTGGCAATTCTATATTCTTCTTTCTGCTTCATAAAACCCATGCGAGAGAGCTTCGGCAAGATGCCTAAGGTAAGGTTTCGCCGGACATCGATAGCAGAGATCAAACCCAAAGACCGTCGATCTTCAGGTACTAGGGCAATACTGTTTGCAATTGCGTCTCTTGCAGATCTGATGCGGACAGCAGTTCCAGCAACCTTGATTTGCCCCGAATCAATTGGATTCAGTCCTACAATCAACTCCGCCAGCTCTGTGCGACCAGCCCCAATCAGACCATAAATTCCCAGGACTTCACCCTCATAAACCTTGAAGCTTACATTCTTAAGGATGGAGCCCGGTTCAACTGGTCGACTTCTAATGCCACGACTTGGGGTTTATATACATGGTTGTTTGAGAAGAAATTGGAGAGAACTCGCCCTACCATCGCCTTAACCAAACTGGCTTCGTCCCACTCCTGTGTCATCTTGGATTCGACTTTACAACCATCCCTAAGGACGGTGATCTGATCTGCAATCTCAAAAACCTCAGCTAGTTTATGGCTGATGTAAACAATCGCAGTACCCTGTTCCTTTAATTTACGGATGATCTTGAATAAATCCCTGATTTCTGGTGCCGTAAGAGATGATGTGGGTTCATCAAGGATTAAGACCTTGGATTCCATTGAGACGCCTTTCGCAATCTCCACGAGCTGTTGCTTGGCGATGCTCAATTTACTGATTTTCATTCGGGGAGAGATGCCAACTTCTACTTTAGATAGTATCTTCTTTGATTCAATCTCAGCTGCTCGCCTGTTTATCAAACCTGGAACTTGTGATGAAAATTCCCTGCCCAGGAAGATGTTTTCAGATACCGAAAGCTCTGGCACCAGGCTGAGTTCCTGGTGGACCAGGGCAATCCCAAGACTTTGGGCCACTCGGGGATTGTCCGCTCGTACTGGTTTCTCATCGATGAGGATTTGCCCTTCGTAATCCGAATAGAAACCCGCGAGTACACGCATTAAGGTTGACTTTCCCGCTCCATTTTCCCCAACCAGCCCAAGAACTTCACCTGGGTATATATCGATATCGACTTTATTCACTGCGAGAATGCCGCCAAACCTTTTTGTAATGCCTTGAAGGCTTACAATAGGGATCTTTTCATTCTGATTCACTTGGCTGTGATCTTCCATAGAAAGATTCCGCCTTTATTGAAACTTAGATTGAAATCAGCAATTCTTCAAGAAATTGCTTGCTGGCGACAATCATTGCTTGCAATTCCTCAGGGGTCTGCATTCCTTCAGTCTCATAAGACAGTACGCCCTGATATCCGTTAGCCTTAAAGATTTGCAGGCAGCCGATTAAATCGATATCACCTTTACCAAGGGTGACAGCATCTCGCCCAACGACATCTTTAATGTGCGTGTGAACTACCCGGGTCACTACTTTTTTTAATAATTCAACTTCGCTGTAACTTGTCGCAGCGCCCAATTTCCACTCATACCCTTTATGGTCTGTTCCGACGTAATCTCCCCGATGAATATTGGCAGTATCAAAATTTACGCCAACCCATTCACTCGGGTTTAATGCCAAAATCTGAGGCAGCCCATCGGGAGTTAGAGAAATACTGCCATGGTCTTCCAGCGCCAAAAAAACCTTGTTTTCCTCGGCTATCTGGGCAAGTCGCTGTATCCGGTCATTTAGAATATTCAAAGCCTCACTCGTGCCCATGCTCTCGGGTTTTCTTCCTTCCCCGGTAAGAACTACCGGAATACCGGCTGCACCGCACCATTTTAAAGCCTGGACGATATCATTTACCCCTTCCTCAGAAGTAATTAATTCACGGTGACTTCCAAGGGCTGATACTCCTTGAAATCCATAGCTTTCAACCTTGTGCTTAAACTGAAGCGGATCATCTTTCCAGGGATCCGCGTGGGGGCACCAGGAGAGGTTGGCTTCCACTTCAACAAAGCGGTAACCTGCCGAAGCAATCCTATCAAGCGCAAAGTCAAGTGATTCCCGTCTAAAAGCGACTGTGTTACAACCAATTTCCATGATCGTTGCTCCTTTAGGCTGTAAAGACAACCTTGAGTGCATCGGATTCAAAAGACTTCTTCATAGCTTCTTGCGCTTGGTCCAATTGATATTGATGCGTGATCAGCTTTTCAAAAGGATACTCATGTTTATGCCGCCACATCATTTCAAGGGCTGCATAATAGCCATCATGCGGATGGTTTGTATTTCCAAAAATCAACACGTTTTTCGCAGCGATGTGTCGGTGTACATTCAACTCAACGGTTCCGCCGGTATCAACAAAATTCCCGGTTTCCATATATGTACCCCCTCGACGCAGCATCTCCAGTCCCACCTTGAGTACTTCGGGTCTGCCCACCGTTTCCACAACAACGTCAGCGCCGCGCCCTTCCGTCTCACTGCGGATATATTCCACTAATTCCTTGTCAGAATACTTACTTACATTAATTCCCAGGTCAGCCCCAAACTCTTTCGACATTTCCAATTTCATATCCATCGGGTCGAGAGTTATGATCTTCCCTGCACCTAACATGCGTGCCTTGGCGCACATCATCATCCCGATAGCTCCCGAACCCTGTATAACTACTGTGTCCCCAAAATGATATCCCTTGCCTCCATAAGCCGCATACTCTTTCGCCCGATCAAGTAAAGCAGCCACCACAAATAACTCGACCAAACAGGCGTAATCGACCGGTATGTACTCAGGAACTTTGTACACCCAGGCTTTTGGAGGCAGGTACATATACTCACCCCAACCGCCCACAATGTACGGGAATTGATTGGAATAATACGTCATCCCAATCCCCTGGTGTTCGGCACAATACGGATAGCCATGCACATTCCGGCAGTACCAGCACCGTCCGCAAATGACATTTGGACAATTGGTCACACGGTCTCCAACCTTTAAATCCTGCCCGGAATATTCGATATCCCGTCCAGCACCATTCATTTCAACTACAATTCCTGAGTTTTCATGCCCATGGACGCACGGATAGACCATGTCTTGTTCGGATTCCGTGCCTCCATAAAGTGTCACTTCACCCATATAGGCATGCTTGTCGGTTCCACAAATCCCCGACATTTCCATTTTGACAATAACTGCCCCTGGCTCAAGATGGTCAGGATAAGGTAGCTGCTGTACTTCTACCTTTCCTGGTGCGGTCATTACAACTGCTTTTACTGATTTAGGCATAATTTTCTCCTTTTATGGTGGATAAGCTACAGTGTAAAGATGTCGCCCACCTTCTTGTAATGGGCCTTTTAGTAATGCTTCAATTTCTTCTTTGGTACGTTGGGTTATCCTGTCGGTGGGGGGTAACGTTCCTGCTGGATACATCTCCATGATTTCAACAACCAATTTCTCCATGTAATCCATAATGGCATTCAAACCAGGCTTGGCTTTTTCAACATCTGCCAGCGTGGCACTCCCTACCACCCCCTCCGGGGTTACAATAACCTCAATCGCTGAGGCACCCATGTGCTGCCAGAAGGGAATCGGACGGTCGTAAGCTGAACCTGAGCCATCGATGTGACCTGGAGGCATTAAACTCTGCCCAGCGGTATCTACTGCGTCTTCCATCTTGATCATCTCCGGGAAAAGCCCCAGCGAGAATGATGTTTCACATTCATCAGCATGTACAAACGGAGTATCAAACGGCCCACCATGCGCTTTATCACGGATATGTTCTTTGATGATAAACCACCAATTAACATTGACAATAAGCGCGGGCACCTGGTATTTCTTCCCAAACTCATGGATTGCCAGGGGGATTACATAATCCTGTCCGTGGCCGTTCAAGAGGATTTGCTTGCGGAAACCAGTGTTCCATAGTCCAGCAATGATCGCCCGCAAATAATCAGCAAATGTTCTTTCTGGGATAACGATCGTCCCTGGCATACCCAAATGGTGGTAGGGGTGAGAACCGTACCACATGGGCTCAGCAACGGTGCAGCCGGTTTTCTGGGCAATTTGTTCAGCCATCCGTGAAACCAGGAACGTGTCTTCCCCAGAGCAGGCATGCGGTCCGTGATTTTCAGTGCTGCCTATCGGGATAATGATCAGGTCGTTCGTCTTGAGACGTTCCTGGGTTTCTTTACCCGTCATTGTTTGCAGGTAAATGCCACTCGGACGATCCATGTGTCCACCATCAGGAGGAATATTCCATTTTGTCATTGTCTTTTTTCCTTATCTTTTATCCAACCGTAAAGAATGTATGAATTGTCCGGTCTGATACAGTGCCTGTGCATCATCCGGAATGGGTAAGATCTCGGCGTTAATAAACCCTTGATATCCAATCCCTGCCAATGCTTCGACGATTGCCGAAAAATTGATATGTCCCCACCCAGGCGCCTGTCGATTGCTATCAGCAAAATGGACATAACCCAGGTGGGTGCCCACATTTCGGATGGTGATACATGGGTCGATTTCCTCTATATTCATGTGGAAGGTGTCAAGCAGCAGTTTAACACAGGGATGACCAATAGCTTCAATTAGCTCAATTCCATCTTGAGCTGAATTGATAAAGTTGGTTTCGTACCGATTGATCGGCTCCACCAGCAAATTTACCCCCAGTTCGCCAGCAATCTCGGCGCACTGGCGGAGTGTGTCGATCGCGGACTTTCGCTGTTCCGATCGTTGACGATCATCTCCGGTCAGCTTGCCGCGCACCCCTCCCACAATCAATGGTGCCTTGAAGTGGGCAGCTAATTGGATAAAATCAACCAGCCTTTCAAATAACAGTTCACGCGTTACCAGGTTGGTATCGCTCAAACATAGCGAGTCTTCGATACACATCCGTCCGGTGGCAAATGCTGACACTACCAGCCCGAGCTCAGACAGGCGCTCATCCAACCATACAATATCCAATTCATCCACCTGACGTAGGCTGATCTCTACCGCTGCAAATCCAGACGATGATAATGCTGCAATTCCCTCGTCTAATCTGCCGGCAAATAACAGTGGTGCAAACACCGAGGCTTTCGGTGACATCGACGCTCCAAAGCGGAAAGGTAGCTGCTCTTGGCTGCGAAGGTTGACCAGGTGATTAGATTGTTCGTCCAATTCACCCTGGTTATCGATAGAACCAAGAGTTTTGTCGCCTGGTTAACTCATCATCGTTGTCAGTGAGGTTACCTTAACTGGTGCTTCCTGGTAATCGTTCGGAATCCTTGCGAATCTGTTCAAGGTGGTGCCGCATGGCTTCACGCGCCGCATCTGGATCTCTGAGTTTCATCGCCTCAATGATGATTTTGTGGTTGGTCTGCCCGTGCTGAGCTACACCCTCTATCAGGGTGGTGAGGATTCTTTGTTCGCGTAGCAAGTTGATAATTGGATCGAGCAGAGCTGGAATAATCGGGTTCTGAGTGGCTTCTGCTAGAGCCAGGTGAAAGTCGAGGTCGGCTTCGACGAATTCTTCCACATTGTCCATTGCGGCTTCCATCTTATCCATCGCATCCTGCATGGCAGCAATATATTCATCGGTGATGCGTGTGGCAGCCAGGGCGGCAATTTCTGGCTCAATGATCTCACGCACTTCCACCATGTTCATAAAGCCATTGGTGGAATCGAATTTCATCAGTAAATCCAATGTATGACGGACTAGATCGGAGGTCCCGTTAGCGATAAATGTCCCCCGCCCCATGTAGATTTCTACCAGGCCCTTTTCCCGTAGTGCCTTGATCGCTTCTCGCACCGCGGTTCGGCTGACTGCAAACTGTTCAGCCAGCTCGCGTTCAGATGGCAGCTGGTCACCTACCTTTAATTCCCCGGCCACAATGCGTTGTTCTATCTGCTGAACAATTTGCTCGTACAGGCGCTCACTTTGGATGGGTGTGTACATATATGGTTTGAATTCACAACTGGTATGATGTTTAGACCATTATACCATTTTAAAGGATAATGTCAAACATTTAACATCAAATAGCGCCGTGCGATGGCATCCGCGATTTTCTACCCCCTGTACCCGTATACACCTTTAAAATATAAACCTGCTGTAAAAGCAGGTCTTGTTCACATCTGGTGACCCCGAGGCGGATCGAACGCCTAACCTAACGATTAAGAGTCGCTTGCTCTGCCAATTGAGCTACGGGGCCTGTTGGCACCGGAATTATACCCTAAAGGAAGACTGTGTCAACTTTGCTGTAACCGCCTGCCCTCCGCTAGATTAATAATCCACCATTTTCCTCTGCTGGGATTGCATTTTCTCCCAATCAGTCATAAACTAAATACATTGAATTTCATCATACTTGCATGGTCTGGGGATGATCTCTATGCAGATGACAATCCTAACCTGTTCGTGTTGGTTAAATGGCTGTAGCTATCAATTCATCAGCCGCACTTCACCGAAGCTGATTCCGTAGGTTTCGCAGCAAAAAGAGCGAATTCTTTAAGTTAACCGTCGGGTAGATAATTTCGCCACCATGCTATAATCTTTCACTCAAGCCCATGTCCTTTGTCCATCTTCACGTTCACACCGAATACTCGCTGCTTGATGGCTTCAGCAATATCCACAAGCTGGTGGAGCGCGCCAGCGCAATGGGGATGCCCGGCATCGCCATCACCGACCACGGCACCATGTTCGGGGTGATCGAGTTCTACAACGCTGCTATCCAGGCTGGGATCAACCCCATCATCGGGTTGGAAGCCTACATGGCAGCTCGCACCCTTCGGGAACACGACCCACAGGAAGACAAGAAATCCAGCCACGTGCTGCTGCTGGCTGAAAATGAGACTGGCTACCGCAACCTGCTGCAGCTTGCCAGCACCGCCCAGCTGGAAGGCTTCTACTACTACCCGCGCATCGACCACGATGTGTTGGCGCAGCACGCTGAAGGGCTGATCTGCACCTCCGGCTGCATGTCGGCGGAGATTCCCCGGCTGCTCTCACAGGGCAACGTGGACCAGGCGGACAAGCAGCTGGGTTGGTATTACGACCTGTTCGGACCCGACAACTTCTTCATCGAGCTGCAGCAGCACGCCATCCCCGAGCTGGATGCGGTGAACAAGCAGCTGCTCGAGCTGGGTAAGCGCCACAACGCACGCTACGTGGCTACCAACGACGTCCACTACATCGATAAGTCGGACGCCCGCCTGCAAGACATTATGCTGTGCATCCAGACGGGCAGCCTGCTTTCCGACCCGCGGCGCATGCGCATGACCGACGACTCTTACTACCTGCGCAGCCCGCAGGAGATGGCGGCGCTGTTCCCTGAGACGCCCGAAGCCATCTCCAACACCCTGCTGATCAACGAGCGCTGCAAGCTCGACCTGGGTTTCAAGGGCTACCACCTGCCCCATTTCGAGGTACCGGATGGCTACACCCCGGAAAGTTACCTGCGTGAGCTGTGCGAGGCGGGTCTCGTCAGGCGCTACGGCGAACGGGCGACGGACCCAGTTGTGCGCCAGCGCTTGGACTACGAGCTGCAAGTGATCCACAAGATGGGCTTCGACACTTACTTCCTCATTGTGTGGGACCTGTGCCGCTACTCACGCGACCAGAGCATCTGGTACAACGTGCGCGGTTCTGGCAACGGCTCGGTTGTGGCCTACTGCCTGGATATCACCCTGGTTGAACCGCTTCAATATGGCTTGATCTTCGAGCGCTTCCTCAACCCGGGGCGTATCGACATGCCGGATATCGACCTTGACTTCCGCGATGACTGCCGTTCGGAGGTGCTCGAGTATACCGCCCAAAAGTACGGCACCGACCGGGTGGCGCAGATCATCACTTTCGGCACGCTGGGGGCACGCGCCGCCATCCGCGACGTGGGACGGGTGAAGGATATCCCGCTGAGCGAAGTCGACCGGGTGGCGAAGCTGATCCCCAACATCCCCGGCAAGCTGGTGACCATCAGGGGGTCGCTGGAAGACATCCCTGAGTTCAAGCAGCTGTACGAATCGGAAGACTACCTCAAGGACTTGATCGATACCGCCGCCGATATGGAAGGCGTGGTACGCAATGCCGGCACCCATGCCGCCGGTGTGGTGATTGCAGACAGGCCGCTGGTGGACTATATGCCGCTGCACCGCCCAACCGGCGCGGCAGAAGCATCCCCCATAAAGACGGTGACCCAGTTCGAGATGGGCGTGATGGACAAACTGGGGGTGCTCAAGGTTGACTTCCTGGGGCTGTCGACGCTCACCATCATGGCAAGGGCTTGCGATCTGATCCGGCAGCGCCACGACTTGGAGCTGACCCTGGACAACATCCCCACCGACGACCCCACCACCTTCGCCATGCTCGGCAGGGGTGAGACGGCGGGTGTGTTCCAGGTGGAAGGCTCGGGCATGCGCCGCTGGCTGATGCAGATGAAGCCCACCGCCATCGAGCACGTCATCGCCATGGTGGCGCTGTTCCGACCAGGCCCAATGGAATCGATCCCGGCTTACATCCGCCGCATGCACGGCGAGGAGGCGGTTGAGTACAAGCACCCCCTGCTCGAACCCATCTTCAAAGAGACCTACGGCTTCCCGGTGTACCAGGAGCAGCTGATGTCGGCGGCGATGCAGCTGGCGGGCTATACCCCGCCCGAGTCAGATGACCTGCGTAAAGCCATCGCCAAGAAGATCAAGGACAAGCTGCTCAAGCACAAGGAGAAGTTCGTGCATGGCGCCGTGGAACGCGGCATCCCCGAAGACACCGCCGGGGAGATCTTCGACGATTGGGAGGAGTTCGCCCGCTACGGCTTCAACAAGAGCCACGCCGCCGACTACGGCATCATCGCCGTGCAGACGGGCTACCTCAAGTGCCATTATCCCGAAGAATACATGACCGCCCTGCTGTCGGTCTCACAGTCTGATACCGACAAAGTGGCGCTGTACGTGGCGGATTGCCGGCGGATCGGCATCGCCGTCAAGCCTCCCAGCGTAGACATCTCGGGGTGGGACTTCACCATCGAAGACCACCCAGGCACCAAGAGCACCATCCGCTTCGGCCTCGGTGCGGTGAAGAACGTGGGGCATGGACCGGTGGAAGCCATATTGGAAGGCCGGGGCGAACGCCCCTTCAAAGACCTGAACGACTTCGGCAAGCGGGTGGACCTGCGCAGCGTGGGCAAACGGGCGCTGGAATCTTTGATCAAGGTAGGCGCCCTGGACGTATTCGGACCGCGCAGCGCCATGCTCTCCATCCTCGACCAGATGCTGTCGATCTCCACCAGCCACTTCAGAGCCTCGGACGCCGGGCAGATCAGCATGTTCGGCGCGAGCACGGGACTATCTGACGAGATCACCCTGCCCAAGACCGCCCAGGAAATCAACCGGCGCGAGATCCTGGAATGGGAGCGCGAGCTGATCGGGTTGTACGTGTCTGACCATCCGCTCTCCCCGGTGATGGATGCCCTGGCGCAGGTGGTGACGCACTTCTCGGGGCAGCTGCCCGAAGCTGCGGCGGGAGATAAGGTGAAGGTGGCGGGCATCGTCACGCGCGTCAGACCCCATCAGACCAAGACGGGCAAGTCGATGGGCTTCGTCACCCTGGAAGACGTGGGGGGCTTGATCGAGCTGGTGGTGTTCCCGCGCACGTGGGACAAGTACTGGCAAGTGTTCGAGGTGGATAACGTGGTGCTGGTGGACGGCAAGGTGGACGCACAAGGCGGCGACCCGAAGGTGCTGGTGGACAGCGTCTCCACCGACCTGAAGGCTTTTACGTCTGTACCACCGCCCATTCCCGGCGCTGATAGCCCCTCCCCCGAAGGCAGGGGAACAGGACAAACGGGCGGGACAGAACCCAGGTACACCGTTTCGACTCCAGGAACCAGCATACCTCCCTCCGGGGACACTCCCGAACCGTCGGTTGATATTGACGATTGGGGTGACAGCCCGGAGCCTCCGGAAAACTTCCACCCCGACTGGACCGCCATAGAAATCACACCCGGCGGGTTCGTGGTGGAACGGGGGGTGATCTCGGCCGAAGCGCCGATGCCGGGAGAGCAGCTATCAGCCGTCAGCGCATCAGGAAAGTCACCTGATACTAAAGATGGGCTGTCAGCTGTCAGCATATCAGGAAAGTCACCTGATACTAAAGATCAACCATTAGCATTTAGTAATGACACGAACACTGAAACCGATGAGGAATCTGTTACAGAAGTAAGCACGGAGATTCCTTCCATCCCAATGGAGCCGATGACAGAGATCCCGCCGGATGTCGAAATCGCTGGCGGTGGAGGGGTGACCATCAGCAGCCCCGCAGGCGTGGTGGCGGCAGCCATGCAAGCGATAGACCCAACTCCCCCGAGCCTGACGGACCTGCCCATCGTGGCGGGGAGCGAAGAGACCATTGCCGCCCCGCCGTACATTTTGCCGCCCACTGAGGCCTACGCCGGGCAGGAGCTGCACATGATCACGGTGGTGCTGCGACCGGGCTCCGACAAGGTGCGGGATAACCTGCGGTTGAGGCAGTGTTACGGCATCCTGATCTCGTATTCGGGGAACGACCGCTTCGCCGTGCAGATCTTCGAGCGCTCCCGGGGCTATCGCATCGAGTTCCCCAACTACACCACCACTTATTGCGCCGAGCTGGTGGCGAGGCTGGCGAGGATTGTGGGGGCAGACAATGTGATCGTCGAGCCGCTGAGATTGCATTAGGAAGTAGGTACCTAGGTAATTAGTCAATCAGGTAATTAGGGGAATAATTATTACCGTCGAGTACGCCCCCTCCAAGTACAGTCGGGGACTGGCGGAGAACACAGAGAAAGAGCTTGGGGGAAAAGAATAAACCATAAGAATTTAACCGCGGAGAACGCGGAGTGCGCTGAGAAGAAAATTAGGGAAAAAGATTAAACATAATATTTAACCACTGAGAACACCGAGAACACAGAGAAAATATTAATTAATATGAAAGACATGAAGTACACCAAGGTGCGCAAAGTGAACGCCCTCCGACTCTAAGGACACCCCCTCCAAGTGCAGTGGGGGGCAGGCAAAGGTAAAAGAATGAAATATTTGGGGGAAAAGATTTAAACATAAATATTTAACCACTGAGAACATCTCCTCCAAGTTCAGTCGGGGACTGGCGGAGAACGCGGAGAGAGATTGGGGGAAAAGAATAAACCATAAATATTTAACCGCGGAGAACGCGAAGAACGCTGAGAGAGGGAAAAAACAATAAATATTTAACCACTGAGAACACCGAGAACACAGAGAAAACATAAATTAATAAGAAAGACACGAAGGACACCAAGTACACAAAGTAACTCATTAACTCATTGTCATTGCGGCATCCCCTATGTATTTTTAGGGGAAAAGCCCGGTGTTCTTCTGGGCACGAAGCAATCTGGTTTTTTCTGTAGGGGTGGCTCGTGCGCCACCAAAACAGGTGGCACCATGGCCGCCCTTACTGTAGCCGTGGTCCCTCGATCCCGGATTTTTTTATTCATATGGACTCCCCCACAATCCCAAAAAAAAAAGCAGTGATTTGTTTCGCGAAAAAAATAATTCGAAACAATTCAGAAGGGAGAAATTGGGTGAAAACAGCAGACAAACGTGCTCAAGTTTTGTCATCAGTAGAGGGAGGGATAGGTGAGGGAGTGGATGAATTTGATTCCTGGTAAGTGAGTTGGCCCCCTCCAGGTGCAGTGGGGGGCTTACGCGACCGGAGCTCGGCATTGACCTGGCGGATGGCTTCGGAGATTTCGTCATCCATGCCAAGACCGGAGGAGGTAATGAGGAATTGGGTCTTGGTGAGGCGGGTGATGGTGGAGGAAGCCAGGCAAAGGGCGCGGAGGAATTCGGCGATCTCGTAGGCATCCGAGTCGGGGTCGATGGACTCGAGGAGGCGGCGGGTGAAGACGCGGATGAGGGCGATCTCTTCGATGAGACCGGTGGAGTCGGTGGATTCGACACCGGTGAGGTCACGTTTGTGGAAGCGACGGGTGTAGAAGCCATGCTTGAGGGCGTTGATATTGCCTTTGGGAGCACCGCGGTGTTTTTTAATTGAGGAGGGCGAATTTGGCATCATGTTAGTAAGGGAACGGAGAGAAGGTATGGGAGAGCTTTGAGCTTTCAGCGTTCAGAAATCTGCTGGAAAAAAGGAAAACGAAAAGCAGGGGAGCGGTGGGGGGCAGGCAGAACGCGCTCGAGGTTGTATTAAAGATAAGATAACCACAAAGGACACTAAGGTCACAAAGGTAAAAAAAGAAATATATGGGGGAAGAGAAGTAGCATTTAGAATTTAACCGCAGAGAACGCCCCCTCCAAGTGCAGTCGGGGACAGGCAAAGATTGCGGAGAGAAATTGGGGAAAAAATAATAAATATTTAATCACTGGGAACGCCCCCTCCAAGAGCAGTGGGGGGTTCCTGATAGAGCCAAATTCTTGATTCCAAGAACCTGGAAAAGCGAATCCAAGAATCTGGAAAAAACCGCCATACCTCATCCCCTCCATCAACATCATTCCTTATAACCTGTTCTGAGCAAGTGAATCTTGAACTAAAGAAAGGATTCAGAGAAGAAAAGGTATGAGGGTTTAAGAGGAGGAGGCGATTCCAGAAATCTGGAAAATGTGATTCCAGGAATCTGGAAATGCGATCAGGGGAACGTGAAAGGATAGAATCCGTACGAACAGGCAGCATTCGAGAACCCTCCTTAAGAGGTGAAGGAATGGAGGCACCTGGCACGATGACCGTCCCGAGCCCAGTGGAGCCGCATGAAAAAAGCCGGATATAGGTCTGGGCAGGGCATGTGCTTGATTACAGGTGCCTGTTCCTGATTGCGTTAGGGAGGAGCGACCTCCCTGCCCGAGGTTACGCCTAGCAGCTGGATCCAGGTGGTAAGGACTGCGGGGGGCAACGGGGGGTGAGTAATTACGGTTTTACCGGTAAAGACCAACCGGTATACGACTGCCTTTTTTGATATGGAAACCCACCATATCAACTTTTGTAGGCAGTCTATACAGATGAAAACCAATCTGTACAGAAGTACACTGATAATCCATGCTCATTCTCTATATACCAGACCGGACGTTCCCTACAACATGACAGTTTCGATTTTATACATTCACAAGGAACGACTTAAACAGTAAAAACAAGAGTGAAGGGTGAGTAATTACACACTGATTATAGCACATTTGTTCTAATCCACAAGGGGTTTAAGAGATTTAAGGTTTCTAAATATCTGGAATTTTACAGGAGAAAAAGGGCGATTTTTAGAGAAATTCTCTGATTTTACACAAGGGTTTTTGTTTTTGAGCAGAAACGGAATTATAGCGATAAGGGAGAGTGTTACAGAAGGTCACTGCATCTGGAAAACATATCGGTATGGAAGAGCACCAATCATATCGGTAAAGACCAACCGATACAGGAGAACACTGACCGATACAGGAGAATACTGACCGATACAGGAGAACACTGCCCGATGAAGGAGATTACAAAAAGGGTTTAAGAGATTAAGATTTCTAAGGTGGGGAGTATTGGACTCGAGCCTACTACCTCCTCTTCGAAAGAGAAGCGATAAGGTAGTCAAGTGTATCCAAGGCCAACATATGGTTGTACAAAATCCAATAAATCCCAATATGTGAATTGGAGTGTCCAAGAAATCCATATTTTCCATGCCGTCTACTGGCGTTACATATGGTTGCACATGGCATGAAGAAGGAAATACCGACCAAAGACCTGATCTTAATTAGAAATACCGAGATATTTTATATTTACATATAATTATTGCTATAGAATTATGTAGGGCAAATCGTATTAACCACAATTAATAATAATTAAAATCCAAGAAATTCAAAACCAGCACTACCAACTTTAAGAAATAGACCTTGTGAATTTATATTCGAACTCAAGAAATCATTTTCAGATAATTGGCAATACTCTTAATACACATAGATAAACAGCCAGAACACATTGTATACAACCACAGACAAGAGTAATCAATGAGGTCTTGCTATGTTTAATGTGATAAAAATTATAATCCGATCGATCTTTAATCGATTTTAACCAATTGAAGTCATTGCCCAATTCGCTATATTGGATTATTTTTTTAGTAAATTGATCCCCGCGTAATGATAATAAAGTCCCAACTATATAACTTTGTTCAGGTCGAACACCAATCCTACTTTCATGAATCAATCCCATTATAGCAAGAGAACCTATTCCAACTCCAGCTCGAGAAAGCTCGTAACTAATTAATATTTAATACTATTCCTCCTACAAAAACCAAGAATGCACTTCGACTATCCTTCTGAAATCCAAATCCCGTTATAACCGCCCATGCTGCTGATAACAATGTTATCCACTGCGAGCAATTATTATATAGCGCCCTGAGGTTTTCATATATTATTTCTAGAAGCTTTATATCGGAAGCACTTTGTGCAGAGGAATCTCGATTTAGACTGGTTTCTTCATTCATTTTATCCTCCTTGTTGTATTCTAATAAGTAGATAATCTTTAATATTATATATCCATACAATAATTTGAAGATATAGTACCTGCATCTGGATATATATCGGTAAAGATCATATCGGTAAAGATCAACCGACACAAGGAAACACTGACCGATACAGGAGGATACTGACCGATGGAGGAGATTACTAATTTTCTGATTCAATAAGGGGTTTTTGAATTATGCTGCGGTAAACCATTTCTCTAATGACTTAAAATCCACATACCAAGTTTCCTCGCAGTTTTGCATATACGAGAAACATTGAAACCATTAACTTGCATTATGAGGATTTTTTAAAACAATTTGTGTTCGAGATAATGATTTTTTATAACAAAAGTTGCATTGTATCGTTTTTTAAAAAGTAATTTTACCTCTTGTATTTTAGTAGTAAATAAAGGACAATATGAACTTATAACGAAACAAAGTTTAATTTGTCCCTGAACATTTTTACTAACTAGTTTTATTGTCCTTTCAATCTGCTCAATGGCATGATTCACTCCACTACCCTTTAGTTCCACATAACATTCTATACTATCAAAAATCACAAGGTAGTCGCACCTAATACCGTCTTTGATAACACAATTATCGATTAATATCTTTCGCACAAATCTTCTGTTTGGATTTATAAATACTATTTTATTTGGATTTCTTGATTTCTTGTCACGTAATACAATTTTATTATCACGAACAATGGTTTCGCAATCACCAAAGTCGTTCATATCCATACATTACTCCATATTTAGCAGACTATCAAATTGAGATCCTAATTCATCTGATACAGAGTCTAGAATATTGGTAGTTATTAATCCAGTATCTTTTGATTTAATACACTCTGCTGTTCCACCAAATAGTGAATAAACGTTTACTTGATTGGATTTTAACCATTGTTCTTCTGATACTATTTCCTGTAGCTTGGCCTTATGTTTTCGATCCAACTCAAGAGAAAGGTTTCCTGCGTGAAGTAGATTATTGAATGCTGCTAAAACATACGGGCTATGAGTGGTTATAATAAACTGTAATTGTTTATTTGATCGGTTATATATTGTAGCTATAAGCTCTACAATTTTACGCTGAGCCGATGGAAACAAATGCGCCTCAGGTTCTTCTATATAAATTGTCGCCCCATCTTGGAATCCTATAAAAGGTAATGTGCTTAATATAATTGCTATAGGCAATATTTCTTGCTGACCTGAGGATGAATTTACAAGACTTGTGCGTCGGCCATCCTTTAAAGCTAAATAATCTTTTCCCCTTTCGCGTGTGTATTTTCCACCCAATATTTCTTCAACAAGTGGTTCGATAATTTTCTTCTGCCCCCTGAGTTTTTTGTCCCTTTCCATGTAATCTAAGGAATATCGTTTTAAATTTTCATAAAGGGAACCAAATTCAGTTAAAAAAGGATCTAAACCTTTATTAGCCGAAAGAAAGGAAAAGATATTACTTTGTAGTATTGCAAAGAATGATCTCCCAGCAGGAATAAATAGTTGTGAAAAGACTATACGAGACCCTACGGTTTGCAACCTCTTCAAATAATCCGTCCGAATTTTATAAGAAGATTTGTATCTTTCTATATCTTCTTCATCTGGATTTTTATTGATTCCTTTAAATTGCTTCCTCAGACAAGTAAGTTCATGAATATAAAAATCTGAATATTCTACTTTTGTTTTGGTCTTTGTTCTAAAAATCTGAATAAATTTATCTTCAATTTCATATCTAAGAATAAAATCTGACTGACCTAAACTATCAATTGGAAAGTAATCGTCAAATTTTCTAAGGAATGACCGTTCGAAATCTATCTTACTTAATCCTTGTTCACCTGCTGAGAATAGATCGTTGACAAAGTTCTTAAATAAATAAAATGACTTTGCACAAATACTCTTACCTGTTGCTTGAGGGCCAATTAAAATGTTAATTTCGTCCAAAGTCATTTCAAGTTTACTAATTCCTGCAAAATCGCGAATTGTTAACTTTTCGATCACAGATAACTCCTGAATAAGTTTGTAATAATTCTATCGCAGATTAAATCAATTGACAAATATTCAATACGAAGTTGTGGTTTTTATTCATTCCTAATTTAATCCCCATTCATATCGCTACGATTAAGGATAATTCAAAATAAAAATCATGTTGGCTGTGGTTATCTTCCATTTTCCGTCCTTTTCGAGAGACCAGGAATGTGCCAGTCTCTGGAGGCATCTTAACCTGCAAACCTGCTAGTAGTTGTTCAATCGTCAATATCTGCATCTTTTGGTTGGATCTTGCCCAAAACTCCGATTGGTATGCACCAGAAGACAATGCCTCACCGTCATATCACGGGTGGGTTCTTCCAGGGTGAGAAGAACAGCAATCTCTGCTCCTTCTCGGTATAGATCTACGGACATAAGGTTTGAGTGTCATTCAAGCCCTAACCTAATATTATTATGACATAGAATCAATTAATCATCACTAAATATCTACACTGGGTGGGAGGAGAATGGCATCCCAGAAATCAACCTCCGATTAACTTGAATTAAGGCAGTATTAATGCTATATTCATGAAGCAACCAAGCAACAATTCTGTGCTATTACACGGGGGATCATCCGAGCAATCTGATAATTAGACGCCCTTTGGGGGGTAGAAAATTCACCCAGTAGAGCTGGATTTTCAGCTGGCAATTGTCACTTTGTAATTCATTAAGTTCAATAAGGGAGCCATAAGTATGAAGAAATCATTATACAGCATTACATCCACTTTGATCACAGTTATGCTAATTATCGGACTTATTAACGAGCCTGTAAACACTGCCCTTGGACAATCAAACGCTCGTGGTAAGACTATGCAGCAATCACCATCGGGAAACAATCTTGATTATATTGGACAAATTGGGGGGAATACCAATGCTGTCGATGTGGAGGGAGATTACGCATATATTGGAGAAGGTGGGCGGCTGACGATTTTGAATATCACTAACCCTGCCATGCCGACTGTAATCGGAAAAGCCATACCTCTATCAGGAATGGTCACGGGAATAGTGGTCTCAGGCAATTATGCCTATATCGCGGTTCTGGATGCGGGATTACGCATAATTGATATCGGTAATCCAGCTGATCCAGCTGAAGTAGGCTACTTTGACACGCCCGGCTCAGCCAATGCTGTAGCTATTTCAGGGGGTTATGCTTATATTGCGGATTTTGATGCAGGCTTACGTGTGGTGGATATTAGTGATCCAAGTACTCCTTTTGAGGTTGGATTTTATGATACGCTCGGAGAATCCAGAGGCGTAGATGTCTCGGGCGAATATGCCTATTTAGCAGATGGGGGTACCGGATTACGAATTATTAATATAAGTAACCCACTCAATCCAGTTGAGGTTGGTTACTACGATTCACCAGGAACTGCTTATGATGTGGACATATCTGGGGAATACGCTTATTTGGCAGATTTACATGCAATGCGGGTTATAAATATCAGTAATCCATATAGTCCATTTGAACAGGGTGTGCTTGGATATGGTGAACCCCTTGTAACTGCACTTGTCTATTCATCTACACAAGATTATGTCTATGCAGCGATTGGAGAATTTGGGTTAGATCTGGTTGACGTTAGTGATAAAACCCATCCCCATCCTCATGGCACTTGCGATACCCCTGGGAATGCCGTTGGTGTTGATGTATCAACGGGTTTTATTTATGGAGCAGATACTAATTTTGGTTTAAGAATAGTTGATGTGAATAATCCAGATCTGCCAACGGAGGTTGGATTCTATAGCGGGTTAGGTCCAACTATGGCTCAAAATGTAACGGTTGCTGGTGGATACGCGTACGTGGCAGATGATGATAACGGCTTACGAATTGTAGATGTTAATGATGTGAACACTCCCGTATCTGTTGGCGTGTTTGATACCCCTGCTGACACCCATGATGTAGTTGTCTCTGGAACCTATGCTTATATAGTAGATGGCTCCAGAGGCTTACGAGTTCTAGATGTAAGCGACCCTAGCAATCCTGGAGAAGTCGGATTTTATGACACCGATGGTAATGCTTTTGGCGTAGCATTCTCTGGAGGGTACGCTTTTGTTGCAGATCAAGGTAACGGTCTTCGGGTGGTTGATGTGAGCAATCCAAACAATCCTGTGGAAGTTGGCTATTATTTTCCCCCAGGTGCAGGAGGGGATGCGAATGGAGTAGCGATATTTGGCAGTTATGCTTATCTTGCAGCTGGATTTGCTGGTCTCCGGGTATTGGATGTTAGTAATCCAGCTAACCCCACTGAAGTTGGTTATTTTGATACTCAAAGTAGCGCTGTTGATGTAGCTATCTCCGGAGAATATGCGTATGTTGGAGATGATGAAGATGGTCTACGGGTGATAGACGTGAGTAATCCAACATCCCCAATAGAAGTTGGCTTTTACGATACAGCTGGTTTTGCAGATAGCGTATCTGTGTCTGACGATTATGTGTATATTGCTGATGGGGACAATGGAGTACGAGTTGTTGATGTGAGCAGCCCGACTAACCCTGTAGAGATTGGTTTCTATGAGACTTCTGACTATGCGTTTGGAGTGGCTACCTCTGCAGGATATGTATATGTGGCGGATAGAGAAGGTGGGATGCTCATATTACATTATGGAATCATCCAAAACCAACCACCTGAGGCAGTGGATGATAGCGGACCGGGATTTACTACTAATGAGGATACTTCTTTTCTCACTGCAAGTGTCTTATCAAATGATGTTGATCCTGACGGTGACCCTCTGTTCCTGGATAGCTATGATGACAGTGGTGTGGTTGGGGTGCTGATTTATCTCGGAGAAGGTTCCTTCGCCTACAGTCCGGATGAACACTTTGAATGGTTGGGCGAAGGTGATCTGGCAACAGATATATTCACATATGTAGTTAGTGATGGTGTTCTGACTGATACTGCTACAGTCACACTAACAATCACGGGTGTCAACGATCCTCCGATCGTAGATGCTGGGGATGACCAGGAGGTAGACATTGGACAGCAAGTTAGCTTTGCAGGTGCCTTTACTGATCCGGATTGGCAGGGAGGAACGTATGAATGGGACCTCGGTGATGGTGAAACCATATCAGGTACGCTTACACCGACTCATATGTATTCCGAGCCAGGAGTATATACCGTTACATTGATCGTCACCGATGACGAAGGTGGTGTCGGAAGCGACTGGTTGCTGGTAACAGTCGGTAATGAGCCTCCGATCGTTGAGGCAGGCGATAACATTTTTGAGAATGAAGGGCAGCAAATCCAATTTTCTGGCAATTTCACCGATCCTGATTGGACAGAAGGAACAATACAGTGGGATTTCGGTGATGGAATAACTGCGTCTGGAACTCTAACTCCAACCCATGCCTATGGTGACAATGGAACGTATACCGTCACGTTAACCGTTACTGATGCTGGTGGAGCATCTGGAACTGACTGGTTGATAGCAAGCATTGGTAATTTGTCTCCTCACCTTAGTGGATTCCCTGATGTCACAATAATTGTCGGTGGACAACTGACCATCACCGGGGTAATTACTGATCCTGGATGGTTGGATACCCATGAAGTGTTCATCGGTTGGGAAGGATCTGCACCTGGTCCCATAGGATATGTAAAACTGGATGCGGGTGTAACCGATTTTTCAGCTAGTTTTACCTACGAAGAATCCGGGGTTTATCAGGTTTGGGTGCAGGTAAGAGATGACGATATGGGATCAATGACCAATTATTTCACCGTTATAGTACTGACAACAGGACCTAAGGTATATTTACCAATAATCAAAAAGTAATTCTTGCTTTACGGAAGGTATAGACAACAATTCTGTTGTCATTTTGTCATTTTGAAGTTGCTGGCTAAGTGAAATTAGGAATGATTTATCATTCTTGATTGTATTATTTGGATGAACTAGTAGGACCAACCTCTTTTAAAAGTGCAATAGAGGGCAGGGTACCGCATCTACAGGCGAGGCGCAAGCCTTGCGCCTATACAGAAAAACTTTGCATTCCTTTGTGATTGTCGGGATGGTCCTAAAGCTGTTGGGTTTCGCAAAACCAGCTCAACCTCAACCTACAAAAGACAAGAAGGGCGGCTCGCGAGCCGCCCCTACACAAGAAAAGAAGTTGGGTTACGCAAAAATTGCTGGATCCGGTATGAAGACATACCGGACAACCCCGGTAGAAAACCAACTATGATTTATGTGATTTAATGATTGGCATGATTAGAGCGAGGAGAATAATCATAGTATTCATAAAATCAATCTAATCATAGTTAAAGACAAAAAAGATCAACCCCCCTCCAGATGCAGTGGGGGGCTGGCCCCCTCCAAGAGCAGTGGGGGGCTGGCCCCCTCCAAGAGCAGTGGGGGGCTGGCTCCATCCAAGAGCAGTGGGGGGTTCCTGATAGAGCCAAATTCTTGATTCCAAGAATCTGGAAAAAACCGCCATACCTCATCCCCTCCATCAACATCATTCCTTATAACCTGTTCTGTCCAAGTGAATTTTGAATTAAAGAAAGGATTCAGAGGAGAAAAGGAATGAGGGTTTAAGAGGAGGAGGCGATTCCAGAAATCTGGAAAATGTGATTCCAGGAATCTGGAGATGCGATTCGAGGAATGCGGAATTATGAAAGCTATTCTGATGGACAGCATTCCTGAACCTCCTACATAGCAGAAGGAATAGGCGCCTGGCACGATGACCGTCCCGAGCCCAGTGGAGCCGCATGAAAAAAGCCGGATATAGGTCTGGGCAGGGGCATGTGCCGGATTACAGGTGCCTGTTTCTGACTGCGTTAGGGAGGAGCGACCTCCCTGCCCCGGGTTACGCCTAGCAGCTGGATCCAGGTGGTAAGGACTGCAAGGGCAACGGGGGGTGAGTAATTACGGTTTTACCGGTAAAGACCAACCGGTATACGACTGCCTTTTTTGATATGGAAACCCACCATATCAACTTTTGTAGGCAGTCTATACAGATTAAAACCAATCTGTACAGAAGTACACTGATTATAGCACATATGTTCTAATCTACAAGGGGTTTAAGAGATTTAAGGTTTCTAATTTTTTGGAATTTTACAGGAGAAAAAGGGCGATTTTTGGAGAAATTCTCGGATTTTACACAAAGGTATTTATTTTGGAGCAGAAAGATAAAAATAGAGCGAACTTATGGCGATAGGGGAGGGCGGTACAGAAGATCACTGCATCTGGAAGACCACCAGATATAGGAGACCACTAATTTTCTAATCCACAAGGGGTTTAAGAGATTTAAGATTTCTAAAAACTTGGAATATTACAGGAGAAAATGGTCGTTTTTTTAATGAAGATTGCTGATTTCTCACATGGGTTTTTATTATGGAGCAGAAACGGGTTATGATATTCGAACGCACTAATAACGATAAGGGAGAGCACTGCATCGGGAAAAACATATCGGTATGGAAGAGCAACAATCATATCGGTAAAGACCATATCGGTAAAGACCAACCGATACAGGAGAACACTGACCGATACAGGAGAATACTGACCGATACAGGAGAACACTGCCCAATGTAGAAGATCGCTAATATTCTAAACCCAAAGGGGTTTAAGAAGATTTAAGATTTCTAATGTTTGTGGAGAATTTAACTTAAAACCCCGACTTTCTCTGTGTAAGAGAGTTCCATGGTTCTTACACAACGTCTACCCAATAAATATGGTAAATAACGTCTATCCAATCACCATTTATAGGGGTGTAACTGTCTAAGAAGTCTATATTTTCCATGTCGTTATATGGTATTTGCACACGAATTGCCCACGAAATGATGGAAGAGGGGCGACTTGCAGCCCTGTCCAGAGGGGGAATATAGGAAGCCCTATGGATAGTAACAAGCTATGAGATTTACTTTATATTATCTTTTCCCCGATCCAGAAACCCCATTCTCCATGCATTAGAGCATAATCTCTCGACACGACCAGGCTTGCCGCATATCTGTTAGACAATGGCTAGTGGGTTATTTCCATGTACCAGGCATATCTTAGCTTTATGCTGTAATTCATATTATTCGTGTATATCTCTAGAAGTGGTCTCACTTACCACTTCCTACCTCCTCTATATCTCCGCCATTTAAGAAAGGAATAGCTTTCGCGCCAACCATATTTTTTTATCGCATAAATCTGCAACCCAATAAAAGGTATAGGAAGGAATATCCAGATCCAGTTCAAGATTCCAAATTCTAAAAATACTGAAGAACCTGTTATTAGGCTTGCTATGAGAACTGTTATTGGAAAAAGAAGTAAAGACAATGTTATCGATTGGCAGTACTCAAAGCAGCTATATTCTTCCTCCGGTATAGTAGGATTCCGTTTTCTTCTTTCATATATATTTACATTCGACGATTCGATAAACTGTGAACGTGAGGATGAGGATTGATCTACGGTCGAACGAATATTATTATTCTCTTGGATTTTGTTGAGCTCAATAGCCCCCATTTTTATCTCCATCTGATGATGAACATCGGCTTGAAGTGCTAGTTTGGCTTTTTCTGAGATACCCTGATCATCATCATGGGTGGCTTTTTCTAGCGCTTCAACAATTGCTTCAGAAGTCGTTTTACTATCTCGCAATTGTTCAAGTGCCACGTATCTGACTTGAGGATAGTTACTTGACAGCATTTCTAACAATTTCTCTTCAAGCTCCATTTGCTCCTCCCTTTATTTTATCCATTTAGCGTATCAGGATTATCGTTTCTTCGATCCAGAAACACCATTCTCCATGCATTTGGACATTAGCGTTTCACATGGTTTAGTTAATCTGTTGGGTGCCAATCTAAGGGCTTTGGTGCCCTCCTAGCTGTTGTAACCCCTCTTGTGCAGCCTGGCATAACTGTGTGTTGGTACCGCATAGTGCAAGGACTTTGTTCAAGTCTGCGATCGCATTTGCTGTCTCGCCTTTACTTGCATAGATTAGACTACGATTTATGTAAGCTTCGGCATAGTTGGGGTTGATCTGTATTGCCTGATCAAAATCATTCATTGCGTTATCCATATCACCTTTGTCTAGATAGGCTAAACCACGAAGGTTGTGAGCCGTGGTGGAGCTGGCATCAAGCTCGATCGCTCGATCCAGATCACTGATTGCTTTATCCAAATCGCCTATGCTTAAAAAATAATTTCCACGATTGATATAAGTTTGGGTGTTGTTTGGGTCGAGCTTTATAGCTTTATCAAAATCACTGATGGCTTGATCCATTTTACCTTTGTAATCATATGCTAATCCCCGGCCACTGTAAGCTTTCGCATTATCTGGGTCAATCTGTATAACCTTATCTAAATCGCTGATGGCTTGATCAAGATCACCTAAACCATAGTAGGCAGTCCCACGATTGTAATAAGCCTCAGCATAGTTTGGGTTGATCTGAATGGCTTGACTGTAATCGCTGAAAGCGCGATCCAGATCGCCCTTGGATTGATAAGCAAATCCACGAGAGTTGTAAGCCTCTGCAAAGTCAGGGATGATTTGTATTGTTTTATCAAAATCGTTAATCGATCTATCCATATCACCTTTTTTCATATATAAAAATCCACGATTATAGTAAGCCATAGCAAAATCGGGATTGAGTTTGATGGCTTGATCGTATTCGCTAATGGCACGATCAAAATCACCTATATTAGAATAAGCATACCCAAGATTATTATGAGGCATCGCATATTCGGGATTGAGTTTTATGGCTTGATCGTAATCGCTAATCGCTCTATCAAAATCGCCTTTTCTGTAATAAGCTAACCCACGATTGTTGTAAGCCACAGTATAGTTGGGATCGAGTCGGATAGCCTGATCATAGTCGCTAATAGCTCGATCTAGATCACCTTTGCTTGCATAGGCTACTCCACGATTGTTATATGCCTCCACATAATCGGGATTGAGTTTGATAGCTTGATCGTATTCGCTAATGGCTTTATCCAGGTCGCCTTTGTTATCGTACCCCACCCCACGATTGTAGTAAGCCTCTGCAGAATCAGGCGTAGGGGAGATGGACTTGATGTTACAACCTATGGTAACGATGGCAATGATTGTTATCGTTATGAGAACGACAAGTGAATTGAATATGGTCTTTATTCGATCAGATTGATGAAGTATCTTGTCCATTTTTTCTCCTCCTAACCTACATATGACCTCATCCATTCAGTGCATCAGGGTTATCAAACCAAGGATCCTCAATCCAGGGATGCTGAATGTGTAAAGGCCACAACCGAAACAAATCCAATCTCAAACATGCCAGTTTTGCACTTACCTGCCAACTCTTCCTCCCCTCCCACTAAGTACAAGCTGGAGAAAGGTAAAACTTTTACGAAAACCAAACGTTATTATTGCATATATCTGTAGTCCAATATAAATGATTTGAATACCGATCAATACCCAAAACCATTTACCAAGTGTTTCAAAAATTGAATGGTCTATAAAAGAAGAAAATAATATACATGAGAAAAGAATGCTAATAGTGAATGCAATTGCTTGTAATATCAGAACACAACCGAATAATATATCATCCTCAAGTCGATAACCCATGCTCATACTCCTTCGATTATGAAAAAAGGAAGATACCAGGGTCATACGATGAAAACATGTGATTTTGTATGAATCTCAGGTAGTTGGCGAACACGATATTATTACGATCACTCATGGCATTAACATTATAGACATGATTGTGTGAATACACTATATCCTATCCGTAAACTCTCCCGCCTTGTTCTATTACTTCACGCCACTTTACTTTAGTTCATATGCACTTCACAGTTGTTTCAATTGGTGCGTTGACATCAAGTTTGAGGAGGTTTGTACCCCTTCTCGCACGTGCGAGAATATCTGGGTGATGATATTGGATTATGGGCTGTGATGTAACCCAACTAACTTTCAAGCAATAACCACTACTTTACTGTTTGACCTCTATCCAAGAAAAACAAGTGTATTATCTGCGTACTACAAAAATCTCTTTTACTTTCCTTCTACCTGTTGTAATGCCTGCTTGATGTTAAAGCATAACTGGGTATCAGCACCACATAATTCGAAAGCCTTGTTATAGTCTTCGATTGCATCTGCCTTTTCCCCTTTATAAGCATGAGCTAACCCAAGATTATAGTAAGCCCAAGGATTATTGGGGTCGAGCTGAATAGCCTTCTCCCAATCTATAATGGCACGATCCACGTCACCATTCTGGGCAATGGCTTGTCCACGATTGATGTAGGCATCAACATAATTGGGATCAAGCTGGATCGCTTGATTATATTCACTTATTGCATAATCCCAATTACCCAAATCCCTATAAATCACCCCACGATCGTAGTATGCCTCAGCATCATTTGGGTTAAGCTGAATGGCTTGATTATAATCACGCATGGCGTTTTCCAGATCGCCTTTCATGCTATAAACCTCTCCACGATTAACATACACCTTCGCGAAAGCAGGTTTTAACTTAATGGCGTGATTAAAATCATTAATGGCGCGATCTAGCTCACCCATGTCAAGATAGATATTTCCACGATAATTGTAAGCTTCAGCATAGTTGGGGGAGAGTTCAATGGCTTTATTACAATCACTGAGAGCCTGATTCAAGTCACCTTTGTCACGATATGCATTTCCTCGATTTGCATAAGCCTCTGCAAAATCAGGATTGATCTGAATGGCAAGGTTGAAATCATCGAGCGCGCGATCCAAATCGCCTTTATTGGCGTATATCGACCCACGATTAGCGTACGCTAGGGTATTGTTGGGATCAATCTGTATGGCTTGATTGTAGTCACTGACAGCCTGTTCTAGATCGCCTTTGCTGTAATAAGCAAGGCCACGATTTACATATGCCATTGCATCATTTGGTGAAATCTGGATTGCCTGGGTACTGTCACGGATAGCAAGGTCAAAATCTCCATTAAGATTGTATGCGAAACTACGGTTGTCATAGGCTTCCACGTAATCTGGCTTGATTTGTATTGCCTGGCTATAATCACTGATCGCACGATCCAAATCGCCTTTATTGCGATAGGCTAGCCCACGAGCAAAATATGCCTCGGCATAATCTGGCTTTAGTTGGATGGCTTGATCATACGCAGAGATAGCATTATCAAAATCACCATTTTTATAGTAATCAATCCCACGATTATAGATAGTCTCAGCATTCGTTGAATCAAAGGGTTCTAATGTATTGACTGCTGAGACCGCGGTAGGTTGAGCAATAGAAATAGCCTGGGTGTCTGTAGTTCCTGGTGTGGCTGTCACATCAAGCTCAGCTTGCGATGATCCACAGGCGGACAAGCTAATACAGATAAGGAATAATACCAAGTAGAAAGATACTCTCAATTTCATCTTTGGGTTTCCTTTACTGTCCTCCTAGCTGTTGTATTGCATCTTGTGCATCCTGACAAAACTGAACGTCGTTACCACATAGTTTTAAGACTTTCTCGAAGTCTGCGATGGCACTAGTTTTGTCACCTTTTTCAGCATAAGTTGCTCCCCGATTGTAGTAAGCATCAGTAAAGCTGGGATTGAGCTTGATAGCCTGTTCGAAATCACTAATAGCCCGATCCAAGTCACCTAATTCCCTATATGTATTTCCGCGGTTATAGTAAGCCACAGCGTAATCTGGTTTAAGCTGGATAGCATGATCATAGTCGCTGATGGCATGATCCAACTCGCCTTTATCCTTATACACTCTTCCACGATTGTTGTAACCCTCGGCAGAGTTGGGGTTGATCTTGATGAACTGATCGAAATCGCTAATAGCATGATCCAGGTCGCCCAGATCTCTATATGCATTTCCACGGTTATAGTAAGCCATGGCGAAATTAGGATTTATCTCGATGGCTTGGTCAAAGTCAATTATGGCCTGATCCAGATCGCCTTTATCATTATAGGCATTTCCGCGATTTATATAGGCCTCGATGAAATCAGGATTGAGCTGGATGGCTTTGTCATAATCGCTGATAGCAGTATCCAGATCACCTTTACCAGCATAGGCTAATCCACGATTATAGTAAACCTTTGCATTATTAGGTACGAGTTGAATAACTTTATTGTATTCGCTGATAGCTTGATCGAAATCGTCATTGTTATAATACTCAAATCCACGATTGAAATAATCTTCAGCAGAGTCTTGATTACCTACAAAAGAACATGCGATAAGAAAAGTGAGAATAATAACGATGAGATATTTGTGTTTTTGCATATGAACCCCATTTGATCGACCCATTAAATGATTGGCAATGATTAGAAGTCTCAATAGCTCATAAACTTCTTTGATCCAATAAGACGAACAATATATTATTCAATTACAACTTCATTCTGATGTTGTATTCAGTATACAAAAGAATCCCTTACAACGCAACGCACTCCATATTTTCACATCGAAATCGCCTCCGAGCAATAATCACCTAGGCATGTAAGGTGGTTACACTTCCCTAGTATGAATATGTATCGGTGTTCCAGTCATACGAGACCATTCATGAGAAAAGGTTTTCCTTTACTATTCCCCTGATCGTTTGAAAGCAAGGTGTCTAGAGGGGGTAAGAAGACCATAAGTGAACATAGGGGGTATCAACAATTGAACTTCGCAACGCTCGGTATTGATGACCCTGTAGGGCACCCCGTAGATAGTTGGGAGTGGGCCGATCCCGCCCAGCACTGTCTTCATCAATAAATCCAGGGTTGCCGGCCTCACCGAAAGGCTACCCTGGCAACCCTGGACTGCAGATATGGTGGTATTAAAATCCTCTGTCAGTGTCTAAAAAAACTAGATCTTCCCGAATTACCTTGCTCCCATTTTTTTAAACAACCCCATGATCGAATTGTAGCTGTGCCGCCATTCAACCAGCACCTTCACCTCCCAATCGAAGAACGGGTACAGAGGATAGGATAGGATCTCGTCATCAAGCTCCTCCGCCGAGTTTACATTGGCGATGGCAAAACCGCCTCTATCAGGGAAAGTGTAATGGCAATCGAGCTTTCCGTTCTTAAGCCGCTCATCCACCCAGGTCATGGCAGCAGTATAAAGACCGACCGCATGTTCCGGTGGTATGGGGGTCGAGCCCGGTCTGGCAGTTACCAGGAACTTCATCGTGTATTTCCTCCTTTTCTTGGAATGAATTTGCTTGTCACCACCATATCGTCCCCTACATATTTTGTATCATCTCGCAGGGATTTAGAGATCTACTTGCATAGCCTGTCGATGGCAGCATTAATTTCAAATAGAAAAGCCCCCAGTTTGAGGCTGGCGGCTTTAATGATCTCCGATGCATTGTCGGGACATCCGAAGGACCCGACTTCCGCAGACGATGTTGTTATCAGGAGATATTCAATGAATATTATAGAAGAAAAGGAATCGAAAGTCAATTTTGTGAAAAATAGTTCTTGGTGAGTAGAACAAAAAGGTAAATGCGTTGGGTTTCGCAAAACCAGCTCAACCTCAACCTACAAAACCAAAAAAGGGCGAGTCGCAGACTCGCCCCTACGAAAGACAAAAGAAATTTCTTTCTCCGCGTTCTCAGCCTGTCCCCGACTGAACTTGGAGGGGGCGATCTCAGCGGTGGATTGGTTTTAAACCCCAATCAAGAACAAAAGAATATTCTTTCTCAGTGTTCTCTGTGTTCTCAGTGGTGATATGTTTTAAATTCCCAACCAAGAAGGGCTGGTCACGACCAGCCCCTACATGGAGGGGGCGGTGATAAATCTTTTTCCAAACAATATTGTTGCGCCAGAGATAAAAGTCAGGTATAGTAAATGCAGGGATAAAACACAATTTCCGCCACCAGTGATGATCAAGGAGCCCACGCCTATGACAACACCCATCGAAAGCACCGACAGCGCTACCCAGAAATATGTCATCGCCATCGACGTGGGCACGAGCGGCACCAAGGTTGGATTGGTGGACCTGGAGGGCACATTGATCGCAGCCGCCAGCGGGCGCTATGAAACCCACTTCCTACCCAATGGTGGCGTGGAGCAGGACCCAAATGAATGGTGGCAGGTGGTCACAGATGGGGTTAAAAAAGTGATGTATGAGGCGGCTGCCAGATCAGAGCAGGTGATCGCCATCGGGGTCACCAGCCAATGGTCGGTGACCGTGGCGGTGGACGAGCAGGGCAACCCATTGATCAATGCGATCAGCTGGATGGATTCACGCGGCGGCAAGTATAACGCCGAGGTGGTTAAAGGCTTCCCGCGCCTGATGGGTTATGACGTGCGGAAGCTGATGAAGTGGATCGATATCGTGGGCTACCCGCCTTCATTCGAAGGCACCGATTGCCTGGCGCATATCTTATTTATCAAGCACGAGCTTCCTGAGATTTATTCCAAAACTTACAAGTTCCTCGAGCCGATGGATTTTATCAACATGCGCCTCACGGGTAAGGCGTGTGCCAATCGCTGCAGCAACATCGCCAGCATTATGATCGATAACCGCAAGGATGGCAGCCATGACTACAGCCCCTGGACCCTGGCGATGTCGGGCGTTGACCGCCTCAAGCTGCCGGACCTGATCCCGGTTGAAGGGATCGTGGGAAATGTTCAGCCTGATATTGCCCGTGAGCTGGGTCTTTCGCCCAACACGGTGGTAATCTCCTCAGCCACCGATAACAGCGCCGCACCCATCGGGTCTGGCGCCATCGCCGACTTCGAAGCCGTTGCCGTATTAGGCACGTCGGGCATGCTGGTGTTCCACTTCCCCATAAAAAAGTCGGACCTGCTGCTGAGCCTGGTTTCAATGCCGAGTGCGCTGAACGACAGGTACGTTTTCTCGGCTGATACCGGCAATACGGGCAAGGTGGTTGACTCGTTTCTGAACAACCTGATCTATGGCGAGGACAGCTTCTCGACGGATAAAAAGCCGGAGGATGTCTATGCTCGGCTAAACCAGGCGGCTGCCCAGGTTCCCGTCGGGAGTGACGGCGTGATGTTCCTGCCGTGGTTCAATACCGGCGCATTGGCACCTACGGGCGACCGCTTCCTGCGAGGCGGGTTTATTAATCTGTCCAACCTTACTTCGCGCAATACCCTGGCAAGAGCCATGTTGGAGGGGATTGCCTATAATTGGAGGTGGCTGAGGGAATCGGCTGAGACCTTCTCAAAGCACAAGTTCCCTTCCTGGCGCCTCACCGGAGGAGGTGCGCTCTCCGATGTTTGGGCTCAAATCATGGCCGATGTGATCGGCATCCCCATGCACCAGGAAGAGTACGCCGGGAGTAACACCTTGCTGGGCATGGCTTTCCTGGCGTTCAACCGTTTGGGGATGATGTCTATGGATGAGGTGCCCAATAAAGTGCGCACCAGGCGGGTCTTCGAGCCCATCCGCGCCAATCAGGAGATTTATGACCATTTATATGCCCAATTCCGCCAGTGTCATAAACGGCTTAGACCCCTGTTCCATCTGCTGAACAAACCCGCCCATCTCACCCAACCGGCATCTTAGAAAGGATCAAAAATGGCTGAAACATCTCCACTGGCAAGTGTTTTTGGGAACCTGTACCCCTATAAGGATAAATTTGAATCGTATGCGAGCATCCCAGAAAAAGGCCTCGACCCGGGCGAAATCTACAACGAGCTGCACAGCATGGCTGAGGAAGAAGATAAATTTTGGGAAACCGGCTTGATCTCGGGCACCATGTACCATGGAGGCAAAGAGCATTACGCTTTCTTGAACCGCGTGTTTAGTTTGTTCTCCTACGTCAACTTGTTGCAGCGGGATCTCTGCCCCAGCGGCACGAAATTTGAGTCCGAGATCATCTCGATGGTCGCCAGGCTGCTGCATGGCGAGGCAGTTAAGCAGTACAACCCGCAGGATGAAGTGTGTGGGACGGTGACCTCGGGGGGCACGGAGAGTATCTTCAACGGGGTTTATATTCACCGTGAGTGGGCACGGGAGGAAAAGGGCATCCTCGAACCCGAGATGGTGGTGCCGGTCACCATTCACCCGGCGTTCTTTAAGGCGGCACACTACCTGGGGGTCAAGATGGTGCCCGTGGCGGTGGACGGGAATTTTGAAGCCGATGTGGAGGCCATGCGGGCTAAAATCACCCCCAACACCATGGCGCTGGCGGGGTCAGCGGGCAACTATCCCTATGGAGTGATCGACCCGCTGGAAAAACTCTCTGATTTGGCGCTTGAGCATAAGATCGGCATGCATGTGGATGGCTGCCTGGGTGGTTTCATTCTGCCGTGGATCGAAAAACTGGGTTATGACATCCCGCCGTTCGACTTCCGGCTGCCAGGGGTGACCACCATGTCGTGCGATACACACAAATATGGATATGCGTTGAAAGGCACCTCCACCCTGCTGGTGCGCAACCACAGGCTGCTGCGCTACCAGTTCTTCTCAGTGGGAGATTGGGCGGGCGGCTTGTACGTTTCTCCGACGATCCAGGGGAGCCGGTCGGGTGGGTTGAGTGCCGCCACCTGGGCTGCCATGGTGACGATGGGTGAAGAGGGCTACTTGAAAGCCGCCAGGCTGATCATGGACACTGCGGATAAGATCCGCATGGGGATAGCCGGTATCCCCGAGATAAAAATTGCGGGGAAGTCCACTTTTGTGATAGGGATGATTTCCGACCAGGTGAATATGTACCACGTCAACGATTACCTGATTGGCAAAGGTTGGCGGATGAATGGATGCCAGAATCCCCCTGGGTTCCACTTCTGTATCACCCTGCGCAACACCCTGCCGGGTGTGGCGGAAGCGTTTGTTAGCGACCTGAGGGACGGCGTGGCTTACGCAAAAGACCCGCCCCAACCCTTCCCCAAGAGTGGAGCACTATACGGGCTGTCGGGCAGCGTGGATGGACAGGCGTTCCTCAAGCAAGGCATGCTGGATTATCTCGAAGCTACCTATGATGAGGTATAAGATGAGATGGAACCCCAAAAAGGCGCTTCAATGAACCTACTCGATTTCATATTGGAATGTAAAACTTCAGGTTATGCCAGCGGCGGTGAGGGTGGAGAAAAGACGTTCGACGACGGATCGCGCGGTTTCGAGTTTACCCGGCATGGCTACCGGTATTCAGACCGTTATTATGGCTTCAATCCATTCACCGGAACAGAGCATATCTTTGCCGCCAATGGACCGTTGCTGTGGGTGATGAACTACTATGGGTTGGTGCTGGCCACCTGCCCTGACCCGATGAAGGTATACACTTTTCTCAGAGAAGCCATGCAACTGGTATCGCCCGAGTATCCTTTCAGAGGTCCGGCGTCCTTCGAGAAGGGCAGCCTGTTGTATGAAAACCAGCAGCATGGCACGCTGGACAGCTTTTATGGTACTGAAAGCATCTTTGATAACCAGGCGAAAGTTTACATCCTTTACTATCACGGAGGCAAAGTGGCAACGGCGGAAACCACGCCATAGCTAGCGCAAATCGACGGGGATTGTCTTCCGCAGTTATATTTGGCACTTTAACGATTAAATAGAAAGTTTACCCCGCCCACCACGGAGTTACTGCCTACCCGGGAATTAGCTTACAGCCACCCGGTAAGTGGGGCTGAATTATAGGCCTTTAACCTGGGTGGCTATCAGCATGAGGGCGGCAGAAACCACGGCCAACCAGAACTCATACTGGGTGAGTACATCGACGACCTTGAGATAACCGAGCAGGGCAAGCACCAGCAGTATCAGGGCGATGATCCAGGTAATCATTTTCGGTGGGGATAGCTTCATCTTGTTCTCCTTAGATTATTAATTATTATGCCATTAGTTCAATGATGATAACCCTGAAAGCGGGTGAAAGGTGTGGATTTATAACCCAATCGGACCTAAAAAACCAGAAAGGGCGGAACATGCGCTTCTAGAACAGTGGCACGATGTCAGCCCCTACACAAGGAAATGTTTGTTGGATTTCGATGAAAAACAAACAAGGGCGAGTCGGCGACACGCCCCTACAAAAAATAAAAGAGTTTTCTTTCTCAGTGTTCTCTGGGTTCTCAGTGGTGATATTATATTAAGGTCGTGCGCCATCAAAACAACGACAATGCTATCCCCTACATAAAACAAAAGAGTGACAATATTTTATAAATTGTCCGACTCGCCAACCCCTGCAACCCACCGGTCATTTCGGTGTTAACAGGAATAGTCTAATCATCATAAGGAGCAAACATGTTACTTTTCACTGGTCTGTCGCTGCTGGTATTGGGGATCGTCGTGTGGTTGTGGGGCAACCGCATGTGGCTGCTGGGTGCAGGTGCGGGAGCCATGCTCGGTTTCGGGTTCCTGGGTCTATTCAATGAGCCCTACGACACCTGGTTGGGGTTCTTCGTCATTGCCGGCTTTGCGGTGGTGTTCGGGGTGCTGGGGTTCATCGGCAAGGCGTTCACCAAGATCATCGCCATGGTGCTCGGTTTCATCGCCGGGGGGGCAGTGGTGATCGGCTTTATGAACCTGCTGGGTATGGGGGTAAGCTTCTGGAGCTGGATATTCGCCTTAGTGGGTGGTCTAATCGGGGCGGTGCTGTTCAACCGCTTCGTGGATTGGGGCTTGATCATTTTCGCCAGCCTGCTCGGGTCGATGCTGGTGGTGCGCGGGGCGATGCAGGCGCTCATCCCGTCGCTGAATGGGACGTACGGCAGCCTGGTCATCGTGGTGCTGACGGTACTGGGGATTTTCTACCACGCACGGAAGATGAAATAGGAATAAGATCGAAAATTATGGGTAGGGCACGAAATCCTGCATGCGCAGGCATAATCGTGCCCCTATAAAATGAATCAAACGCAATAAATACCGGGATTAATGACCCCCGAAAAGTAGGGGCGCAGCGACGCTACGCCCCTACAATAAACTTTCTTTCTCACTCGCTGGTCATAATAAACAACGGTTTCATCTCAAAGCTCTCATAGTGCGGTCTGAGGCGCTCGCAGTTGTAATACGTCTTGATGTCCACCATCTTTTTGGTGCCGGTGACTACATCGATGGGCATGTTATCATAGCGCCCATTCTTTAATACCACCAGCCTGCCATGCACCTTTTTCATTGCCAGGTTCAACGCAAGGTTGCCGTACGCCATTGGCACGATCGAGTCGATAGCATCGGGATCACCGCCGCGCACCATATAGCCCAGCTTCTGGTCAATGATGTTAATCGGCTTACCGTTGTTAAATTTGGCGGTCAGCTCGCCTAGGCGTACCGACACCAGGTCACCGATCCCACCCAGCTTGGCGTGCCCGTAGGCGTCGGCGGTTTTGTCTTTGAAGACCATCTCACCACCCTCGAACATGGCTCCCTCCGAGACAAGCACCACGGCATACTTGGACGGGTTGCGGTTGCGGTCATACACCAGCAGCTCCGCCAGGCGGTCGATGTTGAACTTGTACTCAGGGATCACGCAACGGTTGGCAGCCCCAGCCATAGTGGGAAGCATGGCGGTGAAGCCGGCGTAACGCCCAAACACTTCCAGCACCATAATGCGTTCATGCGAGCCGGCGATGGTACGCAGGCTGTTGGTCAGCTGGATGGTGCGCGTCACGCAGGTGCTGAAGCCGATGCAGTAATCGGTGCCGGGCACGTCGTTATCCATCGTCTTGGGGATGGCAATGACCTTCATCCCTTCCTGGTACAGGCGCACTCCGTAGCTCAGCGTGTCATCGCCGCCGATGGGGATCAGGTAATCGACGCCCAGCCAGTCCAGGTTTTTGAGCACCTCGGGGGTCAGGTCGTTCGTCTCGGCGGCGTACTTATCTGCCAGGTGTGTGGGCACGTTGTTTTTCTTGACTGCCGAAGGTCGCGTCCGGGAGGTATGAAGGAAGGTACCACCGGTACGGCCGGCCTTGTTAACCACTTCTTCGGTGAGGATCTGGAAGTTGTCTGAGTTGTCGGCTTGCTCGTCGCGGATCACGTCGATGATGCCTGCCCAGCCGCGCCGCAGACCGATTACCTTGTAGCCCTCGCGCAGGGCGCGGATGGTCACGGCGCGGATAGCCGGGTTGAGGCCGGGCACGTCACCGCCGCCGGTAAGTATACCGATCACACCTTGAGTCTTCTTGATGTTTGCCATGTTGATCTCCGTGGGAAATATCCCTATAAAGGAATTTTAGATCCAGGTGGGTTCCTGGTAAGTTCCAAACTCGCCCTTCATCACACCGATGATCTCGGAGAGGGTGGCGTAAGCACGCACTGCCTCCAGGATGTAGGGCATGGTATTCTCCGTGCCGTGGCAGGCGATACGTAGCTGGTCTAGTGCCTGCCCTACCTGAGCATTGTCGCGGGTGGTGCGCACCCACCTCAGGCGCTCCACCTGGCGGGCATACCCAGCAGGGTCCATCTCCAGCAGGGGGATGGCGAGGGGCTTGTCTTCAGCGTAAGCGTTTACACCCACGATGTGGCGAATACCGGCGTCGATCTCGCACTGGTAGCGGTAGGCAGCGTCGGAGATCTCGCTCTGGAAGAAGCCCTTCTCAATGGCGGGCAGCACGCCGCCGAGCTCATCGATGCGGCGGAAGTAGTCGTAAGCCTCGGCCTCGATGCGGCGGGTGGAGGCTTCCAGGAAGTAGGAACCGGCAAGTGGGTCAACCGTGTTGGCAACGCCTGACTCCTCGGCGATGATCTGCTGGGTGCGCAGGGCAACGGTGGCGGCGTGCTGAGAGGGGAGTGCCAAGGCTTCATCCATACTGTTGGTATGCAGTGACTGGGTGCCGCCCAATACCGCGGCCAATGCCTGGATGGCCACGCGCACGATATTGATCTCAGGCTGCTGAGCGGTGAGCGATACGCCGGCCGTTTGAGTGTGGAAACGCATCAGCCACGAACGCTCGCTCTGCGCCTTGAAAGTGTGGCGCATCTCATGTGCCCAGATGCGCCGGGCAGCGCGATACTTGGCGATCTCTTCAAAGAAGTCGTTGTGAGCGTTGAAGAAGAAGCTCAAGCGGGGGGCGAAGCTGTCGATGTCCATGCCGCGCTGGAGTGCCCAGCGAACGTACTCCATGCCGTCGGCCAGGGTGAACGCCAGCTCCTGTGCGGCGGTCGAGCCGGCCTCGCGGATGTGATAGCCCGAGATGCTGATCGTGTTCCATTGGGGGACCGTGGTGGTGCCGAACTCGATGGTATCCACCACAAGGCGCATGGATTGCTCGGGTGGGAAGATGTACTCTTTCTGGGCGATGTACTCTTTGAGGATATCGTTCTGTGTGGTGCCGCGCAGCTGGTCGGGCGTCACACCCTGCTTCTCGGCGGCGGCGATATACATAGCCCAGATGATGGCGGCAGGCGAGTTAATCGTCATACTGGTGGAGACCCTGTTCAGCGGGATGCCCTGAAGCAGCACCTCCATATCCTTGAGAGAGGATACCGCCACGCCACACTTACCGAACTCGCCAAGGGCTTCGGGAGCATCGGTGTCGTAGCCCATCAGGGTGGGCAGGTCGTAGGCGATGGAGAGACCCGTTTGCCCCTGCTCGAGAAGGTACTTGAAGCGGGCATTGGTCTCCTCAGCAGTGCCGAAACCGGCGAACATGCGCATGGTCCACAGGCGGCTGCGGTGGAGGGTGGGGTGCACCCCGCGGGTGTAGGGATACTCGCCGGGGAAGCCCAGGTCGGTCAGGTAGTCGAAGTCGGGCAGGTCGAGCGGGGTATACAGGCGCTCCACGGGCTCAGACGAGGTGGTGATGAAACTCGCCTGTCGCTCAGGGATAGCGGAAAGGGCATCCTGCAACTCGTCCTGCTCCCACTCCTGCAGCAACCTTCGCAGCTGTTTAAGTTTTTCAGGGTCTCTCATGGCAGCTTGTCTCCTTCATCCTCCTGCACCAGCTCTTCGGCTAATTAGCGACGAGAATTATACCTCGCCCTGTGGGCAGTGAGGCAACAATTTCAAGGCACGGAAGAGGGGCCAGTGCAGCCTGCAGATGAGAGCGGACGGCACTGGTAAGTGAGGGATGGGAGCCATAAGCAGAACACCCAGCTGGACTGTCGGCAGAAAGTAATTACTCACCGATTGAAAGACAACCTTGACACATTCAAAAATTGAGACGATAACTCCTATCATAGAGACTAAAAAAACGGAATACCCCTCCCGCCTCCCCCACCACGCTCACAAAAACAGTTCGCTAGGCAACGAAAACAAAAAAACATGTTTTTAGGGGAGGAGTATTGAGGTATGGGCTATTCAAAGGTCAAGTTATTATGAATATTCAAAAAATGGGTGAGTAATTACGGCGGAAATGTTTTTGTGGAGGCTGCCTACGGCATGATAAACTATCCATTCGGGTATTTTAGTGGTTGCTTGTAGAGGCGGTACGGTATGAGGCAGGCTAAACAGCGAAAATAAAGGCACTGTAAAGTGAACTACATCATCGATGGACACAACTTGATTGCGAAGATCCCCGGGCTCAGCCTGAGCATGCCGGACGATGAAGAGCGCCTGGTGGATCTGCTGAACCGCTTCGGGCAGCAGAGCCGGCATAAGCTGGAAGTGTACTTCGATGGCGCACCGCCCGGGCAGGCGGGTGTGCGTAATTACGGCAGGGTGCGAGCGCACTTTGTGCTGGCGAGCCAGACGGCAGATGAGGCTATCCGCAGGCGACTGGTGAAGCTCGGCAAGTCGGCAGCAAACTGGGTGGTGGTCACCTCCGACCGCGACGTGCAGTCAGCGGCACGGGAGGTGCATTCTAGGGTGCTACGTGGGGAGGATTTCTCCAAGCTGATACAGACCACCCTGCAGGGGCGGCTCGCCAATACGTACGATGCCGCTGACCAACCACTCAGCGAAGAGGAAGTGAGCGAGTGGCTGGCGATATTCAAAACACGCCACAAGTAAGCTCACCTCCATATAAACTAACCCTAATCAAGCTTTAATTATATATGGACAATTTGGGTGTATATTATGAATATTCACTCATTCGCAGAGTATCATCGGGATAGTAATTTCTAACAACCGGGAATCGTCTTCGGCTGGTTCACCAAGAGTAGAAAAAAATACGGTTATCGTTCCGTAGCTACCTGTGTGTTGGCATCAGGCTGGTACCCATTCCCATTGGGTTGCAGTAAATCGTGTAGTCCACTTGATGCTGGTCTTGTTTATAACAGACCAAAGAAGGCTCGTTATCATCCCTGCCAGGGAGCATGGTTAGCAGCTGCTGGGGTAACTGGGCTCGGCAGAAATCCCTGAGACCTGAAACAGGTTTTCAGTACGATCAGGTATTGAAATAAGAACCTGGAATCGCCAGAACAGAACCTTTCTGCCGGGTATGAAGTCTAAACACCGTCTCTGAGTGCAGTGGATAAGACTATAAATTCATCGATTGAGGAGAGCAACATGATCAACAGACAACGGTTCGGAATCAGGCTTGGAATTTTGACTGCCTGTATTGCACTCGTAATAGCGGCGGCATGGATGGTGGGTGGGAGGGCGTTGGCCCAGGCGTCGACCCTGACCCCCTCCAACTGGCTACCGGGCGATGACAGCATCGGCATGGCAGCCGGGATACAGCGAACACCAGTCATCGAGCGCGGTGGAGATATCCTCCTGGCAGCTTGGGCTGATTGGCGTTCGATGCCCAACGGGGTTGGCGAGTTCTACGAGACAGCGAGCGATATATATGGCATGCGGCTGGATGCCGACGGTAACCTTCTGGACGCTGTGCCGTTCGTAATCACCCAAGCAAAAGCGACCCAAGATAACCCAAAAATTGCCTGGAATGGCACTTACTGGCTGGTGGCGTTTGAAAGCTACACAGTCACCGAGGGAGGCTACTACCAAAAGTCGTTAGCAGCCGTGCGGGTAGCTCAAAACGGTGAAGTGATGGATACCAACCCCATCCCGATCTACAATTTTTCCCCGGTGGGAGGCGCCTGGGCAATCGCCAGTGATGGGAACAATTGGGTGGTGGTTGCAGAAACCAGCGACTCAAACAGCAGTCTTAAAGCGATTCGCATCAGCGCTTCCGGAACGGTCGAACAGCCTCCCAAGCTGCTGGTGCGGTCCACCTACTATCTTCGCTCCAACTTGCGCCTGGCTTACGCCGGCGGAGTATACATGTTTACCTGGATGGACTATAGCGACACATTAGCGCTACGTTTCGATAGTGCACTAAATGTATTGGATGCAGGCCCCATCACGCTGGTAGCTGATCATGGATTGGAAAGCATCGTATCAAACAGCAACCAGTTCTACATAACATGGCATAAGACACTGCCAGATTTCACAATTGGTGTAATGGGTTCACGCGTGAACACCACTGGTCAGAAACTGGACCCCGATGGAGTCATTATTTCTGGCAGTTACCAACCTGAGTATGGCACGACAACCAGCGTTGCGTGGGATGGTGTGAACTGGCGGGTGACCTGGGGTAACAACAGCGGAGTGCGCATTGCACGGGTTAACGCAGATGGTCTGGTGTTAGACCCAGGCGGCGTGGCACTCACGGGTCCATCGACCGGCGCGACGGCGGGTACCCTTTCAGGAGGTGTACAAATCGTGTGGGCCAGTTACATTTCTGCTGAGGACGATATCTACACGGCGAACGTGAGCGGGGGTAACTCTGCGGGACCCACTACGGGCTTATCACTGAGCAGTCCGATGCAAATCCGGTCGGACGTGGCGGTGGGCACCAACGGCTATATGGTTACATATCGCAGTGACATTGGCGGTGCACGCCGGATCATGGCTCAACCACTGGATGCCAACGGTGATCCCGTCAGCGCTGGTCCGATCCTGCTCGACTCGGGCGATAACCTTTATGGACCAGATATCCCGGCAGTCGCCTGGAACGGTTCACTGTACCTCGTCACCTGGAACAACAGCAGCGGCATTGTAGCACAACGGATGCTGCAGGACGGCACGCTGGTAGATCCCACACCGTTTTTAGTCACGACGGGTTTTGGACCAACCGATGTGTCAGCACTCGGGGATTTGTTCATGGTGGTAGGCTTACGGTACGACTCATACCCCGAGTTTGTATACGGCGTCGGGGCGCGGGTACGCGGTAGCGACGGCGTGGTGCTGGACCCATCTGGGATCACCCTAAGCGGTACCTTCGCCCGCTGGGCGAGCGTCACCACCCTGGGCGACCGCTGGCTGGCCGTTTGGCACGTGACCTGGACGCATGATAACCTGATGGGCAGCACTACCGGAAGCTTTGTCAACGCTGATGGAAGCAGCCCGGGGGAGTTCTCCATCAATGGACCTTACTCAGCAGGTGGTGGAAACGGCATCTTTGAGGTAGCGGTGGCAGCCAACAGTAGCAAGGCATTGGTACTCCAATCCAGTGAGCTGACTTCAGGTGTAGAAACCGACCTGTCGGCAAACGTGGTAAATACCGATGGTTCAGTGCAACCTGCGGTTAACCTGACACCCTGGCAAGGCAACCAATATCGACCCCGGGTTGCGTGGGATGGCAGCCAGTTCGTGGTAGTCTACAATGAGCAAAAAAACCGCTTTGCGCCCTCGACTCTGGATCAATTGGACGCCCGAAGTGACTTGTTTGGCATGCGAGTGAGCGAGGCGGGAACTGCCATTGACCCCAACGGGTTTGCATTCTCCATCTCTCGAACCGGAGAGGCATATCCCAATGTGACCGCGGCAGGGGGAGTAAGCTTGATCACCGGTTCGGTGGTGCGGAATGAGGCACCGTTTGCTACCTACCGAGTGGGATACCAACGCTTTGGCGTTGGAGGAAATCAGTGGCCAGTGGCAGTCGCCTCGGCGAATCGCAGTGGCGGCGATGCACCACTGGATGTAAGTTTCAGCTCAACCGGCAGCACCGACCCAGATGGAAGCATCTCCACATACGCCTGGGATTTCGATGACGGCAGCAGCTCCAATCTAGCCAACCCAAGCCACATCTACACTGTTCCCGGTAATTACGTGGCGTCGCTGACGATCACCGATAACCAGGGGGCGCAATCTGTCAACACCGTCGCCCTGGCTGTATCAGCCCCCAACCAAGCACCGGTAGCCGTGGCTACAGCCATCCCTCTCAGTGGTGAACCACCTTTGGACGTGACCTTCTATTCTGAAGAATCCTACGATCCCGACGGCGCGCTGGGCAATATCCGCTGGCAGTTCCACGACGGAAGTGTCTATTGGGGCTCAATGGCATACTTCACCTACCCGGTGGCAGGCATATACCAGGTAACCCTAACTGTGTTTGACGATCGAGGGGCAACCGGCAGCGACACTCTGGATATCTATGTCGGCCAGCCCAACCAACCGCCGACAGCGATTAACGACGTATATGTCACTCAACAAGACACAATCCTTGCCGTACCAGTGGGTTTAGGCGTTTTATCAAACGATTCAGACCCTGAAAATAACCTGCTCATCGCGGTGCTGGACAGTGGTCCAACGCATGGCACGCTGGACCTGAACAATAACGGCTCCTTCACTTACACGCCTGCAGCTGGCTACAGTGGAGTGGATACCTTCACCTACCACGCCAACGACGGAGCGGCTGACTCCAACCTGGCGACAGTGAGCATCACGGTCACACATGTCAACAACGCACCCCTGGCGGTAGATGACTTTTTCAATGCCCAGATCAATCAAGCTTTGGTGGTAGCTGCACCGGGTGTGCTACTTAATGATAGCGACGTGGATAACGACCCGATCACAGCTGTGCTGGATAGCGTACCCACACATGGCACACTGGTTCTGAACACTGACGGCTCGTTCACTTACACGCCTGCAGCCGGCTTTAGCGGGGTGGACACGTTCACTTACCACACGAACGACGGGGTGAGCGACTCCAACATAGCAACAGTGCAGATCTCTGTCACTGGTTATCAGATACGCTTACCGCTGGTATGGGGCAAGGTCTGATCCACGCACTGTAGATCTCAAAACTATCCCCGCGTGCTAAACATTAGAGCGCGGGGATGAACGGGAAGGTTAGCAAGCCAGGAGACAGCTCTAGACGTAAGCCGAAAAACTCATTTCCGATCCATTTTCCAGATGAGCCAACCCTAATCAACCGTTAATTCTAAGTGGATAAATCGGGTGTATATTATAGTAGTTGACACTTGCGCTAACTTTTATCGGTATAACAAGTGTCCACCACCGGGAAGCGTCTTCCGCTCGCCCCCCCCGGGCAGAAGATACCGGTGGCCCTCCTTAGATTGCCGGACGTGTAAACCACGTCCGGCATCGGTTTAACCGAAAAGAGGGCCTGGCAGTCGATGTGACCGCCAAACCCTCATCCTGGGTGTTGACCTGGATTACTTCCTGACTTGGGGTGGAATGTGGTTAGAACTGCTCATCGACACAGGGTGGTATGTGGGCTCTGAGCGGGAGTAGCTGGAGGCAGGCGATTGCGGGTCTGCTTTAGGTGCCGGTTTGAACGAGGAAGCCTGGACGGGAATCACATCCGGCTTGTTAAGCGGCTGAGGCTGGCTTACCCTGGGTGCAGAGCGAACAGGTTGGACGTCGGATTGGCTGAACAACCGCTCCCCCGCCACCGAGAACGAGCCGATGATCAACACGCGGATCACCCAGACCATGATGGCGACGAAAACCGGCACCACCTTGATGAGCGTTTCTTGCGAGAGCACCGACCCACCTAATGAAGTGTGGCTCAAGATGGCAATGGTTACACCCCAGTAGGTGAGCATGGCATTCATCGTAGCAGCCAGCAGCCATGCGCCAAACAGATACCACACTTCCCTGGGCTCGCCTGAGCCTCGCTCGGGGGTAAACAGACGAGCGATGCCGGCAAAATCGATGGCACAAAAGGCGATCGCCAGGATGGTAGCCCAACGAAGATCTAAAAAGCGTAAATCCCCCAGCAAATCTGTCAGAGCATAGTCGGTGGTGCTGTAGTTGAAGATCTCGAATGCGAGCAGTGCCCCCAATATAATGACGCCGAATATCAAGCCGCGGGAAGGTTTTACCTTGCTTACCACACGGTTGAACTCGAGTGCAGAACTTGCCTTTTTATCCATGTGAACCTCCTTTTGGTTCTAAGAAACCCATTTTATTGATAGTTCAAGTGATCAACGAGATCAACTTGTATACAATATAGAACTATTGTTCTAATTTGTCAAGGGGGAATTATTAGGATCGGACGAAAGTTCGGACATTGAAAAAAAGTGGTATTTTTAAAAGGTCAATTTAATGAAAAATCGTCGAGTTGTAGATTGCCATCCCTCATACCACTTGGTACAGGCGATCTGGAAAAACACCGGTCTCTTTCCCCAGAACCAGGGAGGATTCCTCAATGTCAGAAAGAAGGGCGGATTGCTTCAGGTTTAGAAAAGCACTAAACCTTCGCAATGACAACAGAGTAGAGCACTACTCCTTTGCAATGACAAAATACCTGGTAATTACTCACCAGAATCGATAATAACTAAAGTATATATGCAGTGCCAGGGGAAGATTGCTTCAGGTTTAGAAGAGCGCTAAACCCTCGCAATGACACCAGAGAATGGCACTTATGCTTCTCAATGACAGCTGATAAGCGCAACAAACTTTCGCAACGACAGTTAATGCAGATGGCTTCTTCGGGCATAGAATTCCCATCCCCAGGATTGGGGGACGCAACAATGTCAAAAGCAAGAGCAGATTGCTCCCCGAAAAGCTGCGGGGACGGGTTCAAAGTACTTCGGAGTGTTCAAGTGACCGTGGATTCTGAGAGCGTCCTTTTTCCCCGAAAACCAGCGGGGATTCTCCCCCAAAATATGGGGGATTCCGCAATGACAACATAGGTGAGTAATTACGAGGAGTAAATAGAATTCTTGTTCTATAAACCTTGATTAATTAGAACACTTGTGCTATACTGGCGCTATCCTGGCAAAAATGGGAGGGCATATGAGAAACGGACCGGCGTTAGTCATACGTGGCACACTGATCGGCAGCCTGGTGGTAGCACTCCTGGGCTGGATTTTGTCGAGAAATTTCGTAATCCTACCTGCAGCTGAGGTGGCATATGCTGCCTCCCCCACACAGAACCCTGCGCAGCCAGCACCTGCGGATGAATGCGTAGTGAGTCACCGTTTCCCGCAGGGGATATTGCAATGGTGTGAGATCATCACAACCTATGCCAGCCAGGTTGAGCTACCCCCCAACCTGATTGCAGCAGTCATCCTGCAGGAAAGCGGTGGTGATGCGACAGCTTATTCAGCCAGTGGCGCGGTGGGACTAATGCAGGTGATGCCGCGTGATGGGATTGCCGCGTCGTTCGAATGTATCAATGGTCCGTGCTTCGCCAGCCGTCCAACGATTGAAGAGCTACAGGACCCGAGGTTTAACATCGAGTACGGGACTGGCATGCTGGCAAATTTAATCGCCAAACTAGGCAGCCCGCGCGAAGCACTCAAGGCATATGGTCCGATGGATGTCGATTACAGTTATGCAGATAGAGTCCTGGCGATATACGAGAATTACCGCTAGGACTCTATCGTGAACGTGCGAAAGGTTATGGTGCCTTAATGGCGATGGGCAGGAAGAACACGCTGCCAACCCGCGTGTTGACGGGTGCACCTTGAACGAGGGCTGCCTGATCGCTAACTACGGCATAATCCGCATTGGTGAGGATACCCAAAGTGGTTAGATCAACCCTGACCACCAGCACAACCGTAAGGGTGCTCGAAGGATCGAGAATGGGGAATTCCCAGCGGATGATATCTCCATCAAGGATATATGGAACTGAAGCAGATACAAACGTCGATCCAACCGGCAGATTATCGGTTAGCACCACGTTGGAGGCAGAAATCAACGCATGACTATTCGTAACAGCGATGGTATACGTGATGAGCTCGCCGGGAATGACCATTGAAGCCGAGGCAGTCTTCTGAAGCTGTAAGAAATCAAGCTTATCCAGCTGAGTTGTGACCGGCTCACCAAGCACCGGTTCCACCTGATCACTTTTGACAGCATAATCAGCGTTGACGATGGTGCCCGTGGAGGTGATATTTACCCCTACGGTCAGATCCACACTAACCGCAGCCGGAGTATCCAGGCTGGGGAAATCCCAACGGACAACGTCTCCATCCAGGGAGTAAGGTTGAGTGGCTGATATAAAGCTAGTGCCTGCCGGGAGGGTGTCGGTCAGCACCACGTTAGTGGTTGGTCCGATCCCATTTGAGTGGGTAACGGTAAGCGTATAGGTGATGGGGTCACCTGGCAAGACAGCGTTAGCGGAGGCAAGCTTTGTCAACTCGAGCTGGTGAACAGTCCCAACGGCAGCCAGCGCGTCGATGCGACCCCAGCCATAAGCGTTATTGGGCACACCATCGCTGGAACAGCCATACCAGGAAATGTGGAAGGCAGACTGCTCGATGATTGATTCAATTTGGTCCACCTGCCCATCCAGGTCAGGATGAGCGGATATGAGCAAGGCGACCAAACCGGCAACATGCGGACCTGCCATGCTGGTACCACTCCACCCGCCTTCATAGCCCCCACCAGGAACCGAAGAACGAACATTCACACCAGGAGCGGAGATATCGGGCTTGGGTCTGTTGCTACCATCGACCGTGACGGGACCGCGGCTGCTGAAACCAGCGATTGTATCTGACGAGTCGGTCGCCCCAACGGTAAATGATTCTTCATATATTGCTGCGGGATCAGAGACAGAACTACATCCACTACCAGAATTCCCTGCTGAGTGGGCAGTGACAATCCCCGCATTGACCAAGTTTTGAACCACTACCAACAGCGAATCGGGGTTACAGCCTTCACTGGGTGGGCAGCCCCAGGAGTTATTGATCACGTCGGGGGCAAGATCTGGGCGAGGTTCAGAGCCGTCCACACGGGTGGGAGCGACAAACCATTGGTAGCATTCAGCGTAAGTTGACGGTGACCCTACGCCATTATCCATGTTCCGGCAACCGATCCAACGCGCGCCTGGTGCCATACCAATCTGGTTGGCGCCACCATCATCGCCCACCATGGTACCCATGGTGTGAGTGCCATGACCATAATCATCACAAGGGAAGGGGGAATCGAACCCGCAGGGGTTGTAGTACGCATTTTCATGGATGGCATCGTGCCAGTTATAGTCGTGGTCAGCATTGATGCCATTCCAACCGCGATACTGGTTGATCAGGGCAGGGTGGTCCCATTGATAACCGGTATCCTGCCCGCCGATAACCACATCTTGACCGGTAAAACCCATTGCCCATACTTCAGGAGCCTTAACCTTGGTAATGTTCCACTCAACCCCTTGTGGGACAGGACTGGAGGAGGCATCGATGGTGGGTTCATCCAGCTTTACCTGAGGATTGGCATACAAGTGCGCCACATCTGGTCTTTGTGCCAGCAGCTGGACAGTGCTCAACCCGGCACGCACCCAGATCATATTGGCGACCCAATACGGTCGGTAATCCACACCCAACCTTTCCAGCTCAGTGATGAGCGGGGATTGAGTGCGGGCGGCGAAGGAGGTAAGGGTCTGATAGACATATGTACCCTTTTCCAGCTTGGTCGATAACGCATTTGCCTGGCTGAGATTTGCCTGGTTGGTTAAGAAAACCAGGAACTCAGTGTCACCATGAGCGGCGGTGCGCAGGACCCAGGGGTCAACTTTGTCTCTCCAGGGGGCGGCGCTGGCAGGCATCACCGCAGCAGCCAAAAGGAAGGACAGAACCGATATTACAGCCAATAATTTATAGATATTTTTAAACATTATTTTTCTCCTCTACATTTTTACCAGCAATTTGAGCTCAGGCATGATGAACGGAAGCATAACTAGTCCACCCACACCCAGGGCAAATACTCCCAGAACCAACCCAGAAATTTCAACGGGAAGCTGCAATAATCCAAATACCAATAAGCCACATGCAAGAGCTACGGGGATCACGCGGACAAGGGTCGAGCGCACATCCACCACCCCGGGAAAACGCCGGTTGAGCAAATACCACAACAATATCGCCTCACCCGTATAAGCCAGACCATTGGCGAGGGCAATTCCAGGGGCACCCAATTTATACCCCAACACGACTGCCAAAATAACAAATGTCACCGTGGTGATAATATTGGCACCCAGGGGAATCAACGCATTTTGCTGAGCATAGAAGGCGCGTGCAGCCACCTCGATCAGCGAAAAGCCCATCAGACCAACCAGGTAGCCACGGGTGACCCAGACGACCGCTTCAGTTCCGGCAGCATCAAAACCCAGCAGACTCACCACCGGACGGACACCCACTGCAACCAACACAGCCGCAGGGATGGTAAGGGCAAGGATGATGCGCATGGCATGGTTCAAAGATTGGCGAAATCTATCCATTTGTTCGCGCGCAACCTGTTCCGAAATGGTAGGTAACAGCACCGTACCAATGGCTGTACCTACCAGGGTTTCTGGCACCTGCATGAACAACCAGCCATAGACCAGGGCAGAGACTGCACCCGGAGCCAGCCAGGAAGCGATATTATCGGAGGCAACAAAGACTAATTGGATGAAGAAGACGGTGAGTACACGCGGTCCCATCAGAGACAAAACCTGGCGCACACGCGGGTTATGCAGGTCAATGGAGGGGATCCAGTGGAACTTGTAGATGATCAGACCCGGCAGCTGGATCAACAGGAACATGAGTGCGCCAAGGATGCCGCCGTAGACGAGGCCATATATCCCCATCCCGAAGGCCGGCAGGGTGAGCGGACCAATTTGGTAGCCGGTTTCAGGGGCGAGAATGATGACCCCAAACAGCATCCCCAGGTCATACATGCTGGGCGCCATAGCCGGTAGCAGGAAGTGCTGATTAGACTGCAAGCCGGCGATGACCAACCCGCTGAGCGAGAATAATATCGTGGCGATCAGGTCAAGGCGCATGATGCTGGTCACGAGGCGCTGCTGCTCAAGGGAGAAACCTGGGGTGACCACATTGTGGACAAGTGGACCTGCAAAGATTGCCAACACTACGGCGATGCCGGCGGTAACGAGAAAGACCAGATTGGCAATGCGGGAGAACAGGTGCCAGGCAGCCCGGCGGTCTTCCTTTTGCAGGGTTTCGGTGAGCACGGGGATCAAAGCGATACCGAGCGCCCCACCTGAGATGAGGGCAAACAGCAAGTCTGGCAGATTGTTGGCCGCGTTGAACGCGTCCAGTTGGGATGAGAGACCAAACTGCCGAGCAATGAGGATCTGTCGTGCAAAACCGAGGACTTTTTCCAACCCGAGGAAAATCGCCACGATCAGGGTTGACTTGGCGAAACGGGACATTCGCCAAGTATAGCACGAGTTAATCCCGCAATTCGATTGGAGGCGGCGATCAAAATTAGAAAATAGCTGAATGGGAAGTGGGCTTTAGGAAGGATGTAAACCACTGGAGGAAGCAAAATGTTGCATCCAGCCCGTGGATATGGTAGAATTCCGTCCGCTTGAGAGGGATTTTCCCTCTATCTGGAGGGATGGCCGAGTGGCTTAAGGCGCCTGTCTTGAAAACAGGTATGGAGAAATCCATCGTGGGTTCGAATCCCTCTCCCTCCGCCTACGGGGAGGTGCCAGAGTGGCCGATTGGGCTCGCCTGCTAAGTGAGTGCGGGGGCTAAAACCTCCGCCGCGGGTTCGAATCCCGCCCTCCCCGCCAGAAGTACACCAACTTGTCCGCCGCGGGCACCCGTGAAGGGTGTGCATTTCGAACCCAGCCCTCCCCGCCAGATGTACACCAACTTGTCCGCCGCGGGCACCCACAGGGGGTGTGTATTTCGAACCCAGCCCTCCCCGCCAGAAGTACACCAACTTGTCCGCCGCGGGCACCCACAGGGGGTGTGTATTTCGAACCCAGCCCTCCCCGCCAGAAGTACACCAACTTGTCCGCCGCGGGCACCCACAGGGGGTGTGTATTTCGAACCCAGCCCTCCCCGCCAGATGTACACCAACTTGTCCGCCGCGGGCACCCACAGGGGGTGTGTATTTCGAACCCAGCCCTCCCCGCCAGAAGTACACCAACTTGTCTGCCGCGGGCACCCACAGGGGGTGTGTATTTCGAACCCAGCCCTCCCCGCCAGAAGTACACCAACTTGTCCGCCGCGGGCACCCACAGGGGGTGTGTATTTCGAATCCCGCCCTCCCCGCCAGAAGTACCCCAACTTGTCCGCCGCGGGCACCCACAGGGGGTGTGTATTTCGAACCCCGCCCTCCCCGCCAGAAGTACCCCAACTTGTCCGCCGCGGGCACCCACAGGGGGTGTGTATTTCGAACCCAGCCCTCCCCGCCAGAAGTACACCAACTTGTCCGCCGCGGGCACCCGCGAAGGGTGTTAGATCCCTCAAGGGGACTAAAGTTCGAATCCCGTCTCCTCGCTCCGCTCCGGAGACAGGCTCCTCCCCGCCTTGCGTAAAATTTTGACGTTGCTGCCGGCTATCAATCCGGATGTAACAGTTGCTAAGGTTCAGAGTGTCTGCGTATGATATCGCTCAGGTCCAACTGGGCGATTGTCAGGCATGTCAATGAAATCCTGGTCGTCTGTCCCCATCTGTTCTGTATTTAGATTGATAGATTCAACTCACAAGTGTAAATTCGATAGATAATACAAGCAAGCTGTGGAAGGATAAGTCTCTAAAGACCTGCCAGTCAAAGAAGCGCTTATGAGCTACACACGCAAGCTTAAAAGCAACGTTACCCAATTTAAGCAATTCTTATTATTGGTTATAACCAAACGGTGATAACACTAGTGATAAATTGCTATAGATCTACCTCAGTCAGGAGCTACTGGTTTACCATGGTTGGGGGGCTATCGACTCAGGCGAGACCATTTCTTAGGGTAGTTAGGTGGACCTGGAGGGATGCGAACCCTCGAACTCTTCATTGTTATAGATGTGCAGATAGGGGAAAAGAGGGAAAATACTTTCTATTACGTCTATTTTGTTCCAAAATCACCATACAACTCGCTACGCTCGTTGCATATTGCTTCAGCATATCTGTACCCAATTGGTCCCGCAGTGTTCTCCAATATGCATCGGTAAGAAGCAAGGAAAGGCGATCCGCAAACCTGTCCAAATGGTGATTTGATGCAAATGACGTCCTTGAAAAACATCGTCTTCACTTTTCTCTTTCGTTCCCCTGACCAAGAAACCTGTCCTGGCTGTTTCACTCATCCATAGAATTTCTTAGGATTACTTTTGGGTTAATGAAATATTTATGTGCATTCTGAATAGACGGAATATTTGCACCATACGGGCTTTTCCAAGGTCATTTTGGGTACTAAATATTCAAATTACTGTTGTTGATAAATTTTATATATATTTATTGCCTCTCCTTATGTAGTGACCTTGTACATAATACTTTCTTTATATCCCGTAATAACTGGAAAATAGCCGCAAAGCATTTTATCTAATGTCTGGTCTCCAGTATCAACCCACAATGGATGCCCTTTCAGCGCATATAGCTTCTCGGGTGTGCTAACAATGTGGAGGTGTGTCTTACCTACCTTATGGATTATCGCAGGGCTGATCTGTTGGTTTCCACGTCCGAAGAGACAACCCTGTCCACCAATCGGTGTGAGAATGATTTCGGCTCGACAGTCACTTGCCAGAAGGCTTAGCAGAAGGGATTCGCTAGCATCCATAGCTATGATTCTGCCGTCCAAGCAGACATCCACTCCTAGTAGGCTTTTTTCCATACCGAGATATTTACATATTGCTTGTGTGGTCGAACCGGGACCGAAAATATACATCGTTCCAGGAAACATCTGCTCAGACAAGTCTTCGGCAATACCTTTTAATGCAGAAGACAATATTTTGGGACTCGCTGCCTTGGCTCCTTGCACAAATCTCTGTAAATATGGCACCCTGAGAAATCCATAAAGCTTCGGAGATACACGTCCTTGTCGGAATTCTTCTTCATCAACATCCATTACTTCAACAAGGTTTAATATCGCCTCCTCACGCAAGTAAGCTATCGCCAGTTCTCCAGCAGCTCGAGGATGAATAGCGTATACTGCTGAATGGATTTTCACTCCTGCAGGAATACCTAATGCGGGGATTTCCGATCCCCCAGCTGCATATACATCTCGAGCTGTTCCGTCACCTCCAGTAAACATTAGGAGCGCTAAATCCTTATTCATTAATTCTTTCACAGCCCTCTTTGTGTCTTCTGCTGTGGTATGGTCGAATACAATTTGACCCAATACACAAGGTACAAATCCTGCTTTTTTTACAGCAATTTCACCCATATTTCCAGGATAAGTCAGGATTTCCAGATCAGCCTTCATGGGTAGGAGAAGTTGTAATGTCTCCACCGTTCTGTCGTTTGCATGGGGAATAGCGCCAAGCTCAAGAGCTTTTAGCTGTATGTCCCAGCCATCACTTCCTTTTAATCCAACGCGTCCACCCAACCCAGCAACCGGATTTACGATCAGCCCAATACGTCTCATATTTTCTTATCGGTTTTCCTGTTGAGTTTTTTGTTTATAAGAGCGCCAGGTGATGCACCACTGCTTTGGGTCGTCAAGAGGATGGTGGTTAATTGTATGGACAGTGCTGTTATGTGGAGCAGTTTTCACAACATCTGGATGGGTGTACGCTTCGTTCGCGACGTTTTCAATAACAGCGGCATATTCATCTAATTCTTCTTTCGAGTATGACTCTGTGGGTTCAAGCGTGCAAGGTTCCGGTACCACGTATGGGTGGTGGCTTGTCCAATAATGTACCCCAAAATCAGCCGCGCGGATGCCCAGTTCGTCTGAATGGATACCAGTATCTTCGTATAGTTTTTCCCAAGAATACCTTACCTGCTCAATCCTATGTTTCCCTGTAGCATATGGAGCGCTTGCTCCTTGGATTGCCTGGATCTTATGAAGCAGGTAATTATTGTTTAATACCGCTACCTCTGCCACCTCACGCAGTCCTTCAGCCCCCAGTGACATCACCCACGCATAGGCTTTTAAAACCGCTGGTGCTACCCCATAGAATGGACGGATTTTTCCAATGCTATCTGGCAGGTCATAATTTAGTAAATAACTCAGACCATTAAAGTCAATCAATGGGACAGGTAGGAATCGCACCAATTTTTCTGTAACACCTGTTGCGCCAACAGCGGGGCCCCCGCATCCATGCGGGGTTGAGAAGGTTTTATGTAGGTTAAAATGACACAGATCAAACCCTGCCTCACGAGCACGTGTTATACCCAGGATACCATTCGCATTTGCCTGGTCATAGGAGCACAATCCCCCTGCGGCGTGGACAAGTTCGGTGAATTCAGCGATTTTTGGATTAAAAATACCGGTATCTTCCGGGTTAGTTATTAAAAGACCTGCGGTCCTCTGAGATATGGCAGCACGCAATGCCTCTATGTCAGGATAACCGTCTTTATCAGGATAGAGAGTGATCACTTTAAACCCTGCCACCTTTGCACAAGCAGCATCTGATGGGTGCGAGAAAATCGTTGTTATGATTTCATCTCGTTTGTCTATCTCTCCCCTTGAAGCATGATAAGCACGGATGATGCTCGCATTGGTATAGATTGCAGCAGAACCTGCGCCAGGCTGTAGCGTGAACCTATCCAACCCTGAAATTTCTTTCAAAACTTGCTCAAAACGCCAAAAGACCTCGAGGATGCCTTGTACAGTCGACTCATCTTGTAATGGGTGTAATTCTGTTAGTTCGTCCATCCGGGCTAGCTGGTCGTTTATCTTCGGGCTATATTTCATCGTGCAGGTGCCCTGCCCAACATCAATATTGCAATCCACTCCTAATGTTTCTTGAGATAAATGGACATAATGTCTTAATACGGCCGGCTGTGACATTTCAGGTAATTGGGGCTGGGTCTTACGAAGTAGTGAATCTGGTATCCCCTTCAGTGGGTTCCCCACTTGAGACTTAATTCCTTCATCTACCTCGGGTACTAAAATCCCTCGCTGACCAGGCTGGCCTAGCTCAAAAATGACTGGTTCATCCCACCGTGCTTGGTGGAAACGACGAAGATTTGGTTTGCCATCCGTAAAACGCTCAAAGGTAATGTTATTCATACCAACACCTCCTTTAAAGTAGAGACCAACTGATCGATATCTTCTTTGGTATGTACCTCAGTAAAGCAGTACAATGCACTTTCACCCAGCCAGGGAAAATCATGGTTTAAATCTTTCCCACCAAAAATATTTCTTTCAAGTAAACTATGATTAATTTCAGCCACTGTCTTTCCAGTCTTATCAAAATTGACTATAAACTCTTTGAAATATGGTGCTTCAAACACCTCAGTGCTTACATTAGCTAGATTGCTCATTTCCTGCTTCGCATATTGTGAACGATATAAAATTCCTTCACCGATTTCCTTCATACCTTGAGGTCCCATCAATGCAAGATAAACTCCGGCTGTAATTCCCCATAATGCCGACGCCGTGCCAACCCATTCATTGCCTTCCTCACGCTTTGCAAATGATGTACGCTCATAAGCCACATCACCAAATCCGTACTCGCCTTTTACTATGGTTGGGACAATACCGAATAGACGTGAGGGATATTGCATGACATATTTTTCGTCATCTCGACTGGCAATAAATCCTGCCTGGCCACCGCCATATGACATGTGCATTCCCAGTGGTTGGATATCACCGACGACAAGATCAGCTCCATATTGTATGGGGGGTTCTAGTACCCCCAATGAAATTGGATCCACATTTACAATGCAAATTGCGTCATGACTATGGGCTATTTCGGAAATTTCAGTTCCTTTGACTTCTAAAAAGCCGAGATATGACGGATTTTCAAAGAAAACGGCAGCTATTTCAGGGGTGAGTAATTCTTTTAAATGGTGTAAATCAATCCCACCTGTCAATGGATTATGCTTAACCAAAATAATTTCGATATCGAATTTAAGATAATCACGTATTTTTGATAATAAATCCCGACCTAGAGTTTCAGGCAATAAGACTTTATTCCTGTTTGTGATACGGCAAGCCATCCGCAATGCAGTAGCAGCTGCCTGGAATCCATCATATGTTGGAACATTGACAACATCCATTTCAAGCAGTTCAGCCATCATGCTAGTGTATTCAAAAAGTGATTGAAAGCGACCGTGGTCATCGTATGGTTCACCGGCATATGCTGTAAGGAACTCTCCGCGTGAGTTTATTTCATCGCATACAGCTGGAACATGGTGCTGGTAACAACCAGCACCTAAAAAATTTAGATACTGTTTGGTTGTTTTGTTCTTTTCAAGTATTTTTTCAATATGACGGCGAAGGGCATATTCCGAGGTGAATGGTGCAGGCAAATTCATTTGTCCCTTAAAACGTAACTCAGTAGGGATGTCTCCATAAAACTCATCCACGCTGGAAGCATTAACATCTTTGAGCATTTGAGCTTTAATCTTTGGTTCAGAGTTAGGGATGTACGGATAGACAATTTTCTTTGGTGCCATTGATTCCTCCTTTATTAATATTTCTGTGTGTGAAACGCCTGATTAGTTGGTCTCGATATTATATAAACCTGTCGAGTTGATTACTATCTGCAGTTTTACAGGCCAATACATAACAGTAATAGATAAATGAGATTTAATGGTAACAATAATTGCTGCAGCTCGGTTCGAATATCGATATATTTCACCCAGCTGAATGATCTCTTATAAACATTTTTACGTCTCAAGGATAATTTAATATGTATGTCATCAATTCTCTAATGATTATGTGAATAATGTATGTTCGGGTAATAATTCATTTCACGTATTGGTGCAGCAGGCGTTGGTGTAACATTCGGGCATTTGGATTATTGACATATCCCTCAATATGCTTATAATATATTATACATATAATTATTATATCCTCCATCAATATTAAAATCAACTAAATTGTATGAAAAATTTACCTACACAATCAGAACAAGCGTACCAAAGAATACGCCAAACTATCATTTCTGGCGATCTAAAACCTGGTGACATCATAAACATTGATGAAATATGCTCGCGATTTGGAACGAGCAAGACACCTACACGAGAAGCTTTGGTTGTTTTAACCCATGAGCAATTTTTAGAATCATTACCTCGTGTAGGATATATGGTCACCAAGCCATCGATTCGCGATGTAAAAGAAATGTTCCATATCAGAATAGTATTAGAGGTTGATGCAATTGGTTTAGCTTCGGAACATATGAAAGATGAAGATTTTGAGGCATTGGAAAGAAATAATAAAGAAGAGCAGCGAATTCCAATTAATCAAGCTAGCCGGATTATCCAACCTGAAGCTTTTAGGCTAAATCAGGAATTCCATATGATGATTGCGAAAACTTCTGGAAATACTATCCTGGCATCCTTGATTCAACAACAGCTAGAAATGGTTGAACGGGCATTATCACTTGATCCTTTTATCATAAATTCATCCCAACACGAGAATATACTCATGGCATTAAAGAAAAGAGATAAGGCTATGAGCCAAGAGGAAATGAAAAATCACCTACAGAATACACTCTCAAGAATCATGATTAATTATTAAATATACACCGAGGAGAACACTGTGACAAACCAATTATTTCAGGATATGGCGCAAAGTATCATTGATGGAGATAGTGAAATTGCTTTAGAGCTAGCACAGCAGGCAATTGCCCAAGGTATCGATCCTCTTGAAGCTATATCACAAGGCTACGTAATTGGGGTTAATAAAGTCGGTGAAGCCTTTGCTAATGGAGATGCTTATCTGCCTGAGCTTGTCATGGCGGGAGAAGCAATGAAGGCAGCAGTGGCTGTGTTGGAACCAGAATTAGCCAGGCTTGGTACCGAGCGGAAGATGTTGGGCAAGGTAGTTCTATGTACCATTGAAGGCGATATCCACGAAATTGGAAAAACATTAGTAGGAACAATGCTATCTTCAGCTGGTTTCAAGGTTTTCGATCTAGGTGTGGATGTGCCAGTGATGAAAGTGGTGGATAAGGTTCGAGAAGTAAATGCCGATATTGTTGCCATGAGTGCATTACTTACAACCACAATGGTACATCAAAAAGATGTCATAGAAGCACTTGAGGATATTGGCATACGCTCCAAGGTAAAGGTAATGGTGGGTGGTGCACCCGTGACTAAAGAATGGGTCAATCAAATTGGTGCAGACGGTTATAGTGAAGATGCCATAGGTGCGATCAAGGTTGCAAAACAATTACTCGGTCAATAATTTAGAATATCTAATCCAACGATAATATAAGCACAATATCCAAAAATAGTTTCCATAGGAGTCTTTTATGTTAATTCCGAAGCTACAAATGCTTGACGATGATTTGGTTAGGCAAATTATTTCTGAAGCGATTGCGATCTTGGAAAATCCAGGGATACGTATTCACAATCAAGAAGCATTAGAGTTGTTGGCCAACGCAAATGCCAAAGTGGATTTTAAAGCTCAGGTGGCATATATTCCAGAAAACATTATCCGACAAGCTTTACAAACCGCTCCGAAAGACTTTACATTATTTGATCTGAATGGAAATGCCGCAGTTCATTACTTTGGCGATAAAATCCACTTTGATCCAGGATCAGGTGGTTTGACGATCATCGACAGCCAGACCGAACGCCCTCGTTCACCCAAAACTGACGATTATATTAAATTTACCAAACTTGTAGAAACCCTGCCTCAAATTGATGCTCAAAGTACAGCATTTGTGTGCTCAGATGTTGTTCCAGAAATTGGTGATCTTTATCGTCTCTATCTGGCTTTAAATTATATGAAGAAGCCAATCATTACTGGGGCTTTTCGAAAAGATACCTGGTGGACAATGAAAGAAATGCTTTCGCTTGTTGCTGGGGGCGACGATGCCTTTGCAAACAAACCGACAGCCGTATTCGATGTTTGCCCATCTCCGCCCTTGTTATGGAGTGATTTTACGTGCCAAAATCTTATTGATTGCGCTCATTTCTTGATCCCTGCGCAACTAATTTCTATGCCACTTGCTGGAGCAACTGCACCGGTGACTCTTGCAGGAGCAGTTGTTCAACATGCCGCTGAATCCTTGAGTGGAGTGGTTATTCACCAATTAGCGAGAGCCGGAGCTCCCATTGTTTGGGGAGGTTCACCGGCAATATTCGACATGCGGGAAGGATCTACACCCATGGGAGCTGTCGAAACCTGGATGATCAGTTCTGCCTATGTACAAATTGGTAAAGCTTTGGGACTACCGACACATGCATATATGGGTATGAGTGATGCAAAAATTATCGATACTCAATGCGGGCTTGAGTCAATGGGGAGTAATTTTGTCGCAGCTCTTTCTGGGGCAAATATCATTTCTGGTTGTGGGATGATGGACCTTGAATTGTGTTTAAGCTATGAAAAACTAGTCATCGATGCTGAAATGATCGGCATGGTCAAACGCTTTGTGAAAGGGATCATTGTGCGTGACGATCCGATTGCACTCAATTTGATGCAGAAGAGCGGGCATAAAGGAGATTTTTTGACTTTAGCTCATACTCGTAAATGGTTCCGTGAGGAACAGTACATGCCCTCAGAGGTAATAGATCGAGCGTCATTTGATGGTTGGAAAGCCCGTGGAGAGAAATCTACTTTCGAGAGAGCGCGAGATCGTGTAGAAAAACTAATACCTACATACCAACCGAATAACCTAACTGATGAACTGCGTAAAGAACTCCGCGAAGTCACTTTACATGCAGCCAATAAATTTGGTATGGAATCTCTTCCAGCTCTACCACCCGAAGTCTGATACTCTGACTACTAGTGACCTGGAATGACCGGAACCTTTATCAATGTCGCCGCCATAATTGTTGGTGGTTTACTTGGAATTTTCTTTGGGAGGCGTCTCTCAGAGAATATTAAAAATACCGTGATTGCGGGTATGGGCTTATTTACAACGGCCATAGGTTTCCAGATGTTTTTGAAAACCGAAAAACCTCTCGTTGTGTTGGGTGCATTAATTGTTGGCGCATTGTTGGGTGAGTGGTGGAAAATTGAAGATAAAATGCAAGTGCTAGGAATTTGGCTGGAAAAACGAGTAAAGGGTAGTTCGGAGGGGAAATCCAGCCGTTTTGTACATGGCTTTCTCAGTGCATCTATGCTTTTTTGTATTGGACCTATGGCGATTCTTGGTTCAATTAGTGACGGGCTGCGGGGAGACTTTCTGACACTTTCTATTAAATCAGTTCTTGATGGCTTTATATCAATAGCCTTTGCATCGACACTTGGAATAGGAGTAGCATTTTCATCTCTGCCAGTACTTGCCTATCAGGGAAGTATTAGCCTGCTGGCTGGAAAGCTGGATGCCATCATCAGTGTCGTGATGATGAATGAGCTGACAGCTACAGGTGGAATACTTTTGATGGGTGTCGGCATCAGTAGTCTATTAGAAATCAAGAAGATTTGGGTTGGGAACTTTCTCCCAGCACTAGTAATCGCACCATTGATCGTATACATCCTGAGTTTGGTAATAAGGTGAATTGGAAACTCTGAGTAAATTTGGTTTTTCATCCTCTGCCGGTAAGGTTTTTGATCGGCAGGCTAATAACACAACTTCAGTCAGCTAACCTCATAGCTAAATCGACAGCTTCCGGTGCATTCGCAGCATAACCATCTGCGCCGATCTGTATAGCATAATCCGCTGTCACAGGTGCACCACCAATCATGATCTTAACTTTTTCTCTAAGGCCGGCTTCCTTCAAAGCTGCGATCGTTTGGCTCATTGATACCATCGTGGTTGTCAATAAGGCAGACATGGCTATCAGGTCTGGCTGCTCTTCTCTCACGGCGTCCACGAATTTATCTATTGGCACATCTTTACCAATGTCAACCACCTCGAAACCGGCTCCTTCGAGCATCATGCCGACTAACTTTTTTCCGATATCGTGCACATCGCCTTTGACTGTCCCGATGACGACTTTTCCTGCCATCTTCTCTCCTGCCTGAATAAGGAGGGGTTTAAGGATATCTAGCGCGACCTGCATTGTAGTTGCCGCCAGCAAAACTTCAGGTATGAATTTATCTCCTCGCTTGAACCCTACACCAATGATGTCCATACCAGGCATTAAGCCTTTATCCAAGACATCCTTTGCCGTGAGACCAGAAGCTAACGCGGCATTCGTCAAGGAGGTAATTTGATCCAATTGCCCATCAACCACTGCATTTGAGATTCGATCAAGTATGTTATCCATAATTCACTCCTAATTATTTTGATAAGGCGAATAACTGGTTCTTAAACCAGGTGAAATCGATCATTGCGCTAATTTTATAATGTAACTACCCGGTGTTGCTCAACCTTCTCCGGAAAATGGCAAGCCACCCATTGATCACTTCCATTCTTCAACTCAAAAACTGGAGCCTCGCGGGAACATTTTTCTTCAGCATACCGACAGCGAGGGTGGAAATGGCAACCAGAAGGAGGGTTTCTGGGACTAGGAATCTCCCCCTTAAGAATGATGCGTTGACTCTGAAGCTTACGTAATCTGAGATCAGGCACAGAAATAGCTGAAATTAAAGCCTGAGTATAAGGATGCTTTGGATGATCGAAGATATCGTCTGTGGCTCCAAGTTCAACCAGTTTACCCAAATACATGACCCCAACCCGATCAGCAATGAAGCTGATTACATTCAGATTGTGAGTGATGATTAAATATGTCAGGTTGAGTTGCTCACGCAAGTCTTTTAACAAGTTTAGTATACTGGCTGCTACCGAAACATCCAAGCCCGCAGTCGGTTCATCTGCCACCAGGAATTCCGGATTTAAAGCTAGAGCCCGAGCTATCCCCACTCGGCGAGCTTGTCCACCTGATAATTCATGAGGGTACTTATCAGCCTGCTCGGGAGAAAGCCCCACCATATTCAAGAGCTCCTCTACTTTGTCCCTGGAATTAAATGGGATTTTATGGATGCGAAAAGGTTCTGAGAGAATCGCAGAAACTTTCATACGTGGGCTCAAGCTACTGCATGGGTCTTGAAATATCATCTGCATTCGAGCCCGAAGAGGCCGTACCTTGGCTTCTGACAGGTGACTGATATCTTCACCAAGCAAAATCGTCTGTCCAGAAGTTGAGTTCTCCAAACGCAGGATGGTTCGACCCAGGGTAGTCTTACCAGATCCCGACTCACCGACCAACCCCAGTGTCTCTCCTCTCCGGATTTCAAGGTCAATACCATCAACCGCGCGCAAGACGCCTCGTTTCTGCTCATTTTTTTTAGACAAAAAACCTGCCCGATCTTGGAAATGCACTTTTAACCCACGGATTTTTAAGATGAATTGTCCTTCAGCATGTTGAGGGACCTGATGACCTATTCTCGTCTGCAGCAATTCATTCTCAGATACCGTAAATAGATCGTTTGTTGTTAATCCATTCCAATGTTGCGAGTGCTGGGTATCGTAGATATGGCATAAGACTTGACTCGCTCCGGTTTGTACGAAGAGAGGGTCTGTACTAACACAGATCGATCTAGCCATCTGGCAACGTGGTGCGAATTTGCAGCCCGGTGGTAGTTCTCTCAAATTAGGTACTTGTCCAGGAATAGTAGCCAGGTGGGTGCGATTTGATTTACGCGTGGGATGTGAATTCAAGAGAGCTTGTGTATAAGGGTGTTTGGGGTTGTCAAAAATTTCATATACATCACCACTCTCCACAATGTTTCCGGCGTACATGATAATGATCCGATCACACAATTGAGCCATGACCCCAAGATCATGTGAGATATATAGAATCCCCGTACCAAATTCCTCGCGCAGACCGCGGATTAGATCCAAGATCTGCGCCTCCAAGGTGACATCCAACGCCGATGTAGGTTCGTCGGCTACCATAAATGATGGATTAGCAAGAAGCGCAATAGCAATCATGACACGTTGGCGCATGCCCCCGGAATATTCATGGGGATAGCATTTTATGCGCTCAGGAGCGTCCGGGATCCCGACCCGTTCAAGCATTTGAATGGCTTTTTGACGAACCTCCATACCACTTAATTGCTTATTATGAGCCGCTAAAGCATCTACCATTTGGGACTCGATCGAAAAGACTGGATTTAAACTGGTCATCGGATCCTGGAAAATCATCGAGCTCTCTAATCCACGAAAACCACGCATTTGTTCTTCAGTTACATCGGTCAAGTCTTTTCCTTTGTACCAGATATGTCCGCCGGTGATCCGGCCATTAGGGGGTAACAAACGCAGAACCGATGCCGCTACGGTGCTTTTTCCGCAGCCTGATTCTCCAACAATCCCAACTATCTCCTTTTCTTTTACTTCAAAACTCACATTTCGAATTGCTGGAAGATTTCCATAACGGGTCTGATAACTGATATGGAGATCTTCGACACGGAGAATAGATTCCATCATGCTCTCCATAATCCTGAAAACCGGGGGTCCAGTACGTCTCGCAGGGTCTCTCCAAACAGGGTAAAACCTAAGGTTGTTAGCATCAACGTTAATGCTGCCCAGGTGATTGGCCAGGGTGAGTTACGGATGAAACGAAAACCTTCGGAAAGAATTGCGCCCCAAGATGGAGTGGGTGGGGGTGCACCCAATCCCAGGAAGGATAACCCGGCTTCAAAGGCTATCACTACGGGGATGTCCATCGCCACTAAGATTACCAACGGTGCTAGTATGTTTGGGAGGATATGAAGAAGTACAATACGTTTTTGACTGGCACCTATAGAACGTTCTGCCTCTATGTAAGTGTTCTCCTTAACTGATAATACTTGCGCCCGTACAACTCGGGCGTACCCGGGTGCCCAAGTAACACCGATGACAAGAATTACGTTGAGTAAAGAAGGTCCGAGTAAAGCCAACATCGCCAAGGCAAGGATAACCGCTGGAAAAGCTTGGACCGAATTAAGGATGACAAGGATAATATTATCGATAGTGCCACCCCCATAACCTGAGATCAAACCCAAGATTAACCCCAGGGTGAGAGCAATCCCCACTGCGGAAAGCGCTGTACCTAGGGCAATCCGCGAGCCATAGATTAACCGTGATAATAGATCTCGTCCGAGGTGATCGGTACCCAACAGGTAAGTGGACGAAGGTCCTTCCAACTTGTGAGGAATATCCAAAGCATCGGGAGGATAGGGCGCGATGATTGGGGCAAAGATTACCACCAAGGCAAAGCTTAAAACAATCGTAAAACCAAGCACCCCCATTGGACGTCTCAGCACATCCCCGAGAACCGGTATACGATTTAGGATATTATCAATGCGCCTCTTTCGAGTGAGAGAGGATTCCATGTGTAAGGGAAGCTTATTTCCTTTCAATTTGGATGCGGGGGTCGATGTAGGTATAGACAATATCGGTCATCAAGTTAGCTAATATAAAAAGAAGGGCAACTGTGAGCACACTGGCGCGTACCAGAGGGTAATTGCGCATTTGGATCGCATTATAGATAAGAGTTCCCATACCCGGTCGGTTGAAAATGACTTCTACGAAAACTGCCCCCCCCATAAGGTTGCCAATACCAACTCCAAGCACTGCGATAGTAGGAATCAAGGCATTTTTAAGTGCATACTTGTAAAGTATCAGGTTTTCCTTAAGTCCCGCGGCTCGAGCTGATCGAATGTAATCAGCGTTGAACACTTCAAGCAGGCTGGTCCGCACCAATCGAGCAAGGTAGCCCACCCAGGGGATCGCTAGAGCAATGGAAGGCAATATCAGGTGACGGATGTAATCCCCGGGATTGTCTGCCTCGCCTACACCCATGGCGGGCAAGACTTTGAGCTGAACAGCAAAAACAAGTAACATAATCAAACCGCCAACATAGCTGGGGATGGTTATGAATGATATCGAAAGGATCGCCGTGGCACGATCTGCCAACGAATCGGGGTGGCTTGCTGAGAAGACACCCAATGGGATTCCAACGATTACCGCCAATGTGAGACTTGTCCAGGCAAGGATGATTGTATGAGGCAGCACGTCTCCGATTGTGGCCGTTAAGGAACGGCCAGTCCATAAATCGGTGCCCAGATCGCCATGCAAGGTTCTCCACAAGAAACGTGCAACCTGGATATAAGCAGGTTGATCGAGGTCCATGGAGCTTCGAAATCTGGCGATCAAATCCGGCGTAGCTCGCTGACCTAGAAAGACCCTGGCCGGGTCACCTGGAACAATATGCACCAACAGCGCCAGAATAACAATGACTACCATCAAGACCACAACAGTCATTAAAATGTGCTTTAGGAAATATCTACGCATAGCAAGGAGATTGTATTATCGGCGCTCTAAACTCGACTTAACTTTTAATTACTTAGTATACCATCTGGGGCTCAGGGATACTCCTGAGCCCCAAAAAACACAGCTAACAGTAAAGTGAGTGATTATGGATTTCCAGAGAAGGAATAAGGCTGGATAACTCCATTTGGCGTCATGGCTACACTGACATTCGGTTTGTATACAAAGACCAAGTTTCCATGGGTGATCCAGATGGTATGGGCAGCCTCATCGAAAAGCTGCTGCATTTTTATATAAATTTCATCACGTTTTGCATTATCAAGCGTTGTCAAACCTTCCTGGTGTAATTGATCATACTCGGCGTTCGACCAGCGCATCCAGTTCCAGATACCAACTTGAGCGGTCGTGAACCACACCGTCGCCCAGGAGGGATCCGGCTCCATGGAGTAGTTGATCCCAAACATCTCAACATTCTTACCATTGTCTCCATCGCCGATGGACCAGAAGCTGGCAGAGTCCATTGGGTTGATGGTCACATTGATCCCAACTTCTTTCAGATTCTGTTGGACGATTTGAGCCCAGGTTTGATATTCGGTCGTATTCAAAATATCGAATCGGATATCCAGGGAGGTGAGGCCAGCCTTTGCCAGATAATCTTTCGCCTTTGCCACATCGCGTTCATACTGTGGTGCATCTTTCCAATACCCAACCAGGCCAGGTGCGATCAAACCATATTCCCGATCTACTAACCCAAAGTAGGTGGCTTCGATAATGCTATTCACGTCAACACCGTAACGGATTGCCAGTCGGACGTTGATATCCGCTAATTTGGGATTTTCCACGTTCAAGCCAATCCAGCTGAAACGGATGTTCGGCACTTTAACAGTGGTGAAATCGGTATTGCTGGAGAATTGATCGAACGAGTCGATGCTAATCTGAGAAAAATCCAGTTCACCGGCCTCCATGGAGATCTCGGCAGCTTTATCATCCTCGATGGGGATGAAGTCGATTTCATCATAGTATGGCTGGGTTCCAAAATAATCAGGGTTGCGCGTTAATGTAACTTGTTGTTTGGGCTGCCAATCAGACAAGATGTACGGCCCGCTACCCAAGGGTTTGGTTGCAAGAGTTTCAAGACCAACTTTTTCTACATACGCCTTGCACAACACCCACCCAGCAGTGACGGGTAAAGTGGAATGCCAAATCGGTGCAAATGGGCCTTTTAAGACGATTACACCGTTATACTTGTCGATAATCTCAACATGGTCCAATTGAGCCCAATCATCGGCGTACGCTGCTTTAAGCTCAGGGTCGATGAATCGCTCATATGAAAACTTAACGTCATCTGTAGTCACCTCGCCATAACCGTTCTGCCATTGCACACCTTCCCGAAGCTTGAAGGTGATGCGTGTCCCATCTTCAGAAGTTTCGATGCTTTCAGCGAGATCGTTTTTGATATCATACGAGTTTGGCGCGTAGGTCACCAGACCGCTATACACATTGGTGCCTACAACTTTATCATTGGCTGACTTATAGAAAGCGGGGTCTAGGTTCTGAATGTCACCGTATAACCGAATTTTAAGAACTTTAGGTTCAGCGGGGACCTCAGTTGGAGGAACCGCCGTGGGAGGAACTGCTGTGGGTGGAACTGCTGTAGGTGGAACTGACACAGGAGGTTCGGATGTTACCGGTGCGGTTTCAGGTGTGTTGGTTGCAGCAGAAGTACAACCGGCTAATAATATCGTTAAAACCATCACCAATCCAAACACGAGTCTAAAAAAATCTCTATGGGTTAATCTTTTCTTCATTTCGTATCTCCTTTATCTCTGGTTGGTTTATCTTAACCAATGAAAATATTTGTGCTACTCCTTTAATCGATTATGGCTACAGTCTGAACCTCCTTTCTATGGTCATAGTACTCTCGAGAATTTTTGTTGAATTCGAATTATCGCATTTTGCATAATAATTCGCTAGTTTTTTGCTTCTTTTTCCTGACACAGCAAAATCCGCTTTAGGAGTTCATGACGTGACTAATTCGCGCCGTGCCTGCTCCATAATTTCTTCAAGATTACGGCTAACTGATTCAGTGAGAGTCTCCTTCTCGGGCATTTTAAGAAGTTCATGAACCTGGTCAGTTGCGAAAGTAACTAAACCAATCCTTGAGTCGATGTCAGTCTCTTTTACTCGTTCATTTATTTCGGGGAACCATATGGTGCCGTCTCGCAAGTGTTTTACAGTATGTAATTGGCCCAGAAAAATATCATCGTTCAATATCACTTTCTTCATCACTTCGAATGCCAGCGTTTCTTCATTTACCCCATATCCGCGTATAATGTGATGGATAAGACTTAATATTTCATTATCAAGTACTGCCCCAGTTAAGGTTGCTGTCATACCGCTATCCATGGTGCCTGCTCCTGAAAGGATATCCGCACCTGCCAATGCTGGCGTCAGCGCATTGGCTAATTTCTCATAAGCAAACCTTGGATCCAGTCTAGCTGCACTGGTACATAGACCATAGACATCAGACTTCAACCCGCTTCGGTGTGCCAGCTGGGTTGCGCATGCGCCTGCCATACCCATATCTGGACCACCCCACCAGGATACTCCTGTCCGCATATCGATTGGATTAATCCGTGAACAATAAACCACGCACGCTCCAGGATGAGCAGCAGCTGTAATGACGATGCTTGCTAATACTTCAGCATGCTGCTGTGCAAGTATCCCAGCCATGGTGATTGGACCACTCGCTCCCATTGTCGGAGCAGGCAAGGGGAAAAATGTGGCACCCCCTTCCACAATTGCTAGGATAGCGCTCGTCACTTTTTCGGTAAAAGTCAACGGGCTGATTGGCGAGGCCAGGATTGGGATGGTAGGACGGGCGCGAAATGCATCTTTTCCCCCGCAGCAAGCAGATGCCAACTCAATCATGTAACGAACATCCGTAGGGTTCTCCACTGCTGCTCCCCCGATTGGTTTACGCGTGTGGTGAAGCATTGCTTCGAACGAAGCAATGGTCATCAGCTCTTCCGGCACATCCTGTGGTCCAACCAGGGGAATGACTACATCGATATTGGGTAGCGCGTCGAGAACGCGTGTACCATCGATCAGGTCTTGTAATTTCGCCGGCCGACGCTTACCGGTCTCAAGATCTTCGAAGTTCGGAACACTTCCTCCATTGTGGGTGAGGAAGGAGCCTTGCCCCAAGACAACTTCATTACCACCGTCGGCACTGCGAAATACAGCATCTCGATTGACATTTGCCAGACCCCATTCCACGACCTCCCGTGGAATTAATACCCGATCACCCTGGACGATACAGCCCTGACCTTGAAGCATTTCTGTTGCAAGCTGATGCTGCAATCGAATACCCACTTCCTCCAACAATCGGAATGTGGTTTCTTCAATTTGATCACATTCTAGCTCGGTTAAAACCCGTAGAGTTGGTTGATTTGGAGGCATGCTTGGGTTCCTTTGTGTATTGGATTCTAATTGGTTCAATCTGACGATCTGTGACAATCTGTTTAGTCATTTACTGTTTTTACATAATATGTATTAAAATACTTTCTGTCGATAAAAGAATAACTATCAAATTACCACTACTCATGATCTTTTTCTCATTACAGATTATCGTCTTGATTTTTATTATCCATGCACTTTTATTAAAGGATACTCAATAAAAAATGGAGTAACTGCAAGAAGCTACTTTTTCCACCATTACAGGAAGATATAAAAACTTTATATAATGATGCTTTGTGGGTTTGTGGTAAAGCATTTTCTAGTAAACTCACCATTACAACAATATTATAACGAATAGAGGATCACAATGGCCGTAGATGATGAAATTCACGAGTTTCTATTAAAACACTTACAGGCAGTCCAGGATAACGATTTAGAGACCTACCGTGCTACCTGTGCTGAAGATCTGGCTGTATATGAATGGTGGCTGACACCTCATCGAATTGATGGACTACCTTTTCATGAATTCATGATTATTGCTGATGCCAAGCGACAAGCCCAAAAAAAACAGGAAAACCAAGCTGAGAAGCAAATGGTCCAATCAAGATTTGACCTTGCTAATCTTCGTATTCAATGCTATAGCGATACTGCCATAGCAAGTTACACACTTCTTGTTAGCACGTCATCTCCAGATGGTGAGCGTGTGGAGGCTCATAATGAAAGTCGTGTAATGGTCAAATTAGACGGTATTTGGAAAGTGGTGCACGTACATAAGTCGCCTTGTTGGAATGCACCACATGTTGCGAATTGAAAGCGAGCATAGAAGCTTTAGTCTAATATCAATAACATTACTTCTATTGACAATCATTTCTGACTTGCCAGTCCACCAGCAGTCTCACCGCCATCTGCGGTAATTGCACTCCCTGTGATGTAACTTGCATCGTCGGAGGCTAGGAAGGCAAATACTGCTGCCATTTCCTCAGGTCTAGCCTGCCTCCCCAAAGGAATCTTTCTGTCAACTTCTCGCATCATTTCAGGGGTATATTCTGCCTCCTGCATGGGAGTCAAGACATAACCTGGACAAAGTGCGATTACCCGTACATAGGGGGCGAGTTCCAAGGCCATCGAACGCGATAGTTCTATTACACCCGCCTTGGACGCATTGTAATCAGCATAATAATGATAACCCGTGAAACCGCTTGTTGATCCCATGTTTATAATTACCCCCTTTTCAGCTGCCAGCATGCGTTTTGCAGCTTCCTTAGCCATGTAGAACAAACCAGTTAAGTTTGTATTCATGATATCCTGCCATTCTTCAGGCGTGATATCCATGAATTTGTGGCGGATGCTGATTCCTGCATTATTGATCAACACATCCAATCCTTGCCAGATCTGATCAATATGCGCAAAAATACGATATACATCATCTAAAATTGATACATCTCCTAAGAGAGTATCTTCCAATTGCGGAAGTTCTTTTTTAATCTCTTCTAAGGCCGGGCGATAACGATCTATAACTACTACCCGTGATCCTTCTTCTAAAAAGCGCTTTGCTGTAGCTGCTCCAATTCCTCGTGCCCCACCAGTTATGAGTACACGTTTCTCAGATAAATTTCGCATCGCATTCTCCTTATTTATGTTATTCGTTTAGCCTTAATAAAGATAAAAATGGATTAGAAACATACCTATAATATATTATAACAATATTAGTCGCTTTCTGCTACCCTAAATTTGATTATTGAATATCCATTCCTTATCATTTTATTATCTATTCCAAAATAAGAATTAGCCGATGATCAGGGTATTACAATTAGCTCTATATTTTGTCCAAAACCAAATAAAACAAAAACTCCCAAGCATTGTTATACTTGTTTGGCAGCATTAAGCCATTTACACCACTCGTTATGGTCATAATATAGTACATTCTAGAAAAGTATTGCCCGAACGCCAGGAGTATGGGATTTGGTAATCAGTATGAGAATAAGAAGTTATAATTTGGAAAGGTTCAGAAGATGCATCCAAAAACACATGCAATATTATTGAATATGTATTATTACTTTGGTCTTCTTGTTGGCATACCTACCTTTTTCATCGTTACTTTAATTGCAATCTTATGGAAAAACCTAATACCTCTCTTAGCGTTTTTCATTATTACAGCAATACTCAATATTTATTTCTGGAGTTTACCGGTTCGGTGTGAAAAACCAGGCTGCAATCATCGGATGGAAATGACTAAATCTTATGTATCTATATTCAAAATTAGACTTCATTATGAGTGTATAGTTTGCAATAGTATTTACGAAACCACCTCTTTTGAGTTGATACCCGGTGAACCGCAGGTATAGACTAGGATAACAACGACTATTCTTGGCCAGTCAATAAGTGTGGTAAATATACCACGCTATAGCAAGGATCATGGAAAGAAATATATATTTTAGATTTAGCATAACAATTAGAAGGTAACGACCTTCGGCATCTTGGCCAACCAAATCAGGGTGCGAAATAATCTTGGCTAAGGCATCGGTAGCGATATTCTCTATTTTCTAGGTTAAAGGTGCAAGTTACACCAAAATCGACTCATTTGGCATGATGCACTCCTTCACAGTTTATACCTTCCTAATGGCCTCGAGCCATCAGCCCTGGGGCTTAGAGAAGCGTCTACAAAATCTCACATAACTCGGCGGGCAAGACGGGTTCTAACATCACGTAGTAATTCAAGTTGTGTTCAGTTATTTGTGCAGCAGACTGGAAAAACAGATGTTTGGTATGCTGGATATGGTTCCATTTGGAACTGCTAGGCGGATACAAGCTGAACTCCCGGTCAGTTATAAATTAAGCAGCGCTCATAGAACATTTTTAAGGAATGGAAAACCTCCGGACCGTTTGATTCGATAGAGCTAAAAAGTGTCTCCCACGATATTGCCTCGATATGGATTGCATCGAGGGTTGGGAAGAACCATTCGCTAGCCAATTGCCAAGTTCGGATTTGAAGGCTTTCACGCGGGTATGTAATGCAGCTCTGATGCTTTCTTTGGCAATCTTCTGTGCAAAAATAACGTGTATAGTGCAATATTCCATCCGATCTCGTCAGAAGGCTGCGCTATATAAGGGGGAGATAAAAGTCACCGATGATGTTTCAGATTATCAACGAATGTTCGGGATAGTTGTCCCCATCAACACGGGACATCTGCCCTTCGACTTTCGTTAAATGACGCAATACAATCACATTAAACGACTAAACATAGAATCATTAATAAAAGCCCTCTCCATGGAGAGAAGGGCTGTTTACGTTTACCCAACTGCGGGTAGGGGACCTGACGTCCCCGCCAGAAGAACAGCAATTAGTCGTTAGCTTTTAGCTTATAAACACCGCGTATCCGCCGCGGGTACCCGTGAAGGGGGTTAGTTTTGGCGAGGGGGCTATAGTTCGTACGCGGTCTTCAGCGGAGACACCCCTACCAACTCCCCAAAACCAGGGGGAACCTGGCCTCCACCCGATCAGAGAGTAGATTGAGGGGAGGAGTCATCAGCCCCGTCGCGGGCGCCCAAAGAAGGCGTAACTTCGATCCGATCCACGCCCTCTAGAAAACCTGCTGGTTCGCAAGTTTTTACGTTTAATTCATCACTTTGAATTTAAAAGATCATTTTTCAACAAGCTCTATTACTGACCTGGAGATTGAGATACTTACCGAAAAGACCTGAGTTGATCACAATTCATGATTGTTGGCTCTACGCATCGCCGCTATAAATATAAAGACACAGGCAGATATGGTCGGTTATATATAGAAATTTTATAGGTTTCATTTGGATTTTTTTGATAGGTGTGGGGTTAACCTTACCTTGAAATTAATCTGGCTGGGCAACCATAATAATGGCTAATCGCCCACATTGAGAATAAAGAGCGAAGTGAATTATTATCGAGGAATGTGAACCAGGGATAGACACTGGGCCCAATTGGAGAGAATTTGGCTATGATTAACACCAGTGATAACGGTAACAGGCTAACGATTCCAGTAACAAACTCGGTTATCAGCGTAAAAAATGTAACGAAAAATTTTGGGGATGAGCTCGCAGTCAGGGAGGTCAGTTTCGATGTGCCGCGGGCTTCGATCTTTGGTTTTATCGGACCCAGCGGATCAGGGAAAACCACAACAGTACGGCTGCTGACTGGCATCTATGCTCCCACCGAGGGCGCTATCTCAATATTGGACATCGATCCATCGAAATTTAACCAGGATCAGCGAGCGAGGATTGGCTATATGCCCCAACTATTCGTGCTTTACCCAAACTTGACCGTCTGGGAAAACATAAACTTCGCCGCTTCCCTTTATGGAATGAGTTTGGTTCGTACCAGTCGACTGAAGCAAATCCTCGAATTCGTTGAGCTTTATGAACACCGCCACAAACTGACCCGTAATATTTCAGGGGGTATGCAGCGGCGATTAAGCCTGGCAGCCGCACTAATACATGAACCCGAATTGTTATTTTTAGACGAGCCGACCGCGGGGATTGACCCTATCTTACGGCAAAAATTCTGGGAACACTTCAAAGGTTTGCAAAATCAGGGACGGACCCTGTTTATTACCACGCAATATGTCAACGAGGCGGATAACTGCGATCTCGTAGGGGTTATGTCAAATGGGAGGCTACTTTTGGTTGATACACCCCGTGGGCTGAGGCATCACGCTTTTGGGGGGGATATTATCGATATGCGCGCTTCGGAAACTATCGATTATCACACTGAGCAACTTCTGACCTCATTAAGTCTGAAAACTATCCGTACCGGCCCAAACAGTATTCGCATTATCGTCAACGAGGCCAGTACGGCAATCCCTGATCTCATGGAATGGGCACCACTGAACAACGTACGTGTTGAAGCTCTCGAGCAGTACACGCCTCCCTTCGAAGACGTTTTCGTGGAACTAGTGCGTTCGGAGGTAAAGAATGGGTAAATTTTTTCGCAGCATTATTCGGGCTTCGGCTTTTTTTCGAAAAGAGATATTTGATATTCTTCGCCAACCTCGCCTGATCATAACCCTGGTTCTTGGACCATTTTTAATCCTGTTCCTTTTTGGGATTGGCTACCACAACCAAACGAGACCTTTGCGGACCTTGTTTGTTGCAAAGCAGGGCAGCTCCTTTGCCCAAAACTTCCCACAATACTCAAAAATGATGGAACCAGAGCTAGTCTATGCGGGTGCTTCGAATAATCAGGTTGAGGCGCTCGACAGGCTGCGCCGGGGGGAAGTTGATCTGGTGATCGTAGCGCCTCAAAATGCTTACAACACCATCCTGTCTAATCATCAAGCTGTTTTTACTTTCTATTACAGCGAGATTGATCCTGTCCAGGTGTCGTATATCCAATATATTGGTGCAGTTTTTGTGGACGCAGTAAATCGGGTAGTATTAGTTTCAATCACATCAAATGGGCAGCAAGAATCGGCCAGCCTCAGTAACGATCTGCAACTTGCTCATCAAAATACGGAAGCGTTACGTCAGGCTGTTCAAAGCGGGGATGAAAGTGCAAGCCAACAAAATCAGCAGGGTTTGAATAACAATGTAAATGCGATTACGCTGGGTGTTGGTAGCAGCTTGGGACTACTGAACAGTGTCCAACAGACAACGGGTGCGGATGGAAGCACAACCAGCTCATTGGAAAGCACACTATCAGATTTACAGCAAAATACTGACCAACTCAGTAAAAACGACCCAACTTCCTCAGATCAACGCCTGGTAAACATCGACAAGATTGACAAAGATCGAGATCTCCGGTGCAGTAAACCGCTGTTCCAACAACAATACCCCCATATCTGGCAACAGGAGGTATTGTTAACAAATTATCCTGTTTATTAGGTAACCCACGAAGGACTTGAACCCATGCAATCATGAACCAAGTGATTAAAACTCGTGGCCGTTGATGCCCTATATATGGTGATTAAATTGCCCAATATGTCCATATTTTCCATGCAGTGTTACCTGAATTACGCCACTACTGCACCACTGACTGAAGCAAGGAAAGGCGACCCGCAGCCCTGTCCGAGTAGGAGAGATGTTTGATCGCTGTATTTCAAACAGGATCAAATAGGCAATGTAATTTTGGAGGGCTGAATATATATGCGCATATTGAACTGGTAAATTGATGCAGAAGAAGATTGATGTAAATTTTGGATGGTTTTACTGAAAACTATACATATTTATAACATCTTGGTTAGCGAGGAAGGATGTAACCATAAAGAAGCATGGGGAGACATTTTTAAATCAATATGTGTCCGGATAGGTATGAAGTTAGATATTTCCTAATTAATATCGCCAGGCTGTTATCCTTCCTGAATTTCCACTTCGATCCAGGTGGCCTCGAAATAGCCTTCTCGGTAACGAGATAGACGCATATGCTGACTGGCATACTGAGCGGCGAGCTCGGCTTCCAACTTGCAAATCTTAGACTGTAATTCAATGACCTGCTGACGCAGGTGCAGGATTGCCTCAGCAGCAGTCTCGTCAACACCCAGGTCGTCCTGTAATCGCCGCTTACTGCGTGATTCATAGTCTTCATAAGGATCATACCAATACCGTTTTGGGGATGTATTTTCGGGAATCATTCCATTACCTCATTTGGGTTGCAATTATGAGTGTTTTGCCCGGGAAGAGGCCAACTCGCGGATGCTATTGACCTCCTTGTCTGTCAGAGGTTCGGGCAGCACTAACCTTACCAAGGCAAACAAGTCACCATGAGTATTGGGATCACCCAGGTGTGGCATGCCCTTGCCACGCAGGCGGAAACTGCGCCTGGCGTTGGTGCGAGGTGGGATTTTCAATATCAGCGGCCTATCCAGGGTAGGTATTTGGGTTTCACCACCCGCAACTGCGGTAAAGATATCGACTGGCACGTCAATGTGCAAGTCATCTCCTTCTCTCTCGAAGGTTTCATCGGGTAAGATGTGCACGATCAAATACAGATCTCCAGCCGGCCCATTGTTGTGACCCGGTTCTCCCTGCCCTGACAGACGAACTCGCGAACCAGTGCGCACGCCAGGTGGAATAATGGCCTGGATACGATGCCCATCAATTTCCAACAAGCGATCTGTACCATGATAAGCCTCTTCCAGGGTGAGATCGAGTTCGTACTCGACATTTCTTCCGCGGCGCGGACTAGGTGCAGTGCCGCGGCTACTGCTCCTGCCGCGCCCACGCACCTGGCCAAAGATATTGTTGAAGAAGTCGGAATACGGTGATGCGCTCCCAAAGAGGTCTTCCAGGTCTTCGGGACTGGCGTATTGTACGTGTACACCCTGACCAGGTTGGGCTGACCAGTTTTGCCAGTCGAAATCCTGTTGACGACCACCTGTCTGCTGCCAGTGCTGGTACTGAGCCCGAAGCGCATCATACTTCTTGCGCTTCACTGCATCCGATAGAACCTGGTAAGCCTCATTAATCGTCTTGAATCTCTCTTCTGCTTCTTTATTGCCCGGGTTCACATCAGGATGATACTTTTTTGCCAACTCGCGGTAAGTTTGCTTAATAACCTTCTTTTCTGCGTCGGGTGCCACTCGCAATATTTGATAATAATCCTTATAGTCCATCGGTCACCGTCTCATTCGTTATCTTTTTCATCGTTTAACTCATCGACCGTCCTGGATTTCCATTTTTTATATGCAGTCTCAATTTCCCCTGGTGTGTGGGTATCGCAGGCAACCAGAGGCCGTCGTTCATCCGGCAAGCAGTGACCGCCAGGACTGGTCACGGTACAGTCCACCAGCCTGCCATCCGTTGTGTATACGGCAAGGATGTTGAATATACGGGCGCATACGATGCAGCCATGCATCTCGACTACATTATTGTTTTCAGACATGAAACCTCCATTAATGCCCAGGGTTTAAAACCTCTTGGCTTAATCCTCTATCCTCAGGCAAAAACGTCACGCGTTTGCGAGAGGTTGTCACGGATAATTGCTAATAATTGGCGTGGAGGATATCGATATGGTCAATAGTTATGGCTAGGGATTATCCGTTCGGAGCCAATGCTTCTGAATCCAGGCATTCAAATATCTGGGTTCCGGCCAGTATTTCCCTGGAATGAAGTCTGAACATTCCGCAGGGAATATTCGCCCACCACGGTTGGGCTGTCCCCAGCCAAATTCGATCTCACGATCGCAGTTTGCGCAATTCACATAAAACTCGTCACTTTCCGGGTCGTTCGCCGATTCGAATATTTCATAATCTTCCGGTTCAGAAGCAGAGTCATCTTCTGTAAATTCACCGAAATCCCCCAGTTCAGCTTCTTTGTCTGGTTTTTCCTCCACCCTTTCTTTAAATTCATAATGCCAGCGATGGTCAGCCTCGAGCGGTCCCCACTCCTGCCAGCATTCACTTAACGGGCCAGCAAGTATAGTCCAGGTGCGAGTAACGTTCAATTTATGATCGCCACATGTTTTACAGGTAAACTCCCAGGGTTGGTTAGCATTCATGGCTATACTCCTTTGTCAAACATTACAAGATGAAATCAAAACTCCGCTACTGGTAATTTGTAATAAAAATATCCACGAAAAACACGACTGATTTTGTGTAAGTTTCGTGGATTTGGATATGGTTCTCAATTGAACTACCGCCAATATCGTCTAACAAAAGAATCCTTAGAAATGACCTGACCCACAAAACCAGAGGGTCAGGTCATTTTGCAATCAAGAGTAATTAAGGATCTTTGTTAAACTCTTCTACTCAACCCACCAACCGGTTGAAGAATGAGCGGTAGTGCTGCAAGGCTTTGCGAAGGTCTTCAGTAGAGACATCATTGCCCTGTTTCCACTGACTCTCCAGGGAGCTATGTTCGTTGGTAAACATTTGGGTGATTTTTTCGACCACTTCAGACACCAACCCATCGGCCAGTTGGACAGCTGCACGTGGTTCATCGACAAACTTGCCCTGGATCTCATTCCAGCGCGTGCGAAAAAGCTCTGATTCCTCACGGTTAAGCAGAGATGCCGATGAACTGACATTCGTGACGGCAGGTGCTTCATGGGCAATCGTCTCACTCATTTGCGTCTCGTGGACAATCGTCTCACCCATCGGCGTCTCGTGGGCAATCGTCACGTCCATCGGCGTTTCATGGACTATAGTCTCGCCCTTCGGCATCTCTTGGTCAATCTTCTCTACCTTCGCCGTTTCGTGGATATCTGTCTCGCTCCATGTCGCCTCGTGGATAAGAGACGCATCCACCGGAACATTATCATTAAAAGGATCTGAGTTTACATCCGGAATGTTCATATCCTTATCGGTTCTCTCAACCATATCTGGGTTTCCAAATTGATCATTCATACCTTTTTTCCCTCTCCAACGACTGGTTCTATTTTGAGGAGTTCCTCAAACAGAGACCGGTAATAAATCATTGCCTGCCTTAATTCTTCTGTATTTGCCTGTCCCAGCTTATTTTTGTTTGCTATCTCCCGCGCACCGCGGTAATTGGTCACTAAAGCAGGATATTTAACCGAGATATCGGCCACCCGCTGCTCAAAATCAGATACAGGGTAACCACGAATCTGCATGACTTCCATGATCAGGCGATCAGCATCAACGATCGCCTGTCCTGGTTCGTCGACAAATTTGGACTGTACAGCGGTCCATTCGGCCAGATATCGATCATGCTCGCTAACCGAAAGTGGACGAATATTCAGAGCTTCAACATGCTTCTGACGCTCATTCAGCTCCGTTTGTGCTTTCTTCTCGCTACCCAAGGTCTCTACAGCGTGATCGTACTCAGGTCCGAATTTTTCTTGGAGCTGTTTCGAACGATTACGGCGAGAGAAAATCAGACCTAATATGACACCTATAATCACCACTACCACAACGACGATGATAACGATTAATGTAGTATCCACAAAACGCCTCCTATTGAATGATCTATTAGTGGCTACGCAGTCATGAAATCAATTGAAAATTGAGCTACCGTTCCAGGTTTAGGTTTAATTCTTGTGACTGCGTGAGGGGTTTATGTCCTCCGCTCAATTAACAACAGTATAGAGGTATTGAGTCTCAAAAGCGTCACAAGGAAATTGGGTGTCAAGAACTCGTCGGTTGTAAGTGAAGCTTCAAACGGAAAGGAAAACCACCTTCTACATTTTCTAAATGAATATGCTTAATACTTCGACTATTCCCCCCGAACAGCTTGGCATGAGTCAGGGCTTTTCTATTTCTCACCAGAAAGGAATACCAGAGGATCGATTCGTAGAATAGATTTCCTGGGAGGAATCATCCGCGATTATTACGGGTAATGTCAAGCACCGCACCTCGCTTATGGATAGATTATTTGAAACAGTCAGGAATAATAATCTGGTGCTACGACACGAACACTGTCTCCCTGCCGGCCGCGAATAAGGACGATTGACAGGGAGTTTCTAAAATTCCGAAAACCCACAAAGTGAGATTTTATCTTTCGCCTAAGAATCGCCTGAGGCTCTCATGGATGTGGACAGCGGCTTCATGCTCGAGCGGAGAAACAACTACCCGGTGGAGGCGTTGTTGGGTTACGTGTTCGCGCAGGAACGCCTGCTCTCGCACGTTCTTTTCATGGCGCTGATGATTATCAAGTTGGTCGTGTTGATCAATGGTCCGCAGTGGGCCACGAGTAATGCGCCTCCGCTGTGGCTGAGAAACAAGAGCCTTACATAAAAAACTTGAAATGACCGGCAAATTAGCGCCTAACCAGGGAGCTTTATTCTCTCTCCAACTCCCACATTTTTTCTATATCCTTACTGACGCTTTTAATTGAAGACCAGATAAACAAAATACCCATCTACTAAGAAACAGAAAGCTGCAATAGCTATCATGATCCCATTAACAACCTGGGTAGCCAGTTGTTTCTCAACTGGTCTCCTAAGCAGACCAATGCAGCCTGCTGCAAGAGGCATTAAAGACAGAATTCCCAGAATACGAAATTCCAATGGATAGTTCCGGGAGGATAACCATGGAAAACACAAGAAGAATAATGTTGCCAGGAGAAATGACGCTGCTATTACAGTGAAACCAAAGCCCCGACCCTTTCGAGCTACCCATGTCCTCTTATTGCCCAAACGGTCTGATTCCATATCCGGTATCTCAACATTTAGAATGAATGCTAAACCATACAGCGTAAGGGGTATGATAAAAAGCAATCCATCCATATTAATTTGCCCACTTGTTACCAGATATCCAAATCCCGGGATTAGCAAGCCGATGGAAATGGCCATCGACAATTCACCTAAACCGCGGTAAGCAAGCCTTATAGGTGGCGCGGAGTAAAACCAGCCTAATAGATTGCCCAATAAAACAATACCCAAGAACCAGATCGGAAATGAGTACAGAATTTGAAACACAATTCCGAGTGCCAGGGAGCACAAGATCAGGGTTATCGCAATCCATTTGGCAGGTATTCTCAATCCGGGATTATCCACCAAAACGCCACTTCCTCCGCTGAAGATGGTGGGTTTGTCGTACTTGTCTACATCAATGTCGAAATAGTCGTTGCTGTAGGAAATGGAAAGATGGGCCGGTAGAAGGACCAGGTAACCAAGGAGTATCCTTGATAGATAAACAGGAGCTCCTAATAGAACTGCCCAAAGAGCTCCAAACGCGAAAAGCGCCATTCCGCAAATCAAGAATTGAATCCGAGCCACTCGAAATAGTTTAGTCATTGATGCTATTCTCATTCATGATACCCGAGACCAAGATCGGCAATCGCTTTGACTATATATCAATTGCGCTTTTACCTACAGGCCATCTGACCCTGTTTTCTATTCTTTCGCCAAAAACCGATTTACCTCCAAAAAAGTACTGACCAAACCGGCTAACCGATACGAAGTGGTTAGCTGTGATTTGGTGGCTTAACAGTTTATGGAACACAGCAACCCAATTGTTTACATGAACGGCAGCTGGGTGTGCGTAGCAAGTCCCACTTCGACGAAGTGGTATCACAGCCCAACACGGGGGTCTCTATGGGCACTGATCGATGTTCTGGATATCGGTCTGGATGGCGAGGATGCGGTTGCCGGGATCGGGGTGCGAGCTGAGGAATTCGGGGGGTTGCTGTCCCTGGCTAAGTGAATCCAGGATCTGCATGACCTTAACCATATCCTGGGTGTCATAACCACTGTCGTTCATGAAGCAGACTCCCAACCAATCGGCTTCGGTTTCGTCAGATCGGCTGTATTTCATATCGATGAGGTTTCCGACAACTGCAGCCAGCTCGGAAGCAGCGATGCAGCCGTTGGGGTTGTTGGGGTCGCAGGCAGCGATGACGGCGGCGCCGGTAATACCCTGGGTGAGCTGGGATTTGGCAATCTGTTCGGCGGAATGGCGGGCAACGACATGCCCGGTTTCGTGACCAAGAACGCTGGCAAGCTCATCATCAGTCTGCAGCAGGTCGTAGAGGGCGCGGGTGATGAATATCTGCCCGCCGGGTAGAGCGAAGGCGTTGACGGTCTGCGGGTCGGCAAGCAGGTGGTAGGCGTACTGGTAGGGGAGGGTACCGGCAGGGGAGGCATTGACGATGCGCTGGCCGATCTCCTGGACCCGTTGCTGGTCAGCCTGGTTGGAGTCAAGGCCGCCGAACTCGGCGGATAATTCAGGAGCAGCCTGCAGTCCCATAGCGATCTCTTGATCGGTGCTCATACTGATGTGCTGGACGTCATTGGTAATAGGGTTGGTGGACTGCGAGCTGAAATAGGTGATGAGGGAGATGATGACGAGGACGGCACCCAACAAGAGCCTCACACCCAAACCGCTGCCACTTCCACGAGTCATATATTCCCTTCCTTAATTACTCGGATGATACCGCTAGCCGGTCTGGCTGGCGGACGATCCAGATAAGCGCCAGGCCTGTGATTGCCCCTGCAACAAAGCCGGTGATACCCACGGAGACGAGTACGCTGGTGAAAGTGGTAGGTACCTTATTTTGGAAGAGAACTCCTGCGGCCAGCAGGCTGAGATAGGCGCCAAGGGTCCAACCGACGACGTTAGCAAGGATCCAGGTAGCCAGGTGCGGGATTTCACGACGAAGGGCTGGATATTGGAAGAGGGCTACAATCACTCCGAAGGAGATAAAACCAACGAGCATCCCGAGTGAAGTTTTGGATAGTAACTGCACGACGTACAAACCGAGGGTATAGCCTACCACCCATCCGACGGCGTGGTTAAGGATCCAGTCATAGGATTTAGAGATGTAGGGGCGTAACACTAGCCATTGGGCCAGGCCAAGAAAGATTCCAGAGATAATAGGGACGATGACGCGTGCGACGCCTAAGTCAACCGAACCGATCAGGAGAGCAAGGGGCAGGTAGCCAATGAGCATACCGAGCGCAGTGGCGAGGGTCCATGAGAGCCAGAGGCCGAATTCATTGCGTTTTACTTTGGCTTCGTTGATATCGATGGTCATCTATATTATTATGCCAGAAGATAAGGGCAAATGCAATAGGGGAGTTATTCGGTATGGAGGTGTAGGTCGGAGATTTTACGGAAGAGACCTATTGAAGAGCATTGCCGTTTGTCCAGCAGGTTCCAAATGCGTTTTGTTGACGGTTTTCAATCTACTTGGAATGTTTTTTGTTCCGCCTCAATAGCCAAAGATTTTTCCATTTGACCAGTCAATTGATAGGCCCGGCTGAGCTGCGTGTATAATTCCCGCAAATCCGCCTCATTTGGCACTGATGGCAGTGCAGCTTCCCGTACGAACCCGCGGGCGTGCTCAAAGTGGACGATGGCATCACTCAGCGCTGATAGACGCATCGCTTCTCTCCCGGCAGCCAGGCTGTAGCGGAAAGCGTCCGGTGCCAGCCCGGCAGCCAGGGCGTGATGTGCCAGTACAGCCGCTGACTCCCCACCCTTTTCGAGGACTTCCAATGCCCTGTGGTGAAAAAGCCTCCGCCGGGCATCACCAGCTTCGGTATATACTACATCGCGCAGCATGTCGTTGGTGAATACGTAATCACTAACCACACCTGGCTGGGCGGTTTCTAGTAACAACCGCCCGCTGATCAATTCATCCAAGGCGGGTAAGCCCTGGTCTGCGCTCAGGCTGGAGATGGCACACATGCGCTCGAACGTGATCCGATGCTCGAGCACGGCTCCACCTGCCAACAAGCTGAAGGCATTCGGGCTGATACGATTTAAGCGCGAACGGATCACCGCATGTATGCTGGATGGGACGCGCACCGCTTGCCCAAGATCGTGATCAGCATCTACTGAGAAGGACCATTTACCCTCCGCCCGATGTTTAGGGTGAAGAACACTGCGTTCGAGCAAATCCTTGAGCGTCTCTATCAGGTAGAAAGGCTGCCCATGCGTTTCATCATATAACCACTGAGCGAATTCGGCATCGGGTGGCGACAGGATGGACAGCATCATCTGCACTGTCTCATGTTCTCCGAGCGGCTCCAGCTCGATATGAACCGGTGTCAACTCACGCGCCGCGCGTTCCAGCCATTGGCTCAAGCCCTGTGGGCTGCCTGCTGGCTGGGGTTGAGTCATTGGGTGCAAAGCATCTGACCGCAGGCCGGCCAAAAACAAGATCCGTGCATTGTTATCTCGCCAGCGCCGGAATGCATATTGCAGCAGGTCTAATGTGGCGCTGTCCGCCCACTGCAAATCATCGATAAACAGCACCAGCGGCGCCCGTTCCGCCAGGGCGAGCATACTCTGTACCAGGGGCTCGTACAGCTGTGCCTGGCTTACCCCTCCTACCATCTTACGAGATTCCTCAGGATCGGGAGATAAATTGGGATGATGTTGGCGCAATTCGGGGAGCAGCTGACTTAGCGGCGAAAGCCAGATCTCATCAACGATGTCTATCAACGAATTTCTACCTGCAAGCCGTAGCCGGAATGCCTCCACCAGCGGTTGAAACGGCAAATGGCTGCCACTCTCAAAAGCGCTTCCCTGCAGCAATTCAGCTCCCTGGGCACTGGCCCAACGACTAAATTTTCTGGCCAGGCGGGTCTTGCCAATCCCAACCTCGCCGCGCAACACCACCAGTTGGGGCTGACCTGCAGCAATGCGTCGATAGGATTGTAAAAGCGCCTGGTACTCGCGGTTGCGCCCGGTAAACAGGCTTCCCAGAAAACTGAGAGAGGTTTCTGGTTGCTGAAGCCGAAGGGGAGTCTTGCGGACATGAGGATGTGTGAGGGGAGCTTGTAAGCGAATGCGCTCCGCCAATGCTACCGTATCTGGTTCTGGTTCAATACCCAATTCGGCCGCTAAAATGAGGCGACAGCTTTCGTATGTCTCCAATGCTTGTCCGCGTTCGCCAGCCGCGAAGTGCGCCCGCATCTTACGGCGATAGGCAATTTCGTTCAACGCGTCCAGGGCAATCCAACGCGAAGCCGTCTCTGTGACTCCAGCAAACTCGCCATGCGCAAATTGGATTTCGGATAGGCGGTCCAGGATCAGACCCAACCGGCGATTCCAGACTTCGCGCTGCATGGCTACCCAATCATCAAAGTCAGGTGCATCGCCCAATGAAAACCCGGCTAGAAAATCACCCCGCTGGCAGGCTGCTGCCGATTGTAATAAAGGCAGGCTGGCTGAACCCTCCGGCAGCGACCGGCTCGAACGATCGGCACGGGCCTGAGCGTACGCGCGTTCCTCTGTTTGCAAGTCAAAGTCGATATCGGCATCTGGATTCAGACTGAGCGAATTATGTGTGACTAGAAGATAGGATGTTTGAGCATGACTGCTCGCCTGGCGGAAGGCTGTTTGCAGGTGATCGAGGGTGTTGCGTAGCGACCCGTGGCTGCGTTCAGGGCTGGCTTCCGGCCATAGCAGGGCAGCCAAAGTCTCCCGCGGTTGCGGGTCTGATTCGATCGCCAGGTAGATAAGAAGGGCCAGCGTCTTGCGGGTGGGAAAGCTCACCAGGTGCTCGCCCAGGCGGACTTCGGGTGGTCCCAATGCATAGATATGTAATGGTATTGCCTGGTCAGCCATTGCAAAACCCCTTGTGACGATTTTGAGACTCTCCATAATTATACTCAAGCTAATGATTAACACGAAAGATGAAGGTTCCGTAAATTCTGTTAAAGAAAGAGGTATCCTGGAAGAAGGCCCTTGATGTCTGGTATTGTTCTAACATTCCCCATCCTGGATGGTAAGGTGGAAGCCTGGCGGAGATTTTGCCAAGAGTTACGTGATTCTCGACGCAAGCCGTACGAAGCCTCCCGCCAGCGGTTGGGTATCACGCACGAACGGTTGGCATTGGTGGAAACCGGCTTTGGGTCGACAGCTGTGACTACATTGGAAGCTCCGGATGTGGCGCAGGCTTTGGGGCAGATTATCGCCTCAGAGCTCCCATTTGACGTCTGGTATCGGGACAAGTTGAAGGAGCTACACGGCGTCAACCTGGCGGGGTATGAGCAATTTGCCCAGCCAACTCCACTCCCACCCGACCAGGAGCTGCTCTTCGAGTGGATGTTAAATAACAGCAACACCAAGAAGAGTTAAGCCTTCTTGTCGAATCGGTCAAGTGAATGGGTTCGTCCCATCGGATAACATCAAATAAAGATATCAAAAAAAAGAAACGGAGAAAAGAATGACAATATTATCCTGGATTGTGGTTGGTTTGATCGCTGGTTTTTTGGCCGGAGTGGTCGTTAAAGGCGGGGGCTTCGGGTTGATTGGCGACATCATCGTAGGCATAGTTGGCGGATTGATAGGAGGCTGGATTTCTGTCAATTTGCTGCATTTAGGCACTATGACGGGGATCAATATAGAGTCGATCCTGATTGCGTTCGTCGGAGCAGTAATTCTGCTTCTGGTATTGCGCCTGATTAGAAGAAGATAAAACGGACGCGAGAAAAAGGAAATTACTAAAGGGAAAAAGGAGCACAATATGAATAAAGACATTGTTGAAGGCAAGTATAAGGAATTTCACGGTCAGATGAAAGAGTGGTGGGGCAAGCTCACTGACGATGAGCTACAACAGGCGGGCGGCAATGCCGAACAAATCGTGGGCTTACTCCAACAGAAGTATGGCTACACCCGCGAGGCTGCCGAAGAGGAATTCAATCGGCGGATAAAAGATGTTGAGAAGAAAGTTAAGAGTGCTTGAGGTATTAAAAAAACACACTCATGGCGAAAGCCAGGAAGAAAACAGATCACGACTTAAGCACCCGCAGGCGCAAGTCAAACGACTGTCACCGAAAGTACGAATACCCAAACACCCGGGACCCTTTAGTCGGTGGGTAGATACAAAGGAAGAGTTTTGTTATGCGACCATTAAAAATCCGGGGTCGTGTAACACTCTGAAAGGAGAAAAATGGAACTGATCAAATTCATTCTATGGCTCAGTGCTGGAGCTGTTATTGGCTGGTTTGCCAGCCGGATCGTTACGACAGAAAACGGATGGACCCACAAACCGGTACACATCGAGGATTCTAGCTCTGAGGAGAATTAAGCCGCCTTGTTGAAACGGTCATGCGAAGGGTTTACGCCCTTCGCATGACAACAATCGATAAGCCTGATTAATAAGAGAGGGTGATTAGCATGGGAATACTATCCTGGATTGTGGTTGGTTTGATCGCTGGTTTTTTTGCCGGATTGGTCGTCAAAGGGGGCGGGTATGGTTGTATTGGTGACGTCATCGTTGGCGTGGTAGGCGGATTGTTGGGAGGCTTCGTTGCTTCCTATTTCTTTCATATGGGTGACCCAATGTCTGGGATTAACCTGCCGTCGATCCTGATAGCGTTCGTTGGGGCGGTGGTATTGCTCCTTATCATTCGATTATTTGTTGGGAGAAGAAGGAGAACCTAACCCTAAACAGACCAATTGCTTCTATCAAGTCTGTTTGCATACTGACAAGACCTTTGCTGGTGTTTGCACCAAAGTTGATGGATGAATAAAACGACGGCATTCTAAAACCATATATAAAGAGGATAATTTCATGAAAAGATTCACAAAGAACATCGGCATGCTCTTGCTTTCCATCTGGCTCATCCTGACCGGGCTGATTGCATTATTCAGCTTATCCATTAATGGCCTCGGGATAATCATGGGCATTTTAGCTATCGCAGCCGGTGTCTTCATTTTGATTGGGCGTTAATGACCGTTAGGTCAACTGTCCCTTGATCATACGCGACCAGGTGGCAGTAAAAATAACTATAGTTTACTAAAACAAGGAGAAATATCATGGGTACACTATTATGGATTGTTATCATCGTTCTGGTAGTTCTTTGGTTAGCCGGCTTTTTCGGTCGGAATGTAAGTTCAAACTTCCCGAAGACCGGCAATTGGATCCACACCTTGATCGTAATTGCCATCATACTCGTCATCTTGCGACTACTTGGAGTGTTGTAAAGCCCTCGCACAGCCAGCCTGTGCTTTGATGGACCGCTCATCTACTCACTAGGGATGAGGCATTGAGATATGCTTTCAGCGCCGGTTGACCTATTGATGTTGAAACTTCTCTGAAAGAAGCAACGGTGAACTTAGTAACCCTCACACCAATAATCTCTGCAATAGCATCTCTTGTGGTTATTTTGATCAGTGTATTCGTTAGCAGGAGCACTCTTATGGCAGCGCGCCAAACCCTTGAGAAGCAACAACTTGGAAGTATGACTAACAAGTTATATGATGTTCGGATTGAGTCATATCCCAAAGGGATGGAAATCACCGAAGCATTGCGTAAAACTCAACTTGCTGGAGATGTGACCTTATCCAAAGATTACCTCAACAAAATTGTCTCCGAACTTGATTTATGGTACTCATCCAAGGCAGGGTTTGTGCTTTCACGCCACTCTGCGCAGTGTTTTTCCGAACTACACAAGGCAATCCGTGAGCAGCCAGAATCGAACAGCTTGTATTCACCAGGGCAAATCGACAGAATGGTGAGAGCCAGACGAGAGTTCCGCATGGCACTCCGGGCCGATATACTATTGCTATTTAACGAGGATGTGATTGAGGATTTTCTCGAAGACTAACACGATTCATACTTGAAGTAATGACGAGCCAACATCACCTTACTGGGGCGGCAATTGGCCTGGGGATGGGCATTTTAAATAAGCTTTATTTCCCGGTTGACTTGCTGATATAGATGGGACACTGTATCTGAATATTTAGAAGAAAAAGGAAAGCATGGAACTCAATTCTCCTCCACAACCGTATCAATGGACTTTTCGGCGCGTCATGGGAGCGACGATCGCCCTGGTTATAGTTGCCCTTGGGTTTTATCTCCTATACCGGTTTTACAATGTCGTTTTTATCTTGTTTATCGCCATTGTGATGGGTACGGTGATCAGGCCGGCTGTAACCTGGTTGCACCGGCGGGGCTTACCCAGAATAGCGGGGGTCATTCTTGTTTACCTCCTGCTGCTCGCCCTGCTCATCAGCTTCATCCTATTGTTATTCCCTTTGATCGTTGATCAAGGTACAACGATCGCTGCCGAGGTGCCGGGTTACTACCAAAACCTGCGTGCGTCGATGGTTAATAATTCCAATCAATTGATTGTGCGCTTAAGTGAGTTCCTACCAGCGACGCTACCCGGTCTGGTGCCGATAACACAAACAGTCCAGCAGATGCTGGCTTCAGCGGTACAGGCGTTGAGTTATGCATCATCGGCAGCAAAAGCCATCTTTATACTCACCGCAATTTTTCTATTAGCCTTTCACTGGGCGCTCGATGGACCCCGGACCATCCAATCCTTGGTACAGCTGATTCCGAAGGAGCACCGCGAGAGCAGTCGCGAACTGATTACCTCGATGGAATCCAAGGTTGGTTTATACCTTGCCGGGCAAGGTTTCCTTTGCCTGGTCATCGGCATCATGGCGCTGGTTGCCTATTTACTCATTGGATTGCCTAATTTCCTGGTCCTGGCGCTCTTTGCAGGTGTGATGGAGGCTGTACCAATGATTGGACCGTTGCTTGGTGCCATTCCTGCGGCGATAATTGCCTTATCCATAGCACCATCAAAGCTGATCTGGGTGATCGTCGCCACGATAGTAATTCAGCAGATAGAAAACAGCCTACTGGTGCCACGTGTCATGCATAAGGCGGTGGGGATCAATCCGTTCGTCTCCTTACTATCTCTTTTTGCCTTTAGCTCTTTATTCGGCATTGCAGGCGCGCTTATGGCGATTCCCATGGCGGCCATTATTCAGCTCTTACTCGATCGCTTTGTTTTTCATCCAGCAGCATTGGAGTCGGACGTCTCGACCGGACGAGATTATGCTAGCCTTTTGCGTTATGAAGCGCAGGACCTAGCTCAAGACCTGCGCAAACAGGCGCGGCTCAAAAAGGGAGGCTCGGATTTAAAGGTCAAACAGATCGATCAGGTGCTGGATGAGATCGAGACCATAACTACCGACCTAGACTCTCTGTTGGCTGAGGTCCATTCACCAGGTACCCCATGACGAAGCGACTGGTTTTGTATGCCTTGGCAGTTATGACGACATTAACAGGGTTGGTCGTGCTGTGGCAGCTCCGGATTGCCGTCATTTACTTGCTGATCTCACTAACCCTCGCCGCAGTCCTGAGACCATTGTTCAGCCGCTTGCAAGGAAAAAGACTGGTTGTACGTATTGCTTGGGTATTACTGTACCTGGTGGTGGTGGGGAGTTTCGTCATCTTCCTCTTCGTAATCGGTAATATCGCTATAGATGAGATACAACAGATGGCTCATAGTGTGTCGGTGCAGGATAAGTGGGTGCTGCCGTTATGGTTGGAGGGCAGCTCATTCCAACAGGTTCTTTTAGCCAGACTGCCACCGCCTAGTATGCTTTTCGACGCAATTATCGGCAGCCAGGGTCAGCTTGTGCTACCAGCCATCCTCGGGTTCACGCAGGGTATTGGCACTATCGTGAGTGCTATAATCGTGATCCTGTTCTTGAGCCTCTATTGGAGCATCAATCAAATTCATTTTGAGCGACTATGGCTCTCTCTGCTTCCATCCGGTCAGCGTAAACAAGCACGTGGCGTTTGGCGAACGATCGAGCCTGAACTTGGCTCTTACACCCGCGGGCAGGTAATCCAAAGTCTCCTGGCCGGGTTGCTATTAGGCATAGGTTACTGGGTGCTCGGCTCCCCTTATCCGGTACTCTTGGGTCTGGCTGGCGCTCTGGCATGCCTGATACCCGTCGTTGGAGCTGCTTTGGTAATCATTCCAGTGTTTTTGGTCGGGCTGCTGACCAGTGTACAGCTTAGCCTGTTTACGACTCTCTACGCCGTTGTCATTTTGATTGCCCTGGGAGTATGGGTCAAGCCTCGGCTTTTCAACCGCAGATGGGATAATCCCATTCTCACAGTTGTCCTACTCATTTTTCTGGCAACTGCTTTTGGGCTTGTCGGCATCGTCGTAGCACCACTTTTATCAGTTGTATGTCAAATCCTGTGGAGCCGCTTGGTTAGCCGCCGTGCTGTTTCAGGGGCTGCGGCTCAGATATCAGATCTCAAGGAGAGGCAAACACTGGTGTGGGCTGCAATAAAGGAGATGGATGGACCGCCTTTACCATTAGTGACCAGCAGCATGGAGCGGCTCACCCATCTGATGGAGAGAGCTGAACCAATTCTGCAAGCCGGCATACCAGCTGAACCTTCCGAGCCTTTGCTCTCTCCCCAATCTGTCACCGCTGAAGGTGAACCACCTGTATCCATCGAACCTTCCAAAACAGACGATGACCTTATCAAGAACGGATAGAGGCATGGCTAGCCTGAAGACGAACGCATCCAGCACTACAACGTACGCAGGGTGGATATTAACACCAACCCAGCTATGGCGTTCGTGGCAGATAGTCGTGCATTAGGAAAAGGACTGTTGCTCATCAGTATGCAGCGGTGAGCCTTAGCTGTCATGGCCGGTGAGCCGGCGTCAGGATTTGCATCATAATCAGATAAAAAGGAGTTATACCAATGATAGATAAAACAATAAAAATAAAGAAGAAAAAACGACTCTCCAAAGGGCAGCGCATACATGTGCGGCGGGTGAAGCAAGAGGCAGGTAAGACCAGTCCCGTTCACAAGTAGCAGATCCGTATCTTATCAACACATTCTAGGTCATACAAACACCGACTTGGTGTCACAACCAGGCTATCAGGTCGGATTTTCATTCGGCGCAGTGTTGGTCGCGGTATTGCTGATACAATGTGAGCTGGTTGGTATGATTTTTCATTTTTTCGCTGATTGCACCGTCACTTACCTGATCAGCCGACCAGCGTGGGAAGTTTTGAACCTTTAAGCATGTCAACTTAAGGGGCTTTAGCCATTTTGCCAAAATCATAGCCTATCAAGCCAGCTCAATCACCGGTTGCTGGATTTTCAAAGCTGGCTCTGTCGTGTGTTTTGCTTGGGTTGTTAAATCTTAGGTACTGCAGCCTATTAGCCAGGTTAAGCGAGCTTCAGACGATGCTTATTGGTGAGCTGCGTGGAGTAGTAATCAAACCTTTAAGCCCATTCATTAGGTTTACTTGGTAGGAAGGAGTGAATCTCATGTTTACCCGTATCCTGGTGCCATTAGATGGATCGCCACTCGCTGAAGTAGTGATTCCACATGCAGAGCTATTTGCTAAAATCTTTGGAGCAAGCATTCATCTTTTACGGGTCCTTGAACCCATTTCTTATCACGAAAATCCCGCAGCTGTTGACCCATTACGCTGGCAGCTTCAGAAGGCTGAGGCTGAGGCATATATGCTAGGGTTGGCGAATAAAATTCGTGAAAATTTGGGCGAACAACCCGTCATGGGTGAAGTTGACAAAATGAGCCGGGTTGATTACTCCGTCAGAGAAGGAAAAGCTGCGGAAAATATCGTCGACTTTGCACATACCGAAAATATCGACCTATTGGTTATGTCCACTCATGGTGCAAGTGGTCTGAGTCGTTGGAACATCAGCAGTGTCACCCAAAAAGTGATTAATTTGATATACCTTCCCGTTCTGATCGTACGCGCTTTTGATCGATCCTTCACGGATGATAATAGAAAACATTATCGCCGAATTCTACTCCCCATTGACAGCTCACGCCGTGCTGAGTGTTCCCTCTCCGCGGGGATTGAGCTAGCGCGAGGCGAAATTTCTGGCGACAGCATAAAAGCTGAATCTGGTGAAAAATCGGTACTCTTCCTGGCTGCAGTGATTCGACCGCCTGAATTACCTATACCGGAACCCCTCCCGATCGAAATTAGCCAACTCACAGAAAAGTTATTACTACTCAGTCACGAAGCTGTCGAAAAATACCTTTACGAGATGAAAGAACGTTTGCCGGTAGATTGTGATACCTGCGTGGTAGAAAGCACCAGCGTTCCTTCAGCGATCCAGGAACTAGCTGAGCAGGAGGATATTGATATGGTTATCCTTTGTGCCCATGGTTATTCTGGGAAAATTACCTGGCCTTACGGCACGGTTACTTGGAATTACATAGAGCATGGCACCAAACCTCTCCTGGTGATACAGGATGTGCCGCACTCTCAAGCAAGACCAACCGCGGCGGAGATTGCGGCAGAAAAATCCGGGAGACGTTAAGCATGCCGGAAGACTTTGAAAATATAATCCGGGATCAAGACTTTCCTATCTCGGTAGATTCATTTTCTTCTAAAACTGAACAAATGCAGGAACTAGCCAATTCTCTGGTAAGTCATTATCAGGAGGTTAGCCGCTTCCATTCGGAGCCTGGGAAGAGAACTGTAATAGGGAGACGAGAGCTCAAGGTTTATGAAGATTGGCTGGAAAAGGCGCATGCCTATTTCCAGGAGGCTTCGAATAAGGATTTAATGCTTACCCTTGCATCAGAATGGGTGCTGGACAATTACTACATCATCCGGCAAGCTCTCCGGCAAATTGATGAAGATTTACCCCCAGGTTATTATAAGCAATTGCCTAAGCTATCAGGCGGACCATCGAAAGGTCTGCCACGGATATATGCAATTGGTCGGGACGTGCTCTTCTTCCAAAATAATTTATTGAATGCGTCGGACCTTCAAGCCGTCCTGATCCTGGTCCAGGAACGTGTACCGCTGACTATGGGTGAATTATGGGCATTACCAATTTTCCTGCGCTACAGCCTGATAGAAACCCTGGCACATACGCTTGAATGGTTAATACGGCCTCATCCTGCACCTAACTTACCTGTTTTCCCTCCACAGCTAGTTGGGTCTGGCATCCCCTTATCTGGAAAAAACAATGCGACGGATGATTTATTTGCCAGCGGAATCGTGGCGAATATCATCCTCAGCTTACGTTCCATTTCTGAACAAAACTGGAACGATTTTTTTGAGGCAGTAAGCAGCCTGGAACGGACTCTGCGCGAAGACCCGGCGGGAATATATCCGTTGATGGACTTTAAAACTCGCGATTTGTATCGGAAAGAAATCGAGTCACTTTCGCTAGCAAGTGGACAAGAAGAAAATGAGCTGGCAAAAATCACGCTCGACCTGGCTCATGATAATAGCTCAGTTGAAACTGGATCTAGTGGAATATCTCCGGCCACAAGCGGGGTTAATAGCTTGCCTAAAGACCCGGTGGCCCATGTAGGTGAATATTTGCTTGGGAAAAGCCGATCGGTATTAGAGAAAAGGATTGTTTACCATCCGAATGCGAAAACAACATTTAAACGATGGGGTTTACAGCATGCCAGTACTTTATACCTTGGAGGCATCTTTTTCCTTAGCTTGTTGTTCTTAGGGTTCATCTTACTTGAAATCATTCTGCGGGAGATATTTCTGCAAGGTTCTATATTGCAATGGGTCTCGATATTTGTTTTGGCGATGGTAATGTTAGTTCCCATATTGACAGTTTCTGCCAGCCTGGTCAATTGGTTGATCACTTTGAGGATAAAACCGCGCATCCTTCCTAAGCTAAATTTCGTGGATGGGATTCCTGACCCATTCCAGACACTCGTCGTAATCCCAGCCTTGATTACCAGCCATCGTGAAATCGACAACCTGACACGCCAGATCGAAATGACTTTTCTTCGCAACCCAGACCCAGGTTTGCTTTTTGCTTTACTGACAGATTTTGCCGACGCTGACAGTGAAACCCTACCGGAAGATGAAGAAATGATAGGGTATGCCATCGCTGCAATTGAGGAATTGAACACCAAATATGGTCATCCGGTCGCTGACTGTGACATAACCGCAGACCCTAATGTGGCTCAATTGGTAGAGACTGGGAGCATTTTGAATGATGAACAAATAGAACAGCCAGTTAAGAAAGGCGCAAAATTGTTTTATTTGCTCCACCGTAAACGGCAATGGAACCAATCTGAAGGCAAGTGGATGGGATGGGAACGTAAACGCGGCAAACTGCATGAGCTGAACAAATTGCTGCGGGGCGTGGAGGATACGTCGTTTTCTACCGTGTCGGCTGAGACAACTGATAAGGCAGCATTACAATGTATTCGTTTCGTAATCACCCTGGATGCAGACACGATACTTCCGCTTGGTGCTGCCAGACGGTTGGCCGGTACATTGGCCCATCCACTGAATCACGCAAGGTTTAATGACACCACCGGCCAGGTATTTTCAGGTTACACCGTACTGCAGCCTCGTATGGAGATCCATCCCCGAAGCGCGAATTATTCATGGTTTACGCGCATTTTTGCTGGAGATACCGGGCTTGATTTGTACACCAGGGCGGTGTCGGATGCATACCAGGACCTGTTCGGTGAAGGAAGCTACGTTGGTAAAGGTATTTATGATGTAGACGCTTTTGAGCGCAGCGTAGATAGACATATTCCCGAAAACTCTGTACTCAGTCACGACTTGTTGGAAGGTATCTTAGGCCGCGCCGGGTTGGTCACGGATATCACGATGGTGGAGGATTACCCGTCTAACTATATTGTCCAGGTCAAACGCCAACAACGTTGGATTCGAGGAGATTGGCAGCTTTTACCCTCACTAGTTCATCCAGGAAAATTCGGGATTAAATTCACCGCTATCGATCGTTGGAAAATGATGGATAACCTTCTGCGGGCAACGCTAGCTCCTTCCCTCTTGTTTATCTTCTTTTTTGGCACAATTTCGATACCGGATCTCATCGGGCTTTGGATGATCATTGTCTTGCTTTCCTTGGGAATCCCGGTTCTTACGAGTATGGCCAGGAGTGCAATACAAACTCTGGAAGGCGAAAGTCTCAGCGCCGCATTTCATCCTTTGAGATGGTCTTTCGTACGCTGGTCATTAGCGGTTGCCTTCCTACCCTACGAAGCGTACAACGCTTTGGACGCCATTCTCACCACCCTTTACCGACTTTATATAAGTCACCGCAACCTGCTACAGTGGACTACCGCTGCCCAAACTGCCCGCTTGTTTGGCTTGCAGGTCTACCGAAATACTGCCTGGTTGAAGATGATTGCCTCCACGCTTATGGTGATGATTTTTGCCGTTGGTATCCAGCTGGTTTATAGTCTTACTGGAAGTGGGGTGTCACCTGCGTTTTCCTTTGCAATTCCATTGCTGCTTCTATGGTTATTTTCGCCTTTAATTGCCCAAGTGATCGACCAGCCCATCACGATTCGCACAAATCCGTTGAGCAAAGAGCAGATTATTCTCTTTCGACAGGTTGCCCGCCGTACTTGGGGCTTCTTTGAGCGTTTCGTTGGCCCTGAAGATCACTGGCTCCCGCCGGATCACTATCAAGAGGCGCCCGTTGGGATAATTGCCCACCACACCTCACCATCCAACATCGGACTGCTACTTACCTCCACTCTCGCTGCTTACGACCACGGCTACCTGGATCAGCTTGGACTGGCGACCCGCCTCTCCATAACGATGGATACTTTAGAACAGCTGGAACGCTTCCGCGGCCACTTCTTAAATTGGTATGATACGCTAACCCTGCAGCCGCTCAAGCCGCGTTACATTTCTACCGTAGACAGCGGTAACCTGGCTGCCAGCCTGATTGTAACTGCCCAGGCGTGCAAGAATATGCCAAAAGAACGAATTTTTCGTTGGGAACTATGGCAGGGTTACCTGGATACGCTTTCCAATCTAACCGAGATATTATCAGAAATGCAGAAAGCTAAGCATAACAGCCTGGTACAGGAAATCAGCCTCAAAATTGTCAAGATGAATGAAGAAATCCTGGCAGTACGGATTGAACCTAACCGTTGGTTTGCGCTCTTTCAGACAGTAAATGGAATATTTTGGCCAGATCTCTCGAGGTGCCTGATTGAGTTGATAGAGGAAAGCAGTTCAGCTTTCGATTTGGAAGCCTTACGCAAGCTGCAAGAAGTCGCAGCCCAGGTTGAACGCCATCACTTAGCTATAGAGCGGACGCTCGTGGAAATGGTGCCCTGGATTCATTTGCTAGAGCAGGTTCCCGGGCTTTTCAATGAGATGCCATTTGTGCAAGGGTTGAGCTCGTTGAGAGATAATTTACCTTACAATCCACACCTCGGCCAGATAACCACCTATGCCACTGCTGGCCTCGCCAATACCGCCGAATTACGTAAACTTCTGAAAGAAAACCAACTTATTGCCATAAGTGATTCTGATCAGGAGCGTAAAGCGAAAGAATGGTTAGATGCTATGGACCAGGCTTTGACCCAGGCTACAACCAATGCGGATGCTTTGCTGAAAAGATATAGTCACAGCGCGATGCGCGCTGAGCGGTTTGTGACGGAGATGGATTTCCGATTTCTTTATTCCCCACAGCGGCGCGTGTTCCACCTTGGGTTTAACCTTGATACTGGCCAGCTCGATGATAACTATTACGATCTATTGGCCTCTGAAGCACGGATCGCTTCCATCATTGCCCTGGCAAAAGGAGATGTTCCTCAATCCCACTGGCTGCAGCTTAGTCGACCGTTAACGCGGGTAGAAGGTACATATGTCCTACTTTCCTGGAGTGCGACCATGTTTGAATACCTGATGCCAACGCTTTTCTTGCGCTCCTACGCTGGTACATTATTGGCGGATAGCGCACAGGGAGCAGTTCTCCATCAAATTGCCTATGGGAAAGAGAAAGGTGTACCGTGGGGCATCTCGGAATCCGGTTTTTACCTGTTTGACGCCAATCAAAATTATCAATATCGTGCCTTTGGGGTTCCAGGACTGGGCTTTAAACGTGGATTGGGAGACGACCTGGTTGTTGCACCTTACGCCTCACTGATGGCAATTAATTACAACCCTCACGCGGTTGCTCAAAATCTAACCAGCTTAGTGGAGCGTAACAGCTTTGGATTATATGGATTGTATGAGTCGATTGATTTCACAGCCGACCGACTGTTGGTGGGCAGCACCTCATCTGTAATTCAAGAGTATATGGCCCATCACCAGGGCATGATCTTAATGGCTTTGGCAAATTATTTTTATAAAAACAAAATGGTGCGCCGGATGCATAATGATCCTCGCATCCAAAGTGTCGAGCTGCTTTTGCAAGAACAGATCCCACAGGCAGCTCCTCTGCAAAACCCATATGCAGAGGATGTTAAAGGAACAATGCGATTATCGATAGCCCCCATTGAAATAAATCCCTGGAGCGTGCCAGTTGAGACCGCTATCCCACAGGTTAATCTCCTCTCAAATGGCGATTATGGTGTGTTGATCAGCAACATGGGAGGTGGGTACAGCACCTGGCGCGACATAGACCTTACGCGCTGGCAGGCAGATGGGGTACTTGATTCTTGGGGAAGTTGGATCTACATCCAGGATATGAATTTGGCAAACGATGAGAAAGCATCCACCGGAAAGCTTTGGTCAAGCGGGCACCAACCCATCCCCACCCATGCAGAAAATATACAGGTGACTTACTTCGCCCATATGGCGGTTTTCCACCGCACAGAGAATGCTATTACCTCTACCATGGAAGTAACAGTGTGCCCGGACGACCCGGTTGAGATCCGTCGCGTTCATTTGCACAATACAGACAGCATTCTGCACCACCTGCGCCTGACATCCTATGGCGAAGTAATCCTCACCCAGCAATCTGCGGACAGGCGCCATCCAGCTTACAACAAACTATTTATCGAAAGTGAATTTGTGCCTGGTCTGAATTTACAAATTTTCTCAAGGCGCCCCCGTTCCGGCGAGGAAAAGCCCATCTTCATGGGTCACATGCTGGTAGTCGATCATAAAGGGGGATTTCAGGATAACCATCCATCCGCGCGTCATGAAGCAGATCGCAATCGATTTATTGGCCGTGGCGGTACGCTTCGCAACCCAGCCGCACTCAATTCTGAACAATACCTCACAGGAACATCTGAGGCCACCCTTGACCCAATCTTTGCCCTTGGTATGGAGGTCGACCTTAACTCGCACGAAAGTGTTGAGCTGGCATATCTGACCTTCGCTGGAGAAAGCCGGGAAGTGGTCATGGCATTAGCAAGGCGATATTCTAGCTGGTCTCTGATAGAACGTTCCTATCATCAATCGAATATCTCCGCCCAGGCCTGGTTGGGGAAGCAAAGCTATAACTCTCTGGCATATAAAAATACATTAAAGGTGCTCTCAGCGCTTCTATATCCGTTCAAGTTATTGCGTGCTTCATCAGAAACGATCGCTGCAAATCGGCTAGGACAGGCCGGGTTATGGCGCTTTGGAATTTCTGGCGATTATCCTATCTTGTTGGTCGAGATCGAGGAATCTCAACATATTGACCTGATCCGTGAGATTTTGCAGGTACATGAGTTTTTGCGTAGCCGCCGCTTTTTGGTGGATATCGTTATTCTCAACCATCAACAGACCGATTACGGTGCTGAGCTGAATGGGATGCTCTACCGACTTATCAACCGTTTAAATAGTGATCAGTGGTTGACCAAGCGTGGGGGGATCTTCATCCTTTATGCGGATCAGATCAATCCGGATGAGGACATTTTGCTGAAAACCTCGGGCCGTATTCTTTTTAGGGGAGATCACGGATCCCTGGATGATCAAATTCCAGAATACACAATCCAAGCTGCTCATCTGCCTGAGTTTATTCCAACCAGGTCGACCGAAGGCATTGTCAGTCCTATTCAGGAGGAACCCCTCCCTTCAATGGGACCCTTGCAGTTTAATAACGGGTATGGGGGATTTAGTGCAGATGGTCGCGAATATATTATCGAGCTTCCACATGGCAGGCCAACTCCTGCCCCGTGGATCAACGTTATCGGTTATCCATATTTTGGATTTATGGTTAGCGAAAGCGGCAGCCAGTGCACCTGGGCGGTGAACAGCGGAGAAAACCGCCTGACACCATGGTCCAACGACCCGGTACGTGACCCAACAGGTGAGGCCCTCTACCTGCGTGATGAAGAAACCGGCGATGTTTGGACCCCCACGCCTCTCCCTGCCGGTGCAGACCAACCTTATAGGGTGAGACATGGCGCCGGCTACACCATCTTCGAGCATAATTCGCACGGACTTTGCCAGCGCTTGACGTTATTTGCCAGCCCAGAAGACCCGGTTAAAATAATCCATTTGAGGGTAGAAAATACCTGGAATCACAACCGCCGAATTACAGCCACCCAATACATCGAATGGGTGTTGGGTACTACTCATGCCGCATCACTGCCATATATCATTCCAGAGTATGATGCGGCAGAGTATTGCTTGCTAGCTACCAACCCCTACAACGACGTATTTGGTGAGAGGACCGCTTTCCTTATCGCCAATAAACCAGTCCATGGATTGACGACCGACCGGACCGAGTTTTTGGGGCGAGGTGGAACACTCGCCTATCCGGCTGCTTTGCATCGTATCGGGCTGGAAACCCGACTTTCACCAAGCGAGGACCTATGCGCTGTACTTCAGCTACACCTCGATCTGCTTCCTGGCGGAGTTGAAGAGATTTACTTTGTGCTGGGGCAAGGGAACAATAAGGAACATGCCCTCAGCCTCGCGAAGAAATATCATGACTCCGCATACGTGGGAGCGGCATTGGAACGCACCCAGGTGTTCTGGGATCACCTGCTCCATACAGTGCAGGTGCATACTCCCGAGCCAGCTGCTGATTTAATCCTCAACCATTGGATGCTCTACCAGGTCCTATCCTGCCGGATCTGGGGCCGGTCAGCTTTCTATCAACCCAGCGGGGCATTTGGTTTTCGTGACCAGCTCCAGGATGTTCTGGCCTTGCTGACGGTCGATCCGGCAATTTCGCGCGGCCAGATACTTAATGCCGCCCAATTCCAGTTCACTGAAGGCGACGTTATGCATTGGTGGCATCCACCTTCGGGTCGTGGTGTGCGGACGCGCATATCAGACGACCTGCTGTGGCTTCCCTATGTCACTGCCCTGTATATCGAACATACGGGTGACATGAGTATTCTTGAAGAAAAAATTCCATTCCTTGATGCGGCAACTTTAAATAAGGATGAAAACGAACGCTACAACCAATATCCACAGACTATGGAATCATTTCCTCTGCTGGAACACTGCCACAGGGCGATTAAAAAAGGCGCCACCAACGGAATGCATGGCTTACCTTTGATTGGTACTGGCGATTGGAATGACGGCCTGAACCGGGTTGGGGAAGAAGGAAAAGGGGAAAGTGTTTGGCTGGCATGGTTTTTATGTGATATCCTCGAACGCTTTGCGAAGATATGTAACCAACAGGGAGATGATGAAACCGCGATATATTATCGATCTCGCTCTAAGGAATATGCTCTCGCAGTTGAACAAACAGCCTGGGACGGAGCGTGGTATCGTCGTGCTTATTATGATGATGGCGTCCCACTCGGCTCGAGCCAGGAATCTGAATGCCAGATCGATGGAATAGCCCAATCGTGGGCTATATTGAGTGGTGCTGGCGATCCTATTCGCAGCCAGAAAGCAATGCAGTCAGTGTTGGAACGACTGGTTCTCCCGCAGGACAGGTTATCTCTGCTTTTCACCCCGCCATTTGACAAAACTGAGCATAATCCAGGCTATATTAAGGGTTACCTTCCGGGTATACGTGAGAATGGCGGACAATATACTCATGCTGCCATCTGGACAGCCTGGGCTTTCGCCCAACTTGGCGATGGAAAGGTAGCTGGTGAGCTCTTCGATATGCTTAATCCTATCTTCCATTCCGATTCAGAGGAGAAGGTGGCAGAATATCGCGTCGAGCCATATGTGATCTGTGCTGATATCTACAGCAAACAGCCCTACATGCATCGCGGGGGATGGACATGGTATACCGGTTCGGCGGCGTGGATGTACCGCTTCGGTCTGACAGCCCTGCTTGGCTTCAAGAAAACTGGCAATATCCTGCATATCGACCCGGTCATTCCACCAACCTGGGACGGGTTTGAGATTGCCTATCTATTCGGAACAACCAGCTATCAAATAAAGGTGAACAACCCCACCCATGTTGCCCATGGTGGCCAGTACGTGAAATTGGATGGAAAAAAACTGGACACAGAGGCCATTCCGCTGGTTGACGATGGGCAGGAACACACGGTTGAGGTGACGATGGGTGATCAAGGAGAGAGTCGAACTACGCTCATAGACAGCTAGCCAAACAGCACTTGGTATGAGGTCCAATAAATTACTATCCATGCAGGTGGTCTATATCAAAAAGCCTGCGATGTAGGTGACCGAATACGTGTCCAATTAATCGATGCCAATGTAGAGCGTGGCTATATTGATTTCAAGAAAGTCGATGCGTCCAAACACAGGTAAGGAGACCTATAAAAAAAGGATATCGGTTTGTGGATTGACCACCGTAAGGCTGTGGTAGTTTTTGTAAGCGAAGAAGGCGAAGAAGTTCTGGTATAAGTGATCCCTTGGACGCGATAGATCCACAATCAATCTCCACTAGCCTCAATTGCGAATATTTAGTGTGCCTAAAAGCCACCCAACAAACCTTATTTGATGAGGTACTATTGAACCTCGGCCTTCCAATCAGTTGGCTGTAAGGCGATATCGGGCGGGAAGCTGGTGCGGGAGAAATACCTGTCCCTTGCCCTCTTCAGGAAGTCGGGAAAGCCGTCCATGTATTTGGTGATAACCTGTTTTATGAAGGTGGAGTCTTCTCCGGAGGCAGAGAGGAGAGCGAAAACCTTCAGGCTGCCCTCCTGGCTGGACCATACTTCAGAGCGCTTCAGGGTCAGGTTGGCGAACTTCCGTGCCTGTAAAGCTTCGTTAGCCTCGCACAGATTTAATGCGGTCTCATTGATGTCCACAGTCATGTCGGGATGATACAAGTTGAGGAGCTGCCGGGCGTGCCGACCGCTGTCGGGCATATTGATTGTCAGTTCGATGGTGAAGAGGGTGGTCATAGTTTGCTTTCCTCCTAAGATCAACCGTTCGAGCTAATACGTTAACTCGCAGCGGTATCCAGGAAATTGATGGCGCTATCCAGAGCCAGGTTTGGCAGTTGACCTGCGATAGAGGCATCCGCCAATAATCCTATCTTATAAAAACCATCTCCTAAACGGCTTACTTTCTAACCGGTTTTCTCTAAGGCTGCCGTTTTCAGCTTTCGATCCTTATTATCGTCGCTGTGTAGATGTTTTCGTACACACTCAACGATTGATTCAATGAATTCTTGCTATACTGAAAACACACCATATTGTATCCTTGAAATTGGAAAATATTCGGAATTTTAACTTGACCTCAAAGAAGACTTCAATTATTACCAATAAACCGCATAGTTGAACTCCTGTAATCTCTGCGGGTGAACCAGTTTATGCAAAAGGTTTTCAACTATTTTTCCCCTGCTCGTTTGAAAGCTAATTATTATAAGGGGGACAGAAGACCATAATTACCAAGTATCGATAACCCAATATAATACCGCCGGAACACTTGGGATTGGGGGTAGGTATCCACTCCTGTCTTAATAATTTATCCCAAAAACTTTGGGGGGATTTAGGTGGACCTGGCAAGGTCACCTGCCGCTTGCCGGCGGATTCGAACCCGCGACTTCTTCAGTGTGATGGATAAAAATTCAGGGGAAATAGGTAAAACAGCCGTTTAATGCATCAAATATCGCCCAAAATAACCATACAATTCGCTGCGCTTGCTGCAGGCTGTTACAGCATATTTGGGCCCGAATTGTACTTGCAGTTTAAAGCATGGACAGGCAACCCGTAACCCTGCCCAGAAGGGGGAGATCAAAGTCACCGATGATGTTTCAGTTTAACTATGAATGTTCGGGATATTTGTCCCTATTTACGCGGGACATCTGCCCATCGACTTTCGTCGAATGATGAAATACAATCGCTTTAAATGGTGGAAGATGGCCAGCCAAGTTTTCCTGACTGCGGGTAGGGGACCCGCCCTCCCTGCCTGAAGTGCAGTCATTAGTCGTTAGCTGTTAGTAATTACCTTTGTACTGTTAGTCGCGAGCATAAAGGTATTTAGTTTAAATTGGCATCGTTTCAGCCGCTGGCACCCACAGGGGGTGTTAGATCCCACAAGGGGACTAAAGTTCGTTCGCGGTCTTCAACGGAGACCCCCTCCCAACCTCCCCCAAATCATGTTCAGACTGGAGACATAGGTAACACACGTTCGGAGACATAGGTAACACTTTGTGTAGAATAAAGGCAAATCGGTATCATGAGAGGAGACCCAAGCAGAAATCGAACAGGGTAATCAAGGACTTGACTTGTCGTTGGACTTTAGGTCATGTTTATAAGTAAACTGATCTCTGTAATGTAATATTGTAAGAATTGGATGATAAACCAACATCCGGGGACCAGAATATCGCATAACAATACGTATTTTTTCTCGCATCTCACGTTTATAACAGTGTACAGGACATTGGGCACAAGTTGGCTTATCCATCTGAAATGGACACTTATCAATGCGCTGCATTGCATAGTTATATAAGCCGAGACAATCTGCGCATAGTGTTGCTCTGTTTTGATGGTTCCCGCGGCAGTAAATTTCAATCATAACTTTTATCGTATATCGTTCCCGTCTCAAACGATCAGCTTGAGAATTCATCAAGTTCTCCAAAAAAAACCACAATATTCTCCGCTTCTCAGCGATTATTCTTTTTTGCTTGTGAAGATTGCCTCATTAATATGGAATTTCTTCTCGACAAAAGCGTTCGTCTTATTATAACCAACCTTAGTATCCACTCCATAAATAGTTCATTAACCTTTGAGTAAAAGGCTCGATGATTGGGATAACTGGCCAGGAGATATGGCATACCCATCGAGCATTTTTGTAATAAAGGCCATCATTTATGTTCGCCCAAGCCATAAGGCGGATAATTCCCGAGAAGGAATTGGCGCCAAGCAACATTTCCGAACTTTTCAGTGTTTACGGTGAGAGTTGACGTCAGCTGTCTCGATCAGGATGCGCGACTGGTTTCCCCCCAGCAACATCCCATCAAAGGAATCCGTAATAGTTAGTTGTCAGATATGCTGGCAGGATTTTCTGCGAAAAATCTCTTTCACTCGCATTGACAGCATCCGGTAGATGGGACAGCGGTCATAGATGCCAGTGAACATGATTAACCCACCCATAACTGCGAGAAGCCAGCGAACTCCGGATAAACCACTCAGTACAGTCAAGCCAACCAGGACCAGGCCTACTCCCAGGCGCAGGTAACGGTCAATTGGCGCTGGCGCAGCTCGCACCGGCCTGTTCCCAGATAAAGCGGATTCAAAAAGGGACTTCACCACACTGGCAGAAGCTGCCCCCGTTCGCCGTCCAATCTCATGGCCGGCATTAAAAGCGATCAGGGTTGGAATTCCATAAATTCGGAGGGAACGGAGCAGCTCGGGTTCGAGGTCAGCGTTGATTTTCCAAATAGCTACCCGCCCAGAGAATTCTTGGCTTATTTTTTCAATTGCCGGTTCGACAGCCCTGCATGGTCCACACCAGGGAGCCCAGAAATCGACTACCACCGGGTTTGGAGAGGTACGCAATTTTTCGTAGAAATCATCTTTTGACATGGGGTCTCTCAGAGAGCAATAGCCGAAACCGGAGTGAAGCAACTTCACCATTCCGGTTTCGGTTTTTATTACTTGCCTGAAATTGATCTGCCTGTTAGTTGGACGAGCGGATCTGCTTGCCGCCAAGCGGAGCACCGAACAGTGGGGCGAAGGCGCAGAAGTCAAACAACCCAGCGACAAGGGGTAAAAGACCGACCACCATCAGGACGATCCCACCCACACCATGAACGACAAGCAGACCGAGGGCGATGAGGGCGATACCGGCAATAATGCGGGTGATGCGGCCGGCGGGGGTAACCATAAATTTCACAAAGGGATTCATTTTATTCTCTCCTATATTTTGATTTGAATTTCTTATGCTTACAGTATAGGAGAAATTGAACGAAATGTCTGTGACTAAGTCACACATCAGAACGGGATTGCAGGGCTTCCCGATCCAATAATTTAATCGTACCCCGGGATACACTGATCATCCCCAACGCAGAAAAATCCTCAAGGATGCGGCTGATCACTTCCCGAGAGCTCCCCAATTCTGCGGCGATCTCTTGATGCGTGATTTGGAGCACATCCGATTGTGCCAATCGCTCGGAAAGAAAAGCCGCCACCCTTTCGTCCATGCGATGAAAGGCTACCTCTTCAACGATCTCCATGACCGAGGAAAGCCTCTGTGATAGAAGATCGAAGACGAATTCACGCCACAGGTCGTACCGCCGGACCCAATCCCTAAAAACCTCCGCTGGGACCATCACCGCTTCGGCTTCTTTCTCCACCGTAGCGATGGCGGGGAAATTCTTCTGGCTCAGGATAGCATTGGCAGTCAGGATGCATGATTCTCCATTCCCAAAGCGGTACAGTGTGATCTCGCGACCCGTCTCACCAATCTTATAAACCCGGACGACACCCGAGATCAGTAGTGCGATTGCGTCGGCGCTGTCACCCTCAACAAACACGTCGTGGCCTTGTGGGATGCGTGCATAGAATGCTTTTTGCTGAAATTCACGCAACAGGGCTGGATCGGCATGCTCGAGAATGGGCAGGACTCGGACAATACGATTGAATTGTTCTGGATTGATCATCTTATTATTCCTGGAGCAGCTTTACATCTGTCAGTATATCCTACAATTTAAACATTTTTAATCACACGTCACATTGTAAAGTATTGCTCCGTAGGAAACAACACATCTTGACCATCGCTCTAGAGGAGAGCTTGGTCAACGGCACTGTTATAGAAGTCGATAAGAGATCGATTGTTTACTAGCTGCATCAATGAAGTATTTATAAAAATAGAGGATAACAAATGGCCAATGAACAAAGGCAACCTGCAACCTAGTAGATAACTAACCTGACAGTAAATAAGATGTCTTCATTTGCATGCCCGCTTTTGACATCGCTTGGATACCCGGATGCAGAACTTGACTTTCATTCTGCTTATTATCATTCATCACACCGCAAGGACGTAAACAGTCGATCACAATTGAAGCAGGCTTAATTATTTCTTTGTATAAAGAAAGTATATGAAGTTGGTTTGCTTATCTAATAAGCAATCAGGCGGCAGAAAACCGCCGCCTGAAATCGTTATATCATAATATTTTTGATGTAGATATCTACGGGCGTCCACCATGATAGCCGCCTTGTCCATTACCAATACCAGAGCTATTACCACCAGTTTGCGTATTTGAATTGATAATATCCTCGTATACCTCGATGCTGAGATACTGCGGTTGGTATGTCTCGCCTGACTGTTTGTTCAGTGTCGAGACGAAGGCACGTAGGTGGTTGTAAGAGCCATTCATTAGGTTGTTATAAACCTGCTGTATGTCTGCATTATCAGTCTCGGCCAAATGCGTTTGCAGGTCGAGAATGTCAATCTCCTCAATTGCAGCTCCTACTCTGAGGGCCTGAGCCAGCGATTGGCTGCCGCGGGCAATCAAATTACTGTAAAGGGCTTGAAGATCGGGGTTGATGAAGACGCCTATCTCGCTAGAAGCTGGATCAGTCAAACTGTAACGGTCAAGAAGGGTCTTGATCGAATCAGCATGGATTTGTTCACTCTGGCTTATGTTTTGGAATATTGGCAGGCTCCATTGTGCATAGAATGTGACGTATACATCGTGTGCAAGCTTCTCTTCTTCGCGCATATAGAGCAATGCTGCCGCCTCATCCGCGCTCAATTCATCGGGGGTCGCCGGGGGTAGGTTAATCAGCTCGCCAGCACCGTTACCACTCGCTCCTTGGGAAATGCTATTGCCACTATTTCCTTGTCCAAAGCCATTCGATCCGCCAGTCTGTTCAGTAAAGGAGACATCCCCAATAACATGTCCATTGCCACCCTGACCAATACCTGTACTTTCACTGCCCGTCTTTGCTTGGGTGCGATTAATAGCTCCAAAAACGAGCACTCCAATTACTGCGACCAACGCCGCTAACACTAAGATTTTCTTGATCATTTTTTATACCTTTCTATATCTGGGTTTTTATGTAGATGATTCGGTTAAGAATTTGTGAATGATTCCGGTTGGGAAACTAGTCTGGATGGAAACACCATCTTGATCATTTTGCCCGTCACCTTTGTGACCCACTTCCAATGGATGACAAAATGGATCACTGCGGTGGCAATTAGCACAATAGCAGACCAGGTATGGATCAAATCCCAAGTCGTCCGATTGAACAAGATCATTGGGTCAACTGTCCTCCCTCCGCTGGGGACGAACAGGAAATATATTCCACTGATTGCGGTGAGGATGAAACTGATCGTTACGATGGTATTGAGAATCAGGTTCCATCGCCCACGTGAGTTCATACAGCCGCATTTACCAGTCAGTTCATTCCAAGTGCGACGAGCCATATTAACTACCCACGACCAGTGAACCGCTAAATGAACAAATGCCACCACAATCATTGCCACGCCGCCCCAGGTATGCAGATCATCCCAGGTCTGACGGCTAAATATAATTTGAACGTTATAAAGTGGATTACGTCCACCCTGGAAGCCACCTCTGGGCGTGTAAAGGAAGTAAATTCCTGAGAGAGCAGCTAGTATAGCGCTGGTGAAGAGTACTGCATCGATCCACCAGTGTTTTTGAGTTTGTTTGGATACAGATTGTATTGCCATAAGGTTTCTCTCTCATTTTTTTAAAGAATTGTCGGTTTCTCTGATGGTACAGCTGTCTTATTCTGATTCCTCGAACATGCTGATCATATTTTATTGATGTGAAGAACTGGTGAAAAGTGAGTGCAAGATTGATGAATTTTTACAACCAGAAGATGTCACCACTAACACATTTCCCCATCTAAAAACTGTAAATATATTATTCTCTATTGTTTTCGAAACGAAGCTATTCACAGTGAACCAAGCCAATTGGGGCCAGCTTGCGTGATGAATTATTAAGTAGTATCTTGGTTGTCGTAGGTTGGAGCGGGATGAGACTGGCATTTGGGAATATTCATTAAGATTATCAGGTTTTTATCCCTGATTACAGGTTTAATAGGATACTGTCCGCTCTACGCTCTTATAAAATTTGGAACGAAAAAGGTTGAATAGAATGCACGAAAAATTGTACGATGGCGGTGTTGAACGGCTACGCGCACCTGAACGGGTGGCGCGGCTAGAAGTTGAGCGCGTTGTAACCCTATGTTTGGAAGCCGTGGATCTTAAAAACGTATTGGATGTGGGAGTTGGCTCGGGACTATTTGTTGAAGCATTTGTCCAGCACGGATTAGAAGTAGCAGGCGTGGATGTCAACCCCGAGATGATCGTGGCTGCTAAAAAGTTTGTGCCCAAAGGGGATTTCCGCGAATCAACTGCCGAGTCGCTGCCATACCCCGATGTCTCGTTTGATCTGGTGTTTTTCGGCTTGCTCTTGCACGAATCAGACGAACCGTTGAAAGTCTTACAAGAGGCCAGGCGAGTGTCCCGCCAGCGGATTTGCATCCTCGAATGGCCTTATCAGGAAGGAGAGTTTGGTCCTCCCCTGGCGCACCGGTTGGGCCCTACGAGGATAGTTAACCTGGCACGTCAGGCCGGCTTTGCGCACCTGGAAAGCATTCCTCTCACGCATCTGGTTTTATATCGCCTGACAGTCTGAGGTATTTTCACGGCCCTGAAAATGAACCTATCGGTGCTCAGGTTCGTAACATGTTTCTTCCGATCATCGTGCAGACGGCTTAATTCGGGATTAGCACATCATTCATCATTCATGTTGCCGTACTCGGTAAAGTAATCGTTATTCGTGTGCCATAACCCTGTTTGTCTGCATTCGAGAATACTGGACTGATTGCTTCTACTTTGCCCCCATGTGCTTCAACCAACTGTTTGACGATCGCCAATCCCAGGCCTGACCCTCCACTGTTGCGTGCCCGGGATTGATCGGCTCGATAGAAACGGTCGAACACAAAAGGCAACGCTTCAGGGACTATCCCAAGGCCGGTATCGGTAACAGAAATTTGGATAGAGCTTTCCGAAGCTGGGGATAGGCCGGCACTCACAAGGATTATGCCATCTTGGGGTGTGTATCGCAGGGCATTACCAATCAGGTTATTCAAGACCTGTGTAATGCGATCCGCATCGATCCAGATCTTGGGTAAATTATCCTGGATTTCGATCTCCAGGTTGATCCCATTCTGTTGGGCCTGGACTTTAATTTTTTCCATTACCCGCTGAATCAAGCTGACAATTTCCGTTTCCTGGCGCTCCAGCTTAAGAACACCAGCTTCTGCCTGTGAAAGTAACCTGAGGTCGCCAACCAACCTGCTCAATAATAATGTCTCATCGTGAAGCGCTGCTACATGCGCTACATCCAAGGGCAAGACTTCATCCAGCATGGCTTCCAAATTAGCCTGGATCACGGTGATGGGTGTCCGCAGCTCATGGGCGATATCGGCCATCAAATGCTGGCGCTGGGTTTCGTTACGGTCCAGACTCTCAGCCATCTGATTAAAAGTCTGGCTGAGCTCGCCGAACTCGTCATGAGAACGAATCGTAACCCTCTGGCTTAAATCACCCTGGGCGATACCGGTGGCCGCTTTATTCAACTGGCGTAAGGGGGCTGTTATTTCGAAAAAAAGAATTGCCCCTAAAAGCAAAGCGATTACACTCGCAAAAGCCACAGAAAGGATGATGGATTGATTCACTGAGGTTAAGAATTGCCCGGCGGGCGTGTTCGCGCCGGCAATATCGTTCGGAGTGACCAGGATCGTCCCCACCAAGGTATCATTGACCATAACCGGCGACCCGTTTGCTAGTTGAGTAATAGTTAGGCTCTGTCCATTCAATTCACCGGCTGTGTCGCTTACCACAATTCCCTGCCCATCGGCAAGGATCATACGCTGACCCAAAGCACCCCATATACCACTCTGTCTTCCAGTGCCCGCACCTTGCCCTTGACCAAACCCTTGTCCTTGACCTTTCCCATTGGCAGGAGTGATAGTTGTTGCGATTGAAGATAGCTGTGATTGTAAGAATGTATCAACTCCCTGCCAGCTCATGTTATTAGAATAGTACTCAGCCAGGATCGGTGATAACCGCTGGGCCAGGGCCTGGCCATTACGAGTGGCATATAGATTAAAGGCGTTTTGTGTCGCGCGCGAGGTGAGCCAGAATATGATGATCGCACCGAGGGCGACTACCAATAGAAATGCCCCCATTAATTTAAATATCAAGCTATTCCGCATTAGATTTTACTTCTAGCTTATATCCGACACCAAACACGGTGTGAATAAAAGTTGGGTCCTTGGAATTTGGCTCTAACTTAAGCCGAATGTTTTTAATATGGGCGTCTATGGTACGTTCGTAGCCCTCAAAAGCATTCCCCTGCGCTTGTTCCATTATTTGAAGTCGAGTGAATACTCGCTTTGGTTGGCGAGCAAGCACAACTAAAATGTCGAACTCTGTCGGGGTCAGCTCAACCTGATGATCAGCAACCATAACCGTGTGCTGATCCATATCTATTTCCAAGTTACCCACTCGAATGATCTCGTTTTGGGCAGCTTCACCGGATGCCCGGCGAAAAATGGTTCGGACGCGCGCTACAACTTCACGCGGACTGAAGGGTTTTACAACATAATCATCCGCTCCTAATTCAAGACCCATCAATTTGTCTGCTTCTTCAACTCGAGCTGTGAGCATCAGAATGGGGATATTGGATTGCCGGCGCACCGCACGGCAAACCTCCAGTCCATCTAACCCGGGTAAGGTTAAGTCCAAAATCATGAAATCCGGTTTTTCGCGCTGAAACTCCGCCAAAGCTGCTTTGCCATCAGCAGCCGTTACCACTTGATAGCCTGACTGCTCCAGATAGGCTTTCAAGACAGTCACAATTTTCTCTTCGTCATCTATTACGAGGATTTTTTTAGTCATTTCTATCATAGGACAATTTTACCGGATAGTTGAAAGTTGTTAAAAATAGTTTGGGAGCATATCTACAAGAATCAAGTAAGGGCATCGTTTTATGATGCCCTTAATTGAGTTAATCGTTATCTGTTATTACGGATTGGTCTGGTTGTAATATGGGCAATTGGGGTTGGCGAATTGTCCCTGCCCACTGCCGCGCATACCGGATCCATTACCCATTTGACCGCCAGCCATTTGACCGGCGCCATGCAGCTTCAGCCAATCAGCCTGTGCCTGGGTCAGCACACCATCAGCGAGTGCCTGGTCAATTGCCTGGGTGCGAACGTCGACCATCAAGGTGCGGAACTCGTCAAGTGTCATGCCAGTTGATAATGCAATCTGGGACATCGTTTCACCACTATCAAGACGAGCTTCGAGATCAGCTACCGGGATATCCAGGGCTTCAGCATATGCAGCTATCGTATAATCATGCAGGATGCCATCGCCAGAATTCGCATTAACACCACCCAAGCCATTGCGTGAGCCGCGGCCACCCATAAATCCAGTACCTGATCCAGGTGTCTGCGTGGGGGATTGGGCAAAAGCAACGCCAACAGATCCCAATGCAAGTGTTGCGACTGCTATAATTACCAATAAGATACCGATTTTGTTCATTTTATTACTCCTGTTTGTTTAAGATTTGGTAAGATGTTTCTTACTTGTGGATATGTTATCAATCAGTTTTGAAGAACGTGTGAATGGGAAGCGAATACCCTGTGAATGTTTGGTGGTATCTGAATTTGGTATTATCCCCTGCCGTTTACAGTGCGGTTGCAGCAGATTTGAGCCTCCCAATTCATTCCACGTGTCGCAACACTATATGTAGAGGAGAATTTCCTTAAAATTTGAGAAACTTATGGCTGAGTTAAAGACCGTTCCCACAGACAAGTCTGTCGCAGATTATCTCAACGCAATCGAGAATGAACAGGTCAGGAAAGACTGCTGGGCTGTTGTAGAACTCATGCGAAAAGCAACCAGAGCTGAGCCCAAGATGTGGGGCAGCAGCATCGTCGGTTTTGGAACGTACCATTACGTCTACGCCAGTGGTCGTGAAGCTGATTGGATGCTAACCTCTTTCTCACCCCGCAAACAGAACATAACGCTATACATCATGGGAGGGTTTGAAGAGTACGACAGATTAATCGCTTCCCTGGGTAAATGCACTCGAGGAAAAGGGTGCATATATATCAAGCGACTCTCAGATATAGACATTCCAACACTGGAGAGGCTGATCCAAGAATCAGTGTCCAGATTGATCAATACCTATGCAAAGTAAATAATCCATATTGGGGTAACAGCGTAGACAGAATAGCCAGGATAGCTGGAACGAATAGCAAACCTGGCTATTTATAAATCCGATCAGGGCATATCCATGGAACCAGAATCATTCCCGACCATGAGATTCCGCATCATACCCATGCTTTCATGCTCGAGAATGTGGCAGTGATACATGAACATACCACTATACGTTAGGAATTTTACCAACAACCTGACACGCTCACCGGGCATCACCAGCACAGTATCTTTCCAGCCATCATCAACGAAACCAGCCCGCATTGTTTGATAATCTGCGGAGCCTGACATCATCGATTGGCGATCAATCACATTAAACTGAACATTATGGATATGCATGGGATGTGCAATCATAGACTGATTGATAAAATCCCAGACTTCGAGCTGTTCGAATGGCAGATATTCATCCGGTGCGATCGAATTGATATCAAACACCCGCCCATTCAACGTCCATATCATATGCTGCATGCGGAGGTAAATTGTGCGTGGCGAGCTGATATTCACCGCATCCTGCAGACGGTATTGAGGCAAACCAACCAATGTGCTGGGCAGGGTAAGGGATGGTTTACGGGTACCTTGAATGCGGACCTTGAAAACGTTAAAAGCTGCACCTTGAGCGAGCATAGTTTGACCGGCAACCGTATTTCCCATACTGCCACCCATCATGCTACCGCCCATTATGCTACCGCCCATCATACCTCCACCCATCATGCCACCACCCATCATGCTACCACCCATCATGCTACCGCTCATCATACCTCCACCCATCTTGCCCCCACCCATCATGCCGCCCATCATCCCACCCATCATGCCGGCTTGGAACGGCAGACTTTGCATCACCAGCTCGCTGCCTTCGGATTTTCCTGAGAGGTCCACCCAAATATCAACCCGTTCAGCGGGTCCAAGAGTGAGGTAACTTCTCTGGACGGGTTTTGGCAACCAACCACCATCTGTACCCAAAACCGTCATCAAGGTTCCATCCTGCCAGGCTAGCCGGTAAGTGCGCGCATTTGACCCGTTGTACAGCCGGAAGCGATAAGTGCCTGGTGCTAAAGTTTGAATATAATCCGGCTTGCCATTCACAAGGATCCTGTTCCCGAGGAAACCCTGCATCATCCCCATCATGGGCATGCCCCCTGAAAGGTATACAAACTGGTTGTTCGTATCGAAAGTACGGTCCTGGATCACTAACGGCACATCGTATTCACCGGTGTCCAGCCCCGCCTGTGCTTCAGCATCATCAGAGATGAAATATAAACCAGCCAAACCATAATAGACCTGAAAAGCAGTGCGTAAATCGGGGTGAGGATGGAACCAAAAAGGCGAGGCCGGGTTGAGAACGTCAAACTCGTAGACAAAGGTTCCGCCGGGATGGACTACATCCACACCATGGGGATGACCGCCCATATTACTTGGGATGCAGGGACCATGAAAGTGGACCGTGGTATCCTCAGGGAGCGCATTGGTAAAATTGACTCGTAAGCGTTGACCCTGACGAACGCGAATAATTGGACCAAGGTAATTATCGGGCAATGTAATCAGGTTGGATGGCGAACCTTTCTCTAAACTTGCCTGATAACTAAGGACCTGGGTGGGCGTGCCTGGGAAGATGGGTGCAAAGGTGGGGGTTGCACGCATATTAATCACGACGTCAGGATCACGGACCACAGCCTGTATATTCGGCCGAGAAAGGGATTCCGCGGAAACATCAGTGAGGAATCGATCTGCATGCACCCGGCTGGCAGCGACTGTCACTGCCCCCAGACCTGCGAGGCGAAGAAAATCTTTGCGGGAAAAATGATTTTTTTTCATTGCATCCTCCTAATAAGTGCTATGGAAAGTCGGGGAATTCCAGGGCAGATTAAGCGGGTCGAGCTTTACGCAAATAACGGACGAAAAAGACTACCCCAACAACAACTGCCAGGATAATAGCCAGGCTTACCAACCCTAAAACTACCCATCCAAGGATCATCCAGGGGTTAGTGGTATCCATCGTTGACTCATATGCGACCATGCTGCTGCTATCGTCCATATCCATACCCGACATCAGTAAATCGGTGCCAGTTCCCATGCCGCTCATCGCTGAACTGCTCATGCTTGAACCGCTCATCATCGGGCAACCACTCATATCCATCCCAGCAGCCCCCATACTCCCCATGCCGGTCATCCCAGCCATGCCAATTGTTCCAGTGATGGTGGTGCCCATACCCATAGATCCGCTCATCCCAGAGGTGCCCCCAACGGACATAGCGGTAGGAGGGGGAGTAAACCCGGTGAAAATTGAGGTCATGGTGGGACTAGGTGCAATCGATCCAGGGGTATTAACCACTGGTACAGATGTGCCTTGGGGGATTGGAGTGGCAGTACCATCAATTGGCTCAGGTTGCATTGTATCTGTCGGCATATCCATGCCTGTTTGAGAAAGTGGTCTTTGCCAGCCGGCAGCTACCGCCATGGTCATGACTGCAATGACTAACAGGGTAATGATTGAGATTGCTAATTTTAATTTGTGAAACATGCTTGACCTCCTAGAAAATCCGTGAGACCATCATTTATTTATTGCCATTGACAATCTGACCTTCCGCCATCTCCACAGCGCGTGTACCATATGAGACCAGCTGGCGGGTGTGAGTTACCATTACGACAGTGATACCCAGGCTGAGGTGAAGATCACGGAATAAATCCATAATTTCGAGCTCGGTTTTTTCATCCAGATTGCTGGTTGGCTCATCTGCCAGTATGACCTCAGGTTGGTTCATTAAGGCACGGGCAATTACCACGCGTTGTTGTTGCCCTGCAGATAACTGACGTGGATAGGCAACGAATTTATCTCCAAGACCAACCTGGTGAAGTAACTGGTCTGCGCGACTAAAGTTATGTGCAGTTTCTTGTTTTGTCCCAAAAACGGTTGGCAAGATCACGTTTTCATGAACAGTAAGGGTGGGCAACAAACTTGGGAACTGAAAAATAAAGCCAATCTTTTGGCAGCGCAGGAATGATTGCTGCTTATCCGATAGGCTCCATAGATCGGTACCATCTAGCATTACTTTTCCAGAACTCGGCCGGGTTAAACCTGCAGACAGGTTAAACAGAGTCGTTTTGCCGGAGCCAGAACGACCTACGATGATGACAAACTCTCCCTGGTTGATCTCCAAATTAACCCCACGTACCGCGGTTACCGAACTCCCTTTTCCAAGGGTATATTCTTTGTTAACATCAACAAGTGTAATCATAGCGGTTAGTCCCTCATCGCGACGGCAGGGTCTTGCCGGCTGATTTTATAGGCGGGGAAAAGGGCAGCCAAGTTTACACTGACTAAAGCTATAAGTAAACCTATGCCAATTTGAAGCGACAAAACAGCTGCGGATGGCAAAAGGAATGGGATGCCAAGAGAAACGCTGATCAGCTTTTGAAATAAAAACACCACCAAACCCGCCAGGGTAATCCCGGCGGCGCCTCCCAAAATCGCTAATAGGGTTGCTTCTGCCAATAGGGATTGGAATACAAAACGCCGTGTCGCACCGATAGCCCGGAGCACCCCAAGCTCCTTGCGCCGTTCGTTAGCAGCCATTGAAAATACCAAGCCGATCAATACAATCGACAATCCCCAGGTAATTCCCATGATGACCAAAATTGACTTGAGCAGACCCGTCATCTGCACACGATAGGATTGAAACATATTCGAACTCAAAATGGGGGTGACATTTGGTACATCTTGCATAATTTGAGCAGAAATGGCATACAAATCACTGCCGGGTGCGGCTTTAACCATGACAGCAGAAATACTATCAGGGGGGATTTCAAGGGGTTTTTCTGCCTGGGTGGCGGATTTCCTGGCGATATCATAGGCAGTATCGAAGGTAAGGAACATACTTTGATCCAACCCAGTGCCGGTAGGCTCTAAATTTGCCTTGAGGGTGACCAAATATCCATAGACTTTTATATTTTGATTACCCTCAGTGGCAAAGATATGGGTTCCTGCGACAACTTCTCCAAGGTGTAAACCACCACCTGCTTTCTTTTCAAGCCAGGGTTGTATCGTGAAGTCGGTATCTGGATCATAAGCGATCATGAACATGTCGGGGACAGAGCAACATGAAGCGCCAGTAAGAGTTGCCAGGTAAAGCTGGGGTGAAACAGCCTCAACATTCGAAATTTCGGAAATCTTATTAATGTTCTCTTCTGGCATCCAGAATTTAGCTGGAACACCCATCAATAAGGCACTTTCAATCTTCGATTCACTTCCAGCCGGCACAACCACTATATCCGCGCCAAGGCGGTCAATAGCCAATCTTAGACTACTCTCTGCACCACGCATCACGAGCGTGGTGGTCAATGCAAAGGCGGCTACCAAAAGCGCGCACAGGGCGACCACCCCACTTCTGAAGGAATTACCAGATATGTTCTTTACCGCTAACTGGAATAAATTCATGCGCTGGGTTCCACGATTTTACGAGAGGTTACAAAAACGATTACGCTTGCGATGACAGCCAGTACGCCAGCTAAAATCAGACCAGGCCTCATCAGCATATTGCAGGTCATGTCGGGATTGGCACATACGCCAATCAGAAATGTGGGGAATAATATCGCCAGAATACCCAGCACAACACCTAACACGCTCAGAATGGTTAAAGATTCCTTGCGCTTGCTGGTGATCTCAAAAATACCTACGAAAAGCAGGGGAATTGCAACCCCAATCTCAGCTATACCGGTCCAATGGCATTTCATCGGCACAGTCTTCCCGTTTGCCAACTCGAGAGATCTTCCTTGAGAAAGACAATCGGTAAACATTGGAAGGATGCCGATGATTAAAGCCAATACGATCGTGAGACCACCCATGATTTTCCTCATTTTTTTTTGCACTCTCCTTTTTTCGATTTTTTATTGAAGCAATCAATCTCGAACAGTCATTACCCCGCGATAAATTAAATGCGGGCAGTTAAAACGGAAATCACCGGTTTCATCGGGTGTGAACTCAAAGGTCTGAATATCGCTGGATGAGGCCAGCGTTATGGTGGCATTTTTTCCATCCTGCCATTGAAAGATCAATTGGTTCCCGCAACCTACCTGACCAATTTGACGGAATGTCAGCTTGACCGGGATGCCTTTCTGGACAGCGAAGTGCTCTGGGGAATAACCATTGGGAGTAACCACCAAGGTCACTTCCTGTATACCCTCCGCATTTAATGGAATATCAATTGCTGGTGATACTGAATATGTCACCGGTACTTCCTTCAAAGATGAGAAGATCTGACGGTTGATCGCAGGACCCAACGTGTCGACAATAGTCCGTGCTTCTTCACTTGTGACAATATTCGGTTGAGACACTTTCGCCATCACACGTAAAGATCCAATACTCATCCCAAGTTCCTCGAAGTTGCAATTTGTTCGTGACATGCACATGCACAGGCAGTATGGCTTATTGGTTTCGACGCCTTGATCATTGGGGAGCCATTCGTAGAATGTCAAAGTATCTCCACGCCGTGTGGGATATACCAGCTCGATCATCTGTTCTCCGTGAGGCCCGATCTTGTCGATACTAACCTGTATTTTTTCCCGAATAAAAGTCTTAGGTAAATAAGCAGGGATAAGCACCTGGAAAGGCATACCTAGTTGTGCGTTTAAGACGCTTTCAGCTTCAGGAGCTTCACGCAGCTCGGGATTGCGGCTTCTAAGCCAAAGAAAACCAACTATGAGAATACTCACCAGCAATATACATACGCTACCAAGCCATATTACTTTGCGAAGATTGTTTGTATTATTACTGGAAGGTGGTCTATTTTCCAATGACATGTGATTAATTTCTCATATTAATATTTTCTCATTTTTCTTTGCTAAAAACATTGGAAATAATTGGTAATAATTGGCGACTTTGTAATATTTATTTGTACATCAACGAAGGAGAAATGACATAGGATTAATATAATTTTACACTAATATAATGAGGTTTTTCACTATTATCTTTGCACAGTCAATCCTTGCAAAAGGAATACAAAAATACGTTGAGTTGGAAGTTAATCTTGTCCCAAAATATATTGATAAAGCGGGAACTTTAAATATTTTAAAGTATATAATCGAACAATATCAACTGACATTTAGCAGGAGGAAAGTATGACTTATAACCCATTTCAAATACGGTATGACAGCATGAGGTATAACCGCTGCGGTAGGAGCGGACTCAAGCTGCCCGCCATCTCTTTAGGACTGTGGCACAACTTTGGGGGAGTGGACATTTTGGAAAACTGCCGAGCCATGCTCAGGCGGGCATTCGACCTGGGAATCACCCACTTCGACCTGGCGAACAATTATGGTCCACCCTACGGCTCGGCGGAAGAGACATTCGGGCAGATTTACCGCAAAGACCTGGCGCCGTACCGGGACGAGCTGGTGATCTCATCCAAGGCAGGCTGGGACATGTGGCCAGGACCCTATGGCGACCATGGGTCGCGTAAGTACCTGATTGCCAGCCTGGACCAAAGCTTGAAGCGCATGGGCCTGGAATATGTTGACATCTTCTACCACCACCGCCCTGACCCAGAGACTCCGCTTGAGGAGACCATGGGCGCGCTGGACAGCATTGTGCGCAGCGGTAAAGCACTGTATGCCGGGATCTCGATGTACCCGTCTGAGCTGACCCGACAGGCAGCCAAGATCCTGCGCAGTCTGGGTACTCCGTGCCTGATCCACCAGCCCAATTACAGCCTGTTCGACCGGTGGGTGGAGGACGGGCTGCTGGATGTGCTGACCGATGAAGGGATCGGCTGCATTGTTTTCTCTCCACTCGACCAGGGTGTATTGACCAATCGATATTTGAAGGACATTCCGAGTGATTCGCGGGCGGGTAAACCGGATACCTATTTGGACAAGGAAGATATCAGCGAAGATAAGCTAGCAAGAGTTCGTAAGCTAAACGAGGTAGCGCAAAAACGCGGCCAAAGCATGGCACAGATGGCTCTCGCCTGGGTGCTGCGCCAACCGGCAGTGACCTCAGCGTTAATCGGTGCCAGCCGCGTATCACAGGTGGAGGACAGCGTGGCGACCTTGAATAAGCTCGAGTTTAGCCCAGATGAGCTGGGGTTGATCGAACATATCCTAGTGGATTGAAATTGGAATTGCAGCAATCAACTTTGAGACGCCCCGGCGAGGCGTCTCTATATATCTAAATGGGGGTGATTATACCGGCTCCTTACAGGGGGTCATGCTATACTATTACCCGTGAAACGACTGCGCTGGTACGACTTTATTTTCATCAATCTGTTTTGGATTGGGCTGAACATCCGTAATAACGCAGTGGGGATCGTTTTCCAACCTTTCCTGGTGGATAAATATGCACCAGGGGATTGGAAGAATACCGCGCTCAGCATTATGGGTAACGCCGGATTAATCATCGCAATGCTGGTCCAACCAGCTATCGGGTTGATCAGCGACCGCTCCACATCCCGATTCGGACGACGCCGACCCTTCATTCTATTTGGAGCTATGCTTGACCTGGTGTTCCTGGTGGCTATCGCTCTCTCATGGAGCTACTGGTCATTATTTGCAGCCATCATGCTGATCCAATTTTCAGCCAACATCTCGCACGGTGCACTGCAAGGATTGATCCCTGACATGGTGCCGGAGGACCAACGCGGTAAGGCATCGGCGATCAAATCCATCTTCGAGCTACTGCCGATTGCACTGGTGGTGTACATCATTGCCCATATGGTGGAAGGGGGAAGGCTAAACCTGGCAATCGTACTTACCGGAGCGGGATTGCTGATCTCTGCATTGGTGACCGTCTTCTTTGTTAAGGAACAACCCCTCAAAGAGAAGCCAAATACTCCTTTCTGGCCGCCGATGGTGAGAGTGGTTGGAATGCTTGCCGGGATTGTATTAGGCGCCGTGGCAGGATTGGTTGGTGGAAGCCTGATCGGGGGAGTTGCAGGGCTCTTCTCCTGGCTTATCGCAGGTAAGGAGACAGTCATCCCGATCATCGTAGGGGTGGGTGGAATCGTTGCCATGATAATGGCAATCGTGATTGGGGTGTGGGCAGGGGCGCGAATGACCATCGGCAAGGAGGCAAGAGAGCATACGTCATTCATCTGGTGGATTGTCAACCGTTTACTGTTCCTGGCAGCCATCACTTCACTGAGAAGCTTTGCGCTTTATTTCTTCGAATATTCGTTCAAAATAACAGCCGAACAAGCAACCGGTTTTGTAGGAAACCTGACGCTGATGGTTGGTATTTTCTTAATTGTCTCGGCAATCCCATCCGGTTGGCTGGCTGATCGAATTGGACAAAAAATGCTGATCGGTATCAGCGGGATCATCGGTGCGGTGGGAGGCTTCCTGCTGCTGGGTACGATTGCGGTGCCAAATGCCAACCTGATCTATGTGTCTGGCGCCATTCTCGGCGTAGCCACCGGGATGTTCATGACCACAAACTGGGCTATGGGCACCAATCTAGTACCTCCTGCAGAAGCAGGTCGATACCTGGGTATTTCCAATTTGGCAGGCGCAGGGGCTGCATTCATTGGCTATGGCATTGGAGCACCGGTGGCAGATTATCTCAACAAGATCACACCCGGGGTGGGGTATGTTGCCACGTTTGCGGCTTATGGTGTTCTTTTTTTACTCAGCACAGTCAGCTTGAAATTTATCCGTGAGCCGAAACCAACCCATTCGAGCACCATCACGGAGCCATCCATATGATCGCTTTTCTGTGGCTGCTGCTGATCCTTTGCTCGGTTATTTTTGTTATAGGAATGGCACTCTCGTTTTACTTCACGCGACGAGCGCAGTTGGGCGAAGCATTCTCCCCCGACGAATACGGGCTGGAATTCGAAGCCATCGAGCTTAGAACGAGTGACCAGCTGACCCTGCGGGGCGTGTGGATCCCTGCTCCGCAGGCAGATAAAGCCATCGTCATCCTGCATGGGCACGGGGGCAGCTACGATTTCGATCTGTACCGCGCACCTTCCCTGCATGAGGCGGGGTTCAACGTGCTGCTTTTCGACTTCCGTGCCCATGGACGGAGTGATGGCAAGCGGATGACTTTTGGCTACGAGGAACGGCGGGATGTGCAGGCAGCAATCGAATTCCTGCACCAGCGGGGTATAACGCACATCGGTTTGCTCGGATTTTCGTACGGAGGTATGGCAGCCATGGTGAGCACACCGGAGTGCCCGGATGTGGAGGCGGTGATCAGCGACGGCGGACCGGCGCGGATACGCGCAGCGATTGCTGCCCGGAGTGTGGAGCTGGGTTTGCCGTCGTGGCTGGGAAAAGCAGTTGCCTGGCTGATCGTTGGCATGACTTCACTACGTCTGAGGGTAAACCTGTTCAGCTACGAGCCAATCCGCTGGGTGGGAAAGATCGCCCCCCGACCGATCCTGTTCATCCACGGCGATCATGATCAATACCTACCGGATTTCGATGAGCTGTACGCGGCTGCTAAGCAACCCAAGGAGCTGTGGAGGCTGACAGACGCGGGGCACACCACTGCCAGCCAGCTCTACCCGGAAGAACACTCCCGCCGTGTAATCGAATTCTTCACGCGCCACCTGTAAATACACCTGCAATAACCCCCTTAAACAAGTAAAACGCTTTATAGAGATTCTACTTGGAGACGGCGAGACTTTTAATCTCCTTCGCCACCTCCCCCATCGGTGGGATTATTGCTGTCGTGACATTTGAGGCAGGTTGCAGTGGATAGGTTGACTGCATGGCAATCACGGCAGGTAGCCCCCTCATGGCCAACACAGGTTACTTCGCCGCAACTGTTGGGATGTGTCAGGTTGAAGCTGGCAGGGCTCCAGGCAGAGGTATTATGGCACTGGTCACAGGACAGATTGGTAAATAAACCGGCATGGAATGCAGGGTCTGCATGGCAGGAGGCACAGTCTATAGAGAGGTTGGTAAAACTGTTATTAACATGGCATTTTGTACATTCTAAGTTGGTGTGAGCACCTGTCAAGGGGAACCTTGTCTTAAAATGGTCAAAGGTTGCCGGGAGCCAGGCTGTGGTGGTGTGGCATGCGCCGCAATCCGTGCCAAACTGACCATTATGGGCGTCATCCTTGGCGTGGCAGGAGACACAAGCGGTGTCTATGGTAGTAAAGATGTTATTAATGTGGCATTTTGTACATTCCAGGCTGGTATGAGCACCAGTCAGGGGGAAGCCTGATTTTGAGTGGTCGAATGTTGCTGGGAGCCAGGCGGTGGTGGTGTGGCATTCGCCGCAATCTGTGCCAAACTGACCATTATGGGCGTCATCCTTGGCGTGGCAGGAGACACAGGCGGTATCGAGGGTAGTAAAGTCGTTATTAATGTGGCATTTTGTACATTCCAGGCTGGTATGAGCCCCGGTCAAGGGGAAGCCTGATTTTGAGTGGTCGAATGTAGCCGGGAGCCAGGCGGTGGTGGTGTGGCAGGAATCACAGCCGGTACCAAACTGACCATTATGAGGGTCATCCTTGGCGTGACATGAATAACAGTCCATGGGTAGTGGGGTAAAGACCCGATTAAGGTGGCATTGGGTGCAGTCGATACTGGCATGAGCGCCGGTGAGGGGAAACTTTGATTTTGCGTGATCAAATGAAGCCGGTGTCCAACCATCAGGGGTGTGACATGCGCCGCAGTCGCTGCCGAGCTGACCATGGTGAGCATCATCCTTGGCATGGCAAGCAGCGCAGTCCTGGGGGGTCGCTTTCATATCAGCGATTGTGCGGGCGTTGGAATGGCAAGCCGGACACTCCAGCGAGACATGCTTCCCAGTTAACGGGAAGGCGACAGTGCTGTGATCGAAATTGTGACCATAGGTATCGATCCCATCATGACAAGCCAGGCAGTTTTCGCCATACGCCTGGAGATGAGATTGCATAAATTGAAGATCAATCTGCTGGTGGCAGGTGATACACTCGGTTTGGTCAAACTTGGCATAGCCGTTAACATGGCAAGTGTTACACGCAAAAGGAGATCCATCGGTCTGAGTTTGATGGGCGTTAACGGAATAGCCGAATACATCGTGCTGAATATCGGCCTTAGACAAATCGGTCAGTGGGGCATGTGCACCATGGTGTTCGGGGTGGCAAGACCGGCACTGCATGCCGGGGTTTTTCGTCATCTGATTACCGTGCAGCGTGGATGGATCCTGCAGCTCGGCGGCAACGTCAGCATGGCATACCACACAGCGGTCAGCCATGGTTGCCGATTGCCAGAAAAATGCATGGCAAGCAGAACATTTACCTTGAAGCTCGGCATGGGAAGCGACACTGCCCAGAGCTGCACCAGCCTCGGCATTGAGCGCACCTGGACTGAACAGCACCCCACCGCGGATAAAGCTTACCCCAATCACAATCAATACCGTCAGCAGGGCTGTGATCAATCCGGGTATGGTCAAAAAGCCGAGAGGTTTCTTTCTCATCGCCTACCTTCTAGCGGAGCAAAGTGGCATAAGTCAGGGCTGCTCCGATATGGATAAATGCAGCAACAAATAGGGCAATTCCGATGGGGATATGGACGGCGTGCCAGGTGGATAACATCTGCCGAGAACGAGCCAGCACGGCAGCCTGGGCTTGTGCCCCGGGATAGGTGAGGTCAATTCCATCCAGTGAGCGAGGAATGCGAGTATAAATATAACGGCCGATAAATCCGCTTATCACGATAGTGATCGTGAGAAGCGTGGTTGCTCCTGCCAGACCGTTGAACTTCCAGGAAGTGTGCAGCAACACCATGTACGGACCGACCAGCCCGGTGAAAATGTGGAATTGGAGCCACGACTGCATATTTCCCCAACGTCCTTTACGACTGCGTTTTCGGAATGAATAGAGGGTCTCAGTCATCAACATCAGCAGGAAACCGACGATACCGATTAAATGACCAAATAAGCTGCCGGCAGCAGGCACCGCCTTGTACAGGTTCATCACAGCGGCATAGATCGCGGTTATAAGAACGGCGACTAATAAAGCGAACCAGATCTCCTTATTTCTTGACAACATTGCATTGCTCCTACCGGTTCGATGCTCATTTTTTTGTTTTTGCCCAATAATCCATGATCAGCTGCCCCAATTGTGGGCCGGATTGTAACAATTGATCATGAATCGGAGTGATATCCACCTGATCAGTGATCAGCTCGCGAATGGGGCGAGATATTTTTTGATCACCCATCACCACCGCCCCTAACAACCTTTGCTCGCTGAGGATTAAGCGCAGCTGACTCTCTTCCAAACTGACCTCTGCTGCCAGCGTATTGGGCAACTGCTGCCAGGTCTCGCTGGAACCGCGGTGGAGTACACCGGACCTTCATCGCGCCCGCTCCCGATTGAGCCGATGAGCGTTGTCATTACCCCTGCCAGCCGAAGCACATTAAGCGCAACCGTCCGCTGGTAGGCTTGATCTTTTCCAGCCATGTTCAAGGCGGCAACTCGCCCTTGCCTGCGCCCGGGATACCAGAGATTATCGATCGATGAACGACCAGTTGCCGGGTCGAAGATTTGAGCGACGTCACCTGAGGCGAAAATATTCGGTTGGCTGGTTTGTAGGTACTCATTCACCAAAATTCCCCGGTCGGTTTCCAGACCAGCCTCTTTGGCCAGCTCCTGGCGAGCCTTCACACCGATACCGATCGCTACCATGTTGCAGCGAATGATTTCACCGTTGGTTGTGCGTACTCCGGTCACTTTACCTTTGTTACCCAGGATCTCTTCGATTTCGGTGCGATGATGCAGGACGACCCCCTCAGTGGTTAAATGGTGCTCCACCAGGTGAGATTCAGCTTCGACCAATAGATTCGACCAATACCAATCTCCGCGCAGCAGGAAATGCACCTTTTTACCTTGCGCCACCATTCCCTCGACTAACTCAATTGCCAGGACTCCGCCTCCAACAACCACGGCGGTCTTTGTATGCTTGAGGTGAGACAAAATATAGCGAGTGTCGGCAAGATCGTCTAGTGTCACCACGCCATGCAGATCTGATCCCGGGAAATTCACGGGGATGGAGCGCGCACCCGTAGAAAGCAGCAATCGATCATATGGCAGGGTTCCGGCAGTGTCAGTTTTAATCACTTGTGCGTTCGGGTCAATGGAATTTACATGGGTCTTGACGCGTTGCACATTGAGGGTTAACTTGCCTTTTTTAAAGAAGGGGAATAATTGCTTTTCGGGGATTTCACCAGTCAGGTAATATGCCAGACCAGGGCGAGAGTAGTAACCAAATGGATCATCCCCAACCAGCAGGATTTCAGCCTGAGGGTCAACACTGCGCAGTGTTTCAGCAGCCGAAAAACCTGATACACCCGTCCCAATGATGATGTGGCGGGTCATTTCTTCTCCCTGGTAAATAAACCGGTGACCTCAAAATGAAGCACAGCGCGCGGGCAGCGTTCAATGCATTCGCCACAGGTCAGACACTTAGGATCCTCGATGACTTCGCCATTCCAGGCATGCATGCGAACATCGATCCCAATGGGGCAACTATAAGAGCATATCCCGCATTGGATACATTTTTCCATTTCCGGAACGACGTGACCGGTGATCAGGGTGCGAATGCGGCGCGATTCATTGCTCAGCGATGAAGTCATATTCTAAGCGGAGAGTAATCAAATAAAAAATATACCTTTGGATAATTTGACAGAGCATATGATAAAAGTAAAGCATGGATAAAATCAGGCAACGCATGGATAGACAACTCATGAACTATCCATGGACGTTGGTCAACATTATTTATTAAATTAGGAGAGAAAATGGGTCTGTGAGTCTCTTTTCCTTACACACGAATATATTCCTTGATGTTCAGAACGAAGATGGCAGCTTTGTGCGTGCCGGCGCCATCGGCGCTGGAACTATTCTCTTTGATAATATCCACTGCCCGGCTAATTTTGTCTTCCTCCAGACCAATCAACAAGGTGGTGCTACCGCGGCGGAACAACCCACCCGTGGAGGCAATGCAAGTCACACGGTACTGCTCGTCGGTCAATTGGCGGGCAATCTTGTCATAATCAGCATCATTGACAATGGCAATCATCAGTTTCATTGCAGCACCTCCAGGTATTGGTCAATCTCGAGGATAAAGATGGTTGCTCCGCCCACGGTGATTGGTATGGGGCTGGGAATAGGGAGAGGTTGACCTTCGATGGGCATGGATACATATTCGATGCGCTGCCTGCAATTACGCTTCAGCTCAGATACCACGAAATCCACGTTCGCAGCCTCCAACGGGATCAAGAGAGTGACGTTTTTTCTACCCAGGAAAGCACCGGTGCTAGATAACTCGAAGGCGGGTATCGATGACCTTCGCAAGGAAGTTGTTACCAGGTCGGCATCCTGGGCTTGTAGAACAACCAGGAGGATCACCGGTTTCGTCAGATCTTGGATATCCATCTCACCCTTCCTCGTCGCCTAGGTTTCCAGCACTTATACTCAATTATGCTCAGGCTGATTCCAAAACACCTTCTTTTACATAATGGATCAATTCATCTGTGCTCAGGTTATTAATACCCAGTTTTTCTATCGTCCGCCCGCGGCGCCAATAATCGGTACGGTGTATTATACTGGCTAGCTTAATTATCCCATCAATTCCGCTGACTGCAACCCCATATCGCTGTCCAAGCGAGGCAATTGGTACCAGGCTCATGGGGACGTCTTCGAAGAGGTAACGGTGGTTCAGGGTTGGGGGTGCATTGATGCCATAATATCCGGGCTGGTTGTGGATGGCCTCATTCAGGTCTTCACCCACGGCGTCATAAGAAAGCTTTAACCACTCCATGCCGGTACGGGCACGAATACCGATCGAAGCCGCCACCGTGACCCGCTCACGATCGAGGGCTTCCAACACGCGGGCCACCGATGCCGTCACCCCATCAATGTAGAATTGAAAATCACCGTGGGTTGATTCGATCCATCCTGAATTTAATATGGTCAAAGCTGGATGAAAGATGGCGCCCATGTTGTTCATACCGGTCTGCAGCACATCCCCGCCATCAATGAACTGGTTAAATACATCCCGGATCTTGTCAAGGACGAGGCAAGTGCGGGTGGCGGGTAGAGCTGCCAACGGCACGGCTTCCTTGATGCGGAAGATACGAGATTGGGCGGGACCATCGGAGCGAGATGCATAAATAAAGGTTTCAGTCTCCGCGATGGTCACATCAGCGGTGCAGCCGTTGTCACGGATCACCTTGCTGAATTCAATCGCACCGCAAGTGCGCCCGGGATGCAGGATGACCATCTGACCATCGGTTAGATAAGGAGCGCATAATTTTGCTACATCTGCATGGGCGGAAGATGGGACGACCACCATGATCATCTCCGCCTTTTGTAAGGCTATGCCAATGTTCGAGGTTACCAGCTCCAACTTTCCGAAACCACGTGGACCGCCTTCGTAGCTTTCGAGGTAGATGCCACCTAACTCCTTAATCGCGGCTACATTGGCGGCAGTGCGATTAAATAACACTGTCGGAAACTCCATCAACCCAAGATGGGCTGCCATGGCTTTTCCGCCATGCCCGGCTCCAATCACGGTAATGTTCAATTTTTTAGCCATAAAATTCTCCTAGGGAAGGTACTGCACCAGCCGGTCTGCTTCGCTGATCGGCGTGCCGTCTGGGTGCGCGGTGATGCACGAACCATTTAACATGCGGGTTATTATCTGACCTGAGGCAAAAGGGTTGTTCCTCAGCTGGGGGGCATCCAAAATCCCCAATTTGACCGATTTAGCCAATGTTATCGGATCGGTCCATGGGTCGGAGCTGGTTTGAGTGCCAAGCTGTTTAATCGCCTGCAGGGTGACGTGGGCTTCAGCCATAAGATGATCCACTTGAGCCTGGATAACAGGATCGGCAGTCATCTCCGGAGCACCATTGATGGCATTTTCAATCGACCTACGAGCTATCAGGCAAGCCTCGATGACGTCGTCTGCAGTGGCGGCGTGGTGGGCCTCGGTGTGACCAACCACGTGAATAATATGCGGCTTGAGTGCCATCTGGACGTAGATGCTGACTGCCAAGTGTGCGCGAGCGGCGGCTGGGTCAAGCGGGTAACTGAGCAGACCGGTGCGGGTCTGCCTCCAGATATGGAAAGCCTCACCCTCCAGAGGCTCGATCATTTTTAACGCCGCCAGCATTTTAGCAATATCCATCGCATCGGAGGTGCCTGGGGGGCTGTTAAACATCATCTGGGCGATATAGTCGTGAACCCCAAAGAGGCGGGCATTGTAGGCTGAAAGAAACGCTGATACTACAAACACCACGTCGGGGGCATCACGCATGCCCCAATGATGCGGCTCGTTCAGCTCCACCGGAATATTACGCTCGCCATACCACGCCATTACCTGCTGGTGCGCGCGGATCGAGCCTTCCAGGTCCCACGGACCCCTGCCATCCATCTGGTTGAACCAGCACAGTGGGATGGCACACCAGGCATTATGGATGGTTTCCAGGTACATCTCAGCCAGGCGGATGAAATCATCTGTGCCCGAATAGGTGCGCATGAGTGGGTAGTTGCCCTGCCGGCTGGCCGAAAAGAGCGCCAGGTAATCAGCGGCAGAACGGACAGGCACACCCCCCGCCCCTTTACGGTGGGCATCCTGCCGTTCAGGATGGAAGAAATTTTCCTGGGCATCCTGGTCGATACCCAACGAGATAACATCGAGAACCCTGGCACTCGAGATCTGTTCCACGCCCAGGAGACTGGCTTCAAGGGTGGGTAGACCGAAGTGATGGCGCAAGAGGGGATAGGGAGATTTCCAGGCAATTCGCTCCACCAGGGATTGGGGGTATTCTTGGGGTGAAGGTTGAGGCGAAACCTGCCCCTTGAGATAAGCCAGCACTTCTTCGGGAGGCTGGCTCCCATCAAAAACCCGCTCGAAGAAACCCAGCTGAACGGCTCTTTCAGCCACCGGGGGGGTACCGCCAAAAGCAAAGCGGACACCGGAGGAGCGCAGGTGGTCTGCAGCTTCAGCGAATTCACCCAGCAAACGCTCGCCGGTCTCGGGGGTGAGGCGATAAGAAACCCCCACCAATGTGGCACCTTCCTGGCGGGCTGACCTCAAGACATCATCGATTGGGACTGCCGGACCCAGGAAGACAGTGCGCCAACCGGCGATTTCAGCCAGGCGTAGAAAATTCAGCACCCCTGCGACATGCACGCATTCCCCCAGTGCGGCAGCCACGACCGTTTTTTGCATCTACCCTCCGTTAAAACGAGCGGTTGGTTGTTCCAGCCGCTCGTTTTTATGTGATGAAGAATTTATGGTGCGTACTGGATCAATCGGGAAGAGATTGTTGAAACATAATTAACTGTTTCATGGGCACATGCCGGTGACCAGTACTGCCCTGACATCAAGGATATTTAAACAAATGGTTTGTGGATTTATTAGGATAGGAAATTCCATGTGACCATCATGTAAATGACAACCTGATTATCAAGCCATTAAGTAACAATATTTCCCTTAATGCCGGGATGTAATCTTATATTATCTCGAAATAATTGGGGTGTCAACGTGGCTGGAGAGGTGGATTTGAAGGATTATACTAATCACACATCCCCGTGACTTATGCGGACAATTTTGAATTCTCCTACCCATAAAAACGTTGCTAGCAGAATAATTACTCTCGGAACATGGATTCCACTGAGGCCATCTGGGTACGGGTATACTTATCAAATGATCCAAATCACACCATCGATCGGGATTGGTGATGAAGAGGTTGAGCTCGTTTATATCCGCTCGCCCGGCCCCGGCGGGCAAAATGTCAACAAGGTATCCTCAGCTGTTCAGCTGCGCTTTAACTTGCTGGACTCGCCCTCGTTGCCTGAGGAAGTGAAGCAGCGCCTGTTCAAGCTGGCAGGCAGGCGTGTGACCTCACAGGGGGTATTGATCATTGAAGCCCGACAGTACCGCTCGCAGGAGCAAAACCGCCAGGCAGCACTGGAGCGCTTGGTGCGTCTCATCCAACAAGCCAGTGTGCCTCCCAAGCCGCGCTTCCGCACCAAACCGTCACGCGCGGCCAATTTACGCCGACTCGAATCCAAGCGGAAGCGGGCTGAGATCAAGCGCATGCGGAAGAACAGGGAGGTTGATGGGTGAACGTGGGGTAATTGTAGTTGAACCGTCAAGCACAGATATTAGTATTTAGATATGATCAACATAGTATAGGTATTCTTTCTCCTCCTTGTTGAGAGCCGGGCGACATACCCGGCTCTCTTGATTCCTATGCTCTGCCGAGGGTGTGACGGGGGAGGTGTTGTCCGCAATCGGGTTTTGTACTATACTCCAGCCAAACTATAAAGCGGAGAATGCTGATGGTAGAGGCTGTGAAGACCGATAGGAAAACATTGATCGAACTGGTGCTGGCAGAACCTGTGCTGGCACGCCTGGCAACCACCGACCCGAAAACCATGCAACCCCATGTGGTGCCGGTATGGTTTATGTGGGATGGAGTATCCGTTTGGATCAGCAGCTTCGTCAGCACACGAAAGATCCGCGAGCTTAAACACAACCCACGGGGAGCCGTATTGGTCGAGTCAAAGCAGGAGGGAGGCAAGCTTACGGCAGTGCTGCTGGAAGGGACTGTCGAGCTGGTGACGGATCCGCGCCCGTTGGTGAGTGATATTGCCAGCCGAATCTACATCCGCTACCTGGGGCTGGAAGGGGTGAAAGAGCCTGAGCCGCAATCCTGGTTGAATGACCCGGAAAACTTATTGATCAAGCTGACCCCCACACGTGTCATTTCCTGGTAGCAGTAAGTCGCCTGGACGTGAAGAACCCAACGGATATGCACCTTGGCTGATCAGGAATTGGAGCTGGTCAAACGACTGATAGACCGCCTCGAGCACCTGTCGGTGGATTTAACTTATGCCCACCGGGCGAGCGGACTGCGCGGCTCTCTGCTGCGTTACATCGAGCGTATCGAAGCGGGTGAGCAGATCAGGGGCAAGGATCAAACCAGGTTGGAGGAGCTTGTGGGGTATGGATTCGAAATCTTAGAGCTGGCTGCCAAAGAGCTGGGAGTATCAAGATGAATGAAAAAGCCTTCCAGGACTATTATCCTGAAAACGTAAGCTACTGTTATGGATGTGGACGTTTGAACGAGCAGGGTTTACAGATCAAGAGCTATTGGGATGGAGAAGAAACGGTATGCACTTACACACCCCGAGAATATCACATCGCCATCCCGGGTTACGTATACGGCGGGTTGATCGCCTCACTGATCGACTGTCACTGTACAGGAACGGCTGCTGCGGCAGCCTATAAAGCCGAGGGTCGAGCAATGGCTACCCTGCCGGCTTTCCGTTTTGTCACTGGCTCGCTCAAAGTGGATTACCTCAAACCCACCCCACTGGGTGTAGCGCTGGAGGTGCGTGCAAGGGTGAAGGAGATAAAAGGTCGCAAAGTGGTCATGGAAGCCTGGTTATCCGCTAATGGTCAGGTATGCGCCAGGGGTGAAGTGATCGCCATCCAGGCACCGCCGCAGCTGTTTGGGGAATAATGGGATGGAGCAGCATGCCGCATTATTATATTGAAGGGTTATTTGCCAATAAGCGGGGAGTAAAGAAAAAACTTAAGACCGGGACCTACCCGGCGAATTCCATTGAACCGTATGCGAAAACAATCTGGGCGAACAGCCCGCAGGAGGCCATCCAGATTGCCACAACCGAACTGGAAGACGGTGAATGGACCGATGGACCACGCCTGAACCCGGTGACTGAGGAGCAACGCATGCGTTCGTTGGGGGCGCCTGAATTCCCAGGAATGTCAACCGGCAGTGCTAAGAGCAAGAAGCACCGATAAACCGCATACTTGACCGGTAACAACAGCTAATATCACTATTTATTTCAATCTTGCTGCTCTTTTATATCAAGTCCATACGCCGTAGCGGGTGCAAGTGTATAATGCGTGCATATCCTCACGGAGTAAAACAGTGGGATGAAACGACGCTGGATTTTCTGGATTCTGGTCATCATCTTCCTGTGGGTGGTCATCAGCAGGTTCAGTGAGATAAAGAAATTAGCTGAAACCCTCATCGGAGGTCAGTGGCAGTGGGTGGCGGCTGCGGTCTTATCCTGTTTCGTCTACTACATCATCTATACCGCCTTATATCAGTCGGCTTTCCTCACGGTGGGAGTGCAGAGCAAGCTGACTGAATTACTCCCCATCACATTCTCATCCATCTTTATGAACGTAGCGGTTCCGATCGGAGGAGCCAGCGGCATGTCATTATTTGTGGATGATGCTGCCAGGCGGGGTCAATCGGCTGCCCGAGCTGCAATTGGTACCCTGCTGGTGCTGGTGGCTGACTTCACCGCATTCCTCATCATCCTGGTGACCGGGCTGATCTACCTGTTTACCCACCACACGCTTAAATATTACGAGAGCATCGTGGCGGTAATTTTATTGCTGGTAATCGGGACGCTGACCGCTTTCCTCTTGCTCGGGTTGTGGCGCCCTGAATGGCTGCAGAAGCTCCTTGACTGGGTACGAAGGTTAGCCAACCGCATCGCCAGGTTAACCAGACGACCGGATTTCCTGGATGAAGCCTGGGTGGAGAAAAATCGAGATGAATTCACTGAGGCATCCATCGCCATTGCTGCCCAACCTGGGCTACTAATCCGGACGATGGGTATCGCCTTTGCCGCCCATCTGGCTAACCTCACCACGTTGTATTTCTTGTTTTTAGCCTTCCACCAGAAGGTGCGCTTTGGTGTGCTGGTGGCAGGCTATGCCATGGGGATCCTGTTTTGGATCATCGCCATCACTCCCCAAGGAATTGGGGTAGTGGAAGGCATGATGACCCTGGTGTTTGCCTCACTGGGCGTGCCGATTGAGCGAGCAACGGTGATCGCCTTATCCTTCCGCGGGTTGACCTTCTGGCTGCCGCTGGCGATCGGGTTCATCCTACTGCGCCGGCTGAAAACCTTTAAAGGGGAAGAAACTCCCAGCACCGAGGTGTGGAGCATCCGCATAGTTGCCCTCCTGACAGCATTTATGGGCATCATTGATGTGCTTTCAGGTCTGACTCCGGCCATGCAAAGCAGGCTGGTACTTCTGGAGCAGTATTCCCCATTTGGAGTGGATGTTGGCGGTCACCTGACATCCGTGCTGGCGGGGTTCGCCTTGCTCATCCTCGCCAATGGATTATTAAGGCGCAAGCGCCTGGCCTGGGTGCTTACGGTTACCATTTTGATCATATCTGTACCCGTGCACCTGTTCAAGGGGCTGGATTATGAAGAGGCAATCCTGGCAACAGCCCTGGCAGCCTGGTTGATCTACTTGCAGCCGCATTTTCATGCCCGTTCTGATCCACCTTCCATCCGCCAGGGATTGCTGGCATTGCTGGGGGCACTGGTTTTCACCCTGGTCTACGGCGCATTGGGTTTTTACCTGCTGGACCGGCATTTCATCTTAAATGGTCAGAAGGTCACCTTCAGCCTGGTTGCCGCGCTGAGCCAGACGGCAGTGATGTTCACCCAATTCTACAACCCTGGTTTAATCCCAACGACTACCTTCGCGCGCTACTTCGTCAGCTCAATCTATATCGTCGGAGCAGTGACCATCGGTTATGCGCTGATTATGTTAATCAGGCCGGTGCTTGTACGCCGAGGAGCCAGCCTGATGGAGCGGCAGAAAGCGCGGGAAATCGTTGAAGCTTATGGGTGCAGCAGCCTGGCGCGGATGGTGCTTTTTAATGACAAAATATATTATTTCAGCCCGGGTGGGTCGGTGATCGGTTATGTGGTTGAAGGACGCATTGCACTTACCCTGGGAGACCCAATTGGTCCGGCTAACGATATTACAGCCTGCATCAATAGCTTCAAGAACTTTTGCGACCATAATGATTGGGAGGCTGCCTTCTCCCAGGTGCTGCCAGATTACCTGGAAGCTTATAAACAAGCGGGCTACCATTCCATATGCGTTGGTAGTGAGGCGATTGTAAACCTGGCTACGTTTAGTATCGCCGGGGGCGAGAAGAAGAACATCCGCACAGGGGTCAACAAGATGAAACGGCTGGGCTACCAGGCTGAAGTACTCGAGCCTCCCCACCCGACTGCTGTAATGGACGAGCTGCACCAGATCAGCGACGAATGGCTGACCAGCATGCATGGTTATGAAAAACGATTCTCTCTCGGTTGGTTTGATGAAGACTACCTGAACAGCACTCGGGTGATCATCATCCGCAACCCCGACGGTGCCATCGATGCATTCGCCAACATCCTTCCCGAGTACCAGGCAAATGAAATCAGCATCGACTTGATGCGCCACCGCCGCCAGGCTGAAAAGGGACAGATGGATTTTCTGTTTGTCTCACTGATTGAATGGGCCAAAGCCCAGGGGATCGCCACGTTCAATATGGGGCTAAGCGGCTTATCGGGGATTGGGGAAAACCCTACCGACCCGGCGATCGAACGGGCATTACATTATATTTATGAACACGTGGACCAGTTCTACAACTTTAAAGGGCTGCATGAGTTTAAAGCCAAGTTCGACCCAGCCTGGTCTCCACGCTATCTGATCTATCCCAGCGCAGCCAGCCTGCCGGCAGTCACCATTGCCATGCTGCGGGCTGATTTGGGGACAGATCTGCTGGGGATTATACGAAGACCCAGTCAGGCACCCACGCGGGTGACATCTGAAGCAGAATAAATGAGTGAACCATCCAGTATAAAGAGTATAAAACAGGGTTCTATAAATTTAACTCGGGTGATCAGCCGGCTTCCATTCACCCTGATTATGGTCATCCTGTTGCTGCTGGTGGCGTGGTGGACGAACAGTATTCTCCAGGAGCTCACTCGCGAATGGGTGAACCGGCTGGGGTTTGCACCGCGTGACTTCTGGTTCTTGCGCTGGTGGCGGCTGATCCTTTCGGCACTAGTGACCAGCGGTGGGGTGACCTTTTGGTTCGCACTGGGGATGGTCTCCTTTACCAGCGGGGTAGCAGAATGGCAGGCGGGTACATTACGGGCTACACTCACCTTCTGGGGTGTCCACCTGGTGACCCTGGTGATTGAAGGGGTGATCTTCTCATTACCGTTGCACCAGATTGGTTTCAGCCAGGAACGGGCACTGTTCTTTTCACGCAACGTGGGCCCATCGGCCGGGTATATGGGCACCCTGGGACTGATCACAACCTTTTTACCCAAACCCTGGCGCTGGGTGGTATTTGGCGTCAACCTGGCTTTCCTGCTGATTGCCCTGTTCTTTCCAGAGGGCGCTGGAGTGAGCCCGGCAATTGAATTATCAGACGACCTGGCACACCTGATCGCCTACCCGGTCGGCTTTCTTAGCGCCTATCTATTCGAGATAAAAAGGAAGGCTTGATCCAGTGGAGGAAATATGTCTGAAAAATCTCTAGCCCAAAAACTGGCGATTAAACCGGGCAGCAAGTTCATGTTGGTGAACGCACCCAGTGGATATACTACCCAGATGGGCGATCTGCCAGAGGGGGTTATGCTGCTGAGCGATTCAAGCAGCCTGGTGGACTGCATCCAGGTGTTCATTGCCAACCGTGCTGAACTGGAAGCCCAGCTGCCAGCTCTCTCCAGGCTATTGCCTCCCAAGGGCATGTTGTGGGTGAGCTACCACAAGGGTACTTCGAAGTTGAAGACCGATATCAACCGCGATACAATCAACGCCTACGCCAACACGCTTGGCTTACAGGGCGTGGCGATGATCGCTATCGATGATGATTGGGCAGCTTTACGCCTGAAATGGATCGAGACCTGAGCTGGAGTGCGATGTTTCATGAAAGCCACATTCACTTACCTGGATGAGCTGAACGATTTTTTATCTCCTCAGCGGAAAAATTCCACCTTCAACCTGGAATTTGAGTCTCACCAAAGCCTCAAACATCTGATCGAATTGAGCGGTATCCCCCATACTGAGATTGGCCAGGTGAAGGTCAACGGATTGCAGGTAGATGCCTCCAACCGCCTTCATGAAGCAGATCAGGTAACGGTGTATCCTGCTAATTCTCCTTTGGACGGTGAACCTTGCTTTATCCTGGATAACCACCTGGGTCAACTGGCGACTTACCTGCGCATGCTGGGGATCGATTGCCTGTATCGCAATGATTACCAGGATGATGAGCTTGCCCGGGTTTCGGTGGAAGACAGCCGGGTACTGCTGACGCGTGACCGGAGATTGTTGATGCGGAAGGCGATCAGGCGTGGATATTGCATCCACCAGACAGACCCACGCTTGCAGGTGGCAGAGGTATTGCGGCGGTTCAAGCTGACGAACCAGGTGACGCCATTTCAACGCTGCCTGCGCTGCAACAGCCCACTCCAGGTGGTGAGCAAACAAGACATCATCGAGCGCCTGGAGCCGCTGACCAAGAAATATTACGATGAGTTCCGGATATGTCCCTCCTGCAAGCAGGTCTACTGGAAAGGCTCGCATTATGAGCATATGCTGCAGCTGATCGGCGAGCTGGAAGACCAAGCGTAGTCGATTCAAGGAGGACATGATGAAAACTTTTCGTACTTCGCCCGCGATATACTACGTCGCGGCCCTTATGGTATTCGTCCTGGATGTGGTGTTATCCGCCAAAATCACCGGGGTACTGGCATCTCCACCGGTCGTCTTGCAACATGAAAAACTTATTTTTCCGCAAGACGTGCTGGTAAATTACCTCCCGCTGCTGCATAGAGCTAACCATCCTTCAGCCATCATCATCGACCATAACAACCGTGATGTTGCTCAGATCCCCCAGATATGGGTACAGGCTGCCAGGCAGAACGTCATTTGGTCGTATGGGTCTACCTCACACGGCACCCAGCTGTGGGCTGGGGCTGATTATATGAGCAGCTACGTCGACCCTCCCAGCTATAACTTCCTTAAAAATTGGGTTTTACCACCAAACCAGGGGAATCCCACCTTACTACGCATGGGTTACAACAGCGGCTTTTCCTGGAACGCAGGCGCATTCCTCAGCACAGCGCGAGATATGTTGGACTCGGCACCGCAGGCGAATGCATTTATGTGGTCATGGTGCGGCGAGATGTCGTGGCTGAGTACGGCTGAAGTTCAGCAGTACCTGGACATGATGACCCAACTTGAGACGGAATACCCGGAGGTGCGCTTCGTTTATATGACCGGTCACACAGACGGCACAACCGGCGACTCTGTCTTGAACCGCAACAACAACATGGTGCGTGATTATGTGTTGGCGAATAGTAAAGTCTTGTATGACTTCGCCGATATCGAAAGCTGGCTTCCAGATGGAACGCAGTACCCCAACCCAACCGACGCCTGCCCGTGGTGCCAGAGCTGGTGCGATACTCACCCAGGTGCCTGCCCCGCCCCGGAAATCAGCTGCGCCCACAGCCACTCATTAAACTGCTACCTGAAAGGGCAGGCATTATGGTGGCTCTCAGCCCGTCTGGCAGGCTGGGACGGGACGGTCAATCCTTAGGTATAATTTAATATAATTTTTATATTGGGCAGACTAGAGCATGGATTTCCCGCGCGTATTTCCCGTTAAGGTGATGGGGGCAAACGAGGATGATTTCGAGAGCCTGGTGGTAGAGATCATCCAGAAATATGCGGCTGTGGCTACTGAAGACGGGATGAGCAGGCATTTGAGCCGGAATGGCAAGTTTGTTTCGATCACCGTGCGGATCAACGCTGAAAACCAGGAGCAGCTGGATAATATTTACCGTGAGCTTAGTGCCCACAAGCGGGTGCTGATGATGTTGTAGGGTAAAACGTCTTGCACTATGATTGAAATGATTAGTTGATGGACTATGATTTGAAGCGTTTATCTTTAAGGAGTAGGGGCACGATATATCGTGTCCTTACAAAAACACGGGGTGTGCTGATGATGTTGTAGGGTAAAACGTCTTGCACTATGATTGAAATGATTATTTGATGGACTATGATTACAAGCTCATAGATGGAAATATAGAAGTTGCAGCTCAGGCTTGGTCAACGGATGAAATAACGGAATACCGGATAAAAAATGCTCAATGTCCAGTCTACTGGGAAATAGGCATTAAAATTTCCTTTGTCTTGATCACTTCCGCCTTCACCTTGCCTTTGGTGAGATCACTCAGTGAGGCTTGAAAAGCTGGTAGGTTCTCCACTCGCAGCTGGGCAGTCAGGGTGATATCTGCAGTAAATTCCTCGTCAAGCACCATGCCGGATTGTGATGCCACCAGCAGGCGCACGCGCTCAAGGTAGGTGTAAGGAATTACCAGCATGATGGTATGGGTCTGAACCTTTTCAGCCCGCGGAACCGCCTCTACCACAATTCTCACCGCATCTGAATAGGCGCGTACCAGTCCGCCCGTGCCCAGTTTGGTACCACCAAAATAGCGCGTGACCACCACGGCAACATCCCCTAATCCGCTACCGCGCAGTACCGCCAGGGCAGGTCGTCCGGCAGTTCCGGATGGCTCGCCGGCATCTGAGCAGTGGGCGGTTTCCGAATCGCCATGCCCGATCAGGTAGACGGGTACATTGTGGGAGGCATCGGGGAACTCAGCCTTGATGCGATGGATGAAGGCTTTGGCTTCATCCACCGAGAAGACCGGGATGAGGGTGGAGATGAAGCGCGAGTTTGATACGGTGAGCTCGCGTCGGATCTCGTGGGCAGGGACGGGGTACGGGTGCATGGGGAATAGTCTCGAACTATGATTAAAATGATTTTATGATGGACTATGATTTGATCACTGTCTGATCACAGCACTCATTAAATCATAGTCTTGACTTTTGATCAGGCTGACCCGATCTCGCGGTGTTTTCATTAGTCGTTTGAAATCCAGACTACGCGCTCCAAAATTTATGAGCAAACCGACTTGCAACCCATAAGCTTCGAGGTAGTTTATCGCTTGAGCCAAATGGACATCTTCCAATTTTAACTGGGCTTTAATTTCCACCATGACTTTATCTTCGACAAAAAAATCAACGCGACGGGTGCCGATATTAACATCCTTATAAAATATCTTCGTTTCGTGCTCGCGGCTGAATGCCAATCCTTGCTGCGTCATCTCTATCGCCAAAGCACGTTGGTAGATGAGTTCTTGAAAGCCATTGCCCAATATTTTATGTACTTCCATGGCACAACCGATAATTTTTCCGGTCAATTGTGAATGAGGATATTGCGTGTTGACAATGTTTTTCAATTTGTTTTTCCCGTCAAGAACTATATTAGATTGATTATATGATGGACTATGATTATTTGTATTTTAATCAGAGAAATCAATTAATCAAATAAATCATAGTTTTACTCATTTAATTATCAATGCCTCCTAGGTCCAAGGGATGCGGAAACCCGTTTATAATACATAACGCGTGGTTGTTACTGGTAGTTCGTGAACGGTATCTTGTGAGGAGACGACCCATAAAACGCCGACAACTCATTTCTCGCCGGACGTTCATCAAGTTGAGCGCCACCATTGCGGCTGGTGCTGCCCTGGCAAGTTGCAGCCCCGGTGAGAGCACACCTGCCCCAACGGAGGCGGATACTCCTGCGGTTGAGCCAACCGCACTACCCAGGTCAACCAGCGATATTGCAGCTGCCCCGACCAGCCCCTCTCACACACCTACATCCAGCCCCGAGCCATCCCCCACCACCAGCCCTGCTTACCTGGCAGTAGCACGCGGACCCAGCCCCGAAGCGATCACCTATGCTGCCATCGAAGCACTGGGTGGAATGACCAGCTTCGTCAAGGAGGGCTCTGACGTGATCATCAAGCCCAATATATGTGTCGATTACCACCCACCCGAATACGCCGCCACCACCAATCCCACCGTGGTGGCAACGCTCGTCACCATGTGCCTGGATGCCGGTGCGAAACGCGTGCGGGTGATGGATTACCCCTTCGGCGGTACAGCTGCCTCGGCGTACGAAATATCGGGCATCAAGGCGGCTGTCGAGGCTGCAGGTGGCGAGATGACCATCATGAGCTATCCCAAGTACGTCCAGGTGGATATCCCCGAGGCCAAGAGCATGACCAGAACTTATATTTTCCGCGATATCCTGGAGACCGATGTGCTGATCAACGTTCCAATCGCCAAAGACCACGGGTCAACCAAGCTGACGTTGGGTGAAAAGAACCTGATGGGGCTGGTTATGAATCGCAACATGATGCATGACGACCTGAGCCAGCGGATTGCTGACCTGACCAGCCTCGTGCGACCTGATCTTACCGTGGTCGATGCGGTGCGTATCCTGGTCAAACATGGACCAACCGGAGGTGACCTGGCGGACGTTAAACAGACCGACACCGTTATCGCCAGCCGCGACATCGTGGCAGCAGATGCTTATGCTGCGACGCTGTTTGGATTGACCGGGGCGGATATTGGCTACATCCAGGCTAGCGCGGACATGGGACTGGGCACATTAGACCTGGCGAGCATCGACATCAGGGAGATCAACCTGGGATGAGCTGGGCAAGCTGGCGGCGAGTTCGACAAACCGTCCAAATCCTCTTTTTCGCCTTCTATATCTACTTGATCTTCGCCGTAGTGCAGCAAAGGGCTGCCCCGGTGTTGTCTGACATCTTCTTCCGCCTGAACCCCCTTTCAGCTGCCGGTGCAATGATCGCCAGCCGCCAGTGGATCCCCAAGCTGGGTTTGGCACTGGTCACGGTAGGGCTGACCTTCATCATAGGACGGGTATGGTGCGGTTGGATCTGCCCCTTGGGCAGCCTGCTGGAATGGGTTTCATTCAAGAAAGCACGCATTCGCGCGGCATCGATTTCCCCCCGTTGGAGATTGGTGAAATACATCTTGTTGGCAATCATCTTGGCAACCGCCTTATTCGGCGGGCTGACCCTGCTGATACTGGACCCGATTGCCATCTTCACCCGGACGCTAACCACAGCCATCCTGCCAGGCATTTTCTATGCGGTGACTGCAGCAGAAACGGTTTTGTATAAAGTAAACTTCCTGTCTCCGGCGTTGGATGCGTTCGAGGGAGTGGTGCGGGGAGGTATCCTGCCGGTCGAACAGCCTGCTTTCGCCCAAAATGTGGCTATCGCTGCACTGTTCTTCGGAATCATCTCATTAAATCTCCTGGCGCACCGCTTCTGGTGCCGCTACCTGTGCCCTTTGGGTGCGCTGCTGGGGTTGCTTTCCAAATTCTCCCTGTTCCGCCCGGTGATCGGGAAGGCATGCACGGAGTGCACGCGCTGCGCCATCGTGTGCAAACCTGGAGCAGTCGATACGACGCCGGCAAATTTCCACATCATGCCATCCGAATGCACCGTATGCCTAGATTGCATGGCCAACTGCAAGCCGGCTGACATCCGCTTCGGATTTTCACTGAAACCTGCCCCCAAACAGGAATTCGACCTTTCCCGGCGGCAAGCATTAGGAGCGCTGGCAACCGGAGCTGCCGGGATGTTGCTCCTAAGCACCGATCTGCGCCTGCAACAGGAAAACCCGTGGCGCATCCGCCCACCAGGCGTCACAGATGAAAATGCATTCCTCTCCACTTGTTTACGCTGTTCACAGTGCATGAAAATCTGCCCCACCACAGCCCTACAACCTGCATTCAGCGAAGCCGGGCTGGCAGGTATCTGGACGCCGCTGGTGGTGCCGCGGGTGGGATACTGCGATTACGGTTGCACCGCCTGCGGGCAGGTATGCCCAAGCGGTGCCATCCCGCTGCTCACGCTGAAAGAAAAACGCCAGGCAGTGATTGGCAAAGCCAGCATCGACCGGAACCGCTGCCTGCCGTGGGCGAGTGGAGTTTGGTGCATCGTGTGTGAGGAGATGTGCCCCACGCCGCAGAAATCGATCCGCCTGGAAGAGGCCGAGGTGATCGACTCGAGTGGACAGACCAGCACGGTGAAGCGCCCAAGCATGCTGCGGGATGTGTGCATCGGCTGCGGGATCTGCGAGCAACACTGCCCACTGGAAGGTACGGCTGCCATCCGGGTGTACGACGCGTGACCCTGGCTGGTTAACAGGCAATTAAACTGGCCCGCTAGTTGCATCCTAATTGCTGCCAGATATAGCCTGGCGATTTACAAATTGATGTAGAATATCCTAATAGTGATATCTGCATCGGGTTCTAAGGAGGCGACGATGAATAAAAAAGTGTTCTTCACCTGTATGCTGCTGGTGATGCTGGCAGTTGGATTGGCTGGGTGCAAATTACCGGCTAGCGGCAGCCCACCGCCGGCAACAGGCCAACCGCCGGTGGTACCAACTTCAACTACCGGGATAGCGGCTGAGCCGACTCTCACCTCCGCCCCACCCACTGCCGTAATGGTGACGGTGACACCGGTGCCACCTACTGCAGTTCCACCACCTACCCAGGTGCCTCCCACGACGGTACCGCCTACCGCCTCTTCACTTCCGCCTGCCAGCCGAATCCAGTTTGCAGCCGGCAGCACCGGAGCGGTTGTGGAAGGTGTGCTCGAATTTGGGGCAAACTTTATACTACGTGTTGGGAGCCAGCGCCACCCAGACGATGAGTGCGAAAATTCAGTCACCCAATGGCGACGTGTACCTGGGAGTCACCGGAGCGGATGGGCAGTCATTTTTAGACATATCGGCGAAGCAGACCACCTGGTCTGGAACCCTGCCCACCACCCAGGATTATTACCTCAGCGTGACCGCGGGGAATGGCAAGGAAAGTTATACCCTCTCTGTGGATATCCCACCCCTGCAAGCCGGACCGACTGCTAATGTAACCCCTGTGTCAGGCACGTTTGACCCAGTGGCAACTTATGGGACGGCGACCTTCGAAGACCCAATGAACGGTGGGAATATTTCCGACTGGACCAATCCCACCACGGGATTGCTTCCCAACACCAACTACATCAAGATCACCGTTACGGACGGTAAATTCTACGTGACTGGAAAAGTCCCTGGGTTCAGCACCTGGTACTTCACCTGGCACGAACTCACTGATTTCTACCTGCAATCAACGTTTGACTCGGGCAGCTGCACGGGCAAGGATGCCTATGGATTGATCATACGCGGCCCCGAGCACCAGGCGGGCGTATCCTATGGCTACGTGGTGGCGTTCTCTTGCGATGGGGCATTACATGTCTTCCGGCTGGATGGAGCCAACCCCTATACCACCCAGGAGCTGGTGAGCTGGACTTCGAGCAGCTATATCATCGCCGGGACCAACAAGCAAAATCTCATGGGGATCAAGGCGGTCGGTAATACATTGACGGTATATGCCAATGGGTATCAAATCGCTGAGATTTTTGACAGCAAATACACCTTCGGTCGCTATGGGGTGTTTGTCAGCCCCGAATTAACCGCCAACTATACCTACCGGGTGGTGCAAATGTCATATTGGGATTTGAAACCCTAACCCATTCGCTTCACCTACTTCTCAGACAGATATCCTGGCTGCGGTTAACCACCGCAGCCTTTTTTTCTTTATCTTCCTTAGAATCCTTTATACAAATTCTAAGGAAATCTACATTGTAGAAATAAAAATTACCTGATAAAGTAGGGAATTCTTATCCAGAATCCTGATCCGGGTTGGTAAATGGACGAATGGCTTAGTTTAAGTGAGGCTGCACAACAGTTGGGGGTTCACCCAAGCACCGTCAGGGCGTGGTCTGATCATGGATATCTACCCTCCCAACGTACACAAGGTGGTCATCGCCGTTTCAGGCGGTCGGATGTTGAGCTGCGCATGCACACAAGGTGGGAAAACAGCGCACCGGAGGCACCCTCTGTGTATGCCAATGTTTTACGCAATACACGCGTGCAGATCAGCGAAAGCAACCTGGAAAGCGAGACCTGGTACCGGAAGATGGATAATGAAGCGCGCGAACAGTACCGTTTGAGCGGTCGCTCGTTAGTGCAGGGGTTGATCGGTCACTTGACCTCCAGCGATGAAGGACTGGAGGCGGAAGCGAAGTCATTGGGGTATGAGTATGCCTCACGCGGCCAACGGGTGGGTTTGACCAGCGTGGAGGCCGCCCATGCCTTCCAATTCTTCCGCACCTCGGTGATGGATGCGATCCTGGTAGCCTATGAAAATGCCGACGTGCGGTCACCCCAAATATGGTCTGACTTGCTCCGCAAGATGAACTCATTCTCCGATTTAATCATTATCACCCTGCTCGACACATACGAAGCTATCCAACACAGCTCACACTGATACAATTATCCTGATAATCCCAGTTCAATTCATGGAGTAAAAAATGCACTACCTGCCAATACTGACAACGATCATCACCTTTGTGTTTGCGGCCGCCGTATTCAGCCGCTTTCGTGTGAGGCATGGCGCCCATTTATTGTTATGGGGCATCGGTTTGGTACTTTATGGGATCGGTGCGCTGACTGAAGTGGTGCTGCTGTTCAGCTTCAGCGCAATCGCACTCAAACTGTGGTACCTGTGCGGGGCGATGCTGACGGCCGCCTGGCTTGGACAGGGAACAATCAACCTGTTGGTGCGCCGCCGGGGCATCACCACCACGATGAATATCGCCCTCGTCGTCATCAGCCTGCTGGCGGTTGTGTTGGTGATGCTTGCCCCAATCACACCTGCGGCTGCTGGGTACAACCCGGCGGTGCCGTTGTCGTCTCAATACAAGGAAATTATGACCCGCTCGGGGGTGATCATCCTGCTGACCATCCTGCTGAACATCTACGGCACACTCACCCTGGTGGGCGGGGCAATTTATTCGGCCTACATATTCTGGCGTAAGAGAGTGCTGTTCAACCGCATGGTGGGTAACATCCTGATCGCCGTTGGGGCACTTATGCCAGCAATTGGTGGTTCATTCATCGGTATGGGCTTACCAGATTTTCTGTTCCTGAGTGAATTCCTGGGGGCCATATTGATGTACGTCGGTTTCCTGCAAGCTACAGCCACTGTGCCAGTGAAAAGCACGTCGCCTGTCACTACTGCCCAATAATCGCACGGGGGACTTAAATAACTGCCGTAAATAATACAAACGTATTGATCATGAGATAACATGGGCTGGAGTTCAATCAACGAACTCAGCCCATCGAATCCAAAATAATTGGAAATAAATAACAAAACCTCGGAATACTATAATCCGCTGCTCTGGGGAAAAAATAGGAAAGGAGCTCAATATGAACGAGGGATTTACAACCATCATCTATCCGGTCAGGGATATAACCCAGGCCAAGAAACTGTATACCAAGCTGTTAGGTGTTGAGCCGATCATGGATGAACCATATTATGTGGGTTATCGGGTGGGCAACCAGGATATCGGTTTGGACCCGAATGGGTTCAAGCAGGGGATGACCGGAGCTACTACCTTTTACCAGGTCAGTGACATCAAGGAAAGCCTGCAGACCTTGCGCGAAAGGGGTGCACAGGTAACCCAGGAAGTAAGGGACGTGGGTGGCGGCAAGCTGGTAGCGGCTGCAAAGGATGTGGATGGAAATATGGTGGGTTTGATCCAGCTGCCTTAGCAACCATCCAGGCTCTCAATATCCCATAGATGCCGACCTGTTCGTTAGGTCGGTTCTTTTTATTTTCACCAGGTTCAGGTTCTCAACCTCACGAAGAAGATCCTGAATATCAAATTAATTGCACTCGCTCCATACACTGCATGTGATACTGCGAATCTTAGATGGTTTATATGTGGAAATACCGAGCGGTCGGCATTCTTTCACTACCGACCGCTCGGTATTATTAATAGATTGATCAGAACTGATCGCTCGGTAGTTCTGTTCTCGTCTAGTAAGTGATGACCCGCGGCAGGCTTTTTGCCTGTGCAATCCAGCTCTCTACCTGAGATAGATCTGGCAGGCGGCGCACCATCTTCTTTTGTGCGTTGGCGGCTGTCATTTTTTCCAGGAGATTAGCCGGGACACGCTGAGCCAGCTCCGGAACGGTATCGACACCCGCGGCTTCCAATAGCTCGGCATATTCCTGACCGATGCCTTTAATACGGTAAAGATCCGCCATATTCACCCAACGCAGCAACAGTTTATCGCTGACGTCCGTTGCTTTAATAATCTCATTACGACCTTTCGGAGTGGAGCCTTTTTCAAGCAATTCATCAACGTTGGTGACGCCTGCGCTGTGCAATTTCTGGCGATATACGTCACCTATGCCCTCAATGTATTTCAACCCCTTCGGGTTGGGTAATTCCAGTTTGTCTGGCACGGAGGCGACGGCCTTATTGTCTTCTAGCAGTTTCTCCACCTTTGCCAGGTCACCCAGAACATTCTGTGAGATGACAATCACTCCCTGGAAGTTATGCACCCGCATGCTTTCTACCGCTTTCCGCCAATTGGCACTCATAACCAGGAGTGCCACTGCAGATTCAGCAGGAGTCATCTTCTCTCCAAACTCGTTCAGCAGGTTGTCCTTGATTCCCTGACCGAGCATCGCAAATGCGGTACCCGCGAATGCACCGTTTATATCCCAACCTGCAGATCCAAACAGATCGGCGAAAATGATACCAATCAATCCACCGTTCAAAAAACCACTGGCGGTCAAATCGTCTTGGGTTCGGTGGAGCGTAATCTCACCATCCTCGGACTTCGTGACCGCGACTGCATCCTTGAGGCTGACAATTTTCTCCTGCATCAGTCCTTTAAGCGCAGACAGAGCTTCGATCGCTGTATCAGCTTTCGGGTATTTAATGATGATGAAGATATATTTTTCCGACATTTTTATCTCCTTTTATCTGTATATATAGATGATGGTTTTTCTACGATTAATCGCATCCTCAATAGAAACCATGAACTCGATGACACCCCAACTTTCTTAAGGCAATTATGCATCATTTTTGAGATATATTGCGCCTATTCATTATATGCAGCCGGAGATATATTATCAACGTGCTCCTAATTTCCATTTAGTGTTAGCTGAATTGCTCCATATTGTGGCACTGTATGCAGCAATGAGATGGGATGAACAACCCGCTCTACGGCTGGAGCGATATTATTGATGGGTGTATCGATTCACACCCGACATACTTATCATCTCTGGAGCGGTTAAAACGCTTTACCTTTCATATGATTTGATCACCAGGGAATAACAAACCAGCTGAAGGTCGATCGACATCCAGCCAGTTGTTATTCACCCAGAAATCTCCGTGAGTAATCTCAATAATTGATCTTGCGCGGCAGGCTTTTGGCCTGCTCAATCCACTCCTGCACCTGGTTGAGTACAGGCAGCTTGCGCACCAGCTTCTTTTCTTCATTCACTGACGCTAATTTGGCGAACAGGTTATCTGGATTACGATTGGCTAACTCAACCACAGTATCCACGCCCGCCACCTCCAATAAGTCGGCATATTCTGAGCCAACCCCCTTGATGCGGAACAGGTCAACATGGTTTACCCATTTCAGCACCAGGGCGTGGCTAATACCGGCGGTAGCGGCGATCTCTTCCCTGCCCTTGGGGAAGGCACCTTTTTCCAGCAGGTCTTGTAAATTCGTTATTCCAATCGCATTTAACCGGGTGGCATAAACCGGGCCAATGCCTTCAATATATTCCAGGCCATATCTGAATTTATCTGCGTCTTCTGCACTGATGAGTGGAACCCCTGTATCTGAGGCTATCTCCCCAGCCTCCAGTTTTTCTTCTGGCATCTCTGTGACTACTGCTCTTGCTGCAGTAGATCCAACCGGGGTAGCTTCCTGTTTGGCTTCTTCAACAACAGCGGCAATCCCGGCTGCACCCACTACAGCAGCACCAGGAGCAGCTTCACTGGCAGCTGTCACCGGGACTGTTGCAGATTTGACAGCTGGAGATGGTTCACTAACTACTACACTTCGGGTAGTTCTTGACTGAACGAAGATACCCAAGATTACCAACACAAGGAACAGGATCAACATCAATGGCGAGGTCTGGAGAATCACCTGTACAGGGTTTTCCAATAACAGGGATACTGGCTTGAACAATGCTGCAATTACACCAACACTCACGCTCGCGCCCAAGACAGCTGTAGCAATGATAATGACCCACTTCTGGATGTTGAAGATGAGGGTCACCGCAGTGAGGACAGTTGCCACAATGATAGCGATCACCCACATCAGGAAGCCGTATGGTAAGCCGATCCACAGCCACAAGCCTACGGTGGCTAAATATCCCAATGAGGCAGCGATGATCGCCACGCCGAATAGATAAAACGGGAAGACAAGCACTGCAAAAATAATGCCAACGATTAACCCAACGACCCAGCTCGTAATCGTCGCCAGGAAACCCTCATTGAAAATGATCTGGATGGATTGTGCGCCTAACCAAAGGCCGAAGAAAAAACCCCAGATCGGCAACAAGATCCGGAAGAGTTTATATCCGGCAAAAGTCAACATCAACCCAAATATCGACCCAATAAAGGCAGAACAAGTAAGGGTGAAGAATGATTCCGCTGGCATGTTTTCCTCCTCAATATATCGTTTTTTTTATATACGATCTATGATGAATTATAGAACCAAAAGACAAAAATACCTGATTATTTCCCAACTAACTTATTGACTTTGACATATGAAATGGGGCAATCAGCCGTATTTACCCAGTTTATATGGCACCCGGAAGTCTTCTCTATGGGGTAATAAAAATAGTAGGCATATCTATAATTTCCATGAGGTGTACGCTGAATGACACCAGAATTGCACCGCTGCATAAAGTAAGGAGATATGATGAGGGGCCCTGTTCTGAGGGGGAGATACTTTATTGAATACTTGAAGACCAGTGTTGATAACTCAAATGCCTACCCCCGTCTCCATGTATCGGGGGTAGGCAACGACGATGCAATCGAAGGTGATTACGGTTTAGATTTCGTGATTGCCAAGCACATGGAAGATATACATTTTGTCCATCCGCAGCAATGAAGCCGCGGATGGACAAAAGATTTTAGAATTCTTCTCTGTTGAAGCGCCAGGCCGCAACAATGATGAACAGCACGCTCATGACAACAGTGCCGATAATGGGGGTGATGATGGTAAGCGGTTCGCCCTTGGCCAACATGATCGCCATTGAAGGGGAATATCGCGTATCCAGGATCAGGTTCCAGGGCATGGTTTTTACTAATACCGGCATTAAATTCCCAAAATTGGCGAAGAAAAGCAATAGCAAAGGAATACCAACCACCAGGCCGCGAGAGTTCGAAAGGGTTCCCAGCATATAAGTTAAGCTCAGGAAGAAGAACAGGAACATCGCCACCAGACCCATTGCAGCCAGAAAGTCAGGTACTTGAAGGTTACTCCCGGTTCCTACTTGTAAGATAAAATATCCAATAACTCCCTGAACAATGACAATCGTTACCAGGATACCAATCGCGTCTGCTGCCAGCTTTGCCAACAAAAAGGCGGTCCGTGAGACAGGCTTGGACAGCAACCAGGCAGCTGTGCCGGTACGTTTCTCACCGATCAGCGCATCTTGGGCGAAAATCACCACACCAGCTGCGGCAACCATGCCGGACAGAACGAAGAAATACGTCAAACCTTGGGTAACAAATGTTGCCTTTATTTCAGCAGCTTCGCTCTCGCTCATATTCTGTAAAGCCTGATTTATCTTGGATAAATTGGGCAATACCACAGATATAAACAGGACTAAGCCGTTGATCAGAACCAGCCAGATGATGACCTGGATTAACCATTGCCGAGTGCCCCACCATTGGTGGTTCTCTTTCGAAAATATATTCCCGAAGCCATTGAACCAGCGATGGTTCCTGGTCGGATGAAGAGCCACATTACTTGCCATTGTTACCTCCTTCTACGATTTTGAGGAAGATATCTTCCAAGTTGTATTTCTGGCGCTCGAACTCGAGCAGGGTCGCACCAGGTTCAGATAGCACCAATCGAACCAAATTATTTTCCGCAGCAGTTTCGTCGGACACACGGATGGTCCAGGAGATGTATCCGTTGACGGGTGCTGCCTCCGTCAGGGTGGAGACCCACGGCTGGGCGCGCACCGCATCCCGTACAGTTTCGCTGCAGCCTTTCACGCGTATCTGGTAGGTTGTTTCACCCGAGCCATTGAGAAGCTCTTCGATGGGCGCCTGGGCGACCAGCTCGCCATGGTTCATAATTGCGACCGTATCACTGACACGCTGGACATCGTCCAGGATGTGAGTGGAATAGAAGATGGTGCTGTACTTGCGCAGGCACTCCATCACCTCCAGCACGTCGCGGCGTCCCTGCGGGTCGAGACTGGCCGCTGGCTCATCCAGGATAAGCAGGTCGGGGTAGTTAATCTGCGCCTGGGCAATCCCGAGGCGCTGCCTCTCGCCACCAGAGAAACCTTTAATTGAGCGGTCAGCTTTGTCTTCCAGCCCGACCAACTGCAGGGTTTCCTGGATGCGCTCCTCGATAGCTGCCTTTGGGCCGGTGAAGAAGAAGTGGGCGGTAAAGCGCAGGGTCTCGCGGGCGGTCATCGACTCGTAATAGCGCGGGTCTTGAGCGAGATAGCCGACCTTCCTGCGGATGGGAACACTTTCTTTCTGGATATCCTTCCCAAAGACGATGGCTGAACCGGCAGTGGGGCGCGCCAGACCAAGCAGCAGCTTGATGGTGGTTGTCTTCCCGGCGCCATTAGGGCCCAGGAAGCCGAAAATCGAGTGTTCTTTCACTGTCAGGTTGAGTCCATTTAAGGCTTGCACGCCTTTATATGTTTTACTCAAGTTATTTGTTTCTATTACCAGGGAATTGGATGGGTCCATTTTATTTTTTGCTCCTTTCTCTACTGTTCCTGAGTTTTCATCTGAAATTACGGCAATCTGATAAGATCTCCTATTCCGCAATCAGGCTGAGCTGCTCGAAAGCAATCCAGTCCGATCGGCCATTGACCTTATTCGGTGCTACATGGATCACGGCGATTTTTTGAGCAGCCTCGAATTCAACCAATAGGAGCTCCTTTCTTGTCGACCAGTAGTTATACTGATCTTCGGTTAATTGAAGCCTTGGCTGTAGCTCTTTCATGGTGCGGGACAGTTCTTCGTCCAGGCTACTCACCGGAAGCAGAACGCGCACCACGGTGGCTCTCACGCGCAAGGTGTAATCACCATTATTCCGCAGGAAATACAGGCTATCGCCGGGTCTTACAATCTGGGCGGATAGCTGCCCAGAATTGAATTCACTCAAAATCATGCTTTTAACGCCGCTCAGGATTTTCTCCAGTTCGCCTGCGTATGGGTCAAGAAAAACAAGATAGTTCATTCGTCTAATTCCTCGTGATTGAAGTTCAGTCTGTATTCACTATAAAAGAAAAACTCCCCAGGCGCATCCGTCGCCTGGGGAGTTGTGTGACATCCTTTAGATTATATTTTTTCCTATACCAAAGTAGGATACTCAATACCGGACTTAAAACTCTTTATGTTGAAAGCGCCACAGTGCAACCAGGGTGAAGACGATGCTCAAGACGGCGGCGGAGATCACTTGCGAGACATCTGCGGCCGTCAAGGGCTGCTCTAACGCTACCATCAGGGAGATTTTGTCCATGCCCACCGGCAAGATATAACCAACCTGTGGGAGAGTCCCGGCGGCGAACATTCCCCCGATCATGACTCCGAAAGCGATCGCTAACACCGGCCCGCGCGAGTCGAACAGGACACCAAGCAGAATCACCAGGGTCAAGTAGAAGATGAGCGCCAGCATAATTACCCCTGCTCCGGCCAGGAAAGGCAGCATGGGTACCAGCTGGTGGGTCGCCAGATAAGTCTGGACCAGGGTGATCAACCCGGGCAAAACTACGATAAAGGCCAGCGCCCCAATGATGTCTGACAGCAGCTTGGTCATGACGAAAGACCCGCGTGCCGCTGGCTTGGAGAGAATCCAAGACGCCGTTCCTGATTGCTTTTCCTGGATAATCTCGTCCTGGGCGAGGATGATCATACCGATTGTGCCGGCTATCACCGCAATTTGGAAATAATACAGCATGTCTGGGATTTCAGGTGGGATCTGTTTCAGCGCCCGAAATAACCCTGGCACCCCATTAATGAGGGCCGGCCAGATCAAAATCCGCATCCACCAGCGGCGGGTGCGGAACCATTCGCCCAGCTCTTTAGCAAGCATATTGTTAAACCCACCCAGCCAGCCGCTGCCCCTGGCAGGGAGCAATCCGTGGCGGGCGGCCAGGCGGAGATCTCGGGATACTTGATGATTAGTTTGTGCGATCATTTCGAATTCTCCTTTCCAATCATTTCAAGGAATACTTCTTCCAGGTTATATATCTTGCGCCCAAAGTGCTTAACCTTCAGGCTGCGGTCTTCGAGGATCAGCCGCAGGAGCAGGTCTTCGGCCGCGGCGTCATCCGTTACACTGACCTGCCAGTCAATCTGGCCATCTTGCGTTGCCATACTCAGGTGTTGCACCCAGGGTTGGCCGGTCACGCGGCCTCGGGCCTCGGTGATGGCTGTTTCCATACCGCTATTCAGGGTGATGGTATAAATGGCACTGCCATCATCGCCTTCCAGAAGCTGGTTAATAGGAGCTTCAGCGATTAGCGCGCCCCGGTTCAGGATGGCAACCGTATCGCTTACCCGTTGTACGTCTTCGAGAATGTGCGTAGAGTAAAAGATAGTAGTGTACTTGCGTAGCCTTTCCATGACTTCCAGTACATCGTGCCGACCCATAGGGTCGAGGGCAGCCGCTGGCTCGTCCAGAATCAGCAGGTCGGGGTAGTTGACTTGGGCCTGGGCAATGCCCAGGCGTTGGCGCTCGCCACCCGAGAAGCCGCGCACCGGCCGGTCAGCCTTGTCTTCCAGACCAACCAGCTCGATCACTTCCTGCACGCGTGCTTCGAGCAGATCTTTCGGCCCGCGATAGAAGAAGTGTGCCGTGTAGCCAATGATCTGGCGAGCGGTCATGTGCTCGTAGAAGCGTGGGTCCTGGGCAAGGTAGCCGATTCGCTTGCGAATCTCTACGCTGTCGCGTTGCACATCATGGCCAAAGACGGTAGCCCGGCCCTCACTGGGCTTAATCAGTCCGAGCAGCAGCTTGATGGTGGTGCTCTTACCCGCCCCGTTGGGTCCAAGGAAGCCGAAGATTGAATTCTGCTTCACCGTCAGGTTGAGGCCTTTCAAGGCCTGTGCCTCTTTATAGGTCTTGGTGAGGTTTTGAGTTTCTATTACAAGGGAATTGGGAGAGTCCATGTTTCTAGCTCCTTTCTGGATAAGAAACCTTATTTACTTCTACTATAAAAGAAAAACTCCTCGGGCACATCCATCCACCGAGGAGTTACAGGGTATCCTTTGAATTATTTTTTCTTAGCCTAAAGTTTTTTCCTGCCTTATACTAAAGTTGAATGCTCCGTTTAAATTGAAACCAGTTTATGCTTGATTGCATAATTAATTGCCTCTGCCCGGCTGGAGACCTGCAGCTTGGAAAGGATATTGCTGATATGGGCTTTTACCGTGGCGATGCTAATGACCAATGCCTCGGCAATTCGCTGGTTACTCTGACCTTCGACGACGAGTTTTAATACTTCAAGCTCGCGTTCGGTCAGCTCAAACAGTGGTTGTTTTACTGGGCGGGTTGCCTGAACTAGAACCCTGGCGGCTTCGGGAGATAATGTAGATTTGCCCGAAACCGCATCCCTGATGGCCTTAGCCAGCTCGTCCGAAGTGACATTCTTGATCAAGTAACTAATTGCTCCGGCAGCCAGCACGCCCTGCACAAGCTGCTCTTCTTCAAAACTGGTCATGGCGATGATCTTTATCTGCGGATATTCTGCCAATATTGCCCGCGTGGCGGCAATTCCGTCCATCTCCGGCATCATCAGGTCCATCAAGACCACATCCGGTTGCTCTTTATGACAAAGATTGAGCGCTTCCCGGCCGTTCTTGGCTTCTCCTATGAGCTCCAAGTCTTCATAGGCTCTTAGAAACGTTGCCAGGCCGCTGCGAACTACGTTATGGTCGTCTACCAACATCACCTTGATCTTCTGAGTAGTATCCATAAGATTAATACCTCCGTTATGATCTCCAGCCGAGTTCTACGGTTGTACCCTGCCCGACCTGACTTTCAATCTTTAAGCTGGCTCCAATCGAATTCGCCCGCTCGCGCATAATGGCAATCCCGAGGTGTTCAGGAGTGATCGAGCCAGGCTCAAAACCCAGCCCATCATCTTTGATCATCAATCTCATTTGACCTGGTTGGCATTGCAGATGAACATCCACCTGCCGGGCTCCCGAATGTTTGGCGATGTTGTTCAGCGCCTCCTGAGCCACGCGGTAAAAAACAATCTTTACATCTTGAGAAAGCTCGCAATCACCCTCGATAACCAGAGAAACCGGAACACGCACACGTCCGATAAAAGCATCAGCCAGCTGGGTCAGCAGAGATTTGATATCAGCCCGCTCTAGAGATTCGGGGCGCATCTCCAGCAGCATTGTCCTCATCTCTGCCAGGGCACCGCGCGTCAGCTGGCGCAGCTCCTCCAGGTTCTTCATCCCTTCTTCTGGATCGCGCTTCCAGATCCTGGGGATCACATCAGCGATGAGATTGGCAGAGAAAAGGGTCTGTGTGACGGCATCATGGAGCTCACGAGCCAGGCGGTTCCGCTCTGCTGTGATGGCTGTCTGCTCCGCCTGTTCATACAAGTGGGCATTCTCCATGGCGACACCGATTTGTTGACCGATAGTGCTGAGTAAGGCGTTCTCATCAGGGGATAACGGACCCAGCTCATGCTTCCCAAGGAGAAAGAGACCCAAGGTATGCCCTTTAGAAGATAACGGTACGTACACGAGCAGCTGAAAATTAGCCTGCACCATTTGGTCCTTTTGTTCTTTATCTTGTAAATCCTCTATTGCTAAGGTTATAACTTTGGGTGTATGTTCCCCGTTATTTCCCTGGCTTATTATGTTATAGCGGCTGGCGAGATCAATAGCAATGGCTGGCTCGAAACCACGCTGGGCGATTAAGATAATGGACATGGGATCCGACCCAAGCCTGAAAGCCGCCCCTGCCTGAAAGCCCATCTGCTCGACCGTGGTATGAAGAGCGTCTTCCAGAATAACCTGGATATCCAGCGATTGGCTGGCGACCGAGATAATCGAGTTCATAATCGCCAGCTCTCGGGTACGGTCAGCGACTTTTTTCTCTAGTGAGGAATACGATTCATCCAGCTCTGCCGACATCAAGTTGAATTGATCAGCCAGGGTTTCGATTTCGTCGCCTGTCTTCACTTCAATACGCTGATCAAACTGGCCCGCTGTCACCTGCTCGGAGGCATGGATGAGTTTTTGGATTGGGATGGTAATGTGCCTGACTCCATAAGCAGTCACCAGCACTGGCACGATCACGCCTAGGGCCAGCAGGGCATATAGGAGCTGCCGGTAGGGTAGGGAAGGCTGCATGACCTCAGCCAAGCTCTGCTCTTTGATAAGAATCCAGCGGTTTGTATCATTGACCACATTAGCCAACGGATAATAACTGATAACCATATCTTCGGCCGCTCTGTGGAACTGGATACTCATTTTCTGATCATGAAGAAGCTCTTGGATATATGCTTCTTTAGATAAATTTCTACCAATTTGGGACGGATCGGGGGAGAAGATAATGCGTTGATTGCCGTCGATAATATAAACATCCGAACCCAGGTCTAAACTATTATATGTTTCGTAGATAACATTCGATGTAGTTGGTTCGACTGATAAACAGTAATATTCCGCGCCGATGAATTCCCCCTGAGTGTTGTGCATAGGCCAGGTGGCGCAAACAATTCCTTTCTCATTTGGACCGATGGTCCGTATATCTGTGAGGGGACTTGAGCCTGGAGGATTGTTGACAAGGTAACGAAACTGGGGGGTGTCAGACCAGTCCTGTCCAATCAGCTCGGGTTGCGGGGGCTGGGTTTTAAATATCTTTCCCTTTTGATCCAGAAAAAAAATTCCCCCGTCTAATATGTCTAAACCCTGTGCCTGGTCAAGGATATTCTGGGCTCGGACTTCGGGTGGCTTTGCATAATCAATGTCGATGGCAAGTATGATCGGACGCACGATCCTATTGATCAGGGCAGCTAACGCTGTGTTGGCCTTTACTGCTTTCGATTGGGCGATCGCCCAATCCTGCTTGATAGCCAGGTCTCCGATCACCTTTTGGTAGGAATAAAAAGTGAACCAGGCTACCGCGGAAAGGATGATCACCGTAGGTACAAAAGACCAGGCGATAATTTTTATCCTCAGGCTGTTCCACCATGGCTTTTTCATAGTAACTCCAAGATCATATTGATCATGCAGACTATTAAGTTCTCAATTCAGGCAGCGATGGATGGCTCCTATGGAAAAATCTCATTTTCTGTTAATCATAGCACGATTTTTGTTCAGACAACGGGATTTTTACCGATCCGACAATTCTCCATGACTTCAGCCTTCAACCGGCTGATTATGAACCTGATTTGAGCAGGCTGCAGCTTTCTACTTAGCAGGTAAGAAGGACTGATAGGGGAATATTTAAGCTATAATCCTTTCGTGCAATGAGATATCCTCAGCGTTTCAAATGTTCCATCCCATGAAAAAAATCGCCCTGCTCCTATTGGTCGTCATTTTCATTGCCACAGCATGCTCAACCGCTGCAGACCTTCCAACTACTGCCTCATCCGGCGCACCTACCAGCAGTGGAAAGGATTGGTTCACGGTATTTTTCACCGACCCCACTGCCCCCGGCGCCGCTTCCTACCGGGGTGGACCGGATGAAGACCTGGCAGCTGCGATTGACAACGCACGCTTGAGTGTGGATGCAGCAGTCTATGACCTCAACCTGTGGTCGATCAGGGATGCGCTGATTGCGGCACACCGCCGCGGGGTCAGCGTGCGCCTGGTCACAGAGAGCGATAACATGGACGAGCAGGAGGTGCAGGAGGTCAAGCAGGCAGGTATCGAGGTGCTGGGTGACCGCCATGAAAGCCTGATGCACGACAAGTTCGTGGTGATTGACCGCAGCCAAGTTTGGACCGGCTCAATGAACTTCACCATCGGCGGTGGCTACTTGGACAATAACAACCTGATCCGCCTGCAGTCGTCCAAATTGGCGCAGGCTTACACCCACGAGTTCGAGCAAATGTTCGTGGATGACCTGTTCAGCGTTGAGAAAACGCCCGCGGCTAATAACCCCAATATAACGGTGAACGGCAGCCGAATCGAGGTTTACTTCTCGCCGGAAGACGGCACGTTGGAATACATCCTGAACGCAGTCAATGCGGCGGATGAAAGCATCGACTTCCTGGCATACTCCTTCACTTCGGACGAGCTGGCAGCGGCGCTGATCGAACGAGCGAAATCGGGAGTGATCGTGCGGGGGGTGTTTGATAAAGACCAGTACCACTCCAACTCAGGCACCGAATTCGATACGCTTACCAACGCCGGACTGGACGTATGGCTGGATGGCAACCCGCGCCTGATGCACCATAAGGTGATCATCATCGACGGGCAGGTGGTGATCACGGGCTCGTATAACTTCAGCAATAACGCAGAACAGTATAATGACGAAAACACCCTTATAATTCATAACCAGGATATTGCCGAACAGTACCTGTCAGAATTTCAACAGGTTTATGAGCAAGCAAAGAGGTGAACCATGATGGAAACAAACGGGAAATTTTACCTGGGGCGCTCCTTCGATAGCCAGCTGGGCAAAACAACCGACCAGCCTTTGTTGTATGAGCCGGCAGACCTGACCACGCACGCGGTGGTGGTGGGCATGACCGGCTCGGGGAAGACTGGGTTGTGCATCGACCTGCTGGAAGAAGCGGCGCTGAACAATATCCCCGCCCTGATGATCGACCCCAAGGGTGATATCACCAACACCCTGCTGCACTTCCCCAACCTCCTGCCGCAAGACTTCCAGCCATGGGTCAACCCTGACCAGGCGCGCCGGGCGGGTAAGTCATTGGATCAGGCTGCGGCAGAAGCGGCCGCGCTGTGGAAGCAGGGTCTCACCGATTGGGGTATCGATTCGCCGCGGCTGAAGCAGCTCTCAGACTCGGCCCAATTTGCAGTGTTCACTCCAGGCTCGGATGCGGGTATCCCGGTCAACATCCTGGCGTCCTTAAAGGCGCCGCCCATCCCGTGGGAGAGCAACAAGGAAACCCTGCGGGAGAGGATCTCCGGCACAGTAATCGCCCTGTTGGGGCTGGTGGGCGTGCAGGATATCGACCCGGTGCGCTCACGCGAGCACATCCTGCTATCCAATATCTTCGAAAACGCATGGAGCCAGGGCAAAGACCTCGACCTGGGTGAGCTGATCCTGCAGACCCAATCACCGCCCTTCCCCAAGCTGGGCGTGTTCGACGTCAACACCTTTTTCCCCGAAAAAGACCGCTTTTCACTGGCAATGCTGCTCAACAACATCCTGGCAGCCCCTGCCTTCCAGGTGTGGATCGAAGGGCAGCCGCTGGATATCTCGTCCTTACTATATACCCCAGAGGGTAAACCGCGGCACAGCGTGTTTTATATCTCCCACCTGAGCGATTCAGAGCGCATGTTTTTCATCACCCTGCTGTATTCGGCGGTGGAAACCTGGATGCGCAGCCAAAGTGGTACCACCACATTACGCGCCCTGGTATATTTTGATGAAATCTTCGGCTACCTGCCACCGGTGGCGAACCCGCCATCAAAACAACCCATGCTGCGGATGTTGAAACAGGCACGCGCCTTCGGCGTCGGCCAGGTGCTGGTGACGCAGAACCCGGTGGATGTGGACTACAAAGCGCTTTCTAATGCCGGCACCTGGATGATCGGCAAGCTGCAGACCGACCAGGATAAGCAGCGCCTGCTGGACGGACTGGATAGCGCCATGTCTGGCAGCCTGGACAGGGCGGAATACGATCGCCTGATCTCCACTCTGGGAAAACGGGTGTTCCTGCTGCACAACGTGAACGCCAAGGGTCCGCTGGTATTCCAGACGCGGTGGGCAATGAACTACCTGGCAGGACCGCTGACCCGCACCCAAATCCCGGATCTCAACAAGCTGGCAAGCGCCAGCCTGCAGCCAGCATCCGTTCCAACTTCGGCTGCCCAGGTTGATGCTGCCGGAGGCGTAGCGGCTGCATCTGTGGCATCCCAGACCTATATTGCTCCCCAAGCAGCTGTTGGCATCGGAATGGCAGCTTCGAGCTTCTCAGCCACCCGCCCCGCCATCCCGGGCGAGATTGGCGAATATTTCCTCCCCTACAACCTCAATTTCACCCAGTCCTTCAAAGCGGCGGGGCGCGAATTCAGCCCGAATGCGCTGAGCCAAGGCTTGATCTATCGAGCTGTGATCCTGGGCCAGGCGAGCGCTCGCCTGGTCAATATGAAATATAAGCTCGACATCGACCTTATCAAGACCGCCCTGGTGTCCAACCCCGACCGGCGTGGAGTGGTGCGCTGGGATAATTACCCCAGCAGCAGGATTGATGAGGCAAGCTTTAACAAGTCTACCGACCCTCAGGCTCGCTTCGCATCGCTTGACGCCCCGTTAAATGACCCCAAGTTGATGAATGCTTTACAGAAGGACTTCCTAGAATGGGCGTACCGCTCCGCCCAGGTGACGGTGCGTGCCAATGACAGCCTCGACGTGTTCGCTGGACCGGAAACAACCGATGGCGATTTTCATGCCCTTTGCAGCCGGGCGGCGCAACAGGCATGCGAGGCTGAGCTCAGGAAAACTTCCGCTACGTATGACACCAAACTGCGCACTTTACAAGATAAACTGGAGCGCGAACAGGCTGAATTAAAGCAAGACCAGGCTGAGCTATCCAGCCGCAAGGCCGAAGTGCTTGGAACTGCCGCAGAAACAGTCGCCGGATTATTCGGTTTTGGTCGCAAACGCTCCATCTCTTCCTCCATATCGAAGCAGCGCATGGCTTCACGCGCTAAAAGTGACGTGACCGAATCAGTCGATATGATCAAGGATTACCAGGCGCAGATAGCCGCGATCGAGACGGCAAAAGAAGCTGACTTAAAGGCGGTTAATGATAAGTGGGCGGAGATTGCCACCCAGACGAGCGAGATCCCCATCGCAGCTCAAAAGAAGGATATCCTGCTCGATTTCTTCGGGGTAGCCTGGATGCCGTTCCACCTGGTGAAGCTCAATGACCAGACGTTCGAACTGCCAGGCTTCTCAGCAGGCAGCTGATCGATGACCTACCAACGCTATCAGGTGAAGGACAGCCAGGGGAGCCTGGTTATTGTCAATCTCAAGCGGGATAAACGCCTGACGAAAACTTCACGGTGGGAACGCCTCCCCGATGGGTCGCTCTTGCTGCGCGTACCCTCTCGGCTGCCAAACCGGAGAGTGAGTGCACTGCTCGAACAGGTAGCCAGCCAGTTGGATAAATCGATCACATTGTACAGGCAGCGAAATGATGCCGTGCTGCGCCAACGGGCAGAAATGGTCAATAAGAAATACTTTGACGGGAAAATTGAGTGGAATGCCATCTGCTGGGTTAGTAACATGCAATCTCGCTTAGGAAGCTGCACCCGGGGTGGACCCACGGATGGTCAAATCCGCATCAGTGACAAGATCAAGGATTGGCCGGAGTGGGTGGTGGATTACATCATCGCGCATGAATTGCTGCACCGCAGGCATTCCAATCATTCCGCTGCATTCTGGAATGAGCTGAAAGCGGCGTACCCCATGGCTGAACAGGCGCGCGGTTTTATCCAGGGGGTGAGCTTTGCCTCAGGGCGCTCTTTGGAAGATGAGGCAACAGGATCAGCGGCTGGTAGCGATAACCGCGATGAATCCGATGGCATATAACTTGCAACCCATAAAAAGATATGGAACATAACTCTGCTCCCCCAGCTGATTACATGAATGTCGTAGGCTTGCTAAACCGGCGAGAAATAGAGGCTCGCCTGCTGGCTCCTTTGATCGCGGCGTTGAGTGAAGAGTTCGGAGGCGAGCAAGTGTGGGAAGTGGTGCGCAAGGTTATCCAGGAGATCGCCCTCCAGCAAGGCGCGCAGCTTGCCGCCAGCCTGGAAAGCAATGACCTGCAGCATTTTTCGGTGGCGCAGGAAACCTGGAAGAAGGATAATGCCATCCAAACGGAAGTGCTGGAGAAAACCCGCAAGAAATTTTCGTTCAACGTATATCGCTGCCGTTATGCCGAGATGTATGACCACCTGGGCATCCCGGAGCTGGGTAAAGTGCTGTCATGTGAGCGTGATTTTGCCTTCATCCAGGGATTTAATCCCGACATTCAACTCACCCGCACCCAGACGATCATGGAAGGTGCCGACATCTGTGACTTCAGGTTTGAGCTGGTGCACGCAAAAAAACCGCCTGGATAAATTGCTTGACGCAGGTTTCGGAATATGCTAGTATCTCTAACAGAGAAGATGTAACTACTTACCATAATCGGTAATTTGAGACCTAACGTACAAAACAAAGAGCGGATTGCTTCGTCGAGCTTCGGAATTTGGCAAAAATCTTGGATCGGAGAGCGCTCTTCTCGCAATGACAGTTAAAAGATTCTATGTGGCGTATTCACAATGATACTTTGCGAAAAACTTTCGATGTGGTGAGTAATTACAAGAAGATTTTAGAACAAGTGAACAGCGTGACCAGCGCCTTTGACTGAGTGAAGGAGACAGAGATAATATGAACCGCAATTCCTCCGTACGCACTATCATCCTCTTTGTGGTGATGGGAATATTAGTGATTGGACTTACCTCCTGTAAACTTCCAGCCTCCAAAGGTCCAGAATCAACCAGCAATGGGTTCCCGGTGCCAGGTGAAAGCCAGGAAACCGGCAGCGGTATCGATGTTTCCACATTCGCCACACAGACTGCCCAGGCAATCGCGCCATTCGTGACTGTAACTGCGATTTCAACTCAAAACCCTTCAGCCAGTCCGGTCCCTCCGGGAGCGACGAGTGTGCCCGCTTCTCCTGAGCCCACACAGGCCCCAATTGTCTACGTCCAGGCTACTGCGGGCGGTCCACCTGCCTCATACACCCTGGCAGCGGGCGAGTTCCCCTTCTGCATTGCTCGCCGATTCAATGTAGACATCAGCGAACTACTTTCCATCAATGGACTCACATCCAGCTCCAACGTCTATGCAGGGCAGGTTTTGAAAATCCCGCAAACTGGCAACCCATTCGTAGGCGAGCGGGCGCTTAAACCCCATCCTGATTATTATAAAATTCTATCAGGGGATACCGTAAACACGATTGCGTGCTCGTATGGAGACGTCTCACCGGATATGATTGCGCTGCAAAATGGCCTGACCTCTTACACCGGTCTGCCTGATGGAGAAGTTTTAGTCATTCCCTAAGACCCAACCAAACTCTGACGAAGGTTTAAACAGACTGCAACGTTTAAACCTTCGTAATTTTTAAGGAGGATCATGATCGTCGAAACGCTCCAGCAAGAGACTATTTACCGGGGTCACGCATTCAACGTGCGGCGTGACGAAGTGCGGTTCCCCAACCAGCATATCGCCCATCTGGATATTATTGAGCACGTTGGGGCAGTGACCATCCTGCCAATCGATGCAGACGGGCGTATCTTATTCGTCCGCCAGTATCGGCATGCAACCGGTAAGGAGCTGCTCGAGCTGCCGGCTGGAACGCTTAATACCGGTGAAACTGCTGAAAACTGCGCCTTGCGGGAGATCCGGGAAGAAACGGGGTATGCGGCGGGGAAATTAACCAGGCTGGGTGAGTTCTACCTTGCCCCGGGATATTCCACCGAATACATGGTGGTCTATCTGGCAGCTGAGCTGCATCACGACCCGTTGCGCGGCGACGAAGACGAATTCATCACCCTCGTCCCGGTGGAGATTGATCAGGCATATCGTATGGTGCTCAGTGGTGAGCTGCAGGACGGTAAAAGCCTGGCAGCTTTACTGCTCGCACGACCGCATATCGATCCAACCTGAAGCACTTCCTTGTAGTGAATCAATACGACCACCTGCGGTGCATGAGGTGAATTTCTTAACTAGATTGATTCGTCAGCGACGGGGATGGTGGGGGTTTTCTTGTTGATGATCAGGGTTTCAAGGAAACTGCGATTGATGAGCATCACCGGAGACTCAATCTTGATCTCCGGGTAGCGGGGGGCAGTGAGGGTGGCATCGTAAACAATAATAAAATAGCTTGTGCCTTCGGTTATCAATGCAGAGAATTCAAATCGCCCGGACCATTCGAGCGTGGCAGTAATGTCATAGGTGCGGGTGGAAATCTGGACCGGATAGGGGATCAAACGCTGATAGCCACTTTTCATTATGCCCTGCAAGCCCATATATTCGCGCTTGCGCAAACAGACGGCGGCAATTTCCGAGCGGACCATATACAGCTGGGTGGCATAGTTCACCACGCTGGAAGGCTTGTGGATGGGGGCAATGCTGGCTTCATCTATCTCGATGAAGGAGGTGGTCATATCGGTCAACATACCAACTAACCCACTTTGGATGACCTTGACCTGACCGAATATGTAATGGCTGCTGGTTAGTATCTCGGCTGGGATGAGGCGGTTAGGTATCGGCGAGACCATTACATTCCTCCACTGTCAGGTTAACTTTGGGGTTGAGGCCGGTTCAGGTTTCGAGGCAGGTTCCTGCGGCGAGGTTTATGTTTTCGACCTGTGGTGGGGCTAAGCAGCATGTTCAGCCAGCTGACAGCGTGGGTATCGTACTCCCGCTTTCCACACACATCACACACCCAGGAGGGGAAATTCGGCACCGTGATCAGCTCGTCATTCAGCCAGGTAAAATAGGTGAGATATTCGAGCCGAAAAACCCCGGTGTGGCATTCCGGGCAGATGTGGGCAACTTCCAACTGATCGTCAGCCTGCGGTTTCTCGTCAGGCTTGGTTGTCTCTTCAGTCATGAATCACTGCCTCTGCTTCTTGGAGGATCTTCACTCCAGCGCTTGCACCCAGGCGGTTGGCTCCAGCCTTGATCATCGCTATGGCATCAGCGCAGGTGCGGATGCCACCCGCAGCCTTGACACCCATGTCAGCACCGATCACGCGGCGCATCAGCTCTACATCTTCTACCGTTGCACCTCCGGTGCCAAAACCGGTGGAGGTCTTAACGAAATCCGCCCCTGCCGATTGGCTGATCAGGCAGGCGATGATCTTCTCATGACGGGTGAGAAGCGAATTTTCGAGGATCACCTTGACTATTGCGCCCTGGTTGTGGGCGGTGCCTGTCACCGTCTGGACTTCGTTCATCACCAGTCCATAGGCTTCAGATTTCAGCGCCCCCACATTAATGACCATATCGACCTCAGAGGCGCCAGCATTGATACAGGTCAGGGTCTCGTATACTTTGAATTCCGGCAGCACCGCTCCAAGCGGGAAGCCGATCACCGTGCATACATTCTCTTTGGCATCCCTTAACATCCCACACGCCAGTGGGACGTAAACCGGGTTGATACACACAGTAGCAAAATGATGCTGCATGGCTTCCTGGCATAAGGTGCGTATCTGGGCAGCTGTAGCTTCAGGCTTGAGCAGGGTATGGTCAATCCAGCCAGCGATCTCTTTCCCCACCGGAAGGCTCAAAGGAGCTGGTGGCGGGGGAAGCTGGTGATCGTAATCATGGGCTAAGGAGATGATTTGCGCTAGTTCCATCCGAGTAGATTCCCTTTATAGCTTTCCCTTAATGGGCTGCATTAGCCAGAGGCACATGATAGATAAAGCCCCAATCAGGCGGCGGCCAATACACCAGGACCGCCTTCCCCACCACATAACTCATAGGAACCATGCCCCAATTGTGCGAATCGGATGAATTATTGCGGTTATCACCTAAGACGAACAATTGTCCCTCTGGGATGCGCCAGGTGCCAATGTAATTTGTCTTGGTATCCAGGTAAGTCTCGTTTAAAGGCTGCCCGTTGACATAGACTACACCATCAGTTACTTGAACTTCATCACCTGGCAGCCCAATGACGCGCTTGATATATTCTTCCTGGGGATCGCGAGGGAAGTGAAAGACAATAATATCCCCGCGTTGAGGGGTTCCAAGGCGGTAACTTAACCGGTTAACGACAACATATTCACCTGTTTGTAAAGTTGGCACCATGCTTTCGCCATCCACCCGGATGCGCGCGGAAATGACATTGATGCTGACAAACAACACCAGTGCTAGAACCAGCGTTTCAAGAACATCCTTTAAAAACGAAAAGAATCCAGATTTATGTTCTTTTGGCTGGGCCAGTTCTGGATTAACTTCTACCTGATTCGTGTCCAAAATTCCTCCATGTTTAAGGCATTATATAACCGCTCACCCTTCAGGGCAAGGGAAGGGGGATTAATGGATTGTGAACATTAATGGGATTTACCTGGTGAGAGGGTGTCATTTTCTCCGGGGTCGTAAAACAATCCGGATGGGTGTGCCCAGGAATGGGTGCTCCTGGCGGATACAATTTTCCAAATATCGCAGGTAGGTGAAGTGGGCTAATTTAGGGTCGTTCACGTGGAGTAAGAAGACTGGAGGGTCATTCCTGACCTGCGAGCCATAATAGATCTTGAATTCGCTGCCTCCGTGTGAAGGGCTGGCATGCTTGTCTTGGGCTGCATGCAAGACACGGTTAATCTTCGAGGTAGGCAAACGGGTGAGACGCTCCTCCTGGACTCTGAGGGCAAGCGGCAACACCTGGTCTACACGCTGACCTGTCTTGGCGGATATGAACAGCACGGGGACATAATCCATAAAATTCAAATCCCGCCTGACCGTCTGAGTGAAATCGGCCATTGTATAGGTATCTTTCTCTATAGCGTCCCACTTGTTCACCAAGACTACCGCACTCTTCCAGGCATCCAGGATAAACCCGGCGATGTGAGCGTCTTGCGCAGTCAACCCTTCGACCGCATCCAGCACCAACAGGACCACATCGGACCTCTCGATCGCCTGAAGGGCGCGCAGCACACTATACTGCTCCACCCCCGGGGTGATATGACCGCGCCGGCGGATACCGGCAGTATCAATCAGCACCATGGGGACATCACCATAGGTCAGGTGAGTATCGATGGCATCGCGGGTGGTTCCGGCAATTGGGCTGACGATGGCGCGTTCTTCTCCCAGGAGCTGGTTGAGCAGGCTGGACTTTCCGGCGTTGGGTTTTCCAACAATGGCAATCTTGACTGAATCGTCCTCTGCCTCTTCGCCCTCTTTCTTGAAAGTGTCCACCAGGGCGTCCAGCATGTCTCCGGTACCGGTCCCATGCAGGGCAGAAATCGGGTAGGGTTCCCCCAAACCCAGCTCATAGAATTCCATGGCAGCCAACCGGCGGGCTTCATTTTCGCACTTATTTACCACCAGCAGCACTGGTGGCGATGGCTTACCATCCACATCGTGTTGATTTTTTCGTAAGATCTGGGCAACTTCATAGTCAGCGGGGGTGACGCCATTTTCGGCATCGGTGATGAACAAAACTGCGTCTGAATCGCGGATGGCTATCTCAGCCTGGAGGCGGATCTGCTCAATAAAATCGGCTGAACCAATCGAGAGAGGCTGCTGCGAACGACCCGGACCGGTTTGAGTGGGGTCAATCCCACCGGTATCAACAATATCGAACACCCTGCCTGCCCATTCAGTTTCAATGACCAGGCGATCGCGGGTTGTGCCGGGGACTTCATCCACGACTGCCAGACGCTCGCCTGCCAGGCGGTTAAATAACGTACTTTTCCCAACGTTGGGTCTGCCAACCAAGGCTATTACCGGTTTGGTCATCGATTATCCTTATGGGATCCTGGTGGGAGTTGGAGTTTGCTGCGGAGTGGTAGTCCCATTGGGTGTGAGCGTTTGCGTAGGGGTGGGCGCAATGGTAATGGTTACCTCTACCGTGGCAGGCAGGATCGAGCTCAATTGTACCCTGTCAGGCAGGATATTAACCTGTGGGGTGAACTGATAAGTGCCCACCTCATAACCGGTCAGGTCTACCACCACCCTTACGTCGGTTGGTCCGAGTGCATTCAACACCGGAACCGGCCCGGTCAGGATGACATTCACCACAAGCGGATTCACATTCGCGGACAGCCCGGGTGACAGCCCAATAACTTCCACAGGCAGGGAGATTGCCAGGCTGGACTCGACCGCGGCGATGCTTACCTGCACCAAAACCTTCGAATCGCCGACTACGGTGATCCCTTCAGGCAGGTTCAGGTCCACTAGGATCTCAAAGTCATCCTCTTTCCCAGTCAGGTCGATCGGTTGAGTCTCAATGTAACCGGGTAAATTATTAACCAACTCAGGGTTGGATGAGAAAACCACAACTCCGATGGGGGTAGAAAAAATATTGGTCACCCGGTAACCCGTCGCCACCTGCCCGACGGTGACAGCCCGGACAATTACATAGCGGTAACCTCCCAACAGGACGATCGGTTGGGTGACTGACACAGATTCAGGTGAAATCGTAAGCCCATTGACTTCCTGACCATCTGCGTCGAGCAGCTGGGGTACTTCGTCCCTGGTAATGGTCTGGTTAGCATTGGTGATATCGAGGTTTATGCGTGCCTGCTTCACCTGAGAGACGAGCGACTCTGCCCCGGTGACCTGCACGTCCGAAGGATTCAAAATCGGAGTTTGTGCCTGGTAGCCGACCGGGGGATTGCCTGAAACTACCAGGGTGACGGGAAAGACCTGGGAAACGATGGAATCCAGGGAGACAGTTACCTGCTCAGGATCCTGGCTGATCAGCCGGACGAGGTGCGGGGTGATCTGAACCTGTATCGGGACGGTGTGCTCGCCCGGACCCAGGTTGGATAAATCGACTTTCGCAGTTACCGCCTGTGGATCATTGTTCAGCTGCGTCCAGACCGTACTGGGTGCGCGCAGGATAAGCGTTACAGTCGATGGCACTTCACCCATGATCTGTAAATTGGGGTCCTGTCCAATGGTCTCAATAGGCACCGAGCGAGCGAGAACGTGCTCTTCATTAGGATCTGAAGCCACGACGGCCGAAACCCACACAATCACTGCAAGGATAAAGGCAGTTAAAAGGGTGCCAAAGTTTTTCGCCAGCCAGCGTAAGAATTTCACTTAATCAGCCTGACCTCCGGGCTTATTTCCACTTGGATAGATGCTTTTGAACCAATCCGTCAACCCTCGACGCTGAGCATCAGGGCTGAAAAACGCCTTCAATATGCTTTCCAACCTCTCGCCTTCCAGGCGCCGGATCATGCGTCCATTATGGACGACCGATATGGTCCCGCTTTCTTCCGACACAACCACCACAACTGCATCACTGACCTCAGAGATACCCAGGGCTGCCCGGTGACGTAAACCCAATTGCCTATCAGGAGTGTGCGCCAAAACGCCACTGGCTGAAAGGGGCATCACACATGCGGCAGCCACCAGACGTGAGCCTTCTATGATTGCCGCCCCATCATGCAGGGGAGTATTCGGATAGAAAACCTGCAGGATCAGCTCTGGTGTAACCTGGGCATCCACGATCACCCCGGTGCGGACATACTCCTCCAGGTTATCCAGGCGTTGCAAGATGATCAATGCACCGTGACGGCGGTCGGAAAGACGCACGGCTGCATTCACCACTGCCGAGATGGATTTTTGTGTGCCTGGAGAGGCTTTCCCGTTGGAGAATATGGATCCCGCCCTGCCCAAGCGTTCCAGAGCTCTGCGGATTTCAGGGGCGAAAATAACTGGGATTGAAAAGACCAGCGCCGGAAGGGTGGTGCGAACCAACCACGAAAAAGCCGGTAGCACTTCCATGCTGCTTAACAAGCTGCCCAAGACCACCAGCACGAGAACACCCCGCAGCAAGACCACTGCCTGGGTGTCACGCAACAGGATCAGCAGGCCGAAAAAAATCAGCGTAACAATGGCCAGGTCGAGGATGCTGAGCCAGCTGAGCCGGTCAATAATAAAGCTCAGGCTTTCAATCAGGTAGTTAAGCAGGTTTTCCACTGGAGCCTTGATCCATCATAAGTCATCTAAATATAAATCAACACAGCTGTGAGAGTTTACTAGACCGGTCGCAGTACCCGGTCTTTCCGCAGCTGCTTGAAGAACATGGTTTCCCCTTTTCCCAAAGTCTCTTGAGCGGCTTCCTGCCAGGCTCGCACGCCCAAGGATTCGACCGTGCACATTTCATATCCCAGCGAATTCCAAATATCTTCCTGGTTGGTTAATTCTGGGGGTAGAAACAGTAAGGCTATCTCGCACTGCAAGTCGCGCGAGGTGGCTTCGATCTCATTCAGCAGGGCTTGCATGGCATTTGACAACGGCTGGTTTGGGTCTATGTACACATCATCCGTTCGTTCGACCAGGTTTTCCACCTGCCATCCCACGACCCCGACGGGTATACCATCCATTTTTAGGAATAAGAATGCTTTCTCGCCGAAGGCTGCCATGATATCTTCGTTGGTGGGTATCACCCTTCCATCACTCAACTTGCTGACCAGGGCAGCTATCTCTGCAGCATGGCGCGGCCTGGCTTTTTCCACCTGCATCCCCGCCTTGATTATTGTGACCGGCTTATATGCAGCTGATTCGAAAGTTGGGAACAGCTCCTTCCAGGCTTTGGTAACTTGCAGCCAGGTATCTTCAAATGAGCCTTCGTTTTGGATGACTGTATTGGCAGCGTTTACTTTTTCACTCTGAGGCGGCTGGGAATTGATGCGCTGATGGGCGACAGCCACACTCAGCCCACGTTTGCTGGTCAGGCGCGAAATCTGAGTTGACTTCGAAGCGTAGGTCACCCAGACGGTATCACACGCCTGGCGTAAAGGTCCTTCCAATAACTTGATCGCTTCGACGACGATGACCTTTTGGGAGGAACGCCGGATAAGTAAATCCACTGCCTGCCTGACCAGGGGGTGGACGATAGCCTCGAGCTGAGTGAGGGCTTCCGGGTCTGAAAACACCACCCGTGCCAGCTTGGCACGGTCGATCTGCCCATCTGGAGCCAGAATCCACTTGCCGAAGGTATCCACCACAGTCTTGTAACCCGGGGCATCCCTGGCAATGGCGCGATGACCCAGCGCATCGGCATCGATGCCATATGCGCCCATATGTTCCAACATTTTCCGGACCACGCTTTTGCCAGTGGCGATATTGCCCGTTAAGCCAATGACAAATTTTCCTGGCCAGGCGCTCATCCTGCCTCCCACTTGATGTACTCATTTTAGTCGCGGTAATGAAGAATGTCAAAGGTTCTTGCAAAAATAAAAGGAGGCGAGCCCAGCATACTAGAATAAAAATAAAACACGCGGTTAGCGGTAAACACTGTTAGAATAAATAAAATCAATGATACCGTTAGAAATCAATGGAGCACTTTTAAGGGAGGTCCCATGAAAAGAAATATTCACCTACTAATACTCATTTTCATAACTATCTCAATCCTTCTATCAGCCTGTACCAGCCCCAAGCCTGTTCCTACAACAGAGGTGGCAACACAGGCTGCCCAACCCACGCAAGCACTGCCAACTTCGGTACCCCCAACCAACACCCCGGCGCCAACAGCCACATTACCACCGACCAGCACCCCGCTGCCAACCGAAGCCTCTACACCCACTCAACCACCGGTGGCAACTGAAACAGCAACGCCAGCTGCCACACTGGTAAACACACCAGCAAGCGTGCCGGGTAGCGCAACGGCTTTAATTAACGAAAACACGAATTGCCGGACCGGTCCGTCGGCGGATTATGAGTTGGTGGTCACATTTTTAAGCGGCGAGAGTGCGAAAATTGTTTCGCAAACTACCGATGACAGCTATGTTTTGGTGGAAGACCCTAACAACCCCGGCCAGACATGCTGGTTGTTCACCCAGTACGTCACCATCAGCGGCAATCTAGCCAGCTTACCTGTGGCTACCCCGCCCCCTCCGCTGGTAAATTTCACTATGGACTTCACACGGGTCCAGGTTTGCGGCAGCTATTTCCTGGAATTCAAAGTGGTCAATACGGGCACAAAAACCTTGCAAGCGTATACCGTTGTGGCCAAAGATTTAACGGCGCATTCCCAGCAGACCACCAACAGGATGGTGTTTGATTTCCTGGATGGGTGCTTCATACAAAATGAAATCGGTTTTATCGACCCCGGCAAGGTTGGTTACGTCGCGGCCGATAACTTTAGCTATGACCCAAGTGGTCATTCCTTTGAGGCAACCATAACGATCTGCTCTCACAATGACATGACAGGCGTTTGTGCTACCCAGGTGGTCAAGTTCACCCCATAACGATGAAATTGTTGTAGAAAAAGAATAAAACGGAGCGGGCGAAAACCCGCTCCGTATTATATCGTTTTGTATGAATTAACCCCACCAGCCTGCACATGCGTCATAATCGACCAGGTAGCGGATAATCACCAAAATGATACTGGGGCAACAGTACCTAGAAGTTTTAAACGCTGACGGGGGAGTCGCCAATTTGCCAGACTGCGATCGGTGGGAGGGCATTCCCGGTCACGTACCAAAGCACATCCGAAATAATGGGGATAGATCCAGGACCGAACAGCATCAAGTTGCTGTTTGCGAACAGTACTGATCCACCGTAATCATGGACAAGGGCGTAAACTGCCCAAAACAGCAGATAGCCAATATAACCCCTCCAATTCCAGCGCTTAATGATGCGCCACCCGACGAGACCAAATGCGCCACCGCCCACAATGCCAGCTAGGATATAACCGGTCAATGGGAACTGACCGCTCGCTGACCAGGCGGGGTACGTCCACCAACCAAAGTATGCAGCAATTCGATCCCAGGTGTAGTTTACGGCGGTATACAGAGCAACTCCGACCAAAGCACCCAGGATGTGGCGTCGGGTGGCGTGAGTGAAATAAGCACTAATTATGAAAAGACTTGGTGCAACAATAAAACCGATGAGCAGAGCGTTTGAGGAGGTTAGAACGGGTATATTATTGCGATATTTCCATAAAAAATTGTACGCAGTATCTATCAACTACAATAATCACGAGTATTTCCAGACCAATGATAGATTCTACGCCATAATAGTTAGAACTGTTGATCAAGCGCTATTTAATCGCAAGGAGGTATGAAACTGAAATAAATCACGGATCTGATTTCTGTATGAACCAAGCCCCTTCATACTTAGTATGTTAATCATTCATTTAATAAATAATTAATGTGATGGGAATAAAACGGTATATAATTGTCGGGCTGTAAATTAAAATAGAGTCAAAGACTATTAAATAGAGAGGAGGTGTAAGAAAAAAGATCATCAATAGAAAAAATCTAAAAAGTTTGGTTCAAAAATTTCTGATCAATAACGTTGTCCTATAAGGAGGATTAATGAAACACAATCGTTTGACTAAAATTTTTGGTGTGCTGATCGTGGCGGTCATGATAATGACAGCATGCGCCCCGACGGTATCACAGCCAATTGCTACGCCACCCACGGCTGTGCCACCCACTCAAGGTGCCGCACCAACGACACCACCTACTGCAGCTGCGACTGAAGCACCGACCGCCGCTGCAACCGAAGCACCCACTGCAGCCCCAACTGAAGCACCCACGGCTGCAGCTGGTAAAACCACTATCATCATCGGGACGACTGATAAAATTAGCAGCCTTGACCCAGCGGACGCATATGCTACCCATGACTGGGAAATCATCAAAAATATCGATGATGGCTTACTCAGGTGGAAACCGGGTGAACAGACGCTTGTACCGGATCTTGCTACTGATATGGGCACAGTGTCTGCTGATGGCTTGACTTATACCTTCACATTAAAGGATGGGATTAAGTTTGCCGATGGGACCCCACTGGATGCCACATCGTATGTAGAGCAGCTCCAACGTCTGCTGACCGTTGGCTCTGGAGCGACATGCCCCAATGCTGTGTCGCCATCCTTGGTGGTACCTTTTGTTAAGAGCATTGCCGCACCAGACAGCAAGACCATCGTCTTTACGTTAACCATACCTATCGCGTACTTCCGGGAACTCTTAGCAACCGCGCCTTATATGCCTGCGGATCCCAAGTCTTTCCCCGCTGACAAGTGTCTGCCAGTACCACCTACGCCCATTTATGGGGTGGGTCCCTGGTTCATTTCGCAATATACACCCAATGAGTCGATGGTGTTCGAGCCGAACCCTTACTACACGGGTGATCTAAAGCCACAGGTAGATTCGATCATCGTTCGCTTTTACTCCGATCCTAATACCATGGCTTTGGCCGTTCAAAATGGCGAGATTGACATTGCCTGGCGTATCCTGGATACAGGTCAAATCGCAGAGTTAAAGAATGTTTCTGGCGTAACCGTCGGAGCAGTTCCAGGTGGTGCCATCCGGCACCTTATCATCAACCATAGCCTGGCACCGGCCGATGACCCGAACGTGGCAAAAGCTATCGCTTCACTGATTGACCGCAACGCCATTGTCGATACAGTATACGCTGGAGCTGTTACCCCGATCTGGTCAGATGTTCCCCCAGGATTCCTGGGTCAACAAGATTCATTTGATACCATGTATGCCTCTCCGAACATTGATGAAGCCAAGAAGTATCTGGAAGCTTCAGGCTATTCTGCCAGCAACCCTCTGCAACTTGATGTATGGTACCCACCTGACCACTACGGTGCTTCAACGGTGCCTGCGATGCAATTGATCGCGACCCAGCTCGAAGCCTCGGGTGAGATCAAGGTTAATTTAAAAGCTCAGGAGTGGAGCACCTATCTTCCTGCCTTGATCGGCGGTAAATCCTATGCGGTGGCTATCGCAGGTTGGTTCTTCGATTATCCCGACACATCCAACTACCTGGATCCGTTTGTCTACAACGGCGGTCAAGGTACAAATGCGACAGTGGCTAAAACAGGCTCCACAACCGGTGATCCGGTCCCTGGAGCTTACAATGCGGATGCTACCAAACTGGTGAGCCTGCTCTCGCAGGCTGATATCGAGCTAGATCAGGTTAAACGGACTGATCTCTATAAACAAGCCCAGGATGTGGCAGCAAGCATGGTGTTGACTGTGCCGTTATACTTTGTGCCGGAGTTTGTCGTTTACCGGCCCAACATCCAAGGCTCAAGCGACTATGCTTCTCCTGAGACCTTGAATATCGGTCCAAACATTGAGTTTACCTACTCGTTGCTTTCCAAGACACCATAATATATAATCTATACTAATGGGGAGCGGGCACTTAACCCGCTCCCCAAACCTCTCGCTTTTCTGCAAGCATGTCACCAATAGGCCTGATTGCTCTCATCATCTTAGTACCCGCCCTGTTGCTGCTGGCGTACGTGTTTGTACGAGGCTCAACTGGGTTACGGCGCTATATCCTGACACGCATCGTGATGACTTTACCGATGGTTCTCATCCTGGGTTCGTTGGTGTTCCTGATCATGAGAGTCATACCCGGTGATCCGATCAGATCTCAGCTTGGCCCCAAGGGAACTCCGGAGATGGTCGAGCAAATTAAGCAACTACTGGGACTGAATGATCCGTTGATCGTGCAGTATGGCCGATTCCTAAAACAGATATTTACGCTTAATTTTGGACAATCTCTCATTGGAGGTCATCGCGAAATCGTCGATGAAATGAGCGAGCGTTTTCCAGCGACATTGGAGCTAGTTACCCCTGCCTCTGTTCTTGCGTTGTTGCTCGGGATCTATGGGGGGGCGATGGCCGCCGCCCACCGCAAGGGACCAATCGATTACGCCTGGCGAATCTATGCCGTGGTCATTTACTCACTGCCTATCTTCTGGTTAGGCTTGATGCTTCAGCTTCTTTTTGGAGTTAAACTCGGCTGGCTGCCGGTCTCCGGACGGATTGATCCCATTATTGGCACAACCCTGGTTCACCGGACAAATATCTACACGATTGACGCAATTATCAGTGGCAATTGGCTTGCATTGGCGTCTGTTCTCGAGCATTTGATCTTACCAACAGTCACGTTAGGCCTGATCCTTTCAGGCGTATTTGTGCGTCTCTCGCGGATTAATGTGATCGAAACGCTTTCGATGGACTATATTTCGGCAGCACGGGCGCGTGGAATCCGTGAACGCATCCTGGTTTACAGCCATGGTCTCAAGAACGCCTTGATCCCGATCATCACCTTGATTGGACTGCAGGTTGCCATCCTGCTGGCGGGAGCAGTGTTAACTGAAACCGTATTCTCCTGGCCTGGTATGGGCAGCTACCTGGTGGAACGCATCTCCTCCCGCGATTATGCCGCCGTACAGAGTGTGATTGTGGTGTTTGCTCTGCTGGTGGCAATGATCAGCCTGGCGGTGGATGTCATTTACAGCCTGGTTGATCCAAGGGTGAGGTATTAATCCATGACCACGCTCAATGAAAAGCCACCTGAAATCATCCCTGAAGAAATCACCTGGGAAGTCGAGCTCCAAAAGGTATCCATTGCCCGGCGTATCCTGAACGCCCGTAAGTGGTATGGCGCTGACTGGTGGTTCGTAGCCATTTCATCGGTTTTAGTTATTATTTTCATAATTATCGCCATTGTGCCTAGCTTATTTGCACCTTATTCGCCTGATACACAGGTCGGTCCCAGCTTCCTACCGCCTGGTGAATATCCACCAGTTCCCGTACTGGTTGTACCGATCACTTCAACAGTCAGTATCCTTTCGGACCTGGCCGTGACGAGCAGCCAACCACGACCCATTGTTAGCGTGGTTTCGGGGGGTAATTCTGCCAGCGCATTAAATGATGCCGCCCAAGCGATCGACAACCAGATTAAAAATGAGCCAGCAGGGTTGCGCCTACGACCAGTGATCGACCGGCATCCAACCCTGGAGGAAGCACTTCAGGCCGTCGCCGATGGGAAAGCCAACGCGGCGGTGGTGCAATCGGATGAATTTAAGGCCGCATCAGCACAGTATCCAGGCTTACATCAGGTGCAAACCTTTACCGGGGGAGTACAAACCGCAGGTGGATTCCTGCTGGGAACGAATGATATCGGTCAAGATATGTGGAGCCGGATCCTGTGGGGTACGCGGATTGCACTGATCATCGGTTTCAGCGCCTCGATTATTTCATTGTTAATTGGTGTACCCCTGGGATTAATGGCAGCCTTCATCGGGGGATCATTTGACCGCTTGCTGAGCTTACTTATGGACAGCCTGTATGCATTTCCGGGCTTGATCCTGGCAATTGCCATCACAGCAGTTTTAGGTCCCAGTGTCATAAATGTCATTGTGGCAATTGCCGTGTTATATATACCAACCTACTACCGCATGGTACGTGGTCAAGCTCTGTCGGTAAAAGAAGATGTATATATTGAAGCAGCCCGCAGCATTGGGGCACGCAGCCGGGAAATCCTGCAGCGTTACATTTTCCCGAATGTGATCCCTTCGGTGGCGATCATCTTTTCGGTAAACGTAGCGGATGCCATCTTGACTGGCGCCGGCCTGGCTTTCCTAGGATTAGGTCTGCCCCCAACCGTCGCGGACTGGGGCATCGACCTGGCGCGAGGACAAAAATTTATCCAGAATGCCTGGTGGATGATTACTTTCCCCGGATTCACGATCATGCTGGTTGTGTTGGCTTTTACCATGATGGGTGAAGGATTAATGGAGATATTCAACCCCAAGCTGAGGTCGCGCTGATGGCTGAAGATATTCTCTATTCCGTCCGCAACCTTACTGTCGAATACACCACGCGTGCGGGGGCGGTTAAAGCCACAGACGACGTCTCACTTGATATTCGACGAGGCGAAATCCTGGGTTTGGTCGGCGAATCAGGCTGTGGTAAATCCACCCTGGGTAAGGCATTAATGCGCTTACATACTGGTCCGGCAAAGATCACTCAAGGTGAGCTGTGGTTTGACGGACGTGACCTGATGACTCTGCCGATTGACGACATGCCCCAGATACGCGGTGCAGAAATCGGGATGGTATTCCAGGACCCGATGACTTCGCTTAACCCGGTGCAGAAAATCCTAGATCACCTGACGGAAACCATCCAAACCCACGAACCAGAAGTTTCGGAGACAGATGCCCGAATACGTGCGGAAGAGCTGGTTGAGCGGTTAGGTATTCGAAAAGAGCGCATTACCGAATATCCACACCAGATGTCGGGAGGCATGCGGCAGCGGGTGATGATCTCACTGGCGCTATCATTGAAGGCAAAACTGGTGATTGCCGATGAGCCGACCACATCCCTGGATGTAATTGTAGAAGCCAAGTTCCTCGACCTGCTTAAGGAGCTGCAAAAGGAATTTGGATTGACCATCCTACTCATCACGCACAATATTGGCGTCGTGGCTGAAGTGGCAGACCGCATCGCAGTGATGTATGCCGCCAAGATGATGGAAGTTGGCAATGTCACCGACGTTTTTGCCCACCCCAAGCACCCTTACACGCAGGGACTGCTGCGTTCTGTACCTAATATTTTATTGGATGGCGCCGAGCTTTACAAGATGGCGGGGGCACCACCAGACCTGTCACATCCCCCTGCGGGCTGTCGGTTCCACCCGCGCTGCCCGTTTGTGATGGATATTTGCCGGGAAGAAGTACCCCCACTGGAAGATATTGAAGGAGGTCAATTGGCGGCTTGTTGGCTATACCCCTCGGTAATGGCAAAAAGAAAGGAGAAGAGTAATGGTTGAGTCACCTCCATTGAGCTCTGTTGCCGTACCGGGAGACAATGCCGCTCCAGCCTATGGATTGGTGAAAGTTGAGCATTTACGGAAGTTCTTCCCCGTCCAGACAGGCTTTTTCGCCACTTTGCTAAACCGTGGCCAAATCCCGTCAGTAAAGGCTGTGGATGATGTTAGCTTTACCATCCAGAAAGGTGAAGTATTTGGGTTGGCAGGCGAAAGCGGATCGGGAAAGTCGACCATTGGAAGACTGGTCTTACGTCTGTTGGAACCTACGTCTGGAAAAGTGATTTTCGATGGCATTGACCTTAACAGCCTCTCATCAGAAGAGATGCGCCGTATGCGCTCGCGTATGCAGATCGTCTTCCAAGACCCACTGGCTTCGCTTAACCCGCGCATGACGCTGGGAATGGCGATCGATCATCCTGCCCGCATTCACCTGACAGACCTATCTCCCGAGCAGCGGCGTAAACGGGTGTTGGACATCCTATCTGCCGTGGGGATGAACCCCGCACATGTTTTCTATGATTTATATCCACATCAAATCTCAGGCGGTCAACGCCAGCGAGTGGTGCTGGCAAGGGCACTGGTGACCAATCCAGCGCTCATTGTCGCCGATGAACCGATCGCCATGGCAGATGTATCGGTGCGGGCACTGCTGCTTGACCTGATGATGAGGCTCAAGGAGGAGTTTGACCTGACCTACTTGTTCATCACCCACGACCTGGCGACGGCAAAATACGTGTGCAACCGGATTGCAATCCTATATCTCGGCAAGCTGTGTGAAGTAGGACCTTTGACGGACGTGTATCGAGACACTATTCACCCCTACACGCAAGCTTTGCTGGAAGCCGTCCCTGTACCAGACCCGACCCGTCGCCGCAAGCTGCCCATGCCAAAGGGTGAAATACCGAATGCGATCAACCCACCTCCTGGGTGCCATTTCCACCCACGCTGCCCGATGGCACGACCCAACTGCGCTGTTGATGAACCCCCTCTGCGTGAGCTTCTGCCGAACCACTTTACTGCCTGCCATTATGCGGAGGAGCTTTTAAAATAAAACCTGGCGCTGAATTAAAAATAACGCAGGGATGGTTGAAAAAGATGAAATTATGCCAGCCTGGCTGCTTTGGTACTCAGGATAATAATATAAGAACAAGTAAACTATTGCAAAATCCAGATAAGTAGGGGGGAATTCGAACGACATCATTGGATGTAATGAATTCGATGAACAATCCACATCGGAAGCTCCCTGATAAATCTGAACGACCGGTTGAGTACCATCTCAACCAGTGGCTCTTACCCATCCTGATGGTGATCGTTGGCATACTATATCTCCTGACAGGTTATCGGGGCTGGTTAGTGTTTTTTATTGGAACCGCCGGAGTACTGCTTATCGCTGCGGTATGGATACGGTCGATGAAGCGAAATTTATCCATTGAGCGCAAGATCAATCTGGCCTGGGCAATGGCGGGGGAATCGGTGCCAGAACAGCTCAAATTGATCAACACAGGCTGGCTGCCGGCGGTATGGGTCGAGATTACCGATGTTTCTACTACACTGGATACTCCCATCCGGATGGTTTCAGATGTAACCCAGCGCAGCTCACGGACCAGGCATTTAAGCCATTTATTTAAGCAGCGTGGTGTGTACACCCTGGGACCAACCTGCCTGCGGAGTGCCGACCCCTTCGGAATTTTTACATTGACCCTATATTACCAGGAGGCCAGCACCGTTCTAGTCACGCCGCCAGTACTACCACTGACCCAGTTCAAGGTACCGACTGGCGGGATATCAGGCGATGAACGCTATCGCCGAGGGTATATCGAACGAAATATCAGCGATGTGGGGCTGCGCAACTACGTCGCGGGTGACAGCTTGAAGCACATCCACTGGCGCGCTTCAGCGCATTTCGACGACCTGATCGTCAGGCAGCTTGAAACTGCAACGACTCGCGATTGGTGGATCGTGGTCGATCTGGATAGCTCTATCCAGGCGGGAACAGGCGAAAATTCCACCTTGGAGTTATGCATCATCCTGGCAGCTTCACTGGCGTTACGAGGTCTGAGGGAACGCAGGAGGGTCGGCCTGGCTATGGCAGGTGCGCAGTTCGTTTGGCTCGAGCCAGGGTCAGACTCTGCACAAGGTTGGCGCGTCCTGCGCTCGCTAGCTGTAGCCCAGGCAGGCAACCGCTCACTGGCTGACGTGTTAATGCAGAGCCGTCTCGGACAGGCAAGCACAACGATCCTGGTCACACCTTCCACCAATCCAGCCTGGGTGGCAGCCGCCGGACGCCAGCGAAAAGGCGGTGGGGTGTTTTCGCTGCTGGTGGACCCAGCTGATTTCGGCAGCCCCGCCGATCAAAGTAAGATCCTCTCATCACTGGCTCAAAGCCGGATCACATACGCCCGCATACCGGGATCACTGCTCGAAGAAGCGTATTCCAGTTCAGCCCAAGGTGCACGCCGGCGGATATCAGCAGTTGGATTGGGCAAACGCGTTTTGCAGCAAGGGAGACAGAATTGGCAGAGTATGGGTTGAAGCACTCCCTGGCGGTTGCAGCCAAACGGGCAAATAGAGGCGAGAAATTTGTCACCCTTCTGTTGTTGTTCATTATCCTAACCGCTGCCACAGCAGGAGTAACGGCAGTCTTGACCGGCCCTGATTGGGAATCATTATGGCTGAGCCTGCTGTTCGGACTGATACTCGGCTGGTTGCTTGCGATCTTCCGCTGGTCTGCCTGGCGTTCGGCGCTGCTGGTGATTGCGCTCGGTTTGGTATTCAGCTTGCTGTATGCAGGCGGTTTGAATGAAAAAGTGATGGCGGTACCCACTGAAATCTTCCGGCTGATAGGCAACTTTTTCACTAGCTTGAAAATCAAGGAAATCGACCTGGTCCCGCTCAGTATTGCTTTCCAGCAAGTATTAACTTCCACAGGTGTGGTCTTTGGGCGAGTGGTTACGTTGATCAGAGATTTAACCACCGGGCAGCCGAGTTTTGATCCCGTGGCAGCGGGATTGGTGTGGGGTTTTATGGTTTGGCTGATGGCAGCCTGGGCTGGATGGGTGGTCGAAGCCACCGGGAATGCAATATTAGCAGTGCTTCCCGCTCTGCTCTTGAATTTATTCACCCTCTCATACGGACGCTTTTACTCAGCCTCGATCTACCTGATCCTGGGGGTGACCCTGGTGCTGATCGCAGTGGTGCAGTACGACCGGCGTGAACAAGGCTGGAATGAAACCAGGGTGGCTTATCCTACCCGCAAAAGCAAGGAAATAGGCAGTATATCCCTGGTAATTACCATCATACTGGTGGTGCTATCCGCTATCATTTCTTCACTTTCACTGCAGAAGCTAATCAATTGGAGCTCTGAAATTCGCAGGTCTACTTCTCAAGGGGAAAGCGGGTTAGCGAAATCTCTGGGGATTATGCCAGCCGTCACCTTTACGCCCGACCCCTTAAGCACCATCCGCAGCCCGGGTCTACCCAGGGAGCTGCTGATCGGAGGTAGCCCAGAGCTTTCTACCCAGGTGGTGATGTCAGTCAGGATCGCCGATATGTCTGCGCTGCCACCAGCAGGGCAGATGCCGCCATTATACTGGCGCAGCTTCACCTATGATATCTACACCGGGTATGGCTGGAGCTCAAGTGCCACCGACCAAACCCAGTACCAGGCGGACCAGCCCATCCAACCAGACCAGCTCCCCGGGCATGTATTGATCGAGGAGCAGGTGAGCGCAGTACCTGGAGAAGGCGGCTCGATCTTTGCGGCGGGGGAGCCGGTGAACATCGATGCGCCCAGCAGCGCAGCCTGGCGCTCCTCTAATGACCTGTTCGGCATACTGACGGGGAGCAACGTTTATGCGGTCCAATCGCTGGTCCCGGCGGTCGATGAAACCAGCCTGCGTGCTTCTAGCCAGGCATACCCTGCCTGGGTTACCCGGCGATACCTGACACTGCCTGCTGAGGTGCCCACACGGGTGAAGGAATTAGCCATCCAGCTGACCGCTACCGAGCCAACCCCATATGACCGAGCGCACGCCATCGAACAATACCTGCGTACTTTTCCATACACCCTGGATGTTCCGCGCCCGCCATTAAACCAGGACCTGGTCGATTATTTCCTGTTTAACCTGCAAAAAGGATACTGCGACTATTACGCTTCTGCGATGGTGGTTTTGGCGCGGGCTGCGGGATTACCCGCCCGGCTTGCCATCGGCTATGCCAGCGGTACATATAATATAAATTCCAGGCGTTTCGTTGTCACCCAAGCAGAGGCGCATTCGTGGGTTGAAGTATTTTTCCCGGACACAGGCTGGGTGCCTTTCGAGCCAACTGCCGGGCTGCCGGCAATCAATCGCTCTGGGCAGTCCACACTGGCAGCCACACCTGTACCCATCACCCCGGTTACGCCAACCAAGACCACAAGCGCTGGCTCTGGCATTGGCAAGATTGGGAAATATATGGGGTTAATCCTGTTATTCGTTGTGGTTATATCGGTCATAATCTGGCAGATAGTAAATGAGCTCAATTTGCGACGCTTAAAACCAGGCATTGCTGCCCGGGAGGTTTACCGCAGGATGAGACAATATGGGAAATTGCTGCGTACTCCCATGGATGGAGGCGAGACTCCATACGAGTTTGCAACCTCAGCATCCAGGCGTATAGCCGAAATCACAGGCTCTGGAAGGCTCACAGCTGTTGGTTTCGCTGCAGGGGAGGGTACTCTAGCGATCATCGATAGGATTGTGCTGCTGTGCTACCGGCCCGAGTCCATCGAATCGTCATGTTCTAAGGGAATTATCCACCAGTGGAGCAAGCTGCGTTGGCAGCTACGCCTGATTTGGGTGCTGGAACTCTGGAATTCGATATTACAGCGGCTCCAGGGATGGTCAGATGGTAAAGCTGAGCGGCGTGATAACCAGGCTGGATAGGAGGAGACCACAATGACAGGAGAAAATACTTTGAGCGATGCGTCTACCAGTGAAATTCGCAGTTTTACCGAACAGGTGATCAACAATGTTGAGAAGGTCATTGTTGGGAAGCGCCCGGCTATTGAGCTGGTGTTAATCGCCCTGTTATGTGAAGGGCATGTGTTGATCGAGGATGCGCCTGGCACAGGCAAGACCATGCTGGCGCGGGCGGTTGCGATCACCACCGGGCTGGAGTTCAAAAGGCTGCAATGCACTCCTGACTTGCTGCCCAACGATGTTACCGGGGTCTCCATCTTCAACCAAAAAACGCGTGAATTCGAGTTCAGACCTGGACCCGTCTTCAGCAACCTGCTCCTGGTAGACGAGATAAATCGGGCTACCCCGCGCACCCAAAGCGCACTGCTGGAGGCAATGGGCGAAGGACAGGTGACCGTGGATGGAGTTACTTATCCACTAACCAAACCGTTTCTTCTGTTGGCGACGCAGAACCCGATCGAGTACGAAGGCACCTTCCCGCTGCCCGAGGCTCAACTGGACCGCTTTCTGTTCAGGATCGGCCTTGGCTATCCAGACCAGCCCAGCGAAGACGCCATGATGCAGATGCAACAATTGGCGCACCCGATTAACAGCCTGCAACAGGCTGTGGATGGTATGAGATTGCCAGAGCTGCAGCGCCTGGTCAGACAGGTGAATGTGGTCGAGAGCGTCAGGCGGTATATCTTGAGCCTGGTGCTAAGCACACGCGAGCACCCTGCCCTATCGCTGGGAGCCAGCCCACGTGGCAGCCTGGCGTTGTTCCATACAGCACAGGCACATGCCGCCCTGCGAGGCAGGGATTACGTGATCCCTGATGATGTCAAACATGTGGCAGTGGCTTGCCTGGCGCACCGTATGATGATGAACCCAGAGAATGCCTTGAGTGGTGAGACGACAGATGAGGTGGTGAGGGAGCTGGTTAAAAAGGTCGAGGTGCCGCTTGCAAATGCACCAGACCAAAACTGATGTCGGGAGCCAGTCGATGCGCAAGACGCTGTGCTCTCTTCCGCATTAGCCTGGATTAATAAACCTCTTTGCCACGCCCAGACTTAAAGGTATACTAAATGCAAACCGGAGTATAACCATGACCGAAAAGACCTGGGAAACCCTGAAAATCCAATATTGCCAACATGTGGACGAGAAAGTTGGCCTGCAAGCGCAGGTGGTATACCCACCCGACATGATGCCTGACCAACCGGCGCGCATCCTGGCACATCGCTGCAGCCATGGCACAGCCTGCAACCTGGATGGACGCCCGAGCTGCATCTGGGCTGGCACGAACCCCACCTTCGACCCGTTTAAAGAATAAGAAACGCCCGTAACTGGTGATACAGAGGTTTAAAATAGTAGGGGCGAGTCGCGACTCGCCCCTACATTCATTTTTTGTTTTAGTTTATCACACCCAATTTTCGACCCACCAAGGTAAAGATTTCCAGACCCTTATCCAGGTCATCACGGCTGTGGGCGGCGGAGATCATCACACGGATGCGGGCTTTGCCCTTGGGGACGGTGGGGAAGCCAATCGACATGGCGAACAAGCCATTCTCGAACAATTCCCGGCTGAATTGCTGTGCCAGGGGCGCCTCACCCAGCATGATCGGGGTAATGGGGGTGGTGCTTAACCCCGTGTCAAAGCCCAGCTTTCGTACCTCTGCCTTGAAGTAGCGGGTGTTATCCCACAGCTTATCCACCAGCTCGGTGGAGCCTTCCAGGATATCCAACGCCGCCAAGCAAGCAGCCACATCGGGGACGGTCATGGCAGACGAGAACAGGAATGGGCGCCCACGCTGGCGCAGCCACTCGACTACCACCGGGTTACCGGCAGACACTCCTCCAACCACGCCGAAGGCCTTGGAAAGGGTGCCCACCTCAACATCCACCTTGCCGTGCAGACCAAAATGGTCTACGATACCGCGCCCGCCCTTACCAATCACACCCTCGCCATGCGCATCGTCTACCATCAGGATGGTCTGATACTTTTGAGACACCTCATAGATCTTATCCAAGGGAGCAATGTCTCCATCCATACTGAAGACACCATCCGTGATCACCATAGCGCGCGGATACTTGGAGCGTTCCTCGGTCAGCACGCGGTCCAGGTCTTGCGGGTTGCAGTGGGAATAGCGAATGATCTTAGCGCCACTCAACCGGCATCCATCGATGATACTGGCATGGTTAAGTTCGTCTGAGAATACAGCATCGTCTTTGCCGACCAGCGCCGGGATGGTACCCAGATTGGCAGTGAAACCCGATTGGAAGGTGATGGCGGCTTGCACCCCTTTGAAGGCTGCCAGGCGGCGTTCCAGCTCCAGGTGAAGCTCCATGGTGCCGGCGATCGAGCGAACCGCGGCTGGTCCAACCCCGTATTTCTTCACGGCATCCTGGACCGCCTGGACGATGACCGGGTGGTTTGCCAGTCCCAGGTAGTTATTGGAGCAAAAGTTGAGCACGCGTTTTCCATCCACCACCAGCCATGCACCCTGTGGGCTGCCGAGCGTGCGGATGCGGTTATACAACCCATCATCCTTTAGCTTTTGGATTTCATCATGGATCCATTGCAGTTTATCGGTCATATGCTTCCTCGCTTTGAAAGGTTATGGGATTTATTTCGGTGGCTTCGGCTTTCGCCCTCCGCCGAAGGTGAACATGCGGGTGAATACCTGTCTGGCAGTCGGCATCTCAGCTTTCGTGGAGGTTTCATTTACAGCCCAATTGGCAGCCGTCCGCTCCATGAGCCATTTCTCATGCCCCTGCCAGGCACGTTCCAGCTCCTGTTGCATTTTTTCAGCGTCACCTGAAGCGATCTGCTGGCGCAGCTGGTATAGATTTTCCATGAAAGCATCTATACGACGTAAAAGATGCTGTTGAACGGATATCGCCTGGTTGGTAAGTGAGCTCACCTCACCAGACTGGGCGATGGCACTGGTACTTCCTGCATAAGGTCGACCAGCCATTTTGCGCGCATCCTGCCAGCCGGGCTGCTCTCCGATGGAGTTCAACAGGGAAGCAGCGACCAATTGGGGCAGGACGTGGATGGCAGACATCATGCTGTCCAGCTCAAGCGGGTCGATGAACAGATCCTCGGCACCCAAGAGGTGAGTGAAATCGATCGCCAGCTTGACGGCTTCCGACGGCAGATCCTTAAGGGTGAGAATCGCCATCATGCCGTCCTTGAACAAGTCGGCATGCGCGGCCTCAACGCCTGAGCCGGGGGTCAGCAGGTAGACCGGGTTAATCGCTGGGGTGAGACCGATATAGTAGCGCTGGGGTGGAAGCAGCTCCATAATCCACGCGAACAACTCGCCTCTCACCGGGGCGGTATCCATAATGATGACGTCTTCCTTCAGGTCTTGGGAGATGAGCTGAAGAGTGTCGCGAATCTGGTCCAGAGGAAGCGCCAAGAGGATAATCGTTGCATCTTCAATGGCGCGGAACAGGTTGATCTCAACCTTATCCACTGCGCCCATGGCTTTCGCCCGGTTGGCAATCTTGACATCCTTATCGTGACCAATGCGCAGGAACAGGTCTTTTTGTGTTCCCAATGCCAGCCCGATGGAGGCTCCAATCTGCCCTGTACCAATGATGGTGATCTTAATCGTCATCTACAGCCTCTGTTAACTGTCATTATCAACCAGCCTCAGCTTGTTCAGCAGGCTGTTCTCGGTTGGCTCTGCCTCCGAACTGGGATAGTCGTGGTGCTTGCGAATCAGGCTTTCTGCCAGCTGGCTCACGCCTGCCTCTCGCGCCATCTCCGCTCCCCATGCGGGATGCTGCTGTGCCACTATGAAGGACTTTCGCCAACCTGGTGCGCGCTCCCATCCATTCGGTGGCAGCTCTCCCCAACGGCGTGCCTGCTCGGGCAGCATTGCCTTCGCCAGGACCACCAACGACCGTTCCAGCGGGTTCATGCGATAGCGCAGCTTGCCCACATCGTGGAGCAGGGTTGCCACTAACAGGTCAGGCTGGTTTTCGCCTTGATCGAGCAATTTACGGTACATCGCCAGAGCATGATTCTGCTCGCCAGTTTGAAGTTGGGTAAAAAGCTCCCTTTGTTGGTAGCTTAGAAAAACCTTGGCCTGCTCCAGCTCAAGTTGATCGATTTTTAAAGATAGGATGCGCCAGAACTGGCGCACGCGGTACTGGATGCCCACAACCATTAAGCCCCGATCAAGAATCTGGTAATGCTGATTAAAGCTGGATAGAGGATATTTCCCAGCAGATTAATACCGACATAAGGTAATATCAGCACGATCGCCAGAAGGATCATCGGGCTGAAAGGGCGAATATTTTCCAAAAATTGCTGACCGGCAGGAGGTAAAAAATAGGCAAGGACTTTCTCTCCGTCCAAAGGGAACAAGGGGATCAGGTTGAACAACATCAGTAAAAGATTTATTTCGATGAACGTGCTGAGGAACGTGGCAAAGTTAGGTAGGAAGCTGGTTGATACGACATGGATATCAGAGATTGAGACCAGCCCCAACCGGAAAGGGATGGCGGCCAAAATCGCCATTAGAAAATTTGACATAGGCCCTGCCAGGGAGACCAGCATGGGTGCTGCTGACGAACGTCGATGGAGCGCATAGGGATTGATCGGCACCGGTTTCGCCCATCCAAAGCCCGCAATGAGCATCATTATCGTGCCAATGGGGTCCAGGTGGGCAAAAGGGTTGAGCGTGAGGCGACCGTTTACCCGCGGGGTGTCATCCCCAAAGCGATCCGCCACCCAGGCATGGGCGAACTCATGCACCGGGAAGGCGGTCAGCAAAATAATGACATAGCTGATCAGCACAGATGGGTTGGATAAGAAATTTAGCAAGGCAGGGTATCTCCTTCGGCAAAGATTATACCATCCAAGGGTATTTCGCCTGCGTGTTATAATGCCCTCATGCTGCCCGATTTACGGCTGGAGGATGTCCTTCGTTTACGTAAACCACACCCTTGCGGAGGCTATGAATGGAAAGTTGTCCGGTTGGGTGCGGACATTGGCATAGAATGCCTTAGCTGCGGGCACCGGGTTTTACTACCCCGCCGCCAGCTTGCACGTAGGGTGAAGACGATAACACCCCATATAGAAACCTCTGGCTCCTCCAATGGCTGACCTCCCTACTAAAAGACCACACATCCTGTTCTTGTTTTCAGATACCGGCGGCGGTCACCGCAGCTCGACGGAAGCCATCATTGAGGCGCTAAAGATTGAGTTTAACGACCTCATCACCACCCAGATGGTGGATATCTTCAAGGATGCAGCCCCCCGCCCATTGAACTACGCCCCCAAAATGTACCCTTACATGGTGCGTGTGCCCGAAGTGTGGGGGTTCGGTTACCGTCTCAGTAATGGCAATCGCCGCTCAAAGCTGATCGTCGAGGGTGCTTACCCTTACATTCGCCGAAAGCTGCGCAAACTGATCAACCGCTATCCGGCTGACATGATCGTCTCGGTGCACCCGCTGGCGAATGACCCATTCCTGCACGCACTGGGTAAAAAGCGGCCCCCCTTCATCACCGTGGTCACTGATTTAATCACCGGTCATACCATGTGGTATCACCGGGGCGTGGACCTGTGTGTGGTACCTACCGAAGCTGCCTACCAGCACGCTTTGTTGGCGGGTCTCAAGCCCGAACAAGTAAAAACCATCGGGCTGCCAGTGGCAGATCGCTTCTGCCAGCCGGCAGGTGATAAGAATAGCCTGCGCCTGGGATTAAATTGGCCTCAAGAAAAGCTAGTCGTGTTGCTGGTTGGTGGTGGTGAAGGAATGGGACCGCTCGAAAAAACTGCCGTGGCGATTGCCGAAGCCAACCTGCCGATTACCCTGGTGGTTATTGCCGGGCGCAATGGGGAACTAAAAGAACGCCTGGAAGCCAGGCAGTGGCCGATGACGACCCTGATATATGGATTTGTCCACGAGATGCCAGACTTCATGCGGGCGGCGGATATTCTGGTGACCAAAGCTGGCCCGAGCACAATCACGGAGGCACTCAACGCCGGGCTGCCAATGATACTGTACAGCCGTCTGCCAGGTCAGGAAGATGGCAATGTGGATTACGTCATCTCCGAGGGTGTGGGAGTGTGGGCACCCAAGACCAATTATATCGTCAGTGCGCTGCGGGCATGGATCGCACACCCAAAACAGCTCGAGTTGGTTAGCGAAGCCTGCTGCCAGGCTGCCCGACCCGAAGCAGCCCGCCAGATTGCATGCTTACTTGCAAACCGGCTGGGGGTAGGGACTTAGGGATCATTTCCAGTGTCAACCCAAAAACGAGCCCCAATACGGTTTGGAGTTTTAACCGCCCTGGTGTGGGTGCTGGTAGCAGGAGGAATCATTTTCTTGTTATGGCAGGTGATCACGCGCATCTCTGCCAGTGATACGCCAGCCAACACACCCACTCCGAACCAGACCCAGGTGCAACTGACAATCGCAGCCATTGTAAACAGTCAAATAACCAGTAGCGTCACTGCTACAGCGGGGACCGCCTCACCATCGCCTACCAGCCTGCCAACACAACCACCCTCCACGCCTCAGCCAACCCCGAAACTGACCCCCACGATAGGACCAATGACCCAGACCAGCACTCCGGTATTATTGTGCGACCAGGCTGGCGCAGGTAACCCGATCGATGTCACCATCCCGGACAATACGGTGATTGTGGCGGGGCAGAGTTTTGTTAAAACCTGGAAGCTCGTGAATGCCGGTACCTGCACATGGACGAGCTCTTATTCTGTCACCTTTTTCTACGGCGACCGCATGGAAGCTCCCGAGTCGGTGGCATTGAAAGGGAACGTACTGCCAGCACAAAACGTCGAGATTTCGGTCGAAATGGTCGCACCACAGACGCCCGGTACATACCAGGGTAACTGGAAGCTGGCCAACCCCGAGGGTAAGCTATTCGGCATCGGCCCGAACGGTGACTTACCTTTTTGGGTGCGCATCGTGGTGGCAGCTAACCAGACCACACCAACAAACACAGCTACATTATCGGTCACCACCACGCCCGGCGAAACCCCAACTGCCACGGTCACACCACCAGGGCAGGTGGGCGGTGAGCTATCAGCCATCCCAGGTGACTCCATCGACCTTGACACGCTCACTTTGAACAGCGGTGATGAAGACCTGGCCTACCAGGCGGATGAGAATGGGTACCACTGGCTGGCTCCTCAGTCTGGAGCCTTGATTGGAGTGTACGGTAATTCGGAGCCATCGCTCGCTAATTGCCGATCAGCAGCGATGAGCTCTGCGCCGATTGCGGTGGAGAGCTTGCCGGTGGGCACCTACCTGTGCTACACCACCAACCAGGGACGGATTGGCCGGGCACTGCTCGTGGCGCTGAACCCAGGTGATTTCACCCTGACGCTCAACCTGCTTACCTGGGCGCTGCCATGAGCACGCTGTACCTGGTTGCCACCCCAATTGGGAACCTGGAGGATATCAGTGCTCGCGGCTTGCGTACGCTGCGGGAAGTGCGGCTGATCGCGGCTGAAGATACACGCCATACTGCCAAACTGCTGCAACACTACGACATCCACACCCCTTGCATGAGCTACCACGAACACAACAAGCTGGTGCGATTGGGAAATGTGCTGGACGCACTCGTGCAGGGGGATGTCGCCCTGGTCTCGGATGCTGGCACCCCGGCATTGAACGACCCGGGGTATGAATTGGTACGGGCGGTGATCGCCGCCGGGCATACCGTGAGCCCCATCCCTGGGGCGTGTGCACCCATTACTGCGCTGGTGGCTTCCGGTCTACCCACCGATAGCTTCCTGTATCTGGGCTACTTTCCACGCAAACGCGGCGAGCAGGAGCGCTTATTGAAACAGGTGTCCGGCTTACCCTACACCTTGATATTTCTCGAGGCTCCCAGCCGAGTATTGCAAGCATTGGAACAGCTTCAGGCTGAGCTGGGTGACCGGCAGGTGGCGGTGGGGCGTGAGCTGACCAAGCTGCATGAAGAAATCTTCCGCGGCAGCCTCAGCGAAGCTACGAAGCATTTCAGCGAGAAACCGCCGCGGGGTGAGTTCACCCTGGTGGTGTCGGGGTGCACGGACCAGCCCGAACGCTGGACGGAAGACCAATTGAACCAGGAGCTGGAGTCGCGTTTGGCAGGCGGTGAGTCGGCTTCACAAGCGGCTGCCCGGCTGGCAGGACCATCCGGCTGGTCGCGCCGTGAAATCTATACCCACCAGCTCGAGAAACGGGGTAAAATAGCCAAACCTTAACCATAAGGGTAGACAACAAAGGGGATATAAAAGAGGCATTTATGGACCTGAACAATTTCACCGCATTTCACACGCTCGACCAGCAAAACTACCTGGCTGAAATCGATAACCTTCCCAGCCAGCTGGAGACCGCCTACAAGCAGGGATTGGGCTTGAGCCTGCCCCCCTGGCAGGGTTTTAAAAACGTGCTCATCGCCGGTATGGGCGGCTCAGCCATCGGGGCTGACCTGCTGGCAGCTTATGTTGCCCCGCTATGCCCGGTGCCGCTAATTGTGCAGCGCGGCTACAGCCTGCCAGCCTGGGCGCATGGACCAGGAACACTGGTGATCGCCAGCTCACACTCGGGCAACACCGAGGAAACCCTGGCGGCTTTCGAGCAGGCTCAAACCGCTGGATGCCGGATCCTGGCGCTATGCACTGGGGGAAAACTGGCTGCTCAGGCTAGCGCCACGAATACTCCATTGTGGACCTTCGAACATCCGGGTCAGCCGCGGGCAGCGGTGGGATTTTCATTCGGCCTGCTGCTGGCAGTGCTGAGCCGGCTGGGATTGATCCCTGACCCGGCCAACGAGCTGTCTGGAGCTATCACGGCTATGCGCAAACAACAGATGGATCTGAAAGCGGAAGTGCCGGTGGTGCGCAACCTTGCCAAACGTGAAGCCGGGCAGCTGGTGGGTCGCTGGGTGATGGTCTTCGGTTCAGATGTGCTCGAGCCGGTTGCCCGGCGCTGGAAGACACAAATCAACGAGCTGGCTAAAGCGTGGGCACAGTACGAGGTGCTACCCGAAGCTGACCACAATGCCCTGGCGGGTCTTAGCCAACCGGAGGGTGGATTGTCATCAGCCATGGCGTTGTTCCTGCGAGCTCCGTCGTATCACCCACGCAACCTGCTGAGGGCAGAACTGACCAAGCAGGCATACATGCTCGAGGGATTGAACACAGATTTCATGGATGCGCAGGGAGAGAGCGCACTATCGCAACAGTGGACCGCACTGCACCTGGGGGATTATGTGGCGTATTACCTGGCGATGTTGTACGAGATTGACCCTACGCCCATCCCAGCGCTGGAGGGGTTCAAGAAGCAGTTGAGTGAAAGGTAGTCTGCGGTTGTCAATATTCGAATTAATTAAAATATCGAATTGGAACGAACCCATTTTTTAAAGGACAATTGGCATGAAGACGGTGGGGGAGTTGGGAAAAAACACCGAATATGCATGCCAAGGATTATGTAATTATAGCACATATGTTCTAGTTTGTCAAGGTAATTACTCACCAGGAGCAAAAACCACATTTGGTTATGGATCGAACACAGAGCAGATTGCTTCTAAGGACTTCGGAGTGTACAAGTAATCGTGAATTCTGAGAGCGTCCTTATCCCCCGAAAACCAGCGGGGATTCCGCAATGACAACATGGGTGAGTAGTTACTTGTCAAGAGGGAATTTTGGGGATTAGTGATATGCCAAAGCCTCGGCAAGTAGTATTTTGAGCTTGAAACAGGCCTCGATGCGATGATCAGCGTGCCGAACGAGCTGGCACAGATATTGATCAAGGCGAGCAGCTAATCGCGACGGTGGTGCAACATTGGAATGTAATGAAATGTTGGGTTTCGGATAAAAAAACCAATAATCCAGTACGAAAGAAAGCATGTGGTCGCAACCTGGTAAAACCTGTCCACCTGGACAGGGAATAACACTTCAATTGACCAGGGCAGTAATTTAATCAATTATTTTATAATTATGGTATCAAACTGTGCGAACATTCCACGCACATAAAGGAGCAGCAATGAAAACCAAAATAGTATGGATTTCACTTCTCATCCTATCCATGTTGTTAGCCAGCTGCAGTGTTCTGTCTAACGCAGGCGTCAAGGTGATCACGCCGTCTAATGTGAACATGAGCTCGAACCGCGATGTCAGCGATTTTACTGCGATCGATTTCAGCACCCTGGGAAAGGTTAACATCATGCAGGGAGACAAAGAATCGCTAAATATATCCGGGCCGGATAACCTGGTACCAGAGATCACCACCACGGTAAGCAACGGTACACTCACTATCAAGACGAAGGAAAATATCACGGTCACCTCTCTGCCCAGCAGTAATCCGCTGGTGTTCACCATCGTGGTAGTAAACCTCACCGATCTCAATGTCAGCGGGTTGGGCGATATCCAGATAGAAACCCTTTCGACACCCAGTATGAAAATTGACATGAGCGGCGCGGGGAAGATCTTGCAGAACCAGATCACCACGGATAAGCTCGACGTTGCCCTGAGTGGATTGGGAGGGATTGATATCAACGGTCAGGCTACCCAGGCTACTTTTGATATCTCCGGCGCAGGCAGTATCAACGCCCCAGACCTGAAGATCCAGACTGCCAGCATCACCATCTCGGGATTAGGCGGCGCCACGCTATGGGTGACCGACCAGCTAACCGGTGAGATTAGCGGGGCAGGCAGCGTCTCTTACTACGGCAGCCCCCAGACCAACACGAATTCAAGCGGGTTGGGTAAATTCAATTCATTGGGAAGCAAGTAGTCAATATCGCAATATCTCTCTAGTATTGAGACTCCCCAATGCATTGGGGAGTTTTGTTTTAAGGGATTATCACGACGAGGGGAGGGGAGTACGGGAGTACGGGAGGGTCAATTGCGGTAACCAGAGGTGAAAGGGTTATCGTGGAGAATAATAACAAGGCATTAAATCGATCTCGTAAGACTGATACCCTCCTAATGTAGGGGAGTACGGGAGGGTCTATTACTGTAACCAGAATTGTAAGTATCTTTGTAGCAATTCCTAACAAAGCGCAAAATCGATCACGCAAGACCCTCCCCTACGATAGAAACCAGAGGCGGGATCGATCTCGTAAGACCCTCACCTACGATGGTAACCAGGGGTGAAATCGCTTTCTCAAGACCCTCCCCTACAGCTCACGCACGAGACGAAATTCCCGTCTGCCAAAATGATTAAATCAAGACCTTCCGAAAACCCATTGGCCTCGGAAGGTTGAAACTCACCAATTAATTATGGCTTATAAGCCGTGATTTGGGCACTGAAGACCGATTCCCTGACCGGCTTGCCACCCAGATCTACTGGATCCTTGAGATCGACTACCTTGACCTGCGCGCCATCACTCATCACCAAGCGCGTACCTGGCTGACAGCAAGAATCTGGGGCTGCCTGCTTGATATATTCGTCTATCTCTTCCTGATCGAAGTAGGTGGGTGTTAGCTCGATCTTGCTGAAACCGGCTGCTTCAAGGTCTGCAATATAATCCTTCACATCCAACGCGCCCGCCACGCAGCCAGCCCAGGCGCTTAGGCTGTCCTTGACTTCTTGAGGCAGGGGACCGTCGGTGACGATGTCGCTGAGGGCGAGCCGGCCGCCGGATCTCAACACGCGGAAAGCCTCCTTGAAAACCTGCGGCTTATCGGGTGAAAGGTTGACCACACAGTTGGAAATGATCACGTCCACGGTGTCATTGGCTACCGGCAGGTGTTCAATCTCACCCAGCCGGAATTCAACGTTCTTGAAGCCCATCCTGACCTGGTTCGCGCGGGCTTTCTCGAGCATCTCGGCGGTCATATCCACACCGATCACATGACCCGTCTCGCCAACCTTCTTGGCAGCCATGAAGCAGTCGATGCCGCCACCCGAACCCAGGTCGAGTACGGTCTGACCGGGCTTAAGTGAGGCCAGGGTGATGGGGTCGCCACAGCCCATGGAGAGCCCGGTCACTTCTTCGGGCAGGGTGTTAAGCTCGGAGAGGGGATAGAGCTTGCTGGCGGTGAGGTCTTCCGAGGCGTTCGAGCCGCAACAACTGGATGACCTTTTAGGCTGAAAACTGGCGGCAGCTTCACCATAGTGCTGGCGCACAGTGGTGCGAATATCGGCGGGTTTTTCTTCAATATTTGATTCTGACATGGTCTTCACTCCTTTATGGTTTTATCTTTTTAATTTGTAATATTTTATAAACAAATGCTCGATCGTACTCTTTTGGGTTGAAGATTGTTCCCCGAAAAACAGTGGGGACAGGTTTAGTCGTAAATGATGCTCCCTCGTAATGACATAATAAAATTATATCCATATTTTTCGATAAGTCAAGAGGAAGAATGTCATATTAATCCAATATACTCGATGGGTTGGTTGTTTTCTTGACAATCAATCCACTTTCTGTTATGATATTCGTTAGATAGATTGATAATTTTAGATAGGTTATATAAGGATTAACCCATGGATAATATCACCTCAACACTGATCTCTCAGCTGCTGGATAAGGCAATGGAAAACACCCAACCGGAAGAACGGCTGGCGTTTGTGGAAAAGCTGTTCGGCCAGCTACCGCCGGAGGCTCAGCAGGAATTCCTGTTAAGCCTGACGCATATGTTGCTCGAGACCGGTGGCTCACCGACCATGCTCAAGGTTACCAGCGCGGGTGAGAGCTCAACACCCAGACTGATCCAGATCATCCCGGCGTCACCGGAAGACTTCGCCCCCGGGCAGATTTGCTGCCAGGCGCTGACCGGGTTTGCCAATGTGGACGGCATGGACGAGCAGCAGGTGGTGGATATTGCCCAAATGTTCAATGGACTGGCGGATGAGACACGGGTCAAGATCGTCAAGCTGCTGGCGAAGGGTGAGTTCACCGTTGATGAGCTGGAGGAATTCCTGGGCACTGCACAGTCTACCACCTCACACCACTTGCGGGTGCTTAAAGAGGCAAATTTAATCAAGGGAGAGAAGCGGGGGCGCAACATCTACTATTCGCTGGTGAGCCCGGAAGTAGCAACGGTCGAGGTTGGGTAGTACATTCTATGTGATTGATGACCATACCTTTGGCGTACGCGAGATCAAGTGTAGGGGCACGATATATCGTGCCTCTACACAAGAGCAGGAGAGATGCTCCCCCCAGAACCAGGGGGGATTCCTCAATGACAAGCACTGACAAAATTTTGAAATTTTGCAAATATCCATATTTAATTGTATAAGAACCTTTGTGTCCATTGGGTCCTTTGTGTCTTTTTTATATTACGCTTACCCTGCAGCACCTCTCTTGACATGCCCACAGGCTCATGTATAATCCGCTCTAATCGATATAAAAACGACCAGCGCGGAGATAAGGAACCTGACTTCCAACCAGAGAGCTGCCGGGTGGTGCGAGGCGGCGGGTAAAACGGGTGAAATCCCCTCCGCCGGACCGAACAAAGGTCCAATCGCTCCCGCAGATTTGGAGTTATTCCTATGTAAGGGAGCCGAGGCTGCCCGTTAGCGCAGAGTTGAGGCTGACCACGTCTCCTTCCCTCACGGGTGGCAAACAGGCTGGCAAACTGCAGGTGGCACCACGGGAGCCCCCTCGTCCTGCTGGAGAGGGGGTTTTTTTATTCATGTTTTTGGGCATGTTTTTGGGCATGTTTTTGGGCATGTTTTTGGGCATGTTTTTGGAATTTTTTTGGCATATTTTTGGGCATCTATGGAGGTGAAACGATGTTAGACATCAATATCATCCGTGAACAGCCTGGCGTGGTGCGCAAAGCGCTATCAGACCGTCAGATGGAGGCCGTCCCCGTCGACCAGATCCTGGAGCTCGACCGCCAACGACGCCAGACCATCCAGGAGGCAGAGAGCCTTAAAGCCGAACGCAACGCAGTATCCAAGGAGATCAGCAAAGCCAGGGATGCTGCCGACCGCCAGGCGAAGATAGAAGCCATGCGCAGCGTGGGTGAGCGCATCAGCCAGCTTGACGAAAACCTGCGAAAGATCGAGGAAGAGCTGAATGCCATCCTGGCAGGCATCCCCAACATCCCCGACACACGCACACCCTACGGGAAAGACGATAGCGAAAACGTGGTGTTGCGCGGGGTGGGAGATATCCCGGAGTATGATTTCGAGCCCAAAGCGCACTGGGACCTGGGACCCGCACTTGGCATCCTGGATTTCGAACGGGGGGTCAAGATTACCGGGTCGCGCTTTTACGTTCTAAGCGGGGCGGGAGCCAGACTGCAGCGCGCCTTGATCGCCTGGATGCTCGATCTGCATATCCGCCAGGGGTACACCGAGAAATACACCCCCTTCATGGTGAAGGAACAAACCATGTTCAGCGCTGGGCAGCTACCCAAGTTCGAAGATAACCTGTACCATGACGTGGAAGACGACCTGTGGATGGTGCCCACGGCGGAGGTGCCACTGACGGGTCTACACATGGATGAAGTACTGGAGGAAGCCAGCTTGCCGCGTCTGTATACCGCGTACACCCCCTGCTTCAGGCGGGAGAAGATCAGCGCCGGGCGAGATGTGCGCGGGATCAAGCGCGGCCACCAGTTTGACAAGGTGGAGATGTACATCTTCTGCAAGCCGGAGGAATCGGAGCGGATGCTAGAAAAGATGTGCGCCGATGCAGAACAGACCTGTGCCGAGCTGGGATTGACCTACCGGGTGAAGCTGCAGTGTACAGGCGACCTGGGCTTCAATGCCCACATGACTTATGACGTTGAAGTGTGGGCGCCGGGGCTCAAGGAGTGGCTGGAAGTCTCATCAGTATCGAATGTGGGCGATTTCCAGGCGCGTCGCGCCAATATCAAATACCGCCCCACCGACGGCGGCAAGCTGCGCCTCGTACATACCCTCAACGGCTCGGGGTTGGGCATGCCACGCACGCTGATTGCCGTGTTGGAGAGCTTCCAGCAGGCGGACGGCAGTGTAGTCGTCCCAGCGGTGCTACGCCCGTGGATGGGTGGGATCGACGTGATCCGCCCGGAAGGGTAACGAAGTAATTAAGGAGTAAGCTTGCCCCTGTGGCTATCTGACGCTATTTTTGTCATCACCCTGCTCATCATGCTGGTGGGGTTGTTCGGGTTGGTCGTCCCCATCTTCCCGGGTATCGCGGTGATCTGGCTGGCAACCCTGGGCTATGGGGTGGTCACCGGCTTCACGACCCTGGGATGGGTGGCCTTCGGAGTGCTGACGGTGTTGATGGTTACCGGGGCTACAATCGATAACGTTTTGATGGGTGCCGGAGCACATAAGGAAGGGGCAGCCTGGTATTCAATCGGGTTGGGGATGGTGGTGGGTATCGTGGGGACAGTTGCCTTCCCGCCTTTCGGCGGCTTGATCGCGGCGCCATTGGTGGTGTGGGTGCTGGAATATCTGCGCCAGCGTGATGTAAAGAAAGCACTGGCAACATTGCGAGGCCTGGCGATCGGTTGGGGGGCGTCTTTCGTGGTGAGATTCCTGATCGGGCTGGCGATGATCGGAATCTGGCTGATATGGGCGATTAACAGGTAGAGCGTAGAATTAGCCGCCCCCTCCGCATGCAACCAGAGGAGTGGCGTCCTATCTATCACTAATAATGTAAGGGCGAAGCACCCGCCGGACTATAAATTTTTGGCTATAGTTGCGGAAAAGCGGGTGCTTCGCCCCAACGATAAATCCATTCTAATCGATAAAACAACAACCCGAACGTATATATCATTCTGGCTTGTAAAAAACCATCCCCACCCCCATTTTCTCCAAACCCTCACTTGCCCAGTACTCAATCAGAGCCGAGCTGTCATCCAGACACTCGAACAAGGCCGGAATAGAACGCTGATCGCCAATTTTCGATAGGGCACGGACGGCTTCGAGGCGGGTGAGGTGCGTGCCAAGCTGCAAGGCATCCAACAGCTGGGGAACTACCGGGCTGCCGATTGCCACCAGCGCGTCACCCACCAGGCGCCGAGTGAGTGCATCTTCATCGGCTAATAATGCCAGTAAAGTTGGGGCTGCGTTCTCCGATGGATGAGTTCGCAATGCCAGACCAGCGCACCAACGCACGCTTTTGTCGGGGTCGGAGAGTGCACCCACCAGGATACCCGGCACACGTGTATCGTCAATTTCCGCCAGACCGCGCACTGCCCACCAGCGCACTTCAGCATTGGGACTGGAAAGGCGCTCACGCAGGGGTTCCACCGCGGCAGGTCCCCATACCGCCAGGTGGGATATGGCGGCTTCGAGGCGCTCATCGTCCCCACAGCCAAGCTCATCCAGGATATCTATATCGCGTTCCTTGGGCATAGAGATTATTTAAGATTCGCGACAAACAGGAAGGGACTGTGGGTCTATTTATCCGGTGGGGGGATGGGTAAATCTTCCCGTTTGGTGGTGATCCACTTATCGCCTTCGTCGATCAGCATCACCGGGATATCATCGCGGATCGGGTACTTGCGATCGCAGTCGTGGCAGATCAGCCAGGAATCCTTATAATAATCCAGCAGACCTTCTTTTTCCCTCACACAGTTCGGGCAGCGTAATATCTCTAGCAGCTCTTGACTGACCATAATTCCTCCGATGGTTACTGGTTAATTTCTGGTTTTCACCATGTGTACTTGCCACATCAATTGAATATTCTACCCTAAAAGTCAACCAGCCCTGCGGAAATTATTGGTCAAAAGCAGAAAACAAAAAATTACCAGGGGTGGTCAGTGCTTTCCTGGTGAAGCAATCTTTCACCCAGAGCTGATTTCAATTGGCATCTGCAATGTGAATTGAACGATATTGACCCTTGAAGATTGCTTCGACAAAATGAGTTCTCGCAATGACAGAAAATGCGGGAGATTGCTCCCCGAAAAACAGCGGGGATAACCGCAATGACATCAGGGGTAATGACGGAATTGGGGTGTCATTGCGGAATCCCCCATCGTTCTTGGGGAAAACCAGTGCTTCCTGGAGAAGTAATCTTCTACCCAGAGATGATTTCAATCGGCATCTGTTATGTTAATTGTACTGTAGTGACCTTTAAAGATTGCTTCGGGCACGAACAGCCCTCGCAATGACATCAGTTGCGATGACCACGCACGTTACGGGTTGGGGGTGGGCTCGGGGGTAGGGACCTCCGTGCCCGGTCCGTACTGGAATTTGGCCTGCCAAGGCAGATAGTGAGTGTTGAAGATATCGTCATGGATGATCGAGCCGTCGCGGGTGACGGTGCGATTTACGGTCACATCGGCGCCAGCTACTGCCCAATCCACCTGCTTGATCTCATCCTTAGACAGGTCGGGGTTCTCTTCATAGAGGGGATCTGGCGGCTCAATAACGTTCTCCAGACCGGTGGTCTGCCAGTCCACAGTGCGCCCATCGGAGGTGGAATAGAACTTCCAGGTGAGCGAATGCTGACCCGGGTAGGTTTCCATCAGCAGCCAGTAGGGACTGTCATTGGTAAAGCGGAAGTCAACCTGAGGGGCGAAGACAGTGGCATCCAGCCCGGCCAGGTTATCATCATGCCCACCACTGGCGGTCTGCTCGTAATACTTTACACGGTAGGCGTGGAACCAGCGCTCGTCGATCTGGTAACCACCGAAAAAGGCGGTGCGGAACAAAGTGGTGCTCACCTGGCACACTCCGCCACCCACACCCTTGATGGTGCGATCACCGAAGATGATCAGCGCCTCAGCATAACCCGTATCAAGGCTCACATCGCCCAGCGTATCCGCCATGGAGAAAGTCGCACCAGGTGCGATCAGCAATCCATGGAAGCGGGAGGCGGCGGTGGTAATATTCTGGATGCGGGCTGCGTCCGAACCGTAAAAATAGGAAGAATATTCGCTGGTCAGCTCGGTGATGCCCAGGCTCTCAGCGGTAGTATCGTTCGTCACTGCCGGGTTGGTAGTCTGCATCACCAGGTCCACATTATGTTGACCTGCCAACAGCTGCTGGTTAATCTGCGCCAGGCTGGCATCCACGTCCAGAGCCCGCCCGATGATCGCAGATTGGACCACTTCCAACTGGCGGGTATCATCGTTAAAGATAAAGCGTGCGTTCTGCGGAGTGCGGCTGAGAGGTGGGGCAATATTCATCAGGAAAGTCCTGAGTGCATCCTGGCTGAGACCCACCTGGTAGCTTTCGCCGCTGTCTGTTTTGACCCGGTTGATCGTCAGCATCTGTACCAGTGCGGCCGGCTCAAAAGACCACGGTCCCGCGTCCCCGGGCTCTGCATTAGGGAGCCTCAGGTTAAGTGGTGCAGACAAGATCTGACGCGCCAGGTCGGCCTGGGCGGTTGCATCCAGGATCACCGGAGGCGTTTCCTTCACCCCCAGCGGGATCAGCCCGTCCGTCATGGTCTTCAGCTGGGCATCCAGGCTGTCAAGGGCAGTGGGAACGTCCAGGCTGCGACCAACCTGCCCAGAATTGACCACCACATCTACCCCGCTAATTCCCAGGGTAGCTTCGATAATCGGCCGGTCCACCTTGCTGGCAATTCCCTGCAGGTATTCTTGGGCGAGGCGTTTATCCAACACGAACCACGGCGCCAGGTCGACACCGTTGGACCAGGCGCGCCACTGGTCAGACATTCGGGCAGTCAGGCCACCGGTCCTACCCAGGTTATAAGCCGCCAGGGCGGTGGTCTGAGTGTCGAGGGTCAAACCCAGCTCAGCGGGAGTGGCAGTCCACATTTGGGTGCCTTCCGCGAAGACGATTTTGCCCCTTTGGGGGTAATCCAGCCGCTCAGCTAACAGGGTGGCTGCCTGCCCCGTGCTTAATCCTGAAAGGTCTACCCCGCCTACTGCCACGCCCGGGAAGATGCGCCCGTTGTACATGCGGGTATACATGCTGGGCAGCAATGCAACCATCACGATTAGCAGCCCGAATCCAATGAGAAGCGCCAGGATTGCCTGGCTGAGTGGGCTGGCTTTGGGGGTGCTGGTTGGAGCGTGTGCCATCCGTGGATGGGCTTGAGTGCCGGTGTTTGAAGTCATAGGTCGATTTTACCAGAGAGTCTCACATGTATTTACACAAATGGGACTAATTTGCTGAGAATTGGATGAGTATCGCCAGTCGTATTTGGCGAATTAGCAATTAGACGTATAATCACCCCAATAGGTTCCACACCCACAGGAGGAGCAATATATGTACCACTTTTCGCCCAACCACAGCATCAGCACTCTGGTCACCCACATTGGCGAAGACGAAAACCCACGCCACAGCCACGTTACACCGATCTACCAGACATCCACATTTAATTTCCCCGATGTCGCCACCGGTGCAGGGATCGTCGCCCGCACCGAGCCAGGTTATTACTACACACGCCTGGCTAACCCCAACCTTGACCAGCTGGCGTTAAAAATTGCCACCCTGGAAGGGCTCGACCTGATCAGACTCCAGCCGGATATAGACCCAACCAACCTCGTCGCAGGGCAGGTGTTCGGCTCGGGCATGGCAGCTATCACGGCAGTGTTGTTCTCGCTGCTCAAAGCGGGCGATACAATCGTGGCACAGGAAGCGGTTTACAGCGCTACATTCACCTTCCTTAAGGAGATCGCACCCACCCTGGGAATCCAGGTAGCCTGGGTGCGCGACATCAGCCTGTCTGGTTGGGAAGCAGCCTTTGCTACTCACCCGGGGGCAAAATTAGCTTATGCCGAGACGCCTGCCAACCCGACCATCGCCGTGGTTGACCTGAAAGCCGTGGCTGAGCTTGCCCACCAGCATGGCGCCTGGCTGGCAGTGGATAATACCTTTGCCACCCCCTATTGCCAACGACCGCTCAGCCTGGGTGCGGATATCGTGATGCATTCCACCACCAAATTCCTGTCGGGGCACGGCGCCCTCACCGGGGGTGCTGTGGTCAGCAGGCACCCAGACTACCTCCATAAAACGCTGTACACCTTCGTTAAAGTATTGGGTGGCATCCCCAGCCCATTCGATGCCTGGCTGGCGAATTTGGGACTCAAAACCTTCGAGCTACGCATGCAGCGCCACTGTGAGAATGCCATGCAGGTGGCACAGTTCCTGGCTACCCATCCGGCAGTGGCAGAGGTGCATTACCCGGGTCTGGAGACTCACCCCGGTCATGCAGTGGCTGCCCAACAAATGTACGCCTACGGCGGAATGTTATCCTTCGAGCTCAAGGGCGGAATGCAGGCGGGTATCCGACTGATGGAGCGGGTGCGGCTGGCAACATTGGCAGTCTCGTTGGGGATGGTGGATACCCTGATCGAGCACCCTGCCAGCATGACCCACGGACCAGTGCCGCGGGAAGACCGCTTGAACCAGGGCATCACCGATGGACTGGTGCGCCTGTCGGTGGGCATCGAGAACCTGCCGGATATCCTGGCTGACCTTGAGCAGGGATTAATGTGAACAAATAGCTGGGAATGAACGTCTTAACGAGAGAACAGCGTCTTCAATTGACGATGTAATAATCCGTTTATTTTTGGGAAGGTTCATCCCCTTCCAAGGAGAGAAACTGATGCGCTCCTCCGATTATTCAGCTGGACCACGTCGTAAATTGCACGTATTTGCCGTCATTTCCACGCTCATCCTGGTCAGCTTGTTGTGGTCATTGGCAGGCTGCAGCAAGGTCTCCCCTACTGCAGGCACAGCCATACCCACCAAGGCGGCTGCGCTCCCCAGTGCCACGCCAACGCAGGTGCCACCGACCCTGCCCCCGGCGCTGGTGGAAACAGACCCACTCCCGGGTGCCCAAATCGCCCTCGAAAACCCAATCACATTCTACTTTAACCAGGCGATGCAGCGCACATCGGTCGAGGCGGCTGTCAGCGGTGAGCCGGCGCTATCCGGCAGCTTCAGCTGGAAGGACGACTCCACGGTGACCTTTAAGCCGGATAAACCCCTGCTTCCTGGCACATCGCAGGTGATCAACATCGGCACCAATGCCCAATCCGCCAAGGGCATGGCGCTCCTTCAACCGGTCAGCCTGTCGTATGCTACCAGCGCATATCTGACCCTGGTGCAAAGCCTGCCGGCAGCGGACAGCATTGATGTGGACCCCACCTCGGCGGTCGTGGCAGCCTTCAGCCAACCTGTCGTCGCGCTAGGTGCCGACCCTGCCAGCCTGCCTGCCGGGTTTAGCCTCACGCCAAGCGCGCAAGGGAAGGGCGAATGGGTTAACACCAGTACCTATATTTTCTACCCCAAGACGGCTCTGGCAGGCGGAGTGCGTTACACCGTGAGCATCAATAAGGATCTGTCCAGCACCAGTGGTGCGCCTATGGAAGCACCCGCCAGCTGGTCGTTCGATACGGTGCTGCCGCGCCTGGTATCGGCCACGCCAGCCGAAAGCAACTACGTGCGCCTGGATTCAAGCGTGCAGCTCAATTTTAGCTATTCAATGGATGCTGCCAGCGTGGAGGCTAATTTCTTCCTCCAGAACGGCGAAGGGAATGCAGTCAGTGGGCAATCGGGCTGGAATGATAATTTCACCACCTTGGCCTTTACTCCCACCTCCCTGCTTCAGCGGGATAGCTCCTATACCATCGTGTTGGGTGACCAGGCTACCGCCCTGGGTGGCACTCCCCTGGGAACATCCCTCCGCCAGACATGGCGCACCGTCTCAGACCTATCCATTACCTCCAGTATCCCGGTTGAGGGAGGCATATGGTCGATTTATAACGGCCTGGCGTTGTACCTTACTTCTTATGTAAACACAGATAATATCAATGACTTCGCCACCTTTACTCCCTCCGTCGCCAACACGGGTGCCTGGCTGGATGAAGGGCAAATGGCATTGTATTTTTATGGTACTTTTGACCCCGACACAGACTACACCCTCACCGTCTCACCTGACCTGACTGATTATTGGGGCAGCCGACTGGGGCAGGCTTATACGCTCCATTTTCGGACCGAGCCGCTACGGGGGACTGTGCAGTTCCCCTACAACTCTGATACGACCTTCCTCACCACAAAAGACCAGGGCATCCTGGCCCTGGTTACCAACTTGTCTGCCATACCGATCACGGTGGGCACCATGACAAAGGAAGACCTGGTTCAAATGATGGGCATGAACGGCTATGAATACCGCCAGAGCTTCATCCCGGCAGATGCCGATTCGTGGACCTTTCACCCGCAGGTACCAGCCAACCAGGCCACCGAGGTCAACATCCCGGTTGCCCCGGATGGTCAGCCACGCTCACCAGGTCTGTATTTTATGCGGTTAAACTTGCCAGATGATAATGGTTACACCAACACGCTCATCCTGGCCGTCAGCCGATACCAGACCACCCTGAAGATGAGCCCTTCAGAAGCCTTCGTGTGGGCAGTTGACCTGGACACAAATACACCGACGCCAAACCTGCCGGTGACGGTTTACGAACAATCCGGAAGTGTGATGGCTGGTGGTAATACAGATGAAAGCGGTGTATTCCAGGGATCCCTCGCTCCATATAAAGATTACTACAACAGCTCATTTGCCATCCTAGGCCAGGAGGGTGGAGATAACTTTGGGTTTGCCCTGTCCTATTGGGATGATGGGATCAGCCCATACGCGTTTGACATCACCACAGTATCATTTCCAGCTGAGATCCTGGGATATCTCTACACCGACCGGCCCATCTACCGCCCGGGAGACACAGTCCACTTCCGGTTGGTCGCCAGGCAAGCTTCCAACGGTCATTACTCACTGCCAGATTTGAGCTCTTATAACCTGGAAGTCAATGGCCCCGCAGGTGATACCGTTGCCAGTTTTGACCTGCCGCTATCGTCATTTGGGAGCGCACAAGGCGAATATACCTTACCAATTGACATCATCCCCGGCGATTACTGGTTCCGCGACAAAGATTATACGTTTTATACCGGTTTCAAGGTTGCCGATTACCGCAAGCCGGAAATCAACCTGCAGGTGGCATTCCAATCCACTGACGTAATCAGCGGGACGACCCTGACAGCCCAGGTGAATGCACGTTACTTCTACGATGCTCCCGCCGGTAACCTGCCGGTGCATTGGGTGCTCTACCGCCAGTCGGCTTATTTCGATATCCCCAACTACCAGGTTGGCCCGGTAGACACCAGCTGGCTGGACGCCTACAGCTATCACTTCCCGCCCTATGGTCTGGGTGAGCAGGTTGCTGAAGGGGATACCAGCACGGATGCCAATGGGCTGGCCACAGTAAATATACCTGCCCCAGCAAAATCCGGTCGCCAGCAGTATATCCTCGAGGCCACCCTGACCGATGAGACCAACCTGCCGGTGAGTGCACGCAGCACCGTTTATGTAAACCCGGCCGAGTATTATATTGGGGTCCATCCCGATGCCTGGTCTTACCAGGCTAAAGCGGATGCTGGTTTCACCGTGCTGGTATCAGATTGGGAAGGAAACCCGGCCGGGAAGCGCAATCTTTCTGCACAGTTCCAACGCGTGGAGTGGGTGCGCCACGACCCGTCTCCCGATACGATGGGCTACATGTTCCCTACTTATGAAGCGGTATACACCCCCATCGCCAGCACCACTCTCACGACGGCTGCAGATGGCACAGGTCGCCTGGAATTCACTCCGCCGGAAGCCGGTACTTACCAGCTGGACGTCTCGGGTGATGGCACGCTGACCCAGGTGATCATCTGGGTGGGTGGATCAGGACAGGGGGTGTGGCCATCCCTGCCCAACCAGCGCGTGCGCCTGGTGGCGGATAAGGACTCCTATTCTCCGGGAGATACCGCCCAGGTATTCGTGCCCAATCCATTCAGCAGCTCCGCCCTGGGCTTGCTGACCATTGAACGCGGCAAAGTGATGCAGTATAAGATTATGAACTTCGAGCCCGGCGGCAGCACCATCCCGATCACGCTCACCAAGGACGAAGCTCCCAATGTGTACGTGGCTATCACCTTGCTGGGCGAAGATGACCAGAGCAACCCTGACTTCCGCCAGGGATACGTCAACCTGTCGGTTGACCCTTCCTTTGAATACCTACAGGTGAATCTCACCAGCACCCCTGAGCGCACCGGACCAGGTGAGCCGGTGACCTTTGACCTGCGCATCAGCGATGCAAGCGGCGCCCCGGTGGAAGGTGAATTCTCCCTCTCAGTGGTGGACCTGGCGGTGCTCAGCCTGGCTGAACCAAATGCAGAGGATATCTACTCCGCCTTCTACGGCAAGCAAGCCCTCAGCGTGAACACGAGCCTCAGCCTGGCTGCATCCGGTCAACGCTTGCGATATATGCCGGGGGGCATGGGCGGTGGTGGCGGCGGTGAAGCTCCCGCCTCGGTGACCCGCGAGAATTTCCCGGATACGGCTTACTGGGATGCCCAAATTGTCACCGATGCCAATGGAGAAGCAACCGTCAGCTTGAACCTGCCCGACAGCCTGACCACCTGGCAGGTGCTGGTGCGCGGGTTGACCCGCGATACCCTGGTGGGTGAGACCCAGCTGCAGGTAGTCACCACGTCAGATCTGCTCATCCGCCCGGTGACGCCGCGCTTCCTGGTGGTGGGTGACCATGCCCTGCTGGCGGCAGTGGTGCAGAATAACACTGTAAATGCGCTGCAAGGGAGCGCCACCCTGCAAGCAACCGGCTTTGTGCTCGACGATTCCAACCAGATGACCCAGCCGGTGAGTGTGCCGGCGAATGGACGCACCCGCCTGGAATGGTGGGGCTCGGCTGAAGATGTGCCCAGTGCCTCGCTGCGTTTCTCCGTCCAGGCCGGTGACCTGCAAGACGCGATCCTCGTCTCCAAAGGCGCACTGCCTGTGCTGCGCTATACTGCACCGCAGACGTTTGCCACCTCGGGCACCCTGCCGGAGGCTGAACAGCGCCTCGAGCTGGTCAGCCTGCCGGTGACATTTGATGCCAGCAGCGGCGCACTCAGCGTTGAGCTTGACCCGTCACTGGCGGCAGCTATGCTGGACAGCCTGGAGGCGCTCGAAGTGTATCCCTCCAGCTGCACCGAGCCAATCCTCTCTAGCTTTCTGCCCAACCTGGTGACCTACACCACGCTGCAGACCTTTGGTATTGATTCGCCCGACCTGAAGGCGCGATTGGACCGAACGTTAAACCAGGGTCTCAGCCAGCTGTTAATCCTGCAGAATGCCGACGGGGGATGGGGTTGGTGCAAGACAGGCGAGAGCGATGCGTACATCACTTCCTATGTGCTGCTCGGGCTGGTAACGACGCGCGATGCGGGTATCACGGTGCCGGAAGCGGCAATCACCAACGCGGTGAACTATCTCTCCACTTCATTGATCACACCCACCTCGACCACAGATGCCTGGATGCTGGACCGCCTGGCATTTGAAAACTTCGCTCTAAAACAAGCTGGAGCGGGTGACCAGGAGAGCACCAACCAGCTCTACCAGGTGCGCGACCAGCTCAGCCCGTGGGCGAAAGGCATGCTGGCATTGTCGTCTGACCTTTTATCGTCGAGCAGCCCGCAGGTGCCCACGCTGATCTCAGACCTTCAATCCACTGCCATCCGTTCGGCAACCGGGGTGCACTGGGAAACCACCAACCCCGATTGGCGCAACATGACCTCGACCCTCTCCAACACCGCCATCGTCGTCTACACGCTGGCAAAGCTCGAGCCGGCTTCCACGCTTATCCCCGATGCGGTGAACTACCTAATGTCAAACCGCCAGCCAAACGGCTGCTGGAGCTCAAGCTATGAAAATACCTGGATCCTGCTCTCCATGGATGAAGTGATGAAAGGAACGGGCGAATTGGGTAGTAATTATGCCTTTAACGCCAGCTTGAACGGCACCCAAATCGCCAGCGGTGAAGCCGGCGGAGAGACCCAGCTCAACCCGGTGGAGACCAGCCTACCGGTCAGCAGTTTGTATCCATACGACCCCAACGCTTTGATGATCCAGCGCGACCCTGGCACAGGGCGGCTGTATTACACCGCAGCACTCAATGTATCCCGACCTGTGGAAGACGTTGCACCACTAAACCGGGGAATCAGCGTCAGCCGGGCGTACTATATCCCAGGGTCTGACTTGAAAACCGCTGTTCCAGTCAGCTCCGCCCAGGTAGGAGGCACTCTGACCGTGCGCCTGACGGTGGTACTGCCGACTGATGCCTATCATTTCGTGGTGGAGGATTACCTCCCCGCCGGGGCAGAAATCCTCAACACCCAGTTAAAAACTTCCCAGCTGGGTCCAAACGGGGAACCGGGACCACTATATGACCCGCGTGACCCCTACAGCCAGGGTTGGGGCTGGTGGCTGTTCGACCCTGCCCGCATCTACGACGACCACATCAGTTGGACAGCTGCCTACCTGCCGGCTGGGACTTATGATCTGACCTACACGATCAGCATTTTGCAAGCCGGCGAGTACCACTTGCTGCCGGCGCGTGCCTGGCTGGTTTATTTCCCCGAAGTGCAGGGCAACAGCGCAGGAGCGATGATGGAGATCAAGCCATGAATTCCGGATTTGTGCTGCGCGCCCTCTCCCATGCACAGCTGCTTGCCCGCAGCGCACGCGGTTCGGCGACCCTGGCAGAGAAACAGGCTGCCGATTATGTGCAAGCACAACTGAAATCCATGGGGGTCAATGCGGTCCACCAGCAGCCGTTTTCAGGTGAGCGTTCCCTGTGGCTGTTCTTCGCCATGGTGTTCGGCCTGGCGCTGGTGGGGCACGCAGCGTTCTGGCTGCTGAGAAAACCGATTGGAGAGCTGCCTGCCACCGTGATCGCCGTTCTCGCCTTTGGATTCAGCGGTTATATGGCGTGGAGCAGGTTTACCCTGAGAGATTATCCGCTCAGCCGCTCGCTGCCGCACGCTGCCAGCCAGAATGTAATCGCCAGGATACCAGCAGCCGGAGAAGTACAGCGCCGCCTGGTTTTGATGGCACATTTGGACAGCCACCGGGCGGTATTCTGGTTCGCTACCGACTTCATCGTGCGTATTTTCGTGCCGATCTCCATCTCTGCTACATTCGGGATTTTCCTGGCGATTCCGATCTATATCCTACTGGCTCTCACTCATTGGGCATTCTTGGGATGGCTTGGATTATTCCTGGCGTGTTTACACTTCCTGGGATGGTTCACAGGCGTCACCGCCGACCTGGGGCGATATTCCCCCGGCGCCAACGATAATGCCGCCTCGGTGGGCACGGTGTTGGGACTATCCGAACGCCTCACCGGGCTGCCCCTGCAGAACACTGAAGTCTGGCTGGCATTCACCGGCTGTGAAGAGACCAATGCCGGTGGAACCCTGGCGCTGATCAACGAGTACGGGGAGCAGCTTAAAGACGCCTTATTCGTCGATTTCGAGATGGTGGGGATTGGTGACCGGATAAGCTACGTGCGCGAAGAAGGGAATATCAGCCGGCTCACCATAACCGAGGAAGTTGAGACCTTGGTCAAACAGGTCGGTCAACCGTACGACCTTCACCCGGTTGAAACGCCGTTGGTTGGAGCTTCCACTGAATGCGGCATCCTGCTCAAGCACGGATTCAAGGCAGTATGTTTTATCGCCCACATCCAGGGGTCCAAGGTGATGCCAGAATGGCACCGCCTTACGGATACTGCAGATAAATTGCAGCTGCCCGCGTTGGAACGGGTGCACGCACTGGCCTGGGATTTATTACAAAGGTTCGACCAGGGATAAGTCTACTTTCTGCTTGCGGTTGTAGCGCACACCTTCGACAGAATAGACAAACAGTGCCAGCCAGATCATGCTAAACCCCACCAGCCGGGATAGGGGGAAAGGTTCATGGTACACAAATACACCCAACATGAACTGCAGGCTGGGGGTGATATATTGGACAAAACCGAGCATGGAAAGAGGAATCGTGCGGGCGGCGAATCCGAACAACAACAGGGGGATCGAAGTCACCGGACCTGCCAGGATCAATAACAGGGTAGTACTCGCCTCCTGATGCATGAAGGCTCCCCCACCGTTGGCACCGCGGTAGAGGAGAAATCCCAACGCAGGTAGGAACAGGACCGCGGTCTCCAGGCTGAAACCATGCAGCGATTCCAACGACGCGGTCTTCTTGATCAACCCGTACATTCCAAAGGTGAACGCCAACACCAGGGCGATCCACGGCAGTGACCCGTAACTTACCGTCAGGTATACCACCCCCAGCACCGCCAGGAGCACTGCCACCACCTGGCCGCGGCGAAGCTTTTCTCCAAAGAAGATCACCCCCAGCATGAAGTTGACCAGTGGGTTGATGAAATACCCCAATGAAGCCTCGACCACATACCCGGCATTGACTGCCCAAATATAGGTGAACCAGTTGATGGAGAGCAGGATTGCCGCCAGGGTGTAGATCAACAGGGTCCGGCGGTTGTGCAGAACATCCTTCGTCCAGCGCCAGTCACTGCGTACTACTAAAATCAAAACCACAAACCCGAATGACCAGATGATGCGGTGGGCCAGGATTTCGATGGCAGGGACTTGCTCGAGCAGCCTCCAATAAATGGGGAACAGCCCCCACAGGGTGTATGCGCCAATCCCCGCCAGGACGCCCCGTTTCATCCGACCTCGGGTTCGGTTATATTTTCCAGGTAAGAAGTGAGAAGCTGGACTGCTTGATCAGGATCCTCATAACTTTGAATGGTTAGCTTCGAGTGAGGGTTACCCAGGATCATCTTTGACACTTTGCGTCCGTTGCGATAAAGGCACAGCACCCTTTTTCCGAGCGAAAGGGCAAGACCAATCTCGTACCCCACCCCGTGTGAAGGTGTACTCACCTCCGCTAAGAGGAAATCACACTCGGTGATCCACCGCACATCGCGGGCGTAGACGTCCTCAGCCGCCACCACGCCTTCCAAAGGCATGACGTCTGGACTGGCCAGCAATGCCGTGGGTACGAGGTGCCCATCTTCAAGAAGTGCGGCCACCAATTTTTGGTACACCAGCTCATCCTGGCGACCCCCGGTAATCGAGCAGGCAAAATAAACGTTCATGCCAGCTGCCGCTCACGGCTAAATTGGGTTTCATACAGCTGGGCGTACAGCCCTGCCAGCGCCAGCAGCTCGCGGTGCGTGCCGCGCTCAACGACCATGCCCCGGTCAAATACCAGGATCATATCCGCCGCCAGGATCGTGCTCAGGCGATGGGCAATCACGATGTTGGTGCGCCCTGCCATCACGCGTTTCAGGGCATCCTGGATGAGCAGCTCCGATTCGCTATCCAGGTTGCTGGTGGCTTCATCCAACACCAAGATGCGTGGGTTCTTCAGGATCACCCGTGCCAGGGCAACCCGTTGCTTCTCGCCCCCACTCAGCCGGTAGCCACGCTCACCCACGATGGTGTCATACCCGTTGGGCAGGCTGACGACAAAATCGTGGATATTGGCAGCCCGGGCAGCTGCTTCGAGATCAGATTGGGTGGCATCCAACCTGGCATACAGCAGGTTGGTGCGGATAGTGTCGTGGAACAGGTGCGTTTCCTGGGTGACCATGCCGATCTGGGACGAGAGTGAATTGAGAGTCACCTCGCGCAGGTCATGCCCATCCAACAGGATGCGCCCGTCAGTCGGGTCATACAGGCGTGGGATCAGGTAGGTGAGCGTGGTTTTACCCGCCCCACTAGGACCCACCAGTGCCACCAGCTTACCGGGTTGAGCGGTAAAGCTGACCTGCTCCAGGGCATTCAAGCGCGCCTGGTTGCGACCAACCTCTTCTTCATCACCATCGGCGAGAGGCGGAGCCGGCGTGGCATCCTTGGCCTTGGGCTCCTTAGGGCCTCCCGAAAGCACTGCATCCACATTATCCATGCGCCCATAGCGCTTCACATCGCTCAAGAGGGATTTACTATCTACATTGTAGCGGAAAGTGACATCATCGAAGACCAGCTCACCGCGCACGTCCTTTAATTCGATCGCCCCAAGCTTTTCCTCTATGTCATGCGGCAAGTCGATCACCTCGAACACGCGCTCAAAACTGACCACCGAGGTGGCGAAATCCACCGGTGCATTGGTCAGACCCGCCAGGGCGCTGTACAGGCTGGACATGTACGCTCCAAAGGCGACGATGGTGCCGATTGTGAATGCATTCTGCATCACCAGGTAGCCTCCGATGCCGTATACCAAGGCAGTGCCAACTGCACTCACCAGCCCGATGATGACAAAGAAGATGGCACCCAGGAAGGCACGCCCGATGCCGAGATCGCGCACCTGTGACGCCCGGCTTTCGAACCGCCTGACTTCGGTGGTTGCCCGCCCAAACAGCTTGACCAGCAGGGCTCCGCCTATGTTGAGGGTTTCATTCATCGTGGCATTCATCTGAGCATTGGCTTCCAGCTGCCGGCGTGAGATATCACGCAAGCGTTCCCCCATATTACGCGCCACCAGGATAAACAACGGCAGAATGATGATGCTGATCAACGTCAGGCGCCATTCCAGGGTGAGCATGACCACCAGCACGGCGCCTGCCTGGATAATATTAGTGATGATGCTCACGATGGTGTTGCTGATGGCGTTCTGTGCGCCGACTACATCGTTATTCAGCCGGCTCATCAGCTCGCCCAGGCGAGTATTGGTGAAGAAATGCAATGACATACGCTGCAATCGGGAATAGAGCGCCACACGCAAGTCATAGATGACCCCCTCACCGACCACGGCATTCAAGCGCCGCTGGACAACTCCTAAAACACCACCGATTGCCGGAATGAGCAGCAGTGCGAGCGCCAGGAAGACCAGGCGCTGCACATTCCCCGAGGGGATGGTCTTGTCTATCAAGTCACGCAGGATCAGGGGCGTCAGGAGAGTTAGCCCGGTGGAGATCAGGATCAACAACAGCATGGTCACCAGGTGCCAGCGGTAGGGTTTTGAGTAGCCTAAAACCCGCCGCAGCAGCCCGACGGTGACCTTGGGTTTTTCACCATCTGAGCTCAAGTATGAAAACCAACCACCACCATGAAATCCCATGCAGGCCTCTTTCTCGAGAACGAATCGGTATTATAACTCATCCAGGGTTCAGAATATCTTGATGGATTTTATAAATTGGTAGAATGACTTTGACGCAGATGAAAGTTCAGACAAATATACTCATACAGGTGGTCAACTCGATTTAAGTAACTACTCACCGCTTGACCATTAACCTCTACACATTCAAAATGCGAGGCGTTCATTCCTGCTAGAGAGACGTAAGAAAAACAGAATACCCCCTCCCGCCTCCCCCACCACGCTCATAAAAACAGTTCGCTAGGCAACGAAAACAAAAGAGCATGTTTTTAGGGGAGGAGTATTGAGGACAGAATACCTGCTCCCAGCTGAAGGGAACGCTGTCCGGTAGAAGAACATACCGGACCCTGACTCGCCTGCCTCCCCCAAAAACAAAAAGCATGTTTTTTCTGAAGAACAGAGCTTCTATTGACGGTTGGTCGATATTGTGTGATACTTTATTTTACATCTGGTGGTAATGCCACCTTTCAAAGCTATCCCACCATATAGGAGGTGATGTTGCTATGTCAAGTGATAGTATAAGACTTAGCGCTGCAGCATCCCTCCTCCAGATTGGATAAGGGAGCTGCAGCGCGCCAGAGAGCCGTCTAAAACGCGGCTCTCTGTGTTTAATGCATATCGATCTGTTCGAGCAGCTTCTCGAGGGGTATATCCGCCAGGGAGGATATCTGGAAGTTTGCCTCATTGAAGGTCAGGTCACTGATGAGGTGATTGGGGACAGCTACACAAAATATCCCAGCTTGTCTGGCTGCCCGGACACCAAGCAGAGAATCCTCCAGGGCAATGGCTTCATCAGCCTTCACATTCAGGGCATGCAGTGCAAGCAGGTAAAGCTCAGGGTCAGGCTTGATGTGCTGAACATGGTCAGAAGTGCTCAGGTAGTCAAAGCGATCCAACAAACCCAAACGGGTCAGGTGCCGGATCACCCAATCACTGGGCGAGTTTGATGCCAGGCCCACCTTCAATCCCAAGGTCCTGGCCTCATTAAGATATTGCACCACCCCAGGCAGTACTGACTGTTCTTCAATCAGGGAGTTTTCGATCATCCGGCGCTGAGATTCAATCACCTCCCAGTCCAGCGGGTGATCCACCAGCCTTTCCAGCTCCAGCTGTGGATCAAAATCACCCTGGGTGGTTCCGACATTCGCCTTCCAGGTTGAAAATGGGAGGGAGAAACCGAATGATTGGTAGACTTCTGCCCATGACTGGTAAGTAGGCTCTTCAGTCTCCAAAATCAGACCATCAAAGTCGAATATGAGTGCACGGATCATTGTTCTGTCTTCTGGAAAAATCCCGGAAGCTATTATAATGGGATATCATTCAATGTGGAGTGATTTGATTATGAAGACCTTGCTCCTTCTACGACACGCCAAATCCAGCTGGGATCAACCGGAGATGAAAGACCACGACCGGCCATTAAATAAAAGAGGCAATAAGGAAGCTCCCAAGGTGGGACAGTATTTAAAAAGCAACCAATTAATCCCCGACCTGATCCTCAGCTCCACTGCCCGCCGCGCCCATGATACTGCCCAGGCTGTCGCCGATGCGTGCGGTTATGATAAGCCCATCGAGCTGAACCAGGACCTGTACATGTCTGATCCTGCCTGCTACCTAGATATCCTCCAGAGCCTCCCGGATAGCGCCAACCGGGTGTTGGTTGTGGGACATAACCCCGATATGGAACAATTATTGGCCGTACTGACTGATGTGACCGAACACATGACCACCGCAGCCCTAGCGCAGATCGACCTGCCCATCTCCAGTTGGCAGGAGCTGAACGAAGCTACCGATGGCAGATTTCAAAGCCTTTGGGCACCGCACGAAAAATAAGCCGCCAGCTAATTGCTGCCGCGCTTGATCACTCCCCCTACCACCATCAGGACCAGCCCACCCGCTGCCATCGCCACGATGGCAATCACCAGGATGTTCCCCAGCCGATCTGCTCCCGCGGGTGAGGGGTCTTTTTGCACCGGGTCAGCAATTAAGGCGGAGGTAGTGGTGACGACGGGTGATTCGGTGGGCGTGGGTGTGCGGGTGGGCTTGCGCGTGGCTGTAGCGACCCGGGTGGACGTGCCGGTTGGACTGGGGGTATACGTCGGGCCGGGTGTATTTCCGAGGCGGATGATCAATACATCGCCCACGTAGAGGGCATCGCTGGTCAGGTTATTAAGCTTTTTCAGCTCAGCGACAGTCAGTCCATATGCCTTGGCGATCAGGGTCAGGTTCTGCCCCGACATGACCGTGTGGACGATCGAGCCATCCCCATTCGGCGTGGTCGTCTTCACCGCATAATAGGGGAGGGCAGTTGGACCACCGGGTTTTGATGTCGCAGGTGGACTGTAATTGCCACCCGCCACGTAGGCCGCATCGATCGTATAGTAAACGAAACCATCCGCAACCGCCACGCCGGCACCGATTTCCCGATAATTGGGGCTCAGCATGGTCTGGATATGGGGATCATCTCCGAGCCACATGGAGATTGCCCCGTCGACGGAAAGATCTGTGCCACCGGCAATATTTTCCGAGATGAAAAACGTCGCCCCTCCACCATAACCGGCGTTAGCCGCCCTGTCTCTGGGACGGGTGCCGCCCGGGCCGACATGCGTGACCTGACCAATGGAAGCCTGGTAATCGCTGTGCGATTGGGCGATCGACATCAGAGTGTTGTTGATCTCGTAGGGGGGTAATCCATTGGCAATGCGCAGGCTGTTCACCGCATCGATGAGGGCGTAGGGGTCACCCGCCTGGGCAGTGCTGCGCCCGGCACTCACCACGAGTACCACGGTGACAAGGATTCCAAAAGCTGCAAGAAGATAGAACAGTCTTCGCTTCATGAATTTATGTGACCATGCGGTCTGATCGCACCCTGGTGATGTACCAGCGCCTTTCACTGCCCTTGAATATCAGCTCATAGATCTGCCCACCGGCGACCATCACCAGCATGTGCTGACCATCGTCATCGGTCCACTGCCGTCCGGCAAATTCCACGTGATAGCGGCTGCCATTCCAGGCGAAGTGTTGCACGATGATGTTGCCCTCTTCACTGAAGCGGGCGGTAACTTCAATCGGATCCATGGTTCCAGTCAATCCAGGCCACATTGTAACGCAATTGAAAGTGGAAAAAACCACTCGTCTCAGGATGCATTCGCATTGCGAAGATGCTCCACGACCATCTGAAATGCTGCCTGGGCAGATTGTTCTTTAACCGCCAGCCGGTCCCCCGTCCATAGGAAATGCCTGGCATACTCCTCTTTAACTGAGCTCAGCCCAATCCAGACGGTGCCTACCGGTTTATCTGGTGTACCTCCGGTCGGTCCGGCGATCCCGCTCACCGAAACGCCAATATCTGCCCCCATCACTGTGCGGATGCCGCGCGCCATCTCAAGTACAGTCTGTTCGCTGACGGCTCCATGCTGCTCCAGGGTATCCCGGCTTACCCCCAGCAGGCGCACCTTGGCCTCATTCGAATATGACGTCACCCCTCCCAGGTAATAGCTGGATGAACCCGACACGTTGGTGATGAGGTGGCTGATCAATCCGCCAGTGCACGATTCTGCCGTTGCGAGCCACAGCCCACGCGGTAACAGCAGCTCGCCCAGCATCACTTCCAGCGGCTTATCCAAGCATGCACACCCTTTGTGTCTGAATTAATGAATTTTTCATTGGTTGGCGCTATTATACAACACGCGTAGGTTGCTCCCGGATTAAAGGGGCTTGAGTAAACCGGCAGCCTCCCTTATCCCCTACCCCCATCGGTGATAAAATCGAAGCCCGATGGAGATATCTGAACATATCCAGGGGATATTAACCACCGCCCCGCTCAAACCCGGCTGCTACATTATGAAAGATGTGGACGGTAAGGTGATCTACGTGGGGAAGGCGGTCAACCTGCGCAACCGCCTGCGCTCATATTTCCATTCCAGTGCCCAAGACGACCGCAAAACCCGCAAGCTGGTGAGTCACATCGCAGAAATCGAGTGGATTGTGGTCGGATCGGAGCTCGAGGCTTTGATCCTCGAGATGAACCTGATCAAGAAACACCGCCCGCATTACAACGTCCGCCTGGTGGACGACAAGAGCTACCCGTATATCAAGGTGCATTGGAATGACCCCTTTCCCAAGCTGACCGTAACGCGCCAGATGGTGCAGGACGGTTCGCGTTACTATGGGCCCTATACCAGCGTATGGGCGGTGCACCAGACCCTGGACGTGCTGCGCCATATCTTCCCCTACCTGACTTGCGACCGGGTGATCACCGGCAAGGACGAGCGCGCCTGCCTGTATTACGATATCAAGCTATGCTGCGCCCCCTGCATCGGTAAAATTGACCAATCTGGATACAGGCAAATGATCGATGACCTGGGGCAGTTCCTGGAGGGACACACCGAGCCGATCGTCTCGCGCCTGCGGGTGGAGATGGGCCAGGCGGCCGAGCAGCTGCTGTTCGAGCGGGCTGCCACCCTGCGCAATCAGATCCAATCCATTGAGCGGGTAGTGGAGAAGCAAAAGGTGGTCTCCAGCGGTTATGTCGACTCAGATGTGATCGCCATGGCACGCACGAACGGGGAAGCCTGCCTGCAGGTGTTCTTCATCCGCAATGGCAAGCTGATCGGGCGTGAGTACTTCATGATGGAAGGGGCCGAAGAAACTCCTGATAAGGAAGTGATCGCCGACTTCCTCACCCAGTTCTACAGCCAGTCGGCATCCGTCCCAGACCAGGTGCTGCTGCCGCAGGCAATTGAGGAGCTACGCATTATCCGCGAGTGGTTGAACACGAAACGAGGTGGGAAGAAGGTGGAGATCCGCATCCCGCGGGAAGGTCCGCAGAAGGAGCTAATCCAGATGGCGGCGGAGAATGCCAGCGCCACCCTGGAGGCCTTGGAAGCTCAATGGCATGCCGACACCCATCGCCAGGAGCAGTCGCTGGGAGAGCTCAAGGCTGCGCTCAATTTAGATGTCGTCCCCAACCGCATCGAATGCTACGATATTTCGAACACCCAGGGTACGGCGGCAGTCGGCAGCATGGTGGTCTTCGGCCAGGGTGTTCCGAAGAAGAACCTGTACCGGCGCTTCAACATCCGCAGTGTCACTGGTCCAGACGATTTCGCCAGCATGGAGGAAGTGCTCACCCGGCGCTTCAACCGCTGGAAAGCCGCCCAGGAGCTGGCGGAAGTTCCCGGTGAAAAACCCGACCCTGCCTTTGCCATCCTGCCCGACCTACTGATCGTTGACGGCGGCAAAGGACAGCTAAGCCGGGCGGTCAAAGTGCTGGATGCGTTCGAGCTCACCGGTAAGTTCTTCGTCACCGGACTGGCCAAGCAGAATGAGGAGCTGTTTATCCCCGAAAAATCAGAGCCCATCATCCTGCCGCGCCATTCGCAGGCGCTATACCTCATCCAACGGGTGCGCGATGAAGCCCACAGGTTCGCCATCACCGCACACCGCAGCCGGCGTGACAAAGCCGGGGTGGCCTCCGTGCTGGATGCCATCCCCGGGATTGGCCCCACCCGCCGCAAAGCCCTGCTATCTCACTTCGGCGGAATCGATGCCATCCGGGAGGCCTCGGTGGAAGATATCAAGGCGGTTAAGGGGATGAATGAGAAATTAGCCCAGGTGGTGAAAGAATCTTTAGGATGAAAACCAGCACCAGACATCATCAACTCCTCCAGACGCGGAAGTAGTATATGTAATGAAATGGCGATATCCTGGTATATATAGGATTAATGAATTCTTCATTAATTTCAGCTAACATTGTTTTATAATCAGGTTAAATCAATTCAACAGAGAAGTCAGGAGTATGTTATGGCAAAAAAGAAAGAACTTAGCAAGGGGCAGCAACGCAGCTTACACACCCAGCAAATCGTAATGGGCGTGATCGGCGTTATGATCATCCTGGCCATGGTTTTATCCCTGGTGGCTAACCGCTAAAGAGCCCGGTCTTACTCAACCACGGTACAGTTCACCTAAGCTTGATCGCGCATTATCCCTCATTAAACCTTCAAAAAACTTCAACCTTTATAGCTAAGCTTTATCAAGTTTTTATCTAGACTTAAATAAAAAGTGGGCGTCCAGATGCACTGCCCACTTTGGTAATTTATTAAGCTCTGGATTGACCAGGCGACTCGCAACGGTCTGGAGGCAAAGTTCGCAGCGCACAGGCGAGCACGACCTGCCATAAGCAACCATCCTGGGACTTATGCCCAGGCGACGCTCAGGTAGTATTGGCGTCGAAGGCTCGTTACACAACCCGCGTAGGATCAGAGCTGGTTGATTATCCCCGTAAATGCTATTCCTTGCAGATCACTTCTGCCAGGTACTGGGCAGATTCACCAATCCCCATAAGGAATCCTGATTTAAATGTATTCATCCACATTAAGCCAAGAAAATATAAGCCGGGATAGCTCGTAATTCCCCGATCAGTGGATGGATAACCATAAGAATCAAGCAACGGGAGTTGAACCAGACTGAAGTCATTCGAATAACCGGTTGCCCAAATAATTGCGCTCACATTTTCTGCGATTAAATCCAGAGAATTCATCTCTGGTGCAGCATATGCGTCATCCAAAATCGTCACTTCCCCTGGGGGGATATTCAAGGCATTTTTTCGGATATATTCATCGATCATCTTGAGGATATTGGCGGCAGCTCCATCAGCCTTGGTCAGGTTCTCTTTCAAATCTGAGGCAAACACAAGCTTCCCATCCTCATAACCCCGTATGTGACCTAACAGGATCATGCCATTACGAAAAAACGTGTGCAAGTTGATTTCATGTCCACCGTTCTTACCCGATGAATGTAGCGATCCCATAGAGCGGTCCTTGGGAGAGGCAAGCATAGCAGCGGTGCGGTCCAAAAATCCGGTCAGGTTCAACCAATCGTATCCATCTTTACCGCGGTAGCGGCGGGGAAAACGGCCGGCAGAGCTGGTTGATAAATAAACTTTCCGACCAGCTTCATTGAGCTCCTCAGCTATCTGGCAGCCCGATTGGGCCGAGCCAACCACGATTACCGCACCGGCCGGCAGATCTTTCGGATTGCGGTAAGCGTCTGAAGGGACCTGCAGGATATGCTGCGGTATTTGAGAGGCAAAGGCAGGAATTTTGCTCTTCTGAAACATCCCTGTGGCCAAGATCACATTTTTTAACTCATAGACATTATTATTGGTATATGACCTATATCTATAATGATTTTGTATGGGTTCAACCCGGGTAACCTGTGTTGAATAGCGAACAGGAAAGTGATTTTGTTGCTCAAATTGCTCAAACCGTCGGACAATCTCAGTTTTTGGCATGAACCCGTGGGGCTCTGAGGCGGTATATTCCGCTCCCGGAAGCTTGAAGGACCAATTGGGTGTGATCAGGGTAAACGAATCCCAGCGGCGGTTGCGCCAGGCATCTGCCACCTGGGATGATTTTTCCAACACGATATGTTCACGCCCTGCCTGGGTGAGGTAGTAACTGAGCGATAAACCCGCCTGTCCTCCACCGATGATGACCGTTTCAATTTTTTCAACCATTGAATTTCCTCCCTTTGTTTGGTTGGAACAAATAAATTTAAAGATAATTATTATCTATTATATCGTATATGATTTGCTCCTGTCCAGCTAATTTATTTATTTGTTTCAATCTGTTTAAGACAAAAGTGGGCGACCTGACGGCCGCCCACCTGAGTAATTCAGTTTGATTAGAACAGCCCCACCACTCTTCCGGTTTCCAGGTCCAGGTCCACGTCGTAGAAAACGGGTCGGGTGGGCAAACCGGGCATGGTGCGCATCTCGCCCAGCAATGGGTACAGGAAGCCCGCCCCTACCGAAGCGCGGATGTCGCGGATAGGGATCTTAAATCCTTTCGGCACGCCCTTCAAGGTGGGGTCATGGCTCAGGCTGAGGTGGGTCTTGGCCATGCACAGGGGGAGCTTGTCGAAGCCCAGCCGGTTGTAGAGCTCGATCTTGCGCTCCGCTTCCGGTGAATATTCCACGCCATCTGCCCCGTAGATCTGAGTGCAGATGGTCTCGATCTTCTCTTTGATCGACATTTCGAGTGGATACAGGAACTTGAAGTTGGTGGGTTTCTCGGCTGCCTTGATGACCGCCTCTCCCAGCTTGACCGCCCCTTTGCCGCCCTCCATCCAGTGCCGGCACACCACCGCGTCCTCGGCTCCAGCCTCGACGGCTGCCTTACGGATCAGCTCAACCTCGGCCTCGGTATCGTCCTTGAAGGAGTTGACTGCCACCACTACGTTCACCCCATACTTCTTGGCGTTGCGGATATGATGCTGCAGGTTCCCCAAACCTTTCGCCAGCAAGTCCAGGTTCTCTGTGGTATAGGCATAATCCAGCGGCTTGCCTGCTACCACCCTGGGTCCACCACCGTGCATCTTCAACGCACGCACCGTCGCAACCATCACCACCACCTGCGGGATTAATCCAGAGGTGCGGCACTTGATGTCGAAGAATTTCTCCATGCCAATGTCGGCCCCAAAGCCCGATTCGGTCACCACGTAGTCCGCCAGCTTGAGGGCGATCCGGTCGGCGATGATCGAGTTCTGCCCGTGGGCGATATTGGCAAACGGACCTGCATGCACAAATACCGGCGTGCCTTCCAAGGACTGCATTAAGTTGGGCATGATGGCGTCTTTCATGAGTACGGTCATCGCCCCAGCCACACCCAGGTCTTCGGCGGTGATGGCCTCGCCTGCCTTGCTCGTGCCAATCACGATGCGACCCATACGGTCACGCATATCGACCAGGTCCTTGGTCAGCGCCAGGATCGCCATGATCTCGCTGGCGACGGTGATGTCGAAACCCGTCTGGCGTTCGTTGCCTGCTTCTTCCGGGCCCTGCCCGATGGTGATGGAACGCAGGAGCCGGTCGTTGGTATCCATTACACGGCGGAAGGTGATATTGTCTGGGTCGATGTCCAGGCGGGCAAAGCGCTTGCGCTCTTCGGGAGTCAGCTCATTGGGGTCAGTCTTATTGATCCCCAGTTTCTTCAGGCGCCGAAGCATGGAAGGAGAAAACCGGCGAGCACCCGTTTTATCGGCTGGGCACAGGGCATTGAACAGCTTTTCATCGTCAGGCGTGGCGCGCTCATGCAGCAAGCGCGCATCAATTGCCGCCGCCAGCAGGTTGTTAGCTGCGGTAATGGCGTGGATGTCACCCGTCAGGTGCAGGTTGAAATCCTCCATGGGAACCACCTGGCTATAACCACCACCCGCGGCACCACCTTTGATGCCAAAGGTTGGACCTTGTGAAGGCTGGCGGATGCAGGTAAACACCTTTTTACCCAGGAACGCCCCCAATGCCTGGCTCAAACCCATCATGGTCGTGCTTTTTCCCTCACCGAGTGGGGTGGGGGTGATGGCGGTGACATCGATGTATTTTCCATCCGGCACATCTTTGAGGCGCTCAAGCACGCTCAGGCGCACCTTAGCCTTGTACTCACCATGATATTCGAGCTCTTCGGGCAGCAGACCAACTTCCTCGGCAATCACCGAGATCGGTTTCAGCTTGGCTTCCTGCGCAATCTCGATGTCAGATGGCACCGGGAATCTTAGGTTAAGCTTCGACGGGGTAAACGGACGTGAACCACCTTTCGAACTCATTGCGTAAATCCTCCTTATGTTGTTATGTGCGAAATAGCCAGATTCATGCCATTGTATTTTGACAAATATTTCAGCATCTCACAAGGGACGCTTATCCCCCTCTACAAGTGCCATCTGTCACAAGTTGTTTATGCTTTTAACCAGGTAGAGCTCACCGCGTTTGTAGCCACGTTCGAGGTAATACAGGCGCGTCCCCACAGCTGAGATGACTGCCATACGGTTGAAACCCTTGACTTTGGCGATGGTTTCCGCTCGCTGGAGAAGCTCGGTGCCCAGCCCGGTGTGCTGGGCGGCCCCGTTCTTCTCCGATCCCACAGCCAGCGCCTGCCCGAACACATGCACCTCTCGGATGATGGCGGCGCCGTTCAAATCGTGAAGGCCGGTCACAGGGCTTTCCTTGCCGGGCAGTGACAGGCGCAAGAAGCCCGCCAAGCGATCATTAGGCGTTACATAAGACAAGAAATGCTCCTCCGCTCCACCGGTGGGATAGACGAGATCCTCCAGCCGCAGCTCGCCTTCTTCCACAACCTGATTCCTTACTTCACGGCAGCGGATACACTGGCAGGCAGTGCCCCTGCGTTTCAGCTCATTCTGGATGTCAATCCGCAAGGAGGTGCGTTTGTTGCCTTCCACCACGTTATCCGAGGGAATATCACGCACAACCCGGTTCACCCGGCAGTAGCGTGGGATGGTGGGTTTAACGTCGGCAATCAAGCTGATCAGCTGCTCGGTGGTATAGGGAATATATTCGCCACGTGCCCAAACGTTGAACATCTCTGCGTTCGCCAGCAACTGGGTGGGGTAGATTTTGATCTCATCAGGGCACACGTCATCCCACAGACGGGCGAAATCCTTTCGATCCGACTCCAGGCTGGCTCCCAGCAGGTTGGGCATCCAGTGCAGCACGATCTTAAACCCGGCTGCACGCAACAAAGCGGCCGCCTGGTGGGTGTCGGCTGCGGAATGCCCGCGTTGGTTAAGTTCCAAGATGCGGTCGTCCAGGCTTTGCGCTCCCATCTGCACCTTGGTCACCCCGAGGCTGCGCAGCCATGCCAGCTCAGGAGGGTTAATATCAGTCGGGCGGGTTTCGATCACCAGACCCACATTGCGGCTGGCTGCAGTCTCATTGAGCGCCTGCGCTTGCTCCAACGTGTCTGACTCGACCCCGTTCAGCGCGTCGAAGCAACGCCGGATATACCACTCGTGGTAATCACGGCGGTAAGCACACCACGAGCCACCCAATATAAGCAGCTCAACTTTATCGACAGGGTGCCCGACTGCCTGTAGGGATTGCAGTCGGCTCGCCACCTGCCCAAAGGGGTCGAAGTTATGCTCCACCCCGCGCCGCGCCCCGGGTTCATCCGGCAGATAGCTCTTCGGCATGCGCACGTCCGTGGGGCAGAAAATACACTTCCCCGGGCAGGGGTAGGGCTTGGTCAGCACGGTGACGGTCGTCACTCCCGAGAGCGTGCGCACCGGTTTCATACGGATGCGCTCGAGCACCCCAGGGTCTGGCTTCCATACCTCGGTCTCCACTAAAAGGCGGTAGGCTGCCACAAGCACGTGCTTGGCCAGGTAGCCCCCATTGGGGTTGGGGTGGCGGCGTATTGCCCGCTCGACCCGGGCTCCGCTGCGCACCTCCTCCAGCACTTCAAAAGCCTGCTCCAGCATCTCAGGGGTATATTCTTGTGACTTTAACCAATTCTCTCGATCCATACCTTTACTTTCAGACCAATAAGCGCTTTAAGCTATAATTTAAGCGTCGATTTAAACACCGTGAATCCTACCACGCTTTCGCGCCTGCTCGAGCTCAACCGGTTATTCTACCAGACCTTCGCCTTGCCATTCTCTGCCACCCGCCAGCGTCTACAGCCGGGGGTGATCCGCGTCCTCGATCAGATCAGCGCCAGTGATGACTTGCTGGACCTGGGCTGCGGTAACGGTGAGCTGGCACGTGAGCTCGCCCGCTGCGGACACGAGGGTACGTACACCGGGTTGGATTTCTCAACGCCATTGCTCGAGCAAGCTGCCCCCGACCAGCTGCCGCATTTCAAGTTCTTGAAGGCTGACCTTTCAACAGCGGAATGGGACACTCCACTGGCAGGTTGCCAATATGACTACGCCCTGGCGTTTGCCGTACTGCACCACCTACCCGGGGTAGAATTACGCCTGCAGATCCTGCGTAAAATCCGGTCGCTGCTCCCAGATAGTGGACAGTTCATCCACTCGCATTGGCAGTTCCTCAACAGCCCGCGCCTGGCGGAGCGGGTGCAGCCGTGGGAAGCGATTGGGTTGTCTCAAGGCGACGTCGACCCCGGCGATTATTTATTGGACTGGCGCCAGGGCGGCACAGGTCTGCGCTACGTGCATCATTTCTCCGAGGATGAGTTAGCCGAGCTGGCGGCGGCGAGCGGTTTCGAGGTGGATGAAAGCTTCCTCTCGGATGGCGAAAATCACCGCCTGGGCTTGTACCAGGTGTGGAGGTAAGTATCTGTAGTTTAGGTTGAGGGCGATGATTTTTCTAGCCGATACCCAACATTAGTGCTTCACAATGCCTGGGTAACGATTAATAACCGATGTAGGGGCACGATATATCGTGCACCTACACAAACCGGCAAGATATCCTTCATGTGCTGGCATGCTTGAGACCGTACAAGCTACCTGGATGGCGTCTTCTTTGGTAGAGGCGCACCTGTCCGGTCCGAGTTGAGACCGGAGGGGTGCGCCTCTACTTCGAATAAATAGGTATTCCCGTTCTTTTAGAATAACAAAAACTTAGTTTCCCCACAATATGCTTGCTTTCGTGCTAGAATAAATCATCACATGAACCGAGGAGGCACGTCCCATGGATGATAAAAACTCTCGCAAACTTCTCCAAGAACTTCATGATGAAATCAACAACCTGCAATCGGTTGACGATAAGAGCAGCGAGCTGTTGCGCGACATCGACGGGGATATCCGCGCATTGCTCGAGCGCTCAGGGGAACAATCAATGGATGTACACCCTTCCATCATTGGGAGGCTGGAAGACGCAGTCGACGAGTTCGAGGTTACCCACCCCGAGCTGACGGCACTGATCTCCAAAGTGTTGGATTCCCTGAGCATCGCCGGGATTTGATTTAATCTGAAGCTGCAGTCAAAAGATTACTTAAAAAAACCAACCACAGGGGGTAAATTGCCTTAGTTTAATAAATTTCTTAATCTTTAACAGACTGTTTAGAGGACAGTGGTATGTTAATATGATCATACGAAAGAGTTTGACGCATTCCTTCACGTACGTTAGCGAGTGTACCGCCGCTGGCGGGGACGTGGGAGTGTAATTGCATCCCCTGATGTAGAGGCGTCCCGCGAGGACGTCTCTACATTTAATTTCACTTTTAATGGGCCAACCGTCCTGCATTATTGAAATTATTAGCAATAACTTGATAAGCGTAAATCAAATCGGGGGTTATTGAGATGGGTCGCCACTATTGATGATGGATCCATTGCGCTTTTATCTTCGTTAATCTGCGGCTGAAACCATTTGCCTTCCCCGATTTGCTAGATGCTGCCTTTCATGCTACCGTTAACCCATGCGAACCTTGATCATCTCCGATATCCACGCTAACCTGCCCGCTCTAGAAGCCGTGCTGGCGGATGCCGGGCAATTCGATGCTGCCTGGTGCCTGGGGGACCTCGTTGGATATGGACCCGACCCCAATGAATGCGTCGAGCGCATCGCCGGGCTACCCAACCTGCAGTGCATCATGGGCAACCACGATGCGGCTGCGGTCGGTGTTATCGAGGTGGATGCTTTCAACCCTGACGCCCGCAAGACCGTCTTGTGGACCCGGGAGAGGCTTACACCCGGCAATAAGGAATACCTGAAAAATCTGCCGGAGCGGATCAAGCTCGAATTCATCACTCTGGTGCACGGCAGCCCGTTCAAGCCCATCTGGGAATACCTGCTCGACACACGCTCTGCCACCATCAGCTTCGAATTCTATGACACTCAATACTGCTTCGTCGGTCACACCCACCTGCCCGTGCTATATTACCTGCCGGATGACCGCCTGACCGCTCAGCTTATTGTGCCCGAACACGTCTCCCAGATGACCCTCGCCCCGCGCGCCATCCTCAACCCGGGCTCGGTTGGTCAACCGCGCGACCGCGATTCGCGCTCGGCTTACGCCATCCTGGATATGACTGATTTCACCTGGGAGTGGCACAGGGTCCAATATGATATCCGGGGTGTTCAGGAGCGTATGCTCAAGGAAAACTTACCCGAGCGCCACATCACCAGACTTTCTTCGGGCTGGTAAAACCCTTTTTTATCGCTTCACATATACGGGAACATTCCACTGGGTGGGGGCGTTTTAATCTTTGTAATCCATCTCAGGAGGAGCCATGATCAAAAAAATTGCCTTTACCCTTGTTATCGCCTCTCTGTTGCTATCTGCATGCGCTGCAGCGACTCCGAGCGCCAGGTCGACCTTACCCAACGCCAGCAGCGGAATGCAAAGCAGCGAATCGGTAGCCCCAGCCATTGCACCACTTGCAGCCGATAAAAGCGCCTACGCCATAGACCAAACGACCGCTTCTGCCGACCGCATGGTAGTCAAGAATGCCACCCTGTCCATGGCAGTGGATGACCCACAAAAGTCGATGGATAATATCTCACGCATGGCCGAAGCCATGGGTGGGTTTGTAGTCAGCGCCGACATGTACCAGCAATCTCTCAGCAACGGTTCCAAGGTGCCCCAGGTGAATATGTCCATCCGGGTGCCTGTTGAACGCCTGGCGGAAGCATTGACTACGATCAAGGCAGAGACCAACCAGCCAATCATCAGCGAGAACCAAACCAGCCAGGATGTGACTGCCGACTATACCGACCTGAATTCACGCCTGGTGAATGCGCAAGCGGCGGAGAAGCAGCTCCAGCAAATCATGGATTCAGCTGTCAAGACCGAAGACGTGCTCTCAGTCTACTCACAGCTGGTGTCGGTACGAGAGCAGATCGAGCTGATCAAAGGCCAGATGAAGTATTACGAGCAGTCAGCCGCCCTGTCATCCATCAGCATCCAGCTGTTTGCCAATGCAGCCATGCAGCCCATCAGTATCGCAGGCTGGCAGCCTGGTGGTGTTGCCAAGCAGGCATTGCAGTCCCTGATCCACGCCCTACAGTCGCTAACCAATTTCGCTATCCGCGCAGTGATCCTGTACGTCCCCGTCCTGTTGATCATCTTCGTGCCCATCGCCCTGATCATTTGGGGCATTCGTGCCCTGGTAAAAAAATCCCGCAAGCCGAAGGTTACTGCACTACCAACCGCTGAGCAGTAAGACCGGTCTTAACTTTATAAGCTGTCCGATAATTCACCGGACAGCTTATGTATTTAAATTATCACTAAAGATTATTTGCCTATGGATGGAGATTGATTTCCGCCGCTGGGGGTAATCGCGGTCCCAGCTTGGTCATTCTGGCGGTTGCATGCTCAGCCGGTTATCCCGCTGGACGAAAGGCATGCGAACATTGAAATTTACCCCTTTTAGGGTTTGGACAGGCTGTACATCCTCAGGTGCAGAGGTATGGGCTCCCCCTCCCGGAACCTGCAACGCCTGCCCTGGTTGGATGGTGAATGGATAACCAATCGAATTTACTTCGGCCAGCTTCTCCCAGCTAATGCCAAATTGCCTTGCCAGCGCTGACAGGTAATCTCCAGGTTGGACCGTGTAGGTATCCGAATAGGTGTCAGCTGGATCGGTGTTCTCCATATTGGGCTCAAGCGAAGCAAAAATGGCCATGTCACCCAGCACTGCCCACGAATTTAGAAATGAGCTTAATAAGTAAGTCTGGTACTGCCCGGAATAGGCGTCCACCACCTGGACAGTATCCTGGTTGTAGCCGGTGAGGATCATGGTGTGCTCAAAAGCCGCCACCAGGGATGTGCTCCCATCGGGGGCTGAATAATGCTCGGCGGTGCCACCCCACATTTGCCCGATCACCCACACGATTACCGGGCTGCCTGAACTGATCTGAGCACGCAGGTCATCCCAGCTAAGGTTGTTTAGCGCTATTGCCTGCAGCCCATAGGAACGTAAAGTATCCGCCACCGGTCCGGCATGAACGCCGTAACCGCTTGGAGGCACATGTCCCCAGTTATCATTTGGATTACCTACAAAGCCTTGCTCAGGATTATCCGCCCTGGGCAGAGCCTCCAGGAATTCATTCTCGCCAATCCTGATACCCCAGAAGGTTGCCAGGTCGGCCGCCGAGCGCGCTTCGCAGGAGATTGAATGCTTTTGGGCATGCCCGACCAGGCCTGTAATATAGGCGGAATCAGGCAATGAATCACCCTGTGCGGCAGATACATCCACCATAATGAGCAGTGCTGCCAGTGCAACGATGCGTAGTAGGCGCTTCACCATATCCTTCCACTCCTTTATCTATAGCTTCAGGTTGTCAGGTTGCAACCCTCATGCCAGGCAGGTGATGCGTGTATAATCTACCAGGATGCAGGAATTAACTCAACACGCTCAACGCCAGCTGGGATTTCACCTCACCCGTTCACAGCTCTCTGCCCTCTCTCTCTATGAGCGGGAGCTGGTCGATTGGAATATGCGCTTCAACCTGACTGCTATCCGCGACCCACAGGAAATCCACATCAAACATTTCCTCGATTCACTCACCTGTCTGCTGCCCATGCGCGAGAAGCCCATCGAGCGTCTGATCGACGTTGGCACTGGCGCAGGTTTCCCTGGAATCCCGCTCAAGATCGTTTATCCCAATATGCAGCTGACCCTGGTGGAATCGGTGGGTAAGAAAGCCGAATTCTGCCGGCACGTGGTCAACATCCTGAACCTCCATCGAGTGGATGTGGTCCAGGAGCGTGCGGAGATCATCGGGCAGGACCCAACGTATCGTGAGCAGTATGATTGGGCGGTCGCCAGGGCGGTCGCCATCCTGCCTGTGCTGGCAGAATACTTATTGCCCTTGGTGCGCGTAGGGGGTAGCATGTTGTCGATGAAGGGTGAAAACGGACCAGCCGAGGCCCATTCAGCGGAACATGCGCTGCGTGTGCTGGGTGGTCACCTGCGCCAGCTGCTGCCGGTCACGCTGCCGGGTGTGGCTGAAGAACGCTACCTGGTGGTGATCGATAAAGTGGCTGCCACTCCCAATACTTACCCGCGAAAAGTGGGTGTACCTGCCAAACGCCCCTTATGACTTGTGGGTAGGGTGCTTACCCACCCTGCCGTTGGCAACCCGCCAGACGGTCGCTTTTTCGACGAACTCGGGGGCAAACAGGTCCAGGTCGGTGGTGGATAGTAGCACCTGCTCCGACTGGTCCAACCGCTCCAATAAATCAAACCGGCGCTGGGTATCCAGCTCTGCCAGCACTTCGTCCAGCAATAGAATAGGCCAATGACCGCTTTTGGTGTGCATCCAGGCGACCTCGGCAATTTTCAATGCCAGGATCGCCGAGCGTGCCTGACCACGTGAACCGTACGTCCCCAGGTCGATTCCGTTGGCAAAAAAGCGCAACTCATCCCGGTGCGGCCCGATCGTGGTGACGCCGCGAGCGATCTCCTCCAGACGTAGTTTCTGCAGCGCGTCCAAAAAACCTCTACGGATTTGCTCCTGGGAAAACCCGGTGCGGTCAACGGGTGCGTCCAATGATAGTGCCATCTGACCTGGCGTTTGCGGCAGAGGGTCATAAGCTGGCTGGTAGCTCAGGCGCAGCACTTCATTGGCGTGGGTCAGCTCGCGATGAGTGCGGGCTGCCAACCGCTCCAGGTCTTGCACTGCACGGATGCGCGCATGGATCAGCTGTGCTCCGGAGGTGGCGATTTGGTCATCCCAATAATCCAGCTGGGAGGTATCGCCCCTACGCTCAAACAGCTGCTTCAGCAGGGCGTTGCGCTGCAGAAGAGCCTTGTTATATTCCGCCAGTGCCGCCTGGTAGTGGGAGATGACCTGTGCCAATGCGAGGTTAAGATAGCGCCGGCGTTCCTCAGGTCCAGCCTCAATCACGCCCATCATCTGGGGCAGGAAGAGCACCGCGTTGAACTGGCCGATCGCCTCACCGGCTTTGCGCTTGACGCCATCCACCAGCACTTCTTTCCGCAGGTGTGTGCCGCCGTTCTGCCCATTGGGTTCCTGGATGATGCGAACTTCCAGGCGGTGGTTCTCCACCCCGCGGCAATAATCCGCCACAATACGCCCAACTGCCAGGTTTTGGCGTGCCTCGATGAAGTTGATCAGCTGTTTATCACTGCTTGCGTGGAATGAGCTTAAAGTCGCCAGGAAATAGATCGCCTCCAGCAGGCTGGTCTTGCCCTGAGCATTGTCCCCCACCAACATCACCGTGCCACCAGGCACGTCGATATCCAGGCGGGTGAAATTTCGGAAGTTGGTGAGCGAGAGATGTGTAAGGCGCATTTCCTCGGCCAATCACGTAAATGCCACGGATGCATTCGCCGTGGCATTCAAAGCATGCTCAGATTATATCAAAGGTGATGGGTTTCGCTGGCTTGGTATAGGCCGGTGGTGAGACGGGTTTATACTCTCTCAGGGGATACCTGCCCCTGCTGCCCTTCAGATTGCCAGATTTTCTCCGCCCGGTCGACGAACAGGATGCCATCCAGGTGGTCGATTTCGTGCTGGAAGATGCGCGCCAACCAGCCTTTGGCCTTCACCGTCATCGATTTCCCATGCCGGTTCAACCCCTTCACCGTCACGGCTTCCATACGCTCAACATCGCCCTGCAGCCCTGGAATGGACAGGCACCCCTCCGTCCCAACCAGTGTGTCATCGGAGCCATGGGTAATCTCCGGGTTAGCCAGGACGTACAGCTTGGGAGGAATATCTTCGTCGTCCTCGTTGCCAAATTCAACCACGATCAAACGGAGCGACTCATCCACCTGGGGGGCTGCCAGCCCCACACCAGGTGCCTGGCGCATGGTTTCAACCATATCATCCACCAGAGTCTGGAACTCCGGCCCAAAATCACTCACTTTACGCGCTTTACGGCGTAATATTGGTTGTGGAAGGGTAACTATTTCTCGTATTGTCATGGCGCCTATTTTACCCGAAGTTGGTCAAATTTGGGGAGGTTTTTTAGTCTGGCGGATATCCTGAGCCTGGCGATGGTATGCCGCAATATAATTAGAGACCCGTTCCTGTTCCTGGGTGGTGTCATCCTGCTGTTTCTTCCGACGGCGCTGATACATATAATTGAATATATCCCTTTGAGCGCGTGCCGGGTTGTGGATGCCATAAAAGATGAATTTGTTCTCGGTGCCGATATTGATGATCACATTACCAAAATTCAACACGACGCCTAAAAATCCCAGACGTTCATAATCCAGACCGATGATGTTCTCCAGGGGAGCAGATTTTGTGATTTCATCTCCCAGAGGTTTACGCTCACTGTCGATGATCTTCTCAGCCGTCACCCGATAGATATCATTGCTCCAATCGACAAATCGATACAACCACCACAGGACGGACAACACGGTCAAACCAATCCCAATTAACAAGATCATTCCCGGGGTGAGCAGGCTGATCTGTTCGTTCATGCGCCAATAATACAGCACCGCTGTACCGACCATCAAACCCAGTACACACACCGCGGGCAGCAGGGTCATCCGAAAAAGCACATACAGGTGCTTGCGGTAGGTGATCATCCCATTGGCTTCCCGGCGCATCTGAAAGCGCGCCAGCAGCGACTGCCAGAAGTTTAGCTTTTCGGGCACGTTCTGAGTCTCCTGCTTGTAAGTGCCGCTGGATGCGTTCGCTTGAGTGGGGGCGCTTACCGCTACAGGCACGGTCACGGCTTGTGAAGGTTCTATCTTTTGCCGGATCTTCCCCTCAATACCGTGGATATCGGTGGACACTTGCTGCTCAACTGCCAGCTTGTGTTCCTGCTCGATAAGGTTCTTGATCCCACCGGGGTCTCCGATGTGGCGGAAGAATATCTGCCCCATGAAGGTCTCAGTGATCACATCACCAAAGCCCAAGAATCGCCCGACTGCGCCGGATTTTGTCTCACCCGACTTGATCGCCACAAGGGGAGCTTCCTGCCGGCTGTCGTACAACCCTATGGTCCGTTCCAGCCATACAATCCGCTGGTCGGTGATGACGTAATAATCATTGCCCCAATCAAAAAAGCGCCAAATGGCCCACAAACCTGCCATAACCACCACGCCTGCCCCTAACCAACCAACAGCAAGGCGGAAAGAAGCGGTCATGATCTGGGCGGCGGCGAGGATGATTAACAACCCGACCCATGCCATGACCAGGGGGGCGAGCTCAAGCACCAACAAATAGGCTGGGTGTTTTCGGCATACCACTTTTACCGTTTCATCTTCACCCAGCCAGCTGAACGGCTTGGAGTGGACTAGGTTATACCATGCCAGCTGCTTCTTGATATTCTTGGTCAGCAGCGGGTTCGTGTTTAACAGCACCCGCAATGCGTCCAACTGGATGCTGAACAGCATAGTTTGATTATGCGCCAGGAGGGTAAATGACCTCGGCCTTCCCCGCAATATCGCATCTGCACCGAAAAAATCGTCTGGCTTAAGGATATAGCTTTCGCCCTGATTCCCTTTTTTTAGCTGGGTATAACCGGCTTTCCCGCTGACAACAATGAAAAATGGACAGTTCTTTCCATCCAGGTGGAGACTTTCCCCTTCTTTCACCGTGAGAGGATGGATATATGCAGCCACCCGCTCCAGCTGTGCTTCATCCAGTCCCTGGAACAGCTTCAGCTTCTTAAGCTGGATGATCAGTGGCTGATTATTTTCAGGCATAACATGATTTTAGCATGAAGATTGCATTTCATTTATATTGATGCAGCAAGCATACCAGATATAAGCTTATGATAAAATCAATTCCACCCTTATTCGAAACAGGAGAACGCTCTCATGCCCATCCACTTTGGTACTGACGGTTGGCGTGCTGTAATTTCTGATACATTTACATTTTCCAACTTGCGCCTGGTTGGCCAGGCGATCGCGGATGCAGTTGGGTCGGATCATTGGCTGAACGGCAATTTTGACAACTCCAACGTCGACCCACACAAGATGGTGGTCGGTTATGATACCCGTTTCCTCTCCGACCGCTATGCTGTGGATATGGCGCGTGTTTTGGCGGCGAATGGCTATAAGGTCTTCCTATCACAGTCCGACGCTCCCACACCGGTAATTTCCTTTGCGGTGAGGCAACTAGGTGCGATCGGCGGAGTGATGATCACCGCCAGCCATAATGCGCCGCGCTACAATGGGGTGAAGTTAAAAGCAGCCTATGGCGGTTCTGCACTGCCGGAGCAATGCCGTAGAGTGGAAGTCTATTTAAATGATAATGAGGAACGCAGCCGTGGACCTAACCAGATGGACTTCGAGCAGGCGCGCCAGGCAGGCTTGATCCAGCGTTTCAACCCCCTGCCGTCTTATTACGATCACTTACGCAAGCTGATCAATTTCGATCTCATCGCTGAACACCCTCAACGTGTGGTGGTAGATTCGATGTACGGGTCCGGTCGAGGAGCGATTAAGGGCGTCCTGCAAGGCACGGGCTGCGAAGTGCAGGAGATCCGCGCTGAGCTCAACCCTGGGTTCGGTGGGGTTCACCCCGAACCGATCAGCCGTTACCTGGGAGCCCTGGCCAGCGCCATCAGCATGGGGATGGGTGACCTGGGATTGGTGACAGACGGTGATGCTGACCGCATAGGTGCCATGGATGGCCGGGGAAATTTCGTCGACCCACATAAAATCATGGCGTTATCGCTGCGTTACCTGGTGGAATCACGCAACTGGCGTGGACCGGTGATCCGCACGGTATCCACCACCAGCATGATCGATCGCCTGGCAAAACGCTACGACCTACCAATGTATGAGACACCGGTGGGGTTTAACCACATTGCAGATTATATGCTCAAGGGAGACGTCTTGATTGGCGGTGAAGAGTTGGGGGGCATCTCGTTCCATGGGCATATCCCTGAAGGGGATGGGATTATCATGGGCCTGCTGCTGGTGGAGATGATCGCCAGCTCCGGCGCCACACTCTACGAGCTGGTGGAAGACTTGCTAAAAGAAGTAGGACCTGCCTTTTACCACCGCACGGACCTGCGTCTGAGCCATCCGGTTTCGAAGCAAGTGATGAGCCGCATATTGGTTGATCAGGCACCTGCGGAGATCGGGGGAGAAAAAGTGTTGGGGATTTCCACGATCGATGGGGTTAAATACCTGATTGCCGATGGCTCCTGGATGCTCATCCGACCATCGGGCACGGAACCGGTATTGAGAGTTTACGCAGAAGGACGCACACCTGAAATGGTGACCGCCTTATTGGGATTCGGAGAAAACGTTGCCACGCAGGTGGTTTAATCATAAATTTGTCTGATGTTGCGTTTGAAGGTGAGAAAGCAAAAAAAAAAGATTCAGGTTATCGGTGCATAAGCACCAACCAACCCGAATCTTTTCGTTAATTCAGCTAGAAGTACTCAAGATACAGTTCTGAGCCTGCGCACAATAAATATCACCAGCACCAAAACAAATCCAGCTGCGATCAACCCTGGGGTGCCAAACTCGTCGGCAATCCCCGTGCCGGGTAAAGCCGTCGTGGTAGGCCGGGGAGTTATTGCGAGAGTTGGCGCGCCTGAAGTGACCGTAACAAACAGATGTTCAGCAGTCTGGGTGAGGAGAGCATATTGGGTAGCGATGGCAATGTCGACGGTCGGTGATTTTGTAGGGGCCAGGATAATGACCGGTGTATTCGTGGGAGCCAGCGTCGGAACGCGTGTATTGGTGGGGGTAAATGTTGGTTGCCGGGTGGCAGTGGCAGTGGGCGCTGAAGCTGTCTCGCTGACCGAAAGTGCCACCGATGTATCCTGTGCGGCTTTGGTCGCGTTTTGGTCCTGTGCTGCTTGCTGGGATGGAAGATATCTATATAATGCCAGGCCTGCGATACATAACAATGCCAGGACCATGATCACACCTAATGTGCCGGCGATGATTAAAAATGAGCGGTTGCCATTTTTCTCAGGTGGTTTCTCTTCTCCAAGTTCCTGTTCGACATCATTCATGTCTGAAAAAGCCATGGTTCTCTCTCCTCACTAATCCATTTTGGCTAATTTTTCTTCACCCGATTATCTCGAGATTCGCCAGGGGAACCTGGACAATGTCACCGTTCAATAAACGAACCCCTGTAGTTTGTGCACGCAAGCCATTCGGTAATACAGATAAGCCTGTCTGCAAGGTGGTCAGTGTCCCGACCATGGATTTATAGGGTGGGCTGACCACTCTTACCGTCTGACCAACCGAAAAAGGCATTAACTCGTTGAGCACCTCAGGGCTTGCCCCTTCCGGCAATGTGATGACCACCTCGGGTCGAGTGTTAGCGACCCGGTTCCACGGTTCAGCGATCACTGATACTTCCCGCCTCGACCCAGAGACTAATATATCATATGCATCCTGGTTCATGGCTAACTTCCCAAAACCTTCAACCAGTACAATCGGATAACTCACATTTAAAGCCACCGGTACCAGGGTTGAATCCATGCTTGCCAGGACCATCCCTCTAACCGGAAAGTCGTCAGCAGAAAGCAGCACCTTCGCGTCCTCACAGTAAGACCCCATAATTACAGAGCCGCGTAAACTGACGTCCAGCATGCCAGGGGTGAGTACATCATCCGGAGCATGGGCCAGCAGGTTCAATAACCCAAAATTGATCTTGCCGTTCCCCCACACCCCTTGAATGAGCGAGCCAATCGCGGCAATCATCACGCCTCGATCCTCAATGATATCTGCAACCACACCTGAATAACCCGCTTTGAGCTCGGTGAATTCACCTTCCAGCTCGAGCAGCACTTGCCCACCGCCTGCTACAACAACAGTACCAGAGCGGGGCGTGCGTACCACGCGTCGGGCAATCCCGACCGGACCCGCGATGACGTCCCCCTCCCCCACCTCGTCGCCGGCACGCCGCTGAATATAATGATCGGCGTCACTGGCTGATAACCCCAGGCCTCTGGCAACGTCCAACAAAATATGTTCCGGTCGGAACTTCGACTCGGCAACAACGTCGATGGGGTTAAACTTGCTGACCACGCCGGGCAATAATCCGCCCACCAGCGGGCATCAATCTTTCTCGCTGGATTTCTGCGGCTGGTTTGAAATGGGTGATCGGTGCCAGCATAATTACTTCTCCCAGGGCCAGCGTGCGGGATGCTCAACTCCAAATAAAAGGTGCAACAAGGATGCCATTATAACTGTCCGCCTCCTGGGATGGCCAGCCATTTGTTAAGCGTATCCCGTCTCCTGGAAGGCTCAGCTGGCAAGCGCAGAGGTCGACCGTGTGCATCGATTACTACTCCAAATACACCACCAATCACTTTGACCGTGCCACCCCTGCCGAAACCGCCCATACCCACGTCAAACTTGTGCAGTGGAGTGAGATGCAGCGTACCTGCTTGCCCCTGCGGTAATTTAAATGCCGCCATTGAACCATACCTAACTTCCTGTTCAGAATCGGCTCCATCTTCAGCGCTCATGCGTACGCGCAATATGGGCGTACCAAGAGGTGCATTTCCAACCGCTGAGATAATCGTGCACAGGTTAACAAAGTTCGATGCATCCAATGACTGGATGGTCAACAGCGGGGTCACACTCGCGGTCGCGCCCAAGGAAGCCGCCAGATTATTGCGATCGAGGGCTATCGTCGTTACTCCAGTGGGCTGAAGTCCATTCAGGACCATCATCAAAGCCTGATTCCGAGATGGTGCTTTGGTCAGCACGCTGCCTGAGGCGACGATAGGCTCAAACCAGGGCAGGAGACCTTGCAGCGATCCAGCAACATCGGCAGGATAGGACTTAGTGGCTTGCCTGACGGCAAGCAGCATCGCCTGGCAGGCAAGCGCCTGTTCAATGGCTAATTCCTCGGTTGTAATGGGAATACTGGTGGGATATAACGCTTTGTTATAAACATAATCGCGCACGTATTGGTCAGAAACATCCACCGTGATCCAACGCGCGATATCAGCCAGGCTACACAAGTTGAAAATATCAGGCAGGTTCTCTCCCAAACCCAACCCGGGGTAGATGCTCAAGCGCAAATCTCCCGAAAAGGCGGAGGCTATAGTCGTTGCGGCTGCGCCTACATCAACTCCCAAAACACCCTTATGGGTATGGGCATATTCCTTGCTGATATAGCGAATGGTTCTCCCGAATGCAGTCGCCGCTGGCATGAGATGGCTGCCCGTCCATTGATCAACTTCCTGGATGCCGCGAATCTGGCGGGAGCGTACCTGGCGGAAGATTTGAGCCAAAGCTGGTTGTGATGGGGTCAGCTGCTCGCTCTCATAGGACTGGCGAACATTGGGTGCAATATGCAGATTTACCAGTGTGCCAATCGACGCCTGGACGTCCTTATCTAATGACGAATTCCCAGCATACAATACTTCAGGGCGTTGTTCTTTGGGCATCAAATAACATGCCATTCCAACGGATTCAAGTAAGTCAATAACCGATTTAGTCGCCCCACCTTCGATACCACCCGCTACCACGATCAAATCTGGGTGGATCTGCAAAATGGTATCCAGCCGTTCGACAAGTCCACGGCTGTCATTCAAGCTCATTGTCTCAATCACTCGGGCATAAGTTGTGGAAGCCAGGTTTTTGGCACTTTCCGCTGATACATCCTCCAGCAGACCGATTGCCACCACCTTGAGGGGCGGTCCAACCGACACGGTAGCCACACAGGCGTCCACTCCAATCCCGCTGGTTTGGGAGGGGATTACAAGCTGACCATCGGAATTAAATAACACCCGTCCGGTAATATCGTGAAGCTGGTCCAGGGCTGCTTTCACGCCCACGCTGACGTCGTTCATGGGAGCACCCAGAGTAGTTGCCACGCTACCCTGCCCTAAAAATCGGTAGCGTCCTTCGACCACATCGAAAAGGATCACCCGAGTGGATACAGTTCCGATTTCTATGGCAAGGACAGAGTCAGCATCAATGAGTGAAGTCGGCATTTTAGTCCTGTATTAGAAGAAGCGAGTAATGACACCCCAAAGAAATTGGACCCGATCAATCAACGCTACCAGAGCGGCAAGATAGACACCAGTAAACAATACCCCCAGCGTGATAACAATAAAACCATGTCCTACCGTAGACAAGTATTCCAGGAATATCGGTCGTTGGGTTGGCATTCCCTCCTCCTGCCGCCCGACCCCAAATTGGAAGTAGATGAGCGTGGTGATCGTCCCTACCAAAATAACCACCCCGTTGATGAACCATCCGACCAGGTTGTTCATCTCGGCTGGTGCCGTGTTCTGATTAAGCACGTTGGTCGATGCGCCTATCTGAGGGAAAATTGTCCCAAGAACAGCGCCGGCAATGACAGTAGCGGCTCCAACACCGGTCAGGAAGGCTAACACGGGCGTTCCATAGCGGGAAAGACGTGGCGTCGCCTTGGTCAACATCCATATCCCCAGGATCACGGCTGGGGCAACATGAACAAAATATGTAGATAAATTATCGGCTTTACCCGTGAGGATAAGCTGGAGCACAGGTACGAGTACCTGGTACCATAACACGTTATACAGGATCAAAACAGCTGCATAACCTGAGGCTACACCGATAAAAATGTGCATCGCCAGGCGGAACAGGGCGTTATCACCAATAATATAGCTAAGCACCATGATAGTCAGGAGGAAACCGATGATCGCTCCGATGGGGTCCGCCAGCTGGCTAATTTGCTCCAACATGGTTGCTCCTAGCTTTCCTTCTTCTTTTCAGCTGCAAGCGTTTTTACTACTCCACTGGCAATACTGCCAATGATGATGATCAAGATTGATACGGTTATAGCGACGCCGTAGGCATCCCAGACCCCATTTTGCTGGATATTTCCCACCGAGCGTGCATACGCCACCCCACCCGCAAGACCACCGATCAAGCCTTGCACCTGGGAGGGCTTTGCCTCATAATAGGGCAGGATCAACGGTTCTGCCTGTGAGCTGGATACGAATAAGAGAGGTTTGGCTGCGTCTTGCAGCTGCGTACCAACCTGTTCAATCCAAATCCTGGCGGTATCCGAGTCGTTGGTCAAAACAATCACGGCATTAAAGTCTTTTATGGTTTCGATTGTATTCAATGGAGCGCCTGCCCAGACGTTATCATTATTCAATGAATATGGGACGACGCTTTGCGGAGAAGCTGCCAACCCCGCCAGACCCAACGTGCCGCCCGGAATATATCCCAGGTTTGCATAAGAAGGATAGGTTGCTGGGTTCCCCAGCATGCTTGAGTAGACCGCCCTAATGGCACTTTCGCCCAATGCCGGACCCGACGGGGTGGTAGCAACTAATGTAAGATAAGCGCTCTTGTTCATCAGCTGGGTGACGACATTGGAAACGGCGATGTTCAATTCGCCCGAAAAACCAGCCTCATAATCGAATGCCACAAGCACAACTGCTCCAAGGGGCAGCTTCTGGATTTCCTGGGTGAAATCCACCACACCTGGAATATTGCCGGTCTGGGGCTGGGCGGCATTTTGTCTCCCAGTGACAATCATCCAGATAATGGGCAGCAGCAGCGCTACGGCAATAATGATGCGAAAGATGTTCTGAGAAGTAATGATGGGTGGTGTTGGTAAAGGCGTTGGCTTCTCTTCATCTGCCAAAAGTGCTTCCATCATCTCCACGCGTGCTTTTTGTTCGTCAGTGACCCGCAATTTGATCGAGTAGGTGGGCGGCTTCCTTGCCCGTATGGCTGATGGGTGGGGGGAGATTACACCTCGCAGCCCCACTAATGGTCCTGCGGTGACAATATCAGCGTTGGATACATCCTCGACGGGTCCGGTCGGTTCGACAGCTTCAGACGGACGGAGGGCTTCCAACCAGCCGGGTAACTCCGCGGGACTTAATCCGGCTTCTGATTCTATGGGGGCGGGGGCAGGTTGTTCAGGAATGGAGGCGGTAAGCCAATCAGGAGGAGCAGGTTGCTCTTGTTCTTTCGCCTGCTCTGCTTCCTGGTGAAAGGCTTCCTCTGGCAGCACTTCAGCAGGAAGCATTCCGCCGGCCAGCTTAATTTTGGAGGCGGCTTCCAGGCTGGTCAACCAATCTGGTTTTTCGGCTGGTAAGGCGGGTGCCTCGTCTTCTTCGATTGGTTCATCAAACGGAGCAACAGGCGACTCTCGAAATTCTTCAAAGGCTTGCGTTTCTGCCGGTAGTTCATCCTGCAGAAGATTTTCCTCTGGTAGTTCTTCCGCTGGTAATTCTTCCGCCGGTTCTACCGGGCGAGTGGGTTGTGCTGGCTCGTTCACACCAGCTTCTTCGAGCAAGCTCGCCAACCAATCGTCATCGATTGCATTTTCATGTCCGCTCGACGGGATTGGTTGTGGTTTTATTAAAGAATCGATTTGCTCGGAGAGCTGATCAGGAGCTGGGCTTTCAGGTTCAACCTCTGACGTCTTGGTCCCGGTCTGGTCAAGAAAACTCGCTTCAGTCTCCTTTAACCAGTCAGGAATAGATTGCTCCTGGTTGGATGGAATTCCTGGTAAAGGAGCCGGCTGTTTCTCTGACTCACCGGTCTTACCGGCTGAGAATATTAGTTTATCCAGCTCATCCTTGTCATCAGATGGAGCGATGAATCCCCCGGTCTTTAACGGCGCCTGACAGAACTTGCATTCATCCAGGTCTGGTGGATTGGGCTTACCGCACAGGGGACAGATAATATCGGTCATTCTCTAGTCACCATATGGGCGGTCGATGCCGATGAGAATACGCAGTCCGGTGGCGACTGTTCCCAATGCAACACCCAGTAAAAGCCCGCGTGCCCCTGCGACCGCAGGTACATGAGCCAGCCACCCACGCACTGTGCTCAGAAAGGTGACCTCACCCACCAGGAATAACGGCGCTGACCCCAGTAAGACCAGCAGCACAGTCACCAGGAATAAGATGGTATACCACTTGGGGCGCCGGGTGAGCAGACGAGCAGCTGCGTATACCAAAACAAAAGCCAGGACAGCCAATAAACTGATTTCAGCCGGCACCTGCAGCGAATTAAAGATCCACAGAGACCACGAACCCGCTGGACCGCTGATGCTGGCAATGATCATCGTTAGGAACAGCGATACCAGCAAAACGATACTATTGGCGCCACCCTTTCCTTCTCCACCGACCTTCTTCCAGTGGACGAGCGCCAGGTTGAATATGCCCAACAGTAAAGCAAAACCCGCCAGGATGATTGCCCACCCGATCAGAATGGATTTGATCCCCCCGAATATGCCGGGAAAAAAGTACCCTAATAATACGAGTACTCCAGCGATTATAGCAATGACTGCATTGGTTACGGGTAGAATTTTCTTCACGATAAGATTCCCACCAGCTTCAGGATTGCGCCGATCACGACCGCCACCACCAATACCCAACGCACGATGTCTTGCATGCGTATGCTGGCGGTATAAACTGCGCCTCCCCCAAGATACGCACCGGCCACATACAGCTCTTCACCAAGTAATGGCTCATCCACGGTGGCATAGAGTACAGCCTGAGCAGGAATGCTGTCACTTCCAGCCACGGTTAGCGTTTGGCTACGCTCTCCTGCCTCGGTCAGTAAAGCTACTTCGGTGCCAAAGTGACCCGCCAGGATATTGGCAGATACATGCTCGTCTTGGATAACGGGCATGGCTCCAGCCGCATACGCCAATGGCGTAAGACCGGTCAGGCGGGCATTGGTGGGGTCATAACGCTCTTCAGCTGCCAGGCTTTGGTAAGTAGCTTGCAGGGTATCTTGACTGAGGATGTTAACAATACCATCACCAGAGGTAGTCATTGGAGGCAGGTCGCTGTTCGAAGCTGCACGGGCACAGCGATCAAGGATGGTCAGGCTGATGAACGCTGCTCCGCCTTGTAATTCATTAATCGTTCCCCGTCCGAGGGACACATGCAGCCGTTTTCCGGCTTCCACCGCCAGATCAACCTGGCGGCGAAAATGGTTGAATGCCTGGATGCTGCGCAGATTGATCTTCTCTAGTGTGGGGTCGGAGAAATAGAAAAATAAAATCAAGCCTAAACAAAGCAAGATGAATAATAAACCCACAAAATTACCGATCGTACTAAGCGCCTGATCCACCGGTGGGCTTCTCCCTTAAAAAGCTGATAAATTCCCGTCGATCATTTGGGTTTTCGAGCACCTGGGCAACAGAATGGAGTGAGCTGGATGGTAAAACACCTGAAAATAAGGGTTGGCTAAGATACACAATCTGCGCCGCTAATATGCCCAGTGAGCCGATCGTCTCGAGTAATGAAGCCACGCCTTCCTTTATCCCCCAGCGCTGCAATGTACGCGCCCAATTTATCCAGTTCTGCTGGTTCTCACTCATGGTCAAAGTATAGCACAAAATTATTGGGCAGTTTATTGGAACCCCTCTCCCGCAAGGAAAATTGATATATGACAGGGGACAGGTGATTTTTATGCCATATATAACTGTCTCTTTCCACCTTGTACGGCTAAACTAGTAAGTTGGTCTATTTTACTCACTATTTATATCAAACGCGTTGTGCGTATATCAATCATGGAGCATGGTTAATGAAAAAACAAACTGCTAATATCGATGGCAACGAAGCTACTGCTTATGTTGCCCACAAGGTCAGCGAGGTGATCGCAATCTATCCGATCACCCCCTCATCAACGATGGGAGAGTTCGCTGATGAATGGTCGGCGAAGAAACACCCCAATCTGTGGGGGACGATCCCACTGGTAATCGAAATGCAATCCGAAGGCGGCGCGGCTGGTGCCGTGCACGGTGCTTTACAAGCAGGCGCACTCAGCACCACTTTCACCGCCTCACAGGGTTTGCTGCTGATGATCCCCAATATGTACAAGATCGCAGGTGAGCTGACCTCGACTGTGTTTCACGTCTCGGCGCGCTCACTGGCAGTGCACGCTCTCTCGATCTTTGGCGACCATTCGGACGTGATGGCAACCCGATCCACAGGCTTCGCTCTGCTGGCCTCCTGCTCGGTTCAGGAAGCGCATGACTTTGCTTTGATAGCTCAGGCAGCTACCCTGGAAGCTCGCGTGCCCTTTATACATTTCTTTGATGGCTTCCGCACCTCAGCAGAAGTCAACAAAATCGAAATGCTCAGTGACGACGAGATCCGCGGAATGATTTCCGACGAGCTGGTTCAGGCACATAGAGCGCGTGCCCTCTCGCCTGACCATCCCGTGATCCGCGGAACCGCCCAAAACCCGGACGTATATTTCCAGGGTCGCGAGACGGTCAACCCCTTCTATGAGGCCTGCCCGGGGATCGTCCAAAAAGCCATGGATAAATTCGCCTCAACGGTGGGGCGGAAGTACAAACTGTTCGATTACGTTGGCGCTCCCGATGCCGAACGGGTGATTATCATAATGGGCTCAGGCGCAGAAACTGCCGGCGAGACTGCCCTTTATTTGAATGAACACGGTGAGAAAGTCGCCGTCATCAAGGTTCGCTTATACCGCCCATTCTCCAATGAGCACCTGCTGAAGGCTCTGCCCAAGACAGTCAAGACAGTGGCCGTGCTTGACAGGACCAAGGAACCCGGTGCGGCTGGCGATCCTCTTTATTTGGACGTAGTCAATGCCATCTATGAAGGCGAACGACAGATTAAAGTCATCGGTGGTCGTTATGGATTATCGTCCAAGGAATTCACCCCCGCGATGGTCAAGAGCGTCTTTGACGAGATGCTTAAGCCTCAGCCGAAAAACCACTTCACGGTGGGCATCAACGACGATGTTTCGCATACCAGTCTGGAATATGATCCCGGTTTTAATATTGAATCAGATGAAATTAAACGTGCAGTTTTTTGGGGTCTGGGTGCAGATGGCACAGTGGGTGCCAATAAAAACTCAATCAAGATCATTGGTGAGGAAACCGAAAATTACGCCCAGGGATACTTTGTGTATGATTCAAAGAAATCGGGCGGTATCACCATCTCGCACCTGCGTTTTGGACCCAAACCCATCCATGCTCCCTACCTGATCACCCACGCTCAGTTTGTTGCCTGCCACCAGTTCAACTTCCTCGAGCGCTTCGACGTGCTCCGGTTTGCCATGCAGGGAGGGGTCTTCCTGTTGAACAGCCTGTATGGACCCGATGAAGTATGGGATTATCTGCCCCGTGAGGCGCAGGAAGTCATTATCAAGAAAAAATTGCGCTTTTTTGTGATCAATGCCCACGAAGTTGCCAAGGATACCGGCATGGGGGTGCGCATCAACACCATCATGCAGACCTGTTTCTTCGCCATCAGCGGTGTGCTGCCGCGTGATGAAGCCATTACCGAGATTAAAAAGAGCATCAAGAAGACGTATTGGAAACGCGGCGAAGCGGTGATCAACAAGAACTTCGAGGCAGTGGACCAGACCCTGGCGAACCTGCATGAAGTGAAGGTACCGGGCACGGTCACCAGTACCATCACTCGCCGCCCGCAGGTACCTGAGAAAGCCCCGGAATTCGTCAAGAATGTTCTGGGAAAGATCATCGGTCTAGAGGGTGACGATCTGCCGGTGAGTGCCTTCCCCGTGGATGGCACCTATCCCCTCGGCACAACCCAATGGGAAAAACGCAATATCTCGCTGGAAATGCCCGAATGGGTGCCGGACTTATGCATTCAATGCGGGAAATGCGTGTTTGTGTGCCCGCATGCAGTAATCAGGGCAAAAATCTATGAGCCCCAGTATCTGGATAAAGCCCCAGCCAGCTTCAGGTCGATGGATGCCAAGTTCAAGGAGTTCCCCAATACCAAATATACCGTCCAGGTATCTCCGGAAGACTGCACCGGCTGTGCTCTCTGCATAGAAACCTGCCCTGCAAAGGATAAGACCCAGGTGGGTCGTAAAGCCCTCAACCTGGTGGAACAGCTGCCCATCCGCGAGAAGGAATCGGCCAACTGGGAATTCTTCCAGACCCTGCCTATCGTCGATCGTTCGCTGGTCAACGTGCGCACACTGAAGAACACCCAGCTGTTGGAGCCCCTATTTGAGTTCTCCCTGGCTTGCACGGGTTGTGGTGAGACGCCATACGTCAAACTGCTCACTCAGCTGTTTGGCGACCGCTTAATGGTAGCCAATGCAACCGGCTGCTCCTCGATCTACGGCGGCAACCTCCCCACTACTCCATGGACGGTCAATCGAGACGGCCGCGGTCCTTCCTGGTCGAACTCGTTATTTGAAGATAATGCTGAGTTTGGGTTTGGCATGCGCCTGACGTTGGATAAGCAAAACGAGTATGCTCAAGAACTCCTGCCGCAGCTCGCCAACCTGGTCGGAGAACCGCTCGTGACGGGCTTGCTCAGTGCAGACCAGACCACGGAAGCTGGTATCAAGGAGCAGCGTGAACGTGTCGACCTGCTCAAAACACGCCTGCAAGGGGTTAAGGACCCCAAGGCGCGCGACATGCTCAGCCTGGCAGACTTGCTGGTACGCAAGAGCGTGTGGATCGTGGGTGGTGATGGCTGGGCTTATGATATTGGCTATGGCGGTCTCGACCACGTGCTGGCTATGGGTCGCAATGTGAACCTGCTGGTGCTCGATACCGAAGTGTATTCAAATACCGGAGGGCAATCCTCCAAGTCTACCCCGCGGGCGGCAGTGGCAAAATTCGCCGCCAACGGCAAGGGAATGCCGAAGAAAGACCTGGGACTGATCGCCATGTCCTACGGGTATGTCTATGTTGCCAAAGTAGCCATGGGTGCCAGTGACCAACAGACCCTGAACGCTTTCCTCGAAGCCGACGCTCACGAGGGTCCGTCCATGATCATCGCCTACAGTCACTGCATCAACCATGGCATTGACATGCGCAAGGGGTTGGAGCAACAGAAGCTGGCCGTCCAATCGGGCTACTGGCCACTGTACCGCTATAATCCCAGGTTGGTTGAAGAAGGCAAGAACCCGCTGACCATCGACTCTAAAGACCCCTCCATCCCATTGGAACAGTATGCCTACAACGAAACCCGCTATAAAATGCTTACTCAGAGCGATGAAGAGCGGGCCGAGTTACTGTTGAAACAGGCTGCGCAGGATGTTAAATCCCGCTGGGAGCTCTACAAGCAGATGGCTGCCATGCATTACGGGAATAATGACGGTAATGAATAATCAGGGAGATAAAGGAGAATAATCATGGTAGACCTAACCACTACTTACCTCGGACTCAAACTAAAAAACCCGTTGGTGGCTTCACCATCACCGTTATCAGAAAAGGTTGCCAATGTAATCCGCATGCAGGAGGCTGGCATCTCAGCTGTGGTGATGTACTCGCTGTTCGAAGAACAGATCATCCACGAAAGCCTGGAGCTGGACTATTTTCTCAACCGCGGCACCGAATCTTTTGCGGAAGCGCTCACCTATTACCCGGATATCGGCAAGTACAGCCTGGCGCCTGACAAGTATATCGAGACTCTGGAGAAGACGAAAAAGGCAGTCAATATTCCTGTGTTGGGCAGCCTGAATGGCGTTTCCACCGGCGGGTGGATCGAATATGCCCGCAAGATCCAGGATGCCGGCGCTGATGGACTGGAGCTGAACCTGTATTACTTACCGGTAGACCTCACGCTCACCAGCAGCCAGCTGGAGGATAATTACATCAAGCTGGTAAGTGATATCCGCTCCTCAATCAAGATCCCTATGGCGATCAAACTGGCGCCCTTCTTCACCGCCCTGCCTAACTTCGCCAGTCGCCTGGTGGACGCTGGCGCTAACGGATTGGTGCTGTTCAACCGCTTCTACCAGCCAGACCTGGACCTGGAAAACCTGGAAGTGGTGCCCAACCTGGTGCTGAGTAATTCTGACGAGCTGCGCCTCCCCCTGCGTTGGATTGCCATCTTGTATGGTAAGGTGAAAGCCGACCTTGCTCTGACCACCGGCGTGCATACTCCCGAAGATGCCATCAAAGCCATCATGGCGGGAGCCAATGTCGCCATGACCACCTCAGCCCTGCTCAAGCACGGTACTAAGGCGATTGCGCAGATCCTGGAGGGGATGGAAGCATGGATGACCGAACACGAGTATGTGTCAGTGCAACAGATGCGCGGCAGTATGAGCCAGGGAGCAGTGGCAGAGCCAGCAGCCTTTGAACGTGCTAATTATATGAAGGTGCTCAACTCATTCAACGCTGATATGAGCTAAGCACATTCCTGTTGTTGATTAATTAATAGAAAAGAGCGGGCGTGATATAATTTGCGCCCGCTCTTATTTTATCTATGATAGCTCAGCATGCAGGTTATTCGACTTCGGGCTCGCCTTCGCGGTTCTTCTTGTGGCGGTAAACAATCCGTCCACGAGTTAGATCATAAGGTGACATTTCCACCCGCACGCTATCTCCGAGCAGGATGCGGATATAGTACTTGCGCATCTTCCCGGAGAGATATGCCAGGACTTCATGCCCCGTCTCCAGGCGTACTTTAAATTGCGTCCCAGGCAGGGCTTCAATCACCGTGCCTTCAACGACAATCTTATCTTCCTCTTTCGTCATGCATGCCTCCTGGCTGAAAGGCTCTCGGTTGAGTTAACCGGCTGAACCCTTCTCCCAAACGAGCTCACTCCATATCTGGTCGTTCCTTTCGCCTGATGCGGCGAATGGCCTTTTTCTTTTGAATGCGGCGTAACTCACTTTTCGAAACGAACCAGCGCTTGCGGCGGACCGTGCTCAAGATACCGCTTTTGGCTACTTTCTTGCGAAAGCGTTTGAGCAGTGCGTCTTGCGACTCGTTCGGGCGTAGATTTACCGTGGTCAACTTCCTCACCTCCTTGCTCGTTCAAAAATCCTGATCGCCTGGCGGACAAAAAAAACCCGGCTGACGTTGATGCTCTCAGCCGAGCCAGGTGTTGAATACAATCCTGTGTTCAGTCATCGATAATCGTGTAGGTTCACCATCCATCCAAAGAGCGATTCCTCAACGTCGACAAGGATTTTAACCGAAGTATAGGTTTCTGTCAATTTAATGAGGAGGTTGGCTTCAGTACTCCCCACGTTTCAATTTCCTGCGCCAGCCTGCCCAGAACCTCGAACACATCGCCAACCCGCCCGCGTGCCTCAGCAGCCTTATAGGCATGCTCTGACAGATGCTCCCTCGCCAGGTCCATTCGGTTGCTAACCATATCTGCAAACCAGCGCGAGTTTGCCGGGATCGGGTCGGTCATCAATGCAGAATATACTTCAACAGCCTGCTCCCACCAACAGGCATCTGCAAGTAAAGTAATCAGAGCGGCCGGTAATAAAAACAAAGTGAAGCGGCTGTTGGTCTCAACAGTGATGCGCAGGGATTCCATCAACGAAGCCCATGCTTTTCCCAAATCTTCATTCATTTGAAGAGACAGTGCCAGACCTCCGAGCGCCATGCCCAGCTCACCCGCGAAGCCCATCTGCCGAAAGCCAGCAACGCTGCGCTGTAAATGTGGCAACGCCTGTGCTGGATCACCCTGAGCCATTAATATACATCCGACAACCGCTGTAGCGAAAGTTTCTTCGCGCCTGAAACCATCCTGCCTGGCTGCAGCCAGTCCTTTTTGTAAGTACTTAGTGGCTTGTTCATATAAGCCAGCTTGCATCTGGGTTCCTCCCAATGCCAACATGCCATAGGCAATATAAAATCGATCACCCAGCCGGTGCAGCTTGTCAAGCGCAAGCTCCAACCCCTCACATGCTTCATGATAGCGTCCACACCACGTCAGGGATACGGCATAGTGCAGCTCAGCAGTTGCGAGGCTTCCCAGGTCGCCAATACTCCGGTACCAGCTGGCTGCTTCTTCCATCAGCCTGGCGCCAGTTTGCCAATCCCATTGAATTAGTTGATCATAGGCATAGTTCATCAGAGATCGAGCCAGCAAGTGCGGCTCTCCCACTGAGCGACTCAATTCCATTGTTTGCAGATGCATCGCTATGGCTAAATATCGATCTCCCAGGCGATTGGCGAGCTCTCCTCCCCAAGTCAATGATGATGCTTGCCACCATGGTTCAGACAGTGCCTGAAATAATTCCGCACTGCGCTGGTGACAGGCAAGTTGTTCTGGCAGGCTTATACTAAGGTTGCCACGTTCGCGCCAGAGCAGTGCCTGTCCCCATTGGGCATTCTGCCCAGCTGCCTGCGCCTGCGTCAGTTTCTCCAGGCTTTCGTCGGCCGATTGCAAGGCCAGCTCCACTTTTCCGAGCAATCGGTAGAAATTCGCTTGCCAGGCCAGCAGGCAGCCCTCCAGGTTGAACAGTTCTCCCCCAACCGTAATATTTTTTACCCCATTTAATGCCACCCGGCAGGCGTGCTCGCCATCGTGGAATCGATAGCGCAGACTGTAATACATCAGCAGCCCCTCCGATGCTCGCCACAACCTTTCCGCGTCTGCCTGTTGAGCGGCCCACTCCCAGGCAGCCCGCACATCGTCGATCACTTTATCGGCCTCTTCAAGCAGAGCCATTTGTTGGTGACTTTTAAATACCCTACTCCAACCTGCTGCCTGCTCCATGAAATAATCGCTGTGCTGCTGGCGGGCCGGTCTTTCCATTCCAGCTGGGGCTTGGGTTTGCTTTTCTGCGCTGTACTGCCGCACGAGATCGTGCATTTGGTAATGCCCATCGGCTGTGCTCCCCAGCAGGCTCTTGCCCACCAGGGCATGCAGCTGCTTCACGCCGGCACCTATCACCTGATACGCATCTCGGGAGCTAAAAGGATTGCGGAACACGGCTAAATTCATTAAGAGCTCTTGTTCACGGGGGCTGAGCGATTTCCAGGAATAATCAAAGGTTGCTCGCAGACTGCGCTGCCGTTCAGGTAGGTCTGCCCATTCAACGGTCAGGAAATCGAGGCTGCAGCTGATCTGTTCAGCGATATCCTGGGTGGAGAATTCCGTCACCCAGGTGGATGCCAGCAACAGGCTCAACGGTATTCCTTCCACCAGGCGGCAGATATTGGCTATATTTTCCAGACTGTCAGGCGTGTATCCCGGTTTCACTCGACGGGCAGCTTCAAGGAACAGCTCCACTGAGCTGTAGTCTAAAATCTGACCGGTTTCAACATCTACGGGTGGCACACGCATACCATCCAGAGGATAAAGGTACTCTTCGCTTATGTTTAAGCGCTCACGGCTGGTCACCAACACTTTACTCGTCTCTGAGTCGGATAGTATCTCAGCTACCAATCTGGCACTTTCCATCACCGTCTCAAAACTATCCATTATTAGCAGCACTTTCTTGTGTCTCAGGTAATCCAGTAGCTGCCTTTTGGGATTCCCAAATTCTCTGAAGGTGAAGCCTATCCCTTCAGCGATCGCGGCGAGCAAGCTGCTTCCAGCGCCGAGGGCTGAAAGTTGTACGAAATAAACCCCGTCTCTAAAATAATAACGTTGCCTGTGAGACGCTTCCAGGGTCAGGCGGGTCTTTCCACACCCACCCTGACCCAACACACAGATCAAGCGGTGCTTGGGATCGCGGAGCATGCCCCACAGATCGTCCAGCTCCCGCCTACGACCAATCAGGGGTGCCAGGCTGGCAGGTAAATTCCCCGCATCGGTCCCGGCCTCTTCATTCCGCAAGCGATGATAAAGGGTTATCGCATCCACGCCGGGTTCGGCGCCCAGCTGTACAGCGAGTGCATGGTGAAACGAAGCGTAGTGTGCCAGTGCCTCTCCACGCCTGCCGCTTAATGCCAGCAGACGGATCAAGTGCAGATTGCCGGCTTCACCCAGCTCATCCAGCTGTACCATCCGGCGGGCATATACAAGCCCCTGGTCCAGCTCAGCCTGCCTTTCGAACGCCACCACCAGCTGCTCCAGCGCTGCCATCACCTCCAAGCGCAACTGCTCGCGCAGGATGGTCGCCCATTCCTCAAATGCCAGGTTCCTTGGCAGGTAAAATCCGTCCAGGAAATCACCAGAGTAAAGCCTGACTGCTTCCTGGTAGCTTTTCAGGCAATCGTCACATAGATTATTTAAGGGATGCGAATGGGTTTTACAGGATCTTATAAGCGCTAAAAATGCCGCCACATCCATTTCAATATCACTAACTGGGTTGAGCCGGATATCCTGCGGAGATACTAACAGGTAAGGTTCTCGTGGTTGAGTGGAAGCTTTCGCTGGCAGTTCACCCGTAAGCGGCCGGTCACCCAGGATGCCGCGCAGGTGGTAAAGCGCCTGGCTCAAGCTGCCCCTGGCGTGTGCTTCATCTTGCTCGGGCCAGAAAAGACCGATTAGTTTTTCACGGGTATGGGGATGGTCACATTCTACCGCCAGGTATGCCAGCAAGGCGCGCGCCTTATCCGACTCGAGGGCATCGATAGGTCGTTCGTCCAGTGCAAGGCGGTAAGATCCGAATAGCTTAAGAGACAGGCGTGTCACAATGTCCTCATATAACACGCAAGCCAGGGCTTGCCCCACTTATTAATTCAAGTAAAAAGACCGACCACAACTTGTATACACATTATAACTATTTTTCATCATATTTTAATCTTAATTCAGAGTATTTTGAGAGGGGGGTGATAGATTTTATTTACAGTCTTCCCAGTTAAAGGGAAATATCGATAAAAGGAGATTTGGGTGAGCTTTCCTACGGGGGTGGATGGAGCCACTTACTACTCTTACCTGCTGCGCATCTGGCAGGTGCCCACCAATGAGGATCATTCCTGGCGAATTCAGCTGGAAAATGTCCAAACTGGTGAGAAGCATGGTTATTCCAGCCTGGGGGAATTACTCACATATTTGAGGCTGGTAACCGCACAAAAGGATAATCCTACGGATGAGGGGAAATGATGCGGGGCGCAGGGCTGAGGGGAGAGCCCTGCACCTCCAGACCCGTTTGCAGGGCTTTGGAAGGAGGAACAATTGACAAACAATGAAAACAGATCAAACAAGATAAAAGTTTTCCAGCTGTTGAGGATTTTAGATAACCAGTCGGATCTGCACATATATCGGATTGAGCGTAATTCAAATCCTAAATAGACTACTCAGCAAAGTTGGGTTTGAGCAAAAAATCGTCGCTATCTACCCAACCTACTTTCGTTAAAACGGACCAAAAATCACAAAGGAGATAAATATGAAACGGCTATTTTTTTGTGTTTTATTGATGGTGATCCTGATACTATCTACGACTGCCGGTATTACTGGTCCGAAGCAGGAACCGCCGGTGGTATTAAAAGCAATCGAAGCCGCCAACGCTAAATTCATGGAGGCCTTTCACGCTCATGACGCAGAGGCAATCGCCAATTTCTATACTGAAAACGGCGAGGTCTTGCCCCCTAACATGGATATCCAGGAAGGTCGGGAAGCGATCCAGGCCTTCTGGCAGGCAGCCTTCGATATGGGCATCGACTCAATTTTGCTCGAGATCCAGGAAGTGGACGCGTTGGGTAACACCGCAGTCGAGGTATCCCATTACACACTCTACCTGGCGGATGGCAGCGTGGCTGATTATGGCAAGTACATCGTCGAGTGGAAACGGGTGAGCGGTGTGTGGTACTTGCATCGGGATATCTTCAACACCAACCAGCCTTTAAATCCCTACCCGGCGCCATTGGCGGGTAATCCATAAGAGATCCGATTCTGGCTAAGTTGCTAAGGAGCTGGCTCACCTGGACCAGCTTACCAGCAAGAATCATTTTATTTATGATCAATAATCGAGGAGGGATAAAATGAATAGATTTAAACTATTTAGCCTTCCCATTTGCCTGGTAATGTTGGGCATTGGGATTTTATTGCTTGGTTCTTGGGATATGCATCGGGCTACGGCATCAATACAACCGGAGGCCTGGTATCAGGGTACAGACCTACCGATGCCGGACGCATTTTATGGCTCCGCTCATTGCCCAAATGATCCGGATAGCTTTTATGTAGTTGCTGGTTGGCAAGATTGGTTTGTTAACCGGGATGAGGTCTGGCGTTACGATGCTGATACGAATACCTGGACTGAACTGGCTTCTTATCCCGAAAATATGGGCGTTCCTTCAGTCACCTGTTACCAGGGTTATTTGTATTCCGCAGGAGGCAGCCCTGACACCCCTGGAACATCTGATCATTTTTATCGCTATGAAATCGCCACGAACATCTGGACCCAGTTAAGTGACTTGCCACGCACTCAAAATGGTGCCGCCCTGGCGGCATGGGATGGTTACTTATACATGATTGGTGGTGATGATGCTCCAGCGGTACCCCTTACCCCCACCACCCAGGTGGACAGGTATAACCTGCAGACGGGTATTTGGGAAACCGATTGGGGAACGCCAATGCCAGTGGCAACCATAGCAGATTGGCTACAAGCTGGTCAATATGTCTACTTTGTGGGTGGTTTCACATCAGCCTTCCCGATTAATTCGGATGCAACCTTGCGCTATGACCTCACCACTGATACCTGGGAGGTTGGCCCTAGCTATACCAGTCGGAGGGCAATGGGAGCTCTAGTTATTACCAGCCAATATTTGTATGCAATTGGCGGTGACGCCAATGGAGGCAGCTCCTCTGAAGAAACCGACCAGGTCGAGCGGTTGGATTTATCAGTCTGGCCAAACGGTAGTTGGGAAAATATCAGCGACCTGTTACCGGAACCTCGAGCAGCAAACGCTGGATTCTGTAGCGAGGCTGTAACAGGTGGTGAAATATGGTCGGTTGGAGGACTTGATCTAGCGGATAATCCGACCACAGGGATATTTTACCGCCCGTCCGAGCCGTGCTATGACTGGCCGCCTCAGGTGCTGGGTGTATATCCCGAAGCTGAATCACACAATGCAGACGTGACAACCCCCATCTCGATCACCTATGACATGGACATAGACCCAGGAACTGTGGATGCTGGTAGCTTTGCAGTGCATGCCCGTCAGACAGGTCGGCTAAATCAGACGCTGAGCGTGGATGGCGGGACGATTATGTTACAGCCAACCGGACCACTGCATGCCGGCGAGCTGGTGCAGGTGACTGCCACCACCGCCACGCTCAGCCTGGATGGCGAAGCACCGGTTGAGCCCACCGTCTGGCAGTTCACAACCGCTCCCTGGGGAGGCAATGGCAGGTTCACGGAGCACCAAATCCTGCCAAATGCAGACGGTCGTTACGCAGCACTGGGTGACCTGGATTTCAACGGTAGCCTGGATGCGGTCACGGTGAGCTGTCACGGAATGACACGCGTCTATTTCAATGATGGCACCGGGACATTCACCGAGAGTCAATCATTTGACCATGCCCTGTACTGCCTTACAGATGTCGTCCTGGGCGACCTTGATGGTGATGGCGACCTGGATGCTTTCCTGGCAAACTATGACCCACCCGGTTTCAGTTACTTCCTGATCAACGACGGTTCCGGCTACTTTACCATCAGCGCGCAGACACTGCCAAGTGAGCATAGCGGTTATTCTGAGTTGGGTGACCTGGATGGGGATGGAGATTTGGACCTCTTCATTTCATCAGGCGGTTTTTATACAGGAGGCCTGGCGGTGTGGAAGAACGATGGGCTTGGCAATTTCACGTTAGCCAGCGAATTTGGCGCTGCCTATGAACGCACTGGCCTGGCATTGGGTGACCTGGACAATGATGGTGACCTGGATGCTTTCACTACTGGCTGGTATAACACCTCCAACGAGGTCTGGTTAAATGATGGTACGGGTATCTTTAGCGAGGCTCAGGTCATTCCCAATACCAACACCTACCAGGTCCTGCTGGGTGACTTGAATGGGGATGGTTATCTGGATGCATACTTGAGTAATACCACCGCAGAAACGCTTTATCCGGATGAAGTCTGGCTAAATGACGGCATCGGTCACTTCACTGATAGCGATCAGAGGCTTGATACTGCGGATTCGATCCTCCCCGACTTAGGTGACCTGGACGCAGACGGTGACCTGGATGTGTACATCTCTGGGTCATTCTTTGCAAACAGCCCGGATGAGGTGTGGATAAATGATGGATTGGGGAATTTCACCCTGTTCAGTACCACGGTTGAGATTGATCCAGGTGGGATTGCCACTCTGGGTGACCTGGATAGTGACGGTGACCTGGATGCCTTCGTCACCAGTCAAACTGAGCAATTTGGTTATCAGGTTTACTTAAACGCCAGCTGGGCGGAGGCTGCACCCATTCCCTTCGGAGTGGCGTATTATGGCTTTGCCCAATGCCCCAATCAGCTCAATAGCTTCTATGTGATCAGTGGGGCGTATGATTGGGGAACAGCCACTAGCAATGTCTGGCGGTATGACGTTGGCACGGACGCCTGGAATGCTCTGGCGCCAATCCCAGTGGCTGCAATCGGTCCAGCTGCAGCATGCTATGACGGAAAAATCTATGTGGTTGCTTCACTATTGCAGATTTACGACATTGCCACCGATAGCTGGACAAACCTGGGGGTGGCACCCCGATCACTTTACGGTTCTGCCATGGGTGTCTGGGATGGTAAGCTTTACCGGGCTGGTGGTTCTCCAGGAGGTTGGTCTAACGGAGTCAATAATGTGGATGTGTTTGATATTGCCGCACAACAATGGGTGGTAGATGGTGGCACACCAATGCTGGAGGCAGTGTTTGCACCTGGATTTACGCAGGTGGGACAATACCTATATGTAGTGGGAGGTAATGGGACTGACTCACCCACCCACAACTTAGACGTTGTCCAACGCTATGATATGGCCACGAATATCTGGGAACAGATTGACTTTCCAAGCGCGCGGAATGGGATTTGCTCTGGCTTACAGCGGTGGACAATTATATGCCATGGGAGGAGATTTGGACGGCAATGATTATTCCGAAGAAACCAATATGGTAGAAACCCTCGACCTGTCCATATGGCCAGACAGCAACTGGGAGATGTCTGCCGACCAACTTCCATATACTACTATGGGCAATAGTGCTGGTTTCTGCACCGAGGCAGTAACCGGTGGAGAAATCTGGTCAGTTGGTGGCGCCACAATCGCTCCTGATATGATTTTTGATATCAACGTGTATCACCCCACCGGCAAAGATTGTTTACAAAACATCGTGAATCTGCCTGATGCACCCATGCAGGGTTATAGTGAGATCGGCAACACTGCCTATTACACACTGGCTATTACCAATACGGGCAATGTCATAGATTACTACAACCTGACTATCTCCACCACCTGGTCAATTGATTCACCCGTTGGTGGACCCGGACCGGTTGGACCGGGAGAAACCATCGAGGTGGTCATCAATATAGATGTACCACAGGATGCCAATATAGGTGACATTGGCATATCGACAGTCAGGATCGAATCGCTTAGAGATCCCAACATCATGGACAGTATACTCATCACGACCACGGTCGTACCTACCTATGATGTGGATCTAGCCCCAGAAAGCATTGAACTCAGTGGTGTTTATGGTGAGATCATTACCTATACCTTGACAGTCAGCAATATGGGTAATATCACTGATACGATCAGCCTGACCTACACCGGTAATACCTGGGAGGTGTGGCTGCCTGTGACAAGTATCGATCTGGGCATAGGTGAGAGTGCAGAGTTCGTTATCACCGTGATCGTCCCGCTTGACGCCTGGCCCGGGGACAGCGACCAACTTGTCCTTACCGCTACATCACTGGGCAACACGTCCGTGAGTGCCAACGCCACTCTGATAACCACTGCTTTATGGCACCGCATGCTTCTGCCATTGGCGATGAAGGAATAATCCAACGGTGCTAAGGCTTAGATAAGATGCTGGACATGCGTACGGTCAGATAGGGCAAAACGCCCACCATAACGGTCCACAGCGCACGTCCATTGGTTTCACCGGCACCCCCTGCACTCCCCAATGCAGGGGGTGCCACATTTAAAAACAAAAACTCCCTTACCCAGGATTGGGCAGGGAGCTGTGGTTTAAAACAATAAAGTCTCTTGGCAATGACCTACTCTCCCAGGCAGTTACCCACCAAGTACCATCGGCGCTGACAGGCTTAACGATCGGGTTCGGGATGTGGCCGGGTGTACCCCTGTCGCTCCAATCACCAAGAGACTCTATTTATATGTTAAGATACCAACGAATAATGATTTATATCTACGTGTGCGATTTTTGAAGTACGAAAAGTGTCGAGTTCTCCGTACCACGTGATTAAGCCCTCGGCCATTAGTACAGCTTAGCTGAACGCATTACTGCGCTTACACATGCTGCCTATCAAAGCAGGTAGTCTGCCTGCGGCCTTACTCCCTTAATGGGAAGAGGGATCTAATCTTGAGGCGAGTTTCCCACTTAGATGCTTTCAGCGGTTATCTCTGCCGGACTTAGCTACCCAGCGATGCCGTTGGCACGACAACTGGCACACCAGAGGTCCGTCCACCCCGGTCCTCTCGTACTAGGGGCAGATCCTCTCAAATCCCTTGCGCCCACAGCGGATAGAGACCGACCTGTCTCACGACGGTCTGAACCCAGCTCGCGTATCGCTTTAATGGGCGAACAGCCCAACCCTTGGGACCTTATCCAGCCCCAGGATGCGATGAGCCGACATCGAGGTGCCGAGCGAGGCCGTCGATATGAACTCTTGGGCCTCACCAGCCTGTTATCCCCGGGGTAGCTTTTGTCCGGTAAGCCACGGCCCTTCCACACAGTACCGTGGGATCACTAAGCCCGGCTTTCGCCTCTGCTCGACGCGTTGGTCTTGCAGTCAAGCTCCCTTATGCCTTTACACTCTACGGCTGGTTTCCATTCAGCCTGAGGGAACCTTTGGGCGCCTCCGTTACTTTTTAGGAGGCGACCGCCCCAGTCAAACTGCCCACCTGGCACGGTCCCCCATCCGGATTACGGAATGGGGTTAGGGTCTAAACATCATCAGGGTGGTATTTCATTGGTGACTCCACCGAGGCTAGCGCCCCAGCTTCAAAGTCTCCCACCTATGCTACACAAACAATGCCCAAACTCAATGCCAAGATGCAGTAAAGCTCCACGGGGTCTTTTTGTCCTGCTGCGGGTAACGAGCATCTTCACTCGTATTTCAATTTCACCGGGTCCCTCGTTGAGACACTGTTCCAGTTGTTACACCGTTCGTGCGGGTCGGAACTTACCCGACAAGGAATTTCGCTACCTTAGGACCGTTATAGTTACGGCCGCCGTTCACTGGGGCTTCAGTTCAGAGCCTCGGCTTGCGCCTAACCCCTCCCTTTAACCTTCCAGCACTGGGCAGGTGTCAGCCCCTATACATCGCCTTACGGCTTTGCAGAGACCTGTGGTTTTGTTAACCAGTCACTAGAACCATTTCACTGCGACCACCCAATGCTCCGATCGTATGACCTTCACATCAGGAGGCACCCCTTATCCCGAAGTTACGGGGCTAAATTGCCTAGTTCCTTAACGAGGGTTCTCCCGTTCGCCTTGGTATATTCTACCCATCTACCAGTGTCGGTTTGCGGTACGGACACCTTTGAATCAACGCTTAGAGGCTTTTCTCGGCAGCAAGGCTTAACCACTTCCGCCTCAAGGGCTCGTATTCGCGCCTCAGCTCAGTCCGTTTTCGCCGGACCTCAACGCCTACACGCTTACACCTGCACAACCAATCGCAGGCTGGTCTACCTCGCTGCGTCCCCTCATCACTCATCAAAGGTGGTTCCGGAATGTTGACCGGATGTCCATCACCTACGCCTCACGGCCTCGGCTAAGGACCGACTAACCCGACGCGGACTGACCTGGCGTCGGAAACCTTAGACTTACGGCGAACACGGTTCTCACGTGTTTTACGCTACTCATGCCTGCATTCTCACTTCTGCCCGCTCCAGCCGTCCTTACGGTCGACCTTCACTGCTGGCAGAACGCTCCCCTACCGTTCCAGTCAAAGACTGAAACCCAAAGCTTCGGTGCCAGGCTTAGCCCCGTTATATTTTCCGCGCAAGACCACTTGACCAGTGAGCTATTACGCACTCTTTAAAGGGTGGCTGCTTCTGAGCCAACCTCCTGGTTGTCCGAGTAATCTCACATCGTTTCCCACTTAGCCTGGACTTTAGGACCTTAGCTGTTGATCTGGGCTGATTCCCTTTCGACCCCGAAACTCATCTCCCGGAGTCCGACTGCCATGTTCTGGAGTATTGGCATTCGGAGTTTGGTTGGGTTCTGTAAGCAGTAAGCCCCATAGCCCATCCAGTGCTCTACCTCCAATACTGAACACATGACGCTAGCCCTAAAGCTATTTCGGGGAGAACAAGCTATCTCCGAATTCGTTTGGCATATCACCCCTACCCACAGCTCATCCCCTAATTTTGTAACATTAGTAGGTTCGGGCCTCCACGAGTGGTTAGACTCGTTTCACCCTGGCCATGGGTAGCTCATCCGGTTTCGTGTCTAATCCTTGCGACTATACGCCCTATTCAGACTCGCTTTCGCTACGGCTTCGGGTGTCACTCCCTTAACCTTGCCACAAAGATTAACTCGCAGGCTCATTCTCCAAAAGGCACGCCGTCAGGCATAGCGGCGCGCATCCGGCTTTCACCGGCGCACAGACCCGCCATTAGCCCTTCGACTGCTTGTAAGTTTACGGTTTCAGGATCTATTTCACTCCCCTTATCGGGGTGCTTTTCACCTTTCCCTCGCGGTACTTGTTCACTATCGGTCGTCAAACGTATTTAGCCTTGGAAAGTGGACTTCCCAGCTTCCCACTGGATTAGCGTGCCCAGTGGTACTCAGGTACCTAGCAGAAGTCGCTCAGCTTTTACATACAGGACTGTTACCTTCTTTGGTAGGCTGTCCCACACCTTTCTGTTAACCGAGCGATTTGTAACTTCTATGTGCCAGGCCCTACAACCCCGAACCAGCAAGCCAGTTCGGTTTGGGCTGTTCCCCGTTCGCTCGCCACTACTAGGGGAATTATTTCTTTTCCTCTGGGTACTTAGATGTTTCAGTTCCCCAGGTTCCCTTCTCCCAATCTATATATTCAACTGGGAGATGCCGTTGGTTCGCAACGGCAGGTTTCCCTATTCGGACATCCCCGGATCGGCGCCTGTACACGGCTCCCCGAGGCTTATCGCAGTGTCCCACGTCCTTCATCGGCATTTGACGCCAAGGCATCCACCGTAAACTCTTAGTAGCTTAATCACGTGATGCGGAGAAATCGAAACTTTTCGATTTATTACTATTGATTACTATTTATTTCTCTCTCTGTCGCATTACGCATGATTTGATATAAATCACTATTCAGTTGGTAAAGTGCCAGCCTTTCGGCTTTCAGCGATTGATCGCTGAGAGGTGATCCCGATCATTTTCTCCGGAGCACCCTTCAAAGGTCAATCTTTATGTTGTTGAGACAAAGCGACCCAGCACACCGCCGGGTCGCGAATTACCCCAATCGATGGCTCAAATGGATCTTATGTCTTAGAGACGAATTCTAAACGCAAGTACACCTCATTCTGGGTAGCCCTGTGGAGATGACGGGACTCGAACCCGTGACTTCCGCCTTGCAAAGGCGGCGCTCTCCCAACTGAGCTACATCCCCAGTCATTCCTACTGGTAAGGTAGTGGGCCTGACTGGAGTCGAACCAGTGACCCCTGCGTTATCAGCACAGTGCTCTAACCAGCTGAGCTACAGGCCCAGTCAGCCGGACCCTTAGCAACTGAGAAGTGACAGGAAATCTTTCAAAAGTTATTACGTCTCGCAACCGCATGCGAGTCTTGCACCGAAACAGGTTCTGAAGCCTGCTCCGGGTTGAGTAGAGCAGCTTGCGGGTTAGGCAAGTCACTCAGAACTCTAGAAAGGAGGTGATCCAGGCGCACCTTCCGGTACACCTACCTTGTTACGACTTCGTCCCAGTCACCAGTCCCACCTTCGACAGCTCCCTCCCTTACGGGTTAGGATACCGGCTTCAGGTGTTACCAGCTCCCATGACGTGACGGGCGGTGTGTACAAGCCCCGGGAACGTATTCAACGCACTAATGCTGACGCGCGTTTACTAGCAACTCCATCTTCATGCAGGCGGGTTGCAGCCTGCAATCTGAACTGAGACCAATTTTGAGGATTGGCTCCACCTCGCGGCTTTGCGACCCATTGTATTGGCCATTGTAGCGTGTGTGTAGCCCCGGATATAAAGGCCATGCTGACTTGACGTCATCCCCGCCTTCCTCCGGCTTGATACCGGCAGTCGTGTATGACACTTGTAACATACACCGAGGGTTGCGCTCGTTACCGGACTTAACCGGACACCTCACGGCACGAGCTGACGACAGCCATGCAGCACCTGTATAGGCTCCCCGAAGGGTCGGTCATCTCTCGAATCCCTACTACCTATATGTCAAACCCGGGTAAGGTTTTTCGCGTAGCAACGAATTAAACCACACGCTCCGCTGCTTGTGCGGGGCCCCGTCAATTCCTTTGAGTTTTAACCTTGCGGCCGTAGTCCCCAGGCGGCAAACTTATCGCGTTAGCTTCGGCACCGGCGGATTTTACCCCACCAACACCAAGTTTGCATCGTTTACAGCTAGGACTACCGGGGTTTCTAATCCCGTTCGCTCCCCTAGCTTTCGTGTCTGAGCGTCAGGAACGGTCCAGGAGGCCGCCTTCGCCACTGGTATTCCTCCCGATATCTACGCATTTCACTACTACACCGGGAATTCTACCTCCCTCTACCGTCCTCTAGTCTGGTAGTTTTGAACGGCCTCTCCCAGTTGAGCCGGGAGCTTTCACATCCAACTTACCAAACCGCCTGCACACGCTTTACGCCCAGTAAATTCGGATAACGCTCGGATCCTACGTATTACCGCGGCTGCTGGCACGTAGTTAGCCGATCCTTATTCCTGAAGTACCGTCCTTCCTCGTCCTTCAGAAAAGAACTTTACAACCCGAAGGTCTTCATCGTTCACGCGGCGTTGCTGCATCAGGCTTTCGCCCATTGTGCAATATTCCCTACTGCTGCCACCCGTAGGTGTCTGGACCGTGTTTCAGTTCCAGTGTGGGGGGCCACCCTCTCAGGCCCCCTACCCGTCGTAGCCTTGGTAGGCCGTTACCCTACCAACTAGCTGATGGGACGCAGGTCCCTCCCAAAGTGGATTACTCCTTCAGTTACCAGGCCTCTAACCCTGGTAACCACATGAGGTATTAGCTCCAGTTTCCCGGAGTTATTCCTCTCTTTGGGGCAGGTCACCAACGCGTTACTCACCCATTCGCCACTAGGAAGTCTATGTATTACTACAAAGACTCCTCGTTCGACTTGCATGTATTAGGCACGCCGCCAGCGTTTATCCTGAGCCAGGATCAAACTCTCCGCAAAAAAATTATGCATCTTGCGATGCGTAAAGTCTGCGTTTTTGTCGTAATAACGACTGGCTGATTTCCTATCACTTTTCAGTTGTTAAGGTTCCTTCAATCGAGCGGGCAGGATTTTATCACTGCCACCAGAGCCTGTCAAGGCTGTTGAGAGACTAAACTGCCGATGTTAATCTCAACATCGGCACGCCAGACTGTGAAGTGTATACACTTTAG
>CAVSBZ010000001.1:0-780456 GCA_963726315.1 uncultured Chloroflexia bacterium | reverse complement strand
CTTTTGCACCCTCAATGATGGTCTCAATAACAAAATGAACTCAAACAATCAGGTTTACTACTTTTCAACAGATTGAATGAGCTTATTAATATGAAACTACGTTCATTAATCTCCATCATCTAATCGACTAAATAACAGACCACCAACCTTTGTTTGGGGTGGACGAAACCAAGTTCATTATTGCTAGGGAAACAATCATTACCGAGGGAGTTGCGAGGGTTCGTACCATTTGTTTGTCCTGCACTAACTTCTTACAAGAGAGACTGTACAACCTGGCTAAATCTGCTACTTTTTTCTTATCCATATCGCCTCCAGTTATTGGTAATTTATTCTTATACGAAAGGCCTCTACAGATGATATTTATATTGTATATATTTTCGAAAAAGTCTTAAGGGACAAATATCCCATCCGATACGGGACATTTGTCCCGCTGTTCTGCCATTTGAATTATCTTTACCTAATCTTTAGGTATCAACCCTAATTCGCGCCCTTTATTAATCGCAGCGACCCGTGGTGAAACCCCCTCAGCCCTATCCACAGCCAGTTTGTCACAAATAATGACGAGAACATTCTCACTTTTTTTTCCGACACCCCCAAATTCTTGGCAATTATGTCAGTAGCCAGGCCCTGGGAAAGCAAATTGAGCACCGATAATTCTCTAGGCGTCAGTTTATCCAAATCATTAACCACTAATTTATCGGCCACTCCTGGAGAGAAAAACTTGCCACCTTGGTAAAGTGCCCTGATCGCTTGTGGAATGCTTAATGAGAAATCATCGGACTTGAGCATATACCCGCTCGCTCCGGCTTTCACCAATTCACGCACCCAAAGTCCGTCATCGTAGCCCGTCAATATCAAGACTTTCACGTTGGGATACAGCTCGTGAAGGGTTCTTACTGTGGATATTGGGTCAAAGGAATCGGCTGTCATCCCTAAATCAACGATAGCGACATCGGGCTTATTGTCCCGGACCAATTTCAACAACTGCGACCCCTGGTTGGAGGTGGCTACTAGCTGGATATCTGGATATCCCTTGAGCAAATCTGCAAGGGCTTTAAGGATCAGGTGATGATCGTCAACAGCAATTACCCGAATGGTCATTTACACCTCAACAAAAATATTGGGTTAATAAGAACAGGGAGGAAAAGAAGTCAGGCATCGAGCTACCAATAATAGTAATTTCTGCCTCTGATAGAAGTCAACTGATTTACGATTTCAGTTGTCGATAATTTCATTCTATTTCCCCATTTATTTTACCTGTATAGTCATGTTTTTGGAAGGTAGCGGATGACGCACAATAGATATTGGACTAAGCGCTTCGCGGAGAAAACACCCCCCCTGAAACTCATTCCGAGAACATACCATTTAGCGTGATTAGGGCTATATTTCCTGTAAATCATTTCATCCCCATTTACAGGAGGTAAAGCCATGTCTACACCTTTGCGGCAAAAGCTGATCGAGGATCTGCAACTCCACGGGCTTTCCAGTCGGACCCAGGAAGTGTATGTGGTAGCTGTGCGACAGCTGGCCGAGCACTATGGGAAATCACCCGACCAGATCGGTGAAGAAGAGTTGCGCCAGTACTTCCTCTACCTCAGTCAGATCAGGAAGGTTTCTCCTAGCACATTTCAGATTGCTCTGAGTGCGATCAAGTTCTTCTTTGAGTACACCTTGCAGCGGCAGTGGGCCACGCTTGAGCTGGTACGTCCGGCACGGGAGACGAAGCTGCCGGCGGTGCTTTCGGTGGCTGAAGTGGGCCGGGTTTTGGCCTGCGTACATCGGACGCGCTACCGGGTCTGCTTGAGCGCCATTTATGCCTGCGGCCTACGCTTGCAAGAAGGGATCCACCTGCAAGTGGCAGATATCGACAGCCAACGCATGTTCATCCACGTGCACCGAGGGAAAGGCAGCAAAGAGCGCTATGTACCGTTGCCAAGGAGCCTGCTGGAGCTGCTGCGGCGCCACTGGAGCAGCCACCATCATCCAGTGTGGCTTTTCCCAAATTCCAGATGGGAAGGCAGTTCGTCAGCTGCTCTCGTCGGTCCGATCAACCATCGCGGGGTTCAACGCGCATTCAAATTTGCCCTGGGCGAGAGTGGCATCCAGAAGGATGCCACTGTGCATACCTTAAGCATTCGTATGCCACCCATCTGCTCGAAGCGGGGGTGAGTTTGCGCTTGATCCAGGCTTATTTGGGACATGCCACTCCGACCACCACCGCTATCTACACCCACCTCACGCCCCAGGTTGAAGCACCGGCTGTGGCAGCCATTAACGCCGTGGTGGGTCGCTTGTGGGGATAGAGCTGGCGGATATTTTCCGCCGCTGCGGGCCTGCATACCGACAGAAGTACGCTGGACGCATCCCCACTCACCATCTGCAAGCCATGCAGGCTATTGAAGCCTGCCGTACCGAAGCATTGGGTGGGCAGGTATATATCTGTCCGGATTGCGAGCAGGTGCAGTACAGCTATCATTCCTGCCGCAACCGGCACTGTCCCAAATGCCAGAACGAAAATGCCCAAGTCTGGCTGGAGAAGCAGCAGGAGATGTTGCTGCCTGTGCCCTACTTCCTGCTCACCTTCACCCTACCATCCGGTCTGCGGGAGCTTGCCCGTCGTCACCCGCGTCAGATCTACGACCTGCTCTTCCGTTTATCAGCCGAAGCCACCCAGCAGTTGGCCCAGGACCCGCGTTTTGTCAGCGGCCAGGTGGGGATGGTGGGAGTGCTGCATACTTGGGGCCGCAACCTGGCCTATCATCCTCACGTGCATTACCTGGTTCCGGCCGGAGGCCTGGCAAACGATGGCAAGACCTGGCTGGCCGCCCACCAGAAATTCCTGCTTCCAGTCAAGGCGCTTTCCCGCATCTTCCGCGCCAAAATGCGCCAGGCTGTGCGAAAAATCGACGTCGATGGGCATATTCCGGTTGAGGTTTGGCAGCAAAACTGGGTAGTGCACTGCAAACCAGTGGGCTGCGGACAGCTGGCGCTAAAGTATCTGGCGCCTTATATCTTTCGAGTGGCCATCAGCAACCGACGGATCCTGAAAATGGAGGAGGAGCGTGTGACCTTCCGTTACCGGGCTACCGATACCGGTCAGGAACAGCTGTGTACTCTGGCTGCCGAAGAATTCATCCGCCGTTTCTTACAGCACGTGCTGCCCAAGGGCTTCGTCAAGGTCCGGTACTATGGTTTCTTCAGCTCAGGTTCTCGCCAGCACCTGGCCGCTATCCGCCAGCAGCTTGGTCAGAACCCTATCCAAGTTAACGAAGCCCAAGAGACAGCCCCAGCCTCCGAAACGGTTCGACTCTGTCCCGTCTGCGGTCGCCCGATGCAACCTGGAGGCCTCATCCTTCCAGCCAAAGGGCGGTCTCCGCCATGAGTGACAGAAGTGGCCTTGGAAACTGCCCGTTTGCAGAGCGCCGTTTCTGGGTTTCGGCGCTCCGGAATTCAAATTCTCAGAGACGAAAGCGGGCCCGTCAGAGGTTCTCGATTCTGATTGGCGGTTCACTCGTTTGCAGTAGTCGGGAACAAAAGAGGGGAATAAACCAGGTTAGGAACGGCTTTTGGGGGGCGCTAATTCGCATCAATTTCCAAATCAACCGTGATTAATTCCAGCACCGGCTTAGTCCAATTGCGGATTATGCGGCGGCTGCGCTCTACTCTCCAGGATAACTTTTCGATGCCGCGCCGCATCAATCCTTAAATCATTGTGGGTCATGGTTTGAAGTATTTACATATATCTGCCATATTTTTTATCCATTTTGAGCCAGAAAAACATGACTTACAATCTCTTGACCTCCAAAAACTTTTTTTGAAATGCCACATTTGCTCCCAAGCACTCTATATAGCACCTGTTATACTCGCTTGACACATACACTCAATAAAAGTAAACTTCATATATGAGAGAAATTTAGAACAATGAATTCGACGGGGGGATCCCCTTGAAAGACGCTGTTCCAGCAAATTATTCTCAGCGAATTCACCAACTTCGCCAAAAATTTGGCCTCACGCAAACAAGTATGGCTGAATTGATGGGGGTATCGTTCGCTTCGATTAATCGTTGGGAAAATGGGCAAACCAAACCAGCTTTATTAGCGTGGAAACACATTACCCGTGCCGAAGTATTGGGATTAGGGGCATTAAGCAAGGATTTCTCTTTAAAGAGAATTTCTCGAGAACTATAAACGAACTGAAAGAGGAATACACAACTTCATCAACTCCTATACCTGTATTGGATTTCTCAACCCCTGCTGAAATCGTAAGAGTGGTAGCCGAAGGTGAGCGTCTGGCTTATGGTCATCTCTTCAATCCCGCTTTTGCTACCGAAACCTCATTAATCGATCCACTCCCCCACCAGCGCATCGCTGTTTATGATGCTATGCTGCCCCAACCACGTTTGCGCTTTTTACTTGCCGACGATGCAGGTGCAGGTAAAACAATCATGTCTGGACTGTACATTCGAGAGATGCTGACCCGCAGGTTGATTCAACGTGTTCTGATTATCCCACCCGCTGGTTTGGTGAGTAATTGGGACCGCGAAATGCACAATCTGTTCAGTTTACCCTTTCGGGTGGTAGCAGGCAGCGAGGCGAAATTGGGTAACCCATTTATTGGTGGAGAGAACGATTTACTCATCGTCAGCATTGACACCTTGGCAAGCGAAAAGATGTTTACACGTTTGCAGGAACTCAATGTAACTCCGTATGACCTGGTGATTTTCGATGAATCCCATAAACTCTCGGCTGACCGCCAGACCGATTTCACAGTGCGTAAAACTGATCGTTACAAATTAGCAGAGGCTCTTGCAGGTGTGAGGGTAGATGATCCTCAGTGGCAGCTCGCTTGGGGCACACGCCATTTACTGTTACTTACTGCTACACCTCACATGGGTAAGGATTACCCCTACTACTGCTTATGGCGTTTACTCGAACCTGAAGTGCTCTCTACTTTCGATGCGTTCAATACCTATCCTTCTGATGCGCGTAGGAGACATTTCATTCGACGTACCAAAGAAGAGATGGTGCGTTATGACAATAGCCCGATTTACCCGAAACGTATTTCAGATACGCTTAGCTATGATTTGACCCAGGGTGTAATCAGCGAGCAGCGCTTATACGATGAAACTACAGCTTATATCGAATATTATTACAACCGCGCCCGGATTCTCAACCGCTCTGCTGCCCGACTGGCAATGAGCATCTTCCAAAGGCGATTAGCAAGCTCAACTTATGCTGTAATGCGCTCTTTTGAACGACGCCTCGAGAAGCTTGAAAAATTAATCGATGCCATCCGGGCAGGGAAAGTGGACCTAGAAGCTCTACAAGCTACACAGCGCAAGCTTGAAAGTATACAAGATCCCTTGGACGAGAAGACAGCTGATGAGGAAGAGAATCCACTTGACGGTGGAGAAGAAGTTGAAAAAATTGAAGACCAGTTGTTGACCGCACTTGCTGCTGTCTCGCTAGCTGATTTGGAAGCTGAACGTATTCAAGTCAGTCATATCCTAGACTTGGCACATAAGGTATATGACATGGGGCAAGAATCCAAGTTCGAGTGCCTACGTCAGGTTTTGAGTGACTCACAATTCCAAAACGAGAAGATGATTATATTCACCGAGCACCGCGACACACTCGAGTTCCTGGTACGCCGCCTGGAGGGAATAGGTTATTCTGGGCAGGTGGCTCAAATACATGGTGGGATGAGCACTCATCCAGACCCGGACACTGGCCTCAGTGAGCGCGATGAACAGGTGGAATTCTTCCGACGCACAATTGATGCTGATGGTGCCCGGTTCCTTGTTGCTACAGATGCAGCAGGTGAAGGTATCAATCTGCAGTTCTGTTGGCTGATGATCAACTATGATATTCCGTGGAACCCTGCCAGGCTTGAACAGCGCATGGGACGCATTCACCGGTATAAGCAGGCTCATGATCCCGTAGTGATTCTGAACCTTGTCGCAGGCAAAACTCGCGAAGGTAGAGTAATGAAGACGCTGCTTGAAAAGCTAGAGCGCATCCGCAAGGAACTGGGCAGTGATAAGGTCTTTGATGTGGTTGGACGGCTATTTCAGGGTGTATCTTTACGATCGTACATGGAACGATTAACCAGCGAAAAGGATGTTCAAGAGGTGGAGCAGGAATTGGAGGGCAAGCTCACTCCAGAGCAAGTGCGAGCCATAGAGGCACAAGAACGCATCTTATATGGGGACGGGGGAGATGTGAAGCATGAGCTGCCTCGCTTACAAGAAACCCTCGCAAAAGAAACTTACCGTCGCCTGTTGCCTGGCTATGTTCGTCATTTTGTAGAAAAAGCTGTTCCTTTATTAGAAATTGGGATTGATGGTGATTTGAATAGCCTATTCTCACTGTTACCCCTCAAACCTGGTGCCCTTGATCCACTCTGGCCTGTGTTGGAGATGTATCCAGCGGAACGGCGCGAGCGGCTGGTAATCTTCAGCCACCAAGATACCGCCTCTGCTGATAGTCATTTGACCGATACAATCCTATTGCACCCCGGTGAGCCGCTGTTTGATCACCTGCGAGCGTATGTGTGTTCGCGCTTCGGATCAGATGCTCTGCGGGGCGGGGTATTCGTAGACCCAACCGCAAGTCAACCATATCTCTTCCATCTGGCGATGATCGAAGTTATTCGGCAGGCTGACCCTACTTTACCTGGGTTAGCGCAGGAGCAGCTAGTAGAATCCAGACTGGTTGGACTGAGAGAGGAATTGAACGGTGACATCACTGAAGCGCCGGTCGAGGCATTGCTCCTGCTGAAGAGCGGTGATGGCCTGGGTTACCATGCTTTGTCACTGATTACTGCAACCAACGAGCTTAAAAAGCAAGCCCAGGCTTATGTATTAGAACGTGTGAGCCGCGCCCTGGCAGACACCAAAAGGCATGAACTCCAACGAACACTATCCGAGCGATTGGATTTCTTGCGAAAAGGCTATGATTACCAAGCCGCTGAATTGGCTGCTGCGCGCACAAAATTATCTGAAAAAATCCGCGAAGGTGACCCACATGCCAAGGCAGAGCTGACCAGGATTAAAGACCGACAGAAAGTGCTTACTGGACAACGCGATTTAGCACTAAGTACAGCCCAGCGCGAACCCGAATTGATTACACCGGGTGAGGTCACATTCTTGGCTCACGCCCTCGTTATTCCATCAAGTGACCCAGAAGACAAACAACGCCACGACCAGGAGATCGAAAAGATAGCCATGCAAGTGGCTATCGCTCATGAGGAAAACCAGAAAGCCATGGTTAAGGATATCTCAGCAAAAAAGCAAGCATTTGAGGCGGGTTTCGGCGAATATCCAGGCTTTGATCTCCATTCTCGCCGACCGGATGGTGAAGAGCGTGCCATCGAAGTCAAAGGCAGAGCAGGCATAGGGAATGTGGATATTAGCGAGAATGAATGGGCGAAAGCCTGCAACTTGCGAGATAGATATTGGCTATATGTCGTTTTCGATTGTGCAAGCTCTAATCCGCATCTGATCCGTATTCAGGATCCCTGGTCTAAATTACTTACTAGAGTTCGAGGATTCATTATCAATGAACAAGAAATTATTACCATTGGAGAAAGCGCTAATTGAGCTTGACTGGGAAGTATCGAATTTATATCGATGAAGTAGGAAATCCCGACGTAGGATCTTCGTCAAATCCTAACCAGCGATACCTTAGTTTGACCGGAATTATCCTCGAACTTGGATATGTAGAAAACACATTATTTCCAGAATTAGAGAGTTTAAAACGGAAATACTTTCATTCCCATCCTGATGAACCAATCGTATTCCATCGAAAAGAGTTAGTAAATAAATTGCCCCCCTTTGAAGTATTGCGAAGTCCAGATGTTGAGCAATCCTTTAACTCGGATTTATTAAATAACTTACACCAGTGGCAATATACTGCAATAACCGTGGTAATCGATAAACTACAGTTGATAGAGCAATACAAAATATGGCGATACGATCCATATCATTATTGTCTTAAAGTATTGATTGAGCGGTATGTATTATGGTTGCAAGCGCATCAAGAATTCGGGGATGTTCTGGCTGAATTGCGCGGTGGAAAAGAAGACTTACGGCTAAAAAAATCATTTGAGCGAGTTTATGAAGAGGGCAGTGATTGGGTTAAACCTGAACTGCTCCATAAACATCTGACAAGCCGGCAATTGAAAGTAAAACCGAAGGCCAATAATATCGCAGGGCTTCAACTGGCAGATATTATTGCCCACCCCAGTTACAAGGTTGCGCTTGCACGAAGAAACAATGATGCTATTCCGAGGAATTTCGGCGGTGAGATCGGTCAGATATTGCTATCCGAGAAGTATTACCAAAGTCCATCTGGCAAAATTGATGGATGGGGGATCAAATGGCTACCATAATAAAAGAAGCCCCTTTCGGGGCTCCCGATGGCTCAGCCATCCACCTCCAGATAACTGGATTAATATTAGTATATACGATTGTTACATATAAATCAAGTAAGTCGGTTGATAATTCATGACTGACAAAAAACGCCTCATCGAAGTTGCCTTCCCCCTCAAACAGACCTCCATAGACTCGGTCCATGAGAAGAATGTACGCCATGGTCATATCTCCACGCTGCATATCTGGCCGGCACGCCGACCATTGGCTGCCTGCCGCGCTGCCCTGGTGGCTACGCTGCTACCTGACCCGGAGGATGACGAGGAACGTAAGATGATCCTTGAAAAACTAGGCGGTAAGCTGGTCCAGCGGGTCAAGAAAGTCAAGGATGCAGATGGGAAGGTAGAAGAGAAGATCGTCGAAGAAACCGAAGGCGGCATCCTACATTGGGGGCGTGAATCCGGACCCGACCTGGAGTGGTTCCGCCAGAAGATCCGCGAAGCCTACGGCGGGCGCGCACCCAAGGTGCTTGATCCATTTGCTGGCGGTGGGGCGATCCCTTTAGAAGCTATGCGCCTGGGCTGCGAAGCCACGGCAGTCGATATCAACCCGGTAGCCTGGTTCATCCTGAAATGCACGCTTGAATACCCGCAGAAATTAGCCGGGCAAACCCTCCCCTTGCCCGATTTTGCACTGCAAGATGCGGAGTTCATGCAAGCCTTTTTCAAAGCCCAGGGGTTAAGCGGTCAGGCATTGGTGACTCGCCTGGCGGAGATGGGCCACATTAAGAGCGATAAGGAACCCCAATTATCGTTTCTAGCCTCCCCTGCGGAGAAGGTAAATAACGAGGGTGTCGAAATTCAGGCTGACCTGGCCTGGCATGTACGTGCCTGGGGTCGCTGGGTGCTGGCGCAGGCACGCCGTGATCTGGCGAAGTTCTACCCCACCTATGCTGACTTCGAGCCGCTGGTGGAGGTAGCGCATAAAGTTGAAAAACGTCCCATGCAGCTACGTGCCACTCAATGACGATGGCACACCTGACCTGGATGCGCTCAATGCCGAGTTCGACGAAGTTTATCTCAGAGATAAACACAACCCGCGCTGGGTGGCGAAACCTACCGTGGCTTATCTGTGGGCACGCACCGTGACCTGCAAGAACTGCCGCGCCACTCTCCCACTGCTCAAAACGCGCTGGTTGTGCAAGAAAGACAAGAAGCGTGTGGTTTTGACCATGCAGCCAAACGAGGAAATAACTGGGGTTGTCTTTGGCGTGCAATCCAATGTTCCGGTTCAAGGTAATACTCCCGTCCAACGTCGCGAGCACGACAAGCAAATCGGCGGTGGCACCATGTCGCGTTCTGGTGCAACTTGTCCCTGCTGCGGGGCGATTATGACGATGCAGGATATCCGTATGGAAGGTCAGGCTGAACGATTGGGAGCTGTTCTGACATCCGTGGTGGTTGATGGGCTACACGGTAAGGAATACCGATTGCCGATTGAAGACGAAATTCGTCTGGCAACTGAAACTGAGAACGAATTGGAAGTGTTATATTCACAAATCCCTTTTGGCCTGCCTGATGAGCAGACACCAGCAGGCGGTGGCAGCGGTGCAGGACGGGCTTTTTCTGTGCAGGGTTATGGTTTGATGCGTTGGCGCGATTTATTTACATCACGTCAACTTCTTAGTTTGGGTGTTTTTACAAAATATACCAACAATCTAAAATCTCATATGCAGGGATATTCTCCTAATTGGGTGGAATCAATTGCTGCTTATCTTGCATGTAATCTCTCCAAAACCGTTCATTTGGGGTGTACTTTATGCACTTGGCATCAAGGTAACCAACAAATACGCCAAGTTTTTTCAAGATATGCGCTGCCAATTACCTGGGATTTTGCTGAGAGTGTTCCGAGCGGACACTCTGCAGGTAGTTATTATTCTATGTTGGATTCAATTGCACTTGCGGTAGATACTGTTCTTGGTGCAACAAGCAAATCTGTCACTCCAAAAGTCTTTCAGCAATCTGCAACTAATCAATCCATTTCTCAAAATATTGATTTAATACTAACTGACCCACCCTACTATGATGCGATTCCATATTCTGATGTGATGGATTTTTTCTATATATGGTTACGAAGAACGTTGTTTAATCTTACACCAGATATAAATAGTGCAATGAATTCTCCTTTATCCCCAAAATGGGATAAGGATAAAAATGATGGAGAACTAATTGATGATTCGAGTCGTTTTGATGGAGATGGCAAAAAGTCGAAGACTGCTTATGAAGATGGCATGTATCGCGCTTTTCAAGCATGCATTCAATGCTCTTACACCCGATGGTCGTTTAGTTATTGTTTTTGCCCATAAAGAACCTGATGCTTGGGAAACCCTTGTCTCTGGAATCATGCAAGCAGGTTTTGTAGTGGATGGCAGTTGGCCAATACAAACAGAATTGGCTAGTAGAACTCGCGCACTAACTTCTGCAGCATTAGCATCATCTGTCTGGTTGGTGTGTAAAAAACGCCCTGAAACTGCTCGCCCTGGATGGGATAATCGAGTGCTGGATGAAATGCGGCAGAATATTGCTACCCGCTTACGTGACTTCTGGGATGCTGGTATTCGTGGCCCAGACTTTGTGTGGGCAGCCACTGGTCCGGCATTGGAAGCTTATAGCCAATACCCGGCGGTCAAGAAAGCCAATGAACCTGGGCAGTTGATGGCGGTAGGTGAGTTCTTGGGTCATGTGCGCCGGATGGTGGTGGATTTTGTGGTTGGTCGGGTGATTGACCAAAGACGGCGGATCAGAATCCGTCACCGGATTGGATGACGTCACCACCTATTACCTGCTGCACCGTCACGATTTCGGTTTTGCGGATGCACCGGCTGGGGCGTGTATTCTTTACGCCATCTCCTGTGGTCTATCGGATAAAGACCTAGTGGATCGATACGATCTACTGGCGCGTACTGGAGGCAAGGATGCAGATGAAAAAGAACCTGTGGAGGAAGAAGAGGAGCAAGACAGGCAGTGGCAGTACTTTGCGGCTGAAAACTTGGCAGCAGCGTAAGCGTCCCAGCGATGGGTGGCGACCCTGCGCTGGATAGCACCACTGCCCACCTGCCGATGTTTCCGGATATGGAACCCCAGGTTTCACGCTCGCGCGAGGTGCCATTGATCGACCAGATCCACCGCCTGATACATCTGTGGAAGGCTGGCGATGTGAACAAGGTCAATGATTACTTAGACTTACGTGGGTTACGACGCAACCAGCTATTCCACCAATTGTTGCAGGCTTTGATCGAGCTGGCTGCAGCAGGCAGCGAAGAAAGGTCATTGATGGAAAGCATCAGTAATCATATAGGAATAAAAGGACAATCGCTTCAGATGAATTTCTAACCATCGGATGGGAGTGAAACATGCCTAGCATCTTGAGGGAAATCAGTGAGTGGGGAGCAGGACTCCCCTATTGGGAGCAAGCTGCGCTGGAAAAAATAATTGCAGGAGTAGACATTTCCGCAGACGATACTCTAGAAGAGCTCCTTCAATATCTTCTAGAGGATGCTGGCCTGACTGAACAAAAAGGAGATCGTCCTGTCTTAAAATTTTCTCAAAAAGGTGATGAAAGTACTGATATAGAAAAACACAACGCACTTCGTCTAAAGCGAATATCAAATTTACACAACATCAATGCACTTGTGCCAGATCAAGTACTGGAATTTGATGACCAATTGACGGTCATATTTGGGTCGAATGCTTCAGGAAAATCGGGATATGCGCGGGTCATCGCAAGTGCAGCTTTTACCCGTGGAGATAAGCTAATCTTGAGAGATATCTCTAAGCCTGCCATCGACAATGAACCTCTTTCAGCCGATATTGAACTTGATATTGAAGGAAAACCCGTCACAATACACCACGAGATCGGGCAGGTCTGTCCTGAGATGCGTTCATTTTATGTCTTTGATAGCACCAGCGTTCGAGCCCATCTAACACATACCAACCCGATGAGTTTTTCACCTGCAGGATTGGAATATCTAACGCAGTTGGTTGGAGTAACAGATGGCGTTCGTAATCACTTACAACAACGAATAAACCTGCTAGCCTGTGAAAATCCATTTCCTTTGCGCTTTATTGGTGGTGAAACGGCAGTTACCGCCGTGGTCAATACTCTGGGAGCGCAAACTGATCTTCCTCGAATTCGGCAATTGGGAACACTTTCGCCTGAAGAAATTGAGCAGATCCAATTTCTAGACAAGGAAATTGCTCGACTGAAAAGTGCCAATATCCCTGAACAGATAGCTGAGTTTGACCAGATCATTTCTGATTTAAATATGTTGGTGGATGGCTTGGAAAAAATTGGAGAAGTAATAGATGAAACCCAAATTTCGTCAATTCAGCAATTTATCCAGACATGGATGGATGCTGATCGAATTGTTCAAGCAAAAGGGATTGAGCAATTCCAGAACCCTTGGTTTCATCAAACTGGTAGTAAGACCTGGTATGAATTTATCCAGGCAGCTTATCAGTTATCGCTATCAGAAACTAGCAATAAAGCTCATTATCCAGACACTGACGGCCATTGTTTGTTATGTCAGCAACCACTGGGTGAAGAAGCACGCGATTTATTGAATCGCTTATGGGATTTTTTAATCAGTGATGCGCAAGAAAAATCTGAGCAGGCAAATAAGGATTTACACGATTACTTGGAGAATATACAAGCACTTGAGTTTGATTTATTAGACGATCAAACTGTTTCTTATCGCCATTTACAGGAGCAAGATCCCCAAACACTGAAATGTGCTCAGCAATTTATAGAAGCTACACGCCAACGACGAGACAATTTGGTTCAATCAATCCAAAATCATCAGATTTCTGCTTTCCAACCGCTGCCGAATGATGGTATTCGTGAGATCAATCAGCTGATTGGTCGGCTAACTGAAAAGCGTGATGATTTGATACGTCGTGATGTCGAGACAGAGATCAATTGCTTGAACCAGGAAAAGTTAGAGCTAGATCACCGTTATTTATTGTCAACAGTTTTAGATGAGGTAGTTCAATTTGTTGAAAATGCTCAATGGATTGAGACTGCCAGCTCTGCCAAGGTAAGACGCAGTTCTGCTCACATTAGCAAGAAATATAATGAGCTGTTTGATCGATTGGTCACACAAGAATATATCCGTCTTTTTCAAGATACATTAATAAAACTAAATTGCCCATTATCAATCAGGATTGCTACCCGTGCACAAAAAGGTACAACTATAAAGCAAATAGCTCTACAAACTGATGCATCGATCACACCAGATCAAGCCCCGCCCGAAAAGGTGCTGAGCGAGGGCGAACAGCGAGCAGTGGCCTTAGCTGACTTCTTCACAGAGGTCAGGCTTGATAAACAAAGCTGTGGTGTAGTCCTTGATGATCCAGTAACATCACTTGATTTTCATTGGAAAGCTACGATTGCCAAACACGTTATTGAAGAAGCCAGCAGGCAGCAAGTGATTGTATTTACACACGATCTACACTTCCTTTATCTCTTATCCGAAATGGCTGAGGCGCATAACATCAATCTTGCCTCACACTGGATTGAAAAACTTGATAATACTCCTGGATATGTATATCTGAATAACTGTCCTGCAGTAGAAGCAAAATATAAAACAACTCGTTGTGTCCAAGAAATATATAAGCAGGCCAATGATTCTAAAATTCCACCACAAGAGCGCGAAAGGATCATAAGTGAGGGTTTTGGTGGACTTCGCTCGTGCTATGAATCTTTGGTTATTTATGAATTATTCAATGGTGTGGTGCTACGCTTTGATGAACAGATCAAAATTCAGAATTTGAAGGATGTCGTTGTCAGTTCAGAAATCACAAAACAAATCATTGATAAAGTAGCGTATTTGTCTCGTTTTATTAGTGGTCATTTGCATAGCGATGTGTTCGGAGCAGAGAAGCCAACCCCCAAAATGCTAATGGACGAGATCAATGAGTATGACAAAATTAAAAAACTGATAAGAGAAAGCAGAAAAGTAGGTGAACATGAATAACCTTCCCTGGACCCCCTGGCATAAAGTTGTTACCTTACGAGATGATCTTCGCACCGGCGAGCTGTCATTGGCTTCTTTTGCCGCTGATCTATACGATGTGCAGATGCAAAAAGGTCGGCGGTCAATCTATGAGGATCCAGCCCAGTTCTTTGCCCTCACCTATCCAACCTACAACCTGCGGGAATTGGCCAAAGATGTGGTACTGCGCCTGGCAGGCAAGAATGAAAAAGCTGTGCGCCAGTTAGAGCTGACCTATGGCGGTGGGAAGACCCACACCCTGATCACACTTTATCATCTGGTCAACCAACCCCAAGCACTGCCAGATCTGCCAGCCATCCAGGAATTCATCCAGCATATCGGGATGACCCCCGGCAAGGCATGTGTGGCGGCCTTGACTTTCGATAAGCTGGATGTGGAAAAGGGGATGGAAGTGCGCTCCCCCAACGGGGAAAACCGCTGGCTCAAGCAGCCATGGAGCGTCTTGGCTTACCAGATCGCGGGTGCGGATGGACTGCGCCTGCTCCATGCCGAGGGGTTGGACGAAGAGCGCGACAGTGCCCCGGCTGAGAATTTATTAACTGAATTGTTGGCTCTGCCTGGCAAGCAAGGTCTGTCTACACTAATCTTGATTGACGAAGTGCTGATGTTCGCCCGCGAAAAAATCGGTCTTGACCCAGCCTGGCGAGGCAGGCTGGTCAACTTCTTCCAATATCTCACCCAGGCAGTCACACGGGTGGACCGTGCCGCCCTGGTCGCCTCGCTGTTAGCCACCGACCCGCGAAAGAGTGACTCGCTGGGTAAGGAGATCACCCAGGAGCTATACGCCATCTTCCGCCGCGAACGTGAAGAGGGGGTGCAGCCGGTGGTCAAAGAAGACGTGGCTGAAGTGCTGCGCAGGCGCTTCTTTACTTCCGAATCGATCCATGACCGCGGGGCATTCCGTCCCCATGTAGTTGCCGCGCTCAAAGGGATCAGCGACCTGGACGATCAAACCCGCAAAGAAGGCAAAGCTGCTGAAGAACGTTATCTCAAGAGCTACCCCTTCCACCCCGATCTGACGGATATCTTTTACGCCAAATGGACTAACCTGGAGGGCTTCCAGCGCACGCGGGGTGTCTTGCGCACCTTTGCCCTGGCACTGCGCGATGCGGAAGGCTGGGATCAAAGCCCCCTGATCGGGACCAATGTTTTCCTGGGAAAGCCGGCAAAAGCAGAAATTGGAGAAGCGGCGCGTGAATTAACCAGCATCGCCGCTACCGAGGAATACGAGGGTAAACGCCAGGAATGGACAGCCATCTTGCAGGTGAGTTGGAAAAAGCCCAGGAGATCCAACGCCAGTTTTCTGCTGTCTCCAATCGCGAAGTGGAACAGGCTGTGATGGCTACGTTTCTGCATTCCCAGCCCATTGGTCAGAAGGCTCTCACCCGTGAGCTGCTTTTGCTCATCAGCCATACCCGCCCTGATAAGATTGAGCTGGAAAAGGCTCTGCGCCGCTGGGCGGATACCTCCTGGTTCCTCGATGAAGGTGCAACTCAGGATGCCGAAATCACTCCGGATGGCACGAAAAGTTTGCCAAAATCCTGGCGGCTGGGTTCACGACCCAACTTGCGCCAGATGCACCACGACGCTTGCCAGTATCGGGTATCCCCCGAACTGGTCTCAGCAAAGTTGCTGGATGAAATTCAAAAACTCAAGAGCCTGACTGCAGGTGCATCCGCGGCCGGGGCACGGGTTCACAATCTGCCCGATAAACCCAGCGATATCGAAGATGATGGTGAATTCCATTATGGCGTGCTCGGTCCGAAATCTGCCTGTGATCCAGGTCAAGCCAAGCACAGATGCGCGCCGATTCCTGGAAGAAACCACCGGTCCCGACCGCCCACGCGTCTACCGCAACGCAGTGATCCTGGCTGTGCCATCGAAGGATGGCCTGGAGATGGCGCGTAGCCGCATTCTAGATTATCTGGGTTGGGAGGAAGTGCGTGATGAGCTGAAGGGTCAAGAGCTTGACATTGTGCGCGAACAAATGCTAAGCACGAGCCTGGATATTGCGAAGAGATTAATCCCGGATGGCATTCGCCAGGCGTATTCGATAGTGGTCACAATTTCTGAGAAGAATGATATCCAGGCATTCAAAGTCACCATCGGCAGCGATCCGCTCTTCAAGATCATCAAAGATGATCCCCGTTCCCGCATTCAGGATACAGCCGATCAATGCTGATGCACTGCTCCCTGGCAGTCCTTACGACTTATGGCGTGAAGGTGATATCTCCCGGCGTCTGAAAGACCTGGAAGGTGCTTTTGCGCAATTCCCCCATTTACCTAAAATGCTCAACCGTAAAGCCATTCATGACACATTGATTGATGGCTGCCTTGAGGGAATTCTGGTGCTGCGGCTAGTGAGCCCTGATAAGACCTTCCGTACTTTTTGGCGGCAACGCCCCGATGAGGTGGCAATCAAAGAACCTGCCTTGGAGGTTGTGTCTGCCTGAAAATGCAACCTTGAGCGAATTACCCTCCAGCCTGCTTTCACCGAATGTACTACCTGGTTTATGGGATCAACCGAAAATCAAGCTGGAAGATATTCTTCGATTATTTTTCTGGAGGGCATGTGGTCAAAGTGCAGAAACAAGGATACGAAGAGCCATTATCTATTCCGAAAGCAGAGCGGAATGTCGTGGCAGAAGCCATATCACAAGCTGTGAAAGATGGGATATTGTGGCTGACCTCGGGTCCAGCCAGCATTTGGGCAGAGGAAATTCCTTTGGGATTACTTACGGATGATGCTGTCATTTCAAGCGCCTCCGCCAGTGATTTCAAGTATTGAGATATTGCCGGAGTCATTACCGGATGCCTGGCAGGGAGAAACCACCACAGCACTTACCATTTCAAGTGTGCTTTCCAAGAATGCAGGTCAAATCCTACCATGGCGGAGGGTTCGGGAAACAATTGATGGCGCAATCAGGGCGCGTTACCTAATGACCACAGCAGATTCTGGCGTCTGGCCTTGTGAGTATCCTGGTGCGCAATACGTGCGGTTATGCACTACAAAGGAAACACCTCCTCTACCTCCCCCACCTCCTAAGCCTGGTGTTTTCATTGCCGAAGCTGATTTACGCCCAAACGAAATTCAGGACTTGGCAGACGCGATGGGAGAATTAACCTCCACTGCAGCAGGAAACGAACTCAAATTCCACTTGAAGATCGAGCTAGGAGGTAAGATACCTGCGGCTGATGATGTACTCAATAAACTTAATCATATCTTACAGGATATTACCGATAAGCTTCAACTCCTGTGACTTGTCTTTAAGGCGCAATAGGATAGGCAGTGCTGGAAAAGGCGTTTCGAGGGATGTTGTGAAGCCATTCGCGATTCATATTGTTTGTTAAACGGAAATTGATTGTATATGCCCAAACGAAAAACCATTCCACAACGAGATCAAATCCAAGTTCTTATATCGAGTGCTCGACGTTGTTGCCTGTGTTATGGTTTGGAGGGTGATTTAACACGTAAAGACGGGCAGATTGCCCATCTTGATCAAGATCCTTCAAATTTGGATCCCGATAATCTGGCTTATCTGTGTTTCGAACACCATAACGAATACGACAGCCAGCAGCACCAAGGAAAAGGGTTGACAATCCTTGAAGTAAAGATATATCGCTCCCGTCTATATGATGCGATTGCAGCAGCGATGCATGAGTCCAATGGATCATATAAACCTAAACATCGAACGGTTCGTGAGCATAGGCAACCCCAAAATACTGGCGACTCAATATTGTTTACGCCCATACCTTTATTTCCTGGCATTGGTAATGCCTATCTACATGATTTATTTCTTAATCCTCCAATTGGTGATGTTCAACTAAATAGTATTCCTTTCCAAATTCCGCCAGGCGCGCTCTTCTTTGACACAAACGCGCAGATTCGTTATTATTTTCCTCAAGCAGACGGCAGCAAAGTGGTGGATCTAAGGCCTTCCATACCCATTGCAAATATAAAAAAGGTACATTTTCTAATCAACTCAGGTAACAGTAAGCGAGTATATGCGAATCAGAAAATTGGCGAGATCAGGTTGTTATTTAACAATATTCACCCAATGTCAACAGATTTGGTTCTAGGATACAATATTCGTGAGTGGGCTGTAGGAAACCAGGGTGATTATATTCGAGAATTAAGTGCACCATCGGTCCAGATGGCTTGGCAGGGAATGAATAAGCAGGGAGTTAATGCAGTGATTGATCATTTAGAAATTGTGGTTCCAGACGCAATTCGGAACGCAATTCTGGAAAAAATAGCCTTTGTTCATAGGCCAACGCGCCATGCGACTGACAGCATGGGAGTGCAGTATATTGCGTTGGCAATCACTGTTGAAGCATATGCTTAGAATCATCACCGGGCATTTGTTTGAAGAGTAGGAGCTTCTGTGAAGAATTTGCAATATCGGAGTACACAAACCCTAGTTAAGCAAGAACTACTTGCCAGATACTTTGATACCTGGGGTGGCACAAGTTCAATATGCTTTGGCACATTTCTCATGGCCAGATGAGTTAGTGGGATCCTTTACACATTATCCCTAAGCTGCCAGCGTAAGAATGTCCTACGATTGAGGAATTTACCGATGAGGTTTATCAACGAATTCAAGGAAGAATATTGACGCGGAAATAAGTCGTAAACTGCTTGGTCGGTACGTTGACCTGGCAGTAATGTAATATAGTCTGCATAAATTTACTCTTGAAATAAAGAACTCGGATATCCTTATCATATCGAGGCTGAGATCTCGCAAGAGCAAAAAAACCAATTTTAATATCTCCCCACGCAGTTCTGAAACGGTTAATAATTTCCGTTTTTTTCGCATTTATTATCTTTAACGCTGTTTAAACAAGCCTTACACATTGTTTTTATAAATCTCGAAAATGATCTATCGATCTTATCTCGAAAGATCCAGGGATTATATTTGTCTATTCAGCCAGGAGCCTTGTAAGAACTTACGGACTTTACAGAAATACAAATTAAAGTCAAGGAACCTATCAATTTGCTATTCATTGAATTTACCGAGGATGAAGTAAATACCATCGCCCACCTTATAACCCAGCAGAGCAAGCTGGGTTATAAGGTGGGACTACCGGAACGGAGAAATATCCGCTGAAGAGATAGGTACATTTTTGGGTACCGTCGGAGACCGAGAGGATCTTTTCTATCGGGTAATACTAGAAAAACAAGAACTGTGTTTGGCGTAGAAATTCCAGTAGGAGAGGTCCAGCTTTCTTATAGGTAATAAAAAGTTGGAAATCTAGCTGAACTAAAACAAAGAAAAGACATCTCAACAATAGGAGAGTAAGTCAAGGAACATCTTGTTACAAATCGGCCGGAAAGCGTCGATGATATCGAGTATCTAAGTTGGTCAGCCAAAGAATCATCTGATAAATCAAGTGGATAATAATGACAAGTAGTCATAATCTTCTCTAAACCTGTCTATACCCTGGATTATCGCTTGTCTCCAATTATCTTGATAACAACAAGTATCGTCACGCAAGGTCAAGCCCGAAGATTGAATATCATTGCTCAATTGTATTGAATTGTCTAATAGACCTATTGCGAAAGAAGCACAATCCATTGCATTTTGAGCTTGTGATATTTGATTTACAGTTTGACCAATAATATAAAGTAAATGCTTATTAGCATCCCATCTTGTCCAGGATAGATGGGTTACCCCATTCAATGAGCTTGAAAATGGAGTGGAAGATAATAATCTCTCTTGCAAAGATAGTGAAAGCTGAACCAATTCATCTGGATAAACGAAAGTTCCCCATAAATTTCGAGAAAAATATCTTGGAGGAGCATCACCCCCTCCTCCCTGAGATGCAGTAGATAATTCCCATCTTCCCCTAGTAAATTGCCATAAATTCTGTGAATGACCTATTGCCGCTCCAGTTGCACCAAAGCCTAGCGATAAGAGCGCTAATGGACCAGCAAATGAATGTAACACTGGTTTTCCAGTGCAAGCTAAAGTCAAGAGGGCTGATCCAAATCGTAGAATATCTTCATAATTTGAAGGAATTCGGTTTTGATTGAATTCATAACCAAAATACCAACCATCGCTATTCAATGCTGTGGCGTAGGATAACAAGGAAGATAATGTGCTCTCAGAAACAGAGGCTGACCTACCTATAAGTACTGTGGCATAAGTAGGTATGCCTAATTCATCACCTACTTGTTTGGCGACTGAAAACAATCGAGAATTTAAGTCGACTAAATCATTCCTACCTGCCTCATACAATAAGGCTGGTGACAGAATAGCAGTTGATCCGATATTGCCATTTATCATCCGTAGGCTATCAGCCAAGCCTCTTAACTGATTATCTTTTACTAGGCATAATTCCGATACACTTACTCTAAACTCGTTAATCGGAAAAGATTTAAGTAAATTGTTGTGAAATAGTGGATTGTAGAATTGAAGATCAACAATTATTTCGGCGCCATATTCATGGTAGAAATTTGCATATTTTATCGCATTAGGGAATGAAAGATCACGAGGACTAATAATAATTCCAACACCGTTCCCATATTGTAATTGCTCCTGAACGAGTTTTTGGCTTCTATCTCCCATCTGATGCCAAATGCCGCGTCTCATTTTACACCTACCAACTTTCGAATGATTGCTGCGACCTGACCAGCGTTTAGGGGCCTTTTTGCTCTTTCTTTTTCAAGCAATTTGTTTATCAATAATTGCCATTGCTTCGGTAAAGATTGAAATACTGAATCGCTCTTATATTCATCCGAATTACAAACAGCATCCATCAGGATGGAATACGAACTCATCTGGTTATGATATGGATGATGACCTACTAAAGCTTCATGCAAAATGGTTCCACAGGCATATAGATCAGTTCGATGGTCGATATCATGTTTGGTACCTTGAAATTGTTCTGGAGCAAAATAGTGCGGAGTACCGATCGCCGCACCTTCACTTGTTCTAGTTAAATCACTCAAAGATAAATGTCTAGCTAAACCAAAATCTATTATCACTGGTGAATTATCATGCCTAACCCTAATATTCTTCGGTTTCAAGTCTCGATGAACTAAATACTTTGCATTAAGAGCATCCAATCCATCAAATAGTTTTGAAAAAAACAAAGCCGTTACATCAATTTTCCATGGTTGGCCCGGGATTAATAAATCGTATAAATCATTTCCGTCTATAAATTCTTCTACCATATAGTGGCGCTGAAAACCGGGTTTTGAAGAGAATGTATATTCAATTAAATTAACTATATTTGGATGAGACAAAGATTGCAATGCGATTATCTCTCTTTGCAATCTTCCCAAATCATAATTAGGCGCAATAATCTTAAGACACAGATCTTTACCATTATTATCCTTAACATGAAAAGCTGCTTTTTGTTCGCTCGGAGTTAAAGGAGAAATAAAAGTAAACTCGGGATAGAGTTTTTGAGCTTGATCTATAGGTACGATGTATGGCATTGTTGGTCACCCTGCCTGCTATTGGCTAGCAATGTCGCAAGCTTGTAATAATACTCCCAGATTTGAAGTTCATCAACAAGAGCACCTATTTCTACTTGTACATTATCATTAGCATCAATTGATAATAACCCAATTCCTAGAGTTGTAAAAACCGGATTATCCTTTATCCGGATGGCTACTTTCTTTGGTAAAGCGATATAAGATCGGTGGGAAAAAATCTTGTTTCTAGCTGCCTGTGAAATAGCTTTTCGCCAATCATGCACCTTTACTTCAATAGTTATGATTGTTGGAATTATATTTCTCCAAAGGGAAGATAAAAAAAACGCATCATCAGATTGATACACTGCGTTAATCCTAACCAATTCGTCCAAATCTGTTTCAATAACATTCTCAGGGTAATTTACGTGATACATAATTGTATCTAGACGCGCACCATCAATACCTCGTAAAAAAGCGAGTAATCGAGTATATGACAATTTCGACTTAGATAAAGCAAAGACTTGAGGCTCATACTGTGTAAATAAAATATCAGGTATACCAGCCCCAATTGAAGGCGAACACGCAACCCAAGATGGTAAATCAGCTGAAGATGCTAATTGATCGACCCAATTGACTACGGCATCCTCTAGCAATAATTCTGGTCCAGGTTTTCTAGATCGAAAAAAAGTAACGTCCATGGGATTCCAATCCGAATCTTGGGAATATAAAAATGGAATTAATCGTTAAAAAGGAATAAAGCTCTGATTGAAGATAACAAAGTTATTAAACCGCCAATAGCAATTTCCATTATATAACTTATGATGCGTTAAATCAATCTTTCTAAGTAGGGATTTCCCTTTCTCCACCACTCCTCCCATGCTTAATGATCTTATTTGTCATTCACTATAAAATGTTGGGGAGATGATAATGAAGACGAGCCTAATTTCTCCGCCACTACTTGTCTTGTTTGTTTATACTCCTAAATTCAACTGTCCCTCCGATACCACCTCCTCTTTATATTATCCTTTTAACAACTAAAGCCTTTAGATTAACCCAGCCATCCCAGATCATTATCTTCGTCCCTGACAGACCATTACACGTGTTGTTGTCAGGCTGCCCAACGGCTTGTGGCTGACTTGCAGATCAGCCGCAAGGTTTGGAGATAAAATCCGTATTTGTGGGAAGCAATTTTTTATTCCAGTTCCCCTACAGCATCTTCCAAATCCTGTATCCCCGGTGTCGTATATATACGCGTCGTGTTCAGATTGCTATGCCCAAGTAAGGTTGCCACCTTTTCAATACTCACCACACTATCAATCAAAGACTTAGCGAAAGTATGTCGTAATGTGTGAGGGGTTACATCCCTTAACCCAATTGGATCAGTGAATCGCGTCACCGACCTCTGCACAGTCTTGCTTTTTATTCCTTCATTCCGCTGACCAAGAAACAAATAATCACTTTCAATATCCGGTCTAACCCGGAGATAATCGAACATTGCCTTGCGCGCCTTAACGTTCAAAGGGACTTCTCGCCTCTTGGTACCTTTCCCCTCTCGGATAATTACACTGCCCTTACGCTCATCCAGAGCAATGTCGCTCAGACGCAACTGGATAATCTCTCCTACTCGTAGACCAGCATATAAAATCAGCTTCACGATTGCTGCATCACGCAAGTACATCAATCGCAGGCGCGGGTAGCGACGCATAGCATCTTCAACTTCCTTATCCACTGCCCGCAGTAGGGCTGCACGCTGCTTCTTATCCAGCCATTTCGGAGCCAGTGCCACCTCTTTCACAGCCTTAACTCCCTGCACCGGGTTACGACCATTCTTGACGTGCCCGGCCTGCTCCAGCCAGTGGGCGTAGGCTGCCAGGGAAGCAAGCCGTCGGTTGATTGTCTTGGGCTTATTAGCCTGATCAAGCAGATATTGCTTGTATCCTCTCACAGCATCATTTGTCAAAGTTCCAGGGATCAGCGGCTCTGTATATTGGTTTTGAAACCATCGTTCGAACAGGCGAACATCTCCCATATACCCCGCGATCGTCACCAGCGACCGATCTTCTGCCAGCAGATAAATCCGGAATTCATCCAAATGCAGTTCATCTGTCATTTTCGTATCCATCCTTTTTGTTCGTGTTTACCCTTTTTAGTGTGATTTTTATCCTCATGACCTGAGATAGCCCTATGCATCTTTGCGAAGCTCCTGGGCCTTCCTGGTGGCTTAATGGACGTCCTATCCCTGCAAATGGAATATTTAGTAGGGCGCCCTAATAGGACGTCCTTATAGGACGCCTCACCTTTTGTCATCGGACGCCCTATCTGGTGCTTTTTTCATCATTTCGGAGAACCTCCTCAGCATGGCGATTGAGGTCGATATTCCACTCGAATTTCCTGCAGCCCGAGGAAGTCTTGTAGCCCCACAGGCTGATCATGCGCGATTCCAACTGATGCACCGGTCCATACAGCAAGAAGGCAACCAGCTGGCTGAGAGGCACACCTTCTTTCTTGGCCAAGAGCTCCAGGCGTTTTTTAAGGTCGACCGGCAGGTCCAGGTTGACCCGGTTCGCCAGGCGTTTCTGTGCGCGCTCCCGTTCTTTCTTACGCTGAGAGCGTATGGTTTTCGGCAGGTGAGATTCGACGTTACGGCGTTGTCCCTGGTCTAAAAGGGACTCGACGGCCGGGTCGACACCCGAAAGGTCATCAAAACCAGTGAAGCCTTGTTTGTTAGTGTTTTTCATATCAACTCCTGGATGCGTTCCAAAACTTGAATGTACCCACCGATACGCCTGTTGCCCTGGTCATACCCGGTCAGGGCTTTGGCGTTTGGTTCATATTCCCAAAGGGCCTTCCCAAAACGACTGGCAACCCGGCATTGGGTATCTTGCGGTATTGGTGGCAGTACCAGTCGCCCAAAAGTCTGCGCCAGGTGGACGAGCTGCTCATGACTCTCTAATGTGACCCGCTCATAGAAAGTCGGGAGGATGCCTGCCACCCGGCAGTGGCTGATGCGTTTCAACGATGCCAGGGTTTGCAGAGCATCCCGCACACCATTCACCGCCAGCTTGTCCAGGCGTGTGGGGATTAGAAGATAATCGGCAGCGACTATAGCGGCAAAGTGCAGTAGATCCACCGACGGAGCACAATCGAGGGCAATCACGTCATGGTCTGAGCCCTGCAATACATCCGCCAGGACATACTCTCGTAAAGTCACGCCTGCCAGGGATTGCTTCAAGTTGGTTGTGCTCTTGTCAGACCGAATGATCCCTAGGTGGTCCAACCCGCTCGGGCTGATCGCCTGATCCAGCGGTATGCGTAAATCTGGTGAAAGCAATCGACGCAGATCATCGCTGTGAGGCAATCCCAGGCTGTCAGCGACATTGCCCTGGGTATCCAGATCAATCAGAAGCACGTTATATCCCCCCCTGGCCAAGCCAGAGGCAAGCGTGACCGCTGTGGTCGTTTTACCCACCCCGCCCTTCTGATTAAGGATTGCGAAGATTGTTGGCATAAGATACAACTCCTATTAACCTCTAGGTTTAGCTCCACCAATCATGAGAGATGTCTAGTAAATCATGAGCGTCAGCATCCTCATGGCCTTGGGAGAGAAACTGGTTGAACAGCCACTGCTGCTCAGTGAACATTCCTAGACTGAGATCGGGATCCTCGGCTTTTCTCAAGTGAACATCCGGATCATCAATCCAACTGGCAGAAACGAGTCTCCCGTATGCTCGACCTATCCGTATAAGCCGCCGGACGATGAGAAAAACTAGCAGGCCGAACAGCGCAACGAAGATTACCGTTACCAGCAGCAGAATTAGAACCAGGCTGTGGTTTATGTCGTTGATGCTCTGTACAACCCGCGCAGCTTTGATCATGCTCAAATCCTGTGGGGTATCCCCCGCTTTGCTTTTTGACCCATAGGCTTCTAGCGCAGGTAGAAACAGGCTAAAGAAATCGATCTTGTTCATATCACACCTCTGTGTAACTACATCATTCACTAAATATCAACGTCAGGCACCGAAATACCCAATTGATCCGCCAATGTTCGCAGGCGAGAATGCGGCGCGCCTTCCATTGCTTTTCGCCAAGCCTGATTCCAGGGACTTTGTCCAGCCAATTCCTTGGTCAGTATGTCTGCCAGCTTGTTGGCTGGTAAATCAGCAAGCTTATCAAATGCACCTCCCGCGCCGCGAGTTGGATCTGGAATCAGACGGCTTACAGCATGAGCGACAAAATCATGGATGCCATTCCCACTCGCACTCGCGGCGTAAAGTAACCAGGAAACAAAGGCTTGTGCTCTCAAACCTTTTTCCACGAGCAATTCCTGGTTTCTAGTACCTACCCGATTTCGTGAGAGTAATTCCAATAAATTCCATTCCATGCCCACCACCTCCTTCTCATGGCTCCCAAATGGATCCGCCAGGTGAGATTCAATGCCGTCAGCGGTGGTGGTTGGAGTATTTTTCTGGTGGTTTAAACCAAGTGCTAAGGTATTTAAACTGTGCCACTCGCGCCAATCAAAGGTGACATCTGCGCCATCCGTATGAGTGTCATCCCCGCCAATAGATATGCCATTCGCGCCAATTGGAGTGTCAATCGCGCCAATATGGGTGTCAATTGCGCCAACGAAAGCATTGATCGTTTCACGCTTAATGGTGTCAGTTGCGCCATTATGGGTGTCATCCACGCCAATAATGCTATCAGTTCGTTTATCCCTAATGGTGCCACCCGCGCCAAAGCCTCTACTGGCTAATAATTCATATGCCTGGGTTCGATCTTCTTCAGTTATCGGTTCGCCCAAGCAAACTTTGAAGCGGCGTGGCGATTCTTCCCACTCACCGACCTCGTGGCTTATCTCGCGAACAAACCGGGCGACTTCATCATTTCGCAGCCATTCCCAGATGGTTTTGACTCGTTTCAAGCCTAGCCATTTAGAAATTTCTGCGTAACCCTGGTCCACCAGGGCTTCATCTCGGATTTCGCCAGTACGTGGGTTGAGATAACAGCGATCGCGCATCAGCACCGCGAACCAACCCTGCCCATGACCTAATTTCGGCAACCATCGGGTTACGAAGTAGTGCGTTAGGAATACCAGGTCCCTGGGAGGTATCATGTGTTGTGCCAATTGGTCGGCAAGCTCCTGGAATTTTTTGCGATCGTTTTCTGGGATCGGCCCGCATACGGCACGCAATACATCCTGGACTGAATGGAGTTCGATGCTGGCATCTTTAGATAATGTTGTGTTCTCTTGCCATGGGATCAGCTCATCCACCGGGGTTTCGAGAGCGGCCTGGAGAACTGCGATTGGGTTTTTTCCTTCAGCCAAATGTTTGTATAACCAGGCGCGGAGGGAAAGCTCGTCAGCTGGAGTCAGGGGTAGAGTCATTGCCACTCGGTAGTAGCGAGGTGTCCGGTGGGGGTGATTGTCATTTCCATATTGCCACCGAGGCTTATCCTCAACAAGTGTTACCAGATCTCTCAAGCGCTGCCATGTTTCAGGGTTTGCAGAGTAACGCCGGAAGGTACGCAGGCTCATCCCAGAATACCTGGCAATCTTCTGTGCCGGAGCGCCGAACTTCTTACCGGGATGCCTAGCTGCTCCCGCTTCGTAGGCTGACTGCCGAAAGCCAATGTACAGCCAGGCTAAATCCAAGCCCAGCAGCGAAATGAAGCGGAGAAAGTACCCAGGAACGACGATCACCCGTTGGGGCTGGACGATCTCATCATAGATCGACTGATATTCTGCCTGAAGCGAGAAGACTGCTGGGTTTTCTACGGGAGCAGAATTCTCATCCTCGTTGGGATCGTCAATGTCGTCTTCAACGGATTCTTCTATAACAATAAATTGAACCTCCACCTTTTGGTTCAAAATGCCAGTCAGCAAGCGGGTGATGGTACTAGTCAGGCGGCTGGCAAGCCACTCACAGCCATAGGCATTCGCCGTGCCTATGGTGAATATTCCCTCTTCGAAGGAGATAAAGCTTGCATCCCGCACCCAGGTATCAAAAGACGCTTTCGGCATGTCTAAACGCAGCTGATCCAGGGCGATCTGCAAAGCTTTTTCTGGGCTAAATGAAGCGCCGTTCATGACCGCTATTGCCCGTTCGCCTTCCGATCAGCAACAGATTTGTTATAACCGTTCTTATTCAGAAACTTTCCAATGGCATCTTCTGGGACACGGAAAGTGCGCGGGCTGAATTGTATCGCTTCGAGTTTGCCATCCTTGATCCAACGATAGACGGTTTTCGGATGGACGTGTGCCCATACAGCAACCTCGAGCACGGTCAGTAAATTTCGGGCATTCCAGGTGTCAGGCGGTGGGTGGATAGATTTTGTTGGCATTACCTTTTCTCCCACCGACTTTTCGAGAGAATTCGAAAAGCCGGCTCTCAATCTGACTTATAAAAACTTAGGTTCAGATCGAGAGCCGGCTAATAATTACTTTTAGCTTACTTTACGCTCTGCGGAGAGGGTGGGATTCGAACCCACGGTGGGGACGAGCCCCACAACGGTTTTCGAGACCGTCCCATTCAACCACTCTGGCACCTCTCCCATCTGCGCACACCATTATACCAAACCGCCGTCGCCCATCTACAGCATTGCTGCACGTCTCCTCATTCTGCTTACCCCTTGAAAATCTCATGCCCGGCTCGCTCCGCCTCTTCCATGATCTTCTTGACATCTGCTTTCATTTCAGGTGTCGCGCTGGGTGTGGCTGGGATGAACTTAATCAGGTTCTTCGCCTCTCGCAGAAGCCCCCTCACGTGTGCCATGTAAGATAGATCATACTTGCCACCCCTCTCAGGGATGGGGTACTCGCGTGCCTCGATGATTAGCTCTCGTGCTCTTTTGATTCGCTCAGCGGCAGGGATCATGCGCGCCATAATTCCTCCTTCCTAACTCGTCTCCAAGATCCATGATTGCTTAAATTATCGCCGGTCATTCCAGCATTCGCATTTTCGCCCACCAGCCGATACCTCTGCCCAATCATCTACATAGCTACAAAACGCTAGCACACCCAGTCCAGTATTAACCCCAATCATCCCGCATTCCTTTCGTGGAAAGGTTTTCCGTCATCATCAATTATTGATTTCCACACTCTCCTTCCATTGCGGGTAAGCCGGTTTGTCCATGCCTGCCTGAACCAGTTTCTCCGAAAGAACCGCGGCAGGCGTAGCCTCTCCATGTACCAGAAATAACTTCTTCACCCTGCCTTTCAGGCGCAGGGCATATTCCTGCAGGAAATTCTGCCCGGCATGCGCCGATAGACCCCCAATCGTTGCCACCTCCGCCTTCACTTCAAATTCCTCTCCAAATATTCTCACCCGCTTCTCCCTGTCTGCCAGCCGTCTGCCGAGGGTGAAAGGCGCCTGCCACGAGACGATCAGGATGGTATTCTTCGGATTCTCGATATTGTTGCGCAGGTGGTGCAGGATTTGCCCCGTCTCTGCCATCCCCGACGCTGAGATAATAATCATCGGGTCCTTGCGTCCATTCAACGCCTTTGATTCTTCTACCGAGCGGGTGTAGATTAAGCGGTCAAAACCCAGGGCTGTGTGGTGTTTATCGGCAGCAATAAAAGCTTTTGTTTGGTCATCAAAGCACTCCGGGTGCATTTTAAAAATATCGGTCGCATTCACCGCCAGCGGGCTGTCTACGTATACCGGCACGCTGGGCAATGCATGGCTCTCGATCATCTGGTGCAGTGCATATACGATCTCCTGCGTCCGCCCCACGGCAAATGCCGGGATGATCACTTTACCCCCGCGATGGAGCGTCCGCCCAACCACCTGCTGAAGCTCCTCGTACGCCCGCGTGGGGTCTTCGTGAGGTTTATCCCCATACGTGCACTCCATGATCAAGATATCGGCTGAATCGGGCAAGACGGGGTCATTGATCAAAGGCAGGTCGCGCCTGCCGATATCGCCACTGAACCACACCCGCAGCTTATGTCCATTCTCTTCGATATCCAACACGATTGCCCCCGAACCCAAAATATGCCCCGCATCCACGATGCGCACATTCACCCCGGGGAGAGGTGTAAAAGGTTGGTCATAATTCACCGGGCTGAAGTACTGTGCCACCAATGCTGCTTCCTCCTGGGTATACAGCGGCTTAGCTGGCGCTTCGCCTGCCTTCATGCGACGCTTGTTGACGAACTCAACGTCTGCTTCCTGGATATGCCCGGCGTCCATCAGCATGATATTCGCCAGGTGCGCCGTGGCAGGTGTGGTGTAAATCTGCCCCCTGTAGCCCTGCTTCACCAGGTTGGGCAAGTTGCCGCTGTGGTCAATATGGGCATGAGAAAGGATGACCGCATCGATTTTTCCCGGGTCAAATGGGAAGTTACTGTTGCGTATGTACGATTCCTGCCGCTTCCCCTGGTAAAATCCGCAGTCCAGCAGCAAGTTGTAGCCGTTGATACTCAACAAGTGTTGCGAGCCGGTAACCGTTTGAGCTGCTCCGTCAAAATATATTCTCATGGAATATCCTCCTGGAACCGTGTGATTATTATAGCCCAGGTTGATCCACAACCTTTTACCTTGTGCAGGAGCATCAGCATACTTTGTTCATATTTCTGCTTCAAGATGTTATTCCATTAGGTCTTATATCCTGGATTTAATAAAAAAAGAAACCGGCTCTTCAGCCGGTTTCGAAAATGGTTCTGCGATGCACTATCTGTCGTTTTTGAGGTCAAAAGACCTTTATTAATTCATCGCTCAATTTCCACCCTAACCAGATAGAATAATATCAGATAGGAACATGTTTGTCTGTAAGGAATATGGGTGCTTTCTTGCGAGGAATCCATGACTCTTTTATAGCGGAATAATCATAACAATGATGGACTCAAGTTCATTTATGCGCAGGATTACTCTTACAGTAATTGTTATTCCGCTCGATACGGATAATTCGGGCTAAGTTTGATTGAGCTCTCAACGTTCACCAAAAACATGGGTTCCACCGCCGTTTCATGTCCAACCCGGCACTGATCTGCCGGGCTGGCAATTTATACCCGCACAGCATCAAAAATCCCGGCCACACCGTTCCATCCATCAATTTTTAGCGGATCCTGGAAGTTGGTTTTTATGCGAATTCCCCTGAATTTTAAACCTGCCACTTTAAAGGAGAAACCGGCTTTCGCCGGTTTCAAAAATTGGTTCTGCGATTTAGCTGTTTAGTCAAACAATCTCTTATATTTTCATCGCTCAATTTCCACCCTAACCATTCACTATCATAGCCGCTTTGGCATCGTTTGTCTGCAAGGGAGCTTGGTGAATTTTTGCGAGGATTTACCCATACTTTTTATGGCAATTGTCGATCACTTAATATAGCTTCACCTCGCAGCAAAGCGTAGGGAAAACGCACGACGTCCAGCATTTGCCGACTCGCGTTTTCATATTTTCCTCCCAATTTGATTAAACTTGAAACCGGCCTCTCAGCCGGTTTCTCAAATGGTCCTGTGATGTCCACCCTGATATCTGTTTGCTTATAATTTCATCGCTCAATTTCCACCCTAACCATTTTGAATCATACCTTATTGAATAGGGCTTGTCTGCGAGGAAGCCTTGTTATTCTTTGCGAGGAAACATGGATTCTTTCTTTCAATTCTAATGGTATCTGTCTGTCAGACTAACCTCACAGATCATTGAGGCTGGAATGTAGAATATAAGCTGCTTATTCTCAGTCCAGTGATATCAATCCATGTTTAATTGCAAATTTGATCAATTCGGGCAGGTCAGAAATACCGAGCTTCTGCATCATCCGGCTACGGTAAGACTCAACAGTCTTTGGCGAAAGGTTCAGGCTTTTCCCAATTTGTGCGCTGGTTTTACCTTCCACCACCATACACAGGATTTCATTTTCTCGTGCGCTCAGGCTATCAAGGGAATCATCCTGTGTTTCGGCACGCGCTTGCACATAATCGTTGATCATGACGTTCGTGATCGGTCGCGAAAAGTACATCTCACCTGCATATACCGAAAGGACCGCTTCCATCACTTCTCTGCCGGCTGATTCCTTTAGCAGGTAGCCGCGTGCCCCTGCCTGTAACGCGTGGAACACGTGGTCAGCTGTACCCAACATCGACAGGATGATCACGCGCACATCCGGGTGCTCTTTGAGCATCTCACGTGTCGCATCAATCCCACTCAAGCCAGGCATGGAAATATCCATGATCACCACATCGGGTTGCAGCTGGTTCACTTCTTCCAACACCTGCCTGCCATTGGATGCATCACCCACCACCTTAATCTCTGGGTTGGCCTCCAGCAGCGCCCTTAATCCATCCCTTACGATCGCATGGTCATCCGCCAGGACAACATTAATTGCCACGATGATTCCTCCTAAACGTCACACATACCTCAGTCCCCTTGCCGATGGCAGAGTCTATTACCAGCTCAGCTCCGATGGATGCTGCACGCTGCTGCATGGATAACAACCCCCAGTGAGGCTCCATCGAAATACCCTTGATATCGTGGCTATCGAAACCCTGCCCGTTATCTTTCACCGTCAGGTTTACCATTTCCCCCGTATTTCTAACCCCAATCTCCGCCCTGCTTGCCTGGGCGTGTTTGGCGACATTATTAAGCGATTCCTGAACCAAGCGGAATAAGATCTTTTCTACACTCGGATCCAGCTGCAGGTCCGATTTATCCCCGCTCACCTGTGTCGCAATCCCTGTCCGGTTGCTAAAATCACCGCTGTACCATTTGATGGCTGCCATCAGTCCATATTCATCCAGCACCGGTGGGTTTAAATCTGCCATTACATCGCGGATCTTGTGGGTCGTCTCTTCCACGATCATCAATGAATCGCTTAATCGCTTCTGTATCTCCGCATTATTTTCAGGTTGAAGTTGGTTTTGCAGGATTTTCAGGTTTAAGTTTAATCCGGTAAGGTTCTGGCCGACACGATCGTGCAGCACGGTAGCGAGTTCTCGTCTTTCCAGCTCCTGCACTTCTTGCAATCGCAAAGCCAGGTTGCGCATTTGTACATTCGACTTCCTAATTTCCTCCAGGAGCTGAACCTGGGCCTGCTCAGCTTTGATCCGCTCAGTGATATCCCGGGAAATATTCTGGAAAAACCTCGGTTTCCCATCTGCATCTGTCACCAGCACGGTATTATTTTCAGTGGGCACCACCTCGCCAGATTTTTTAAGGTAATGTCTGACATATGGCATAAGGCGGCTTCCCTTGATCAGTATGTCCATATTCATTCTTATATCTGCTAATTCTTCAGGCACGGTTATATCCTGGATGGATAACGCCTGTAACTCTGCCCGGCTGAACCCCAACAACTCGGCTGATTTTTGGTTGACTTGCAGGATTTTTCCATCCATTGATGTAAGAAAAATGGCATCTCCTGCGTTCTCGAATAACGCCCGGTATGTCTGCTCACTTTCGCGTATGGCAGTCTCAACCCGCATTCGTTCGCTGATATCACGAATATTTATTGCCACCCAAAAACCACCGCTGGCATCTAAGCGGCTAATATCTACCTCCATCGGGAACTCGCTGCCGTCCTTGCGGATCGCATACAGGTTCACTCCAAAACTGGATTGGCTGGTCAGAGGGTTTTCCATTAGCTCCAGGAAATATGCGCGCTGTTGTTCACGATATCGCACCGGGATGAGATTTGCATTGATGTTCATACCAATCATCTCATCGCGCGAGTAGCCAAATAGCCTCTCTGCCATGGCGTTGATCAGCAAAATCTGGCCCGACTGGTCCAGAACGAACATTGCATCGGGAGCCGATTCGATGACGTCCTCGAACCGTTTTTCAGCTAATGTTCGCTGTGCCAGTTCCTCTTGCAGCTGGTCAACCGCCCGCCTCAGCTCATCCGTCCGTTCCAATACCACCAATTCCAATTGATCACGAGCCCTCTCCAGCTCCGCCTGGTCTTGTTTGAGCTTGGTGATCTGGTGTAAAACCACCACACGCCCGATCGGGTTGGTGTAAGCATCAGTCAGTAGGGAAATGTGCAGATCATAAAACTCTTGCTCCTCACCCTCACCCTCAGTGAACTCAGCTATATAATCTTTTGCATACCCAGCTTGTTTGATGTGTACTGCCAGCTCTGGCATCAGCTGGTGAAGATTTTTTCCCAGCGGAGCTTCACCCAGGCAGCTGATCATCTGTTTAGCTGATGGATTACTCTCGACGATATCATCATTCAGGTCTAAAACAATCACACAGTCTGTCAGTCCGGCAAATACCGTCTCTTGAGCGATCGGCAGGATATTGACGAATTGGAAGCGGAATAAGCTAATCGAGAATAAAACGCCGGATAACAGGAATAAGAACGCAGTCCAGTCCAAAAAATGTTCGGGGCTGATCCCGATAACGTAGAAGATATTGCCAAGCCAGGGCAGCAGGATCGCCAGAAGTGCCAGTAGTACTTGCCAGCGTTGCAATTTGACGATGCCAAATAAGCTAGACGCCAGCATGATTGATCCTAATAATAGAAGGGTATAGCTGAAGATCATTAAGACCCAAAACCATGGTCCTCGTGTAAAGTCCAGCATTACCAGTGGTCCTAGCTGTTCCAGATTCACCTGGTCCCATAACAGGTTATGCAAGTCATTGGTCCACACCAGGAGCAGGGTCACCACCGGGATGATCCCCAATAGGAACCGGTGATCCAATACCCGCTTCATCCATCTTGGATATCCCAGGTATTGCGCCACAAAGGTAAACCACGCCAGGGGAATGACTACGATCCCGAAAAATTCAAATTTTTCCCAAAATAACTTATAGGTCAGGCTGGAAGCCAGGAGCTCGAATGCATACCCCAACGACCATATAGAAGCTCCAAGGATAAGCACGCTAAGCGCTTGCGAGCCAGGCGCTTTACGCTTACGGAAAATAAAAACTGCCAGGAACAGTCCTAGCGAGGCGCTTAAAATTTAAGAGTGCAATGTCGACAACGAGCAATTTTCCTCACTCCCCAAGCATAAATATAGTCGTAGCTCCTTAGAATCAGCCATATTCATTCAGCTAATATTAATTATCATATCACCGAGCCATCAGCCGGAAAGTGATAAGATAATTAATTACAGCTAATAATCTGCTGAATTAGGTCTTATATAGTTGATTCTAACAATGATCGGGCATACAATTCTATTCATGTCTATTACCTAGAGTTGAAAATATTCTTTCTTGTCATGGATGAGCGGATCAACCTAGCTGCTTCGACCACATTATCATGATATATAAATATGCTACAATATTGCCTGCGTATGCTCCTACATTAACTAGTTTATTGGTAGAACTAGTTTATTGGTAGAAAGTCTGTTTCTCCCATTGGAAGGTAGTTAATTCATGGAATCGATTGATACACCGATTGTGGATGATGAAGCTGAGGTAAAACACGGCCTGGCTGAAGCTCATGCCGCATTGGAGACATTGCGCGTGTTGCAAGACGGCCAGCAACAATCTGGTCCTGACCCATCAGTTGAGCAAGACCAGTTACAGGCTGGATTGAGCCAAGCACAGGCTGCTCTCGAGCTGGTCTGCCTGGCATTAGACCAGGAGCTGGTCAGGCGCAAACAGGCAGAACACACCCAGGGAGAATTGGAACAGCGTGAAGCTGAAGTCGGCCAGCTTAACTGTACATTGAAGGCGCTTAGCAACAGCAATCAGGCTATGCTCCATGCTGGCAGTGAAACCGAGTTACTCACTGAAACCTGCCGCATCATCGTCCAGGACTGCGGCTTTGCCATGGTCTGGATCGGATACGCCGAAGACGACCGGCAAAAATCTGTCCGCCCGGTAGCTTCCGCCGGCTTTGAACAGGGTTACCTTGAGCAATTGAACATCACCTGGGCAAACACAAAACGAGGCCAGGGACCCACCGGGACGGCCATCCGCACGAAAAAGCCCAGCCGCTGTAATAACATGCTCACCGATCCTCAATTCACCCCCTGGCGAGAAGAAGCCATCAAACGCGGCTACGCTTCGTCCCTCGTGCTTCCCTTGCTGTCAGGTGAACATGCTTTTGGTGCCCTGAACATTTATGCCAGGCAGCCTGATGGCTTTTCGGATGCAGAAGAAAAGCTGCTGGTCGAGCTGGCTAACGACCTGTCCTACGGCATCATATCCCTCCGCTTGAGAGCTGATCAAGCCCGTTCCGCAGAAGCGATCCAGTTGAGTGAGCAGCGTTATCGAACCCTGTTTACGAATATGACTGAGGGATTCGCACTGCATGAGATCATCTGCGATGAGCAGGGTACACCTATTGATTTTCGCTTCCTGGAAGCTAACCCCGCATTTGAAAAGCTTACCGGGCTTAAGCCGAAAAACGTCATTGGCAAGCTTGCCACCCAGGTGTTGCCCGGTCTGGAGCCATTCTGGGTCGAGACCTATGGCCAGGTGGCTCTCACGGGTGAGCCGGTCCAATTTGACAACTATACTGAGACGCTCAGGCGGCACTACCGGGTGTATGCTTTCCGCCCGGCCGCTGGTCAGTTCGCCGCGATTTTCATGGATATAACGGAGCAAAAACAAGCCGAAGAAGCCCTCCGCCTGAGCGAAGAGAAATATCGTACCATGGTCGAGACGGCGGCGGAGGGCATGGTGATGGCTCGCCCGGACGGGACATACTTTTATGCCAACCAGCAAATGGCAGATATACTCGGCTACCCGTTGGAAGAAGTCCTGGGAAAATCAGGCTCCGACTTCATGTACGATGACCAGCAACCCCTGGTAGACCAGCTGCGGTCGGAGCTGCACTCTGGGAATGTGCTGCACGGTGAGTTCAAGTTCCGGCGCAAGGATGGTTCGGCAGTGTGGTCGTTATACAATGCCTCACCAATAATCAATGACCGCGGTGAGCACATCGGTAACCTCGCCATGCACACCAATATCACCGCCCGAAAGCAAATTGAGTTACAGCTGACCTCGATCGCAGAAAAGTACGCCACCTTGTTCAACAACACCTCGGATGGCGTGTGGATCCATAACCTCGAGGGGGAAATCCTGGAAGTCAACGATGCCTACTGCCAGATGTCTGGTTATACGCACGACGAGCTCACCCACATGCATGTGAGTGCACTTGAAGCCGATGAGGCATCCGAGCAGGTCAGCGATCACATCCATAAACTGCTCGCCCAGAAAGGTCACGACCACTTCGAGGCGAAACACCGGCGTAAGGCTGGAACGATTTTCGATGTGGATATCACCACCCTGTATTTCGAGCAGGCGGGTGGTCGCATCGCCATCTTCGTACGAGATATCACCGAACGCAAGCGCGTTGAGCAGCGCCTGGCTTACCTGGCCAGTTTCCCCGAAGTGAACCCAAGACCCATCACAGAAGTCGATCTCCACGGGGCGATCCATTACGCCAACCCGGCTGCGTTGAAGCAATTTCCCGACCTGGCAGAGAAAGGCTTGTCTCATGAATGGATGGTCGACTGGGATACAGTCCTGCAACCTATCCTGCAGGGTCAGGCAGAGGTGACTTTCCGCGATATTGCCATCGGCGATCGTTTTTACCAGCAATCCTTAAATTACATAGCCCCCCAGCAGCTGGTCAGGATTTATGGGCTGGATATCACTGAGCGCAAGCGTGCGGAGCAGGCGCTGCGCCTGGCACACGATGAGCTGGAGCTGAAAGTGCTGGAGCGCACGCAAGAGCTAAATATCGCCAACGAGCAGCTGCGCGGCAAGATTAACGAGCACCAACAGTCGCAAACTGAGCTTGAATCCACCGTGCAAGAGCTCCAGGTAATTGAAGAAGAGCTACGCAACAACAACGAGCTGCTGGTGGAAGCCCAAAAAGTGTTGGATTTAGAACGCCAGCGCTACCAGGACTTGTTCGACTTCGCTCCCGACGGCTACCTGGTGACGGATGGAAATGGGCTGATCCTCGAAGCCAACCAGTTCGCCTCCCAGCTCCTGGAAATCCCCCATCACAGTTTGATCGGGAAACCATTATTGGTCTTCATTTCATCGAGTGATCACACCAGCTTCCACCAGCTGCTGGCCCTATTTAGACGCCAGCATAATGTCCAGTCGCAAGAGCTGCGTCTGCTCCCGCGTCAAGGTGGGGAAATTTCAGTCGCAGTCACCATTTCCACGGCCAAAGATCCAACCGAAAAAGACACCCTGCGCTGGACTCTGCGCGATATCACCGAACGCAAAAAGAATGAAGAGATCATCCGCCAGAACTCTTTGCGTAATGCAGTTATGTCGGAACTCTCTCAATCCCTGGCCGCAGCCAGCCTGGATGAGCACGCCATCCTGGATATCGTGGTGAAAACCGCCTCGAAATCAATCGGTGACGGATGCATGGTCAGTTTAGCCGCCCGCGACGATGAACGCCTCAACACGGTGGCCTGGCACCACAACCAGCCTGAGATGCTCGCACTGATGGATAACTTTCTCAGCAAAACCCAATTTGAAACAGCAGACGGACTAACCGAACGGGTGTACCAGACCTCCATGCCCGTCATGATCCAGAATATGGATGAGGTCGTGCTGGATCTCATCCGGGAGGAGCTGCGCAGTCAGATCACCCAGGCAGGTATCTCCAGCCTGCTCATCGTGCCGCTCAAAATATCGGGCAAGACGATTGGTACCATCAGCCTGGTGCGGAACCGCGGCAGCCAGGCATATTGTGACGAAGACCAGGCCTTGCTGGAAATCGTCGCCAACCGCGCCGCCCAATCGATCCATAATGCCCGCCTGTATCAGGAGCTGCAAAACGCCCTGCGCAAGGAAATCGAGACGCACGATCAGCTCGTGCAGGCTGAAAAGTTTGCCGCAGTAGGGCGCTTGCTGGCTTCCATCACCCATGAGATCAACAACCCCCTGCAGACGATCAAAAACTGCCTGTATTTAAGCCAGATGGACCTTACGCGCGGGACGCCGGCGTATGATGCGCTGACCATGGCGACGACCGAAACGAACCGCTTATCCAACCTGGTCGCCCAGCTGCGTGAGGTATATCGCCCGCCCTCCCACGGTCAAGATCACCCCGTACAACTGCCTGCATTGCTGGGTGAGGTGCAGACGCTGATTGCAGGCTACCTGAAAGAAAAGCATGTCACCTGGGAAGTGGTCCCACCAGCTGAGTATATATTCGAGGGCGTGGTGGTTAACGGAGTCCCCGACCAGCTCAAGCAGGTATTTTTGAACATCAGCTTGAATGCCGTAGATGCCATGGAACCGGATGGTGGAAAACTCAACATCAGCTTTACACGAGGGGTAGAAGAGGAGCGGATCGGCGTCTGCATTCGTGACACCGGCCCAGGTTTATCGCAGGAAGTGAAAGAGAAACTGTTCGAGCCGTTCACCACCACCAAGGAAAAAGGCTTGGGTTTGGGGCTGGTGATCTGCTACGATATCATGCAAAGGCACAATGGAAGCATTGAAGTGGAGAGCGAACCCGGTGAGGGTGCTGCTTTTACCGTGTGGCTGCCGCTGAGGAGGGCAGAAGGGTGAAGAAAGATAAGCAGGACAACCAACAACGCTCTATATCCTCCTTTAACATTGTCGCCATCGCTGCCTCTGCCGGTGGGCTGAAGGCGATTAATACTGTGCTTTTCAACCTGCCCGCCGAATTAACTGCAAGGAAGGCCAGGTTGTGGTTGTTGATGATGGAAACATTAATGGAAGAGAAACCATAATGACGGAGAACGCCTCGATTTTAGTGGTGGATGATGAAGAGAACCTGCGCCGCACCCTTGCGCTGATCCTGCAGCGGGAAGGCTACAACGTAATGACTGCTGCCAGCGTGGGCGAAGCGCGCGGATGTTTGGAAACGAATGAATTTGACCTGGTGTTCCTGGATTTAAAACTCCCTGACGCCAGTGGTTTAACCTTGCTGCCCGAGATGCGCAGCCAACATCCCGCCATGCCGGTGATAATCCTGACCGCCCACGATAAGCTTGGGTCGGCATTGGAGGCGGTTCGCTATGGTGCGCTCGATTACCTGCTTAAACCAGTGGACCCACCCGTCCTGTTGGCGCGGGTGAAGGAAGTGTTGGCAGGGGGATAACCATAGCTGAGGCCCCATCGGCTTGCCCCCACTGGTCTTGGAGGGGGTGATGGTTTTTTTTACCTTACGGTCCGTGATTTCTTTTGTAGCCGCCATCGATGATGGCTGTCTTTGCCTTACAGACCATGATAAACGATCACACCGACAAAACCAATCAAGGCAACGATTGTTATAACTAAATATCAAACTGACAGGTCATAAATTTCACCTTGCCAAGGCCAATCCTCAGACTTCTTGACCAGGCCTTGCCTAACCGGATTCTCTCGCACATACTCCCATTTCTGAATGTAACTTTCTTCTGACCGTAAAAGGTGATCAAAATACTCTTTTTGTCAGAGGGGCGGTTTATCGCCATTATTTTCTGCCTGGTTTTCTCGGTAGATTCTTTTAGTTGTCCATTGTTTCCATTGTTGCATAAATTTTGATAAATCTTTTTGACCAGGTTCATCAATCCCTTGTTTATTGGAACAGAAGAAATGAACATGATCCGGCATAATTACATAACGGCCGACTAACCATCCATGACGATTTAACCCTCCATACCACTCTTCAACAAGGATGTTTGCGGTCCGCGCATTGTCAAGGACATATTTACGACCATGAGTACAAGTAGTAATGAAAAAAATCGGGTCGAGTGTCCAAATCCTTGATAAATGTGGGAGGTGGGCATGAGGAGCCATGACCTTTATTTTACCGTCATCTTATTGTAGCCGCCATCGTTGATGGCGGATTGGGGCAGCTGTGATCTCTTTTGCAGCCGCCACCAACATACCCCCCCCACTGTTCTTGGAGGGGGCGATAACGGTGCAGGCTTGCAGTGATTTCTGTTGTAACCGCCATCGATGATGGCGGTCTCTGTCTTACAAACCGTGATCAACGATCACGGCTACAAGACCAATGTAGTCGCCATCAACCTGTCCCCGATCGTCTTTGGAGAGGGCCTACTCCTACTGGCCTTGGGGGAGGCCTGGTCCCTTGATTCTGGGTGGAGAGGAGAGGGTCTCACTCACCCCATTTATGCTACAATAAATTACCGGCATCGTGGAGGGAAAATACTCAATTATTGGTTGGGTTCATCATTGCTATTCTGCAATTTTAGCAAATTTGACCTACAATGAAACTGTACCGCATAAAACCAAATTTTGATACTGACGAAAACCGCGCTTCAATTTTTAACGGGGCGTCTCTTGCTGTTGTATCCCTTATGATCGTCCTTGCCCTATGTATATACCTGCCACACGGAATCGAGCGGAAGGATATTCTAGGAATTATTTTTAGCATAATTATCATCCCGTTCGAGATTTTTCTGGCTGTGATCGGAATCTTGATGACATTAGGGGGTACTGGAGGCATTAAAAAGAAAAATGCCTGGATAAGACACGCTGCAGTTGGTCATGCTGCCATTATAGAAAGAAGTCACGGATTCTACGAGCCTGATTATGATAGTGGCGGATACTACGTATATGGCCTGGAGTTAATAATAAACACTCTTCAAGCAGCCTCGCCCCCAGACGAGCAGAGTGTGGTGTTAAAAGTAAGCAAGCGGGTTTTTAAAAAATATAAGCATAATGATACCGCTCGGATATATTATTCGATAGCTGCGCCGTTAAATTTTATCGTGGAGGGTGAGTAGCTAGCTTGCTGAGGTAGCTGGCTCGCTGAGTTAGTGCACAGGGGGCGTTAGAGAGAGGTGCATTTCCTGCCAACAAACGGGCGGCTATTCCCGCCCTCCTACCACAATCTTCGTTTCACAACCTGCCATAAATGGCAATTATTTATGCACAACCAATCACCTGGTCTAGAATTATGCAATAATTATAGATTAGAAATGCTTGACTCTCATTTATTTTTGATGTATGATAATTCTGAGACCATAATCTCTCACCCGCGCACGTAGATCGCGGTATCAAACCACCTCACAAGGTTTGATAGCACTGAACAACCCATCCAAGCCGCTGAAGGTCCACCCTCAGCGGTCGTTTGTTTTTCCCCAGTCCTTGAAGTAAAAGCTTCTCGAGCATATTCTGATATCTATATGCACTAAGTATTATTGATTTAAGTTTTAGGGTGGAAAAAGAAATAAGCTAAATTGTAAGCCCGAGCCTCTGCTCTTGGCGTAGAAAGGAGGTAACCCCCATTCGATACTCACAACCTGCCAGCTGGGCAGTCCTGTCCAATCGCCGTTTGCGAACCTTATCCGGGAAACCGGTAAGAGATTAAGGTAAACACGAGGGTAATACTATGAGTATCAAGAATAATAAGAAAGTGATTCAATCCAAGGCGCTCAATTTGGAACCCTATACCAAAGAGCGCGGGATGTTCAAAGCATACCTCCTTCAAAACCCAAATTATTTCGGCAATATCATCGAAAGTAAATTAAAACCAATCCTACCCATCACCGGAAACACATATTATGAAGAGCTCGGCTGTTTGGGCTACCACCCGCAACAGAAGCGCCTGGAGGGCGTGGTCTATGTTTACCAGCCTAGCGGCTACGGCACCGATATTTGCGGTCCAGGCACCCCGGAATACGTCCGCTTCTACCTCTCCTTTGACAATGGCGCTACCTGGCAGGACCAGGGGATGACCTCTTTCCAGGCTTTCAATATCCCCGAGGGTACCGAGGGTCGTATGCGCCTGGAATTCGCAGTTTCCCTGCCGGTCAAACCCAAACCAAAGTTTTGTTGGGTAGACCCGTTAATCCGGGCGCGCGCCATCCTGTCCTGGAACAACCCTCCTCCTGCCAACCAACCCAATTGGCACCCTGTGTGGGGTAACGTGCGCGATGCCACCATCCTGGTGGAACCGCTGCGCTTTATCTTCCCGCATGAGCTGTTTGAGGTCGCCAAGGTAAAGTATCCCCCCTGGTTTGATGAGTTTCTACCTCCCGACCTGCCCATCGAGACCAAGCCTAAGCTCCTTAGCGCTACAGAGCTTGCCGTGCATTACAAGGGTCAGGATGTGCCGGTGCACCGCTTTGCCTTCAAGGAGCTGTCGAACTTTGTAACTTCCAAGACTAACTTAAACGCTGAATCTTTTACCACCATGTTGCCGGGGTTCAAGCTGGATCCGGATATCTTCAACTTCCTCTTCCCTATCACCGATGGTGATATCAGCTATGAAGAGCTCAAGTGCATTGGTCTTGATCCAAACTTCCCTGATACCCTGGTGGGAGTGATCCAGGTGAAGAAGGCCGCCGGGTATTCCGGTTCGCCCTGCACCCAGGGAAGCCATGAGTACGTCACCTTCTGGGCAGACTTCGACGGCAATGGCAGCTTCGAGACCTGCCTGGGGACGGCTGATGTGCGCGTCTATGATGTGAAGGTGCCGGCGCAGGGGGTATATTATGCCGTCCGCCTGCCCGTCAACCTCACCGAGTACCGTCAACCATGCCAAAAGGGACCCAGGCTGGTGCGCATCCGCGCCATCCTGTCTTGGAACGTAGCCGTGCCATGCAATGATCCCACCCATATCCCCGCCTGGGGTAATCGTGAGGAGACGTTGATCAACATTGCCCCGGTGGCGGGTGCACCCGCTGGAGAGATTGCGATCCTGGGCGGCATCCCTACATCTATGATCGATCCGGTTAGCGGTATGACCACCAAGTACGCCGTCTTCGCCACCAATAACCTGCCCCCGGATAACCCCGATGGGAACATCCTCACTCCCGATGGCAGACCCTGCCCATTCGGCGGTCGGGTTACCGTCCAGGGAGCTCCGGTGCTCCTGCATAGCTATAAAGTGGAGGTTACACCGTACGGTGGCGGCGCTCCCACTGCCGTGGTCACCGACCTGACCCTCACCCGTCAGAATGGTACCACCTGGGTGCATAAAGCCAATCCAATCACCCTGCGCTTCGATTACGTCAATTTTACCCAGAACATCAACAGTGTGCTTGCCCAATGGGATACGACGGGCGATGCGCTGTGGTGGGTGAAGCTCACCGTCTACGACGGGGCTGGCAACCCGCTTAGCACTGATGCACACCTGATCCAGCTTGATAACACCTGGCCGGAAGCCTCCATCGAGATCACCACGGGCACTGGCAACTGCGGTAAGTTTGCCATCGGCACCCTGCTAAAAGGGAACTTCGTTGCCCGCGATCTCAACCTGAGCCACTATAACCTGGCTACTTTCCCAAGTATTAACACTGCACCCGTGGGTGTGCCGAACCCATCCTCTGGTCTGGTCAATACTGCCGTCGCCCCCGGCAACACCTGGGACCTCGATACCACGTTAATGGTCCCCTGTGGGTACGTCATTTGGGTCGAAGCCGTGGATCTTACCATCAGGGATAGCCAATATGTAGGACACTACACCCCTGCCAGTGCCGGTTTCTGCCTGGAAGGAGGACCTAAGAAAGTGAAGTAAGGATTGATAGTTGATATGATTTTCGTTGTAGGGGCGGTGCGACACACCGCCCCTCCCCACTCTTCTTCCCTCTCTTCATGTCTTAACCCAAAACACCGCCCGGAACAAGCATCACCTGTCCCGGGCGGTATCCGGATCTCAGAATAAAATGACGTTAAAGTTACATCTGTGGCATCGGGACGACTCCCAGCTGCTGGAGCAATCCCAGGGCATCAAAATTCACCCAGTTGTCGGTGGCTTTCCCATCGACTACTCGAAAAATGCCACAGGCGGAAATATGAACCGTTTTCCCTGTGGGGGTAATCCCCATCATCGCGCCAGTATGCTTGCCGGTCATGCTGAAACGCATGGCAACTTTGTCTCCTTCAGCGACCGAATCTTCGAAAGTCACCTTGCGTTCTGAGAGGCCGCCCCACAATTCAACCAGCTGCTTTGCACCTTCGATCCCCTGCATCGGGGGCAGCGATGGGTCGTGGTTGACCCAGTTCACCGCGAAATATCGATCTAAATTCTGGGTATCACCTTTTTCTAACGCCAGCATCAAATTACGGATCACTTCTTTATTGCTTTCAGTACTCATTCGATTTCCACCTTTGGTTGTTTGAGTTTTATATTCCCCTAAATTTATCCATTATATCATAATTATAATACAACCAATACTTTAGACTGACCTTCGGACATAACATCGGACATGTCCAAAACTTGTCTGGTCATAGCGCTTGCACCCGTTTATTTTCGGGGGAAGCGCAAGTGTTTTTCTTGCGGTACGGCAATCTGCACTTAATGGATTTGTAGGGACTAGATCTCATAAAAATACCCAAAAATATTGACCGTCCGAACTTTAGTCCGAAAGTGAGTTTAGAGTATTTTCCCTTTATGTCGGAGGGCGTACTCTTCATTCGCCTTGGTGACGGAGGGCGTTTTTTTTGCGCATCATTGTGTCCTTTTTGATTTCCACATTGGAGCTTGCAAACAATTCTACCCACTCCCCGCCTCAACCTTGTCAATAGGTTGTATTCGGATACCGGAGCCATTTTTTATAAATTAATTAAAGTTGTTTTCCTTGGCGACCTTTGTGACCTTTGTGTCTTTTTTAATTTTCCTTACATGCACTACATATTCCCCCAATCAACGTGACTCTAGTTCTTCCCCTCCAACTTCCGCAGTACCACCAGGATCTCCTCCCCATACTGGGCACGCCTCCACGGGACGTCCTTTAAACATTCCCCCAACCCCTCCATCTCCACAGGGTTCTGGTTCGCCAGGGCATGCAGCAGGTCGCGCGGCAGGATAATATCCGACTCAACCTCCAGCTCGGTGGCTTTATGCTTGCGCCACTGCTTCAACGCTTCCACCCGCGCTAAAAAGCGCTCATCCGGTCGGGCGTTATGAGGACGATGGATGGGCTTGGCTTGCAACCCGCGCTGCACCGCCTGCAAGATTGACTTCCCGTGCCGGTCCAGCTGGTGTTTGGTCATCCCGGGCAGCTCCTTCAGCTCGTTCATGTTGGCAGGAACTGCGCTGGCAATGGCATACAGGGTGTGATCGCTGATCACCTTAAAGAGGGGGCGGTTCATCTGCCGTGCCACCTCGTCCCGGTAGATGCACAGCTCTTGCAGCACCGCCGCCTGCTGGGGTGAAAGCTTGTGCACACCGGTCACCCGCCAACACGCCGACTTGCCATTTTCGGTGCTGGCTTCCACCAGGCACAGCCGCCTGAAATCCTCCTGCGCCAGCGCCGAAAGCCCCTTCTCTTCGAGCTGGCGTGCCAGTCGCTCTCCCAGCTCGATCAGGAAGTGAGTATCCTGGCGGGCATAGTCTAGCAGGTAATCAGGAAGGGGTCGCTGCCCCCAATTGGCGCGCTGGTGGCGTTTATCCACCTGGAGATTAAACTCGGCTTCGAGGATCGATCCCAATCCCACTTCTTTGCGTCCCAGGATGCGCGCCGCCAGCATGGTATCGAATAAGTTGTTAAATGTGAAGTTGAAATCCCGCTTCAGGCACAGCAGGTCGTATTCAGCGGCGTGGAAAATTTTCTGGATGTGCGGGTTGGCGAATATTGGCCCGAGCGGCGAAAGATCTGCCTGGGAGAGGGGGGAACCAAGCCCCAGCGGGTCAACCAGGTAATCAGCCTTGCGGGTGGAAAACTGTATCAGGCATACCTGCTCACGGTATGCAAACAGGCTGTTTGATTCGGTATCAACTGCGAGGATGGTCTGGTCGGAAAGGACCTGCGCCAGCCTGGTCAACCCACCCGGTCTGGTGATGGGTTGGCCGGATTCAATATCAGGCATGCGCTAATTATAGCCCAATATCTATCCTGTCTCATCCGCAGTGAAAAATACATAACCGCAGATAGACGCAGAAAAAATCTACCACAGATGAACGCAGATAAACACAGATAAAATAAGATAAATTCAATAATAAAGCTGTAAATATATTTCTATTATTACAAATAAATATTAATACTTGTTACAATTATTTTTCTTTATCAGTGTCTATCGGTGTTTATCTGCCTGCCCCCCACTGCACCTGGAGGGGGCCTGCCCCCCACTGCACCTGGAGGGGACCTGCCCCCCACTGGACTTGGAAGCGGTTACTAATCGAAATAATCTCTGCGCTCACTGCGATCTCTGCGGTAAATTGCTATCCCCTCCCCGCTCAAAGCTTCGTTTTCTCCATCACCAGCGCTGATTCGCCGTCGGTATAATACTTGGTCCACTCCCCAATCTGGGTATACCCCAGCTTCTCGTATAACCGGATGGCTACCTCATTGGACGGTCTGACGCACAGCCGGATCCTGTCCACCGGGATCTGCGCTTCGCACGCATTCATCAGGCTTCTACCCACCCCACATCCGCGGTACTCGGGCAGCACCCCCACCGTAGAGATCCATGCTACGCCTTCCATCCTGCGCACGTCAGCGGCGATAAACCCGATCATCTTCATCTCACTCACTGCCTTCAGCCGGATCACCCCGCGGAAGGTCAGCACACTGACCAAATCCAACAGCGGCCAGGCATCCTTGGGAAAGCAAATCTGTTCCAGGCGGCGCAGGGCACCCAGGTCATGCAAGGAGGCATGCTCGATGGCCACACCAGTATTAGATTGGGCTTGGACGATGCTGTTCATCAGGTTACCGCTAATAAATATCGCTCATCTCGTGTTAAAAAATTCGCAATACGGAATACTTAATTTATGTACTCCGTATTGCGATGGGATTTTGATACGGTCTACTTCGCGTCGGTCTTTGCGTCGCCCTTCATAAAGTTCGAGATCATGCTGGTGAATTCCAGCGGGAAAATATACTTTGTGGAAGCACCCGCACCGATTGACTTGAGTGCTTCGAAGTACTGCAGGGTCATCGTCTTCTGGTCAATGGTTTGTGCGATGGAGAAGATCTTGTCCAGGGCGATGGAGAAGCCCTCCGCCCGTAAGATCTGCGACTGGCGTTCGCCTTCTGCCACCAGGATGTTACTCTGCTTCTGACCTTCTGCCCGCAGGATGTTGCTCTGCTTCTCGCCGTCTGCCACATTGATCGCCGCTTCACGCGTGCCGGTGGATTCGGTCACCACGGCGCGGCGGATACGCTCAGCCGACATCTGCCGGTTCATCGCGTCCTGCACCTCGCGTGGCGGGATGATCTCGCGGATTTCCACGTTGGTCACTTTGACACCCCAGCGCTCTGTCACTTCGTCCAGGCGAGTGCGCAGCATGTTGTTGATGTGCTCACGTTCAGACAGCACCTCGTCCAGCATGATCCCACCGATGACCGCACGTAGAGTGGTGGTGGCCATGCCCTGGGCAGCCGCTTCGAAGTTGCCCACTTGCAGCACACTTTCCATCGGATTTAATACCTTGTAATACCACAGGAAGTCGATGCTGATGGGGGCATTATCCTTGGTGATCGAGGTCTGGTGGGGGATCTCCCGCACCTGCTCACGCAGGTCCACCGACACACCACGATCGACGATCGGGATCAGCAATACAATTCCCGGACCTTTTGAGCCAATGCAGCGCCCCAGGCGAAAGACGACCAGGCGCGCGTACTCATTGACGATCCGGATGGCGCTGGCAAGAAGGATAATCGCCAAAACGAGGGCACCTCCAACCAGGCACAGAGCAATAATGCTAGTAGTACCCATACCTTACCTCCTCACAATGTGTGAAAATGGATATGATGCGCTAATCACTAGATTATTCTTCTTTTGTGGGAATAGGTTCCACCTCCAGGATGAATCCTTCGCGTTTAATCACGCGCACCTGGCTACCTTCATAAATTTGGACATTGCTGCGCGCACTCCACAACTCTGACCCGATCTGCACCGAGCCTTCATCATGGATATCGGTCTTGGCTTCACCGGTTTCACCGATGATCTTCCCCAGGTCCATGCGCGGCTTCATTTTTTCAGATTCGAGCACCTTGGTGGCAGCAAACCAGATGAACCCGCTCGCCAGAGCCGAAACAACGATCGCCAGGAATATGTTCACCCCCGGCTGCCACCAGGTTTCGCCTTGGAACAGGTAAGCGGACCCAATGACGAAGGCGATCAAAGCGACTACCAGGTAGGAAATATTATGCGACTTACGGACTGCAAAAATAAATGGAATGACACCCAGAACCAGTAGCACTAATGCCCACAAGTTTATCGGCAGCTGGGTCATCTCCCACCCCGCCAGGAGTAAGGTAAATAAGGCACTGATCTCCAGGATGCCGGTACCAGGCGCAAAGAGCGCCATAACTGTCAGCATTATCCCCACCACTAAGATTAAATAGGCGACATTAGGATTAGTCAATAGTTCCATACTCGAACCCTCCCGAAGCGATTTGATTATACATCAGATTAGTTTATCGCCTCTTTCATACTATTATCCATCAATTCGCATATGCCAGGCTGAGAGAATCATAGGATTTGGTATGATTAAGCCATGCAGTTATTCTCAATTCTGCTTGGTGTGGGTGCATTTGCGGGCTTGTTGCTGGTGAGCTGGCGGGCACCCCAAAAAGAACGCACCCGCTACGTAGATGCTGGGGTATTGGTGCTTGTTGGAGCCTTGGTGGGTGGACGGGCGTTAAGTGTAGCGGTTAATTTAAATTACTATGCCATCCATCAGGGAGAGATTTTCATGGTGTGGAAGGGCGGGTTTTCAGGTATCGGCGCACTGGTAGGTGGTGTGTTGGCGATACTTATCCTGGCCTGGTTATGGCGAATGCCCTTGGGCACGCTCGCCGATGCGCTGCTGCCCCTTGCCGGTACCTTGACGGTGGCAGCATGGATGGGATGTTGGCTGGATAGCTGCAGCTATGGTGCTGCATCGAATGCATGGTGGGCGCTCCCCTCCGGTGATGAGTGGGGAGTAGTCGTAAATCGGGTTCCGGTGCAGCTGGTAGGCGCAGTGGTGACACTGCTGCTGATATGGTTATTGGATTGGCAAGGACGTCGCCTTCCTGTTAGAGGCAGCGGTGCTGTACTGGGGTTATTCGCCTTATCGGCGGTATTGTTCGGCCTGTCTTATCTGCGCGCCGATCCAACCCCCATCTGGAAAGGTCTGCGCCTGGAAGCCTGGGGTGCAGCGGGTTTGATGCTGTTCTCCGCATTATCACTGGTGGTATTATTACTCTATTGGAAATTGAAGAAATAACAGCTCCTACAGGGAGAATTTTGCCCCAGATATCATATCAATAAGCTGGGGAGGTGACTATGAAAGTCAAGATTGCACTGGCGCAAATCAGCACCCGCCTGGGTGATGTAAACGCCAACCTTGAAAAACATCTGGATTTGATCCAGCAGGCTGCAAATTCTGGCACCGACCTGATTGTGTTCCCCGAATTATCGCTGACCGGATACTGCCTGCAGGACCTTGTTCCCACTGTTGCTCACGAAGCAACAGTTGATGACCCAGTTTTCAAGCCGTTGCTCGAAGCGAGCCAAAAGATGGATGTGATCGTCGGTTTTGTAGATGCGGACACCCGACACCGATTTTATATCGCCGCGGCGTATCTATCTGGAGGGAAAGTAGTGCATGTCCACCATAAGGCATATTTACCTACCTATGGGTTGTTTGATGAAGGCCGATTCTTCGCCTGGGGTGATTCGATCCGCGCTTTCGATACCAGGTTCGGGCGGGTGGGTATTCTGATCTGCGAAGATTTCTGGCATGCCTCCCCCCCTTACCTGCTATGGTTGGATGGTGCTGATATCTTTCTGCTAACCTCCGCATCGCCGGGGCGGGGCCTGGGCAAGCAACCCGTGCTTGACTCGGCACGCTGGGTGGAGGACATCAACCGTGCCTACGCCAGCCTGTTCACCTCGTTCGTGGTGCATGCGAATCGATCAGGGTTCGAAGATGGGTTGAACTTTTGGGGAGGTTCCACCATCTATGACCCGAATGGTACGCTCATTACACAATGCCCCTATCATGCTGAAGCACTCATGGTTTCAGAAATAGACTTGAATCAGCTGCACCGCACGCGCGCCCGCCTGCCGTTGCTGCGTGATGAGCGGACTGCCCTGACCATGCGCGAAATCCAGCGGATTTCAAGGGATGAGCGGGTGTAATTGCTGTAAATAATGCCATCCGCTTGAAGATGTATAATAAGATGATTAATTTTTTCGCTCGAATAATAGAGGGCTATGGATCAGCATAAGGTAGACCTAACCATAAATACGGATATCACCCGCCAGATACTGACCGGTTTTATACACACTGAGATTACCCGGGCAGGGTTCTCACACGCCATCCTGAACTTATCCGGAGGGCTCGATTCAGCGCTCTCCTGCTACCTGGCTGCCGAAGCGATGGGCGCTGAGAATGTACTGGCATTGCGCTTGCCGTATAAAACCTCCACTCCTGATTCGGCGGACCATGCTAAATTGGTTATCGATGCACTGGGAGTAAAATCCCTTACCATCCAGATCACTGCCATGGCAGACGGGTTGATCGACCTTTATCCGGATATGGATCGTGTAAGGCAGGGCAACATCATGGCACGTATGCGCATGATCGTCTTATATGACCAATCCCAGGCATTTAAAGCCCTACCAGTTGGTACCGGAAATAAGACTGAAATCCTGCTGGGTTATACCACGTTGTATGGTGATTCGGCTTGCGCCATCAACCCGCTCGGTGACCTGTACAAAACCCAGGTACGCCAGCTGGCAAAAGCAGTCGGCGTCCCCCAGGTGATCCTGGATAAACCGCCCACAGCTGATCTGTGGCTCGGGCAGACCGACGAAGGTGAGCTGGGATTCACCTATGATGAAGTGGACCAGCTACTTTACCTGCTTGTTGACCAACGCTACCGCCCTGAGGAATGCGTGGAAGCAGGTTTTGCCGAGAGCTTTGTCAGGCTGGTGATGGAAAAAGTCCGCCGTAACCAGTTCAAACGACTCATGCCACCAGTTGCCAAACTCACCAACCGGACAGTGGGGTATGATTTTTTGTACCTTCGTGATTGGGGGACTTGATCCCAGGTTTTACTGAAGACGCTGCCGTTGCCCGGTTTGATACGATTTAACCGGGAGCTCACCGGTAACTTCACCCATTTATGACTGCCATTCCGCCACCGCCCCAACGCCGCCACATTCGACTGCCGGTGCACATCCCACCATCGCTGCGCCACCGCCGTTTCCTGTTGTTGTGGTTGGGTCTATTGATTTCCATTGCCGGCTCGCAGATGCAGATCACTGCGCTGTTTTGGCAAATCCGTACGCTGACCGACCAGCCGATCGCCCTTGGTGCAGTGGGGTTGGCGCGTATCCTACCGGTAATTGTATTTTCGCTACTGGGGGGTGCAGTCGCCGATGTGCTCAACCGCCGCCGCATCTTGTTCGTCACCCAATCTTGGATGGCAACTACGGCATTCATCCTGGGATGGTTGACCCTCAGCGGAAAGATCGATTTATGGCACATCTACCTGCTGACCGCCCTGCAAGCCGTAGCTCTGGCATTTGACGGACCCTCACGCCAGGCCCTAGTTCCCAACCTGGTGCCGGCAAAAGACCTGCCCAACGCCTTCAGCATGACCTCCCTCGCTAACCAGATTGGCTCGATCGCCGGACCAGCATTGAGCGGGATCATTATTGCTGTCGGGGGATTGCCTTATATTTACATCATCAACGCAATCTCATTCCTGGCGGTAATCCTGGCGTTGGTCTTAATGGGTCCGGTTGAACAAAAGATAAACGCCACCGCCCGCAATGGTGCAGTCAGCATATCAGCTATCGCTGAAGGGATACAGTTTATCTTGAAACAACCGCTCATCCTGTCCACCATGATCCTGGATTTCTTCGCTACCTTCTTTGCATCCGCCAATACGCTCATGCCTATTATCGCGGTGGATATTTTGCACGTCGGAGCGGTGGCTTACGGATGGTTATCCTCTGCCCAGGCTATTGGCGCGATGATCGCTGCAGTGGTGATCTCACAGGTACACCAAATCCGACGGCAGGGGGCAGTGTTCCTGATGGCAGTGGTGGTATTCGGCGTCTCCACCATTTTTTTGGGGCTCTCGCAAAGCTTCGTGATTACCATGCTGGCATTGATCGTTATGGGCGGTGCCGACACGGTCAGCACGATTATCCGCAATACCATCCGCCAGCTGTCCACCCCTGATTACATCCGCGGACGGATGACCAGCGTCAACCAGATCTTCTTCCAGGGGGGACCGCAGCTGGGTGAATTGGAAGCCGGGGCTGTTGCCCAGGTTTTCGGGGTTCCTTTCGCTATCATCAGCGGGGGCATAGGCTGCATTATCGCCACCATTTGGATCGCCCGACGATGGCCGCAGATCCGCAAATACAACGGCGACGAACCAGTTGTAGCCGGCACACCAGCTAGCTAATTTCATCTGCTATAATCGCTGATGATGCTAGCCCCAGACTCAAGTGAAGCTTATATCTGCGTCGACGTAGAAACAGCCGGACCTGTCCCCCCGGATTATTCGCTGTTATCCATTGGTGCCTGTTCAGTCATTGAACCCCAGTCCACTTTCTACATCGAACTTCAGCCTGTCAACGATCAGTCCAACCCGGAGGCAGCTAAAGTGCATCAGCTGTCACTCGTCCGTTTATCTGCAGAAGGGATCCCACCCGCAACCGCCATGCAGCGCTTCGAGCTATGGTTGGCAATCCAGTCTGCGCCCAATAAGCAGCCGGTATTCGTGGCTTTCAACGCCCCCTTTGATTGGATGTTCGTCAATTACTACTTCATCCATTACCTTGGACACAACCCATTCGGCCACGCAGCCCTGGATATTAAAGCCCTTTACATGGGCCGAACGGGTGTGACCTGGTCGCAGACTTCATGGCGCTTTATTAGCCCGCAATTAACTGATGATACCCATCTGACCCACCATGCGCTGCAAGATGCCCTCGACCAGGCAGTGTTGTTTAAAAAGATACTCGCTGGAACACACAGCTAAACTTTACTCCCCAGGAGAAAATCATCAATGTCTGAACAAAACCAACCTACCCCCACTGCCGACCTGGCTCGCCTGGTTGAGTCTGCCCGCCGGCTGGGAATTGAGCTCGACGAAGCTGAAGCATTGCAGTGGATGAGCGCAATCATATCGATCAAGTCCTCGACGGATATATCGATCGATGCTGCTACAGGTGTCTTTGGCAATAAAATCGTGATGCTAGACTTCAGCCCGCAACAACTGGAACATTACCGCCAGGTGGGGCGATTGGTAGAATTCTCGGACGAGCCGGGGGTGGTCGAGACCGCCCTGGCGCTCTCGGGCTCTTCTGCTCAATCAAAAATCCAGACTTATCCTGGTGACTGTGATTACTTCGAGCGGGTCAACATCATCAGCCCCACACGGGAAGGAGCCTGCAAGATCATATCGCGTGTGTTGCGCGAAAAAGCGCTCAGCACCTTGAAGGGTCCTTCCTACCAGTTATTAGAGGTGAAGTATGGTAGTTATCCCTTCGATGTGCTACGTGGCGACCGGCTGATGCGCAGCGGGTCACCGGTCTCCTGGTTGCCAGACGAGATACAAAAAGGGCAGATCGAGGCAGTGAAGCCGGATGGGAAGCCTGTTATAGTCAGGTGGCAGGATGTGGAAAGCGACCCGGGCTGGTGCAAGCTCGATTGGGTGATTGCTGACCCGGTGCGAGGCGAGCTCTCCAATGCTAGCAATATGCTCGACGTTACCTGGGAAGCCCCGGATGGCTCGATCACCCCCTTGGATGGCTACCTCGACCCCTATTTCCAGGAAGTTTACCTGCAAGCCGAGTCGATCCCCATTTTCTCCAAGCTTGCCAAACACGTTTCGGCGGATGCACTGGATGAGTACGTCAGCCAGCTGGAACATGAAGTGAGCAAATATCTCACCAAGGATGTTAATTATGGCAAGGTCGCTAAACGCATGTATAACATCTTTCGCCTGACTGGGCGCTACGAAGACGCGGCCTTCCTGCGCGATCTGTTCGACGAGCCCACCACGATGCTCTACCAGGTGTGGTCATTGATCCGTACCATCGATGATGCTTTCAAACCTGGGTCAGGGATCACTCTTGATCAGACAATCGCCCAGGCTGACCAGCTGATCATGTCTGTCATTCGCGTTCTGGAAGGCGACCAGGAGGCTGAGATCGTACGCCTGCTGCTAAGGCTGAGGGACGCCTTGAGCCGTCAGGATGCGGGTCAGACATTGAGTGCTCCGGCTGAGGCAGCCAGAGCCGAGGTCATCAACCTGGTGAATAACTTTTTTTATGAGAAACTTACTGCTGTTCCAACCATAAAAGCCTATATGGATGGAATCCAGGCTGCCGGTTGAGCCGAAGGGGAAGGGTGGGGTATCGATGGGAGGCTTGACCGATCAAGCGGGCGGGATGAAAGTAACCGGTGGTGAGGCAGTCGAAAAAGCACACCAGGCCTGGCAACAGAGTATGCTGCGCCAGCTGGATGTGCTGCGCGCTGAAATCCGCACCATAATGCCGGGCAGGCTGGCAGCCAACTGTGGGGCAATCCTGCAGGATCAGCATATCCGCCTGAATTATTGGGGGCAACCGGTCAGGATATCCTTGCCCGACCTGCGAGCATGGAAGCTATCAGATGGCACTGAATGCTCCGTTTACGATGCCGGTATGCTATTGTATTATCTACGCCAGGCTGACGGCACACCTATGGCAGACCGCTGGATCGGATACCGCGAGCTGCCAGGGGGAAATTTTTACAGCCAGGCATTCCAGGGTTACAGCGGTGACCGACTGGCACACGCCTATGGCGATGAGCCGGATGCCTTTACCAGGGTAGCCCAATCGCTGGATGGCATTACTCTGCCAGATCTTCCTGGGATTGCCTTTGCGTTCTTGCCTCTGCCGCGCATCCGCCTGGCAGCCGTCCTCTACCCGGGGGATGAGGAGTTCGCCGCGCGCGCCTCGGTGTTGTTCGATGCAGCTGCCGGTCATTACATGACCACGGATGGACTCGCATTATTAGGGTCGGGGTTGGTGGGGAGGTTGATTAAATCAGCGGATAGCGGGTAGGTATTAGTTATTAGTGTCAAGTCCTGAAATACCTTTACAGAAAATATTAGCATTACGAGCAACTAAACCTGGACAGGATGAAGGACAATGAGTCGTTGAGAGTAGGGGCACGATATATCGTGCCCCTACAACTCTAAAACCCTTCCAATTTCGACATATCTGCAACATCACTGCCCAGGGCAACGATTCGCTGGAGCAATGCCAGCCGGTTCTGGCGCAGAGTCGCATCCTCTGCCATCACCAGCACTTCATCGAAGAATCGGTTGACCTCGGGGATCATCGGCAGGAAGGCGGTAAGGAAACTGTTTACCGATTGAATGCGAGCCATATGTAGCGATTTTTCAGCCTGAAGCAAAGCTGCGTATAAATTCTCCTCCGCTTTTTCAGCAAAGGCCTGAGGGTCAAGCTCGAATGTTTCCTTCAAGTCTCGAGTGATGCGCACGCAGCGGGCATAGGCTGGCAGGATGGAGTGCCAATCAGGACGGCTCACCCAGGTGGAAAGCTGAACCACAGATTGGTTGGCACGCGCCGGGTTGGATCCCTGGGCTGCAACGACCGCCTCGACTACATCAAAACGGTTACCAGTTTCAAGCAGCAGGTTGCGCAGGCGTTCAATGATAAATCCCTGGCAGGCCAATAAGCTCGCAGCATCGATAGAGATTGGCAGCTGCCCGGCAGCCGCTTCAAGCCCGTCATGCAGGTCAAAACTTTGGTTCTGGGCTATCAGTGCCAGCACCAGCCCCAGCGCAGCCCGTCGTTGGGCAAATGGGTCGCGTGCGCCGGTGGGTGCCATCCCGGCTGCGAACAATCCCGCAAGTGTATCCAACCGGTCTGCCAACCCGACGATCAAACCCGGGCATGACCTTGGCAGCAGGTCCCCCGCAAATCGAGGCAGGTAATGCTCGAAAATCGCTTCAGCCACTACCTCACTCTCCCCGGAAGACAAGGCGTAATATCGCCCTAAAACCCCCTGCAGAGAGGTCATCTCGATCACCATCTTGGTCGCCAGGTCCGCTTTACACAGCTCTGCGGCCCGCACGGCTGTAGCTGTTTCTTCCGGGTTGAGGGTAAGCATCTGTGAAAGGACTTGCACAAGTGAAGTGATGCGTCTGGTCTTATCCAGCATCGAGCCGAGTTTGGTCTGGAAGGTGAGCGTAGCCAGCCGCGGCAGGAAATCAATTAATGTATGCTTGCGATCGTCACGGACGAAGAAATCAGCATCGGCGAAGCGTGCTCGAATGACGTGTTGGTTGCCCTCGGTGATCAGCTCTTTCCCGGCTGCCGGCTCATCAGCCTGTGATGGGTGGTTGGCAACGGTAATGAAGTACGGTAGCAGCTGACTTTCTACCGCCACCGGCGAATTTTGGGAGGCGGGGGCTCGCCTGACCTGGGTTGGCTCCTTTTTAAAGACGGCGAAATAGCGCTGGTGTTTTTTCATCACCGAGATGAGCACTTCGCGCGGCAGCTTCAGGTAGCCCGGGTCAAATGAGCCAATCAGCGAAGTGGGAGCTTCAACCAGGTTCGCTACCTCCGACAACAAGGCTTCATCCGGTAAATCCCGTCCATGTACCTGGCTGGCCAGTTGCCTGATCTGGGATTGGATGATGTTGAGACGGGCGCGTTTTTCAAGCACGATACCCTGTTCTTGAAGGTGCCTGAAATAATCCTCAGCAGTCTTCACGACGAACTCGGCAGGTTCAATCGTTCGCAAACCGCGGGTTGTGTTTCCAGAGTGCACCCCGGCATACTCAAACGGGATGACCTGCTCACCAAACAGGGCGACCAGCCAGCGGATGGGGCGCGAGAAATATACATTACTGCGGTTCCAGCGCATAGATTTGTCGAACCTCAGAGAGGCAATCAAACCCGGCAGTGCCTTGCTCAGCACCTCACCAGCTGGCAGACCCAGCTGACTGATTCTGACTGACACGTATCGTCCGCTGTCCATCTCCACCACCTGGAGGTCGTGCACGGAGACGCCTTTGCTGCGTGCAAAACCTTCGCCAGCCTTGGTGGGCGCTCCAAACGAGTCAAAAGCGCGGTCAGCAGGTGGACCCTTGACCAGTTGTTCCAGGTCAGGTTGGTGTGGGGCGACTTCACGGGCGTGCATCACCAGGCGCCGCGGGGTGCCGCAGACGCGAATTTCACCGTGTGCCAGGCGCAGCTCATCCATTAGGGCGGGGAAATTTTTCTGCAACTGCTCTATAGCCGAATCCAGGTCACCTGCCGGTAATTCCTCCGTCCCAATCTCTACCAACAGGTCAGATGGAGCCACAGGGATTGCTGCGGTAGAATTGGCCGCCAATGAAGACGTCGTAACACCTGCGGCTGCTTTCTCGTCCAGCCAGGGATATTCCAGGTGCTGGCGCTGGGCTAGGTAAGCCTCAGCCACCTTGCGCGATAGGTCGCGCATGCGCCCAAAGTATGCCTGCCGCTCGGTGATACCGATGGCGCCGCGCGAATCGAGCACGTTGAAGGTGTGCGAACACTTGAGTATGTAATCATGGGCGGGCAGTACCAGATCCTTCGCCAGACAGGCATTGGCTTCCTGCTCGTACAGGTCATACATTGCTTTCAAGCGTTCCACATCAGCCACTTCGAAATAATATTTGCTCTGCTCCTGCTCGGCTTGCAGGTTGACGTCTCCGCTGGTGAGCCGGTCATTCCAACGGATATTGGTGAAGCCGTCCACGCGCTGCAGGGAAATGGCGATACGGTCGAGCCCGTAGGTGATCTCCACCGAAACAGGGTCGCACAAAGCCCCTCCTGCTTGCTGGAAATAGGTGAATTGGGTAATTTCCTGCCCATCCAACCACACTTCCCAACCCAATCCCCAGGCACCCAGGGCGGGTAATTCCCAATTATCCTCCACAAAACGCAGGTCGTGCAGCAGCGGGTCGATGCCCAGGGCAGCCAGCGAGGCGATGTACAGCTCCTGGGCGTTGCCAGGGTCGGGCTTGAGGATCACCTGGAACTGGTAGTGCATTTGCATGCGGTTGGGGTTCTCGCCGTAGCGTCCATCATCCGGGCGGATGGAGGGCTCGACGTAGGCTACATTCCACGGTTCGGGTCCCAACACCCGCAGGGCGGTGGCGGGGTTGAGGGTGCCCGCACCAACCTGCTGATAATAAGGCTGCCAGATGAGGCAACCTCGCTCAGCCCAGAAGTACTGCAGGGTGAGGATGATGGATTGGAAGTCGAGGGGAAGGGTCATGGGAGCTCTTTAGGTTCGGTCAGGATAAAATCAGGGAGATTATAACCGTAAATATATGGGGCAAGTCGGAATGAAAAGATATGAACACCACTAAGGACACCAAGGAATTTATTTAACTAAACTCAGAGATAACAGTAAAATCAAGGATTTAACCGCCGTTGTACGAGGATGAACGGAGAAAGAGATAAATGAAAATAGTAATTACACACAATCGGTAGGAAATCAGCGTGTACACAGAAATAGACAAGGAAACCATCCACGAATAAGAACACAAATACACGAATAAAGCTCTGTAAACGGATATTTAACGGATACCTGCAAAAACGGCAGGTACAGGTTAGCGGATGTATTCTAAACAAATTATCAGATAACGTACGGGATTTTCTTCTTACGGACAAATTAGTGAGTAATTACTGAAGATAAATAGAACATACAGGATGTCTTGAGTCTAGTTGAAAAACAGAAAAAAGGATGTATTATATATATCAGGGTGGACAAAATAACCAGCTTAAAGAGTAAATGGTTTATTGTGGAGGGCGACCATGGTGAGGCTGCGGATCTTCAGGACTATTTTGACGCTTATATTCATGCTGGGATCGGTTTTAGGGAGCAGCGCGGTAAAGGCGGGTTCTCAACAGGTTGCTTCGCCAGATAAACCCGCCACGTCACCAGTGATCCCAGAATTAATCGGCCAAATTGGTGGACCAGCGAATGCCGTTGCCTGGCAAGCATATTACGCATACATTGGTGCGGGTCAACGCTTGCTCATCCTGGACGTTTCGACGCCTGCTGTGCCTCGGTTTACCGGGCAGACTGACCTTTTACCTGATCAAATCAAGGATTTATACCTGGCAGGGAATTATATCTACGCAGCCGATTATGAGAGCGGTTTGCGCATCTTCGACATCGCTAACCCATCTGCGGCGGTCGATGTGGGGTTCTACGATACCTCCGGTTTTGCTGAGGCTGTGACTGTACGGGGAAGTTATGCGTATGTTGCGGATGGTTTCGAAGGTTTACGCATCATCGACATTGCCAGCCCTGCCACCCCAACAGAAGTTGCTTTCTACAGCACATCTGATTATGCCTGGGATGTGACTGTATCAGGGAACCTGGCTTATGTCGCTGGTTCATACAACGGCCTACGTATCGTCGACATCTCTGACCCGACAGCCCCGGTGGAAGTGGGCTTCTACACCCCATCTTACCCCATCAGTAAAGTGGCAGTGGCTGGTGGTTATGCTTACGTAGGTGACGGGATGATGAAGCTGCATATCATCGATATCTCTGACTCGGCCCATCCAATGGAAACTGGTTCTTACCTCGTCCCTGAACCCCCAGTGGATATTGCGGTGGTGGGAAATTATGCCTATGTCGCTGATGGAGCCAACGGTGTACGCATCCTCGATATCTCCAACCCCACCGCGCCCATCGAGGCTGGCTTTTATGATAGCCCTGACTACGCCAACGCCGTGGTGCTGGTGGGGAGCCATGCCTATATCGCAGATCGTGTCAGTGGCTTGCGTTTAGTCGATGTTACCAACCCCTCCGCTCCGAGTGAGGTCGGGTTCTACGATACCCTGGCTTCAGCTAATGGAGTAGACGTATTTGGGAATTATGCTTACATCGCCAACGGGTATTATGGGCTGCACATTATCGATATTTCCGACCCGGCTACCCCGGTTCAAATAAGTTCTATGCCTATCCCAGATATCGCCAATAATGTGCATGTAATGGGGAATTTTGCATATGTTGCTGCCGGTGCCAGCGGGTTACGAATCATTGAAGTCTCCAACCCGGCAAATCCCACCTCGGTGGGATTCATCGATACCCCGGGTACAGCTATGGATGTGACTCTGGTGAGTCAATATGGCTATGTTGCTGATGGAGAAGGTGGTTTACGGATCATCGATATCTCTGACCCTGCTATACCGATGGAAATCGGTTTCTACGTTACACCTAATTATGCCAACGCAGTGAAGGTGGCAGGGAACTATGCGTATGTTGCCGATGGAATGAGTGGTCTGCGCATCATCGACGTCTCCAACCCGGCTGTACCCCAGGAAGTTGGATACTACATGCCGATTGGCACTTTTTATTCAAGTGATGTCGCTGTAAAAGGCAGCTACGCCTTCGCCACCTTTGGAAAATACGGTGGGTTTCAAGTGATCGATATCTCCAACCCTACTGCTCCAGCAGTGGTTGCCTATGGGAATATCGTTTTTGGGACGAGCAATGTTTCACTTGCAGGCAACTATGCATTCGTAAATGATGGCCCGGTGCTGCGTATCATCGATATCTCCAACCCGACCGCTCCAACCGATGCAGGGATTTATGAAGGTTATGCCAATGATACGGTATCAATAAACAACTGCATCTATATCGCCAGTAGAGAAGGTGGGCTGGTCATCGTGCGCCTGCTGAGCGATAAGGTCTCAACGATTATCCCGCTGGTAGGTGGCAGCCTGACATCAACGGATGGGAAAACGAATCTGGTCTTCCCTACAGACGCGTTCACCCAGACGGTCAATCTCACTTACCGGCAATTTTTATACAAGGAAGGTTTTGCCAATTGGGTTGAAGTAGGCGCCACGTTTGAGCTCACGGCAGTCTATTCGGATACAGGTAAGCTCGCTGAATTATCATCCGGCCAGACTTTTACCATGACGATTGCTTATTCGGATACCCAACCAGGTCCATCGATCGAAGCAACCCTGGCGATTTACCATTGGGATGGGTCAAGCTGGAACAGAGAACCCACCAGCACGTTGGATACCGTCAATCACCTCATCATAGCCACTCCAGGTCACTTATCCCGCTGGGCAGTATTGGGTGAGGCAAAGCGGGTCTTATTGCCGGTTATTTGCAGGCAAAATACATAAAGAGGTCAGGAGCAGTTTATTTATGGAACAAACAATATTACTAGGGCAGAACCAGCAGATCCAAAAAGTGCCCGCGACAATGTGGAAGCAGCACCTGGCGCAAATTCCGGAACATGCACCCGCCCGTTTGAGTTTCATGACCGAAGCACATACCCAGGTGCGGAACTTCGTGGTGAAAGAATTGGCACTCAGGCAGCAGCCGCTGGAGCCAAAATATATCTGCGAGGCATTAAATCTACCCTTTGACCAGGTGATAAATATCCTGGACGAGCTGGAAACAAGGCTTTTCTTCCTGGTGCGCAACAGGCAAGGTGCTGTCACCTGGGCATATCCGGTAACTGTTGAGGTTACCCCTCACAAGCTCCGTTTCAGCAGCGGCGAGCAAATCTATGCGGCTTGAGCGGAAGATGCCATCGCGGCACCCTTCGTGCAAGGGAAGCTACAGAACAAGGTTATTTCGGTGGAAGTAGAGACAAGCTGCGCGCATTGCGGTCAGAGCCTGCACATCAAAATTGACATTTATATGAAGGTGTCTGTACGTGAGCAGGATGCAGCTCCATTGGTGTTCATGCCAGACGTGGATTGGGAACATTTCACCCAACGGACGATTATTGACTCCTACTGACGGAATACTGTTTTCTTCTGGTCAGAAGAACACGCCAGGGAATACCGCTCGAAGGTGAAGCAAGTCAAAGGCCTCTATTTAACCTTAGAGCAATGCGCGTACATGACGCCGATCACTCAGGGAGCATTGTTCGGATTTCGATAACTCTTGTCGGACGAGATAGGGTTTGGGGGGAGAGTTTATCGTGAGATCATGTTTCAAGCTTAAAGTTTAGTGAGACGAGATTTCTTATGAGATAATTAGGCATAGTTGATAGATATTGTCATTTTCCACATTTTTTTAAAGGTGTGGACATAGCGGGGTAATAAGGATATGGAAAACCTCTGATGAATATTTTAGTGGCAGGTGCGAGCGGTTATATCGGTGGAAGGCTCGTCCCGCGCCTGGAAGCGCTGGGACACCACGTGATCTGCCTGATGCGCAATCCTGATTATAGGTTCCGCCACACCTGGGGTGAGGTTGAAATCCGGCGGGGTGACTTGCTCGACGCGGCAAGCCTGGGTCCGGTGATGCAAGGGGTGGATGTAGCCTATTACCTGGTGCATTCGATGGCAGATGGCGTGGATGGTTTTATCGATCGCGATTACGCTGCGGCGGAGAATTTCAGTGCTGCAGCCCGAAGGGCTGGAGTGAAGCACATCATCTACCTGGGTGGTTTGGGAGATTGTGACCGGAGTATTTCCCCCCATTTGGAGGCGCGCCAGCGGGTGGGGGATGTGCTGCGGCACTCGGGTGTGCCGGTCACTGAGTTTCGAGCTGCCATCGTTATTGGCTCTGGCAGCATGTCCTTCGAGATGATCCGTTATCTCACCGAAAGGCTCCCCATCCTGTTCACCCCCAAATGGATCTCCACCTTGTGCCAGCCGATCGCTATCGAGAACGTCCTGGATTACTTAACCGCCATCCTGGATGACCCACATTCCAAGAATACCATATATGAGATTGGCGGACCGGATGTGCTGACCTATGGAGACATCATGCGCGGTTACGCAGCCGCACGACAGCTCAACCGCAGGCTTGTGCAGCTGCCCATCCTGACCACCCGCATGTTAGCCATCGGGGCTGATGTGATAACCCCTCTGCCGCCACCGTACCTCCATATCTTGATCGACGGTCTGAGGAGCGAGGTGATGGTGCGTGACCCGCACGCCCAGGAAGTTTTCGACTTGGAGCTCATCTCCTACAATAATGCAATAAAACGAGCACTGCAACGGGATGGGGCTGGTGAAGTTGAATCTTATTGGGCTGGGGCGAAGCCGGGTTTATCAGCAGGGCGGACGCATAAAACCACCGAGGGTATGTTCATCGAGCAGCTGCGGATGGACACCTCCGCCCCAACCGATACGGTTTATCGAATTATCAGCGCCATCGGCGGGGAGCAGGGCTTTTATTTTGGAGGTTGGCTGTGGAAGATACGCGGGATGTTGGATAGTCTGGTTGGTGGACCAGGCATGGGTCGCGATCGCCGCGATCCGCATGACCTCCGAACGGGGGATGTGGTGGGCGGTTATATCGTTGAAATGGTGGAGCCGGGGCGGTTGCTACGCCTGCGAAACGAAATGAAAGCGCCCGGCCCAGCCTGGATGCAGTTCGAAGCCGTTGCTGCTGACGGTGGAAAAACACTGTACATCCAAACGGCTTTTTTCGAGCCGCACGGTCTGGCAGGTCTGCTTTATTGGTATTCACTGTACCCGTTCCATCAATATATTTTTTATGGACTGGCGCGCGCTATTGTCGGACGAGCTGAAGCCCTCGACTAACTGAGCTGACATTTTTCACCCTTTCGCAAGGGTTATAATCACGCATGAGGCTGCAGGGGATTCCCCCAGCTCTGGTTAAATTTGAGATCACACAAAGGAGCAAATTATGGCCATCGATTGGGAGGCTTGGAAGTTCTTGCTGGGAGAGTGGGAGGGTGGAAATGAAGGCGACCCTGGACAGGGGTATGGTAGGTTCTCCTTCAGCCTCGAGCTGGATAAAAATATCCTCGTACGCAGAGGCCGGACGGTCTTCCCAACTACCGCAGAGCGCCAGGGATATACCCATGACGACCTGTTATTCATTTATACTGAATTTACCGGAAATAAACAGGCCATCTACTTTGACAACGAGGAGCATACGATCCATTATGAGGTCAGCATCGCTCCCGATGAGAAGAGCATCATCCTGGAGAGTGACCCCATCCCATCCTTGCCCCAGTTCAGGTTTACCTACATGAAGACGGGGGATGATACCCTGGATGCCAAATTTGAGATGACTCCGCCGGGTGAACCCGGGGCGTGGTTCGTATATCTCGAAGGGAGCTCCAAGCAGATCAAGCCGAAATGAGCACCTTTGTTTCGATGCTGAGAGGCATCAATGTTGGGGGTCAAAAAAGGCTACGCATGGAAAACTTGCGCGAGATCTATGAGGGTTTGGGGTTTAAAAACGTCAGGACGTATGTGCAGAGCGGCAATGTGGTGTTTGAATCCGGTGAACATGACCCGTCGGCGTTGGTCAGCCGCATCGAGGCACAGATTCAGCAAGCTTGCGGATTTACTACCGAGGTGTTCATCCGGCAGTCAAGTGAGCTTCAGACCATCCTGGAAGGCAATCCATTCATCGCCGAAAGAAATGAGGACCCAAGCAAACTGCACGTGACGTTCTTTTATCGAGCCCCATCCGAGATTGTGCCGAGCAAATTGACCCCACCGGATAGTATTGCGGATGAGCTCGCCTTAACCGAGATGGCAGTCTACCTTTTTTGCCCAAATGGGTATGGAAAAACGAAGCTATCGAACAGTTTTTTTGAGCGGAAATTAGGCATCCCGGTGACCACACGCAATTGGAACACGGTCAACGCATTGTATAAAATGGCAGTGGAGAAATAGAATTGCTTATAAGGGCACGAAATTTCGTGCCCCTACTTTTACAGAAGCTGTAGGATGCGACCAGGTAAAACAGCTTGACGATTGAGATGGGCGCTTACCTAGTTAACCGGATGAAAGGAGAAGATCGCTTCGGCCTGTCAGCGTAGTATGCTGAATCGCAGGTCTTCCCTGAAAATCTAAAGGGATTGAGGCGATGACAATAAAAAAAATATGCTTCCCGAACGTTTTATCGAAATACATCTTCAACAAGTGCCGCCTGACTTACGCGATATCGTCCTGGAAATCAGGAACATTGTTGCTGATGTCGCTCCCGATGCCACTGAAAGCCAGCACAGCCGGGGGTTCAGCTATTATTTCAAGGAACGCGGCGGACCGGTGAGCGCGGGCATCTGCCAGATCGGTATATTCAGTGACCACATCCGCCTGGGCTTTATCCACGGCGCCTTTCTGCCCGACCCACAGGGTTTACTGGTCGGCGAGCCAAAATATAAAAAACATGTACGCATTTACCATTATGAGGATGCTCCATGGGATTACCTGAGAGAGCTCATCCTGAGGTCATCACGATTTGACGTGTACACGTTAAAGGAGCGTGTAGATTGAAGAAAATACATTTCAAACCAATCCTGGTGCTTGAAATGATCATGCTCATTAACCTGGCAGCCTGCACCAATCCAACAGTGCAACCTGCTATCTCCCCATCTATACCGACCGAAACAACCCCACAAGTTTCCAAACTTCTTGCCACACCTTATTCCCAGCAACCGGCAGCCGGGATCTGCGCCAGCTTTGATGGACTGGTTGTCACGGTGACCTTGAACTCTGACCTCCCTGACCCACGTTGTGCTAAAGTAAAAGCAGACCAAACCCTGACGGTGCTCAATAATACCCAAAATACACTTTCGATTACACTCGGCAGGTTTACTTCCAACCTGGCGGTGGGTGAAAAAATGACCATCGACACCCGGTTCGGGGATTATCTTGCACCAGGTGTCCACCAGCTGCAGGTATCACCCTGCTGTGGGGCTGAGCTGTGGCTGGAGGAAACGAAGTGAACCAGTGGGTAATGATCGACCTTGAAGGGATGCACCTGCCCCGACGATGAGGAAAGCCCTTCCTTTCTCCTTTTATTTTGTCTATTTCGCTGCGGCTGCTTTTTTACAGCCATACATCTTCCTTTATTTCCAGGAATTAGGCTTTAGTGGAGCTCAAATCGGCTTGCTGGCAGGCGTCATACCATTAATCCTTATGGTTGGGTCAACCTTCTGGACAGGCTTGGCGGACGCGAAGCTGCGACACAAGCTGATCATGAGCCTGACCATCCTGGTAAGCGTGCTGACCGTAGTCATTTTTCCTTTCATGAAAACATTCGCACTGCTCATCCCGGTGATAATTATCTATGCCCTGTTCGCTGCGCCAGTCACATCCTTCGCAGATAGCGCCACCATGGCCATGCTGGCAGACAAAAAGGATATGTATGGCCGGGTCAGGATTGGAGGCACGATTGGCTGGGGGGTGATTGCACCCATCGCAGGCATAATCATTGATCGATACGGCATCCGCTGGGCATTTTGGGGTTATTCAGCGATCATGATCTTCACCCTGATCATCTGCCAATGGTTCACCTTCGGGCGAGGCGGCGTGCGTGAACCCATGTTGGCGAACTTCCGTAAATTACTCTCTGACCGCAGGTGGGTGCTTTTCCTCAGCCTGATGTTCCTCGGTGGTATCTCCTTCACCGTCGTCAACAATTACCTGTTTCCCTATATGGAAGAGCTGGGCATAAGCCGGTCGACCATGGGGATCGCCCTATTAATCGCCACATTATCTGAGCTGCCGGTCCTGTTTTTCTCCAAGAACCTGATCGACCGGTTCAAGGCGCAGGGAATGCTTTTTATCGGTATGTTCATTATGGGTATACGCCTGATCCTTTATGCGGCACTGAATTATCAGTCCGGCATCCTCATCTTCCAGCTGCTCAGTGGTCTCACCTTCCCACTGGTTTGGGTGGCAGCTGTGTCTTATGCCAATGACATCTCTCCTGAAGGCTTGAAAGCCACTGGGCAGGGATTGGTGGGAGGTGCTGCATTTGGTATCGGTTCTGCTGCGGGAGGAGTCATCGGTGGGCTGCTGCTCGGAAGTGTTGGCGGGCAGGCAATGTTCCTGGTGATAGGTATAGGAGTGCTCCTGGGCATGGCAGTGATTTTCCTTATGGAAAGGAACCAAAATGCTCGCCAGGTCCAGGGCATAGACTGATGTATGCATACTTAATCCCATTGCTTATCGGGTTTACTTTCAACGCTGCCAGTGCATTTACTGCCTTTTATTCTCGACATTTAGGAGAGCGCGGCGGCAGAGTGGTATGCATCATACTCAGGGATATCCTGGGGATACCTGTATGGGTTATAGGTTATGCCCTGGCAGTGTTATCGCCCTCATCCCTGCTGTTTACCCCCACCCTGGTCTCATCAGTAATTGCGTGGTTGCTGATCCTGGCGGGAGTGGTGATTATCCTCGCTGGTCGGGTTTCGATCCGCTGGCGGGCAGTGGCACCATCAACCCGGGATACACTCGTTACAAATGGATTATATGCCCATATTCGCCATCCAATCTACTCAGGACTAGTCCTTGAGTTGATCGGGTTATTTCTTTGGTTACCTACTGTAAATGTATTCATCGCCTGCTTATTAGGGCTAACCTGGGTACTCATCCAGGCGCTTTTAGAAGAGATGGATCTGGTTGAACGCTTGCCCGAATACAAGGATTATATGCAGCGGGTGCCGCGCTTCATCCCCCGGTTCAGGTAAAACTGGCTGGGCATAGCAGCTCCCATCGATGAGTTTTATTTCATTTTGGAAGTGAGATCGAAATATCTGCCCTTATCTGTATAGGCGTGGATTGCGCCAGGCGGTTTGCAGTCTCCTTCAGGAGCTCTCCACTATCAGATTGGACATTTGGAAACAGCTCAGCCACCGGTACCGCCCGATGGACGTGCTGCCAAAGGTCCGGGTCGATCACCTTGCCGTCAAACAAGATGATATCAATGTCGATCGTTCGGGAAGCATTCTTGTCCTCTGTGCGTACCCTGCCCATGTTCGCCTCGAGTGGGCGCAGCACCTGGGCTTTTAGCTCAGCATCGCCAAGTGAAGTAGTCACACTCAGCGCCATATTGAGAAAATCAGGGTAGCAGCAATCTACTGAGGCGGTTTCCCAGATGGAGGAAACCTTGAGAATGGCCACTTTATCCTTCAGCAGGTCCACCGCCTGGGGAATGTTTACGTCAGGCCGGATGTTCGAGCCGAGCAGGAGGCAAGCTTGATGCAGAGTCGCATTCATCTCAATCCTTCTAAATCAGGTGCCTACCGCCGTCAATGTGGATGATCTCCCCGGTGATATATTGCGGTCCATCTAATAGGAACACCAGCGCCTGCCCCACTTCGGCTATGTCTGCCCATCGACCAGCCGGGACGTTTTTAAGGATATTCACTGGTGTGGCTCCATCACTGGGTGGAAGGATGGCTCCCAGGGCTAAACCGTTCACTGTGATCTTGGGCGCCAGGGCAACCGCCAGCGAGCGGGTGAGGGCAGCCAGGGCAGATTTACTGATGGTGTAAGGCAGGTGGTCCGCGGCCGGGCGTAAAGCCCGCCAATCGAGCATATTTACAATACACCCCATCCCCTCGGTTGGTATATGGCGGGCAAATTCCTGGCTAAGCAGGAAGGGTGTGGTCAGGTTAACCATCAGATGCTGGTTCCATTCCTCCAGGGTAGTGCTTTGCCAGGTTTGGGTTCCGAAAATGGCGGCATTATTGACCAGGCCATACAACGAGCCAAATTCAAGGGCCCGGGGAATCAGGTTGCCCACCTGTTCCGGATCATTGAGGTCGGCCTGGAGCAGGTATGCTCTTCTACCCAGAGTATGGATCTCATCCCTCAGGCTCTCGGCTTCGGGCTGGGAGTGACCATAATGAATAACCACGTCACCTCCAGCCCGGGCAACAACCAGGGCGAGCTCTCGCCCAACCCTCAGGGCTGCACCGGTAATGAGCACCAGCTTGTTATTTAGTGTCATTAAGCCATCCGTCTAGAACGTCATGCAGCATATATACTTAGCACCGCTTTGATTACCAGGCAGCTATTTCTTCCAGGTGGACATGAACTCCTCGCGCAGAGAAGGCTCATTGGCATAATTCCCGCGCCACACTGTAGTACGTGTGACGGGAGCAATTTCACGCACGCCTCGCATTTCCATGCATAAATGGTGAGCCTCAAGATACACGGCTACACCGCTGGGATGCAGCATCGTTTCCAACGCATCGGCTATTTCATGACCGATGCGTTCCTGGACCGAAAAGCGCCTCGAAAAAAGTCTCACCATGCGGGTAAGCTTGGAAAGACCGATAATGTTCTCATAGGCGATATAACCGACATATGCCTGCCCATAGAATGGAAAGACATGGTGCTCGCACAATGAAAAGAAGTGAATGGGACCCTCAATCACCTGGCTCAGGTTGCAGTCTGGCTCACCCCGGCACTCCGTGCTGAAAACCCGCAGAAGTTTGGGGTCGCCATCATAGCCCTGAGTGGCATCAAATAGCGCTTTTACGAACCTACGGGGAGTGTCTTCAGTGGAAGGCGTATTACAATCCAACCCAAAGGCAGTAAATATTTCTTCCATATAAGCTTCATACTTCACGAAGGCTTCGTTTGTAATTTGACGTTTTTGTAATTTTAAGCTATCTTGAATAACATAGTCTTCAATATCGTCAGGGAAATTCATTTAATTCTCCTTTTTAATGCACGATTACCGCGCACTTATATATATCTTCGTCAACACTTACACAGGGTTGAGAATGATCCAATAGCTATCAATGGTCAGGTCAATTATAACGGGTTCAGCCCTTATAGGTTAATACTCTGCCCCACAGGCTCTTCGTGCCCCATATACCGGCGCGCAAGGTCTCCAGCTGGACAATCTGACTGTGATCGACAAACAGGTTGACTTCAGCGCCATAGTTTTTGATGTACCAGGCGAAAACCTCCGGATCTGCGGCCTCAAACATCGGTTTTTCCAGCCCAATGGCATTGATAATATTGGCGACGACATCCGTTCGCCAGGTGGTCACGTTCTCGGTGATCCCCTCTGATTCGATCATAATCATATAGGCTCCGGCATCCACAAACCGCCTGGCCTGGTGGATGGCCCACTCGGGGTCACGCGTGCCTTCCGCGGCCAGCTCTGCCACGGCGGTGGCTCCGCCGGCTCCAAACTGGATACCCACTTCAGGCTTCGCCTTCAACCCGGCTTTCTGCACTTTCTCGATCAGCCTGAGCCAGTCATCGGTAGGGATGGAGATAAACCCGCTGGAGATTTCCACGATATCAAAACCAATTTGCTTGCATTCCATTATATATTGGTCTACAGCCTGCGGACCCAACGTCAGGACGTGCTCGATAAAACCGCCCGTGGAGACGAGGACGTTATACTTGTGGCATAAGTCGAGCAGCTCGACAACTGCCTTGCGCGGCATCAGGCTAAAGGAGCCACCGGCGAATTTCAGCACATCCACGTATGCGCCCATGGTCTCGAGGATATCTTCAAGATAGCGCTTTCCCATGGGGGTATAGTATGGCCCGCGGATTTCAGTGACGCCGGTCTGGCGTGGTTTGCCTTGGCGTTGATTAATTCTCAAAAAAGAGAATGCCCGATCTTCAATTGGTTCATTTATTGATTCCATGTTTTATTTTTCCTATGCTTTACGCTTCACGCTTCCCAGCAAGGCTGCCAGGTCGCGGATGCGGATGTTTTCCAGATCATTTATCGCATTCTCAATCTCATCCTGCAGGGAGGTCGAAACGGTTGGTTCAGTTAGCTGTTCAAACTTTTTCACCGCCGTTTCCCACTGCATGGGGCGGGTAAGGAAGCCCTCATAATCGCGCTTCTCCCGGCTGACCACCCGCCCATCCTGCAAGGTGATGGTAATACGGCAGGGCATCTCGGCTGGGAAACGCTGGCTATATTCAAGCTTGGGGCGAATGGTCACTTTTCGCAGCAGGGTTTGGACGTCTGCTTGCTGGATGCGCCCAGGCAGGTATTGAGCTGGCAGAACCTGATCATCTAAAATGGCTATCGCAATAATATACGGCAGGCTATGGTCGGCTTCTTCCTTGGTGCGCACGGTGACCTTCTCTCCCTCTTCGCCGCCGCCGATGATGTTATAGGCTACATCGAACGTCTCGATATCGATGCTGCGGATCGTGGCTGGATCGATCTCCTGCTCGTGTTTCAGCTCCAGCACACCTTCAATGGTGGCTTGTGAATGAATCTCGGCGTTATAACGTTTCACCACGGTGTGGGCTATCTTCTCCAGGTCTTCCCTAGACCAGTCCAGTGAAAAGTGTCCGGAAATTGCGTCCATGAAGCCCTTATTGCCTTCGAACACTTCGCCCGGTCCGGTGATGCCCCGCATGGCGAGGAAGGTAGATTGCATCACGCCAAAAGCTGTGTTGGGGTATGCCAGACCCTTCCAGTTGGAGAGAGCACCGGTACGTGTGACCCTGAGGGCGTTATAAGCCGTCCCGGAGATGGCGATGGCATTGGCGGTCTTGTCCTTATCCAGGCGCAGTGCCTTGGCAATCCCAGCGGCGAGACCATAAGCGCCCTGGGTGGTATGGTCAAAGCCCTTTGCCCGCACGGGAGCCACATCGCTCAGGCGACACTGCACCTGGTACGCCACGGCCAGGGCGGTCAGGAAATCCCTGCCACTCCCATCGGCATATTCGCAGGCTGCCAGTACTGCGCCAAGGTTATCACTGGGGTGGCAGGTTTCTCCTGGCGCAAGGTAGCTGTCGTTGAAGTCCAGGAACCTCACCAGCGCACTGTTATAAAATGCTACCCGGTCAGGTGCGGTCAGACCGCCACCAATCAGGGTACAGCAAGGATTGCCGCCGAAATCTGAATTTTGAGCGGCGATCAAGGCTATCGTGCCCGCATCTAAAGCGCCAATGGCACAGCCCAGGGCATCCAAAACCCGAATCTTCGCCTGGGCACGGGCAGCGGGAGAGAGCCAGTCAAACTCAGCCGCAACCACGAAAGAGGCCAGCTCATTCACCATGGCCATGATGGACTTCCCGGTTTACAACCGACCTTTAAGATCAGCTGCAGTAAATGGACCTGGCTCAGCAATCAGAGCACGGGCTTTAGGGACGGTGTCCCACACATTCCACAGGAGCACTCCGCGAACACGCCCGTTGGCCAGGTAATAAATCACACCCTTTTTATATTCATCCTTCCAATCCAAAAAGGTTTCCAGGCGTGGATCAAGCTCACCGACAGCTTCATAACCCAGCTCGAATAGGTCGGAATAAAAATAGGACAAGTGGGTATAAGGCTCGTTAGCGCCTGCCATATTACGCCCTGCCTGCTGACCCATCGTATTGGCATTGTCCTCGTGTTCGATGCGCAAACGTTTACCAAGCGTGGGGTTGGCAAACTCAGCCACATCGCCTGCAGCAAATATATCAACAGTGCTGGTGTGGAGCATATCATCGACGACAATCCCGTTATTCACAATTAACCCTGCAGATTGTGCCAGTTCCACATTGGGCTGGATGCCAATTCCGGCAATCACCCCATCCACCAGGATTTCGTCGTCATCCACTGTGACCAGCTGGTAGCGATTGCCTGATTTTTTCAAGCCTTGCACCTTTGCACCGGGCAGCACTTCCACACCCTTCTGACGAAAGAAATTGGTTAAATAATCTGAGATCTGGCGTGGGTAGATGTGGGCTCCGATCCCGGTGTCAGGGAAAAGTAAGCTCACTTTTTTCCCGTTCATCGCCAGTGCTGCAGCGATCTCCGAGCCAATGAAGCCACCACCGATTACACCAAAGTGTTCACCGCGGCTGCTCAGTTCGCGCAGGTGCTGGTAGTCATCCAGGGTGCGGTAGTAAATAATATCACCCTCCCCGAAGGGCAGCTTGCGAGGCGTGCCGCCCGTGGCTAAAAGTAATTTTTCGTACTGGTATTCCGTTCCCTGATCGTCGTTAACGGCTTTTTTACCTGGGTCGATTGAGCGGACGGTCTTACCCAGGTGCAGGTCCACTGTGTACTGCTCAGTCCTGCGCCAGATACTTTCTAATGATTTTCCCTTCCAGAGTCCTTTGGTCAAAGGCGGACGGTTGTAGGGTGGGTTATGATCGCTCCCAATCAGCCCAATCTTTCCATCAGGATCCAGCTTCCGGATACCTCTGACAGCTGCATCAGCGGTCATACCGCCACCAACAATCAGGTATTGATATTTTGGCATTTAGCCCTCCCAAGAGCAGATGAATTTGTCCTACGCTTTATCAATTATAGCGAAAATATGGTAGAATTAATTATATATCGTACTACGATGTAAGTCAACCTTTTTGGGTAAGCTCCACCCAAAGTGGGTTGCTTTATTATATACGATGGGAATATGATGACAGATTTCTCGACTTTTTCAAAAGGTGATTATGAAACCCTGGCAGAATTCCGCTATGCCCTACGCTGTTTTTTGCGCTTCAGTGAAAATGCGGCCGAATCTGCAGGTCTCACCATGCAGCAACACCAGGCACTGTTATTCATCATTGGTTATCCTGGTCGTGAGCAGGTGACGATCGGCGAGTTGGCTGAGCGGTTGCAGATCCGCCATCACAGTGCTGTGGGCATGGTGGACCGCTTGGAAGAACAGGGTTTGGTGGAAAGGATCCATAACGGTATGGACAGGCGGCAGGTATTTATCAGGCTCACCGATAAAGGGATTGGGGTGCTGAAAAGCCTGGCAAGCACCCACCAGGAAGAGCTCCGTCAGCTGGGACCGCAGCTATGCAATATGCTTGAACAAATAACCAATTTGACGGATAAATAGAAATTCTTTCCAGGCTTATGTTCTGAGGGACAGTGATAACACTCCGTATACCAGGTGGGAATTATTAATTCGGGTACAAATAGGGTATAAGATGGTATTTGCCCCCATTCATGCACATCCAGATCAGATGATCCTTCATCTGACTGTTTTTACCCGCCTCACGGCGAGGACTGAGAACAGGAACAGCATTCCGTAGATGCTGAAGATCAAGACATATCCGAACCCTGGTATCTGCGGTACCTGATCGGTGACAAAATCGGCAATCGGACCACCAATATAGGCGCCCACTGCACCGGCTCCTGCTCCGGCAAGGTTGGATATGCCCAGGTAACGACCAGCTTCCTCCTTGGGAACCAGGAGCGTGCCTAAGGCCCAGCTGGCAGTATAGAATAAACCGGTACCAATTCCAATAATGCATCCCCCGAGATAGATTGCCGGAAGGCTGGGGAAGCTGAGAGCGATGACCGTACCCGCTACTGCAGTCAGCCCTGCAATTGCCACCATGCGCTTCTCACCAAACCGGTCGGTCAACCAACCTGCAGGCAAAGTGGACAACAGGATCATAAGCCCAACAAACAAGATTAGCTTGCTCGCCGGGGAGGCGGCAGTTTCTTTCACATAACCCAGACGAGCTTGCAGGAAATATATCGCAAAGGTGGACAAATTGACCGCCCCCACCAGAAAAGCCAGCCGGCTGACCACCCACCAGGTGAATGAAGGATTTTCTTTAGCTTTATCCCCGATGCTGATACGCACGCTGATCCAAACCCCCATGCCAACCGCCACCAACATGGCAGCCAAACCGACCAATCCCATAATAATGAATATCCCAGTGGTGGAGCTGACGGTGCTCATCAGGTCACTGACCAAATTGACCATATACCTCGAGCCAAGGATGATGAGGGTGAATACTGCTGTCATTCCCACCAGGCGTAATAACGCTGCCCAGTCCATTGGGGGAGCTTTATCTTCCAGCGGTTTTTCAGGGACGAGCATGGTGATCAGCATTACAATAATCAGGACAACAATTGCGACCAGCAACCCTGCCCACAGATACCCATGGCTGACCAGTTTTGCAACGGTGAATGCCACCAGGATCAAAGGAAGGGGAATCTCGAATAACGCCTTCACACCTGAGAATAGCCCCCGCTTTTCTTCCGGTACCAGGTCGGGGATGATCCCCTGCTCGGCAGCCTGGCTCGCATTGGTCGCCACTGGCTGCACCAGACCGATGGCAAATAATACCCAGAAACCCAGCATTCCTTCCATGCGCGCAGTAAAGCCGATCAGGATGGTGAGCGCTGCAGTTACCAGCGCACCGACGAAAATGAATGGTCGCCGCCGACCCCAACGGAGGGTACTGCGGTCGGAGAACATGCCCATCACAGACTGAGCGAGCAGCGCCACCATCAAGGTGTACAGGCGGAAAGTCCCATAATAGGTACCCTGCTGCGCCTCACCGACAAATTGCTGGACCAGCAGCGGGGTGATCAAACCCATAGTCTGGGAGAGCGTGGTCAGCCCGAAGAAGTAAATGTTGAAGGTGAAATAGTCAAACCAGCGAATTGGTCGTCTCATCTTAGGATCCTGGTTAAAATTGATGGAGGGATGAAGGGTTACCTTCCAGGTCCGGTTTTAGGGGAATATACGCTTAATGAAGCTGAGGGTCAGGTTCGCCGCCAGGTCATGTTCTTTGTCCAGGATCACACAATGGGTGGAATGCTCCAGCTAGTGCAGCTCCTTGATGGATGAGCCGACCTGGTTATAAATAGTCTGGGGAGATTGAGGATGGACAGTTGGGTCAAGCCTGCCCTGAAGGATCATAATTGGTTGGTGGATCTGCGGCAGGAGAGCGAGGACAGCTTTTTGTAATTCCCTGAGCTGGACGGCTGCCTTTAGTGGCTGAACTGAATATCCCTGCCAGGGGTTATCATCAGCAGATGGAGCTTTGGGGACGGAAGCAATGAAAGGCGCCAAGACGGATAGCAGGAAATTTTTACCACGCCCTATACGCAGGCGCAGGGCGGGCGCAAAACACAAAATCCCCGCAGATTCCGGATGTGTGACTGCCAGGTACAAAATGAGTAATGCGCCTGCTGATTCACCACCAATTACAACCCGCTCGCAGCCAGCGGCCAACTGCTGGTAGGTCTGCTCAACACAGGCGACCCAATCCTGCCAGGTGAAGCGGTTGCAGTCTACCGGGGTAGTGCCGTGTCCCGGAAGCAGGGGGGCTGCGACCGTGTAACCATTTTCGTAGAGTACCTTCGCCAAGGGGCGGACTTCGGCGGTAGTGGCGGTAAATCCGTGGCACAGAAGCACCCCAGTGGTGCCCGCCCGCCAGAAAAAAGGTGAACCATCCAGGTGGGGGTTGCGCAGGATGGAGGGTTTGATCATCGGATCATGGGTGGGGCTGAATCAACCAATAAACTTCCTCAGCAGGAGGTAGAGGATAGCAGCGATGATAATCAGTAAAGCGAACCCTCCCACAGACAGCATGGTTACTTTAAGTGAATCAAGTGGTTTAATCCCACTCACCTTACCGGTTTGACCGTTGACATACAGCCGGTAACGCTTGCCCTGGAAGGGATAATTACCAATATAGATAGGCAAGAGCGCAAGCTTATAGGTAAGCCCACTCCACTTCCCTGCACCGGTGCCAAAATTGTGCTTGGGATGACCCTGATCTACCTGATTGGATAGGTTGGTCTTGACATTTTTGATAACCATTTCGCGCGCCTTTAACGAGGCATCCGCCAGGGGGTGATCATAGGTTACTGCCAACCAACCGGCAAGAAAATCGGGTGAAAATTCGACCAATTCTTCCAGGTTAAACGGTTCGATGCCGGCAACCTCTGTCGCTGTCATCTTACGCAGCCCAGGGATGACCACATTGTTAAACATCTCAAAGTGAGACCCACTGCGAGTTTCCACCTGAGGCAGTTTGCTCGAGCCGGTGTTGTCTTCATAGAACCAGGGTATTTCCAGGGCTCCCGAAAAGATCCAAAATGGGTAATAGGCTGGATGAAGCAGCATCCCTGCGTGCTGGATTGCCAGGTTATCTGGAGAAAAAAGGCCTTTATTTAGCCAGGCTTTGATGGCATCACCCGCCTTTTCGGGATCAATTTTAAACACGCCAATCGCCTGCGGGTCGACCAATTCCATCAGGGTGGGGGAAGTAATAAAGCGGTTCGAAGCACAATAAGGGCAGACATCGGCGGTTTGACCAGCCGGCAGGATGATGACCACTCCGCATTGCTCGCAGGTCAGGCGCGACTGGCTCTCCGCCCAGCGGTGGGCACGCTCGGTGGGTAGAGCGGCATCTAACAGCTGTTCGGAGCTTTCGCTGAGCACCCGTTGATCCACCTTGCCGGTAAAACCACAAAACTGGCAGACCAGGGTCGTCTCATGGATGTCATAGGCAATCGAGGCTCCGCAGTTCGGACAGGTATAAGTCTTGATGGTAGCCTCTTGGGGAGCCGGTTCTGCCTCCGCCTCATAGGAAGCACCTTCCAGCATGAGCGGGCTTTTATCTAGTTTCTCATTGATCATCAGTAGACCGCGCTTGGCGGTCGCGTTGGACGGGTCGATGGCAACGGCTTTTTCCAGGTACCCGCGCCGCTCTTGCAAGTCTTCCGTCGTTGCCGAAAGCCAGATCCAAATGCGTGAGTCTGAGCTGTTGATCAGCGCAGCTTGATCGAGCAATCTTTTCGCCAATGAGTGATTGCCATTCTTGACTGCAATAATGCCATCTTGAATAAGCTGTTCAAATTCGAGCGAACTGATTGAATCAGGTTGATTGGAGAACGCGGGCGGCAGCATTTTTAGATTATATATCTAAAAATAGTAAAACGCTAATCTTGATGGACAAAGAAACCACTCAGGAAATGACGGATGGGAGGCAGGCGAAGGATAAGTAAAAAGCCGATCAAGATCATCCAAAGGTAGGGTTGCACAACACCTTGTTTTACCACCAACATGTAATGCATCGCAGCCAGGATGTCGATCACGTATACCATATTATGTAAACGCTTCCAGTTTTTACCAAGTCGTTTAGGCCAGGGCGGGAATGAAGTAATTGCCAGAGGGATCAGCAACAAACCGGCAATCAATCCTACCAGGGCATAGGGTTTGATAATTTCAGCGCCGATATACTGAAAAGCGAAGCCATAATCCAGGCTAACAAAAATGGCAAAATGGATGCACACGTACAAGAATGAATAATCTCCCAGGGCGCGCCTGACCTTGAGCGCAGGTGAAAAGCCAAAGATGCTATTTAGTGGCGTGCATGCCAGGCTCAATACGAGCAGGATCAGGGCAATCTTGCCTGTGCGTAAAATTGCACCCCTGATAGGGTCCGCCGTTAAATGTCCCTGCCAGGCATCGTACAATAGCCAGGGAATCGGAAGCAGGCAGGCAATATGCACCAGGATCCGGAACCAATAGTCAAAAAATCTGTTTTTGATGTTCAAAAATTCTTCTTTAAATCCATCCCTGTGTAAAGTGAGGCTACTTCGTTTTCATACCCGTTGAACATCAGGGTCTTCATCCGTCCCACCTCACCAATGCGCCGCTCGGTGGCTTGCGACCAGCGTGGGTGGTCTATATTGGGGTTGACATTGGCATAAAACCCATATTCGTTCGGGGCAGCATCCATCCAAGTGGAGGTTGGCTGAGTATTCACCAGCTCAATCTTGACGATCGCCTTGATCCCTTTGAAGCCATATTTCCACGGCACAACTAATCGGATGGGTGCTCCATCTTGCTTGGGTAAATCCGTCCCGTACATGCCGGTGACCATCAAAGTCAGGTCATGCATGGCTTCGTCCATGCGTAGCCCTTCGACATAAGGCCAGGAGAGTAAGTTGGACCCCTGCAGAGGCATATCCGTGGGATCCAGGATGGAGGTAAATTTTACGAAAGTCGCTTCCGAGGTGGGTTTGACGTCTTCGAGCAGGCGGTTCAGGGGAAAGCCTATCCATGGAATGACCATCGACCAGGCCTCAACACAGCGTAACCGATAAACACGCTCTTCCGGTGAAAATTGCTGCAAGTCGGCTATGGAATAGGTCTTGGGGCTACTGACCAGCCCAGATACTTCGATGCTCCATGGGGAGATGGGAAAGTCGGCTGCCAGACCTGCCACGGCACTCTTATCGGTGGAGAATTCGTAGTAATTATTGTAATGGGTGATATCTTCATAGGACGTCAGCGGGGCACCAAGCTCATCGGTGGTAGCGCCGGTGTATGGAGGCGGGCTGGCTTCTGCGGTGGGCACGTTTCCCTTACAGGCTGCCAGCGCCATAGCACCCACCAGGGTCATTCCGGCGCTACCAATAAACTGCCGTCGTGTGAGATAAAGGCTCTTGGGGGTAATCTCAGAGGGATCAATCTTGACCATGCTGCGTCTCCTTATTTCAACGTTGTTCTTATTGTACTCACTTTAATACGCAGGAATGTCACTAATAGATTAGGATTATCTAAACTCCGCCCCGTGCAACCCATTCAGGCTGGGTACGTAGATAGTTATAACTACGGAGCAAGGAGCATGAAATGATAAACCCCAAGAATAGCCACTGGCTGCTAAGGCCATTTATCTGGATATGGAATTTAATTGCCTACATCGTCACTCTTACAGGTAGATTACTGGCTGTGATTTTAGGACTAGTCATCATGCTCGTGGGGGTCATCCTGACCGTTACTCTGGTCGGGGCAATTGTGGGTATTCCTCTGATTATTATCGGCATACTTTTTGTTGTTAGGGGACTATCGTAAGCTAACTCCTGGAGATAAAAAATCATCAGGCTCCTCCTATCCAGAGGAGCCTGATGATTCTGATGATGGTAAACCTGTTCGGAGGTTTACGATTAGGTGTAATCAACCTTTACCGGAGCAATGCTGGGAATTGCGGTTTCGAGCTCTCCAGTCATATTTTGATCACCAATTACCGGTTCTTCAATCACTCTCGATTGAGGTGCTCCTCGACCGTCCTCGAAGTGCATGATGGCTGGAATGAATGTGCCGATTACCCCCATTGATATCGTTACAATTCCACCGATAATGAACCAGGTCTGTACACCCAGTTTATCTGCGATGGGACCGGCAATGATCAAGCCAATAGGTGACATAGCGCCTGCCATGGTGCCAATAAGTGTAAATACACGCCCCTGCATTTCAGGGGCAACCGCAGCCTGCACAGCTGCCAAAAGTGGTCCATTGACGATGGGACTCATCACACCGATAAAGAACATGGCCGCAACAGCCAGGATAAAAGCTGTTGATGGCAACAGTCCTATCACCAGGCAGCCTGCACCCATGGCCAATAAGCCCACCAAAGTGGTGATGATGCGGCGCTTAAACCCTCCCCAGGCGCTGAGGATCAGCCCGCCCACAATAAAACCCATCCCGGAAAATGACTCGAGGGTGGCGAACTGGACCGCCCCACCGTTGAAGTGCTTGGTAACGAGGATGGGGATCAGCGAAAATGCCGGGGTAAGCAGGAAATTGATCACCGTCGCCATAATACCAATGAGTAAGAGACCCGGCCAATTCCAGAGGTAACTAAAACCCGCCCGGAAATCCTGCCAATATGTCGATTTTCCTAAAGTGTCGGGATATAAATCGTTCCGCTCTGGCTGAGGCACCTTGAAGAACAAAAGGGGTATGATGGCAAGCGAGGCAGTGACCACATCAATCGCCAGGATTGCCTGCATCGGTATCAATGCCAGCAGCAAAGCACCCAGCGGGGCAGAGGCGATGCTCATGCCTCCCTGCAGCATCTGGTTTAAACCTTGAATGCGAGTGAGATGCTCCTTTGGGACCATGAGTGATGTGGAGGCCATCATCGCACTCGAGTGAAAACCACCACAAACGGATCGGACGAATAGCAAGGCGTATACCTGCCAGATTTGCACATGCCCGATTGCAAACAAGATAGCCAACCCGATTGTCGCCAGGGCGATGATGGCATCTGCAAAGATCATTGTGAGGCGGCGATTCCAGCGGTCTACCAGGGTGCCAACAAATGGGCCAAGCACCACCTCCGGCACCATCCCAACCAGGGTAGCAGTAGCCAGCACCGTTGCCGATCCGGAAGTCTGGGTGAGCCACCAGATGACAGCAAAACCTACCAGTCTGCTGCCTAATAACGATAATGCCTGGCCGGTCCAGATGGTGAAAAACCGGGGAGCCCAGGGTTTAGGTTTTTCGACAATCAAATCTGCAGTCATTACATTTTCCTTCGCGGTTGGTCAATTTTCCGAGATGTTTATATTATACACAAATTATTTTAAATGTCAATGAATAATTATAATTTTTTTGTAGTAGATTATTAATATATTCAATTACTATTTATTATTTTATTATTATCTCGGTACTTGCAAGTATACCTCCTTTTTGGAATGGCATAATTAAACCTCGGGTATAATCATTTCAGACTGCCAATCATCATTCGTGGAGGAAATCAACATGGTCATGCCAGTGATGCAATATGCTCCAGAAACCTGTGCCTGGTGCGAAGGTACGGGTAAATATGGGCAATATGGTGATATCTGCCTGGTGTGCAATGGTCAGGGCAGCGTGCTGGTGGCGCAGCCTTCCCGTAAATGCCCGCACTGCGATGGCAAGGGTACGCAGATGTCGGGTGAATTCCAGGACCGCTGTAAAATTTGCAGCGGCTCGGGTTGGTCACACGTGTTTAAAACCACATCTTCCACCCGGTGAGTGCCCGTATGCGGCTCGAAAATAAGGTTGCCCTGATCACTGGGGGGACGAGTGGGATTGGTAAAACCACGGTGGAGTTATTTGCTTCAGAAGGGGCAAAGGTTGCCTTTACCGGCAGGCGAAACCAGCTCGGCGCTGACCTGGCAGAAAAAATCGGCGGTCTATATATCCAGGCTGACCACCGCCGAATGGATGATTGCCAGCGGTCGGTGACCGAGACGGTTTCAAAATACGGGCGGATCGATATCCTGTTCAACAATGCCGGTATTGTGGTCAGTGGGACAGCAGAAACGACCAAGGATGAAGATTGGGACGATACCCTGGCGCTAAATGTAACCGCGGTCTGGCGCATGTCTAAGCTGGTGCTGCCGCTGATGCGCGCACAGGGTGGGGGTGTAATCATCAACAATGCCTCGGATTGGGCGTTTATAGGAGCACCGGCAGTGGTGGCGTACTGCACCTCCAAAGGGGCAGTGGTGCAGATGACGCGTGCCATGGCAATCGACCACGCCGGTGAGAATATTCGCATCAATGCCGTCTGCCCGGGGGATACTTTTGTGGACCGTTGGGTGAAAGAGGGGTATTACCGGGTTTCCGGCGGGGTTAGCGAGGTTGAAGCCCGCAAAACTGACCTGCCGATTGGCCGTGTGGCTGAGACGATCGAAATCGCCCGCGCCGTCTTATTCCTGGCGTCTGACGATTCAAGTTTTATGACCGGATCAGCACTGGTAGTGGATGGGGGAAGCACCGCCCGTTAGAGATTACTAACCAGGTCGATCATTCCATCTTATCGAAGACAGCATATAACATCAATCCGGTGGCAATCGCCAGGTTGAGTGAAGTCACCCGACCCTGCATGGGGATTTTCAACATCACCTCACTAGCGGCTGATTGAGCTGGGGTCAGCCCTTCACGCTCACTGCCCATCAATATAATCAACGGCTGTTCAAAGTGATCAATTTGGCGGTAATCCTGACTGGCGTGGGCTGAGGTACCGTAGACCTTAACTCCGTTGACTTTTACCCAACGAATAAAATCGGAGAATGCTGCCGATATTACTGGATACCAGAATATAGACCCCATACTGGCACGCACACAATTGGGATGAAAGGGGTCAGCACTATATTGGTTGTTGTCCGGATCGTCCAGCAGCAGTAAACCGCTGGCGCCCACAGCATCGATTGTGCGCAGGATTGTGCCAATATTCCCGGGGTCCTGCGGTGCTACCAGTGCCACACCCCAGGGGAAGTTCTCTGCAGTTAGCGCATCGATGTGTAAACCGGGCTTGTGAATGACTGCAAGGATCCCTTGCGGGTTATCCTTCCCCGCCATACCGGTGAAGGTGGCGGTGTCCACGCCGAAACAAGGGATTCCCTCTTGCGATTGCTCGTGGATCAGCTTGAGGGCAAAGTCACTGGTGAGCAGGTCAGGCGCATAACAGATATATTCGACGGGTGCATGTGCAGCGATAGCCTCGCCGACGTGCCGGATACCTTCGGCAACGAATAAGCCACTGCTCTCGCGTTCCTTGCGCTGCTCAATTAGCTGGCGGACAAGTTTAATCTTGGGGTTGGAACGGCTGGTTAGAGTCGTCATTCTGATCCAGTGGAATCCAGGTCAAGACAGACGTGCCTTTCCCAGGCGCAGAATTGACTTCGATGTCACCCCCCATTTTACGCGCCCGGGTACGCATGTTAGCCAATCCATGCCCAAGCGCCAGGCTTATTTTACTCATATCAAAGCCTATCCCATCATCGGAGATTTCCATCATGATCTGCCCGGGTACAGTCCACAGCTTCATTTTTACCTGGTGTGCCTCAGCGTGCTTGGCTGAATTTGCTAACGCTTCCTGGGAGATATGGAATAACGCTGTTGAAGTCGCAGTGGGAAGGATCAGAGAGCCGCTGTCGGGTCCGGTCAGACTGATCACCAGCTGAGTATTGGCGCGGGTTTCGTCAATCAGGCGTTGCAGGCTTTCCATAAGGTTTTCTCCGCGGAACTGTCGCGGGCGGAGATCCATGATATACGTACGAATATCGCGAATGGTGCTGTTCAACCCTTCAATAGCCTGTTCGACCTTTATCAGCGCTTTATCTGGATTCGTCTCCACTTCCATGCGGGCATAATCCAGCGCCAATCCAACCGCATAGATTGATTGGATGATGCCGTCATGCAAATCCATACCTATGCGCTCGCGTTCTTCCAGCACAGCCAACCGGCGGCCTTGCTGGTTTAGGCGCACATTTTCAATCGTAATTCCCGTCCAGGTGCCAATTGAAGTGAGCAGGTTGATCTCGCGCGGCTCGAGTCGCTGCTGCTTGCGCGTGGCGATCCCCATCACACCGATAATATTGGTATGCGCAGTCAGTGGGATACACGCCAGGCACTTGTAGCCCGCATCCACCACCTGGGGGCGTAAAAAGCGGACATCCTGTTCAAGCGCGCTGCTAATCAGCGGTTTGCCACTTTCTGCCACCAATCCGACAAATCCTTCGCCCAGCCTGAACTGGTCCTTGGTCCAGAATACCTGGGTGTCTTCACCCTGATGCATCGCCATGCGTAGTGATAATCCGTCTTCTTCGGTCAGGAATACCTCGCCCGCCTCAACCTCCAGGTATGACATGACGAAGTCAAGCGTCTTTTCAAGGATCTTATCGATCTCGAATGTGTTGGCAAGCATCTCCCCAATATCATTGAGCAGCTTCAGGTCCTTGTTGCGCTGGGAGAGTGATTGATCGCGCTCCACCAGGTCGTTATACATACGAGCGTTTACAATTGCCACTGCCGCATAAGCGGCTAACATTTCGATCACGCGCTCATCATCGCGGGTGAACTCGGTGTAATCTTCCTTATCGGTGAGGTATATTTGCCCTAGCAGCTGGTTCCCTGATATTATCGGCACACCCAGGAAGGAAGTCATTGGCGGGTGGTTGGGCGGGAAACCAACACTGCGCATATCCTGAGACATATCAGGGACGCGAATGGTCCGCTTTTCCTTGGCAATTGCGCCGATCAAGCCAAGACCAATCGGTGGGTGTGCCATCAGGTTGATTTCACCAGACGTCATGCCAACGGGGATAAAATGCTCCAGTTTCCCGCGTTCATCAAGCACCCCCAGGGCTGCATACCTTGCTCCGGCTTGCTCACGGGCAAGCTGGGCGATTCGTTCCAGCACCACCTCTAGTGACAGGTCACTTACCAGCTCAAGACTGGCGCGATGCAACGCCACCAGACGGGCTTCGATTTGTTCACGTGTTAACAATACCATTCGGGCTGCCTCACCACGCCATTATTTTACCTTATTTGGTGATGTTTGACTAATATAGGTATGATTTTTATCCTACATGCTCCACAAACCCATGGAAAGCAGTAAAATAATCTGTGAGCAACGGAGGTGCGCATGGACAAACAAATTCTGGTCTTCAAAGGCAGTCCGAGGGAGAAAGGCAACAGCAGCATCCTGGCTGATAAAGCAGCTGAGGGGGCTAAAAACGCCGGCGCCCAGGTTGAAAGTTTCTCGTTGCATAAGATGGATATTCACCCTTGCGATGCCTGCGATATTTGCCAGGAGACAGAGGTGTGCGTGCTGGGGGATGATATGCAGCAGCTGTATCCCAGGCTACGCCAGGCTGATGCAATCGTGATCGCCTCACCCATCTATTGGTTCACCGTCAGCGCCCAGACCAAGCTTTTCATCGACCGGTGGTATGCACTGGAAGGTTCACAGGGCTCCGCTCTTAAAGGTAAAAGGTTTGGGATAGTATTGACCTACGGCGATAGCGATCCCTACTCCTCTGGGGCGATCAATGCCATCCGTACCTTTCAGGATATGTTCCGTTATCTCAAGGCAGATATTGTGGGGATGGTCTACGGGTCAGCAAATAAGGAGGGAGAGGTCCTCAACCAACCTGAGCTGTTGGAAAGCGCCTATAAACTGGGAGAAAAACTCGCCACTCACCGCTGACCCACATACAGTACGATACAGAAAGATCCTGATCCTCTTCCTGAGCCGCGTCAGCGATTCTGGTGATGAAATTTTTATTATTGGATTAAGCGGGCTCTTATGAACATTTTCCCATGAGGGCAAGTAATTCTATTATAGAGAGCAAGACGAGCACCAACGTGGTGGGTGTTTTCAATGGATGGTCGAACTGAATTCGATGAGCCAGTAGAAGAAGCATTGAGCAGGATATACGCTGGGCAGATCCTGGATGTAGCCACGGGCAGCGGTGGGTTCATCACTTTCCTGCTGGACAACATCGGCGACTTCACCGAGATTATTGGGATTGACAGTAGCCTGCGCCCACTGGATGCTGCTCGAAACGCGTTTTTACGGGATAATATTCACTTCCTCCAAATGGATGCTGCCCGGATGGAGTTCCCTGATCAATATTTCGATACCGTGTGCATATCCAACAGCTTCCACCATATGGAAGATTTACCGGCAGTGTTGAATGAAATGGGACGAGTGTGTAAACCCGGCGGGCAGTTCATCATCAGTGAAATGTACCGTGATGGTCAGACTGAAACTCAGCAAACCCACGTTGCCCTGCACCATTGGTGGGCCGCGGTGGATACCGCTGAGGGAATCCATCACCGCGAGACGTACACCCGCCGTGAGCTGGTTGAAATCACTGATAAGATCAGTCTTAAATCCCCAAGTTATTTTGACCTGAAAGACCTGGATGCAAACCCCAATGATGCTCAATTGATCCACGAGCTGGAAGGCGTCATTGACCGCTACATCCAGCGTCTGAAGGGAATTGGCGGCGGGGTTGAGCTACTCCAGCGGGGTGAGACTCTTCGGCAGAGGGTGCATCAGGTGGGCTTTCATGGGGCGACGAGTTTTATTGTGATCGGGAAGAAATAGATAACAAAATAGGGACTGCCCCGTTGGGACAGTCCCATCGAACAATCTTGTCTCGCCCTTGGAGGAGGCGTGAGAGACCTAAGTAAATATCCTGTAATAGGATAGGTTAGCGCAAGCTGGATGATTGATGGACCGGCTGTTGATTGGCCTCAACGTGGTCTTGCATCTCATTCAGGCTGTATTTGAACTGTGAGTTATCCAACGCCTGCACGATGACCGTGCCCGGTCTGGTGACCCAAAAGTTCCGCCCTGCTTCGACGATGTAATCCTTGAAGTCACCTTCCTGGGTGACCCACAGCATGCCACTTTTGCAGCTGATCACATCACCGCGCCGGTTACCATCGATGCTCCAGGTCTTATATTTAGCCAGGGTGATATCAGTCAGGGTGTGCACGTTTTGCTTGGTGTTTATCATGATTTCATCTCCTAATATTTTATCCACCTATATTCTATGCAATATGGAATAAAATAACAGATGCAAATAGTCGTAATTGTAACCATAACAGTTATAATTGAGTGTAACTGTGCTTGTTTTTTGTGGTCATAACTGTACTGGAAAAAAGGTGCTAGGATGGTTGATAGCCAAAATCAGGATGCATTTTTATACGAACAGGTCGCTTCAGAGCTATCTGAGCTGATCAGGATGGGAACGTTCCGACCAGGCGAGCGCCTCCCCTCCGTCAGGCAGCTGAGCCGGCAGCGCAAGATCAGCATCACTACGGTCTTACAAGCCTATATGCTGCTGGAGAACCAGGGACTGATCGAATCACGCCCACAATCTGGTTATTATGTCCGGGCGAAACCACCTCAAATGCTGCCGGAACCCGAAATGTCAGCCCCGCAGCAAGACCCCACCGAGGTGAGCGTCAGGGAGCTGGTGATGATGGTGTTGAAGGATTCAACCAACCCCAACCTGATCCAGCTGGGTGCAGCCATCCCCAATACCGAGCTGGTGGTGCCAATGAAATTGAACCGTATTATGGCTGGGTTGTCTCGCCGGTTGGAAAACCAATTCGGCGGATATGAAATTCCTCCGGGGAACGAAGCCTTGCGCATCCAGATTGCCCAGCGAGCGGTCGGTATTGGTTGCAATATTACTCACGCAGATGTGGTAACCACCTCGGGCTGCCTGGAAGCCTTCACCCTCAGCCTGCGGGCAGTGTGCAACCCTGGAGATACCGTGGCGATCGAATTGCCAATTTATTTCGGGGTGCTGCAGGTGTTGGAGTCGCTTAATTTACGCGCCCTTGAAATCCCCACCCATCCGCGCGATGGGATCAGCCTCTCAGCGCTACGCTTCGCCCTGGACCACAACTCCATCCAGGCTTGCCTGGTGCTATCTAATTTCAATAATCCGCTGGGCAGCTGCATCCCCGATGAAAACAAGCAAGCTTTGGTCGAGCTATTGGCACACCATGAGATCCCGCTGATCGAAGGGGACGTGTGCGGTGAGCTGTTCTTTTCCGGAGTACGACCCAGTGTGTGCAAAGCCTATGACCATAAGGGACTGGTCTTGCTGTGTTCCTCTTTCTCCAAAGACCTGGTGCCGGGGTACAGGGTGGGGTGGGTGGTTCCGGGCAGGTTCAAGGCGACGATCGAGTGGCTGAAGTATACGACCAATGTCGCTACTGCCACCCTTCCCCAGGTGGCGATTGCCAAATTCCTTGAGTCCGGTGGCTATGACCATCACCTGCGCAGCATCCGCCGGATGTATGCCGGTTTTGTCTCACAGCTCTCGCATGCCGTGATGCGTTATTTCCCGGAGGGGACGCGCGTCACACGACCGAATGGTGGCATCGTGCTGTGGGTGCAGATGCCTGACTATGTCGACTCGCTCGAGCTCTACAAACAAGCGTTATTGGACGGGATCACCCTGGCGCCGGGATATATGTTCTCCGCCACCGAGCAATACCGCAATTTCATCCGCTTGAATGCAGCCTGGTGGTCTTACGAGACCGACCGGGCAATGCGACGGTTGGGCGAGCTGGTGGCAGAGCAGGAACAATCATAATTGTATTCCAACTCAGAAATGGTCATTGGGACCGTGAATCTTTCCATACCAGCTGCTCGTTGGTCCGTTTTGATAAGAAATCCGGGCACTTCCCATCCCCTTTACCAGTGAACCCGCCATCCGGCGCGCAAATCACACTTCCACTGGTGTCATACAGCGTGCTGTATTGATCACAACATTGAGGCGGGATGTAATACACTACCTGACCATCATATTCATAGCTCCAAATAGACTGCACAGGGTTGCCCACCGGGTCGCTCTCGAACTGCTGGATCAGCTTATCCACCCAGGCAGGGTTCAATGACTGGGTGGCATGTGAACAGGCGCCCAGGAGGATTATAACGGTGATGAGGATCAGGAAAATGACTTTCATGATTATCCTATGTAAGTTCCAATGAACCAAAATTGCATTAATACGGTCAGAACGACCCGACGGCCAGAATTGTTCCAGTAATATTATCATGTTCAGCAATTTGATAGCTTTTGCCAGCCCGCGCAGATAGACTAGAAGTGTCAGGTCTATGATACGATCAGGGTTTACCCTGAAAGGAAAATTATGCCATCAGATATTAAAAGCTCCCGCATAGCGGGCTTTTACAACCTTGCTCTCTCTCAACGCTTGGAAGAACTCGCTCAGCGCGGTGAGCTCTCCGCTGCAGACATCGCTGCGCTGAGCGGTCAGGCTGGTCTCACCGCTGAGCAAGCCGATCACATGATCGAGAACGTGGTGGGTATCTACACCCTGCCGCTTGGGATCGCCCTCAATTTTATTGTCAATGGGCGTGAAGTACTGGTACCCATGGCGATCGAAGAACCATCCGTGGTCGCCGGGGCATCCTTCATGGCCAGGCTCGCCCGAGTCGGGGGCGGATTCACCGCCCAGGCTGACCCGCCGGAGATGATTGGGCAGATCCAACTGCTGTGCCTTTCTGATTTGCCCGCCGCAAGACAGGCAATCCTGGATCAAAAAGACCGCCTGCTGGCGGATATTTCGGGATTGGACCCCGTGTTGCAGCGCCTCGGTGGCGGTCCACGGAACCTGGAAGTGCGCTCGATCGAAGAAAGTCCCATTGGTGCCTTCTTGGTGGTGCACCTGATCTATGACGTGCGTGATGCCATGGGTGCCAATGCGGTCAATACCGCCGTCGAGCGCCTGGCACCTCAGCTGGAAACTATCACCGGCGGCAAAGCCCATCTGCGCATTCTCTCGAACCTGGCAGACCATCGCCTGGCACGCGCCAGCTGCACCATCCCTCTGAGTGAGCTGGCTTTCGATACCTACCCGGCCGAAGAAGTGCGCGATGGTATCATCTCTGCCTGGGCATTTGCCCTGGCTGACCCGTACCGCGCCGCCACGCATAACAAGGGCATTATGAATGGGGTCGACCCGGTGGTGATCGCCACCGGCAACGATTGGCGCGCCATCGAAGCCGGGGCACACGCTTATGCCGCCCGTAATGGTCGCTATACCTCGCTTTCCACCTGGGGGCAGGATTCAGATGGCAACCTGGTGGGCAACCTGGAGATGCCGATGGCAGTGGGGATCGTCGGTGGTGCCACTCAGGTTCACCCGGCGGCGCGCGCTTCCTTGAAGCTAATGGGCGTGACCACGGCTGGCGAGTTGGCAGAGATCATCGTCTCAGTGGGGTTGGCACAAAACCTGGCTGCCCTGCGCGCCCTGGCGACAGAGGGTATTCAGCGCGGGCACATGGGGTTGCACGCCCGCCAGGTAGCCATCGCCGCCGGCGCGCAAGGGGAGTTGATCGAACAGCTGGCTGCACAGATGGTGTCTGAGAAGACGGTGCGCATCGACCGGGCAATGGAAATCCTCGCAGAATGGCAGAAGAAAAGGTGAGCAGCTTTCTTAGTGAAAAAAGACCCTTGAAGAAGCTTCTCCCCTGGATTTGCTTCGTCCTGGCATTAGCGGGAGGAATATTCGCCTGGTGGGTCGATTCGCGCAACGACGAACCCCAGGCGGCAGTCCTGGTCATCCTGATGGTTACATTCCTTCTTGGGTTCCTGGTACCAGCTCGTGCCTGGTTGTGGGCATTGGTAACTGGGGCATGCCTGCCGGTTGGGTATTTGCTTGCCCGATCAGTGGGCTATCTTCCTGTCATTCCAGTCGAGCCAGGTTGGTATGCTTCATTCATCGCCCTCATCCCAGCGTTCATTGGGGCTTATGGTGGTGCCCTGGCACGCCTGTTGCTCAAAACCGCTACTGCCAGATCCTGACCCTAAAAGGATAATGATATACTTTATAGTCTTAGACTTGGACTAAATATAGGAAGAACACAAATACTTCATGTCATTGCGTGCCACAAGTGCTCTTCTTGTGGCGTGGCAATCTCCTACAAAACGATAATTCGATAGCAGGAACTTTCAAAATATCAGACAAAAATTGTGTAACCGAACTTCAGTCCGAATGTCTGGAAAGTAACTTATAAAAAATAATACCCACTATAGATAGGTAACTTCAGTTATATGCTGTCAATTGTGCAGGATCATTAGAAGGAAGTGAATGATATGGAAATGCCTCAATCGAACCTCAAACCCATGCTGCTGAAACCCTCCCATCCGGTGGGGATCATCGGCTATGGCGCTTATGTGCCTCGCTACCGCCTGCCTGCCAAAGAAGTGGCGCGCATTTGGACGGATGGCGCGGGCGGGCTGCCAATCAAGGAGAAAGCCGTCCCAGGATTGGACGAGGACGTGGCAACCATGTCGATCGAAGCTGCCCGCAATGCCATGCTGCGTGCCGGCATCCATGCACAGGATATCCGCGCCGTGTGGGTAGGCTCAGAATCGCACCCCTACGCGGTCAAACCAACCTCGACCATTGTTGCCGAGGCGATCGGGGCAGTGCCGTACGTGCAAGCAGCTGATTGGGAATTTGCCTGCAAAGCCGGCACGGAGGCCATGGTTGCAGCAATTGGTTTCGTCGGTTCAGGCATGGCTCATTACGCCATGGCGATTGGCATGGATACTGCCCAGGGGCGCCCGGGCGATGCCCTTGAATATACTGCCGGCGCAGGTGGCGCGGCTTACCTGCTGAGCCCGGCTGAAGAAGCCCTGGCAGTGTTCGAAGGCTCCTATTCTTATGTTACCGACACCCCCGATTTTTGGCGCCGTGAATATCAGAAATACCCTGAGCACGGTCAGCGCTTCACCGGGGAGCCTGCTTATTTCAAGCATATCATCGAGGCCGCCCAGGCGCTGATGGAAGCTACCAATACCACCGCCAAGGATTACAAGTGGGCAGTCTTCCACCAACCCAATGCCAAGTTCCCCCAGCGGGTGGCAGCCCAGCTTGGTTTCACCAAGGAACAGATCGCTCCGGGGCTGCTGGTGCCGGTTATCGGGAACACTTATGCCGGTGCGGCGTTGATCGGCCTGACGGCTATCCTGGATATCGCCGAGCCGGGAGATACTATCCTCATGGTCTCCTTCGGCTCCGGCGCAGGCTCGGATGCCTTCGCCATCCGCGTCACCGAGGCTATCCTTGAAAAGCGCGACCGCGCTCCCAAGACACAAGACTACATAGCCCGGCGCACCGAGATTGATTACGGGACGTATGTGCGCTACCGTGGCAAACTGGCTATGAAATAAACCGATAAGGGGATTACCACACCATGAGTGAAGTCGTCATTGCAGGCGTCGGTCAGACGGACGTCGGTGAACATTACAATATTTCCTTGCGCGACCTGGCATTGATGGCTTTGGAAGCCGCCATCCAAGATGCAGGCGGTCTACGACCCGACATCCTGTTCGTCGGGAATATGATTGCCCCTTCAGCCTCACACCAGGCTCACCTGGGTGCGCTCATCACTGATTATGGCGGTTTGAATGGCATCGAAGCTTCCACGATTGAGGCAGGTGGGGCCTCAGGTGGTGCAGCTTTGCGTATGGGTTACCTTGCCATAAAATCGGGTCAGGCAAAAGTCGCCCTGGTGGTGGGGATCGAAAAAGTAACCGACCAGCTTGGCCCGGGTGCTGAGTCGATGCAGATGCTGGGTGAGGATAGTGATTATGAAGCCGTGCAGGGTCTCACCCCCAATGCCCAGGCAGCCCTGCTAATGCGCCGTTATATGCATGAGTATGGGGTGACCCATGACGTCTTTGCCGGCTTCCCTATCCTGGCACATGCCAACGCACTCACCAACCCCCACGCCATTTACCACAACACGGTCTCGTTGGAAGCTTATCGAAGCGCTGACCCGTTGAGTGACCCACTGACCCTTTTCGACACCGCCCCCGTGGCAGACGGCGCCGCCGCGCTGATCCTGACGCTGCCTGAATTCCTGCCACCTGGCTTTGCTGCGCCACAGGTTCGCATCACCGGCTCCAGCCTGGTCACCGACCGCCTGGCAATCCATGACCGCCCGGACCCACTCGCATTCGACGCTGCCCGCCGCTCCGTCGAAAAAGCCTGCCGGCAGGCAGGTCTATTACCAGCGGATGTGGACCTGTTCGAGCTTTACGACTCATATTCCATTTATGCAGCCCTGGTCTTGGAAGCGGCGGGTTTTACTGAGCGAGGTGAGGGTTGGAAGTTGGCCCAGGAGGGCAAGCTGGAACGCGATGGCGAGCTGCCCATCGCCACTTTTGGTGGTCTCAAAGCGCGCGGCAACCCGGGCGGGGCAACCGGGGTGTATCAAGCCGTAGAGGCAGCTCTTCAGTTGCGCGACCAGGCGGGTGAAAACCAGGTCAAAGGTGCCCGGCGGGCGCTCATCCAGTGCCTGGCAGGTCCGGCGGCCTCGGCAGTCACACACATATTGGAGGTGGCGTGAAAATCGGGCAGGTTTTTATTATCTTTGAACGCTAAGAGTTAAGGCGGGGATACAACTTTAACCACCTTTCAAACGTGCAAGGTCCAAAAAAGGCAACCTGATAGGAATTGATAGCGACCAATGGCTATAGTTAGCATCGAAAGCTAATAAATAAGGAGATATTGATTATGGAAATCCCTCGCCATTGGCGGTTGAAGAAGCAGCGTTATGCTCTGGTTGGAGAAGTTTGCCCACATTGTGATGCCAAGCTGTTCCCGCCGCGTGATATTTGCCCCAATTGTGGGCAGGAAGCCCGTAATGAATACCAGTTTAGTGGGAAAGGTGAGGTATTTTCATATACCACCATCTATGATGCTCCTGCTGGGTACGAATCCAACGTACCATACACGGTAGCTTTGGTAAAGCTGCAAGAAGGTCCGATGATCACCGCCCAGCTGACCGATTTGGGCAGCCAGAAGGTTGAAATTGGCATGCCGGTGGAAATGGTCACCCGCAAGCTGCGCTCAGATGGTGACGAGCGGGGGATCATCGTATATGGGTACAAGTTTAGACCGTTGCTACAGTAAGAATTCAATCTGAAATTTTACGCCCTCTCCAGATGGAGGGCGTTTTTGTTTTAATCTACCGTCTTATGATTCCTTTGCATCTAGTAGATTACGAAAATTACCTCAAAAAGTCGGTTTACTGCTGAGACCGCTGAGAATGAGATTTGTGTATGAGGACCTCCGTTTCTCCGCGCTAGGTCACTTATGTAGTGCATACCGCCTTATGGGTTCACCCGAAATTCAAAATCATCCACAAGTAAGGTACTGAGATTGGATGAATTTGTCTCCACCCGGATGACGAGACTTACAGATTGTCCAGCATACGCGTGTAAATCATATGCTTTCCGATGCCAACCAGAATTATTTGACTGACATAGTGGATAATTATCAATCACGTTGTTATTGACAGTAATTTTGTACACATCATTTCCACAAACCGTTTCAAAGGAGGCAATCGAACGCCAAAAAGACAGGTATGGATGATCAGCCGGGACAGTGACCGTCTGATCAATCGAGTCGATATCATTGTTTGTGCCGCCCATCTGCGCATACCAGCTACCACTATGGGCAATATCGCTATTTTGGAGGATGATTATATGTCCTACACTCGAATACTCGTGCCAGGAAACGTGACCTTCTTCAAAACCTCCATTCGGAATTGCCACGGGGTTCGGATTTGGGGTTGGTGTGGGAGTCGGCGTCGAGGTTGGTGTTGGCGTGGGTGTATTCGGCGCTCTGTCTACAATGGGTAAATATATCGTATTGGCTAATGCCAGGCTTACTCCAAAAACCAGAATGCCAAGTAATAAAATTATGATTAAAGGTAATGTAATTTTCTTCATTTTATTCTCCTTCTCTCACCCATTGGCTGATTAATTGTCATTATCTCGATCTTCCTCTACCATTTTACCTCAATGGAGACGTCTGGACAACTTCTGACCAACAAATATGATCCATGTCCAGACCATATGCTAAAACGATCAATCATGATCCCCGTTACAATGGTAGCTGTTAGACAACTCACCTAAATTGTATCGATCGCACAACCTGAGAGCGGAGATTGGAATAGCGATCGAGATGGTCACCTACAGGCTGTGCTCGGACGGCGATGAAAGGGGTATCATTGTATACGGGTATAAGTTCAGACCATTACTGCAGTAAGATTTTTTTGTGAAACCTCAAGCGCTCTCCACGTGGTGGGCGCTATTTTTGCAGCTTGTAATCCTCAAGGGTTACTAACTACCAGAATCATTTCGGATTGTTTCCCAAACGTTACCACGTCGGAGATTATTTTATTCTATAATGTCAGCACCTTATTGGGAACCAATTGGGTGGTATTGCGGGCTATTCCCCAGAACTGATTTGAATCAATCGTCAGTATCATAAAAATAATGACAATAATAATGTAATTGTGAATATTTTATTCATAACTTTCGTTCTTGTTCGCAATATATGTACCGTGGTTTGTGACTGATCGTGGTTAGTGCTTGGTGGCTGTGTTTTAAAAACAAGAATTCGATTGCATTGGAGTTTTTTCTACCTCAACTTTCCTGGATTGCAGGAGCAGAAACCATAGGATTATTAATCCAACATCATAGAAAAGAAACCCTATGCCAAAGTACCATTGCAATCGATTTGGAAGGGCTAGGCTCATTAATAACCGACCAACTTGAATATCGGGGAGAGAGAGTAGGAATATCACGCATATCAATAGTCCATATCCATATTTATAGTTAAATTTCTTTTTTAAAATATTATTCAATAGTAAACATATTGGTATCGTCAATAGAATTAAATTATGTTGCCAGGAAATTGGGGATATAAAGAGCATTGCAATTATTTATAGTGAAAATTTGATATCATTGTTATCTGTATCATTAGGCAAGCGATGCATTATTTTAATCAGAATGATCAACATAACAATATCTAGAATGAGTGCTACGATATTTATAGGAATGGGGCTGATAATAATTGGCTTTACCCAATCCCCATTTACGAAAAATTTTCCGAGAAATCCTAATATTGAATAATTTTGCGGATAAGTATTGAATATACTTGTATTTCGCGGAAGGACTGACGTAAAATAATAGGTAACCTCCTTTGGACCCAAGATCAATACTGATATTAGTGTTCCTACAATGATCACCAAAATCGAAGTGACCAACGTTTTCCAACGCTTCGTAAACAGCAGATATACGATGAGCAAGCCAGGAGTTAATTTAATCAAGCAGGCTAAGCCCAGGAAAATACCTGCAAGTATATTTCTATCGTGACGCAAGCAAAGCCAGCAAATCACAATACAAAACCCGATTAGAATTGACCACTGACCTAGACCAATATTTAACAAAAAAGGATGCCAACATAAAATGAACCCAAGGAATACCAGCGCATATTCGAGTGGAAAATGAATTTTTAATTCCTTATAAAGCAACCACCAGGTTATAAGATAAAGAATAATTGACAACAAGGTCCAGATAATTACAACATCCTTATATAACAGGAATGATAATGGCACTAACAGGAGAGCTGTCAAAGGCGGGTGATAATTAGCATAGACTAAATCAGAATAGATAGATTCATGATTAACGAAATGCTTTGCAGCAAAATAATCTTGTTGTAAATCCTCGGTGGAATATTCTATAAAAGCAATCCGTGTACCTATAAGATAAATTGCAGCAATGCAAAATGAAATTCCTACTAAGGTGATTATTCCTCTCTTAATGATTGGATGTTTCTCTTTCATCTTGATTGTTAATGAGATATCAGTGACTATTTGAGTTAATTAGCGTTAAGAGTTTGCAACTCTACCTTATACAATTTTTTCTAAATAAATTATTGACCGTGCCTGAGTTTCCAGATTTTGCTACTGGCCCAATATACCCCGAGTGATGGAAAGCAAATTTCATTAGTTGGTAGAATGCCTCCATCGAGCTATGTTGGCATACTCTAGCAGCATGGTTTGTAACGCCTAGTCCGGGTCTATATTCTTTTTAACTGTCTGCCAAATTCCTTACGCAACATCTTTGGATGTAGTTTATCAAATAATCGGTTAACCTCGGTTAACACATCTGTAATTTATGGCGATTGATTCCCAGCTAGCCAATGCTTGATATTCCGATAGCAGCTGCCCTAATGGATTCATTGGTTCGGAACCCTTCATTTGCAGACGAAAATAAACGTTTAGCAATAACCTCGACGGCATTGTTCCTGAGGGTCAATGGCTTTCATCTGGATGTAACTTACCACGAAATGGTTCGGTTTAACCTTGCTTGCGCACAGTCTCATCTCTCTCTGACTGAGATTGCGGAATGGTTAAGACAATACAGTGTGAAAGTGTAAAAATGGAATATAATAGAACAATATTTGGACAATTTAGATAAGCTATAAAGATTTACAATTGGAAAGGATAGTGGGAAATGTTGAACCTGAATTCAATTATGATCGGAACAAAACAAACCAAAACCCTGGCAGCCTTCTATGAAAAGGTCCTTGGAAAGCCCCCAGAAATGACCGACCCTGAGAATGGATTCTACGGCTGGCAGGTGGGAGCCAGCTACTTCGGCGTGCTGGAGCATTCTGAGATGGGTGGAAACACAAAGGACCCGGGTAGAATTATGCTGAATTTTGAGACTGCCCAGGTGAAAGAGGAATTTGAACGGATCAAAGCGCTCGGTGGGGCAGTCATACAGGCACCGTACCAGATGGGCGGTGGATGGATTGCCACCTTCGCTGACCCTGAGGGCAACTATTTTCAGCTGATGAGCCCAATGGAGATGTAAGCTCAACGCGAAAACACATAAAGATGATCCTAAAAATGATGAGCGTCCTCAAGATGAGGGCGCTTTTTATTGTTTTATGGCATAATCGAGCTTAGTAACCTATCCCAATTTAACCTGATTTATTCTGTAATGGAAATATGCTCCCCGAGAGAATGCGACAGCTAATCTGCTCCCGCCTGGCTGAAATTGAAGCCACTGAGAATATCCGCATCGTTTATGCCTGCGAATCTGGCAGCCGCGCGTGGGGTTTTCCATCACAAGACAGCGATTACGATGTGCGACACATCTACATTCGTCCAGTCGAATGGTATCTATCCATCGATGAAAAAAAGGATGTACTTGAGACTCCCATCATCGATCAATTGGATATCAGTGGATGGGACATAAAAAAAGCGCTAAAACTCCTCAGAAAAACCAATCCTCCCCTCCTGGAATGGCTGGGATCCCCGATTGTGTATCTTGAGCGCGGTTCGGTTGTGGATCAGATGCGTCAAATAGCGAAGGATTATTACTCGCCTTCCGCCTGTCTTTTTCATTACCTCCATATGGCGCGGGGAAATTATCGCGATTACCTGCAAGGAGATACGGTGTGGGTTAAAAAATACTTCTATGTATTACGACCCATACTGGCAATGAATTGGATTGAAAAAGGGTTGGGAATCGTACCTACCGACTTTACTATTCTTGTAGATAGACTTAGCCTGGATCAGAATCTCAAGGAAGCAATCCATAATTTACGCAAGTCCAAGCTTTCAGGAGACGAATTAGATAAGGGACCAAAAATCCCGGCAATTAGTGACTTTATTGATGCAGAACTTAACCGATGGGCAAACCTGGAATTCCCGATGAACTCGATAGCATATGATGTTGATAAACTTAACCATATTTTCCGCAGCAGCCTGGATGAAGTTTGGAACCGCAATAATCCATAACTTGACCGCAGGTATTTATTGTTGGTTTGTCCTTCCAGTCTACACATATCCATTTCATTCGTAGCTCAGCAGCTGACCATGGTCTTAGAAAACGATTACAACGCTTGCAGTGTAAACTACCTTGTCACTTTACTAACGCTGTCAAATCTGCACCAATGTCGTGACTCTTTGTAATTACCAGCTGGTAGATAAGCAGAAATTAGGATCAATTATCTTGCCTTAAAATCAACCCAAGGAGAAACCTGATGAAAAAATCACCCCTTCTGATCCTCGTCTTTGGAATTCTCTTGCTCTTTTTCATCCAATCTGCCGGCACGCTGGTCGAATCGATCTATATCCTTGACTTGATGAACTCCAGGCTGGACGCAAAGGTACTGGGGGTGTTATTTTTCTTCGTGCCTCTGCTCTTCCTGCCATTTTATAAGAAATTCCCACGACCACTGGTATGGCTCCTCTTTGGATTGCTGTTCATCTCACGCGGCCTCATCCCATATCTCAACACCTCCAATCGCCTGTTTGCCTCCGGTATTGCCACCGCCGCCTGCCTCAGCTTGTTCTTCTTACTCATCACGAACCGCTCGTCCGTCGGCAGGTGGGTTTCTGCCGGGTTGGCTATCGCGGTGAGCTTATCCACCCTGCTGCGGGCAGTGGGGCACGGCATCGAATACTCCCTGACCCCTGCTGGTGCCTGGGTTGGGTGGGTGTTGGGGCTGGCGCTCGGTGGCAGTCTGATATTGTCCGATCTGAAAGGCGAGACAACCTCTCCTCAATACGGTGGAAATCCTACATTATCAATTCTCGGCATCTATTTCGTCCTCACCCTGGTTTATTTTTCGGTATCCGCACCTGCTGTGATCGCCCGCTGGACCCAAGCCAATTACACCCTGATCGTAGGCGCAGTCAGCCTGCTATCCCTCCTTTGGGTATGGATATCCACCAGCCTGCCGGGTTTGCTTGAACGCTTATCATCGCGATTTCTGCTTGCCTGGAACCTGCTCTTTACCGCCAGCCTTACCCTGACCTTGCTGGCTCAGCGTGTTTCATTCCCGCCCACGTTGGACTCACCCCCCGTGGTTGTCGGTGCGCCCAGCCTTCTGCAGATGATCCTGCTCGTGTTGATGCTCCTGCTCTTCCCGGTGCTGTTTCTCGACCTGCAAGTCTTCATCCAGAAAATGCAGCTGTCCACCCAGCCGCCCCGCAGCCTGGCACCTGGTATCCTCCTGGGGAGCTTCTCCCTGATCGTGCTGATCTTTATTAACATCTTTTCCAACGTCTGGGGCTATATCGAGCCTATCAGCCCACCCTTCCGCAACACTTTTTGGCTGGTCTATTTCCTGCTTTCCGCTGGCATCACCCTGCTGGTGTGGCGCGCCAAAAGAGGCGTACCAACTTCCGAAGGAGAGCCTGCTGTCGCTCATCCCTGGGAGTGGGCAGTCGTGCTGGGTGTGATTTTCGTGGCGACGCTGTTCTTCGCTCGACCAACGACGCCTGCGCAGGTGGACGCTGCCGGTAAGACCTCGTTGCGTGTGATGACCATGAACACCCAGCAATCCAATGATGAATTCGCCGAGAAATCCTTCGAAGCGCAGCTTGCCCTCATAAAACAGGTGTCCCCTGATATCCTCGCCCTTCAGGAAACAGACTCGACCCGCATCTCGCTCAATAATAATGATTACGTGCGCGCCTTCGCCGACAGGTTGGGTTATTATTCATACTACGGTCCTAAGACCGTCGCTGGAACGTACGGCACCGCCATCCTATCGAAGTATCCCTTGCTGGACCCGCGCACGGTGTTCATGTTTAGCGATAAGGATGAGACCGGCGTTGCCGAAGCTGAAGTGGAAGTGGCGGGGAAGCGTTTCACGATTTATGACGTCCACCCCGATAGCTCCGACCCAGCCATGGTGGGCTTTGCCCAATCCTTGCTGGCACGCTCGCAGGATAAACCCTACGTGATTGTCATGGGTGACTTCAACCTTAGAGATTACGAGCAAGCCTACAAACTGATTGACGGTGTTTACACCAATGCCTGGACCAGTGTCTACCCTTCCGAAATCAGCCCGGGTGGAGTGGATATGTCGGGCGATAACCGCATTGATCACATATTCACCTCATCGAATCTGACCGCCCTCGACCCAACCTACATCCTTCCGCCTGATTCCGCTACCGATCACCCCGTGCATTGGGCGGATATCGTGTGGAGTGCACCGTAACCGTTTGGCCTTACAAACGGAAATTGTATAGCGATCAGATGGAGCCCAAGGTAGCTCGTTGTTCATCGTTGTGAGTTCATGCAAATGACATGATACGCTGAAATAGGATGGTTTCCATGCGCTCTCCAAATGGAGAGCGCACTTTTTTATTCCATGGGTGTGGATTGGTTGTTAGCCTGAGTGATTAAATTGACCGTTGTTTTATTGATTATCGGATAATAATTACCTGTATTAGTATATATTTGGTATAATGCCCTCGAGCTACAAATCGGGGAGTGCAATTCGACCCAACCCTTGTCACAAAATTATTACACAGGAGGAATGCATGTCTATACAAATTCAGTACACTCAGGTGATCGATAAGCCAGTAGCTGATGTGTTTCACTTCTATGCTCATGATCATGTTCGCAATCATCCGCGTTGGGATCCAGACATCGAGCTCTGGTTAGAATCAGACGAAACATTGGCTGTGGGGACGATTATCCACAGGCGCAACAGCCGTAGCGGTAAACCCGTTGAAGGGACGATGCAGGTGGTGGAATATGAACCAAACCGGGTGCTTGGAATGATCATCCGCGATGGTTCAGTAGAAACGCGTGGGCGAACTTTATTCGAGTTTTTGAGCGACAACCAAACAAGGATTACGACGATTATTGATCTTCCCGGTATGGATGAGTCAATGGACAAGAGTTTTATAATAAGCCGATTGGAACGAAGCGGGAAAAATATGAAGCAGCTTATGGAATCGGAGATCTAGGAGTATTAATGTCAGAGCCCATTGTCTTTATTAGCCGTAATAAGGTGAAAGAAGGAATGCTGGACGAATTTAAAATACATTATCACAATAGTATCCAACCAACAAAAGCGGATAAACCGGGTACACTTGCCCAGCTGGCATATTTCAATGCAAATTCTTCCCAGGTGGACATTGTGCGTTTCTTTCCCGATCCGGCAGCCCTGGACCATCAATTGGAAGGAGTCGATGAGCGTTCGAAAATAACATATAAGTTTATTGAACCCACGAGTGTTGAGATCTATGGCACGCCAGGCGATTTTACTCTTGAGAGATTGAAGAAAATAGCCGGTTCAGGAATCGATGTACGGATCAACCCCCATTTTGCTGGCGGATTTATCCGTCCCGGGTTGGGATAGCTTCTTATCCAATTAAACAATAATGGGGTTTTTGCCGTTTCAAAAAACTATGAATCTCAAACCTATTCGAACGATCTCGGTAGATATGCTTTATTTTCCTTCACATATCTCTCAACCAGAATAAAAGGAAAGATAAAATGGACGCAACTTCAGTCATTCAATCGATCGCCACTTTATTTTCTGAGGCATACGCCGGACCGGCTAACCCTTCTTCCACCTGGTTCATCGACAACGAGCCCGATTCTGGTATCCTCGGTCTGATTGCCGGAGTGTCGGCCTCAGAGGCATCCTGGTCTACCAACCGTAATCAGCCTGGCACGACCATCGCCGCCCACGTCGAGCACTTGCGCTGGAGCCTGGCAAACGCCAATGGGGCTCTGCAGGGTAAACCATACCAGGGAAACTGGAGCGAAAGCTGGAACACGCTCGACGCAGACGATGAGAAATGGAGACGGCTAAGGAGCGACCTGCGGAAGGAGTTTGAGCTGCTGCTTGAGAATATTCGCAAGCAAAATGACCTGACCGGTGATTATTTGACCGGCGTGATGGCATTGATCCCCCACGCTGCTTACCACCTTGGAACCATCCGCCAGCAAATTGAGCGGGCTCGGCAGGATACCCAAAAGGCTCCTTAAAATCATCCTATATATAAAACATCATGGAATCTAACTTTCCCGTCACCGAAATGCGCGTTGCCCTTACCACCAAGTATTACGAGCGCTTATTGCAGTTCTATTGCGCCGGGCTCGGCCTCGAGCCAGATCAAATCTGGAATAACGGACAAGGTAAAGGGTTGATCCTAAATCTGGGGATGGCTACGATGGAACTATTTGACGAAGCGCAGGCCGAAACGATTGATCGAATCGAAGTAGGACGGCGCATCAGCGGCCAAATCCGCATCGCTCTTCAAGTGCCTGACCTGCAGGCAGCAACAGAAAGGTTGTTAGCTCACGGGGCAACTCTGGTCCATGAGCCTGTGGTCACTCCATGGGGCGATACCAACGTCCGCTTCCAGGACCCTGATGGGTTGCAAATCACGCTGTTTCAGAAATCAATAAGCTGAGCAAGATCAGCGATTGATTTGCCACCCTTACCAGACCGATTGAAATATAACCATAAACTATTTATGTTTACAATTCGGTGCACAAACGATAATGATTGAGACACTGTATTAATCGTTTCGGATTGAAATTGACAAGACAACTGTCATTCTATACCGCCCGACTGGACCTGTAGAGATGGAGCTGGTGAAACAGAGTGGTTTCACCCGTTGGCCACCGCGTTTACCTGAGCAGCCAATCTTCTATGCCGTCACAAATGAAGAGTATGCCAGGCAAATCGCTGCACAATGGAATGTCTCTGACAGTGGTGCAGGTTACGTCACCCGCTTTTACGTCAGAAAATCCTTTATCGATCGCTATCCAGTCCATTAGGTGGGTGGCAGTATCCATACGGAGTGGTGGATCCCCGCTGAAGATTTGGAAAAGCTGAACAATAACATCGTGGGTATAATCGAAGTAACTGGTAAATATCTGTAGTTTCTCAACAAGGTATCAAGGAAGAATTGGATATGGAAACCCTGCTTCAAAAAAGCTCAGCCTATCTACGTCAATTTTGCAGCCAGATAACAGACCGCAGTGTTGGCAGTGACGGCAACCGCCTCGCCGCCCGATATTTCGAGCAGATCGTCACATCATTCGGATGGTCCGTTGAGACGCAGGAATTTGACGCCATGGATTGGATTGATGGCGGGGCAAGCTTGGCTTGCGGCGAGGAGATTTTTCAGGTGTACGTCAGTCCGTACTCTCTCGGCTGTAATGTTGAAGGCAAGCTTATCGACATCTCCACGATCGCTCAACTGGAACAGGTAAATATTGCCGGTAGCCTGGTGCTTCTCCATGGCGATATTGCTATGGAACAGCTCATGCCTAAAAATTTCGTATTCTATAACCCTGAGGAACACCAGCGCATCGTCGCGCTGCTGGAGAAAGGCAATCCAAAAGCGATCCTCTGTGCCACCGGGAGAAATGCCTCCTTGGCTGGCGGCGTTTATCCATTTCCATTAATTGAAGATGGCGATTTTGATATCCCCTCCGTGTACCTCACCGAGGATGATGGCAGGAGGCTACTACCTTATGCTGGCAGTACCTGCACGCTGAAATCCACCTCCACACGCCTTCCCGGGAAAGGCTGCAACGTGGTCGCCAGGAAAGGCAATCATTCTTCCAACTGCTTTGTGATCACCGCCCATATCGATGCCAAGAAAGGCACCCCAGGAGCGATCGATAATGCAGGCGGTGTGGTGGTCTTGTTGCTACTGGCAGATCTGTTGAAAGATTATGCTGGAAACTACCTGATTGAGATCGTGGCTCTGAATGGAGAGGATTATTACTCCGTACCAGGCCAGATGCGCTATATCCAGGATTACCAGGTCCGGTTTACAGAAATTTTATTGAATATCAATATCGACGGGGCAGGGTATAAAGACGGCTTGTCGGCCTTTTCGTTCTATGGTTTACCTGAAGATATAGAGAAGAAAATCAAGGAAGTCATCCGCCAATTTGAGGGAATTACTGAAGGTGCGCAATGGGTGCAGGGAGACCACAGCATCTTCATCCAAAATGGTTGCCCTGCCGTGGCAGTCTCCTCGCACTGGTTCACCGACCACATCGACAGCCAGCAAATCACCCATACCCCCAAAGATAATATCGAAATTGTTGACTGCCAGAAATTGGTGGAGATTGCCCAGGCACTGAGTGGGTTTATAAGCAATTACTGACCCCGCTCAAACCTGTGACTTTAGTCACCATTTCCATCTCGGGCGAGTAAGGAGGCGCCCTTTCCAAGATAAGCGACCGGTCAGGCTTAAAATCAAGGATCGAAATGCCACCACCTCGTTAGCCAGAATTGTGACTGGATAGATAAATCCTAGAGCCAGCGGCACTCTAATCTCAAAATATGGGATGGTCCATACCAGAAGTGAAAGACCTATACATACGAATAATTCTTCAAGATGGAAATCATATGCCCACCCCAAAACCAAGGCTGCAAGCGAGATCAACGGCCATATGAACAGAACTGCCAACCATAGGTAAACAAATAAATAAGCCAGGATGTGAAAGTCAAAAGCAGCAAACAGATTTCTGGCAAATCCGTCATTAGCTTCCTGGCTGCTATGGTACATCCGGCAAGTTATCAAGTCACTCACATTCATTACCCGCCACCGCAGACCAGCCGCTTTGATCCGCCTTGTCAACGTCAAATCATCTACAACCACGCTGTTCAGGCTGGCGTGTCCGCCAATTTTCTCGTAGGCATGGCGGTGGAACAACATCATCTGCCCAACCGCACTGGTAAGGGCCGGCAACTTGATCCGGTATGCCAGCCACAGCGGGATAAAGCTCAGCATAGCCCACGAAAAAAAGGGAACAAGCAGCCTTTCACCCCAGCTGTTCACCAGCTGATGCGGGAAACCGGTCATCAGATCAGCCTTCTCCCCCAGCAAAGCTGAAACGATCAACCTAAGTGCTTGCGGCTTATAAATTGTATCTGCATCGGTAAACAGCAGCAGTTCACCCATTGAATGCTGAGCCAATTGGGCACACGCCCAGTTCTTACCCGCCAGTCCCTCGGGTGGGATAGAGCCCATATGTACTTTCAACCTGGACTGGGAAGATGCAATTTGCTTCAGGATAGCTGGCGTACCGTCGCTGGATTGGTCATCCAAGACGATTACTTCATAATCAGGGTAATCCTGGTCTAATAGGGACTGGACACATGCCTGGATACTATTTTCTTCATTGCGGGCAGGCACCAGGACGGAAACAGTAGGAAAGTCGCGTGGTTGGTCATGCAGCCGGGTACGGTGAAGTATCCTGATATTACTTAAGATAATTACCAGGAGCACCAGCTGAAAAAAGACGATGCTTATGATCAACCCATGGGTAAGGTAGGAGACCATATATACTCACCTCAGGATAGGAAGAGACGTTTCGCCAACCAGGGTCGTAAATGAGGTCTTTGGCGAAGGTCCTGACGGTGGGTCCATACCAGGATGAGTGTCTCGCTCACCCACACCATGAGCAGCAGAGGATCAGGTAACCAGATCAGTAGGGTCATCAGGATCCCCACCAACCCGAGCATGACCGCCCAGCCCGAAGAGGTTATCATACTGACTCCGACCACTGCCCCAATGACACCTACCAGGGAGGCTTTCCACAAGGTCAGCCCGATCCACACCCCCAGCGATACAGAGACAGCTTTGCCCCCCCGAAAGCTTAAGAAAGGGCTGAAAACATGCCCAAGGATCGGTGCAATCGCAATGAAATACATCGGAATCCCCCGAATGCCCAGGTTGTAATAGGATAGTCCGACCGGTGCTGCCGCTTTAGCGACGTCCAAAATTAGCGCGATTAATCCGATAATCTTGCTGCCAGATCTGAAGACATTCGCTGCGCCTGGGTTGCCGTCTCCGTACTGCCGAACATCCACCTTTAAGAATAACTTCCCCAACCAGACCGAAAAAGGTAGAGAACCGCATAAGAAAGCAAAGAGTACCAACGCAACCCAACTCAAAGTATCATCCCCTGTTATGTAACGAAATCATCCACAAGATCTCACTCCCCGTGCGCTCTCAGGAATTCTGATATGGAACACGCCATTATCCTGCCATTTGCCACAGCTTCCACCACGCTGACCCCGTTCGTCGAGTATTCATCTCCAATAAAAACCTTCGGTTGGCTCGATAATTGACCTGTCTGCGAATTGAGTTTATTTTTCCAGTCATTTCCCATCCAGGCTGCATTCAGCTCCATGTTGGCGATGAGACCAGGACTTGTTATATAAACAGCCTGGTAATTTTCCAGAAGCTGGTTACATTCAAAGGATGTGCAGGCACCTCCCGGCTTATTCTGTTGATCAACTATCAGCACCGATAAACCGCGCTTGGTCAGCAGGCTGGCAGCCGTCATACCTCCCAACCCTGCTCCCACAATGATAACATCGTATTCATTACGTAGAACCGCATCACGATAAAGCTTCATTTCCTCACCTACAGTTCCAACCGGCTAAACTACCCCGCCTGCCATCACTTTCCCTCTAATCGCTCAAGCATCTGGTGCAATAACTTAGGAACCTTCTGCAGCGGAATATAGCACAGTGAAGAATTCCTGAAACATATTACCTGGCATTTATTTAATTCTTAAAAAGTGCAGCAAAATGTCACCGGGGTGATTTAATTTGCATTATACCTAACAATAATAAAGTTGAAGTCAACATCACGCTGGAATCTTCCAATGAAATTATATATTATCCTGTGGCATAATTATCGCAAGAATGATGGTAACGATGGTCACTCATACGCCAATTACAATCGTCAACGTCGGTTACCTCTCCACCAATTACTGGGTGGTTAGTGCGGGTAGGTCACGCATCCTGGTTGACCTGGGATACCCGGGTACGATGGGCACCATGCGAGCCAGACTTAACCAGATGGATATTCCCCTCAATGAAATCTGCTATGCGCTGGCGACCCATTACCACATCGACCATGCCGGCCTGGCGCAGGAGCTCAAGCTGGCAGGGGTGTCCTTACTGGTCCTGGATGTGCAGGTGCCGGCGATTCCGCTGATGAAACAGTTCACCAAACCGCAGGATCATTACCTGGATATCTCCCTCGACGGCAACGTGGTCATCTCTCCAAGCGAGAGCCGTGCCTTGCTCGCCAAGGTAGGGATTTCAGGGGAGATCCTGCACACACCTGGTCATTCGGATGACAGTGTCTCCCTGCTGCTCGATGACGGCTCCGTCTTCACCGGTGATCTGACGCCTTATGAGCTGGCGTGGGGAGAGACCGCACACCTGGTGACTGCCAGCTGGCAGCTGTTGAAGGAGAAAGGCGCAAGTCGCGTCTATCCAGCCCATGGGGTAATTCGACCGATGAGTCAGGTTCTTTAAGACCGGATCTAAATTCTTGATTACGGCCTCAGCATACGTAAGTCATTTAATCTAGTCTGACAGTTCGGTTTAGCACAAAACAGGGGAAATCCTAATCAATTTCTCGTTGACATTATTACGTAATACTGTTATAATGATAGGTATCCCGGGTTATTGAGAAAGAAAAAATGGAACAGGAATTCCAATTATGACAACTGACGAACTATTAATCCATGAGCTGGCAGCACGCGCCGGAATATCCGTCCGCACAATCCGCTATTACATCGAAGAAGGGCTATTGCCTCAGCCAAGCTACCAGGGGAAGTATTCATACTACACCCTTGACTACCTTGACCGGTTGGAGCTCATCCGCAGGCTGAAGGAATCATTTCTGCCGTTGCGCCAAATTCGCGAGATTATGACCTCACTCTCCGATCAGGAGGTACGGGCAAAACTCAACGAGCAGGCCAGCCCCAGCCAGGTGTTATCCGAGCCAATCCATACCCCTCCCGGAGGGAAACCAGGAGAACAGGCTCTGCGCTACATCAACCAGTTGATGGATGACCAGACGAAATATAAGTCGAAAGGGACTGATCACAAAACACCATCAAATTTTATCGTCCATAAAGAAGTGTTACCCCAGGCAAGCGTCTCCGCACCTGATGCCTCAGCTACACCGCCAGGAGAAGAAACCTGGCAGCACATCTCCCTCGCACCAGGGGTTGAGCTCCACCTGCGCCAACCCGTGGATCCAGATACGAACAACCGCGTCTGGCAGGTGATCCAATATGCAAAAAAAATGTTCACTACCAAGTCTCAAGGAGGGACCAAATGAACCAAGTTGCTATTAAATATTAAGTTAGAACAAGACAAGCAGCTCACTTCAAAAGAAGTAGCCACCCCGCGCATTCTTGAAATTCGCTTGCAAGCACCGCTGGCCTCAACGGAGAACAGCAGACCCAGGCTCAACCTGGCATTGGTGCTGGACCGCAGTGGCTCGATGGCTGGTGAAAAACTGGAATACGTTAAACAGGCCGCCATCCATGTGCTCGACTTGCTGCAGAAGGAGGACCAGGCGGCTTTGGTGGTTTTTGACGACGAGGTCCAGGTTTTATCCCCCGGCCTGAATGTTACCAACGGCAACCGCTTTGAGCTGAAGCAGTTGATCTCCAGGATCCGTTGGGGAGGTTCGACCAATCTCTGCGACGGCTGGCTTACTGGTTGCAAGGCAATCGCTGCCTCAGCCCGGGAAGATACCATCAACCGCACCATGCTGCTCACCGATGGGCAGGCTAACGTTGGCGTAACCGACCTGGAAATCCTGGCTGCACATGCCTTTGAGTTGTATAAAGATACGATCTCAACGTCTGCATTTGGGGTTGGGTATGGGTTCAACGAACACTTGCTCGAGGCTATGTCGAACAAAGGCGGAGGAAATTTCTATTTCATAGAGCACCCCAACCAGATACCGCAGATTTTCCTGAAAGAATTCGATCAGCTTATTGGGATCGCTGTGCGTAAGGTTGAGGTCCAGCTTGAGCTCCCGGCTTCCGTCGAATGGCAGATATTAGGTGGGTGGTCAACGGAGTACAAAAATGGCCGCTTGCACATCTATGTCGGTGATATGCTGGCGGGAAAAATGCAGGATATATATCTTAAGCTGCAAATCCCGGCGGATGTAAACGCTGGCAAGCTTGCATTGAGCGCCAAAGTGTTCGGTCAGGGTGAGCCCGGGCAGCTTTACGAAAATCAAGCTAAGGTGGAATTCCAATATGATGCTACTACAGCTGTCGACCAGGCGCCTGAGAACAAAGAGCTGATGGAACGCTTCAGCCTGGTGGAGATGGCAGAGACCGCAACCGAAGCATTAAAACTGGAGCGAATGGGGCAACGGGATGAAGCCAGCCGCATGCTCAACCAGAGGCTAAACCTCAACCGACCTTATATCTCGCAGCAGGAAGACGCAAACTACCTGGGTATGTCCACCAGGATGAAACAAGGCATGACCGAAGCCGACCGTAAGCGGTCACATGCCGAAAGCTATCAACGGCGTAGGAATAAGGAAAAAGATGAGAAATAACCATTTGTGCTGCTATTGGGCGATTTTGGTGTTAGAATTAAGCATTAATAGAACATAAGCAGCGAGTTTACGGACCGGTTATTTCAAATCGGGGGGTCCGTTGTGAAGCGCTCTGTGCGCAATAGCGTGGAGAGCGCTTCTGATTTAATCAACCCTGTGGTCAGCTATAATTACAATCGACTAACGATGCTGCAAGCTCGAATGGAACTTACCCCGGTTAAACCACCGGTCTTTTTTATCGGCACCTCCGGGTGGACCTATGACCACTGGAAAGGTCGCTTCTATCCCCACGATTTACCCAAGAAAAGCTGGTTTGATTATTACGTAGTTAAATTTTCAACAGTCGAGGTGAATGCCACCTTTTATCGCAGCTTCAAGGATCAGACCTACCGCAACTGGCGCGCACGCGCACCGTCGGGTTTCGCTTACGCGCTCAAAGCCCCCCAGTTGATCACTCACCACAAATATCTCATTGATACAGATGAAGATATCCAGGCGTTCTACCATTCCTGTGCGCTTCTTGGTGAAAAATTTGAAATGATCCTGCTCCAGGTGGCTCCTAACATGCCATATGACCCAGCCCGCTTGCACAAGGCTTTAAGTGCATTCCCCGACCCAACCCGGGTGGCTGTGGAATTTCGGCGCGCCGAATGGCTTAACCCGGATACGCTGAGCATGCTGCGGGAGCTGGGTGTGACCATCTGCAATGTGGATTCTCCCCAACAGAGGCTTGCTGGCAGCCTGACCTCAAGCCGGGCATACCTGCGGCTGCATGGGCGGAATAATTGGTACACCTACAACTATTCGCATGAGGAGTTGGTACAGATCGCTGAGCTTTCCCGAGAATTGGTCCAGCAAGGGGCAAGCCGGGTTTATATTTTCTTCAACAACGACTTCGAAGGCTATGCCCCTGCCAACGCCCTGACTTTGCGGAGCATGCTTGGGTGATCCTGCCCATAACAATTTTTCTAGCCGAATATTGTAATTAATCACCAATTTTATGAATATTAAAAATACCACGACCATCGCACAGCTCATACCTCAATACTCCTCCCCTAAAAACATGTTTTTTGTATTCGTTGCCTAGCGAACTGTTTTTGTGAGCGTGGTGGGGGAGGCGGGAGGGGGGTATTCTTTTTTTATGCATCTGGATAACAGGATTTATCACCTCAAATTTTGAATGTGTCGAGGTTAATTTTCGATCGGTGTGTAATTACTGAATATTATCCGTCCATATTGGGTGGTAGATCAAGATCACATCCTCCCGCAGGGTGTAATTCCCAGCTGCCAATATGTCAATGCAAAGTAGAAATGTCCCTTATTCTGCAAAGTAGAGATGTCCCCTGTTTAAGGGATTGATAACCCATTTCAGTCTGCAGAATTGATGGTAGGCTTTTGGATGGGTTTGCCATTGAGATGGCTATCGTAATGGCGCCAGGGGTGATTATCAGCTGGAGGCTTTGGAGTTCTGATCTGACGGTCGAGAGTTTTGATATCCGCGACTTCAGCCTGGCGGGGTGCCTTCTGGTAGAGGGTATAGGTTAAGGGGTTGTTTTTGTAGAGGATGGTGACTTCTCCTTTGGTATTTTCACACACAGTGACCTGTGCCTTGCGCAAAGCGTAGTCTGGGCGTTTGGACTGGATCTGGTAGATCACTCTGTTGGACTGGACGGTCAGATTTTTCGATAGGGTGCGGTTTTCCTGATGGGTCAAGATGAGGTCCAGATTTTCACTTTTGAGCAAGGGGCGATGGGCGTTGTGAGTGCTGCGGGGCACCACAGCGAAACGGTGGTTGTAATCCTGGCGGAACTCGGTCAAAAAGGCATTGGCGGTGTCTATGTCGGAGATGCCACGCAAACGCAGCTCCTTGACCAACCGGTCTTGCAGGGTCTGGTTGGCGCGTTCGATGCGCCCTTTAGCCTGAGGGGTGTTGGCGCAGATGATCTGGACGTCCAATTCCTGCATGGCCCGGCCAAACTGGGTCAGACCACTGGTAGTCCCCAAGGGACGGGGCTGATTGACCCGAAAGATGCCGTGTTTATCGCTGTAGAAGGCGACAGGCTTGCCGAAGCGCTCGAAGTAGTGGCGGGAAGCTTCACAGTAGGTAAAGAAGGTTTCTTCGGGAACAAACCATAACTCCAAGAGCTGCCCGGTGGCATCGTCGAAATACACCAACAAGGTGCATCTGGGGGCACGCCCTTCAAACCAGTCATGGTCAGAGCCATCGATCTGCACCAGCTCGCCAAAACAGGCCCGCCGTTCCCGCATCGGGTGCGTCTCTGGCTGCTTGGCTCGCTTCGGTTTCCACCACTCCTCCGAAATCATGATCCCACGCACACTCTCGCGTGATAGCCGTAGGTCGTGCATTTCGGTCAACTTCTCATGGGCAAGGGTCGGGCCAAAGTCACGGTAGTGCTTGTAAATCAAGTCAATCGCTTTTTGCACAGTTTGTGGATCCAGCTGGTTGTTGCTGGACTTTCCACGGCGTCGGCTTATCAGACCAGGCGGACCCAGGTCTTTGTATGCTCGGAACAGCCGCTTGACTTGTCTTACGCTGATCCCCAGCATTCGCGCCGCTTCGGCTTGCCTGAGACGTTTGTCTTTCAGTCGTTGCATGACTTCCAATCTGTTTATTTCCCGGTTGCTCATGGTCACTAGTTTGTCCACGTTGTGTCCCTTTCAAGGGGACATTTTAACTTTGCACAAAGGGGACTCTACTACTTTGCACTAACAAGTTTATTATAATCGTTGACTCACCTCCATATTCCTGGTAAAATCCCACCTTGCCTGCGGCGTTGTACCCTTCGCCCAGGCAAAATTTTGCAGATACCGAAAGGGCTTGAGAAAATGAAAGTACTCCTCCTGAAAGATGTTTATAAACTGGGTCGCGCTGGCGACGTAAAGAAGGTTGCAGATGGTTACGGTCGTAATTATCTACTTCCTCAAGGTATGGCAATTTTGGCGACTGCTGAGTCGCTTAAAATGTCTGAGCGCATCAAAGAAAAAGCAAATGTCCAGCGCGCAATTGTTAATCAAGAGATGGACGCTGTTGCCAAGCAGCTGGCCGGGCTTACCCTCGTCTTTCCTGCCAAGGCTTCCGAGACGGGCAAATTGTACGGGTCTGTGACCTCCCAAATGATTGCCGATGCCGTGAAGGCAAAATCAGGGGTGGAAGTTGCCCGCCGCCAGATTGATTTGCAACCATTACGCATGTTGGGTGAGTATAAGGTGCATATCCGCCTCACGGTGGATCTCATTCCTACCATTGATGTGATCGTTTACCGCGAAGGCGAAGCCTACGTTGCCCCTGTTCCCGGCAAGGCTGCACCTCAGGTGGTCGAGGAAGTTGAAGTCGAGCCCGAACCTGCCGCCGAATCTGAATCCGAAATCGAACCCGAACCCGAGACTGAGTGATCATGCAGTTCGAATAATAATCGACGGGTACTGGATGGATGCAGCCTCTCCAAACAGCGCCCGTGTTATCGTTTAAGCCTGCTGTATAATACAGTCGATGTCCATTGGAACACAGCTCCGCCAGGCGCGTGAAGCGCAATCTTTAAGTCTGGACCAGGCAGCTCAAGCGACGCATATCCGCTTACACTACCTGGAAGCCCTGGAATCGGATAAGTTCGAATCACTGCCCTCCACAGCCCAGCTACGCGGCTTTATTCGCGCCTACGGGGATTATTTAAAGGTGGATTCGTCTGCACTCATCCATCTCCTGGAGAACGAAGCTGCATCAAGTCAGCCTGTGGTCGCTTCTCCTGCACCCACGAACGAAATTAGCGCATCATCTACCAGCTCGGAAGCTATCTTTAATGAGCTTGGCAGCACGCTTAAATCTCAGCGAGAGTTAATGGGATTATCTCTTGGAGATGTCGAGCGGCACACTCATATTCGGATGCATTATATCCAGGCGCTCGAAATCAGGGGATATATCCCATTTACCATCCCCGGTCCAGGGAAGAGGCATGCTAAGTAATTACGCTTCTTTCCTTGGTCTCAATACAGAAGCCGTCCTGCTGCGCTTTGCCGATGGCTTGCAAGCCGATCTTTATGATCGACAGGCTGCCAGGAGCACTTCTCCGACCAAACAGAGCCAAAAAGAAGACGGCAGGCTTCCTGCGCGGCCATCGCAGCTGAAGCGTTTGTTCTCTATGGATTTGTTCGTCGGTGGATTCATTATCGTTTTTCTGCTGGGGTTTTCCGTCTGGGGGGCTCTGCGCATCTCGAAGCTAAATTCAGACAAGCAACCATCGCCAACTGCGCCGCCTGTATCCGCAATCTTGCTTTCCTCACCAGGTACTGATTTAACCGGTACTCCTGGCCTCACACCCATCGCAACGGTTTCAGCTATTGGCACAGAAGTTATAGACACACTCCCGATTACCGGGACGCTGGAACAGACAGCAACGCCGGTCCTGGTTGCTTCAACACCTGGTCTCGAAAACGCCCCCGTTCAAGTGAACATAATCGCCAATCAGCGTGCTTGGATGCGTGTGATTGTGGATGGAGAGACGGTGTTTGAAGGCAGGGTGACGCCGGGTAGTGCCTATACATTTGCCGGTAATGAACGAATCGAACTGCTAACCGGGGATGGTTCCAGCCTCAAGGTATTTTTTAACCAGGACGACCTGGGTCAACTAGGTGCAGTGGGTGAAGTGGTTGAACGCATCTTTACCATTAGTGGGATGGAGACGGCCACGCCAGAATTCCCGTCTACGAGCAACCCCGTCCCCACCGGTACGATCACTCCCACTCCGACGGGCACTTTGAAGGGTCCAACCGCCACGCCCTCACCGACCCTGCGACCATAATGATTTTATATTCGAAACCTAAATGAAGAATAAATCTTTCCATATGATTTCACTTGGCTGTGCCAAGAATACGGTTGATTTAGCCTCGATGGCTCAAATTTTGGCCAATGCAGGGTATCAGTCCACCGACGACCCGTCCAAAGCCAGGGTGTTGATCGTAAACACTTGCGGTTTCATTGGTCCGGCGAAAGAAGAGTCCTTCGGGGTGCTCCAGGAGCTGGCAGATGGGAAGCAAGCGGGGCAGCTCTTAATCGCTGCTGGTTGCCTTACCCAACGCTACGGGGCCGAAGTTACCCAGCGGGTGCATGGAATCGATGGCATTCTCGGCACGCGACGTTGGATGGATATCCTCGATGTGGTAGATGCTTTGAGGCATGGACAACATCCTAAACCGCTCTATCACCTGCCGAACGTCCCTACAGTGGGCACCGATGAGCATGGAGTACTACGCGCCGGTGTTCAAGGGAAAAGTGCATTTGTGAAGATTGCTGATGGCTGTCGCCGTCCGTGTGCATTTTGCGCCATTCCGCTCATCAAGGGTCCTGCAGTCAGCCGACCGATGAATGTCATTGTCGATGAGGTGCTCCAATTGAGTGCTATGGGAATGCATGAGATCAACCTGATTGCTCAGGATACCACCGATTACGGTTATGATCTTGGTTTGAAGGATGGTCTCGCCCACCTGCTCGAAAAAATTACCCGGGCTGTGCCTCAAATAGATTGGATCCGAATCATGTATGCTTACCCAGGTTATGTGACTGACCGGCTGATTGAAGTGATGGCAACCACACGGCAGATTTTGCACTACCTGGATATGCCCCTGCAGCACGCTCACCCCGATACACTCCAGCGCATGAAGCGACCTGCCAATATGGATTGGGTGCACCGCACCCTGGAAAAAATGCGGATCGCCATGCCCGACCTGGCACTGCGGACGACTTTTATCGTTGGCTATCCTGGCGAAACCGAAGCTGAATTCCAGACCCTGATGGATTTCGTCAAAGAGATCCGCTTTGACCGGGTGGGGACGTTTCAATTCTCCTTTGAACCCGGAACAGCCAGTGAGTGTTTAGGAGACCCGGTTCTTCCAGAGGTCAAGGAAGAGCGCTATGATAGGTTGATGGCACTTCAGCAAGATATTTCCCTTGAGCGCAACCAGGATATGGTTGGCAAGACACTGGATGTGCTCTTCGAAGGGCAGGGGGACGGGTTATCCCTAGGGCGTAGCTACAGGGATGCGCCTGAGATAGACGGGCTGGTGATTGTAGAAGGCAGCGCACCTGTTGGTGAGCTTTTACCTGTGCGGATAAACGGCGCAATGGCCTATGATCTGAGTGGTGTGATGGTTTCAAACCGGTGATGGGGCTATAAAGCTGGTTAAAATGATGAATGCCTGGGTGAGGGGGGCACCCAGACATTCATCGAATATAATAATACACGATAGTATCAATTTTGACAAGGGTTAAAATCAAATTGTAAGACAACTTATGGCGCCCCCGGCGGGAGTCGAACCCACAACCTCGGCCTTAGGAGAGCCTCGCTCTATCCTTTGAGCTACGGGGGCTAACGCCCGAGATTATAGCATGGATCCTCCACCAAATAAAAGCTTCCCGAGAGCTTTGCTTCCCGGGAAGCTATATTTCAGCGGACGGTGATTTATTTCAGGCGACCCGTGACGATGGCAGCTTTTACTTCCCCGATAGCCTGGGTGATCTCGATTTCACGCGGGCAGCACTCGGTGCAGTTAAAAATCACGTGGCAGCGATATACTCCGAACTGGTCATTCAAAATCCTAAGCCGCTCAGCTGCTGCTTTATCCCGGCTGTCGAATATGAAGCGGTGCGCTGCCACGATTGCAGCTGGACCTAGATACTGATCGCTGGCCCAAAAAGATGGGCAGGAGGTGGTGCAGCAAGCGCAAAGGATGCACTTGGTCGTATCGTCGAAGCGTTCGCGTTCCTCAATGGTTTGCAGGCGCTCCTGGGGTGGTACTGGCTCATCATTGACAAAATACGGCATCACCGATTTATAGTGGGCGAAAAATTGGTCCATGTCTACAATCAGGTCTTTGATCACCTTTAGCCCAAGTATGGGTTCGACGGTGATATGCTTTGAATGTAAATCCTTGAGCAATGCCTTGCAGGCCAGGTGGTTGCGTCCATTGATGCGCATTGCATCGGAGCCACAGATTCCATGTGCGCAAGAACGCCGGAAAGAAAGCGTCCCGTCATAATACCCTTTAATATATTCCAACATATCCAAAACGCGGTCCGTGGGCTGAGCTTCCAGTTTATAGGTTTCGTAATGCGGTCGTTTGTCTTTTTCCGGATTAAAGCGAAAGACTTTGACTTTAACTTCCATGGCTGCCACCTCTTCTAATAGACTCGCTCTTTAGGCTGGTATTTTGTGATTACAACTGGTTTATAGCGCAGCTCAATCGCGCCATCCGGTTTTATCCAGGATAAAGTATGCTTTAGCCAGTTGGCATCATCGCGTTTGGGGTAATCATCGCGGGCATGTGCCCCACGGCTTTCAGTGCGGGCGAGGGCACACACTGTAACCAGCTCAGCAATCTCCAATAAGTTGCCCAGCTCCCATAAGTTGATCATCTCTGTGTTGAATATTTTTCCCTGGTCGTGCAGTGGGATGTGCTTGTACCGCTCACGCAGCTCACGCACCGTCTCCAATGCCGACTGCATCCCCTCACCGGTGCGGAACATCCCAACGCAATCCATCATGATGGTTTTCATCTTGCTGGAAATTTCCAGGATTTTCTCGTTACCCTGGGCGTTGCGGATGAGGTCGAACTGTGCCTGAGAGAACTCGGTCGGGTCGGCGGGCAGGGGTTGAAAATCTGCTCCTTTGGCAAACTCGGCTGCCCGAAGCCCTGCATGTTTTCCAAACACGATCAAGTCGAGCAGAGAGTTCGTCCCCAGGCGGTTGGCCCCGTGAACTGATACGCACGCCACTTCACCCGCCGCATACAGTCCCGGCATGACGGTATTGTTCTCATCGACCACAGCTTCACCAAATTTATTTGTGGGGATGCCGCCCATGGTGTAGTGAGCCGTCGGCTGGACTGGCATGGGTTGTGCCACCGGGTCTACACCCAGGTAAGTTCGAGCAAAATCAACGATATCCGGCAGCTTGGCGATAATCTCCTCGCCGGTCATTTTATATTCAGAACCATCCGGGCGTTTGCGACCATCCAAGGCCGCGTATTTGTTCACGGTCTCCGGGCGAACGTCCAGATACAGGTAATTTTGACCGTTTACGCCGTTGCCAGCTTTGATCTCCAGATACATGGCTCGGCTGATTACATCCCTTGATGCCAGGTCCTTTACTCTGGGTGCGTACCTTTCCATGAAGCGTTCGCCTTTTCCATTGATCAGCACCCCTCCTTCACCTCGTACGCCTTCGGTAATCAGGATGCCCAACTTATAAATTCCGGTAGGGTGGAACTGGAAGAATTCCATATCTTCCATCGGGATACCATGCCGCATGGTGATGGCAATTCCATCCCCGGTATAAGCGTAGGCGTTTGAGGTAATGTCCCACACTCTTCCGTGCCCGCCTGTAGCCAGGATCACTGATTTTGCGTGGAATACATGTAATTCGGATGTCCCAAGCTCGATTGCTACCACCCCGGCAGCTGCTCCGTTGACCACCAGCAAGTCCACCACCTGGAATTCGTCAAAGAAATTGACATTATTCTTCAGACACTGCTGGTAAAGGGTCTGCAGGATCATATGCCCGGTACGGTCAGCTGCATAGCATGCCCGCCTGACTGGCTTGCCGGTAAGGTTATTGGTGTGCCCACCGAATGGGCGTTGGGCGATCTTGCCTTCAGGCGTGCGTGAAAATGGTAAACCATAATGCTCAAGCTCATACACAGCTTGCACTGCTTCGTAACACATAAACTCGATAGCATCCTGATCGCCTAAATAGTCGCTGCCTTTGACCGAATCAAAGGTGTGCCATTCCCAATGGTCCTCTTCTTCATTACCCAGGGCCGCCCCCACCCCTCCCTGAGCCGTACCAGTGTGTGAGCGGGTCGGGTACAACTTGCTGATTACGGCAGTGTTGGCAGTCTTCGAAGCATAGAGTGCAGCCATCAAGCCCGCGCCTCCCGCTCCGATCACGATGACCTCAAATTGGTGTTTTTTCATATAGTTATGGCTCCTCACATCCTGTGTCTGCGCTAATAAGCAGAACCGATTACTACGTAGACGGCGATAATGATCATTGCCATCCAGAGCAGTGCAAAGAAAGCCCGAACGAATGGCTGCCATAACGTGTGACCGATATAGTCCTCGGCGATCATGCGCAGACCGTTGGCTGCATGGGTGAACGCCAGGAAGATGATCAAGAACTGCATTATCTGCCAGAAAGCATTTGCCCATCCCAGGGTCACGTCGGGGATGTTGCTGTTGACCACATGACTTGAGTTGGGGAAGAATGTCCAGCGCAAAACGGTGGGCAGGTCCATCTGCAGGCGGGCTCCCATATACATTGCCAGAATTAGCCCAATCAATGCCAGTACGACGATCCCCAGCCCGGAGATACGGGTAAACAGCCACATCAGGTAATCAAGGTTAATGCCGCGTTGTGGGACGTAACGAGGTCGCATATCCTTATCTCCTTTGCTAAGCCGCTGGGGTCAGGGCATTTGTGACGATGATAAACACCGTCAGAGCGTAAATTGGGATAAAGATCGCCCACTCCAGGTATACTGCATCCCTTTCATATTTAAGCAGTTTGGGCCATATATCTAAGATGACAACCCTCACGCCATTGATTGTATGGAAGAGCACACAGAAGACGACCAAAATTTGGAACCACCACGATTTATAGATGATATTGATCGTTGTCCCCCAGGTCCCAAGTACTTGCTGCATTGAGAAGGATGAGAGCACATGCATCCCAACGAATAAGCAAATCCCCATTGCAGTGAGGCGGTGGAGTGAGAAGGAATGATACGAACCGCCTGCGTTGTAGAACAAACCCCTGAAGCCAGAGTACTTACCATAAGCCATGTTCTCCTCCTTTATCCTCACAAAAATTGCGAAATTGGGTTTCCCAATTATCCCATTTGTCTAACATAAGGTAAAAGTGATAAAACTCATGGATTATTCATATTACTTATCCTTATCATCATATCATGATATGTTCTACAATTATATGTGCGGGATAAGACGGTCTTCCTGTGTCATTGATGTACAATATGCTTACCAAGTTGCTCATCGCACCCAATAGGAAGATCGTCTTCCCGGTTTTAATAATTGGCATAAATACATTGCTCACCAGGAGGTACGCATGCCCAGTTCCCCCCATATGAGCCGCCGCGAATTCGTCGCCATTGTGACTGCTGCCACAGGTACGGTTATGGGTGCTTTAATCGGTATACCCGCCATCGGATACCTGGTTGCCCCATCTCTCCAAAAGGTAGCTGCAGATGTCTGGATACCGGTGGGTCCGGTAGCGAATTATCCGGTCGGTACTCCAACTTTATTCAATTTCAACCGCACAAAAGTCAATGGCTGGGAGAAAACCGTCAATAGTTACGGCGTTTATATCGTCAAACAGGATGATGGTACCTGCCTGGCGCTCTCCAATAAATGCACCCATCTGAGCTGCCGTGTAAACTGGAAGGCTGAATTCAACCGCCTATATCTGCCCCTGCCACGATGCCTTTTTTGATATCAACGGGCAGATCATTAAAGGCCCTCAACCTCGACCTCTCGACTCCTATGAAACCAAGATCGAGGAAGATATTCTCTACATCCACTTCGTGGGGAGTTAGGTATGTTCCAAAAGACCTTCAACTGGTTAGATGAACGGCTCGGGCTTAAGACGATCTATTCCACAGTGCTCGACCGTAAAGTACCTAAAGTCAATTGGTGGTTCACCCTGGGGAGTGCCAGCCTGTTCCTTTTCGTCCTCCAGGGCATCACGGGCATCATGCTCACAGTTTATTACGTCCCCTCACCCGACCATGCTTATGACAGCATCCAATTCATTATGACAGGCGTCAGCTACGGTTGGCTGATCCGCGGCATCCACCACTGGGGCGCCAGCCTGATGGTGTTGATCGTCTTCTTCCATATGCTGCGCACGTTTTACTTTGGTGCCTATAAATATCCGCGCGAATTCACCTGGGTCACCGGGGTGTTCCTGCTTCTTCTCACCCTGGGTATGGGTTTTACGGGCTACCTGCTTCCTTGGAATCAGCGTGCGTACTGGGCAACCACGGTTGCTACATCCATTGCTGGCACGGTACCCTTTATCGGCAATTTCATTAATCAAGTACTGCGGGGTGGCAGTGATCTGTCTGCTGTTACCCTGGCTCGTTTCTTCTCGGTTCATATCTGGTGGTTCCCTGCTATGATCGGTGGTCTGATCGGCGTCCATCTCTACATGGTCATTCGCCTGGGAATCTCTTCAGTCCCCAAAGAAGAAGACTAGAAAAAGGAGACTGCCGTGAACGAAGAGCAAAAGAAACATATATAAAGAAAAATATTCCCAGGAAAAGCAGAATGGGGTCAAGTTCTGGCCTGACATTATCTACAAGGATGTCGTTATCACTCTGGCTCTCTTTATCATCCTGGTTATCCTTGCCACCTGGATCGGTGTCTCCCAGGAACCTAAAGCTGACCCGTCTGATTCAGCCTACGTTCCTCGCCCCGAATGGTACTTCCTGTTCCTGTTCCAAATGCTCAAGTATTTCCCCGGCGCGTTGGAATGGCTTGGTACCACTATTATTCCGATCCTCGCAATACTGGCATTGGTCTTGCTGCCTTTCTTTGATCGCAATTCGCGCCGCTATTGGAAAGCCCGCCCATGGGCTATCGGTATCATGACGGTGATGGTGGTTGGTATTGTCGTTCTCACCGTTCTAGCAGTCGTCACCACACCGGCCCAGGAGGTGACCGGCACCGTTGCCGGAACCGTCCCCGAACAAATCCTCGCCGGGCAGGACCTTTATTCGGTTAACTGCACAGAATGCCATGGTCCGGAAGGTGAAGGCGGAGAGGTTAAAGGGAGTTGAAGGGCTTGAAGGCTTCATCATGAAACCCCTTAATAGCAAGGATGAAATGTACACCCGTAATGACCAGACTTTGGCGGATATTATTTCTTATGGTCAGCAGGATTTGGGTATGCAGCCCTTTGCGCGTGCCTTCGGAGGCGAGTTGGGACCATCCGACATTGAAGCCATGGTTACATTCATGCGCTACTCGTGGGATGACCGGGTTGAGCTGCCTCAGGAAGTTTCTTCTGCCAACGCCATCCCAACGCTTGCCGCGGATGAAGTGCCATCCTACGAAGTGCATATCTCCGCAATTCAAAAACGTTATTGTGTCTCCTGCCATCGGGCAGGTAAGAAGAACAATAATTACATCATGGATAACTATGACAACACGATCAAAACTGGAGACCATACCCCCAACCTGATTGCGGGAGACTTGTTGTGTAATACGATGCAGATGCTGAACCGTGTTGAGGGGCTTGATGCTGGGAACCCAATGCCACCCACCCGCGCTCTTCCGCCGGAATTAGTTGCCATCTACCAGGCTTGGATACTGGCGGGTATGCCCAATACTGCTGCTGATGCTGCCGCCCTAACCGCAGGATCGGCAACCCCAGCTGCAATTGGCACACCAGCTCCTGTTGGATCTGTTACGCCTGAAATTACGTTGGAAGTCACTCCAGAGGTGACACCCGAAGCAACGCCCACTCCATAATTATCCTGGGGCACGGTGGTCGAATCGCCGTGCCCTTTTGATTCCTGTTGTGCTACAATACCGAGCATGTCTGTTAGCCCTGGGCGCTTTTTACCCATTGTCACCACTCTGTTGACCATATTCCTTGTCTGCGTGGGCAGTTCCTCAGCCCAATCTGGTTCCACTGCCGTGTTATCTTCCCCTGACAGTGGAGATTTTCCTTATCTAGTTACCTACATGGATGTCCATGATTCGTCTGGTGGATTCGTCCATGATCTCACTCCCCAGGATGTCATCATGCTGGAGGATGGAGTATCTGTGCCGGTTGCTGAGCTGGAGGAGCAAACCCCAGGCGTCCAGTTTGTGGTTGCCATTACTCCTGGTACTGCGTTCAACATCCGTGATTCCATGGGGGTTTCGCGCTATGAATATTTGCTACAGGGTCTCCTCACCGGCACCTGGTCCAATCAACAACCCGGGGTGGATGACTTCAGCTTACTCAGCATGGGCGGCCCGCAACTGTTGCATTCGTCCGACCCGGCTTCGCTGCTAAGTGCCCTTGAAGGTTATCTGCCTGGTGAACAAGATAACGCCCCCAGCCTTGAGGTCCTTGCCGCCGCCTTGCAGGTTGCCTCAGATCCCACCACCAGGCCTGGAATGGAACGCGCCATCCTGTTTATCACCCCTCCACAGGGAACGGATGTTTCATTGGGTCTTCAGTCGATCATTGCCAGTGCGAACCAGCAAAATATTCATATCTATGTGTGGATGCTTGCTGCTCCGGAGGTTTTTGTTTCACCCGAAATCGAACAGCTGCGCAGCCTGGCAGACCAGACGCATGGCGCTTTTTTTGCTTTTTCGCGCGACGAGCCTGTACCCGATCTGGAATCCCTGCTCGAACCTCTACGCTATATCTATCAGCTCGGGTTCAGCTCGCAGGTCACCACCCCAGGCACCCACCAGGTGATTGGACAGGTGACCACTTCCACTGGGCTGGTAACTACTTCGCCCCAATCCTATGAGCTAAACTTTAAATTACCTGCCCTTACCCTGCTCGATGCCCCGGGTGAAATCGTACGCACTTTTGCTGCTCAGCCAACCCCCGGAACGGCCGCGATAAGTGCTGATCTACTGCCCGAAGAGCAAATTTTGAATGTTAATATAGCTTTCCCAGATGGTTATGACCGTTCGCTTGCCCTTACTCGCCTGTATGTCGACGGTGTCATTACTATAGAAAACTCCCAGGCTCCTTTTGATAAGTTCGTATGGGATTTACGACCCTACACCCAGGCAGGTGTGCATACCCTGGTAGTCGAAGCTACCGACAACCTGGGATTGGTCGGGAAGACCAGTGTTTCGTCGGTTAGGATCATTGTTCCCTCCGCAACTCAAGGCATGTTTATCGCGGTTGCACAAAAAAAGCCGCTGTTGGTAGGCGTAGCCATTGTTGTATCAGCATCTCTGCTGGTGTTGGTACTTATTTTAGGTGGGCATATCCGCCCCAAACCACATCCTGGCCAGGTTAGAAATGGTGTGGGCGGAGCTGAAAAAACTCGCCCGGTTGGATCACGCACCAGCTCAGGTCAGCAAGAGAACCTGGTAAATAGCCTAAATAAAACTGCTGTCACTGAATCTAAAGTAGTTCGTCCTCGTTTAAAAGGTTGGTTTGAACGTTTACCCTGGTTCAGGCATGAAGAACCACCCATCCCTGCCATCGCTTATTTGATTCCCCTGGTGGGATTTGATGAGCCCACCATCCCTGCTCCATTGCAAATTAACACTGAGGTTATTTCTCTTGGAAGCGATCCGCACCTTGCCAGTCACGTTATCATCGACCCATCAATAGAAGGATTGCACGCTCGCATGCATCGATCTGGTCTATCGTACGTGATCACCGATGCCGGATCCGTCGCAGGCACCTGGGTGAACTATGATCAGGTTGTTTCTCCGGGCACGCCATTGCGGCATATGGATATCATTCACCTGGGTAGGATTGGTCTGCGTTTCCAACTTTCTGATCCGGGTCAGCCGCGTAAGATTAGCGTGACACCCCTGGAGCCGCAGCAGTGATCTCTAGTGCCCACCCCCACCTGCACATTGCGGCTGACTCTAATCCGGGTTTGAAAGGCAAGCTGAATGAAGATCGCTATTCAGTTTCCGCTTTCCGCTTCAGTGCAGATGATCATACACCTTCGGTCCTTGCACTGCTTGCGGATGGTATTGGTGGGCATCACGCTGGCGAAGTTGCAGCGCAAATCGCCGTTGATCATATCAACAAGTACGTCGCTGAAAATTCAGCCCACCAGCCCGCTCAAGTTTTGAAGCAGGCGCTAACCTACACCAATCAAATCATCCTTGACCGTGCCAAAGAAAACCCGACGCTTAACGGGATGGGCACTACCTGCGTGTGTGGGTGGGTCATCGGCAGCCGCTTGTTTGCAGTATCTGTTGGCGATTCACGGCTTTACTTACAACGCGGCACCAGGCTTATCCGCTTGACGACGGATCATACCTGGGTTCAGGAAGCGCTCACCCAGGGTTCACTGATGCCCGATCAAGTCACCGGGCATCCCAATGCCCACATCATCCGCCGGTTTCTTGGTACCTCGAGTGCACTCAACCCCGATCTTCGCCTGCGTATGAGCATCAAAGAAAGTGATACCCAGGCAGAAGCCAATCAAGGTCTGCGTTTATTCCCTGGAGATCGCTTGATGCTTTGCAGTGATGGTTTGACCGACCTGGTTCAGGACGCCGAGATCCTCGACATCCTCCAAACCAACCCTCTCGAGGGTAGCCCTGCCAGGCTGATCGACCTTGCCAACCAACGCGGCGGTCACGACAATATCACCGTTGTGATTATGGAGGTACCCCAACCTGCCCATGCCACCCAACCAATGCGCCTCGTAACTGCACCGGCGCTCGTCCCGGCTCAAAAGCCTGCCCGCTCGGTGGTTTCCTGGTTGATGATCTCCTTACTTCTCATGGCGATCGTATTGATGGCCCTCTTATTGGCTTATTTACGAATTCCCTTTTAATTAATAATGATAGCCCGGTGTGCTTGCCTTGAACGAGTTTCGATGTGCAGGATGATTTATCTTGATTATTTCTAACATTCCCCACCTGCGTTGGTGTTTTACCTGTAGTGTTTTACTCACGCAAGGGGGGTGAAATTGAGGATGCATGAAGGCTGCTCTTGAGAGTAATGCAGGGTTAAGGTTATGGCACATTGCACTCGTCGCCATGCTGTGCCTTATTTTGTTAATCAGCTGCGTGTATCCCACTCCGAAGGGTGCCGATACCGCGCAGTCAACACAGGCTGATACGCCAACCAACCAGCCTGATGCTACCAGCACATCATCGAGCTCCAATAATCCTGAACCCACTCAGCCTCAACCAGACCTGACTGCTTCGCCCCAGGTAACGTTGATTGATGCTTCGCCCACTCCAACCATGGCAGGTAAGGACCTGACCCAATATGATCTGGATGCTGTCCTGGATTATTTTGCGCACTCGCTCTCAATCACTGAAACGATTAGCTACATCAACCAAACGTCCGAGGCGATCCCAAGTCTGCTCCTGGTAGTTGAATCTAACCACTGGCCAGGCAGCTTCACCCTTATATCGCTGGCCTTGACATCTGGTGAAATTATCGACACATATGATCTACAGGATGCCCGCCTGCAGATTCCATTAACACAGCCACTTGCAGCCGGCGATATGCTGGAATTGAGACTGGTGTACCGTCTGGATTTACCTGGGATTCCACTCCCCAGCGGTGAAACCCGTCCCGTACCCTACGGGTACTCGGGAAAGCAGACTAATATCGTGGATTGGTACCCATACATTCCTCCCTATCTGCCAGGTACAGGCTGGTTGGTCCACCCCAAATGGGGTTTCGGAGAGCACCAGGTCTTCGATGTTGCTGATTTTGACATTACACTTACCCTGGCGCAGCCCGTTCCTAACCTGTTGATAGCAGCTTCCGCCCCGGCAGAGCAGGACGAGCTGGTGTATCGATTTCACATGGATTCCGCCCGCGCTTTCGCCATCTCAGCCAGCACAGAGTATTTATTGCAGACCACTACTGTAGGAAGCGTGACAGTTAACAGCTATTCCTTTACATATGACCAGAAAGCTGGTGAGCAGGTGCTGCATGATACTGCCGCAGCCCTCGAACTGTATGGCAGGTTGTTTATTCCTTACCCACACACCAGCCTGAGCGTGGTCGAAGCGGACTTCCTGGATGGGATGGAGTATGATGGCTTGTACTTTCTCAGCCGCGGGTTCTATAACTTGTATGATGGCACCCCTCAGGGTTACCTGACTTTTATCTCCGCTCATGAAACCGCGCACCAGTGGTGGTATGGTCTGGTAGGCAACGACCAGGCGCTCGAACCGTGGTTGGATGAAGCCACGTGCACCTACATGGAACATATATTTTATGAGAACGTCTACGCCGATTACCAGACTGCATCGGGAGAATCGATCGTGGATTGGTGGTGGTATTACCGTGTGAATTTCTATGACCCGTCTGGTTGGGTGGATGGCGCGATTTATGATTTCAACCTATTCCGTCCCTACCGTGACGCCGTCTACCTGAACGGGGCAAAATTCTTTCAGGACCTGCGCACGTTGGTCGGTGACGAAGTTTTCTTCGCCTTCCTTAAGGACTATGCAGGCAGAGAAGCTGACCACATCGCCAGTGGCAATGATTTTTTTGAAATACTAAAAGATCACACCTCCAAGGACCTGGATGGTTTATTAACCATATATTTCAAGGATGGAGGATAGGGATAATTTATCAAATCACAAAATAACGATTAGTGTTTATATTGCTATTTCTACCTCATAAAGCTAGAATCTGTCCTAAATGACCACACCTCTACTGTTCGACGTATTTACCCTTTTTCCCGATGTCTTTACTCCCTATCTGGAGGCCAGCATTTTACAGCGCGCCCGGGAGTCTAAGCTGGTTGAGGTTCAGTTGCACAACATCCGTGATTGGACCACCGATCGCCACCATGTTTGTGACGACATTCCCTATGGCGGTGGTGGGGGAATGGTGATGAAGCCGGAGCCAATCTTCTCTGCCGTCGACGGTATCCTCGGCATCCCACCTGCCTGCCCGCTAATACTTCTCGACCCTCAGGGCAGGGTTTTCACCCAGGCAGTGGCGCAGGAGCTGTCACAGCATTCCCATCTGGCATTATTGTGCGGGCGTTATGAGGGCATTGATGAGCGCGTTCGTCAGCACCTGGTGACCGATGAAATCTCCATCGGCGATTATGTGCTCAGCGGGGGCGAGCTCCCCGCGCTGGTCTTGATCGATGCCATTACACGCCTGATTCCCGGTGCGCTGGGTGACCCGGGAGGCGCAATGGATGATTCACATGCCACCGGGCTGTTGGAATATCCCCACTATACCCGCCCGCCGATCTTCCGCGGCTGGAGTGTCCCCGATATTCTCCTCTCCGGTGACCACGGACGGATTGCCAGATGGCGGCGCCAGCAAGCCCTACTGCGTACAAGGCAACGCCGCCCAGACTTGCTGGAAAAGGCCGACCTTTCTGAATCCGACCGCGACTATTTGAATAGTTCGGAGTTAGATAAGTAGGTGGCTTCCATTCTGATCTGAATAAGAAATATCAGCTGGTATTAATCCCTTGAGTAGAGGAGACCGGTATGCGATTTAATTATGGCAAGATTTTCCTGCTTGGATTTGGATTCTTTGGGGTCAGCGTCATCTGGGCTACTTACAATGCCTTTGTGCCCATATTTCTTCAAGATAAGTTTGGCCTCCCGCCAGTTCTGATTGGGTTCTTCATGACTTTGGATAATATCGCCGCACTTTTTATCCAGCCACCGGTGGGTGCCTGGTCTGATCGCCTGCGTACTCCCATAGGTCGGCGGATGCCTTTTATATTGATCGGTGCTCCGATCGGCGCTATTGCCTTCGGAATCATTCCGATCGCTGCAGTGCTACCGCTGTTTGTCGCTTGCACCACCACCCTGCTGCTGAGCATGGCTTTTTGGCGCACCCCCGTGGTCGCCCTGATGCCAGATATTACCCCCTCACAAAACCGTTCTCAGGCGAATGGGGTCATCAACTTCATGGGCGGGATTGGATCGATTATCGCCTTTCTGGGTGGCTCGATATTATATAAAATGAACCCTGCTTATCCTTTCTGGCTTGGGTCTGGTTTGGTAATTCTTGCTGCCCTTTTGGTTTTCATCTTAATCCGTGAACCCAAAATTCCTGAAGAAAGCAAGGATGACAGGCCCAGCCTGCTCGGAAGCTTGTGGACTGTCATAACTGATCCTGAGCGAAGTGCTTTACGCATCTTTCTGGCGATATTCTTCTGGTTCGTGGCCTATAATGCCGTGGAGGCATTTTTTACTCTCTATGCCAAAAATCATCTATTGATGAATGAAGCAGACGGAGCCCGTTTATTGGGTCAGCTATCCTTGCTATTTGTGGTTTTTGCTTTACCTGCCGGTTATCTTGGCAGTCGTATTGGGCGGCGGATCATTATTTCTATAGGTATTGTGATCATGACCATATGTATGCTCGCAATGTATTTTGTACCGATTGAAAACCTCACCACAGTGCTAACGAAGCTGCCTTTATTGGGAGAAGTACCGGTTGTTGGTCTGATCCTGATGGTCGCAGGTTTAGCCTGGGCGTTTATCAATATCAACTCGCTACCGATGGTTGTCGATATGACCACTCTCGCTCGGGTGGGGACATATACCGGACTATATTATCTGTTTTCCACCCTGGCTGCTATCGCTGGACCGAACATTAATGGCTGGGTGATCCAGCTGAGCGGGAGCGATTACAGCGCCACCATGATTGCAGCACCGTTCTTTATGGTTTTGGCTTTTATCATGATGTTGGGAGTGAAACGAGGTGAGGCGCTTCCTCAACTGCAAACAGTCGGTCAAGAAGCAGGGGAAATACCAGGTGTTATAGAAAATGCACCTCCCGTTTAATATCGAGGTGCTTTATCAAGATGAATCTATTCTGGTAGTTAATAAACCCGCCGGACTTGCAACCTTGCCTGATGGCTACGATCCATCCCTGCCGCATATCAAAAGTGTGCTCGAGCCGCAAGTTGGTCCGTTGTGGATTGTCCATCGTCTGGATAAAGACACCAGCGGGGTTCTGGTGATAGCTCGATCAGCCACTGCTCACCGTTCATTGAATACCCAATTTGAAGAGCGTTTGGTATCCAAGGTTTATCATGCCCTGGTAATCGGCAACCCTGATTGGAAAGTAAAAACGGTCAGCCTGCCATTGCGCTCGAATGGAGACCGGCTGCATCGCACTGTGGTGGATCAAGTTCGCGGAAAGCCGGCTGTCACCCATTTCAAGGTGCTGGAACGTATTGAGAATTACTGCCTGCTAGAAGCTATTCCTGAAACCGGCCGTACTCATCAAATCCGTGCCCATCTCTATACACTGGGATTGTTCATCCTGGGGGATAAACTTTACACCAGGAGGGCTGACCATCAAGATTATGAGTATTTGTCTCTATTCGATCTTTGGGCGGGGACGGCTTCCGGCATGGGCTTACACTCCCGTTCCCTGGAGCTTACCCATCCCTTCACCGGTCATGAGACTAAAATTCAAGGCTGCTTACGCGCCTGAATTCACAGTCGTACTGGAAAAGCTGCGCTCATTTACTTCTTTTATATAATAGTGCAGCATGTGATCTAAATTAATTTCCTTCTCAAATGCATCATGGCGTGTTATAATCCTGCACCTCGCCGCCCCTGGCGGCTTTGTGTTGAATAAAAGCAATTATCTGTAAATATTTTGAGAGGTGGTCTATCATGAACGATCTATTGAAATCTGTTGAGCAGCCTGAAAACCCGAATATCCCCCAGTTGCGACCAGGCGACCTGGTAAACGTCCACATCCGCATCAAAGAAGGTAACACCGAGCGTATCCAGGAATTTCGAGGTACGATTATCAGCCGTAGAGGAAATGGGAATGATTCCAGTTTCACCGTCCGGCGTGTAGCCAGCAATGGCATCGGCGTCGAACGCACCTTCCTCACCCGCTCACCCAGGTTGGAGAAAGTGGTTATCCAGCGCCATTCTCAGGTGCGTAGGGCAAAACTTTATCACTTACGTGAGCGCACTGGAAAAAACGCCCGCCTCAAGCAAAAATTTACCGCTTGATTAAAGTTTAGAGTATTAATCAGGGTGCAGCGAAATAGCTGCACCCTTTTCTTTTAACGTATAATTTACTACTGTATCTTCAATAAACCCAACCAATCTAGTATGCACTCCAGGAGGAATCATGCTTCGTGCGCTCTACTATAACGGGAATACGGATCTCCTGGCTGAAATTCACCCAGAAGGCTATGCGGATGCCATTCGAGATAAATCAGGCATCCTGTGGGTAGATTTTGACGGAGAGGATCCAGCGCCAGCGGAAGATATTTTGCTACATACATTTGAGTTTCATCCTCTCGCAGTAGATGATGCCCTTCACGAAACCCATGTACCCAAAGTGGACGATTGGGAGAGTTATTTATATATCGCCATGCATGCCATCAGCTTTACCAGCGGCGAGGAGGATATTGAAGGCATTGAATTGGATATCTTTTTGGGTGAAAATTACATCGTCACCCACCATGATTTGCCTATTCAAGCCCTCAACCGGGTCTGGGATTCATCCACCAAGGATACACGGTACTTTAAACGCGGTGCTGATCATGTCTTGTATAAGTTGACCGACGAGCTGATTGTCGACTATATGCAAGTAGTAGAGTCCCTGGATGAAGAGATTGAAGTGGTAGAAGCTGAGGTATTGGGTAAACCATCCGCACAAATCGTGCAGCGTATATTTACCCTTAAGCGTGCCACGCTCCATTTAAGGCGGGTACTTTCACCTCTGCGTGAAGTCTTGAATAAGTTGGCTCGTGATGATTACGATGTCATTGATGCCAAAGACCGGGTGTATTTCCGCGATGTCTACGATCATCTGGTGCGTTTGCACGATATCTCCGAAAGCCTGCGTGATCTCGTGGGAGGTGTGTTGGACACCTATCTTTCTGTCATTAATAACCGGATGAATGAGATCATGAAGACGCTGACCCTGATCACAACCTTGTTCATGCCAATCACATTTGTGACGGGCTTCTTTGGGATGAATTTCTTCCAACCCGTCTCTACTGAGTTGAGCCGGTGGACCAGCAACCCCGCATTCATCGTAATGCTTATCATTGTCATCGCCACTCCAGCCGCGATGTTCCTTTGGATGCGCCGGCGCAATTGGATGTAAGAGGCGAAGAAAATGTTTCAGATTGGATTGGAAAATAATACCGAAGGTCGCTCACAAGCATGGGTGCTAGGGCACCCGGGTTGTTTTGCTTATGGCGCAGATGGGGCTGCAGCTTTACAGGCTATCCCCCAGGTAATCCGGGATTATCGTGAATGGATTTCCGCCCATACATCAAATAACTGGCTGACCGGTACAGAGATCGAATTTCACCTGGATGAAACCTGGGAATGCTACACCATCGACGACAAGTATGAACTAGCGGACGAGGGTTACGAGGTGAATGCCTGGTTCCGCCATGATTGGGTGCCATTGAGTGTGGAAGATATTGATCGCGGACTCCTTCTACTGAAATGGGGCAGGCAGGCACTGCTGAACACGGTAGGTGATCTAAGCCTTGAAATCCTTAACCGCACGTATCTCGGTGAACGCTGGAGCATCTCAGGCATCTTGAACCACATCGGTGGTGCAGAGTGGTGGTACTTGGATCGGTTGGGATTGACTTTTCCCCGCTCAGAAGTGCCAGACGCACCATTCCAGCGCCTGGAGCTCGTCCGCTCGTACCTGGTAGATATTCTGACCGGTTTGGCTGGCTCCACCCAGGTGGTGGGTATTTCCGGTGAGTTCTGGAGCCCGCGCAAGCTGCTGCGCCGGTCGGTTTGGCATGAATACGACCACCTCGCTCACATACGAAAGCTCTTATGAAGAGCTACGATTATGCCCACCGCTCAGGGGTGAGGCACATCACCTGGGATGACTTTGCTTCCCTGACGCGTATGTTAGCCGAACGATTGGAGCCCTACCAGCCTCAGATCATTCTGGGCAACGCCCGTGCTGGGTTAATCCCCGCAGCTGCTGTAGCTTGCAGCCTGCGCTGTGAAATGTTCCCCATCCGCCTTACTCACCGGGTCAATGGTCAGGTCGTTTATAACCCGCCTGTCTGGAAGATGCCCATGCCTGCTGAAGTGGCAGGCAAGGTGGTAGCGGTCATCGATGAAATCGCCGACACAGGCAAGACATTGCACATGATAGCCAGCACTGCCAAAGCTTTGGGAGCGGTGGAAGTGATCACCGCCAGCCTGGTCAGCCATTCCTGGGCTGAACCTGTTCCAATGGTTTCTTCGCTTGTGACGGACGAGTTTATCATTTTCCCGTGGGATGCACAGGTTCTGGAGCAGGGCAAGTGGGTCGCGCACCCTGAGGTCGAAATGGGTTTAAAAGCTCAATCTGGAACCCCCAAGATTTAGTGCTATAATATTTTTCCTTATTGGTAGCATGGATGAACTATGGCGCTTGATCGCTACGGACGACGACTTCAATATTTACGCATCAGCCTGACGGATCACTGCAATTTACGCTGTTTGTATTGTATGCCAGAGGAAATGGTCTTCCGTCCATCTGTTGACCTGATGCAGGATGACGAAATTCTCACCCTGGTGGGTTTATTCGTTAGTCTCGGGTTTGATAAAATCCGTCTCACAGGGGGTGAACCTACCATCCGCCTCCATGTGGTTGACCTGGTGAAGCAGATCGCTTCCACGCCGGGGGTGAATGTGCTCACCATGACTACCAACGGTGTCTTGCTCTCCCGATTGGCGCTTCCCCTGGCACAAGCTGGATTGCAGCGGGTAAACATCAGCCTTGATACCCTGAACCCGGATAAATTTGAGACCCTAACCCGTTGGGGATCTGTGGAGGATGTGTGGTCTGGCATCCAGGCAGCAGAAGCTGCTGGTCTTACTCCCATCAAGATCAATGCCGTCGTGGTTCGTGGTTACAATGAGATGGATATGGTTGACCTGGCGCGCCTCACCATGGACCGTTCCTGGCAAGTGCGCTTTATCGAGATGATGCCGTTCGGCGGGAATAATGATTTCCAGATGAGCCAGCTGGTTACTGCAGATGAAATGCATGCTCACATCGAGTCTCATTTCGGTCCGCTTGAACCTATCAACGGGGGTGACCTGGATGGTGAAGCGAGGATATTCCGCCTGCCACACGCCGCTGGAGATATTGGATTCATCTCCTCCGTCACCACCCCATTCTGCCATTCCTGCACCCGTGCCCGCCTTACCCCCGATGGACGTTTGCGGCTTTGTTTACTGCGTGAGGGAGAAGTGGACTTGCTTACCCCTCTGCGCCGCGGTGCGAGCATGCAAGACTTGCGCAAGCTCATCATCGATGGGCTGTGGCAAAAACCTTGGGGTCACGCCCTGGCACAGGGGGTTATTCCCTTGAACCGGGAGATGAACGAAATCGGCGGTTAGCAGGTTTAGTCCAACAGCAGCCACAATCCCGCGGCTGCGATTGCCCCCATCAGAGAACAGCCAAAATTTACCACATCATTGTTGATCCACCGCCAGCCACGGATCTGCTGCGTTGGAGTGCCGCACGAATGTAGTGGGTGTCGTTCGGTCTCTTTTTGGCATGACGGGCACCAATAGATAGCTTGTACAGTCGCCCCCAACACTGAATTGAATAAAGACCCTGCCAGGCCTGCCAGGATGATGATTATCAGGGCATTGAACCAACTTTGGCCGGCTGAAACGAGTATGGCAACTGCTCCAATCACAGTTGCTCCACAAAGTGCGGCTAATGTTCCGGTGAGTGTGATTCCTCCGGAGGTACCGCGTTCGACTTTCTGGCCTGTGGTGATCAGGCGGGGCGGAATCTCACTCAATACACCCAGCTCAGTTGACCAGGTATCGGCGTTCACGGCTGCCATGGCGCCGGCAAAAGCCAGCCATAACCACGCAGAATGCGGAGAGATGGCATATCCAATCGCCAAGATTGCTCCCAGTCCCCCATTCGCCATCACCTGTCCCCAATCGCGCTGGCTGCCCTTGGAGAATTTCTCAGCCAGGCTGGCTTTCCGCTTACTGAAAACCCGTGTCAGGGCGCTCGAAGAGATGAAAAAAGTTAGCAGAAGCACTGCCCACGCCAGTCCTCCCAGGCCAAAGATCAGGCTGCCGGTTACTACCGCCGCCCATGACCCGCTGGGCGAAAGAGCACCTGCCCTCCAAGCAACCAGCGCAATGAAGACTGCCAGGATAAATCCAATCGTTATCTGCAAATAGATACTCATATCTTCGGATAAGTTACGTCACGCGAAGGATAAAATAAACTGCCCCTAAAAATAGCATGCTGGTAAGGGCAGAACTTGCCCACATTAAATAACCTAATGATTGGGTATCTTCCCTGCGGTAGAAGAACAATCCCAGTAACAGGTCAGCAATGAAGAAGAATGTGTTTAACACTGGTAACAGCAAAAGCCGGATACCCGGCACAAGTTCCACCGCCGTTCCATCTGGGTTTAGCCGAAGGGCAGTCATCGGGTGGCCTGATATGCTCAAACTGACCCAAATAATCACTCCCAACGCCAGGACCGCGCTCAATATGAGCAGGATGCGCGCCGGTAAATCAGCCCAAGAACGCGAGAACAGGAATGTGGGATAGATCGATGCTGGTTGAATGGAATCGAGCGAGCCAAATTCTGACAGCTTGCGGTAAGTGTTTAAGAATCCATTCTGATCGGCGGGCGAAATGGCGAATATCCTCCCAGTAGTAACAATGACCACCAGGTTCGTGTCGCGCGCCGCAATAAACTCCACCAATTCTCCATCCGCCTGCTTCTTTACCCCCAAGATGGCGCCTGGGATACGGGCCAAAGGTTTTGTCAGCACCATCCTGTTTTGCTCGGTGGATCCCACCCAGGTGACCTTGTTGATCGGGATTTCCTCGTGACGCAGCCCCCAATAAAGGCTGATACCATCCCTAGCAAGAATATATCTAGCCTGCTGGAGTGCAAACATCCTGTAGATTAATACAGGCAGGAAAGCTATCGCCACCAGAGTACCCAAAAGATATAAAAGAAACGAGGGTCCGCTTTCTGCCAGGGATGCCCTCCATAGTCCAAAGGTACCCAGCAGTGCCAGGATCACTGCAGCAGCCCCGTGCAGGATCATCCCTGTACGACGGGGCGGGCGGAAAACAAATACCTCTCTCACGAGAGGTATTATAGTCGAGATTGGATTGAGCGATCTTTCGCTCGATTTGGTGGTTAATCTGTTATTTCAAGCCGTAGACCACGCTCACCGATACGGTCAGGGTAAGCTGTCCAGTTGATATAGGTACACTGCCGCCTCCACCAACTGCAGCCGGGGCAACTTTATTATCGTAATAGATCGGACTGGGAGAGCTGCTGTAGTAGCTGATCGATTGCACATCACCCAGCTTTGCGCCAGCCGCCGTAGCGAGCTGTTCAGCCTGGGCCTGGGCATCTGCCATTGCCTTGTCGCGCCCAGTTGCCAGAGCGGCTTCCTTGTTCTCCACATCAAAAGTGATGCCGTAGACAGTATTGGCGCCTGCGCTGATGGCTGCATCCAGGATATCTCCGATTTTGGTTATATCGCGTATCGTCACGTATACCGTGTTATCTGCCATGAAGAAAATTCCGAGAGACTCACCCGTAGGGGCAAACTTTTCCTGCTGGTAAACACTGAAGTTTGTCGTCTGGATGTCCTTAGCGTCTACACCCTGAGCCTTGATCGCATCAATGACTGCCTGGGTCTGGGTGTTGTTGCTCGCCACTGCTTCCGTAGCCGTCTTCGCCTCGCTGTGTACTCCGATGGATACATAAGCGATATCCGGAGCCAGGATGACCTGAGCATTACCCGTGACGCTGATATTGCGCGGCTGGGCTTGCCCAAGCTGGATGGATGCGCTGCAGGCGCTGAGTGCCACTGCAACGATAATCAAAATTGTAGGAATTAAGATTTTAGTACGCATAGTTACCTCCATGTAACATTGTTTATTTTGTTTCTCTAAGACGGTCGAATATGGAAGAAAGTTCCAGCTAATGATTTATAATGCGACCGGTTCATCTTTTTCCCTCTTGTCTTGATAAGACCGCAGTGCTATACTTTGCAGATTGTACCGGAAATCTCAGGATTTATGAATAATTTACTTTATCAAAATACAGAATCAGTCGATAGCAATACGAGCTCGATGGGTATCAGCCTGCAAAACATTATTGAAGATGACGACCACCCTCCGAGTAGTCTGCGCACACCCTGGTGTGCGGTTAACAACGTGATTATTGCTGCAGGGATCAGGATGGCATAACTGGGAAGATTCTTCTATGAATCTTTTCCCGGAAGTGGCTGTACACCAGTCATGCCTTCCGGGAATTTTTTAACTCCTCACCTCCTGGACCCTCTTAGGTTATTAGGTTTGACCCTGAATATATCAGGAGGTGAAGCATGTTATACGCTAGTGAATTTATCGGCAAGCCCGTAGCAGATGCTGACGGCAAGCGTATCGGGAAACTCAAGGATTTACTTGCTGCCCGTCAAGGAGAAATCCCTCACCCGCTGCTTGTCGCTATTGAAGTCAAACAGCATTCCGGCACGATCTTTATCCCTATGGATGATGTTGCGGCTTTGATTTCCATTGCCATCCCCTTGAAGAAGAAAATATCTGAGATCACCCCGTACGAACCTTCCACGGAAGACCTTCACCTGGTGCGCGATGTGCTTGATAAACAGATTATCGACACAGACGGTATGCGCGTGGTGCGCGTCAATGACCTGGAGCTCACGCGGGTCAACGGTAGTGTTTACGTCGCCAACGTCGATATCAGTGGGGTGGGCCTGGTCCGCAGGCTGGGTTTGGCCAGCCTGGCCGATCGCTTATCTGCCCATCCTCGTACATCGGAGCTTCCTTCGATTATCTCCTGGGATAATATCGAGTTGCTTGCCGGCGATCAGCCAATGCGTTTAAAGGTGCCCACCTCGAAGATGTCTGATTTGCATCCTGCCGACCTGGCAGAGATATTGAGTGATCTGAGTCGACAGGAGGGCAGCAAAATCCTCGAGACCCTAGACATCGAAACCCTCGCCGATACCCTCGAAGAGGTCGAACCCGATTTTCAGGCCAGCCTGATCGAGCGAATGCCAGACGATCGGATCGCAGATGTGCTGGAAGAGATGGCACCCGATGAAGCGGCTGACCTGCTGGCTGAGCTTCCCCAAGACCGCAAGCATGAACTGCTTGAGTTGATGGAGGACGACGAAGCTGAAGATGTGCGCAAGCTGTTGGCTTATCCTGAAGATACCGCCGGGGGAATTATGAACACCGAGTATTTCGTCGTCCCCGCCTATTTCAAGGCTTCCCAGGTCATGGATCGCCTGCGCGAAACTGCCCCCGAAGCCGAAACTATTTATTACATTTATGTCTCCGATCAAGATGAACACTTGCTGGGTGTGTTTTCCTTGCGGCAGCTGGTATTAGCCCAACCCGATGCAATGGTGATCGATTTCATGGAACGGCGGGTGGTGACAGTGGATTTAACTGACAGCCAGGACGATGTCGCCCAGGTAATATCAAAATATAACCTCCTGGCGGTTCCTGTAGTCGATGAGCAAAAACACATCCACGGCATTGTCACAGCTGACGATGCCCTGGATAAAATTATTCCTACTGCCTGGAAGAAGCGCCTGCCGCGCTTTTATCAATAATGGTGCCTGATAAGCTGGTCGCGTATATGGTGTAGTTCAGACGACAATCTCTAATTAGAGGGTAAAGGTCATGAGTCTGTGGCAGCGATTAAAACCCTTCCGTATCCGCTTTGCATTGCTGCTGGCAGTGGTCGGTCCTGGTATCATCACCGCCAACGTGGATAACGATGCCGGTGGTATCACCACCTATTCAGTATCCGGTGCCCGCTATGGCTACGCCTTGCTGTGGATGATGCCTCTCGTCTTGATTGCCCTGATCATCGTGCAGGAGATGAGCGCCCGATTGGGGGTGGTAACTGGAAAGGGGCTAGCTGACCTGATCCGTGAGCGCATGGGTGTCAGGGTGACCACAGTGATCCTGGCTTTATTGGTGTTCGTAAACCTAGCCAATACGGTGAGCGAATTTGCCGGTGTGGCTGCCAGTATGGAGATATTCGGCATCAGCAAGTACATTTCAGTGCCAATCGCGGCTGTTGCCGTGTGGTTCTTGATCGTCAAAGGGAATTATAAAGTCGTCGAACGTGTGTTCCTGGTCGCCAGTGCCATTTATCTAGCTTATATCGCCTCCGGGGTAATCGCCAATCCAAATTGGTCTGAAGTCGGTCAGGCGCTGGTCTCACCCACGTTCCATCTTGACGTGGGTTATGTGACCATCTTTGTGACGATTATTGGTACCACCATCGCCCCCTGGATGCAGTTCTATCAACAGTCCTCGATCGTGGATAAAGGTCTTCAAATCAAGGATTACGCCTACGAGCGGGTGGATGTGATCGTGGGATCTTTTTTTGCCGTCATCGTAGCCACATTTATCACGATTGCTTGTGCCAGCACGATATATAAACACGGGTTAAATATAGAATCAGCTAAAGATGCTGCTCTGGCGCTTGGCCCGTTGGCCGGGAAATACGCTTCCACCTTGTTCGCTTTGGGACTGTTGAACGCTTCATTGTTCTCCGCTGCGATTCTTCCGCTCTCCACTTCCTACACGGTATGCGAGGCTTTTGGCTGGGAGAACAGCGTTGGTCGCGACTTAAAAGATGCCCCCATCTTCTTCGGTATTTATACCACCTTGATCATTTTAGGAGCTGCCATTATTCTGCTCCCCATCCAGTCGCTTATCCAGGCAATGTTGATTAGCCAGACGTTCAATGGCGTGCTTTTGCCGGTCATCCTGATTACCATGCTGGTGCTGATCAACGATAAGCGTTTAATGGGTAAATTTAAGAACGGACGGCTTTTCAATATCCTCGCCTGGATAATCTCGATTATTTTGATCATCCTTGCGGGAATCCTGATTGTCGTTACATTTCTCCCCTCAGCTTGACCTGCCATAAGACAGGCAGTCTTTGTTTAATCTCGACTGGTGGTAATGAAGATCATCGGGCGGCGTTTGGTCTCGTTATAAATGTAGCTTATCAAGCTGGTTCTCAAATCTTCCTTCAGGTCACCGTTCCCTTTTCGAACCGTATCTCGAATTAGCTTAGTCATCCCCGCCATCAGCTCGTCGGCATTGCGGATAACGATAAAACCGCGTGTGATGATCTCCGGGTCTTCCCGCAGCTGGAAGGTGCTCCGATCGATAGCCAGATTCACCAGCACGATCCCATCGCGAGCCAGTGCTTCACGTTCGCGCACGACACTCGGACCAATATCACCCACGCCAGCCCCATCAACGAAAACATATCCACCGGGCACCCTCTCGCCAAGCTTCATCACGCCGTCATCGAATTCGATCGAATGTCCATTCTCAATTGTCGCCACGTGGTCATCGGCGAGGCCCAGCTCGCGCGCCAGGTCAGCATGTTGGTGCAGGTGGCGCAGCTCGCCGTGGATTGGAATGAAATTCTTGGGCTTGACCAGGTTGATTAGTAACTTCTCTTCTTCCTGGCTGGCATGCCCTGAAACGTGAACGGGCGCAATGGCATCATAGATGACATTCGCTCCCCGCCTGAACAGGCGGTTGATGGCTTTATGCACGCTTTCCTCGTTCCCCGGGATGGGGTGTGACGAAAGCACGATCGTATCGCCTGCCTGAAGGTCAAACTGCCGGTTCGTGCCGGTTGAAAGCCTTCCCAAAATCGATGAGGGTTCGCCTTGCGAGCCTGTACACATCAGTACGATCTCATTCGGCTTCATTTTCATAGCCTGCTCGACGCTCACCATCAGACTATCAGGGATATCAAGATAGCCCAACTTGCGTGAGATCTTCATATTCTCGTTCATGCTCGTGCCCACGAATGCCATTCTTCGCCCGTGGTTGATGGCGATGTTCGCCACTTGCTGCATACGCGAGATAACCGAAGCGAAGGTGGCTACAATGATCCGACCGGCTGCCGTCCTGAATACATGGTCCAATGCCGGCTCAATCACCCGCTCAGACGGAGTCCAGCCGCGCTTATCGGCATTGGTTGAGTCTGCCATCAGCGCCAGCACTCCCCGACCCGAGAACTCCCCCAGTTTGGCAAAATCTGTTGGCCAGCTGTCCACCGGGGTGTGGTCAAATTTGAAGTCGCCCGAGTGGATGATCAGCCCCGCAGGAGTGTCGATCCCCAGCCCAACCCCATCGGGGATGGAATGACATACGTGGAAGAATTCGACCTTGAAGGGGCCTATCTGAGCCATCTCACCGGCTTTTACCGTATTCAATTTCACCTGGCTGAGCAGACCGCCTCGCGACAGCTTGATCTCCACCAGGCCGCGTGTCAGCGGAGTGGCGTATATCGGTGCATTGATCTGTTCCAGCAGGTGGTGGATCGCACCCGTATGGTCTTCATGTCCGTGGGTGACAATAATGCCGCGCACCTTTTGGCGTTTGTCCAGCAGGTATTGAAAATCGGGGATGATATAGTCGATCCCCAGCATGTCATTTTCAGGGAACATCAGTCCGGCATCAATGACCAGGATATCCTCGCCATATTCAACCGCCATCATGTTCTTGCCAACTTCCCCCAGCCCGCCCAATGGGACGATGCGTAATTTTTTATCGCTCATATTTCCTATTTCTCTTTATTTAAATTCTATGGTGGGATTCCACCAATTAGTTCGACGAATGGTAGTATTTTTCATTGTAGCACGTAGCGCATGATTTTGCCAAGCGAGCACAGCTTACCTTCATAGAAGGCATGGGAGAAATCCTAAAACTTTCTGTCACTGCGGGATGCAAGGGAACTTCAAGTTTGAGAATGGTGTTCTTCCATCCTGGCTTCCAGCATCATTTTCACTTCAGGCCACTCATTCGGCAAAACACTGTACACTACCGAATCTCTGATATATCCATCCGGCAGGATCATGTGGTTACGCAGCACACCCTCCTTGACCACCCCCAATCGTTCCAAGGCTCGCTGTGAATGCAAGTTCCGGCGATCGGTTTTAAACCACACCCTGACGCACCCCAACACCTCGAAGGCGTGTTTCATCAGTAAATACTTGCATTCCGTGTTAACCATCGTCCCCTGGTAGTCCAACCCATACCATGTCCCGCCGATCTCCAATGACCGGTCCGTCGTGTCGATATTCAGATAGCGAGTACAACCAATAGCAGCCTTTGACTCGAGGTGGATGACCACAAATGGCAGGTCAGTCCCCTGTGCTTGAAGCTCAAGCAGCTCACCCACCCACGCCGATAGCTGCTCAATGCTTTCCACCTTTCCATAGCGCATATAGCGCCAGATTTCCTCTTCCAGCCCCACTTTTGCCAGGTCGGGGATGTGTGCCGCAGTGATTGGCTCGAGGCGCATATACCTCCCGGTCAATATTAGCGGTTCGATTTTCATCGCGGTGCCTTGCATAGGCATCATCGTCACATTACCTGCTCTGTGAGTATGGTTAAGTGCCTTCTTCCCAAGAATTCAGGTACTTTTCCTGCTCAATGGTCAGTTTATCGATATGTACGCCCATTGCGTCCAGCTTCAGGCGGGCAATCTCGCGGTCGATTTCGTCTGGCACGCTATAAACCCGGTCCTCCAGCTTATCAGCATTTTTTACCAAGTATTCCACGCTCAAGGCCTGGTTGGCAAACGACATATCCATCACGGCTGACGGGTGACCTTCTGCTGCGGCCAGGTTGATCAGGCGGCCTTCGCCCAGCAGGTTAATCCGTCGACCATCCTCGAGTAGGTACTGCTCCACAAATTGGCGTACGAGCGTTTTACCCTTGCTCATTTTTTCCAGCTCTGGGATGTTGATCTCGACATTAAAATGACCCGAGTTTGCGATGATCGCGCCGTCTTTCATCAATTCGAAGTGGTGTTTATCGAGCACGTTCAGGTCGCCAGTCACGGTGACGAATATATCGCCAATCCTGGCCGCTTCGCTCATCTCAAGCACCCTGAAGCCGTCCATTACGGCCTCCAATGCCGGCAGCGGTTCCACCTCAGTGATCACAACGTTGGCACCCATGCCGCGTGCTCGCATCGCCAGGCCTCGTCCGCACCAGCCGTATCCTGCAATCACGAACACCTTACCTGCCAGCAGCACGTTGGTCGCCCGGACGATACCGTCGATCGTGGATTGACCAGTGCCGTAGCGGTTATCAAAGAAATGCTTGGTCTGGGCATCATTCACCGCAATCACCGGGAATTTCAACGCCCCATCCGCTGCCATCGCCCGCAGCCGGATTACGCCCGTGGTGGTTTCTTCCGTGCCGCCCATCACGTTCGCCAGCAGGTCACGCCGTTCCTTGTGCATCGTGCTCACCAGGTCGGCACCGTCATCCATAGTAACGTGGGGAGAATGGTCAAGTGCCGCTTTGATGTGCTTGTAATAGGTTACGTTATCCTCGCCTTTGATCGCATAGGTCGGGATCTCGTATAAATTGACCAGCGCTGCTGCCACATCATCCTGGGTGGAAAGCGGATTTGAAGCAGTGATCACCAGGTCAGCCCCTCCCAGGTGGAGGGTCTGTGCCAGGTTAGCTGTCTCTGAGGTTACATGCAGGCAGGCTGACATACGCACACCCTGTAATGGGCGTTCTTTGGCAAACCGCTCGCGGATCAGGCGCAGCACGGGCATCTCACGTTCTGCCCAATCGATCCGCCTGCGTCCACCTTCGGCTAATTTCGGTTCCTTAATATCGTAGTTTTCCATCTCTCTCTCCCATTTCCATGTTCAGGATGATCGCATCTTTAGTATTCCAATAACCGGTCCAGCTGCCCCACGTCGTTGAAGTGCTGCCGGAAGCGGGTGACGAACTCAGCCGGGGTGTACGCATGCCCTTGCGTGCCCTCCCGTTCGAGGCAATACGTGGCTGCCAATGTTCCCATCTGCCCGCAGATTTCCAAATCCAGACCGTGGCTGTACCCGGTAAGAAACCCTCCGCGGTAGGCATCACCCACACCGGTGGGGTCGGCTATATGTTCTGGCGGCACCACTGGGATGGTAAATTGCTTATCTCTTGAATACACAGTCGATCCATGGCTGCCGCGAGTGACCACCATGAATTGAAGGTATTTGAGCATATCCTGGGCATTCATGCCGGTCATTTTTTGAGCCAGTCCGAATTCATAATCGTTGACGAACAATGCCAGCGCCCCTTCGATACCTGTCCGGAGCTCTTCACCGGTCAATCTCACAATCTGCTGGCTGGGGTCATACAGGTATGGAATGCCCAGCTCGTGGCATTCGACCACGTGCTGTTTCATCGCTTCAGGGTCGCTGGGCGAGATGACCACCAGGTCTGGTCGCTCCCCTACCCACCCTTTGAAGGATAACTCGGTGGAACATCCCATGGCGCCTGGGTAGAAGCTGGCAATCTGGTTATTCGAGCGGTCGGTATTGCAAAAGAAGCAAGCGGTGACGGATCCGGGGATGACGATCGTCCTCGAGGTATCCACACCTTTGCTTTCCAGCCAGAGGCGGTATTCTACGAAATCCTCACCCACGGTCGCCATGATGTGGGCGTGCTCTCCCAGAAGCGCCAGTGTATAGGCAATATTGGGTGCGATGCCTCCCCGCCGCTTTCGGAATGAGTCCACTAAAAATGACAGGCTGATCGAATCCAATTTATCGGGCAGGATGTGATCCTTAAAGTAGCCCGGGAAGGTCATGAGATAGTCAAACGCCACAGAGCCGGTGAGAACAATATACATACTTGTATCCTACACAAAAAGACGCCCTCGTGCGAGAGCGCCGGGATAGTGTGAAGCGGATGAAGTTTAACATGGGACGCCATGTTTGGGAAGGGGGTCATGCAGGGCGTCAATCATTATATATATCATAATAGCCAAACTAGATTATAATTAGACAGTTTTAGTCTACAATAGAGGGAAAAATGACCGATTTACAAGATTATTATCGCATCAATGATTATTTAAGCTCCCTGGTACCCGAACGACCCGAGGAGATGAAAGCCATGGAAGCTTACGCCGAGCAGACCAACTTTCCCATTATTGGTCCCGTATGCGGCTATCTGTGCTACCAAATTGCCCGCATGATCGGTGCGCACTCAGTGTTTGAAATGGGCTCAGGCTACGGATATTCCACTGCCTGGTTTGCGCGCGCTGTGGTAGAGAATGGTGGCGGCAAGGTTCATCACGTGGTATGGGATCAAAATCTATCCAATGATGCCCGCCAACATCTCGAGCGCCTGGGTTATACCAGCTTTCTGGAATACCATGTGGCAGAAGACATCGAGACATTGTCTCAGACACCCGGTCCCTTCGACATGATCTTTAACGACATCAATAAGGAGTGTTACCCCGAATCGGTGCCCATGATCCGCGCCAAGCTGAGACCCGGCGGCGTGCTGATCGTGGATAACCTGCTTTGGCACGGGCAGGTGTTCGATGGTCAGGATAACGACCCCACCACTGAGGGCGTTCGCGAGCTGACAAGGGTATTAACCACCGACCCCGCATGGGTTTCAACACTTATCCCCATCCGAGATGGTACGCTGGTGGCATTCCGTTGTTAACCAACCCCGATCGCCTCTTGCTGCTTATATTGCAGGAGACGTGTAGGACAAAGCCAGTCCGTCGTTGCCATCAACCGGTATACCCTCCTGCCTCTTGATATACGGAGAAAGCGTAGTATAATTCGCGCAATTAAATTGCCGCGTTGACCGGGACGAGTAGCTGGCAGGCATCTGGTAGAGATAGGAGATCAATGGCTGAAAGTCTCCTTCGGAAATATACCAGCGAAAACCACCCGTGAGCGTGACCCCGAATGGTGTAAACCTAATAGGGTGAACGGCTGACCCCGTTATTGGTCTAAAGAGATGTGTCAGGTTACTGGCATAAATCTGGGTGGAACCGCGTGAGACTTCTCTCGCCCCAGTCGGGCGGGAGTTTTTGTTTATATATCTAGTCACAGCGAGAGTGATCTGTATGACGAAGCGGTCTGGGATGAACACCAAATAGATTGATTTAGTAAAAGATAACTCATCAGGATGACAGTTGATCGTAAGTATTGCTTATTAGAAATTAAGTGTTTGATCAATTTTCAATAGTTACATCGTGGTTATATTTTAGGAAGATTGCTTCGGGGAAGTTCGCCCCTTCCACCTAAAAAAAGGGCGGATACCGCAATGACAATACAATATGGAGGCAGAAATGGCACAAACACACAAAGAACAGTACGAAGAATTGGAGCTTTACCGCATCCGCCACTCGGCTGCGCACGTCATGGCCGAAGCAGTAATCGAGCTCTTCCCGGAGGCCAAGTACACCATCGGTCCGCCGATCGAGAATGGCTTTTACTATGACTTCGACCTGCCGCGCCCGCTCACTCCGGAAGACCTGGAGAAGATCGAGAAGCGCATGCGACAAATCATCGCCGGGCACCACAAGTTCGTCCGCCAGGTGGTCTCGGCTGACGAAGCGCGCCTGATCTTCAAAGACCAGCCCTACAAACTGGAGCTGATTGCAGGGTTGGAGCAGGGCGGTTTCGACGAGTATGGCAACCCGCTCGACGAGAAGCCGGAAATATCCATTTACACCTCCGACACGTTCACCGACCTGTGCCGCGGCCCTCACGTGGATAACACCGGGCAGATCAATCCATCCGCGGTCAAGCTGCTCAGCTCTTCCGGGGCGTACTGGCGCGGTGATGAGCATAACCCCATGCTGCAGCGAATTTACGGTACAGCCTGGAAGACGGCCAAAGAGCTGGAGGAATACCTGTGGCAGCTCGAGGAAGCCAAGAAGCGCGACCACCGCAAGCTGGGTAAAGAGCTCGAAATCTTCACCTTTGATGAGGAAGTGGGACCCGGGTTGCCGTTGTGGCTGCCGCGGGGCGGTATTATCATCGATGAGCTGGAAAAGCTCGCCAAGGAGATGGAAGATAAAGCTGGTTACCTGCGCGTGCGCACCCCTCACCTGGCTAAAGAGGACCTGTTCAAACACTCTGGTCACCTGCCTTATTACGCAGATAGCATGTACCCGGCGATGGAGCTGGAAGGGGTCAAGTACTATGTGAAGCCGATGAACTGCCCAATGCACCACAAGATCTTCGGCGCGAAGCCGCACTCCTACCGCGATATGCCCGTCAGGCTGGCGGAATACGGTTCGTGCTACCGCTACGAGAAAAGCGGTGAGCTGTTTGGTCTGATGCGGGTGCGCTCGATGCAGATGAACGATGCCCACATGTACTGCTCTGAAGACCAGTTCGAGCAGGAGTTCATGGGCGTGATCGCGCTGTATCATCAGTATTTCAAGATCTTTGGGATCGACAAGTACATCATGCGACTGAGCACGCACCATAAGAAAGGCCTGGGCTTGAAGTATGTCGATAACGAGCGCCTGTGGCTGAAGACGGAAGAGATGGTCCGTCGCGCCATGGATAACGGCAAGGTGCCCTATGAAGAGGTGCCGGACGAAGCCGCTTTCTATGGACCCAAGATCGATGTGCAGATCTGGTCGGTCATCGGCAAGGAGTTCACCCTTGCCACAAACCAGGTGGATTTTGCCCAGCCCGGGCGCTTCAACCTGACCTTCATCAACCGCGACGGGCAGGAGGAGACGCCATTGTGCATCCACCGCGCACCGCTGAGCACGCACGAGCGCATGATTGGGTTCCTGCTCGAGCATTACGGCGGCAACTTCCCGGTGTGGCTGTCCCCAGACCAGGTGCGGGTTGTGCCCATCACCGATTCTCATAATGACTACGCCCAGCGCCTGGTGAGCCAGATGAAAGAAAAGGGCATCCGGGCCGAAGCTGACCTGAGCAACGAGCGCATGAACTCCAAGATACGCCAGGCACAGCTCTTCAAGGTGCCGTACATGCTGGTGGTGGGTGACCGTGAGATGGCAGAAGGCACGGTCTCCCTGCGCCGCCGAGATGGCACGCGCCAGGACGGGATGCCCGTGGACGAGTTTATCCGCAGCGTGAGCGAGCGAATAGAGCACCGGTCGAGCGAATTATAAGATCGATGGAGGGGCGAGTCGTGACCCGGATATAGGAAGCGCCGGACTGGCTCGCCCCTGAATTTTATACCTGAGCGAAGGATAAGATTCAGATAAATTGAACAGCGGGGGGTAAGAATTGAACCTCAAAAAAATAATTCCATTCAATTAATCTTTCTATGGAACGCAGATGCTGACTTCAAGATAAAGCTGCAATGAAAAAAGGCTTCAATTTTGGTGGAGTTAATAAAGCAGTTATATCTGAAGGAGAGGATATTTTAGAGAGCATTCGTTATATAAAAAACGACGAGGAACGAAGTCTGAAACCGTTGAAAGTCCACGAGTTTATGTAATTTCTCAATACAGGATCAGAAATAATTAGCCAATATAATAAAAGACGAGAATTTGTGAGTTCGATGAACTGATTAATCATACAACCCCCTCCCGCCTCCCCCAAAAACATATGTTTTTGGGGGAGGAGTACTAAGGTAAGGACTGTGCGATAGTCGAATTAATTTGAACATTCACTAAATGGGTGAGTGATTGTCGTATGACATCAGTTAAAACCCCGATGTGGGAGAAAGACGCACTTCTACCGGTAAAGATCAACCGGTATACGACTGCTTTCATTCTAACAAACCATAGGAAGGCAGTCTAATTATAGCACAAATGTTCTAATTGTCAAGGGTTTTGAGGGGGATTTTGAATATTTTAAGGTTACTAATCAGGGATCTCATGCCAGCAGGTGGGGGTTAGGTACGGAAAAACCTTGCATCTTTGAAAGGTGAATAATTAGCCGTCTCATTCGCCTGTATTTTAATCTTTAACAGACTGTTTCGAGGACAGTCGAGGACTAAACTATCGATATCGAAAGTGAGTTTCACCCCATTCTTTCACGTACGCTACTGGGACCATCGCCTTTGGCGGTGACGTGGGAGTGGAAGGTGACCAACAATAGTAGAGACGTTCTCCTCTGGAACGTCTCTACTTTATTAATATTATGAGAGCTACCTAATACTCAATTGACCATGGGCAGCTAACAGCAGAGCAGTCACACCAACGTGCCCGCTGATACTCGCATTCCATCCTATGTTGAATTATACTAATCCAACTTTCTCATTAACATGGATACAGCTCAGGATCAGGGATGCTGCTTAAGGGTCTGAAAGCGGATTTAATTCCATTATTGGTTATTTTGCTCGTGCCCCTATTAATTATTGGTGGGGCGCTTATTCCTGGCCGGACTTTATTACCCGTTGATTTGTTGTCTGGCTATGCCGCCTGGCAGGGGTCTGTTGACAACCCTAAGTTGACGAATGGATTATTGAGCGACATCGTGCTTCAATTTTACCCGTGGCATAAACTGGCGTATGACAATGCCCGGGAAACCGGGCAGTTTCCCACTGTGGAATCCATATGAATTAACCGGCCAGCCGTTGGTGGCCAATGCACAATCGGCTTTGTTTTATCCACCGAATTTATTATTGTATTGGTTCAGACCTGAAGCGATGGCTGCACTGAGCGCTTATTTTAACTTACTGCTGCTTGGAATCAGTACTTTCTATTTTTGCCGTGAAATCAATCTCAGGAGGACTGCCAGCCTTTTTGCAGCCATCACGGTAATGCTTTCAGGTCCGGTGATTGTCTGGCTGGGATATCCCATCGTCAACTCGTTGGCAAGCTTCCCACTCATGCTTCTGGCAGGAGAGAAAATCGTAAACGGCCGGCGTTTGATCCCATGGAGTGGAGCACTGGGAGTGGCGGTTGGCTTATCTATCCTTGGCGGTCATCCTGAAACCACTTTTAATATTTGCTTTGCCTTTGGGTTGTATTTTTTGTTCCGGCTGATCGTAAAAAAACCAGGGCTTAAGCAAGGTTTATTTTGGCTGGGGGCAGTTTTGGGAGGAATTTTCATCGGATTGTTAATTGGTGCAATCCAATGGATGCCATTTACCGATTTTTTGTTTCAAAGTGCCACATTGACAGAAGGCGGCAGGTCGATGGGGGGAGCGAATATTTTATTCTCGAAAGACTGGCTGTATAACTTATCGACTCTGGTCACATTTTTGATTCCTAATTTCTTTGGCTCTCCGGTTTCCCATAATTATTTATGGCCATTTCCGAACTACCAAAACTATAACGAGCAAACAGTCTATTTTGGGCTGATCCCTCTGGCATTCGCGTTATCTGTGGTGTTTAACAACCGGCGGCGTTCACAAGCGACTATCTTGATTGGGATCAGTTTATTCTTTCTGGCGGTAGCATGGCGACTACCCGGTTTTGAGCTGGTCAATCATATCCCTCCATTCAGCCTCTTGTTAAATAGCCGTTTAAAAATGATCATCCCGCTGCTTATGGCAATTGTCGCCGGGATTGGTCTGGATGATTGGCTGAATGCTGAACAAGAGAAACAGCCGGGGGCAGGTAATAAAATCTTGTCTCTGCTGCCTGTGCTCATCACACTGGCACTAATCGGCGGCGTTTACTGCGTCAATTTATTTTTCTCCCGCGTTAATTTTCAAAATTCAACGATGCAAGCATTTATCGAACATCTCGTTTACCAGGTATTCAATATCAATCAGCCGCGAAATCATGATCTCTTTAGCCGCAGCTGTTATTTTTTTGATTTTGTGTTTATTATTCTGGCGCAGACTGATTAACCGTCAATGGTTTGGATACGCTATCATCACCTTCACCCTGATCGAGCTGGTTGTTTTGAGCTGGCAGTACAACCCTGCCGTCGAAAAAAGCCTGGTTTATCCGGAAATTCCAATCGCTTCCCTGGCTCAGCAGGAAAGCCAACCCTTCAGAACGATGACGACAGATTTAGCGCTATTTCCACCGAATGCCGGTGCCGCATATAAAATCGCCCAGGTTGAAGGCTATGATTATCCAATTTTCCAATCAGAATTTGACCTGTACCAGGCGCAAGGGGGTGATAAGGCCAGTCATCGCCAGGTGTGGTCGGCTGATTATCCCCTGGTGGATTGGCTGAATATCCGGTACGTGATTTCGCCGGTAGCGATCCAAAAAAATGGCTATCAGCTCGTAATCGATCAACCAGCATATAAGGTTTATCGGAATGAGAATGCTTATCCCCGGGCAACGATGGTGTATGAGTACCAAATCATTGAAGACAGAAAAAAACTGCTTCAGACGATAATTTCATCCCCGGAAATCCTTAAACGAAAGGTGTTATTCAACCAACTCCCAGCAGACATCCCTGCGGTTGATGGTATGCAGACCGGCGGGGACCCGGCGCAGGTAGATTTTGCCGATTATTCAATGGATCGGGCAGTGATTAATGTTAATTCCGCTGCTGCCGGATTCCTGGTGATGAGCGACCTTTACACGAAGGACTGGAAAGCGAAAATCGATGGTAAGGAGACGCCGGTATTAAATGCAGATTATGCCTTTCGGGCTGTATATCTTCCGGAAGGTCAACACCGGGTCGAGTTTTATTATCATCCGGCTTCATTCACCATCGGTAAAGACTTAAGCCAGCTGGGTGTGTTGATCGTCTTTGTCTGTTGCATTTTTGAGATTTATAGCAGTAAAAGGCAATAGAAAAATGGACGGCGATGAGCTAGCGGGTGGTTCAAAGATAAAAACTGACTGTTGGGATGGCACAAGTTTTGTAAGCAAATTGGCGGAGTAGAAGTGTACTTCGATACTGGCGAGACGATAGGTATACTACAGGGTCGTGATGTTGGCTCGAAATTACCTTGGACCAGGCTGCCCCAATCATCTTTTTCCCTGCGCGCCTGATACCCGTAATTACTCACTGACTGAAAATTAACATCACACAATCAAAATTTGATAAGATATCTCCTGTCCTAAGATATAAAAAACGGAGCACCCCCTCCTCTCCCCCCAGAATCAGGGGGGACCAGACCTCCCCACCACGCTCACAAAAACAGTTCGCTAGGCAACGAAAACAAAAAACATGTTTTTGGGGGAGGAGAAATTATGTATGGGCTGTGCGTTACTCGAGTTGTTTTGAATATTTACCAAATGGGTGAGTAGTTACTGATACCCTATTTACCAAGTGCTCTAATTGCCTGCTTCCCTGATTATCGCATTCCTAATACCCAAGTACGAGTTTTCCCCCAATACGTTGACGATAAGGTGTAAACTATGGTATTATCGGACACGCTAGATGCCATACTGCGGCATCTAGCCGTATTAATTGTACGTCTTGAAAGGAGTAAGATATCAGCGCGACCCAATACAGAATCAACGAGGCTATTCGAGTCAAAGAAGTCCGTTTGATCGGCGCCAATAATGAGAACGTGGGCGTGGTCTCCATCCAGGAGGCCATCCGCCTGGCAAATGAAGCCGATCTGGACTTGGTAGAGGTAGCTCCCAATTCAGACCCACCCGTATGCAGGATCATGGATTTCGGGAAATTTCTCTACGAAAAGACCAAGAAAGAACGCGATGCCCGCAAAGCGCAGACCAAGATTGAAGTCAAAGAGATCCGCTTCCGGCCCAAGACCAACATCTATCACCAGGGCTTCAAGATCCGTGATGCCCGCGGTTGGTTGACGGATGGTAACAAGGTGAGGGTGCGCATCCGCTTTCGCGGCCGTGAGATTGACTACGTTGACCTGGCGCTGAATGACCTGAAGAAAGTCGCCGAAGAGCTGGCGGACCTATCCACCATCGAACAAGCCCCTATGATGGAGGGTCGCAGTGTGGTGATGGTTTTGGCACCTGCCAAGACGTTGAAGAAGAAGCAATAAACTAAAGTTCATAAAATTTCCCCGCGGGCGCTGGCAACAGCCTCTAAGGCTGTTGTCGATGCACCCCTGACGGGGTTTTGTGTGAGAAGGAGTTAAGCCTGTGCCTCGCAAGCAAACAACCAAAAAATACAAACTCAAGACCCACAAGGCGACCTCGAAACGTTTCCGTGTCACCGGGACGGGCGTGGTAGTGCGCACCAAGGGTGGTAAAAGCCACCTCCGCCGTCGCACCCCCAAGCGCGTCAAGATGCTATTCTCGGAAATGGTCCCGGTCAAAGGGCGCGGCATTATCCAGCGCGTCCATCGCCTGGCACCCTACCTGAAGAAGGCAGGGTAGAGACACTCCATCGGGACGTCTCAACCCATCCTATCCACCTTTTATGTGCGGCCGTTGGGTGCACAAAACTGGTAGCCTGAAGCTACCGGCGCCCAGGGGTTCGCAGGAGAGAAAATAATGGCTCGTGTAAAAACTGGTCCGTATCGTCACTATCACCATAAGAAAGTACTAAAAATGATGTCAGGTCAATTTGGCACACGCCACCGTCTATACAGGCGTGCCAATGAGGCCATGTTGAAGTCATTATGGTATTCTTTTCGTGATCGGCGCCAACGCAAACGCGATTTGCGCCACCTTTGGATCGCTCGAATCAACGCCGCTGCACGGCTCAACGGTTTGTCCTACAGCCGCCTGATCCACGGCATGAAGGTATCCAAGATCGCCATAAACCGCAAGATGCTGGCTGACCTGGCAGTGCGCGACCCGCAAGCATTCGCTGCGGTTGCTGCCCAGGCGAAAGCCGGATAACCCTCGCACTTTCTCCACACAAAACTCCCCGGAACCCGTTTTCTACTTGAAAACGGGTTCTTTGTTATTACTCACCCAACCCCTGTTTCTAATATTTTGGGTAGGGGGAAACAAGGCGGAGGAAAGGTGCCTGCAGGGAAGACGGGCCGTAGAAACCTGTTTTCTCTGATATGAAGGAAAATTTGATGAGCAAACCAGGAAAAGGCAGATTGCCACGTCGCAGGAAGCGCACCTGCTCCTCCCCTGAAAATCGACAGGGGCAGGCGCAATGACGCGAAGTTCAAAATTTGTCTGAGTTTTCACAATGACGAAAAAAATAATTGCCTGAGCTTTCTCATGAAGGTTACTATATAGGAGTGAATATAACTGAAATTACACTATTTTTATTTTGATATTCCCTGGGGTAAAATGGGAGCAATCAAGGGAGAGAAAAGATGGACGACAGCGTTAGAACGCATAGCTTCCCCAACGGGCAGCGGCTGGAGATTGCTCAGGGGGATATCACCGCTGAAACAACCGATGCGATCGTCAATGCTGCCAACCGTTACCTGGAACATGGGTCAGGTGTGGCGGGTGCTATCGTTCGCCGCGGTGGTGCGGAGATCCAGCGGGAGAGCAGCCAATGGGTGAGCGAGCATGGGTTAGTCACCCACGGCGAGCCTGCCCATACCAGCGCAGGCAGCCTGTCCTGCCGCTATGTCATCCATGCGGTGGGTCCGATGTGGGGCGAGGGTGATGAAGCAGACAAACTTGCTGCTGCCATCCATGGATCGCTGAAACTGGCAGAGCGACTTAACCTCACTTCAATCGCCTTCCCAGCCATTTCCACCGGCATCTACCGCTTCCCTATTCCCCTGGCTGCCAAGGTGATGCTCTCTGCCATTGTGGGTTACCTGGCTGAGAACCCCACGACCAACCTGCGGCTCATCCGGATGGTGCTTTACGACCGAGACACCTGGCAGGCATTTGTCGATGAATTGGAGCGGGATGATCACCTCAAACCATAACCCCAAGGTCCAATCTGTACGCAAGCTGTTAACCCAGGCGAAGGAACGCAAGGCGCAGGGAGCGTTTGTCATCGAAGGAGTACGCCTGGCGGAGGAGGCATTGCAGTCAGGCTGGGAGGCGCGGCTTGTGCTTTACACCGATCAGCTGGACCCGCGCGGTCAAGCGGTGGTGGAGGGCTTCTCCGCCAAGGGCATCTCTACCGAGCAGGTGAGCAGTGGGGTGATGAAAGCGATCAGCGATACGGAGACGCCTCAGGGAATCCTCGCTGTGCTACCGATAAAGCCGCTGGCGATTCCACCCTCGCCCAACTTCCTGCTCATCCTGGATGGGATGCGCGACCCTGGCAACCTGGGAACCATCCTGCGCAGCGCGGCTGCCGTTGGCGTACAGGCAGTTATGCTCACTCCTGGTTGCGCCGATGCTTGGTCTCCCAAGGTGGTGCGATCTGGTATGGGGGCGCATTTTCGTCTTCCCATTCTGCACCAGGGATGGTCTGAACTCCATCAAACTCTGTCCAGGTGGGGGTCCAACCTAGGCGTATTCCTGGCTGATTCTGCCGGTGGCACGTCTTACACCCAGGCTGATTTTCGTTCTCCGCTTGCCCTTATCGTCGGCGGAGAAGCTGCCGGGGCAGGTGAACAGTCGCTCTCCCTGGCAGGGACCAAGGTGCACATCCCCATGCCGGGTGGCAGCGAGTCACTCAATGCCGCGGTCGCGGCGAGCATCCTCCTTTTTGAGGTGCGGAGGCAACGCAGCCAGGGGTAAACGCAGTCAAATTATGCTACAATAAGGTGAGGTAGGCATCGAGAGCATGGATCTGATCCCCGAACGCAACCCATTAGTACACGCTGAACACCGGCGTGAAACCTTCCAACAGATTATTTTGCCCTTCATCATCGGGATCGTGTTGGTGCTGATTGTAGTTGCTGCCATCATCATTGTTGCTACTCATTCGTTGGAAAACCTGAACCGGTGGGCGTCTGTCTCCATCATCTGGATGATCATTCCATCCCTACTCATCGCGCTGATCTTATTTATAGTTGTGGTTGGATTGCTGTTTGGAATCACCCGGTTATTGGGTATACTGCCCGGCTATTCCAAGATGGCTCGCTCGTACTTTATCCAGGCTGAGACCGTAGTCGGTCGCGTCACCGACCAGGCAGTCGAACCCTTCTTACGCCTGCGCAGCGCCTGGGCTGTAACCCGGCGCAGGAGTAAACGAAGAACTAAATGAGCTCATAGTTGATCATCATTATTATTATTGAAGCCAACCAGCAGTAAGAAAGGGAGCATTTATGGACAAACAGGACAATTTGATTGTTGAGCAAGACCAGGAAGGGATAGCAGATTCAACCTGGACAACGAAGGTATTAGGCATTGGGGCAGCCATTGGCGCCGTCACCGGGCTTGCGGCAGCCTATTTACTGGTCCAACAGACAAAGAAGAAGGGTGAATACCCTGAGATCGATGCCGGCGAAGGCTTACGATTGTCACTGCTTCTATTTGGTCTTTTACGATCGGTGGCGACGCTTGGGATGGACGAAAAAAGTAAGCAAAAGTAAGTTGGAGATTTCCGCATCCAATCCCACAAGGATATCCTTGTGGGATTTTTATTTAAATGCTTGACAGCTTTAAAAATCGGTATAAAATCTGAACGAACGTTCATTCTTTAAGGCATGGATTTCGACATGACCGTCGCTGCTGTAGATCGCCGGGAACATACCCGCACCCATATTCTGCAAGCTGCACATGACCTGTTCATCGAGCAGGGTTACCATGGCACCTCCATGCGACAGATTGCCCGGGCTGCCCACATTGCTCTGGGGGGTCTTTACAACCACTTCTCGAGTAAAGAGAAGGTCTTCGAGGCGGTATTTTTGACTTTCCATCCCTATCACCAGGTCTTACCCCTGATTGCCTCAGCTCAAGGAGCGAACCTGGAGCAGATGGTGAGGGATGCCATCAGGCGGATGGCTGAGGTTGTTGAAGGTCGTCCTGATTTCATGAACCTGATGTTCATCGAGATGGTGGAGTTCAAGAGTGTCCATGCCAGGCAGCTCTTTACTTACCTTTTTCCCCAAGGGATCCAGATCCAACAACAGCTGGTTGAATCATATCCTGAGCAGATGCGCTCCATACCCTCGCCTATGGTGGTGCGAACATTTTTGGGACTGTTCTTCGGGTATTACCTGACCGAAATAGCCATAGCACCAGCTGCTCCCGCTGAATTTCGGCAGGATGCCATGCAGTATTTTGTTGATATTTATTTGCACGGCATCCTGGCAATCGACCAACCAGGTTAGGATGTTTGAAACATCGATAGGATGACCATGTTCAACACCCGTCTTCGTTCGCTCATACGTAAAGAATTCATCCAAATACGGCGTGACAAGCGCACCCTCATCCTGGTGCTGATCATCCCCATCATGCAGCTGTTCCTGATGGGTTATGCAGCTACCAATGATGTGCGTAACGTCCCGCTGGCGGTTTACGACCAGGACCGCGGTCCGCAAGCACGCGCCCTGCTGGATGCATACCGCGCGGCAGATTACTTCACTATAACCTATGAAGCAAATTCGGAAGAAGAGCTAGGTAACCTGATTGATACCGGAAAGGCGCGGGCAGGATTGATCATCCCGCCAGACTATTCGGATAAGATCACGGCGGGAGAATCAGGACAAGTGATGATCGTCCTGGATGGATCAGACCCGACGATTGCTTCCACCGCGCTTTCATCTGCCAAGTTAATCGGCCAGGCGTACTCCACGCAAATCCTGGAAGAGCGTTTAGCGAGTCGCGGCCAGACGTCTGCCATCCAGGCACCCGTTCAGGTTGGCACCACCGTGTGGTACAACCCTGACCTGGTGAGTGCGTATTTCATGATCCCCGGCGTAATCGGCATGATCCTGTTTGCCCTCACCTCGATCCTGAGTGCCAGTGCCATCGTGCGTGAGCGTGAACGCGGCACCATCGAACAGCTGATCGTAACCCCCATTCGACCCTGGGAGCTGGTGGTGGGAAAGTTATTGCCGTATGTTCTTCTGGCGTTTTTTAATGCATTCGAGGTGTTAGCGATCGGACATTATTGGTTCAAGGTGCCCCTTAACGGTAGCTTGCTGCTACTCTTTGGTGCGTCATTTTTATTCTTACTCTCCAGCCTGGGCATTGGTCTGTTTGCATCCACGATTGCTAACACCCAGCAGGAAGCCATGCTGACCGTTTGGATGCTTTTGTTGCCCAGTATTTTCCTGGCAGGTTTCTTTTTCCCTCTGCAGGCGATGCCAAAAATATTACAGTGGATATCCTATATTTTCCCACTGAGGTACTATCTTGTTATCATCCGCTCCTTAATGATCAAGGGCACCGGGATAGCGGCGTTCAAAGAGGAATTACTCGCCCTGGCAATCTTTGGGGTTGCCATCATGTCGCTAGCAGCGTTGCGGTTTCGCAAGCGGCTGGACTAAAGTTGTGTAATCAGGAGGACATTATGAAGGTCGGAAGAATCATTATCGCCATCCTATTGATCGCAGCAGTGATTGTGGTCGTCTATTGGTATGTGACCACCCAAAATACTTCGACCGCATCCAGCGCACTGACCGGCTCTGGCACCGTTGAAACTACCGAGGTGACCATATCACCCGAGGTGAGTGGGAAGGTAGTGGAGGTGATGGTTAAGGAAGGTGATGGGGTAAAGGCTGGAGATACCCTATTTAAGCTCGATGATGCTTTGCTTTTAGCGCAGAAGGATCAGGCTCAAACGAACCTGGCGGCTGCCCAAGCCGGGTTGGAGGCTGCGAATACTGCCCAGGCAGCTGCCCAGGCAGGGGTGACGACTGCCCAAACGCAGTACGACCTGACCCTGGCAAACTCACGGCTGCAAACCCAACCTGCCCGCCTCGCGGCGTGGGGCCAGGCTGAACCTTCTGAGTTCAACCAGCCCGGCTGGTATTTTACCCATAGCGAAGAAATAAGTGCAACCCAACAGGAGGTGAGTGCCGCCAGCAGTGCTCTGGATACCGCAAAAACGAATTTTAGCTCACTAATATCAAGCGGTACTTATACCAACCTGGCTGCCACTGAAACCCGCCTGGCACAGGCTCAAACCGCTTTCCTGGACGCCCGGGATGTGCTCGATCACGCTCAAACTCAAAACAACCGCTCACTGCGGGATGTGGCACAACAAGCATACGATGCATCCAAGGCTGAGCTGGATGCCGCCCAACAGGCTTATGACGAGCTCCTGACCACCCAGGAAGCCACTGACATTTTGGATGCGCGGGCACACCTGGCTACCGCCCAGGACCGCTATGATACTGCTATCGATCGATATAATTCCCTGCTGACCGGGGAGGACTCACTCACGGTGAAAATCGCTGCGGATAACTTAGCCCAGGCTCAAGCCAATGCTACCGCAGCCGGGTCGAAAGTGACTCAGGCGCAGAAGGCTATCGATCAGGCGCAAGCGGCGATGGATTTAATAAACTTACAGCTGCAAAAACTGGTCATCACGTCACCGACGGATGGCGTGATCCTTGCGCGTAATGTCGAGCCGGGCGAAGTGGTGATGCCAGGAGCCACTGCGCTTACGATCGGGCAACCGAACGACCTGACCATCACTGTCTACATCCCGGAAAATCGCTACGGGGAAGTGAAATTAGGCGATCATGCCAGTGTCAGTGTAGATTCATTCCCCACCCAGAGCTTTGACGCTGCGGTGACCCGCATTGCAGACCAGGCAGAATTTACGCCACGCAATGTGCAGACTGCCGAGGGACGGCAAACCACCGTTTATGCCGTTGAGCTAGCGGTTCAAAACCCGGGTGGGCTGCTTAAACCTGGCATGCCCGCCGACGTTACTTTTGGTGTGCCATAGAAGGTGAAGGCTGCGAGATTCGCGGTATGTCCCACATCCTGGTAGCTCACCTTTCGAAATCATTCGGCACCACTACGGCGGTCGATGATATCAGCCTGCGGGTTGACCCGGGCGAGATATATGGGCTGATCGGTCCGGATGGATCGGGAAAGACGACCACCATGCGTTTGCTGTGTGGAGCCCTGCAGCCTGTTCCTGGAAAAAACCACACCGAGACAGTCGTCCAGATTGTGGGGGTGGACATGCTGTCGCAGACGGACTCTGCGCGGGCACAGCTGGGCTACCTGCCCCAACGCTTCTCGATGTATGAGGACCTGACCGTTCTGGAGAACCTGCGTTTCTTCGCCGAGGTACGCGGTCTTTCAGAAGTTGCCTGGCGGCCGCGCTGTATGGAGATTTTGGAGTTTGTCGGTTTGGCTGATTTTATCAACCGCCGCGCCGGGCAGCTTTCAGGCGGGATGCGCCAAAAGCTTGGATTGGCGGTTGCTCTGGTGCACTCGCCAAAAGTGCTACTTTTGGATGAACCTACCACAGGGGTTGACCCCGTTACGCGCCAGGATTTCTGGCAGCTGATCATCCGATTGGTGGCGGAGGAAGGGGTGGCGGTATTGGTCAGCACTCCATATATGGATGAGGCGGGGAGATGTGCCCGGGTGGGTTTTATGCGCCAGGGGAAGATATTGCTTGAAGGAAAACCGGATGAGCTGCGGGCAAGGTTGAACGGGCGCATACTCGAGGTCCATGGGCAGCCACTCCAGCTGCTGCGTGACCTGGCGCGGAAGGATGATAACGTGGAGGACGCACAGATGTTTGGCGACCGCCTGCACCTGCGCATCCATGCGGGTTCATCCCGGCAGGTTATCGAGCATATGCAGGTGGAGATCCCTGCCCAGGGAGGTGTGCTCACGCAGATGAGGTCGATCACACCACAGCTGGAGGATGTTTACATCGATCTGCTGGAAGGTCAATCAGACCAGGTCTACCAGCAAGAGGGTGGATAATCATGGCGCAAGAAGTGATCGTTGCCCACAACCTCACCAAACGCTTTGATCGTTTTACTGCGGTGGACCATATCTCCTTCAGCGTGAATGCCGGTGAAGTGGTGGGGTACCTGGGACCGAATGGGTCGGGGAAGACCACCACCATGCGCATGCTGTTGGGTTTATTGCTCCCCAGTGAAGGAGAAGCTTCCGTGCTCGGTTTTGACGTTGTGCAGCAATCCGAGCGGGTGCGCGAACGTGTGGGGTATATGTCTCAGAAGTTCGCACTTTATCACGACCTGACGGCGGGAGAGAACCTTGCTTTTTACGCCGGCATCTATGGGGTGACAGATAAACACCGCCTAGCGGAAGTGTTGGATTTAATCGGCTTACGCTCAATTGAAGCAGAACGCGTCAGCGACCTTTCCACCGGCTGGAAGCAGCGCCTGGCATTAGCCACAGCGATTGTCCACCAGCCGCGTTTGCTGTTCCTGGACGAGCCCACCAGCGGAGTTGACCCGACTGCCCGGCGTGCTTTTTGGGATTTGATCTATACCCTGGTTTCGCAGGGGGTGACTGCCCTGGTGACCACGCATTACATGGACGAGGCGGAATATTGCGGCCGGGTGGGGATCATGCGGGACGGTAAGCTGCTCGCCATGGACAGTCCATCTGAGCTCAAGCAGCACGCTTTGCCGGGTCTCACCTGGGATGTGTTTGCCGCGCCCCTGCTGCCAGCCCTGAGTGCCCTGGAACACTGCCCGTGTGTGATCCGGGCGGGCCTGGCGTCTGATCACCTGCGCGCCATTACTCCCACTGACGTCGATGCCAACAGCCTGGTGATCACCTTGCAAGGTGCAGGTATCCGGGTGGAGCGGATCGAGCCTGCCGAGCCCACCCTGGAGGACGTGTTCCTGGCGCTGGCGCAGGTGAGTGCTGCACCTTCGGTGAGCAGTGTGTAAAAAGCAGTTCCAAATATTCTCGCGATTTACAAGATAATTGAATATAACATAAAAAATATCAATATTTATATTGAAATAATTTAATATATTATTGACAAATATCAAATATTGTGTATAATAACAATCAAGAACAAGCAGCACAAGGCAACCAAAGGAGGCTGTTATGTTTGAAATGAGGATTGTTGAACTGATGAAAATGGAAAACCGGAACGCCGGTGATGGGCTTGAAGACGGTCACACCTTGATGAGACCGGTACACTTCAAGCCATCCCTGATGGACCGGTTATTACCCTCGCTTGGTGAAGCGTTGATCAGCGTGGGGCTTAAACTAAAAGATCGCCCCCGAGCCAAGCTGAATACTGAGCAAGCCAATTCACCTAATTTCCTGATCATGCTGTGATCAGCAGGAGCGTTTAACCATGCAGAAACTCAATCGAGAAGCAATCGCTGGAGGTAACCGAGAATGAATACCCTGCCAACCCGATGCCCAATATGCGGTGGAGAAGTTACTGTCACACGGATATACTGCCAGGATTGCGATACCACGATTGAGGGACGCTTTACCGGTGGTCCATTCTCGCAGCTCACCCAGGAGCAGCTGTCTTTCGTCGAAACGTTTATCCGCTGCGAAGGTAAGATCACCAGAATGGAAGTCGAGCTTGATCTATCCTACCCGACTATCCGCAACCGGCTGCAAGAAGTCATACGGGCATTGGGGTATGAGCCGGGTGGAGAAGAGCCGGTCATGGGTCTGAGTGATAAAGAACGCCAGCGGATTCTGGAAGACCTGGACCAGGGAGTGATCAGTGCTGAGGAAGCCATGCGCTTGCTACAGGAAAGTGAGAAATGAGTATGGATAAACAATTTGCAACCACCGGTGCTTCTCCCCTTATTGTGCTTGATGTCAGTGGAGATCTGCGGCTTAAAGGGCAAGATGACTTCCAGGTGATAGCAAAAGCTGATTCACCTGAAGATCTCTCCCTCGAAACCCGCGAGGACCAGGTTATCATTCACTGCATCAGCAGCTGCAGTGTGCGGGTTCCCCGGGCTGCCGTGGTGCAGGTGCGGGCTGTGCATGGGGATGCCTTTATCAAAGCGCTGGATGGAAGCTTATCCATAGATACGGTCAATGGAGAACTTGAGCTGCGTAATGTATGTGCAACCAGTATTAGCAAGGTTAGCGGTAACCTTACAGCAAAGAATGTAGACGGTGACTTCAACATCGATACAATCGTTGGCGATGTGTCTGTGCGGAGTGTACAGGGAAATTTTATTATCAGCGGAAAGATTTCTGGGAACCTGAGCCTCAGCGATGTGGGTGGAAGCGCCAAAGCGTCAGCCAATGGCAATGTTATGCTGCGCCTTGATCCGGCTCCGGGTCATGATTATGAATTTGATTGTACTGGCAACCTGTTCTGCCGCTTATCTTCGGATGCCAGTGTTGAGATCAGTGTTCCCAAGGCATCTCAGGTGATGGTCGATCTGCCGGGGATCCACGCCTCTGCGCCTGTGCAGACCCCATATGCACTCACTCTCGGAGAAGGCGATGCCAAGATTACCCTGTCTGCCAATGGAAATGTCGTGCTTGATACCCACGCCCCAGACTGGGATATGGATGACCTGGACATTGATATGAGTGCTGAGGTGGATGTAATGGCAGACGCAGTCAGCCAGCAGATATCCGATCAGGTTGAATCACAGGTACGCATGATGGAAGACCAGTTGAATGCCCAGCTTTCCAGCCTGACGATGCGCCTGAGTGCGGCAAGATTAACCGAGGACCAGGCGCGCAGGATTGAAGACCGTGCGCGTCAAGCCAGTGAGCGCGCCACGCAACGGGCACAGGAACGCATGCGACGGGCACAGGCGAGAATGGAACAAAAAATGGCGGCGGCACAGCGCAAGATGGAGTATAAAACCCAGGCGATGGAGCGCGCTGAACGCCATGGTCGTCATCCGATAGGTTTAGGGGTGCTCACATTTCCAGGTGCGCCAAGACCACCAACCCCTCCGAGTGAGCCGGTTAAGGAAGAGGAACGCCTGATGATCCTGCGGATGCTGGAACAGAAGAAAATAACCATGGAAGAGGCTGAGAAGCTATTAACAGCATTGGAAGATCAGGCTTGAAGGTATTCGATTAATTTTGATGACCTGGGTGACCGTTCCAATCCCATGGTGAAAGGTGAATGCTTAGAATGACTAACGAAGCTGAACGTCTACAAATCCTTGAAATGATCGAAAAAGGTGTCATCAGCGCGGCCGAGGGCGTGAGGCTGCTCAATTCACTGCAAGGCGAGCCTGAAGAAGTTGAGGCACCCCAAATCAGCCCAGCTGCCCCGAGTGCGTATGGACCTTCTCCGGCACCTGAAGTTATTGAAGAAGAACCTATCCCTGAGACCAGGCCTTCGGCAGCTTCAACTGATTTTGATGCTGAAACCCGGAAGTGGCGCCGCTGGTGGTGGATCCCCCTGACGGTTGGTCTCAGCATTACCATTGTCAGTGGTCTGCTCATGTGGCAAGCTTATCAAAGTGGTGGATTTGGATTCTGGTTCGCCTGCCTGTGGTTCCCCTTGATCCTGGGTATCATCATCATCAGCCTGGCAGCTGCCAGCCGGACGACACGTTGGCTGCACGTCAGGGTTCACCAGGAAGCCGGGGAGTGGCCCCGGACCATCGCCATCAGCCTGCCCATCCCCATCCGTTTTGCTGCCTGGGTGCTGCGTATCATCAAACCTTATATTCACAATCGCGATTTCGAAAAAGCCAACCTGGATGAACTTATCCTGGCGCTGGAAAAAACGTCGCCAGAACAGCCCTTCTATGTGAATGTAGATGAAGGCGATTCGGGTGAAAAGGTCGAAGTTTATATCGGATAAAAGCAATTATAGAGTAAATGGTTATCTAAATTTCATTGCTCATGCCAAATATTATGTGGAGGTCTTTATGGCAACAACAGAAGAAAGAATGCGAATATTAAGAATGATCCAGGAAGGCAAGATCAATGCCGAGGAAGGCGCCAAGCTGCTGGCTGCATTGCGGGAAAGCCGCAAGGAACCTCGCCCAGTAGTAACAACCAGCCGTTCAGGAAAAGGCATGCTGCGTGTGCGCGTCACCGACATGATTACGGGCAAAGCCAAGGTCAATGTTAATCTACCCCTGGGGTTGGTGGACGCGGGGATGAGTATCGCCAGCCAATATGCTCCGGATGTTAATTTTGGTCAGATCGCCGATGCTATACGATCTGGGCAGATGGAAGGAAAGATCGTGGATGTGGTGGATGAAGAAGACGGGGAGCATATCGAGGTTTTCATCGATTAAATCCATGCCAATGCCCTGCAATTTGAAAATTTGTGGAGGTTATTATGTCTGATGAAATCATAGAACAGAAATATACGGTAGCAGCCCCGGCGCGTTTGATCATTTCCAATGTCCGCGGGTCGGTAATTGTCCAGCCGGGAGAAGCAGGGGTGATCGAGGTCAAGGCTGTCAAGCATGGTAATTTTGACAACGGCAGGATTGCGGTTGAGATGAACCAGGATGCGGATGGGACTGTGCGGGTTGAAACCCGCTCCAATGATGCCTTTTTCGGTTTCCTTTCGCATCCACCCAGGGTGGACTACTCGGTACGGGTGCCACAGGGTACTCATCTCGAGGTATCATGCGTCAGCAGTACACTTAACGTGGGTGAGCTCGAAGGTGTGTTCAAGTTAAAGACGATCAGCGGTAACGTGACATTAGCCAAGCTGTCTGGGCCAATTAAGCTCGGGGCAGTCAGCGGGGATATTAGCGGGACGCAGCTGGCGGGTGTGCTTGATTTGAACACCGTTTCAGGCAGGGTACACCTGACCGAGTCTAATTTTCCCTCGGCAGATGCATCCACGGTGAGTGGTGATTTGCACCTGCAAACCCCTGTCGCTGAGGGACCCTACCGCTTCACCTCCGTTTCAGGATCGGTGAGGATGGTTGTTCCTGCTAACACGCGCTGTAACGTTGAACTGAACAGCGTGAGCGGGAGCATACGCTCTTCGCTGCCAGCCGCGGTTACCAGCATGGGCCATGGGCTGAAAGTAACTCAAATCCAGGGTGGTGGGACGGCAGTCAGGCTCAAGAGCGTCTCTGGAGGTGTGTCGATAGAGACGGAAGGGACACCCGCCACCACGGTAACAACGACCAGCCCTGTGGAGATGAGCCCGATTCCCCCCATTTCTCCCATCCCTCCGGTTGACTCCCCATCCAGCTCTCCAGAACAACTCAGTACAGCTGAAATCCTGGAGCGAATCGAGCGCGGTGAGATGACGGTTGACGAGGCGATCAAGCTGATGAAGGATCAATCCTGATTTTTATCCATCGATCTCATCAAACGACCCGTGGGAAACTTCCACGGGCGTTTTTTGTGAAGTATACTTTCATGGATTTATGAGCACAGTTCAGCTACCCAATAACCACCCGGATTTAAAACGCCCTAGCGGGATGTTTGGCTTCTCCATTGTGTGGGTCGGTCAGATCATCTCCCTGCTGGGAACCAGCATGACCATCTTCGCCATGACCATCTGGGCGTATGAAAAAACCAACTCCGCCACCGCTCTGGCACTGATCGGGTTCTTTTTCGTCGCGCCGATGCTCATCGCGTCCCCGTTTGCCGGGGCTCTGGTGGACCGGTCTAACCGCAAGCTGATGATGATGATCAGTGACATTGCCTCCGGCATTGCCAGTCTCATCATTCTGATCCTGTTCACTACCGGGTACCTGCAAATATGGCACCTGTTCATCACCAGTGCCATCCAAGGGGTGTTTCAGTCATTCCAGTGGCCGGCTTACTCAGCTGCCATATCCACCATGATTCCCAAGGAGCAGTATGGTCGCGCCAACGGTATGCTCTCGCTTGCCGATACCGCTTCGAATATTTTTGCGCCCATATTAGCTGGTTCTTTGTTGGGGATCATCGGCGTCTCCGGCATATTACTGATTGACCTGGCTACTTTTGCTTTTGCCATCGGCGCTCTGCTGTTGGTACATATCCCACAGCCCAAGATCACTTTAGAGGGGATAAAGGCACGCAGCAACATCTTAAAGGAATCCGTATTCGGATTTAGCTATATTTGGAGGCGACCATCACTACTTGCCTTGCAAATCGTGTTTCTTACCGGTAATTTCTTCGTGGGTATTCCTGGCGCCGTCGAGGCAGCGATGATCCTGGCCAATACCAGCAGCAACGAGAAAGCGCTTGCCTATGTTAATTCAGCGGCGGCAATCGGAGGCGTGATCGGAGGTCTGGTGATGAGCGCCTGGGGAGGGCCTAAGAAACGGGTGCACGGCGTCCTCTTTGGCTGGTTTATCGCCAGCCTATTGGGCACCGTCTTGATGGGGTTCGGACGGAGCATCCCTTTCTGGGCAATTTCAGGCTTTTTAGGAATGTTCTTCGTCCCGATCATTAATGGCTCCAACCAGGCTATCTGGCAGGCGAAGGTGCCGCCTGACCTGCAGGGACGCGTGTTCTCCATCCGCCGGCTGATTGCCTGGTTTGTCACACCAATGGCGATGCTCATCGCGGGGCCACTTTCTGATAAGGTGCTCGAGCCAGCAATGCAGGACCCAGCCAGCTTCCTGGCATCAACTTTTGGGTCGATCATGGGCACCGGACCTGGACGAGGAATGGCGCTGCTGTTCGTCGTCGGGGGGGCGATTGCCGCCCTGGTAGGGATAACCGGATATGTCTTCCGAGCTCTGCGGGATGTAGATACGCTACTACCCGACCATGACACCCTGCCGGCTGTAATTCCACCGGACGAGAGGCATACCCGCATGCAGGGACTGCTCGAGCAGCGCAATCACTGGGTGTCGCAACCTGCAACGCCTGAACGCGAGCTGGCGCTCAAAACGATCTCGAACTCACTGCGCAGGCTTGGCGAGAACCAGCTTCCTCCGACAGAGTAAACTTGATTCGGGTACCAGAGAATTCGCTACTCGGCTGAAGCCATGGCGAATTTCCGCTCTAATACTACTGCCGCCGTAGTATCGTCAGCCAGCACCGTGTCTCCCTCATAATGAACAATCGTGCGCCAACCCATATCGATCCAAAACCTCAAGGCTGGCCAATTTTTCAGGCTGACACGCGTCCAAATCGCCTCGTATTCACCAAGCTGCTTGAACTGGTCCCAAATCCCATATGCCAGCTCGGATCCATAACGGTTCTTCTGGAAATGCGGGTGGACGACAAACATCGAAATCCATACCCGGTGGGGCATAGGTGCATCATGGAAAAGGTGGAAATACGCGATGATATCCGCTCCACCGCGCAAAAAAACACTCTGCATCTTAAAAATATCTTTTGCTGTATGGTTTAGCCCCAGGCTTTTCGATACCAGCTTGATAAAAGCTTCTTCAGTTTCTACATAGAAAGTATTGTCCCACTCGCTTACATACGAACACGCATTAAACACATTCCGCAAATGGGGCACGTCGTCCATGGTTGCATCCCGCACCATCAATCGATCTGTGCCCCAGCTCTCCGGTAATATTTTCATGCTCGATTCCCTCTAAGGCATCATTATCTCTTATCTATGGTTCATAGCACATTAAAAGATGATGCCAGGGTCATTCTATCTTAGAATGCTTAAAATAAACTTCTAAATAGTTAATCATTACATAAAACTGGAGACGTTCCTATGGCAATTACTACGCGCTCAACCACTCACGGACGCAGTTATGCGTCCATGATGAGATTACGCGATTTTGTTGGACGGCGGGTCTGCACCTGCGGCCTCACCCAGTTTATTTATTTTTCGCCACGTCCATGCGGCACCAGGCATAGAGGGCGTCATACAGGTCAAACTGGTGTGCCAGGTTTTCGCTATCTTCCGGGAAGCGCAGGCTGAAACCACTGGCCAAAGCTTCGAGCCCACGCGCTAACGGGTCTTTATCAATATCTGCATCGACATCAGCAGCGTGCACAATTTTTGCCAACCGCAACAGACCGGGTTCTTTCAACCCATATTTCAAGATGATGGATTCAAACGAACACCTGCCTTCCGCATGCCCCAGCTCAACCCCCGGGGCATCGAAGGGTATGGCACCAGTTTCCGCAACCACCTTTTCGATCTGGTTGTTGGGGACGAACAAAAAATCTGCATCGCTATCTATAAAGCGTGTAATCAGCCAGGGGCAGGCTACACGGTCAATGTGTACATGTGAACGGGTTACCCATAACATGGTAAATTTCCTCTCTTTCCTGGTAATTATACACTCCGTGATTTAAGCAGCGGGGCCTATAATAAATGGTTTGGGGTAGAATGAATAGACACATATCTTTATCGTTGGGAAGGCATTCGGTTTGACTCCTATTCAGCTCGTATTTTCCTACGCCAAGCGTTATAAGCTGGCGCTGACTATAACCATCATAAGCATGTTCTTACTGGTTGGAACCCAGCTGCTTGTGCCGTGGGCTATTCGTAATCTTATTGACATCGTCACCAGCTCAACGGTCACTCCAAAATCGTATCAGACGGTGACCGCATTAACCCTCGCCGTGCTGGGAATTTATATCGTACGGGCGGCGATGCGATTCCTGCGCTCGTATGAAGCCCACCTGGCAGGATGGGGGGTGGTGGCGGATGTACGAAAGCATATTTATGAGCACCTGCAAGCCCTTTCCTTGCGTTACTATGAGGACAAGCAGACCGGCCAGCTGATGAGCCGTGTGATCAACGACACCGAGTTGTTCGAGCAGCTTATCTCGCACGCAGTCCCGGATGTATTCGTGAACCTGATCACGCTAGTTGGGGTGACCGCCATCTTATTATTCCTTAATTGGCGCCTGACACTCTTGAGCATGGTTCCCATCCCGTTGGTGATCGTCTCCTTGAGGGTATATGCCCGCTACGTGCGCCCGGCTTTCCGGGAGCGCCAGAAAGAGCTGGGCAACCTGAACGCCATCCTGAATGACAGCCTGCAGGGCATCCGCGAGATCAAGGCATTCACGCGTGAAGTGGAAGAGATGAAGCGCGTCAACCAGGGCATTGACCGCTACCGCGTCTCACTGCTGGGTGCACTCAAGCTGATGGCTACCTTCCAGCCGTTCATCGAATTTACTTCATCCATGGGGTGGCTGATCGTGATCTATTTTGGAGGCAAGCTGGCACTCCAGGGGGTGCTTTCTGTGGCAGACCTGGTGGCGTTCTTCCTCTACCTGGATATTTTCTACCAGCCGGTGCGCGATTTGAGCAATGCCTGGGAGCAGATCCAGGGTTCACTGGCAGGTGCCGACCGGGTGTCTGACCTGCTGGCGGAACAACCGGAGATGGAGAACTGCCCCGGAGCCGTCCCATTGGAAGGCCGCGCGGAGGGAGAGATCTTGCTCCAAAATGTGAACTTTGAATATGCACCCGACACTCCCGTGCTGGAGGAGATTAACCTGGCGATCCATGCCCACCAGGTGGTGGCGCTGGTGGGTCCGACGGGGGTGGGCAAGTCGACCCTGGTCAGCCTGATTCCACGCTTCTATGACGTCAGTTCGGGCTGCATCACCCTGGATGGCACCGACATCCGCCAGTACACCCTAGAGTCACTTCGGCGGCAGATCAGCATCGTGCTACAAGACGTGTTCCTGTTCCACGGTTCGGTGCGTGAGAACATCCTGTTTGGACGCCCGAACGCTACTGAGCAGGAGGTGATCGCAGCCGCCCGAATCGCGAATGCCGATGGCTTTATCTCAGCCCTTTCCGAAGGTTACGACACGTTAATCGGAGAGCGTGGGGTGAAGCTTTCGGGTGGTCAGAAACAGCGCCTGTCCATCGCCCGCGCCGTGCTCAAGGATGCGCCCATCCTGATATTGGATGAAGCCACCTCGTCGGTGGATACCGAGACCGAGCTGCTTATCCAGCAGGCATTAGAGCGGCTGATGGTGGGGCGGACGACAATTATCATCGCCCACCGGCTGTCCACCATCCGCAACGCCGATAAAATCGTGGTGCTGGAGGGCAGGCAGATCCAACAGGTGGGCACGCACCGCGAGCTGATGGCGCAGGATGGCCTCTACCGCCGGCTGAGCACGGTGCAAAACCAGCTGGAAGCACCGGAGCTTGAAGAACCGCTCGAACAACCGGCATAATAAACTAATAACATACCCATCCCCCCTTCCCAAGAATTAGGGAAGGGGGACAAGAGAACGGAACAGAGGAATCTGCTGGTGGTTTTCCCTGCAGATTCCTCTGTTCCGATATGTAAAATTAATTATTTGGTCAGGGTGACTTTACGGAGCGAGCGAGGCTGGTCGGGGTCGAATCCGCGTGCTTTGGTCAGATGATACGCCAGCAGCTGCCCGGGAATGACCGCCGGGATCGGGCTCAGCCACTCCGGCAGCCCACCCGGCACGGGGATGAATGTATCCTGGGCGGGGGTATGTCCAACCAGCATGGCATCGCCGATGGTGATCAGGCGGGCACCGCGACCACGTAAGGTGCTGCCCAAGGCTGTCAGCTCTTCGCGGAAGGTATCTCCGATCGATATAATGCTGACCGGAAAACCCTGGTCCACAATAGCGATTGGTCCATGCAGGAAATCGGCGGAAGAATAGGGCTCAGCCTGGATGTTCGCCAGTTCCTTGCACTTCAACGAAATCTCGTGGGCGGTCGAATAATTGAACCCCCGCCCGATGAAAATAGTGTGGTCAGACCCGGCAAGGATCCTGGCAGCTTCCTGCGCTTGCGGCTCGGAGGTGAGAGCTTGAGCAAGCGCCTGGGGGATAGTCTCCAGCAGGTCCAGCTGAATAGGCGAGCCCTTCAGGCACAACGCCAGCATTGCCAGGGCGGTCAGCTGGGCGGTGTAGGTCTTTGTGGCAGCCACACTGCATTCCCTCCCCACTCCCAGCGCAATTTTGAACTCAGCTGCGAGCGCCAAAGGAGATTCGAGGTCGTTGGTGATGGCGATGGTAGGCACTCCCTGGCGCCGACCTTCGTCGATCACGCTGACGATATCCGGCGATTGACCCGACTGCGAGATACCGATCACCAGGGATCCATCCAGGCGGGGCGGCGAGTTGTAGCGGGTGAACAAGGATGGTGCTGCCAGCGCCACGGGGAGGCGGTTGATCGCCCCCAGGATGTACTGCCCATAACGAGCGGCATTATCGGAGGTCCCGCGGGCTGCCAACAGGGCGTAGGAGAAGGTGCGTGGGGAAAGCTGCCGGCTGATCGACTCCACCCGCTGTGCTTCGGCTTTCAGCATACCGCGGATGGCTTCAGGCTGCTGGTAAATCTCGCTCAATAGGTTGGAATTATTCGCCATGGGGTTTTTATAATCTTCCTTCTATAAGATGGTCCTAACCCTGCCAAAAACGGGGTAAATAGTCTTTATTGATCGCGAGCAAATCGTCCAGCACCGCCTGCACCTGGTGCGCTTTCGGACCGAGCGGGTGGGCTAATAATGCCTGGTAGGCAGCATTACGGTTGCCATGCACGGCGGCCTCGACGGTAAGCAGCTCGTAGGACTTCACTTGAGCTAATAGACCGGAGCACACCAGCGGCAATGGGTCGGCAGGTAGGGGGTGGATGCCTGCTTTATCCACCTTGCAGGGCATCTCGAGCACCCAGTCTGACGGCCAACCTGAAATGGCCCCGGCATGGGCGGTGTTGACGACATGGGTCTCGCCAAGATTGTTGTAGTGGGCATTCAGCAGCTGGGTGGCAACGGTGGAATAGTAAGCCCCGCCGCGCAGCATCAAATCTGCGGGGGGAGAGGTGAGGGCAGGGTCAGCATACTGCCTCAGCAGGTCATTCTCGATCTTGATCACTTCCTCCCCGCGGGAGGGAGGCCAGCTTTCTTGAGACTTCAGCTTGTGGTCGGTGTAGTAGAAATACTGCAGGTAGTAGTTGGGCAGCATGCCCAGAATCTCGATGGTGCGTGGATCCCATTCTGGCTCTGGTTCCGTGCGCAGCTGAGCAAGCTCCGCTTCGATCACCTGCGGCCAGATATCCTCCCCGTCGACGGTGAAGCCGCGGTGCCAGGAGAGGTGGTTCAGCCCGAGCGTGTTGAGCTCCGTCCGCTCGGGGGTAACGTCGGTATCCTTTAATTCCTTCAACCCGGCAATGATGCCCATCTTGGTGGTGATGGGCACGTTGCACACTCCCACCGCAGGCACATCGGGGGCATATTCGTGCAGAGCCTGGGTGACGAGACCGGCGGGGTTGGTGAAGTTTGCCAGCAGCGCGCCTTGAGCAGCGAGTGTGCGCATATCATCGGCAATTTTCAATACCACCGGGATGGTGCGAAGGGCTTTAGCCATCCCGCCCACGCCGGTGGTCTCCTGACCGATCAGCCCATGGCGCAGACCCAGGTATTCGTCTGCCACACGCGCCGGCATCTGCCCGACACGCAGCTGGGTGATGACGTAGGAGGCATCCTGAATGGCAGCCTGCTGGTCACCGGTCAGCACCACCTTGAAGGGCTCACCTTTGGCCTGCACCATACGCCTGGCAAAGCCCCCGACGATATCCAGCCTGGCTGAGTCGATATCCATCAGCCATAGCTCAGTGACGGGCAGGGAGGCTGTGCGTTCGAGGAACCCGTTGACCAGCTCGGGGGTGTAGGTGGACCCACCACCAATAACAGCAATCTTCATGGGATATTCCTTTCAGGAGGATTGTAGCATGAAATATTTGGATTGAAAGAAATAACCGCCCCCTCTGAATGTATTCCGGGGCAGGCTGATGAACGCCTCCTCTAAGAGCAGTCGGAGGTAGGACGGTCCCGGCTACAAAAGATACCCCCCTCAATCCCCCCATATTCACGGAATATGGGAGGAAGACGAAGAATCGGGATCAATCCCATCCAGGAGCAATAGGGATCGTGGCGCTAAAAGTAGGGGCTTAGCATCGCTAAGCCCCTACAACCAATGGGCGGGTTGCAGCGCCAACAAACCAGGTGGCACAATGCCCGCTGTTACGAATAATCAATATACTTCGTGGTGGCAGAAGCTCCATCGGCATAATAGCCGCGATATTATGGTACAAAACTGACCTAAAATGGTACTTCATCGCTTAGACGAGAACCTGAATTCGTTTCACCCGGCACTTTCACACACCATGTTTACGGTGGTACTCAAAAAGGACAGCTGGATCAATTAAGAATTTTCGATTATTGTTCAGCAACCATGTATGTACTGTCAGCGCTAGCCCCCTCGATCGTGTCAAGAAACTAATGTAACGGAGATGATTAAGGTATCCATGGTCAATTGTGTTGCATTTAATGGATTCCTCTGTATACTGGAGATGATTAGTGACAGGAATCACGATTGATAGATGCCATCTAGACAAAATGGAGGTGGATCATGTCGAAGAGCGAATCAACAGTTAGATACATCGAGATGGATCGAAAGATAGCATCCTTAGGATTCTGGTCGGCAATAATTATGACTGTTGCAGTAATATTCTCAGGAATTACAGCAACCACGGCAATGAAAATACCATCCTTGATCTCTGGTATCATCCTCATCCCTATTTTCATACTCATGATGGCGTGTATCCATGAGTACTCGCCTGCGGATAAGAAAATCTTCAGTCGACTTGGTCTACTTTTTTCGATTGGATATGCTGTTCTGATAGGCTTCAATTACTTCCTGCAATTGACGCTCGTACGAAATAACCTTTACACTGATGTATTCGCCATGGATGAGCCTCAATCCATCATGTGGGTTATCGAAGTGCTCGGATATGGATTTATGGGTTTGGCGACACTCTCAGCAGCTTTTAGTTTTACGAGCGGTAAATTGGAAAATATGATTCGATGGCTGTTTATCATCAACGGTATCCTGGGTATCGGAGGAATGATTGGTTATGCACTTGAATGGAGCATGAATATCTTGCTTGGCGGACTTATTGTATGGGATATCATCATGCCATTAGCGAGTATATTGATCGCTGTCCTATTCAGAAGGGTGATGAGTATAACGATCGCATTGAAACCTGCTCCAACAGCCTAGAGAAAACGCATTCCATAATCAGCTAGTGAGATACCAACTGCTCCAATTCCGACTCTAATAAGATGAATGCGAGCGGTAGATGCTTGTTATTAGTTCAGGTCACAGGAAAATGATCTCATGAAAAAGTACCGATCCATTAGTTTTATTGCAGGGAACCTCGCGGTGTTATGTTACCTGCTGTTCACACTCCTCGCCTACAGTCAATACCCGCTGCCGTATACCCCCTTGCGGAATTGGCTAAGCGACCTGGGGAATGCCAACCTAAACCCCCACGGAGCAATCTTTTACAATATAGGTATCGTCTCAACGGCATCATTGCTGATCCTTTTCTTCCTGGGTTTGTCCACGTGGAAGCTTGAGAATAAACGGGTCCAGATCATCATGTTACGCCTGGCACAGGTATTTGGGATTTTGGGATCGTTTAGTATGATGATGAGCGCGATTTTCCCAATTAACTTCCTGGATATACACTCGTTTTGGTCCGCTTCATTATATATTATGCTGTCAACGGGATTTGTGTTTTTGGCTGCCGCGCTGAGGTACCATAAAAGTGCCTCCAAGTGGTTGATCATCCTGGGATTTTCAACCGCGCCAAGTGTCATTTTAATGAGCATTTATAAAAATGTGTGTGTGCTTGAATGGATCACGCTCTTGCTGTTTCTCAGCTATGTCAGTTTAGTGGGATTCGAGACGAGACGGTTAGAGGGAGCGACGTCTGGTAGAAGAACAAACCTGACCGAGACTCGCTAAACCCCTACCAAGGTTGTTATTCACCAAGAGATAATGATGTTGGGTTTTGCAGAGCCTCAACCCGGTAGAAATACAAACCGGGTGCCCACAACTTACCACAACAAGGGAGGGTCTCGATCCAAGAGCAGTGGGAGGCAAGCAGATGAAAGCGGATGTTATCTGAAAACATGAATAGGCTGGGTATAAAGTCCGATATAGTTACCTGACAGCACGATTTATTGGGGGGATGAATTATCAGTTTCTGTGTAGCCGAAGCTATTCATTAATCTATATTGAGATTTTATTGAGACCTGTTTACTATATGTACGTATCAATAGTAAATCTGACAATAAACAAGATGAGGTAGATATTATCCATTTCATCAGCACTCTTGCTTGATCGTCGGATTATCAGGTTGCTCACCTTCCATAAGACTCTCCAAACTCAATCCAAAACAAGCTGGATCTCCTCCAAGACATGAAATGCCTATGATTTTGAGCAGGGCATTGTTACCGACTTTTTTAACAGAAGTTCATTTAATCACGCCTGATATTGATTATACGATAAAAAATTGGGGGTTTGTTACTTATACCACTTGCATTGGCAGTAGATTTATGCATAATTAAGTTGAATTAAAAGGGTGAAAAAATAAAATAGTGTAATTGACCGATGATCCGAAAGGGGAGCCTATGGACTGTATTGGATCAACCGATAATAAATGACAATAAATAATCGTGGGAGGTAGGCCGTTAAGAGGCTGATTTCCGCTTAAACTGCATAACCAGATTGGAAAATGGGGAGAATATCTTATGAAATCAAAAGGCATCACTTTTCAATTGGTTGTGATTGGCATGATCATTGTGGTTGCCCTGGTGGGCATGTTGTATATTGACCACGTACGCGCCGATACACTTGTAAATTGGTACTATACCGGCAGCCTTAATGATGCCCGGGGAAGAGGTACGGCTACGCTGCTACAAAATGGCAAGGTACTTGTCGCAGGGGGCTTGGGTAACGGAGGTGTTTTAGCTAGCGCTGAGTTGTATGACCCCGCTACAGGCAACTGGAGCAGAACCGGTGATATGAACACAGCACGTAATCGGCATACCGCGACAGTGTTACCGGATGGAAAAGTTTTGGTCACTGGGGGCGATAATTATGTTGATCCTTTTTCTACAGCCGAGTTATATGATCCCGACACAGGAACCTGGAGTTATACTGGCAGCATGAATGAAGCTCGTTGTTGTCATACAGCACTGCTGCTTTTAAATGGAAAAGTTTTAATTGCTGGAGGTGGTTATGGGGGAAGTTATTTTACGAGTGCCGAGTTGTATGACCCAGATTCTGGCACGTGGAGCACCACTGGGAGTATGAACGTTTCGCGCGATTCCTACCCATTGACACAGCTACCAAACGGAAAAGTTCTCGCTGCGGCTGGATTTCACGATGGTAATGTAAACGCCAGTGCTGAGTTGTATGACCCAGATACTGGCACGTGGAGCACCACCGGGGATCTAAACGAGGCACGGGCTGACCACACAGCTATATTGCTACCTAATGGCAAGGTGTTGATAGCTGGGAGTGATAGCTACGGAAACACTCTAGCCAGTGCCGAGTTGTATGATCCAGCCGATGGTACTTGGAGCTACACCGGAAGTCTGAATAACTCCCGCGGTAAGCACATTGCCATATTACTACCTAGCGGAAAAGTTTTAGTTGCCGGAGGACTTGGTGATAATCCCCCAAGTGCCGAGTTGTATGACCCTGATACAGGTACTTGGAGTAATACCGGTAATATGAACGACGGGCGCAGTTGGTTTACGGCAACTTTACTGCCATATGGTGATGTGCTGGCAGCTGGAGGTGATGGATCTCTTGCCACAACAGAGCTTTACATAATCCCGGTACCTCCCGAATCAGCGACCATCATCGGTTCAGAAGCAGCTCTGGTGGGGGAGAGCGAGGACTTTACCGCATGGGTAGAACCGATTTCCACCACCCTACCGCTTACTTATGTCTGGGAAGCTGATGGACAAGTGCCCATCACTCAAACTGGCGGGCTGACGGATACTATTAACTTCAGTTGGGATGCGCTTGGGACGCAAATAATAACAGTCACAGCCAGCAATATCTTTGGTTCGGTTATGGATACCCATATGATCACTATTACAAATTATGCGTGCTTCCTACCTACGATTCAAAATTGTCAGCAATCATATCCTATGGAGAATGGTGATTTCGAATTTGGTGATTTAGGGTGGACACTCTCTTCTCCGTCGAGTATCCTACCAAGTGAGAATGGGATAACTCCCGTCAGTGGAAATATGATGGCTTCCATAATAAGTTATGGCATTGTTGGAATTGATCCCGGTTACATTGAACAATCGTTTACCATTCCTCTTGATTTTTCTTACCTGAATTTCTCATGGTCAGCATACTTACTTTGTGGCGGAGTATCCGGGCCACGGTGCGGAGGTGATTTGGCCATCAGTATTGATGGAATAACATTAACCTCAGTACATGCGTCAGGTGAGAGTGGAATGATCCCCTGGAGAAGAATTGAGGTAGATACAGGTTCTTATCGAGGGAGTACGATTACATTACGTTTTACTTCTGCCTCGTCTCGAGATGTTATTTATAACTATATTGATAATATTTCATTCGCAAGTTGTCCTTAGTCTTGAAATTATCGAGGCTTGCATATAATAATAGCTGCAAAATGTAATTTCGACGTCTTTTGTAGAAAATGACGATATTTTGCGAGGCATCGAGCGCGATCTGTGCCGGAAGCATTTCCATTATCGGGGCGGGTTGCAGCGCCAACAAACCAGGTGGCACGATGCCTGCCATTACGAAAAATCGATATACCTCGTGGTAGCAGAAGCTCCATCGGCATAGTGGCCGCGGTATTCTGGGGGCAAGACTAACGCCAGCTGGTACATCATTTCTTCCAGCATAGCCTGCCTGACTGCATGGGTCATCTTTTCACCATGGGTCTCCAGATGGAAGGGATTGCCCACCCGCAGGTGAAAATTGGTGCGTTTCAGGCGGCGTAAATTATCAGTGTACTGCTCCGCACCATAAAACCCAACCGGCAGCAATGGAGCGCCGCTGTGCAACGCCAGCAGCACCACCCCGGGGTGGGCAGACTGCAGCTTCCCATCATGGCTGCGTGTGCCTTCGGGTGCGATGATGAGCATCTCACCTTTTTCCAGGGCGTCCAACCCCATGCGCATGGCAGGCAGGTCGGCTTCGCCGCGGTGCAGGGGGATGGTGCGGGTCACGTCCAGGGCCCAACTCAGCACGGGGATGTTCCAGCGTTCAGCGAGCAGCATCCCGCGCACACGGCGCGGCTGCAACCGAGTGTAAATGATGGGGATTTCGAGGATGTTGACGTGGTTGGTGTAGATGATGAGCGGTCCCTGACGGGGGAGGCGCTGCAGCTCCTTGTCGTCGATGCGGCAAATCAGGCTGGTGAGTCCCCTCATTAAGTTGACGACCAGTGCGTGCGAGAAGCTCACACGGAGACCTGCTGGGGCTTACAAATGATCTCGAGCTGGCGGGGTAGGACCTCCACATCCAGGCGGCTGCCATCCACACAGATGATCTCACCGTCCGTCTGGGCGGGGAGCGGACCATCCTGGGCAGTAATGCTGATCCGGGCAGCCTGACCGATCTTGATGGTTGGTTGGGTTGCCTGGTCGCCGCGGGTGAAATGCGGGATCATTTTGATCACGGCGAATGAGCTCATCTGCTCGGCGATGCACAGGTCGAAAACGCCGTCATCAGGCAACGAGGTGGGTGCCATGATAAACCCACCGCCCAGCCGGCGACCGTTCATAATGGAGATCAACAGGGAGCGTTGGGTGATCACATTCCCGTCATATTCGATGCGTGCCAGGGGGGCTTTATTATAGAGGAACACCGTCTTGAGCACAGCTGCCATGAACGCCAGGTAGCCGCCCCAACGCGGCAGCTTGTGCACTTCGATGGTGGTGATGGCATCAAAGCCCACCCCCACGCAATTGGCAAAATACCTGCCCTGGGGGTAGTTGCCCCCCGCCACGCGCCCCACATCCACTGTGCGCGTGAAGCCTGAGGTCAAAGCTTGCACGCCACCGGGGAGGTCCTCAGGGATGCCCATGCTGCCGGCGAAATCGTTGCCCCGCCCAACGCACAGCACTCCCAGCGGAGGTACGGCTGCCCCTTCCTGCCTGGATTCCATCAACCCGTTGACAACCTCGTTGACGGTGCCATCGCCGCCCGCAGCAACCACGATCTGGAAGCCTTCCCTGACTGCTTGACGAGTCAGCTCGATGCCGTGCCCGGGGCGTTCGGTATTCACCAGGCTGAAGCTAAGGTTAGATTGGTTGAGGAGCTGTTCGATTTGCGGCTGGGTTTTCTTGCCGTTGCCGTTCCCGGCAGTTGGGTTGAGGATGATTTTGTAGGTTGGGGTCATGGGGCGATTATATCAGCCGACCGATGTTCGGTTAAGGCGTTTTCTTGCCATTGCAGGCAATCGGTAGTAAATTTAGGCATTCTTTATTTCACTTTGAAACAGGACATACCTATAAAATGGATAACACTCAAATGCCAGTTTTGTTCCTCGGGCACGGCAGCCCGATGAATGCCATAGAAGATAATGAGTTTAGCCTTGCCTGGCAGGAAGCCGCCCGGCAAATCCCCGCACCCAAGTCCATCCTGTGCGTCTCGGCGCATTGGGAGACGCGCGGCACACAGGTGACGGCGATGCAGGCACCACGCACGATCCACGATTTCTACGGCTTCCCGCGCCCGTTATTCGAGAAGCAGTACCCCGCCCCGGGATCGCCTGAGCTGGCGGAGCGGGTCATCAAGCTGGTGGGTGAAACCCGGGTGCAGCCCGACCAGTCGTGGGGGCTGGACCACGGGACGTGGTCGGTGTTGTGCCGGATGTACCCGCAGGCAGACGTGCCGGTGGTGCAGCTGAGCCTAGACCGGTCGCATGATCCTATTTATCACTACCAGCTGGGACAGAAACTGTCAGCGCTGCGCCAGGAGGGTGTGCTGATCGTGGGGAGTGGCAACATCGTGCATAACCTGCGCATGATGGTGTGGGAGGATAAAGCCTTCGACTGGGCTGCTGACTATGATACTAAAGTCACCCAGTGGATCCTGGAGGGTGACCACGACTCGATCATCCATTATGAGAAATATGGCAACGCAGCTTTGCTGGCGGTGAATTCAGCCGAACATTACCTACCGCTGCTATACGTGCTCGGGTTGAAGGAGAAGACGGATCCGGTCAGCTTCTTTGCCGACAAACTATGGGGCGGCTCGATTTCCATGAGATGCGTCAGGATTGGGTGATAGACCACCCGCGAGTTTGCGGCTTAACCGCTCAGGCACCATCGGGAAGCCGGACATCTGGATTCCACTATTTTCCTTTGACGAGGGAGGTTTAACATGCTGTTTTGGATCTACCTGCTGATTGCCATCCTCACCGAAGTGGTGGGCACAACCATGATGAAGGTTTCGCAGGGGCTGACACGCCTCCTGCCATCCGTGTTGATGTTCGCGATGTACGCCGTCAGCTTCGTTTTCATGGCGCTGGCACTCAAAAAGATCGAGGTCAGCACGGCCTACGCCATCTGGTCGGGGTTGGGTACCGCGATGATCGCCACCATCGGTATCGTGGCGTTCCACGAATTGATGAATATCCCCAAGCTGCTTGGGTTGGTATTGATCATCGGTGGGGTGGTGCTGCTTAACCTGAAAGGTGGAGGATGATCGTTCGCCTACTCATCGTGATTCTAATCAGGTTAGATCACTGCGACAGGCATATACTTTTGCATGCATCTGCAAACGTTCAGCGTCAATTAAACCTTCAAAGATACAGAGAGTGTTATTGAGCCAGCGATATGATTCCGCTTCTGCCTCAAAAATGACGCTGAGCAATTGTGTTCCTTGTTCCTGCTCGAAAACTGTTCGACCTTGAAGGCTGACCATAATGATTGCCTTATCGTCAGTCAAAATGATCCCTTGGGCATCCGGCAACATGGTCCCATCCGTTCGACGATGAGGGTGGTTGACCCAATGCATCCTTCCATTAATCTTTGGTCCTGTCACCGTTCCGCTTCCCTCTCCAAATCCTGAGCCTTCCTCTCCACCATATGGGCGCACCAGTAAGAATTTCTCACCGGTGAGTGGCTCTTCATGATAGATCATATCCATATCACAGATAAATTCTAGATGCACGAAATACCTCCTTAAATCGTTCTTGATCGTGGTAAAGCGAGTGCAAAGCTGGTATAAACCTGTACGCCTATTCCCCCAGTGAAATGATGAGCGGATTTACTTACAGAAAATACTACGAAATAGACAATAATTGTAACATATATTTAGGCAAAGCATTCTGGTCGTTTCTACAAGGATATCTTGCAGTACAACCCCCCGTTTAAGATTTGTTTCCAAGACCCCAATTATTTTAGCGTGCAATACTCTGAAAAAGCCCTGTCAATCAATTAGCGTGATCGTCATGATTTTAACATTGTGATTAGTAAGGTAGCTGATTGGTTTGCATAACTACCTCACGTCCGGCGTGGAATGCCTGGCGGTTGAGGTCAGCGTATTTGGGTGGCACCCTGGCGATGATCACTTTCAGCCAGGTATCGGCAGAAAGCTCACTTCCCGTCAAACCTTCCCGTTCCATCAGTGCTGAGAGCGCTCCCAACAGGACCACATTGGCAGCTTTGACATTTCCCAGGGCGAGGGCGAGGGCTTCACCGTCCACGTAGATGACTTCGCGGGTGACTTCGGAGATCTTCTGGTGCAGTGTTTCGTCGTTGGGATAAGGCTGACCGCCGGAGGTGACCGTGACCGGTTCGATGGCAGCCAGGTTGACCAGTGCAAGGGCACCCATGCGCAGCTGGTTCAGGCCCCGTAAAGCCTCGGCTTTCTCGAACGCCAGAAAAACATCCACTTCCCCGGCTCCCACCAGGGGCGAGTAAACCGTTTGACCCCAGCGCACAAAGCTGGTGACACTGCCGCCGCGCTGCGACATGCCGTGCACTTCAGCCTGCTTGGCTTGATAGCCTGCCGCCAGACCAACATTGACCAAAACATCACTGGCGAGGATGGTCCCTTGACCACCCACACCCGCCAGCAGGAAATTGATTGAGTCTCTCATGCTACACCTCGCTCACTTCAACCGGTCGGAAAGTGATGGCATCGCGCGGGCAAATCTGGGCGCACACCTCACAGCCGGTGCACAGGGCAGCATCGATCAGCGCCTTTGGACGCTGCAGGCGGGCATCCAGCTCGTCGCTCTTCAGGATTGCCGGGCAGCCGATGCGGAAGCACAAAGCGCAGCCGTTGCACTGGTCGGCGATCACATCGAGAGGCGTCCAGGTCTTGCGCATCTCGGGCAGGAGCACGCACGGCTCGAGGGTGATGAGCACCGCCGGCTCGTCCAGCAGCAGATACTCTTTCAGTGTGGCTTCGATCTCGGCGACGTGATACGCGGGAACCGTCTTAACCTGGCGGATGCCTAGGGCGCGCACCAGCGGCTCGAGCTCGATGGCAGTAGTTGGATCACCCTGCAGGGTGAGGCCCGTGCCGGGGTTCTGCTGGTGACCGGTCATACCGGTGACGCGATTATCCATTATGATAGTAATCACGGGGCTCTTGTTGTAGACGGTGTTGATAAGGGCAGGGATGCCGGTGTGGAAAAAGGTCGAATCTCCGATGACCGCCACGTGATGCTCGGGGCTGCCAGCTTTGACGGCTCCATGCGCCACGGCGATGCCAGCACCCATGCAGCCACAGGAATGGATAGCGCTGAGCGGTGGGATGAGCCCCAGGGTGTAGCAGCCGATATCGCCGTTGACCGGCACCTTGAGCTTGTTCAGCACGTAGAATACCCCGCGGTGGGGGCAACCCGGGCAAAGTACGGGTGGACGGGCAGGCAGCGGTCCCACATCAACTGCAGGCAGAGGCACGTGGGCAGAGGCGGGCAACAGACCGGCGCGAATGGCCGATTCACGCACCACGCGCGGGTCGAGCTCGCCGGTCAGGGGGAAGATACTCTTGCCTTCCACCGGGATGCCCATCAGGCGCACAGCCTCTTCGATGAATGGGTCCAGCTCTTCGAGGATGATGAGCTTCTCGACAGAAGCAGCGAACTGCCGGATCAGCTGACCGGGAAGAGGCCAGGTCATACCCAGGCGCAGGATGGAAGCGGTTGGGAAGACTTCTTTGGCATACTGGTACGCCACCCCACAGGTAATGATGCCCAAGGAAGCATCGCCCGGCTCGATGCGGTTGAAGGGGAAGGTCTCGGCGAATTGGGCGATATCCAGGATGCGCTGTTCGATGAGCGGATGGCGCTTGACGGCGTTGCCGGGCACCATTACGTATTTGGCGGGGTTGCGCGGGAAAGGTTTGGGTTCAGTGGTCATACCGTCTACGCGTTCGCCCAACTCAACGGCGCTGGTGGAGTGGCAGATGCGGGTGGTGAGACGCAGCAGGACCGGCGTATCGAAGCGCTCGCTCAGTCCGAAAGCAGCGATGGTCATGTCTTTGGCTTCCTGGCTGTCTGAAGGCTCCAGGCAGGGGATGCGGGCGAACTTGGCGAAGGTGCGGTTATCCTGCTCGTTCTGGCTGGAGTGCATGGCGGGGTCATCGGCAGAGACGATCACCAACCCGGCTTCCATGCCCGTCATGGAGGCGTACATAAAGGAGTCGGCGGCCACATTGAGCCCGACGTGCTTCATGGTAGCCAGCCCGCGCCTCCCAGCATAGGCCGCCCCGATGGCGACGTCTACTGCAACTTTCTCGTTGGGTGCCCATTCGGTATATACATTGGGATAATGCACCAGGTCTTCCAGAATTTCGGTGCTGGGAGTGCCCGGATAGGCTGAAGCCACGGCGACACCTGCCTCCCAGGCACCGCGGGCAACAGCTTCATCGCCCGAGAGCATTTTGATCATGTGACCTCCAGATAATGATTAGATGAACAACGACTTAGGTTGTTATTTTACCCCGGAAGTCAGGTTATTAGCTTAAGTGAAGGTGAACGCGCGCGCTGAAGGATGAATAATGGAGTTCGATTGACAGGTGATCCATCTGGCAGAGCGCATGGATATCATCTGATGATCAACGAGCGATAACGGTTTAACAATAACCTGATGGGTTATCGGCGACGAATGATGGCAATCGAGCTGACCAGGATGAGCATGGCGAGTATTCCCAGGGAGATAACGCGCGATTCAGGGATCACCTCGGGGAACGTCTGCAGGGGGATGCTGGAGTCAAACTCGACGATCTGCGGAGGAGCAGCAGCGTGGATGGTTGATAAAATATCCAGGTACTGCGTGCCGTATTTTTGAGAGGGCTCGATGTAGGAATTTTCGCTGAACTCATTCCAACTGATGATCCCCAGGGCATCGGGGGAGGAACTCATGGCAGTGTTGATCTCAGTGCGGAAGGTATCACCATTGTTGCGGTCAACGATCGTGGTACCGCCGATCAGGCGGGCGTCAAAACCCGGGGCGGCTGGGGCGATCCACAAACCGCCATTGGCATGCACCGCCTCGCTCATTTTGAGGAGCTTATCTGCGTAGCCGGGAAATGTGGCGGGGTTTACCGAGGACCAATAGTATGCATTGCCATCCACCATGGTAGCCAGGCGGGTGTAGCCGGCAAGATCGCGCTCTGAAGCGAGGATCAACAGTTTTTCCCGCCGGGTGGCAGTTACCTGGCTAATGTCTTGCGGGCTGAATTTCCAGGTGCCCGACCAGATCACCAGCGGCTTGGAGAACAATTGAAATACAGGCAGGCTGGCATAGTGCTGAATGAATACATCCAGGTCATTTGCGACCCTTTCCACCGGCAGCGGGTTGCGGCTGAAATCCAAGCCCTGGTAGATGATCACCAGCTTGAAATTTTCCTCCTGAGCCACCTGGGCCAGCTGGTCAAGGCGGCGGTTGAGCACATCGGTGCTTTTCCAGCTGACGATAAAGCCGTCAATCCCGGCAGCCTTAGCTTCCTGGATATGCTTGCGCATCACGGTGAGGTCGTCGCTGGTATAAGTGCCCAGGAGGGGTGTATCGGTCTTGGCACGGTCCCAGGAATTGGAATCGTACCAGATGTAATAATACGCCAACACCGGGACGGGATCTTTTGGAGGTGTGGGTAATGCTGGCTGCGTAGATGTGGCGGTAGTGGTGGAAGATTGGGCATGCACGGTAGTGCAGGTTGCTAGCAGCAATGACAGCACTAGTAGGAACAATACCCAGACAGAGGCGGTTCGTCGGCCTGACCTCATGAGCCGAAATCCTTTCCCATCATGCGGGAAGAGTAGCGCCTACGGCGCAGGAAATACCCCAGCAGCCACGGCCGACCATAAATAATCAACCCAACGGCAAATAGCATGCCACCAATGCCAACCACAGCCATATCAGCCCGGGTGACGATTTTAAGGTTGACCGTTTGGTTGCGTGACAGAGCCACGGGTGTGCTTGTGCCCAGCCCTTTGCTGCCGATCAGGTTGACACGGTAAATACCACGCGCCAGGGCATGCAGGTCCATCCGTCCGGATGGATCCAGTGGATAACGGGTAGCTTGCCCATTGGGGTAAACCACCTCGATCGCGCTACCAGTGGGAGATGCAAACAGTGCATCCCGGACGGTAACGTGCAGCGAGTATAGCAGCAAGGAAATGGGCCAGGTGTCGTTTTGTTTGGCATAAAAACGCTGTTGGGCTGAGTTCACCACATTGGACCCATCGATGGTGACGCTGTTCACTGAATACATCAGGTCGGTCACCTCTAGTCCGGTATGATAGCGTGCGGTGCGACTGGAAGGCATCCAGGGGGAATCTCCTGGCTTGAGCGTGAACGAATCTCCCTGAACGCTTCGGATCGTGATTTCAGAGATGCGGGATGGATCAACCGGGAAGCCCTCCAGGTCGAAAAACTTCAGGTTGACTTTGTGGTATATGGTAAGACCCACCTGGGTGACCTTGTTGGAAGGTACAGTGATATTTCGGTATGGCTGGAAGAAATCATCGCTCCAGCGCCCAAATTTCACTTCCGTTGAAGGGTTGCTATATCGGTCGATAAGCATATCCAGGCGATACGAACCCGCATGATTAACATTGATGGATGCCCTACCATCTTGACCAGAAACGAAAAGCCGTCCATCCATTTGGAAAGTGATACCAGCAACCGCGGGCACAGTTTGGACCGTAAATGTAGCTGGATTTATCTCAATGGAGAAAACGGTCGAAGCTGGTGCGAGCAGATGCGCGCCTTTGAAGGCAGCTGTCACCTGGTATTTACCCGCAGGCAAGTCTCTATGTATCTCAATCTGATAAGCGCCATTACTGTCGGTATGGGTCTGGCCCAGCACCACCCCAAAAGTGGAAAAAGTGATGGTTTTATCAGGGATCCCCTGGCGAGTAGATAAATCGGTGAGGACGCCAGTTAAAGTTATCGGCTCGGTGAGGTTGACCTGATCAGTGCCATTTAAAATAATGGCAACTTCATGCAGGCTGGTCGTGGCAAACGAGGTGGACGGCGGAGCGATTATCCGGATGGACGGATGAGGATGAAGATCACCGACAACGAGGGAGGGGAGATTCTGACCAGTCACGATGAATTTGGAGGAAGTAGTTGAGGGTGCGAGGCTGCTCCCGTTCAGCGCAGTGGCGTACACCGGGTTTACAGAAACCCACTGCATGCCAAGCACAAATAAGATTGATAGCAATGCTGCTGCCAGTAAGCGTTTTATCATTTTGTAGCCTCCCGGGAATCATGGGATTTCTTGCGGCGGGAGCGGAAATTAGCGAGGGTGACGAACGACATTGCCAGGAATAATGCACCCCCATATCCGAGATAAATCACATTGGTGGCATCCTTTTTAGGTGGGATTGCCGTGATACGGGTTAGAGGAAGAAAATTAGGTAAGCGCGGTGCCTGGGTAAAATCGAAAGCCGACAGGAAATTATTAGCACTGGTATCACGTGTAGAGAGAGGTGTGATATTCCAATTTTGCTCGATAAACTTGAGCATCGAGGTGAAATCCAGCACAGTGTGATCGATGTAGCCGCTTTTGGCATATGGGCTAACTAGTATTGTAGGGACGCGCAATCCATAACCATACTGGTCGACCTGGATAGGCGCGACGTGGTCATACCAACCGCCCCAATCGTCATAGGAAAGGAGGAAGGCTGAACTATCCCAGGAAGAGGAGCGCATCAGCTCCTGGATGATGGATTTTACGAAGCGCTGGCCACTCATCAGGTTGCTTGGGGGATGTTCACTAGCGCCAGATGGGACAATATAAGCGACAGCAGGCAGGGTCCCATTAGTCAGATCGACGAAATATTGACTAAGATCGACGATGTGGCTGGACAATACGGGATCATCAATAAAACGGTCGAAATTGAGGAGAGGTACCCATATGACTTGCGAAGCCCTGTTACCACGAGTGGCAGCAGTCCTGTAGGTAATCGTCGGATCGTAGTTCTGGACGTAGAATTTCCACGAGACACCGGCGGCCTGGAGGCTGTCGAAAATTGTCGGTACGTCCGCGAGCGTAACTGAAAGGCTTACCCCTTTAGGGGTGATGGGTGGTACGGCTGCCACCCAATACATGTGGTTGGCAAAGCTGCCGTCTTGGGCTGAGCTAAAAAACTGGTCAAAGAGCACGTAATTATCAGCCAGGTTCCAGTAGTAGGGTATATCGGTGCCATCATAATATCCCATCGCCAGCTTGCCATCCTGGTTGCGAGCATTCAATCCTGAGACGAACCCATCCATCTTGCCATCATTAAATTGATCACGAAAAGCTGCTGGTGTGTGGCTGAGATCGGTGATGGTGGAATTTCCGATGTGCCATGGAGAAACATATCCAGCCTTGGGATTGCTTAGGTCAACCGGCATTTTCGTACCGGCCGGCAGCCCATTTGCGCCAGGGTAGGTGCCAAAGTAGTTGTCGAAGGTGTGGTTCTCCTGCAACAGAACCACAAGATGCTGGATGGGCGTAGTTGGCAGGTGATCCTGTGAGGACGAGGCTGCCTGCACGGGGAGGAATTGGGAACCAGCAATCGCTAAGACAGTGATTATCGCTAAAATTGTTCGCTTGATCATGGATATACCTCGTAAATGATGATGACCGGTTTGACAACCGGATCACCGGCTGCATCTTTGACTGTGATCGACTCCGTATGTACTGCCCGTCCGTTATACTTGTTGACGTAACCCATCAGCTTGTCCGCAAAAAACGGTGAGCGTGCCGCTGAGAATAAATCCCAGACCAGGTATTGCAGCTCCGAGTTGCGAATCTGGAGGTCGGGGTTGAGGATGGGGTCATAGGAAGGGTTGCGGTGCAGCGGGTTTGGACTGACGGATAAACCGTACGCCGGATGTTCCCCATAGAACTGGATGATATTCGCCATGGAAGGTCCGATGGTCATAAAGCGGGCTCTTAACGGGACGTGCGCCTGGATCCAGGTGCCTGCTTCCCGCCCTCCCGGCACGCCGCCCGTGCCAGCCAGGAATGTGGTTGAAGTTTCAGGCTGGATCTGCTGCCAGGAGGCGAAGCTTAAGGAAAAAACGACGGCGCCAGTCATCAACCAATAAACCGCTGGCTTGTTGAACAGGGTTTTGATGGGCGAAAGAAAGTGATTTCCCCTTGCCAGCTAAATCCACCTGCCCAAAGTGCGACCGGCTAATAATGCCAGGGGTGGAGCAATAGGTAACAGATATTGGTAACCCTTAACCGGCCAGAGCTCGAAGAAAGCAACCGGCACGATGATCCACGCTAGCAGCAGTTTTTCGCGCCAGGAGAATTCACGACGGAGGAAATAGAGACCTGCGATGGCGGCGGTGACCACCAGAATCCCGATTGCCGGGGGTACCACGGTTAAATAAAATGACCAAGGATGGTTTGCTCGGCGGAAGAGCTGCCAGATCAGATAACTGCGACCGGTGGTGGAACTTCCAGCCAGCATCATTGAGATGGGAAAAGGTGCAATCACCAGAGCCATTATGATCACTGCCACGACCAGGTCGCGCAGGCGAGTGCGCACTTCGGGAGCAAGGGCGATGAAAACGAAAATACTGCCAACCATGACAATGCTGGTCTCCTTGGATAGAATGGTCAAACCCATGGTTCCGCCGGCGGCATACAGCCATACAGGGCGGTGGGTTTTACCAAACTTAGCCAGCATGAAGAGGGTGAGGGTGGCAAAGAAAGCCATCGGCCCATCCAGGAGCACCTGGCGTGAAACGATGACATGATAGGGCATCAGCGCCATGAACATAGCAGCCAATGCGCCCGGCAGCCTGCCGTATAGGGTTTTCCCAAGCTGGTAGGTGATGATAACGGTTGCCAAACCGAAGACCACTGCAAACAAGCGGCCAGCTAAATCGCTGAAGTGAACCCGGTCAATGATGGAGAGCAGGAATTGGAATAAGAGTGGGTGGGCGCGAAAGATTGGGAAGACGTCCTTCAACCCGGCAATACGGGCAATGGCGGCTGCCTGACCTGCATAGACAGCTTCATCCGTGTTATATCCCATGGCGTTGATTTGCCAGATACGTAAAAAGGTGCCTGCACCCATGGCTAACAGCAAGATTAGCCGGCTGATAACCAATTCATTTACGATGGGGAGAGCACGAGGTTTAACTACCTCGCGTTCGAACACTCTTTCACTCACGTTCATTAAATTTTTTTCCATAATTTCACGTATTATTCCTTCTCCGAACTTCCATTAATTGTCAGTGGCTTTATGCCATAACAAGCTCCCCATCTCCTCCAGATCGATTTGAGCGACCTATCTGAAGGAGAATAGGAAACTATGTTGGTTAGGGCCCCCCTTGGAAGATTAATCTCCGGAAAGAGGACGTAATGAGACGTTCTGCGATGATCCCACGGATTGGTTGGTTGGGCAAGCGCAGTCATTGGCGACCTGCTCATCGATAAAGGTCGGGATCAAGCACCACCAATCCAGTTTTTTTGAGCGGACCATGGTGGCAGGAAGCCCCCCAAATGCCTGGCGTATAATGCTCTGCTCACGCTTGCGTAAATCAACCCCGTCATAGTTATATAAAAACTCTTTCAAGTCGTTATAGGGTGGGAATCCATAGGCATCCTCACAGTTGCTCAATAAAATTTCCAAAGCATCATCATTTTTTATCGAGATGGCGCCTTCGCCGCTGCGCTCGATGATGAACATACCCGTATAGCCAGCTGTTTTAGATAGCTTGACTTCAGGAAGGAGCTTCTTGACAAAGTATTTCGGGGGTGGAACCACCATTTGCAGCAACATATTGATGGTGGCAGCCGGGAGAAGGGTCTTGTTGATAAAGGTGGCCACCTGTCGACCGGTGCGGGAATGGATGCGGCTCTGCAGGGGTAAGTAAAGTTTTTCCCTAAAGGTTAAAGTATCCACATTGATTGCAGACAGGGTATGGGCACTTATGGTCAGAGGCTTTGGATAGGTCATGGCGACACCAGTGGGGGAAACGATGGTCATGTCGTCGGATAAGAAAGCGGCACGGTCACTGTTACGGCGCTGGTGGCTCAGAATTTTAAGCAGGGTGGTCGTTTTCCCGGTATCGGTACGCGCAGTGATAATGAAAGCTTCAGAACCAAAGGCAAGCGTGGCTCCATGCACCAGGGCGTAGCCTTTTTTGACAAACGTCCAGCGTAAGATTGGCTCGACCACGTTGGTATATAGGACGTGAGGGGATAGCCTTAATAAAGGTGAGGCAACTACATTGACCTGCTCACCCATCCAGATACCCACTTCGAAGCCAACATGACCGAAAATTTCACGGTAGCGGAGATAATTGGGATCCTTCGAACCGTTGGATTTCTCGGCGGGTGGAATACCAATTTTGACACTGATGGTGGGCTGTTCAATTTCCTCTACAACACGGAACGGTTCCAGCTCAGGCAGCTCGCCTTCGGATACTACGGTTACCAGGTCATGGATGTTGTAGGAATACGTTCTCCTGGAGGAGGCGGTAGAGGTCATTTGTCCCCAGATCATATTGTCGGCGGTCAGGAAACGCAGACCAGTCAACAAGATTAGTGAGATCAGGTTCGAGACGACATAATGAACGTTGAAAAGGGCGGTTAAAACGATGATGATTGGAGTGCGTAATGCCAAAGCTGCCAGGTTCATGACGGAGAATAAGGCAAAGCGGCGCAAACGCCCTTCGGGGTGATTTGCGGCGCGATAAACCCAGTACTCTGTCAGGCTAAAATTCCACAGGGTAGAAGCCACGGTTGCGATAATAACCGAGACCAGATAGTAGATGTTCAACCTGGACGTCACCAGGTAAAGCACCAGTGAGTTGACCAGTATCCCACTCGCACCGACCAGGACAAATCCTGCCAGGCGCAGTGAGCTACTTCCGAATTTCAAGGTCCACAACGATTTGAGATATTTGAAGGCTTCAGCGGTCGAGGCTTTACTCTTCCCGGAAAGGCGTTCACCGAATTGGAAAGGAATCTCTGCTTTGCGAAGCTTTGGATTTCGAACCAGGATCTCCAATAGAATTTTGAACCCATTGGGCTGGAGCTCCGCAAGGTTTAGAGACTTTACCCGCACCAGGAAAAAGCCGGTGAGTGGGTCACTCACGCCATGCAGGCGGCGCGGGAAAAAAGCCGCGCCATCAGGTCAAGGCCCTTGCTGATCAGGTTACGGGCCGTATTTAAACCCGTTACCTGGCTATCTTCCGATCGGCGGGTAGCTGCGACCAAATCAACTCCCTTGTCATGGGCAGTACGCAGCAACAGGGGAAGGAGCTCGGGGGGATGCTGGAGATCTCCATCCATGACGCAGGCGAACTCCGCTTGGGTATTCTGGAGACCCAGTACTACCGCACCACCCAATCCTCCGGTCCGCTGCTCAGCTGACCTGTGCAACAAACGAATTTTCAGGACGGGGAAATCCGGGATGGCCTCCTGGATTACTTGCGGAGTATCATCGGTAAAATCATCTACGAACAGTACTTCGGCATGAATTCCGTTGAGAACATGGTTGATCCTGGCTAACAACGGATTGATATTTCCGACCTCATTGCGAGTCGGAATTATTATTGAAAGATCTAATTTTTTTTGAGAGAGGCTAGGTAACAGATCAATTTCAGCCCCGATGTGAGAATTTTTGGGTAGCATATTTCCTCCTGTAGGTAGCTATTCCTAATTTTCTCGGCACCATGCGATGTTAAACTGCAAAATTTACTCTAAAGATCGATGCGGATATTTAGCTTGTTAATTGGTGCCGTTTCAGGGTAAACCAATCCGATTAAATTACCCCACTAAGTATCCAATTTTGCATCATTGTTGTCACTGTCATAATCCCCTTAAGTAACAATGTCGACAATTATACTAATATTTATCTAGAAATCAAGCTCAAAATAATTAATGTTTTTAAGGAAGCTTGCAATATTTCCTGTATTCCGGTGAGCTGTTTGCCTGGCTATGGGAAGTGGGATTGCTTAACCGAGGGTGGCGAAGCTACCTTATTAAAAGTCTTACCCACGGGCGGAAACCCGGGTTAATAGGCGTTTTACGATTGAGCTTACTACAGATCATACTGTCTGGGCTGCCCTGGAATAATACCCCCTTCAAAAGGCAAGGCAGATTGATGAAATTAAAGAACGCAGAGTTATGAGGCTAATGAAAAATCAACCCCCTACTATCTTAAGGATAAATACTATTGCTTGATTTTCTACGGTTATTTACCGAAATTAGAGGCCAGGTAATTCACCACAACGGTCTTCTCATCAGGAGCGAGCTGGGCACCCCGAGCGATCATGGTGTTAACGATAGTTCCCCATTGGGCAGCTGTGTGGTTCGAGGCTTCGACCCTGTTGAGGGGGTGGCACACAGCGCAACGCTCCTGGAGGAGGGTAGCGCCGTCCAAGGTGGAGGTGGAGGCAGGGGTGGTATTGGATGAACCGGATGAGCACACGCTGGTGAACAAGATGATTATTAACAGCGCGAAAAAGATCACAGCCAATCTATTCCTCATAAATTCATTTCTCCCTATGCAAGTCGTCTTGAGTTCGAAGAATTATACGCTTTATCCCCAGCCAATGGTGAAGATAATGTTAAGCTTCACGTTTTTTGTTGCTGGTCTATCCAGGCATGTTTTTATTTAACAGGGACGGTCTCAAACCCAAATATCCCCCAAAGATGGCGAATCCGATTAATGTGGTGGCGAGCTCGACCGAGATGAAAATTCCTGCCAGCAGTAAACCGATGCCAAGGCTGGGTGGCAGACCTTCTTGAAGCTGGGCGATTACTAGGCAGCAGCCCCACCAGCAGACCAACAGCTAACGTGAAATCGCCAGGGATGCAAGCGCGGGTTGACCCATGCAAGCGGGCAAACAGCAGGTCGCTGGTAAAGCAATTCACCCATTCAACCATGGCAGGAGGGAAAAACGAGTTACTTCTGGCAACCGGAACGCGCACCAGGCTCCACAGGTCATCGATGGCATCGGCGGGGGTGAGGTCGGTTGGGGGAATGGGAGTAGTTAGACCCCTGAAGACCATCCACAGAGCCAGGGCACAGACAACGGTGAGAATGAACATGAGGCCTAATTCTATCCGCAGGACAAAGCTTAGTAAGGATGAGGACGTGGGTTGGATGAATTCTGCCATTGCATCACTGCATAGGGTGATGAAAATCGCCGCCAGGACAAGGATATTCCCATGCAGGATTAACTTTTCCTTAGCCTGGCTGGGGTCATTCCGCCATCGTATCACCCGGGCATAGCTCAGCAAGGCGATCAGAAATGCCAGCTGGATGGCGATGGAACCGACTGCATCGTAGGGGTCGTTGGCGAAGGGGTTAGCCTCGACAAATGGGTTGCGCTTGTTGACCTGAAAGAACAGGTAGAAGAGGACGGAAACGGCGAAGATTAAGGCAGTGACCTGGTGGATGCGCTTTATACTTAGTTCGCTCATGTTTATAAAGTATAGTCCTATGAAACTGTAATTGGCAATACAAGGTTATCCTGATGTTAGTAAACATCTTCCTCGACTATAATTTATGGGAAGGGTTGTTGAGCGACAAGGCACAGGAGGAAATAAGATATGCGTGAGTTTTTCTACCCCAACAGCGTGGCGGTGATTGGCGTTTCGGATAAGCCGGATAACCTGGGGCGCAACATCATCGGCAACCTGGTGGAATTCGGATTCGGGGGCATCGTTTACCCGGTCGGACCATCCGGAGGTTACGTCCAGACGCACCGCATCTACCACTCGATCTCTGATATCCCCGATCCCATCGACTTGGCAGTGATCCTGACGCCAGCCAAGTCGGTGCCTGGCGTGCTGGAAGAATGCGGTCAGAAGGGGGTACGGTGGGCGATCATCGAGACGGCCGGCTTCCGAGAATACGGGAACGAAGGTTTGCAGCTGGAGGAGCAAATCGTGCAGGTGGCGACGCGCTTCGGGATGCGCTTTATCGGACCGAACTGCGTGGGGGTGATCAACATCGACAACGGCTTCTGCGTGCCATTCCTGCGGGTTAAAAAACCTTCCGACCCTGGGGAAGTCTCGCTCATCTCCCAGAGCGGCGGGGTGGGGTTTTCAGTGCTGAACCTGATGGCGAACGAAGGCATTGCGCTGAACAAGTTCGTCTCGGTGGGGAATATGCTGGATACCAGCGCGGAGGACGTATTGGAATATATGCTGGACGACCCGGGTACCAAGGTGATCTTCCTGTACCTGGAGAGCCTGCGGGATGGACGCCGGCTAATGGACATCGCTTGCCGCTCCACCAAGCCGATCCTGGTGTTTAAATCAAACATCGGCAAGCTGGGGAAGGTCATCGCTGCCTCGCATACTGCCGCACTATCCAGTGATGACAAGGTGGCGGAGGCGGCTTTCAAACAGGCGGATATTGTGCGCGTGCACGATGCCACCAGCCTGCTCAACAACCTGAAAGCCCTGCGCCTGCCCGCCATGCGGGGTAAAAACCTGGCGATCATCTCGCGCTCAGGGGGGCATGCCGTGGTGGCGGCAGATTCGAGCGAGCTGTCGGGTTTTGAGCTAGCCCAGCTGCCGCAAACCTTCCTGGAGGAGATCGAGAAGCACTTCCGTGCCTCGGTGATCAAGCTGACCAACCCAGTTGACCTGGGCGACCTGTTCGACCTGGAGGTGTACGGGCAGATCCTCGAACAGACGCTAAAACTGGAAAATGTGGATGGGGTGGTGTTCTTGCATACTGCCTCCGAAAGGGAAATCGAGGCGAGCCGCAAGCTGCTGGAACGGGTGATGGAGCTGACCAGGCGCTATGGTAAACCGATTGCTTATTATGTATCCACCAGCGCCGAAGAAGTGAACTACCTGCGGCGAACCTACGCCTACCCCATTTTCACCGCCGTGGTCGAAACCATCCGGGCATTGGAGATGAGCTACCGCTATTACAGCCGCATGCAGGAGATCCGCAGCGCTGAACAAACCCCCACATTCGCGGTTAACCAGGCAGCGGTGCGTGAGTTGATCGACCATGCGTATGATGAGAAGCGGGATCTGCTGCTCTCCGAGTCGATGCAGGCACTGGAGTACTATGGAATCCCGACCGCAGTGGGCGTGCGCGCCTCCACCAAGGAAGAGGCGCGGGCGGCTGCCGAACGGATGGGCTACCCGGTGGCAATCAAAGTCATCTCAGAGCAAATTTCCCACAAGTCTGACGTGGGGGGAGTGCAGCTCAACCTGCGTAATGGACCTGCAGTTGAAGAAGCCTTCGATGATATGCTGAACCGCATCCAATCATCCTATCCGGAGGCGAACATCGACGGTGTACTGGTGCAGCCCATGGTGACCGGCGGGCAGGAGCTGATCCTGGGCGGCAGGCAGGACCCGAACTTTGGCCCGGTGGTGTTGATCGGGTTAGGCGGTATTTTTGTGGAGGTCTTGGAAGAGGTCTCGCTGCGGGTGGCACCGATCACGCATCAGGAGGCGAGCGAAATGATCGATGAGCTGCGTGGAGCGCCGATCCTCAAAGGCGCCCGCGGGCACAAGCCGTCTGATCTGTTGGCGGTGAGCGACGCCCTGCTGCGACTTTCACAATTATTGATCGATTTCCCAGAGATCAGGGAGCTGGATATCAACCCGTTGCGCGTATTCCAGGAGAATAATGGCTGCCGGGCGTTGGACGCCAGGATTATGCTTCAGCCTTCAAGCGATAACCCACCCCCGGTTCGGTGATGATGTAGTGCGGGCGGGTAGGGTCGGGCTCGATTTTACGGCGCAGGTTGCTCATGTTCACGCGCAATAAGTGTGCTTCGCTTTCATAGGCGACTCCCCAAACCTGGCGCAGTAGCTGCCGGTGGGTTAGCACCCTGCCTGCATTTTGCACCAGGATGCGCAATAGGTCATATTCCGTGGGGGTCAATGAAATTTCCTCATCGGCCATTTTCACCTGGCGGCGAGTGAGGTCCACATTAAGGTTATCCATTTTAAATACTGGCTCAGAGGCGGTTTCCATGGAGTGCCTTAATGCTGCCCGCATACGCGCCATCAGCTCACCACTGCTAAAAGGTTTAGTCAGGTAATCATCTGCCCCAGCATCCAAGGCATCGATCTTATCGCTTTCCTGTTCCCTGACTGATAGGATGATGATCGGGATATGCGTCCACTCGCGCAGCTGGCGGGTCACTTCGACACCATCCAGGTCAGGCAATCCCAGGTCGAGGATGATCAAGTCTGGCCGGTTGGCTACCACCATGTTCAGGGCTTCTTTTCCACCGCTGGCTTCGTACACGGTGTACCCCTGAGCATTGAGCGCGGCATGCAGGTATCGCCTGATGGCGCGTTCATCATCTACCACCAATACCCGTAAGCCAATGTCATTCATTGATCCTAATCCCTTCTAATGGCAGTTGTATTTTTATGCTGACACCACCCCCACGGCGATTTTCCGCCTGGATGCATCCGCCGTGGGCTTCGACGATTCCCTTGCTGATCGATAGACCTAAACCGGTACCGCTCACATTGTCGGGTCTTTGAACCCGGTAGAATTTATCGAATATTCGCTCAAGATCGTCTACCGGGATGCCCTCTCCGCGGTCAGCCACACTGATTTCCAGGTACTGGTGGCTGGTGCGGGCCTTGATTTCAACCGGTTGATCCGCAGAGGAGTACTTGAGGGCATTATCGATCACATTAACGAGCACACGGCTGAACAATACGAAATCCAGGGATACGAGGGGTAATTTGGGTGCGATCTCCACATTCACCTGGCGGTTCTTGAGAGGGGTTCCAATTTGCTCCAGGGATGACCCGATTAATTCCTGGACGTCACATGCCTCACGGTGCAGGCGCATCGCGCCGGCTTCCAGGCGGGTGATATCCAACAGGTTACCCACCAGCCGGTTCAGACGTTCCGCTTCTTCGCGGGCGGTTTCGATCAGGCTGCGCCTGACTTCTTCATCCAGGGCAGGGCTGTCTTCGTCCAGGCTGCTCAAAGCGCCGGTGATCGAAACCAGGGGGGTGCGAAGATCATGCGAGATGGAATTGAGCAACGCGGCCTGCAGTTTTTCTGTGGCTTCCAAAAGCTCTGCCTGGCGGGCCTGCTCGGTCAGCCGTGCACCTTCAATTGCCAGGGCTACCTGGTTGACGAAAGCGTCCAGGGTCCGCCGTTGATCCGGGCTCATATAAGAGTTAGGGCTGGCAGGCTTTACCCCCAGCACTCCGATCACCCCGTGGGTGGTCTTGAGTGGTTGGTAGTGCATCGAGGCGTCTGGTAATGTATCTGTACCGCGTCCAGCCAATTGACCATGCTCAAAGGTCCAGGTAGCTACCGCCATTTCATTTTCAGCGACATCCAGGCCTGGACTGGCAGAATACAGCTTCAATTGGTCACCAATGGGTAGAAAAATGGCTACTTCGCGGCTGAAAGTTTGGCTGATATGAGAGATGATCGTTTTTGCCACTGCCTCCAACCCAACGGTTGCGGTCAGGTCATGCCCCAGCTCATATAACGCTGCCGTTTGGGCTTCGCGCCTTTGGGCTGCATCGGCCTGCTCACGTACCTGGGCAGTCAGATAGCTGATCACCAGGCTAACCGCCAGTAAACCAAAGAAAGTTAAGATGTACTCGGTATCCGTAACTGCCAGGGTTAGTTGTGGAGGGACGAAGAAATAATCGAATGCTGCCACACTTAAAATTGAAGCCAGGACGGCTGGTCCCCGACCGAGGAAAATAGCCGCAAGCACTGTGGATAATAGATAAATAACCACCAAGTTGGTGGGTGAAATGTACGGCGCTACCAGGGCACCAATTAGAGTGGCTAGAGCCACCAGGGCAGTTGCCCATAAATACCTGCGCCACGGTCGATGGGGCTGCCATAAACGTTCATGGGGTGTGGTCGAGGGGTTGGGCTCGCTGTTTACAAAATAGACATCAATCGGTCCACTCTGTCGGATGAGCTCATCAGCCACCGAGCTTCTCAGCAATTTTTCCCAGCGTGAGCGGCGAGATTTTCCGATGATTATTTTGGTAACGTTATGGCTACGGGCATAATTCGTCACTGCCTCCACTACCGATTGACCGGGCAGGGAGACAGATTTTGCACCTAAATCTTCAGCCAGCCTGAGCATACGATCGACACGATCGCGCTGTTCTGATGAGATGCCAGCCTGTTGAGGGGTTTCGACGTAAATGGCAGACCATTCCGCCTTCAGCTCATCCGCCAGCCTGCGGGCGGTACGGATCAAACGCTCGCTGACCGACCCAGGACTGACACATACCAGTAATCGTTCTCCTGCCTGCCAAGGACCAGAGATGGCACGTGTTTCCATGTAGCTCAGCATCTGGTCGTCCACGCGTTCGGCTGCCCGGCGCATGGTCAACTCGCGCAGGGCGGTGAGGTTGCCCTGGCGGAAGAATTTTTCAATGGCGCGTTCGGCCTGTTCCGGAATGTATACTTTGCCTTCTTTAAGCCGGTTGAGCAATTCATCGGTGGGAAGATCGATCAACTCGATATCGGTGACTTCGTCGATCACGCTATCAGGGATGGTCTCATGCACCTTGGTGCCTGTAATCTGCGCCACCACGTCATTCAGGCTCTCCAAATGCTGGATGTTCAAGGTTGTGTAGATGTTAATTCCGGCTGATAAGAGCTCTTCAACATCCTGATAGCGCTTGGCATGCCGCGAGCCAGGGGCATTGGTGTGAGCCAACTCATCCACCAGCACCAGCTGCGGTTTGCGCACCAGAACCTGATCAATATCCAATTCGGTCAGGTTGATATTCCGGTAGGTGATAGATTTAGGTGGAATCAGCTCCAGACCCTGCAACATATTTTCTGTTTCCACGCGCTGGTGAGTTTCAACATAGCCCACTACAACGTCTATCCCCTCAGCTTTACGCTGATGGGCAGCTTCGAGCATGGCATAGGTCTTGCCAACGCCGGCAGCATAACCGAAGAAGATCTTTAAATGCCCACGCGCCCGATGCTTATCTTCAGCCTGGATACGGGCGAGCAAATTATCTGGATCTGGTCGGTTAACAGGAGGCGTGGAACTCATTGAAATAACTCCCCTTCCTATTTTATCCCATCTAACGCCAGGTTAAGCTTGAGAACATTAACCCGCTGTTCACCCAACACACCGAGCTGCCGTCCTACTGTATATTGGTTCACTAAGGATCGTACAACTTCTTCGCTGAGCCCACGCACCCTGGCAACACGCGGCACCTGGTAAAACGCAGCTGCGATGGAGATATCGGGATCAAGCCCGCTCCCGGAAGAGGTGACCAAATCCACAGGAATGGGTGAAGTGTTGGATGGATCAGCAGCTTTCAAGGCAGCGATACTAGCTTTCACCTCATCGATCAAAGAAGGGTTGGTAGGACCCAGGTTGGAGCCGGAGGAGGCTGAAGCATTATACGGATAGGGTGAAGTTGCCGAGAGACGACCCCAGAAATAGCGAGGGTCATCAAAGGATTGGCCAATTAAATCCGAACCTACCACCTGGCCATTGTGCTCGATCAGGCTTCCATTTGACTGGCGCGAAAAGATAATCTGAGCGATTCCAGTGACCAGCAGGGGATATAGAACCCCGGTCAATAATGTGAATATGGCAAGTGACACGATTGCCGGTCTTAATTGTGATTTCATATCAGCCTTTGTTTATTGTTTCTGCTCGCATTGTATTAACTAATGTCTCTGCTTCAGCCAACCGTGCCCGTTCGAGTGCTTGTGAAGCTTGAGAAGCAAGATTGCTCAAGAGGCGGCTGCCTTCAGCGGGCAGCCAACCATGTCCTTGCCAGATACGGATCTCACCGATCAACCCCGGCGAGGCTAAGATGGGCATAATGCGGTCAGGAACCCCAGTCGCATCCACGGTGGACGGAACTTTCACACCGATTGGGTCCGGTTTATTGGAGGGTTGAACGCAAACCTCCACCAGCTCCGCCTGGAACATCATTTGTAAATTCGTTGCCAGAGCATGGACGACTGCCTCCTGGGTGCGCAACCCCGCCAGGGATGAACTCATCTCGTACATATAAACGGCTTCCCGCTCACTGGTCTGGGCTTTGGATAAGCTGGATTGGATCCAACCGATGACTACGATTGATACTACCAGGAAGATCGCCAGCACCAACCAGCCTTCAAGCCTGCCCACCGCAAAAGTGTAGAAAGGTGGAATGAAAAAGTAATCAAACGCTAAAGCTGCAGTCACTGCAGCACATACACCTGCACCCTGCCCCCAGCGAGCAGCACTCCATCCGACCGGCACCAAGTATAACAATGCAATGACTGCTTCACCCAAGGTATCTCTCCCGATTAATAGCAACGGTATCGTCAGGATCACAACGCTTAAAAAGGCGAAGAGACTGTTGAAGAAGATTGTGGATGAAAAAGATAAGCGGTTCGTTTTCATAATTTACCTCTCTTGCTACTGGTTTTAATTCTCCTTGTATCCGACTGTCAGCTACACCAGATGCAAAAAGACCAACAGCATGTCGATGAGTTTAATTCCTATAAATGGCGCGACCAGTCCTCCCATGCCATAGATAAGCAAATTGTCACGCAAAAGTTGCGCTGCTCCTTTGGCTCGATAAGGGACACCCTTGAGAGCCAGGGGGATCAAAGCGACGATGATCAAAGCGTTGAAGATTACTGCGGAGAGGATGGCGCTCTGCGGTGTAGCCAGGTGCATGATGTTTAGCGCTTCAAGCTGAGGATAGGTGCTGGCAAAGGCAGCCGGGATGATGGCAAAATATTTCGATACATCATTGGAGATGCTGAAGGTAGTCAAAGAGCCGCGGGTCATCAGCAGCTGCTTGCCGATTTCCACGATCTCGATCAGCTTGGTAGGGTTACTGTCCAAGTCAACCATATTGGCTGCTTCACGCGCCGGCTGGGTGCCGGTGTTCATCGCCACCGCGACGTCCGCCTGCGCCAGGGCAGGGGCATCGTTGGTGCCGTCGCCGGTCATGGCTACCAGCCGACCCCCAGCCTGGTATTCACGGATCAGCTTCAACTTGGTTTCAGGGGTTGCCTGGGCCAGGAAGTCATCCACCCCGGCCTCTGCAGCGATAGCCGCAGCTGTGAGCGGGTTATCGCCGGTGATCATCACAGTTTTGATACCCATCTTGCGGAGCTGGGTGAAGCGTTCCTTTATGCCGCCTTTGACGATGTCCTTCAGATGAACTACACCCCAGGCTTCTCCGTTACGAGTCACAATCAGCGGTGTCCCCCCATTTCGGGCAATCCCTTCCACCAGGTGGTCAAGCTCCGGCGGCACCGGCTTGCCCTGCCCTTTTATATAGGCACGCATGGCATCAGGTGCACCTTTGCGGATGGACGTACCGTCCATGTCTACTCCACTCATGCGGGTTTGAGCAGTGAAGGGGACGAAACGGGCTCCTGAAGGGGCTTCAGGACCGGCGCCGACGGTCCGCCCACGCAGACCGAACTTCTCCTTTGCCAAGACCACAATGCTGCGACCCTCCGGGGTCTCATCAGCCAGGGAAGAAAGTTGAGCAATTTCTGCCAGGTTCTTTGGGGTGATACCTTTCACCGGGATAAATTCGACAGCCTGGCGGTTACCCAGCGTGATCGTACCCGTCTTATCGAGCAGAAGCACGTCGACATCACCTGCGGCTTCCACCGCTCGCCCGGATAAAGCAATCACGTTGCGCTGAATCATACGGTCCATTCCAGCAATGCCGATCGCTGAGAGTAGCCCACCTATCGTAGTCGGGATCAGGCAGACCAGCAGAGCCACCAGCACGGTGATGGTGATCGGGGTGCCAACTCCGGCAGTTTGCACACTGTAAAGGGAGTACGGTAGTAAGGTGACACAAACGATCAAAAATATGATGGTGAAGGCAGCCAAAAGGATATTTAGGGCGATCTCGTTGGGGGTTTTCTGGCGTTTGGCTCCTTCGATCAGCCCGATCATGCGGTCCAGGAAACCTTCGCCTGGGTTGGCGGTGATGCGCACTACCAACCAGTCAGACAACAGGCGCGTGCCACCGGTAACGGCACTGCGATCACCACCTGACTCGCGGATGACCGGTGCACTTTCTCCTGTCACTGCGCTTTCGTCCACTGAAGCGATCCCTTCGATTATCTCTCCATCAACCGGGATAATATCGCCAGCTTCCACCAGGAACAGGTCATCTTTACACAGGGAAGCGGAAGGCACGACCTCGTATCCGGCATCGTGATGAGGCTGGCGCAGTTTTTTAGCCTGGGTTTCCCGGCGTGTTCTGCGTAAGGCTTCTGCCTGGGCTTTACCACGCCCTTCAGCAACAGCTTCGGAGTAATTGGCGAATATAACTGTGAACCACAGCCATAGTGCGACCGCACCAATGAATGCTGTTGGGGCTTCCCCATGACCTGTCAGGGCCTGGATGAACAGCAAGCTGGTCAGCAGGCTGCCTACTTCCACAACGAACATGACCGGGTTGCGCACCATGTGAAGTGGATTGAGCTTAATAAAGGCTTCTGTAACTGCGCGCAGATACAGCTGGCGCTTAAGAGATGGGGATTTCTTGAGCTGAGGTTGAGCATTCATACAATAGACCTGTTCAGAATGGACTGCGGCAAGAGGCAATGATAGAAAGTCCGCATCATTTTTACCTCATCATCAAGTGTTCCACGACTGGTCCCAGTGCCAGCGAAGGCAGGAAGTTTAATGCCCCAACCAGGATCACCACGGAGATCAACCAGACGATAAAAAGTGGTGTATGTGTTGGCAAAGTACCAGCGCTTTCGGGGGTTTTCTTCTTTTAACCAATGATCCAGCCAGAGCCAGTGTAGGAACTGCGAGGAAAAATCGCCCTACCATCATGGCAATTCCCCCAGTCAGGTTATAAAACGGATTATCAGCGCTGATACCGGCGAATGCGCTGCCATTGTTATTGCCCTGGGAGGTGAATAGGTAAAGCACTTCACTGAAGCCATGCGCACCTGGGTTAAAGATGCCTGCCTTGCCTGCGCTCGTCATCACTGCAATGGCAGTGAACACCAGCACGGTGATGGGCATGATCAAGATTAATATTGAGGCCATTTTCATCTCGTATGCTTCGATCTTCTTGCCAAGGTACTCGGGCGTACGACCCACCATCAAGCCGGCGACAAAGACTGCCACAATGACAAAAACAAGCATTCCATACAATCCTGAGCCAACCCCACCAAAAGAAACCTCACCAAGCATCATCATCCATATTGGCGCTAAACCGCCGAGGGGAGTGTACGAGTTGTGCATGCTGTTGACCGAGCCATTGGAGGCCGCCGTGGTTGTGGTTGCCCAAAGGGCGGAGCTGGCAATGCCAAACCGAACCTCCTTGCCCTCCATATTCCCTCCCAGGTTGATGGCGCTGGCAGTCTGGTCCACACCCAGGTTAGCCAGGGCGGGGTTTCCAGCTTGTTCAGATGCCAACGCCAGACCCAAAGGCACCCAAAGCAGCAACAGCATGGCAGCGAGGATAGCCCATCCCTGGCGGGTGGAACCAACCATCCTGCCAAAGGTATAGGTGAGTGCAGCCGGGATGAGCAGGATTGCCAGCATCTCCAGAAAATTGGTGAGGGGTGTGGGGTTTTCGAAAGGATGGGCAGAATTGGAATTAAAGAAGCCCCCACCATTGGTACCCAACTCCTTGATGGCAATTTGAGATGCAGCGGGTCCTACCGCCAGAATCTGCGTCGTTAAATGGATGGTTTCCATCACCGGGTTCCCTTGAATATCTGTCACCGGCTTACCGTCAGCGCCCAGCACAAGCTGTTTATAGCTCGTTGGCTGAACGAGGGTGACCTGTTTATAGGGTGATATAGTCTGCACTACTCCCTGGCTGACCAGGACAATGGAAAAGAGGATCGATAGCGGCAGCAGGACGTAAAGTGTGCCGCGGGTGAGGTCTACCCAGAAGTTGCCCAATTTTGTGGTCTGCCTGCGTGCCAGGGCGCGGATGAAAGCAACCAGGACGGACATCCCTGCCGCTGCCGAGACGAAGTTCTGAACGGTCAAACCTACCATTTGGGTCAAATAGCTCAGGGTGGTCTCGCCTCCATAATTCTGCCAGTTGGTATTGGTGGCAAAGCTGATGGCGGTATTGAAGGAAAGGTCGGGTGAGGTTGCCCCGAACTTTTGTGGGTTAAGCGGTAATAATCCCTGTAAACGTTGAAGAAGGTAGACCACCAGTACGCTTATGGCGCTGAAGACCAGCAGGGCAATGGTATACGTCTTCCAATCCATCTCATCCTGGGGATTGACCCCAATCATTCGGTAACACAGGCGTTCAAGCAGGCGGATAGGCCGGTCAAGGAAAGTGGATTCGCCCTGGTAGACGCGTGCCATGTACAAGCCAAGCGGTTTGACCAGCAGGATCAATACCACGAAAAAGATCCCGATTTGCAGGTAGCTATTGACGGTCATAGAGAAGATCCAATCTCATCGTCAATCAAACCATTCAGGTTTGAGCAATGCCAACACGAGATAAACAAACAAAACCAGCGAAATGAAGCCGGCGATAAGATAAAAGAGGTCCACATCAATCCTCCATCAGGCGCTGGCATAAAACGAGCAGCCCCCAGCAAGCCAGGAACAGAACCAAAATAATCAACAGATAGACAATATCAGCCATAGGCAACTAGAAATGAAAAAACTTTCAAAGCTAATATATCGCCATCAAAGTCAATTTTTTGGCAATGAAAGGTAAAAAAGGGTCAAGAAAGAATAAAAAAATTGGAATGTGGCTGGCTTGATTAATAACTGACGGGTGACAGATCTTGCTGAGGCGTGATCATGGAATCAAAACTTCAAACCAGGTCAGGAATTTCCCCCTGAATGGGCAGGGCTAATATCGAGAAATGAATTAAATCACCGGCTCCATGTTTATGCTAACTTGCCCGCTGGTCCGAGCCATTTTTTGTGCCATCCGGATTGGCTCCGGCAAACGATAACCCCGGCAGCAATCGCGCACAAACGCAATGGAATGCTCCAGGTCGATTAGATGACCTGGCGAAACGTAAACCGGTTTGGCACTATCGCAGGTGCGCAGGATGGCACCGATGACCCGCCTGGGACTGCGTTCATCCAACAGGTCAGTCCAATCACCCACTTTCATGGGGGCATCTGATTCGCGTCCATAAAGCAGTGATTTTGCCACTCCAATAGTGGGGATATTCAGCCACAACCCCAGATGGGATGCCATCCCCATGCCTCGCGGATGGGCGATACCATGAGCCTGTACCAGCAGTAGATCAGGTTTGTCAACAAGTTTTTCCCAGGCATTTAGTATGGCGGGACCCACACGGTAAACGAGCAGACCTGGATCGTATGGATACCCCGGTGAGGCATCTCCGATTGATGTTTCGACTGGGGTCATGAGTGGGTAGTGAAGGACGGCGATTGCAGCCTGCACCGATCCATCGATTTCATTAACCGCGACGCCGCCAACCGTGTTTACCACGCGACCATCCCATTCCAACACTAGCCTGTGGTGTAAGTCTTCTTGCAAGCGGATAGCCTCGTCAGGGTCGAGCGTCCATGGATGAAGGGAATTATTGATCATTGTATACTCCTAACCAAGTGCCTGTGACAGGTCTGCGAGCAAATCGTCGACATTTTCAAGACCGACGGATAGACGCACCAGGCTGGAATCGATCGCCAGGGGAGAATCTGCCGTGGAAGCATGGGTCATGGCCGCGGGTACTTCGATGAGTGATTCCACCCCACCCAAGGATTCAGCCAGGGTAAAAAGGTGAGTGCTTTCAGCCACTCTGATCGCTTCCTTTGCCCCACTTTTCAAGGTGAAGGAAACCATCCCACCACCTGAGCGCATCTGCCGACGGGCAAGCTGCTCCTGGGGGTGTGAAGGGTGGAACGGATAGATGACCTGGGTCACCTTGGGGTGAGCCGCCAGGTAATCTGCGACCCTGGCAGCATTTTGAGCATGGCGATCCATGCGCACCGGCAGGGTCTTTATCCCACGCAAGACAAGGAAACAATCCAACGGTCCTGGGACTGCTCCGACGGCATTCTGTAAAAATGCCAGGCGTTCGCCCAAGGTTCTATCGTTCCCCACAACTGCGCCTCCGACGACATCCGAGTGACCACCCAGGTACTTGGTGGAGGAATGAACCACCAGATCAGCACCCAAACGCAGCGGTCGCTGTAAATAGGGAGTGGCAAAGGTATTATCCACAACCACTAAAACCTGGCGGGAATTGGCGTGAGCCATTCCAGCCAGGGCTGATATGTCACACAGCCTCAGCAAAGGGTTCGAGGGCGTCTCGAGCCAGAGCATGCGGGTGTTGGGGCGCAAGCTCGAGCTCACCTGCTCAAGGTCGCGGGCGTCTACATATGAAAAGTCCAGGCCGTATGGATGCAGCACGCGCTCGAATAGGCGATAGGTACCGCCGTAGACGTCATTACCCACCAGGATGTGATCACCTGGTGAAAGCAGGCGTAAAGTGGTGTCGATGGCGGCCATTCCCGAGGCGAATGCCAGTCCGAATTGACCCCCTTCCAGGGCAGACAAACAGGATTCAAGGGCGGTGCGGGTAGGGTTGCCGGTGCGGGCATAATCATAGCCCCGGTGGACCCCCACACCATCTTGAACATACGTAGAGGTCTGGTAGATGGGGGTCATGACCGCACCTGTGGTGGGGTCTGGGGGCTGACCAGCGTGGACGCAGGCGGTTTCGAATTCCATAATTGAATGCTCCTGAGTCATGGTTACATGCCCTGGGTGATGAAATCGAGCAGATCAATCTTGGTGAGGATACCGATGGGGTGGCTGTCTTCGGTGACGAGCACCACCTGGTCTTCCATGATGGCAGGTAGAATGGTCTCAACGGAAGTACTGGAGGGGAAGACGTTGTTGGCGGGGCGCATGATGGCAGAAATCGTCTCCTCGGGATGCTGAGCGTGGTTATCTTCGACCAGATACTTGAGCAGGTCAATCTCGGTCACCAATCCAGCCAGCGATTCATTTTGGCTGACCACCGGCATTTGCGAGATATCATGAGCCTTCATCGCGGCGATCACATCAGTCAGGCGGTCAGTAACGTGGGCGGTGATCAATCTCCTTCCCGGTTTTACCGCTAAGACCTCCTTCAGCGAAGCTTCACACCACTCGGCCTCCATGAAGCCATTTTCGCGCATCCACTTGTCATCATAGAATTTTGACAGGTAGCGGGTACCCGAATCGGGCAGCAGCACCACCAGGAGATGGTCGGAGGTGAGGGTGGCGCCATACTGCATGGCAGCCGCCAGGGCTGACCCCGATGAGCCGCCACAAAAGATGCCTTCCTCTTTAACCAGGCGGCGCGCCCAGCTGAAGGATTCTTTGTCCCCAACCTGGATCACGGCGTCGATCACCGACATATCCAGGCTGGAAGGAATGAAGTCTTCACCGATCCCCTCCACTTTATAGGTTTTAGGCTGGATGTCGTTGGGGATATGCCCCTGCTGCCAGGTTTCCATCAGCAGCGATCCCAGCGGGTCTACACCGATGATGCGGATGGTTGGATTTTGTTCCTTGAGATAACGCCCGGTGCCGCTGATCGTGCCGCCCGTGCCCATCCCCAAGACCACATCGGTGACCATGCCGCCCGTCTGCTCCCAGATTTCAGGGCCGGTGGTGAGATAGTGGCTGCGCGGGTTTTCAGGATTGTGGTACTGGTTAGCCAGGATGGCATTGGGGGTTTCCTCCACGATGCGCTTTGATACGCTGATGTTCGAGCGTGGGTCATCGGGTGCGACGGCGGTGGGTGTGATCACCACGCGGGCTCCATAGGCGCGCAAGAGCTGGATCTTCTCCTGGCTCATTTTATCTGGCAGAACGAAGACGGATTTGTAGCCCTTTATGGCACACACCATCGCCAGACCGAGACCGGTGTTGCCCGAGGTAGCTTCCACGACGGTTCCTCCCGGCTTAAGTCGTCCGGTTCTTTCAGCCTGCTCGATTATGTTAACCGCAATACGGTCTTTCACCGAGCCACCCGGGTTGAAATATTCCACCTTGGCATAAACCGGGCAGGGGAGATCCTTCGCCAGGCGGCTCAACCGCACCAGGGGAGTTTTACCGATCGTTTGCAAGATGTCATCATACACACGCAAGCTGTCAGACGGAGTAAGAATGGGTGTTGGCATTATCAATAACCTCTATATTTAATTAAATAAAACAAACAGTCAACTGCTAGTAACCAATTCGGCGGAAAAGACGCCATCCCAATCGGTGCGGGATAGCTGTACGCCGCTTGCAGCAGTTTACTATCAGCCAGTCTATTATTAAAGAGGCGATGGCAGTGTCATCGCCTGGAGGAGGTGCTGAGATTACCCACCAAATTATAGTACCTCTCTAACAATTGTAGTCGAACTACAATGATTTGTCAATATTGGCAGCTGGGATGTTAGCGCAAAGTAGTAGAGTCCCCTTTGTGCAAAGTTAAAATGTCCCCTTGAAAGGGACACAACGTGGACAAACTAGTGACCATGAGCAACCGGGAAATAAACAGATTGGAAGTCATGCAACGACTGAAAGACAAACGTCTCAGGCAAGCCGAAGCGGCGCGAATGCTGGGGATCAGCGTAAGACAAGTCAAGCGGCTGTTCCGAGCATACAAAGACCTGGGTCCGCCTGGTCTGATAAGCCGACGCCGTGGAAAGTCCAGCAACAACCAGCTGGATCCACAAACTGTGCAAAAAGCGATTGACTTGATTTACAAGCACTACCGTGACTTTGGCCCGACCCTTGCCCATGAGAAGTTGACCGAAATGCACGACCTACGGCTATCACGCGAGAGTGTGCGTGGGATCATGATTTCGGAGGAGTGGTGGAAACCGAAGCGAGCCAAGCAGCCAGAGACGCACCCGATGCGGGAACGGCGGGCCTGTTTTGGCGAGCTGGTGCAGATCGATGGCTCTGACCATGACTGGTTTGAAGGGCGTGCCCCCAGATGCACCTTGTTGGTGTATTTCGACGATGCCACCGGGCAGCTCTTGGAGTTATGGTTTGTTCCCGAAGAAACCTTCTTTACCTACTGTGAAGCTTCCCGCCACTACTTCGAGCGCTTCGGCAAGCCTGTCGCCTTCTACAGCGATAAACACGGCATCTTTCGGGTCAATCAGCCCCGTCCCTTGGGGACTACCAGTGGTCTGACCCAGTTTGGCCGGGCCATGCAGGAATTGGACGTCCAGATCATCTGCGCCAACACCCCTCAGGCTAAAGGGCGCATCGAACGCGCCAACCAGACCCTGCAAGACCGGTTGGTCAAGGAGCTGCGTTTGCGTGGCATCTCCGACATAGACACCGCCAATGCCTTTTTGACCGAGTTCCGCCAGGATTACAACCACCGTTTCGCTGTGGTGCCCCGCAGCACTCACAACGCCCATCGCCCCTTGCTCAAAAGTGAAAATCTGGACCTCATCTTGACCCATCAGGAAAACCGCACCCTATCGAAAAATCTGACCGTCCAGTCCAACAGAGTAATCTACCAGATCCAGTCCAAACGCCCAGACTACGCTTTGCGCAAGGCACAGGTCACTGTGTGTGAAAATACCAAAGGAGAAGTAACCATCCTCTACAAAAACAACCCCTTAACCTATACCCTCTACCAGAAGGCACCCCGCCAGGCTGAAGTCGCGGATATCAAAACTCTCGACCGTCAGATCAGAACTCCAAAGCCTCCAGCTGATAATCACCCCTGGCGCCATTACGATAGCCATCTCAATGGCAAACCCATCCAAAAGCCTACCATCAATTCTGCAGACTGATATGGGTTATCAATCCCTTAAAAAGGGGACATCTCTACTTTGCAGAATAAGGGACATTTCTACTTTGCATTGACACGATTATAATAAACTGATGCCCAGCCGTTCACGCTCACAAAGGGTTGAAGCGATCGTCCTGCGCCACACAGATTGGGGTGAGGCCGACCGTCTTCTCTGGTTGTTCACCCTCGAAATTGGGAAAGTAAAAGTGGTGGCAAAAGGGGTGCGTAAGCCTCGCTCACGCAAAGCAGGGCACCTGGAACCATTTACCCGCGTGGACCTGCAGCTGGCACATGGACGGGATTTACTCATTGTAACCCAGGCTGAAGCAAAAGAGGCATACCAGTCGTTGCGCGAGGACCTTGTACGCATGGGCTATGCCTCCTACATTGTCGAATTATTGGACCGGTTCACCTATGAAGAAGGGGAGAATGTCGGTTTATACCGGCTGTTAAGTGAGACCCTTAGGCGAGTCAATGATGAAGCCGACCCGGCATTCGCGGTTCGTTATTTTGAGGTCAGGCTGCTTGACCTGGTTGGTTTTCGTCCACAGCTGATCCATTGCGTGATCGGCGGAGAAGAAATTCGAGCTGAAGACCAGTACTTCTCATTTGAGAAGGGTGGTGTAATCTGCCCAAAATGCGGGGCTAAAGAAGCGGGCGTGCGCCTGGTGACCATGCCGGCTTTACATATACTCAGGCATTTCCAGAGATCAAACTACGTCGAGGCACAGCGCGCCAGGTTGTCTGCAGGGGTAGACCTGGAGCTTGAAAACCTGATGGGAAATTATCTTACCTATCTGCTCGAGCGAGGGTTGAATACACCAGCATTCCTAAAGCGGGTGCGCAGGATGGCTGATACGGGGGATAATTAAATCTAACCATCCATTACCGAGGAGCACCACAGATTTTGTTTGTCGTATATATTATGCTATGATACCGTCGATGTGAATGGGGGTCATCGATCAAGTCCCTCTTTTTAGGGGAGCGCCAGCTAAAGGGTTAAACTTGATATTTTCACACAAAACTCTTGACTTAGAGTCAACTCTAAGTGATACACTATAAATCAGAGGTGAACATATGAAGATCGCGGAAGTTAGTGAACGCTATTCTATTTCGTCTGATACGCTGCGCTATTATGAGCGTATTGGATTAATCCTGCCGGTAAATCGCAATGGAAGCGGTATCCGAGATTATAACGAGACTGATGTGAAGCGGGTCGAATTTATCAAGTGCATGAGAAGCGCGGGGTTGCCCATTGAAACACTGATCGAATATGTCAGATTGGTCCAACAAGGCGACACCACCATCGAAGCCAGAAAAAGTATTTTAACAGCGCAGCGCAACTTGCTGATGGCTAGAATGAAAGAAATGCAACAGACTTTAGACTTGTTGAACTATAAAATAAACGTGTATGATCACTCGATTCTCAACAAAGAGAAAAAAATGATTGATACTGAAGCTCAAGCCTTAGAATTCATCTGATAAATGAAAAGATGGGAGTCAATAAAATGCAAAAGCGGCAACTTGGAAACAGTAACCTGGAAGTCTCAGCTCTCGGCCTTGGCTGTATGAGAATGAGCCATGATGAATACCCGATACCAGACAGGCAGGAGATGATCACTTTTCTTCACGCTGCGGTTGACCGTGGCATCACCTTTTTCGATACGGCTGAAGTCTACGGTCCGTGCACTAACGAAGAGCTCGTCGGCGATGGCCTAGCCCCTTTCCGTGGGCAAGTGGTGATCGCCACCAAGTTCGGTTTCAAACACGATCCTGACAAGGGGCCGAGTCCAGCGTTTGGCCTGGATAGTCGGCCAGAACAGATCAGGAGGGTCGCTGAGGCTTCACTCACGCGACTCAAGGTTGATGCCATAGATTTGTTTTATCAACATCGGGTTGACCCCGCAGTGCCTATTGAGGATGTCGCGGGAGCGGTAAAGGACTTGATTCAGACAGGCAAGGTAAAACACTTCGGCCTTTCCGAAGCAGGAGCTCAAACGATCCGTCGTGCCCACGCAGTCCAGCCAGTCACAGCAGTTCAGAGCGAATACTCACTTTGGTGGAGAGAATCTGAAGCGGAAGTGCTACCAACCTGCGAGGAACTCGGGATTGGTTTCGTGCCATTTAGCCCATTGGGTAGGGGCTATCTCACGGGAAAAATCGACGAAAACACAACCTTCGCCAGTGTTGATATCCGCAGCCGTATGCCGCGCTTTACCCAGGAGGCACGCAAAGCAAACAAGGTTGTGGTTGATCTGCTTGCAAAGATCGGTGCACAGAAGGGAGCGACGCCGGCTCAGATCGCACTCGCCTGGCTGCTCGCCCAGAAACCGTGGATTGTTCCCATCCCTGGCAGCCGCAAGATCGAGCGCCTCGGCGAGAACATCGGCGCACTTGATGTCGAACTCAGCCCCGACGATCTCCGGGAGATCGAATTTGCCATTTCAAAGATCACGGTGCAAGGGGAACGATACCCCAAAGAAATCGCACAACTCACCGGACGTTGAACAAGGGAACTCGTTTTTGCCAGATTCGAAGACGATATATGGCTGCTTGCTGGTTGCATTTTATATTCGGAGATTAGGAAAAATATACATACATCTACCTGTCATTGAGTATGTTGGAAATAAATTTAGAAGAATCTTCCGATAGGAGAAAACAATGGAATACGTTCGGTTAGGATCAACCGGTATGAAAGTCTCTCGCATTTGCCTGGGTTGTATGGGGTTTGGAGATGCCGAGCATTGGGTTCACAAATGGGTGCTCACCGAGGAAAACAGCCGGCCGATCATTAAGAAAGCCCTCGAACTGGGGATCAACTTCTTCGATACGGCGAACGTCTATTCCATTGGAAAGAGTGAAGAAATCCTCGGACAAGCTTTGAAGGATTTTGCCAATCGTGATGAGGTCGTCATTGCTACTAAGGTACGTGGCAAAATGCACGACGGTCCAAATGGCGAAGGGTTGTCGCGCAAGGCAATCCTGAGCGAGATTGATCACAGCCTGAAGCGGCTTGGGGTGGATCACATAGACCTGTACCAGATCCATCGCTGGGATTATGAAACCCCGATCGAGGAGACGATGGAAGCGCTGCATGACGTAGTGAAGGCAGGCAAAGCTCGCTACATCGGCGCCTCTGCCATGTTTGCGTGGCAGTTCCAGAAGGCGTTGCATGTTGCTGAGAAGCATGGGTTGACCCGCTTCGTCTCCATGCAGAATCATCTGAACCTCATCTACCGTGAAGAGGAACGCGAGATGCTGCCTCTCTGCCGCGAGGAGAAGATTGGGGTGATCCCATATAGTCCACTTGCCTCGGGTAGATTAACCCGTGACTGGTCGTCGGAAAGCACGCTTCGCTCTGAAACCGATCAAATTGCCAAACTCAAATACGATGCAACAGCTGAAACGGATCGACGAGTGGTGGAGCGCGTCGCGGAGATCGCGGAAAAGTATGGGGTTCCGCGCGTTCATATCGCCCTTGCCTGGCTGTTGCAGAAGCAGCCGATTACCGCACCCATCATCGGGGCAACAAAGCTCACGCATTTAGAAGATGCCGTCGGTGCTTTGTCTGTCAAACTGACACAGGAAGATGTCACTTACCTGGAAGAGCCCTATATTCCGCATCGCATCATCGGCCATCAATAAACAAGGTCGAGGAACAGGAGAAAGCCATGGAGAACGTTAGATTTGGATCGACCGGCCTGAAAGTATCGCGCATTTGCCTGGGTTGCATGAGTTACGGCCAACCCACCGAGCGCAATCAATGGGTGCTCGATGAGGAGCACAGCCGGCCTCATATCCTACGGGCTTTAGAAGCAGGCATCAATTTCTTTGATACCGCCGATGTCTACTCTGACGGGATGAGCGAAACCGTGCTTGGTCGGGCGCTGCATGATTTTTCAATGCGAGACCAGGTAGTCATTGCCACCAAGGTCCATTTCCCGATAGGCCAGGGCCCTAATGACCGGGGTCTCTCGCGTAAACATATCCTCAACTCGATCGACGCCAGTCTCAAACGGCTGGGTACTGACTACGTCGACCTGTACCAGATCCACCGCTGGGACTATGACACCCCGATTGAAGAAACACTCGAAGCCCTTAATGATGTGGTGCGAGCTGGCAAGGCTCGCTACATCGGCGCCTCCGCAATGCACGCCTGGCAGTTTACCAAGGCACTTTACACCGCAGACATACACGGCTGGACGCGTTTCGTTTCCATGCAGCCCCATTACAACCTGATCTACCGTGAAGATGAACGGGAAATGCTGCCGCTCTGTCAGGATCAGAAAATCGCAGTGATTCCCTTCTCACCTCTGGCACGCGGCAGGCTGACCAGAAAACCATCCAAAAATCAAGATGAAACAATTCGCGCCCAGACAGACGCCCTGGCTAAGACAAGGTACACCCAGGAAGATAACTTTACCATCGAAGAACGGGTCAGCGACCTGGCTATGACGCACGGCCTTCCGATGGCACAAGTGGCCTTAGCCTGGATGCTATCCAAACCGCTCGTCACCTCCCCGATTATTGGCGCGACCAGGCCCCAACACCTGGAGGATGCCATCGCGGCTCTCTCTGTCCGGTTCACACCAGATGAGATCCAGCGTTTAGAAGAAGCATATCAACCTCATCCAATCATCGGGTACTCGTGATTTACCAGATCAGGGCTTGACTCCGACTGCTGCATTCAGCATTTACACGATAAAACGTGCGTCCATATTGGGTCAAACCGGACAATTGAAAGTTGAGTAAAGCTTATAACGGATTGAATTGAACGAAGCCAGCAATAATATAAAGATTCGGTGTACGTCGACCACATTATTCCTGATCCACAGGTCGGTAGGCGGCACCAGCTCCATCTAGCTAAACCACCTTGCCGGAGCAATCATTCCAGTCAGATCCAATTAGCATGCTATTGCCAGGACAATTGTGGTCATATACTGTAAGGAGACAACCATGACACAATGGACAACCAACGAGCTCGATAAGATCGGAACAGCAGAAGAGCTGGAGATCGCCTCGCTGCGAAGTGACAGTACGCTGCGAAAGTCGGTGACGATATGGGTCGTCCGCCTGAATGACGACCTGTTCGTTAGAGCCGTTAATGGGCGCAGCGGTGCCTGGTTCCGCGGCACCCAGGTGCGCCATGAGGGTCGTATCCAGGCTGGTGGCATCGATAAAAATGTCACTTTTGTAGACACCGACCCTGGAATAAACGACCAGATAGATGCCGTCTACCGTAAAAAGTACCGTCGTTCTGGCGAAAGCATCGTTGGCACGATCATATCTCCTGAGGCTCGATCCTCAACCATCAAACTCGTGCCGCGCTCTACAGGCGCTTAGATCTATAATTGATGAGCGCTTAAAATCTCTGACATACAATTCATCACTTTCTGTGGGTTGAAGGTTTTTCGAAAAACCACCTGACAGGAGATAATCATGGAATACGTTCGTTTTGGCTTAACTGGTATGAAAGTTTCGCGTATTTGCCCGGGTTGTATGAGCTACAGAGGTCCGACTGAATGCAGGCCGTGAGCGCTGGATGAAACTAACAGCCGGCCTTTTATAAAACAGGCGCTGGAATTGGGGATCAATTTTTTCGATACCGCTAATGTTTACTCCAATGGACTGAGCGAACATATATTAGGTAAATCACTGCATGAGTTCGCCTCTCGCGACGAAGTGGTAATCGCCACCAAGGTGTATTTTGATATAGGACCTGGTCCTAACGACCGCGGCCTCTCTCGAAAACATGTCCTTAGCTCAATCGATGCCAGTCTCAAGCGCCTGGGGATGGATTACTTCGATCTGTACCAGATTCACCGTTGGGATTATGAAACCCCGATTGAAGAAACTCTGGAAGCCCTGAATGATGTAGTCCGTGCGGGAAAAGCCCGTTACATCGGTGCCTCTTCGATGTATGCCTGGCAGTTTGCCAAAGCACTTTACACGTCCGACATGCACAATTGGGCGCGTATCGTTTCCATGCAGCCCCATTACAACCTGATCTACCGGGAGGAAGAGCGAGAAATGCTCCCCCTCTGCACGGATCAGAGAGTTGCAGTCATTCCCTGGGTACCGCTGGCCAAAGGAAGATTGGCGTGTAAACCGTTGAAAGAACAGGATGAATCATATCGTGCCCAGACTGATGCCATTGGTAAACGTTTATACAATGATGAAGACTTAACTATTGCACAGGCTGTGAACGAGGTGGCAGAAGTCCGTGGAGTGCCGATGGCTCAGGTAGCTCTTGCCTGGATGCTCTCCAAGCCGGTGATCACCGCTCCAATCATTGGTGCAACCAAGCATCATCATCTGGAGGACGCTGTCGCTGCCGTCTCCGTACAACTCACCTCAGATGAAATCCGTCATTTGGAAGAAGCCTACCAACATCATCCAATACTCGGTTATGCGTAATTCGCCAAAATAAGCCGCACTCCGACAAAATATCGGGCGTCCTGGTCACTATAACTGTGAAAAGGTCGCCCGAATTGGTTGAAGGCGAAACGCATGAGGATGTGATAATTTTTTACCTATAATTGAGTGAAATTCTTAATAGAATGCGAAAGTGCCTGGGGATCTAGATTTTACAGTTTTGGTCAAACCATGACAATATAATACTTCACCCACTCATTCAGACATATCTGGTCTGCAAATTTACCCGCCTCAGACTTATGTCACTTTCATCCTATCTAATTTGTGCTAAATTACACTATTTTGTGCATCCTGGCACAAGTATGCTATAGATTAAACCTGAGGAGAAATCGGGATCCATGCGAGGAAAGCTGTATAGTTTCGCCCATTTTGTCGCTTTTTGGTACTTATAGATTGTAAAGCGACGATTTTGCATTATTGCACAGGTAACAATTCGTGTCCGGATTATCAGGTGCCCTTTTTTACGAAGTAACACCTTGCTCGAGGAGAAACACCGGATGAGACCAACCAGTAGAGGCAGCCCCAAGATCGGTGTGTATATATGCCATTGTGGCACCAACATCGCCGGAATGGTGGATGTGGAAGCGGTCACCAACCACGCGGCGGCATTGGATAACGTGTTGGTTGCCCGCCATTACACCTATATGTGTTCAGACCCAGGCCAAGCTCTCATTAAGGATGATATCCGTAATGATGGCCTGGACCGTATTGTGGTGGCATCCTGCTCACCTCTGATGCATGAGACTACCTTCCGCCGGGCATGTGCCGAGGCGGGGCTCAACCCATTCTTGTTCCAAATGACCAATATCCGGGAGCACTGTTCCTGGGTGTCGGAAGACCCTGCCCATGCCACCCAAAAAGCCATGGCACTGGTATCTGCCGCAGTTAACCGAGTGCAGTACCAGACGCCACTCGAGGCGCGGCAGGTGGATATGAAGCAATCTGCCATGGTAGTGGGTGCGGGGATCGCCGGGATCGAGGCCGCCCTGCGGCTGGCAGATGCGGGTAAACACGTCTACCTGGTGGAGAGGCAGCCCAGCATCGGCGGGCACATGGCGCAGCTGTACAAGACCTTCCCAACGTTAGACTGTGCAGCCTGAATTCTCACCCCCAAGATGGTGTCCGTTGGACGCCACGAAAACATTACCCTGCTGAGCTACAGCGAGGTCGAATCAGTCACCGGTTATGTGGGCAATTTTACTGTGCAGGTCCGTCGTAAACCACGCTATGTGGATGAAGATACATGTACTGGTTGTGGTACCTGCGTAGAGAAATGCCCATGGAAAAAGATCCCGTCGGAGTTTGACCTGGGCTTGGGAAACCGGGCAGCGATCTACTTCCCCTTTGCGCAGGCAGTGCCACGCGTACCTGTAATCGATACCCAAAATTGTGCCTACTTCCAAAAGGGTAAATGCCGGGCGTGTGAAAAATTCTGCCTGACCGGATCGATCAATTTCGAACAGAAAGTAGAGCTGCTTGATATAGACGTGGGTGCAATCATCCTGGCAACAGGTTTCAAGGATTTTGATGCCCGCCGCGTCCAACAGTATGGCTATGGTGAGCTGGAAAACGTCATCACCAGCATGGAGCTGGAACGGTTGATCAATACCGGTGGACCGACAATCGGTGAAGTGCGGCTCAAAGACGGCCGCACACCAGAAAGCATTGCCATTGTTCACTGTGTAGGCAGCCGCAATAAAGACTACCACGAATATTGCTCACGGGTCTGCTGCATGTATTCGCTCAAACTGGCACAGCTGGTTCGCGACTATGTGGGTGCAGAAGTGCATGAGTATTACCGCGACATGCGCGCTTTCGGTAAAGGCTATGAAGCCTTCTACGAGCGCGTGGAAAGAGCAGGGGTCCATTTTGCCCGTTTTGATCAGGAAATGACGGACGGAGGCCTGCGAATTAGCAAGCACAATGGGCAGTTAAAAATATCCAGCACCGATGTCTTCACTGGCCAACCGTCCGAGCTACTGGTGGATATGGTGGTGCTGAGCACCGGCGTTGAGCCCCAGGCAGATGCCGCCCACGTGGCACAAACTTTCAGCATCAGCCGGGGTCCTGATGGTTTTTTCCTGGAGAAACATCCCAAGCTAGCACCGGTGGAAACAACTACAGATGGTGTTTACCTGGCAGGCGCCTGCCAAAGCCCAAAAGACATTCCCGACAGTGTGGCGCAAGGTGGGGCGGCTGCCTCGGCAGCGCTTTCGTTAATGGATGCCGGGCATGTCACCCTGGAGCCATTCACTACTTATATCGACCAGTCCAGGTGTGGTGGTTGCCGAACTTGCGAAGGGTTGTGTCCATACCATGCGATCGAGATGGTTGAGCTCGATGAACGGATGGTGGCTTATGTAAATGAGGTGCTGTGTAAAGGGTGCGGAGCGTGCGCGGCGGCTTGCCCTGCCCAGGCAGCAATTCAGAATGGCTTTACCCAGGACCAAATCCTGGCTGAGATAGATGGAATCCTATCGGTAGCGAGCTTATCCGTAATGCCTCAACAGGAGGTGGTATGAACCTCTCCAAGATAAAGACGGGAGTTTACATCTGCCACTGCGGGACGAACATCGCCGGAAAAGTGGATGTTAAAGCCGTAGTGGAATTTGCCCGGACGCTGGATGGAGTCGTACTGGCACGCGATTACACTTATATGTGTTCAGATCCGGGTCAGGATTTGATCAAGCAGGATATTCGTGAGCAGGGATTGAACCGGGTGGTGGTAGCTTCTTGTACGCCCCTGATGCACGAACCCACTTTCCGCAGGGCGTGCCGGGAAGGCGGATTGAACCCGTTCTTCTTCCAGATGGCCAATATCCGCGAGCATTGCTCTTGGGTAGTAGATGACCCCGCGATGGCGACGGACAAGGCCAAGCACATGGTCAGCGCAGCAGTCAGCCGGGTTCATCACCACCGCCCATTGAACATGCGCTCGGTGGATATGGAGCAAAGTGCGTTGGTTGTTGGCGGGGGTATCGCCGGGATCGAAGCTGCCTTGCGCCTGGCAGACGCTGGTAAGAAAGTGTACATGGTGGAACGTGAGCCAAGCATCGGCGGGCACATGGCTCAGCTGTATAAGACCTTCCCGACGCTTGACTGCGCAGCCTGAATACTTACCCCGAAAATGGTGTCCGTTGGACGCCACGAAAACATCAGCCTGCTGAGCTACAGCGAAGTTGAAAATGTATCCGGGTACGTTGGCAACTACCAGGTGCGGGTGCGCCGCAAAGCACGCTTTGTGGATGAAAGCCAATGCACCGGCTGTGGAAAGTGCGCCGATGTCTGCCCGGTGGATGTAATCAATACTTTTGACAAAGGGTTAAGTACCCGTAAAGCGACCTATCGCAATTCTGCCCAGGCAGTGCCTGGGTCATTCGTAATCGAGAAACGCGGCATCGCACCCTGCCGGGCTGCCTGCCCCACCGACCAGCGCGCCCAGGGGTATATCGCCTTGATCAAACAAAAGCGCTATGCGGATGCCTATTGGGCGATCCGGCGGGAGCATCCATTCCCTTCGGTGTGCGGGCGGGTATGCAACCGGCGCTGCGAGGAGCAATGCAGCCGGGGTATGTATGACGAACCGGTGAGCATCATGAAGTTGAAGTGGTTCGTCGCCGATTGGGCATTTGAACACCGTGATGAACTGCCCAACATGCGCGATAAATCACTGGTGGGCACACCGTTCTCCCACGCCCCAACCAGATCGGGTAAGAAAGTAGCCATCATCGGGGCGGGACCAGCAGGAATGACGGCAGCTTTGGACCTGGTTCGCATTGGTCACCATGCGACGGTATTTGATTCGCTGCCCATCGCAGGCGGGATGATGCGCGTGGGTATCCCTCCGCACCGCTTGCCATACGATCGCCTGGATTGGGAAATCCAGCAAATTGTGGATGAAGGCGTGGAGATGAAGTTAAGCACACGGGTCTACGACATCCCCGGCCTATTCACGAAAGGTTATAACGCCGTGGTCATCGCAACCGGCGCCCACAGCGCCTGGAAGCTGAACATCCCAGGCACCGAGCACCCCGATAACTGGCTGAGCCTGGATCTATTGCGCAGGGCATGCCTGGGCGAGAAAATTGACCTGAGTGGACGCGACATTGCCGTGATTGGGGCGGGGGATGTAGCCCTTGATGCAGCCCGGGTATCTGTCAGGCTGGGAAGCCCCAAGGTCAAAATAGTATGCCGTGGCATGCGTGCCTCATTCAATGAGCTCGACGAAGCAAATAAGGAAGGGGTTGAGATCATCCGCAACCGGGTGTTCAAGGAAGTGGTCATCCGGGAGAATAAAATCATCGGCATCCGCTGCGTGGAAGCCAAAGTGGGGGCGATCGTCAATGGTAAACGTCAGGTGGAGGAGATCCCCGGCACTGACCATGTGATCCCTTGCGACCTGGTGATATGGGCAGTCGGGCAGCAGCCAGATTTCAGCTTCTTACCGGAAGGCTCGCACATCCGCAAGCTCAGCTCCATGGGTCTCGAGACGGACGATGAGATGATGACCAGCATGCCGGGAGTATTTGTGGCGGGTGATGTACGCCGCGGAACCACCTTCTTTGTGGTGGATGCAATTGGCGAAGGTCACCACGTGGCGAGGTGCATCGACCGATTCCTGCGCGGACCGGAAGGAATCCAGGAACCGCCCAGGCTGCCCACAGCCACCTTTACAAAAGACGAAGTGGGCAAAATGATGGAGATCGGTTGGGCGGCGGAGAACGCACGTGCAAAGACCCGCACCATCCCTGCAGAGCAGCGGGTGAATAATTTCAAGGAAGTCGACCTGGCGTTAAGCGAAGAAGAGGCTCTTGCAGAAGCTGAACGGTGCTTACGCTGCGGGATCTGTTCGGAATGCCTGGAGTGCCTGTCAGCCTGTGAACGCGGGGCGATCAACCACGACATGAAAGACAGCATCCTTGATTTGAAGGTAGGTACGATTGTCTTGGCAACCGGTTTCAAGGATTTTGACCCGTCACGGATCCCCGAGCTGGGCTACGGTCAATTGGAAAATGTGCTCACCTCGATGGAATTCGAGCGCTTGATCAATGCCAGCGGTCCAACCAGCGGCAAGGTGATGCTTAAAAATGGCGAGGCACCGAAACGGGTCGCCATTGTACACTGCGTCGGCAGCCGCGATGATAAATACAACGAATACTGCTCGCGAGCGTGTTGCATGTATTCGCTCAAGCTGGCTCAGCTGGTGCACGATTATATGGACGCCGAAGTGCACGAAATCTACCGGGATATGCGCACATTCGGTAAAGATTATGAAGAGTTTTATAACCGTACGCGCAGTAAAGGGGTTAATTTCTATCATGGGCGGGTGAAAAGCATCAAGGCGCAGGATGGGCAGCTGGTGGTGAAATGGGACGAGAGTTTCTTTAACCAGCCTGACCACGTCGAAGTGGATATGGTCATCCTATCCACTGGCTTCGAGGCTCAAGCGGATGCTGCCAGAGTGGCGAGCATGTTCGGCATCAGTCGCAGTCCGGATGGGTTCTTCCTGGAGAAGCACCCCAAGCTGGCGCCGGTGGAAACCTCGACGGAGGGTATTTATATCGCCGGGGCATGCCAAAGTCCTAAGGATATCCCCGATAGTGTAGCCCAGGCAGGAGGTGCAGCGGCAGCAGCCCTCTCTCTGCTCGACCAGGGGACGATTGCCCTGGACCCGTCGGTAGCATCTGTGAACCTACTGCGCTGCGCTGGCTGCGGCTTATGCGTCAATGCCTGCCCGTATAGCGCCATCGAGTTGAAGGAGAGTGTGGCTTCGGTGAATACCTACCTGTGTAAAGGCTGTGGCACCTGCGCCTCAACCTGTCGTGACAAAGCCATCACTCTGATCCATTTCGATGACTCACAAATCGTCAACGAGATGATCGGCGCGCTGGCCTTTGAACCGGTTGTTCCCGGGATCCTCAGTCAGTAGGAGGTGGTGCATGGCATTTGAACCCAAGATCATCGCCTATTTATGCACCTGGTGCAGTTACACCGGGGCCGATACCGCAGGCATCGCCCGGTTGAAATCTCCAGCCAATATCCGCGATATTCGCGTTCCGTGTTCCGGGCGGGTCTCACCTGAGATCATCATGCGCACCTTCGAGCAGGGGGCAGATGGTGTGTTGGTGCTGGGCTGCCACATCGGCGAGTGCCACTATAACACGGGCAACCACCGGGCAGCCAAACGCCTGCCTGTTTTACAGGCACTACTGGCATACGCAGGCCTGGAACCGGAAAGAGTGCGGTTGGATTGGGTGTCGGCTTCAGAGGGAGAACGCTATTCACGCATCGCAACAGACTTCACCGAGACGGTGCGCGCCCTCGGACCGATCCACTGGAAAGTGGCCGAGCGTGGGGCACACTTTGTGTGGGAACGAGAGCCGATCAGCCACCGTTATTCGGCTTTCAGTGACGAACAGCCAAAGCATGCTGTTTACCACACCTCGATCCATGATGAGCAAACGAGCACGCTTCAAGGAGCAGCCAAAGAATTACTGACTAATAAACTGGTGGATAGTGTAATCGGGTTCGAAGTTGGTCCCAGAGGCCGTACACGACCGGCATTCATCCACGAGGCGGAAAACGTGGAGCGCCTGGTGTGGAACCAGGACTGCACCCATAATCTATCAGCTTATTTAAGTAAGAAATTAGGCTGGGGCACAGATGGCGGCAAGAAAAAGCAGCCGGACAAGCTGCCGAAGGCGGCGGTAGTAGTGAAACCCTGTGACAGCCGATCGATCAACGTGCTGCTGGCAGAAAACCGCTTCTTGCGAGACCAGGTATACATCATTGGCATGGCATGTGACGGCATCAGGCAGGGGGCAGGCTTTAGCAATGATAAAAGCGGACCTATCCAAACGCGCTGTGCGGCGTGTAGCGTCCGCACTCCCGTTATCTATGACACACTGATTGGAGACCCGGAGGCGACCTACCGGGAGATCCCCCCCGAACATGTCTATCCGGGGATCGACCACCTGGATGCTCTGACGCCGGAAGAAAGGATGAACTTTTGGCTCAGCCAGTTCGACCGCTGCATCCGCTGTTACGCCTGCCGGCAAGCATGCCCGATGTGTGATTGTCCGGTATGCTTGTACGAGCGGGACGATTCGCTGTGGGTAGGGATGGGGATCGACCTCGACGAGAAGAGGGCATTCCACCTGGGAAGAGCATACCACCTGGCGGGGCGCTGCGTGGGCTGTAATGAGTGCGAACGCGCCTGTCCAATGGATCTACCTCTCAGCCTGATCCACCGCAAGATGGCTCAGGAGATGGACACCATATTTGGTTTCCGGGCTGGTATGGCGGCAGTACCGCCACCTTTCGTCACCATCCTGGGCGGAGAGGAGAATCTCCCATGAACTACCTTACCCAACGGGAGTTAGCCACCTGGCTTGACCACCTGGCAACGGAACAAACCCTGATTGCCCCGCTTAATATTGCCGGTAACATTCTCTACCGACCGGTGCAGGATACCAGGGAAGTAGTATGGGACTTTGTGCGTTCTTTTATGTCAGTCAAGGATGCTTTCTTCCCTCCCACCGAGCGACTGATGTTGATCGAAAAGATGAATGGACAGGTGAAACTGACGGAAACCTTGCCAGAGGGTGAGGCGATCATCTTTGGGGTACGACCTTGCGATGCGCGTGGACTGCTCACTCTGGATGCGCTGTTCCTTGAGAATGAACCTGTGGACCCATATTATGCCCGCCGGAGAGAAAACACCACCCTGATCGGACTGGCCTGCCAATCAGTAGGCGCCAGCTGTTTTTGCACCAATGTGGGAGGAGCGCCGGATGATCCCACCGGGATGGATATCATGCTGACCGCCGCGAATGGTGGCTATGTGGCTGAGATCATCACCGAGAAGGGCGAGAAGATCAGCAAAAAGTTCCCCGTATTCGACGGGTTGTCTGAGATCCGCCCTCACCCCACCCACGCCAGGAAACGTGAGTTAAAGGTGCCTGCCAAGGAAGTGTGGCCTGCCAAATTTAATGATGATTATTGGGCCGAGTTAGCTGAACGCTGCCTCAGCTGCCGCATATGTGCCTATGTATGCCCCAGCTGCCGCTGTTTCGACGTGCGCGATGAAGCGATACCGGGTGGCAATGGACAGAACCAGTCAGAGCGGATCCGCTGTTGGGATTCATGCAACGGCATCCCCTACCGGCGGGTAGCAGGTGGGCACAACCCACGCTTTATGAAGAACCAGCGGTTGCGCAACCGCTTCTTCTGTAAATTCTATTATTTCCCATTGCACTACGGACCCGTCTCGTGCACAGGCTGTGGACGCTGTATCGATGCTTGCCCGGTGAATGTGGATATCACCGAGGTACTGGTGCACGTGAGCAGGAGGTAAGCGATGAGCGATACATTGGTGAGCAATCCCATGATGCCATACCTGGGTAAGCTGGTGGAGGTGAAAGACATCGCCACAGAGATCAAGCTGTTTCGGGTTGAGATGCTCAACGGGGGTAGCGAAGCCTTCCATGATTACAAGCCAGGGCAGTTTGCCTTCGTGTCAGCCTTTGGGGTGGGTGAGGCACCTTTCGGGATTGCCAACATCCCCAATAATGGTGATGCTACCCTCGATTTTGCTATCAACCGCCTGGGCTCAGTTACGACAGACCTGCATGAGCTGGGGGTGGGTGACATGGTGGGTGTACGCGGTCCGATGGGCAATGGCTTCCCGATGGATAAGTTCAAGGGGAAAAACCTGGTAGTGATTGGTGGCGGCATAGGCGGTGCACCTTTACGCCCGGTAATCCAGACGGTGATGGCTAACCGGGGTGATTATGGAGATTTCCTCATCCTGTGGGCCGCGCGCAACCCATCTCTGCTGGTATTCACCGATGAATACGACCAGTGGCGGGCAACACCTAACACCGAGCTGCACCTGACCGTTGACCAGGCTGACAGCAGCTGGACTGAAGGGGTAGGCTTGATCACCCAGCTGTTGGAGAAGGTGGCTCCCTCGCCGCGCAACACAATCACCATCACCTGCGGACCGCCGATTATGATCCACTTTGTCAACCGGGTGCTGGTGGAAAAGTTGAATTTCAAGCCAGAGCAGAATTACGTTACATTGGAAGCGCGCATGCATTGCGGGATCGGTAAATGTGGCCGCTGCAACCTGGGCACCAAGCTGGTGTGCGTGGACGGACCCGTGTTCACCATGGCGGAAGTGGGAGCGTTGCTGGAAAGCTTCCTGTAGATATTGATAGACTTGCATATCTGGCATGCCTTGAAACAAGAACTTAGGACATGCCAGGTTTTTTTTTAATAACACAGATAAGAAAACCATCGATAAGGTTAAAGTCTAGGGTAGAATTCTCCGCAACTTGAGTCAGATTGGAACCGCCCATGCCTTACAACCAACTCCTCGCTGAGCGCATCCGTGTTGCCCTGAAAGCCTACCCAACGATAGTCGAGAAGAAAATGTTTGGTGGGGTCGGGTTTATCTTCAATGGGAACCTGGCTTGTGGCATACAGGGTGAAGACATGATCGTGCGGGTGGGTGCCGATAACAATGATGCGGCATTAGCCCAACCTCATGTGCGTCCTTTTATGGTTATGCCAGGGAAGCCCATGGCAGGTTGGGTGTTGGTGGCACCTGAAGGCACCGCGATCGATGCAGACCTTCTGAAATGGGTTCAAGCCGGCTATGATTATGCCTCCAGCTTGCCAAAAAAGTGATGCACATAGACCTGCTCCATAAACTTTCTGGACGATGAAGGACTTAATGAAGTACCAGGGATATTGGCTGGTGTTGATTGCTGCCTGCCTGTGGGGCACCAACGGAACAGCCCAGGCACTGGCACCAGCCGGAGCGCAACCCATCATTATCGGCACCCTGCGCATCGCCGTAGGTGGGTTGACCCTGCTGGCAATCGCAGTGATGCGGGGTACGCTGCGTGATGGGAAACCCTGGTCGTTCTGGCCAACCCTGGCAGGGGCAGTGAGTATGGCGGCATATCAGCTATTCTTCTTCGCCGGCGTGGCGCGTGCAGGTGTGGCTGTAGGCACCATCGTGGGGATCGGCAGCACACCGATCCTGGCAGGCTTGATCGGATTCATCGTGCGAGGGGAGCGTCCCAGCCGGCGCTGGGGAATTGCCACCTTGCTGGGGATCATTGGCTGCGCGCTGCTGGTGGCAGTGGGTGAGAAGATCAATATCGACCCATTTGGCATCTTCCTGGCGATCTGTGCTGGGGGTTCGTATGCAGTATTTACTACGGTCAGCAAAGGTTTGATCGATACGCATTCACCAGAGTCGGTCATGGCAGTAACGTTCTGCCTTGGAGCTTGCTTCGTCCTGCCGCTGCTGTTCAAGGCCAACCTGGACTGGCTGAAGGAGCCGGCAGGGCTGCTGGTGGTACTTCATCTGGGTGTGATCACGGCAGGAGTGGCATACACTCTGTTCGCACGCGGGCTGCGCCTGGTGCCGGTGGCTACTGCTGCCAGCCTCACTTTGGGAGAGCCGTTGACTGCCGGAATATTAGGCGTGGTGTTCCTGCATGAGACGTTAACGATCGCGGGGGCTTTCGGTATCTTTTTGATCTTTGCCGGGCTGGTGGTGCTGGTCTCAGAGAGGTTAGAACCCAATATTTTACCTACCTGATGGATGCTGGGATTTTGGTCGACATCACTTACCTATCCGCTAAATTTATAAGTAGATAATCATTCTCCTATATAGATACGCGGGACACGCGTGTTGATATTGGTCAGGATTTCATAGGGGATGGTCCCTGCCCAGGAAGCCAGATCTTCGCAGGTGATCGATTCACCACCTGACTCCCCAATCAAGACGACCTCGTCGTCGTTATAACCGCTATCCCACTCAATATTGATCACGATCTGGTCCATGGATATGCGCCCGACTACCGGGTACTTCTTACCCCGCAGGAGCACGTGTGCTTTGTCCGACATACTGCGGAAATAACCATCGCCGTAACCCACCGGGGCAGTCACCGCCCGCACCATGTGATCCGATTGCCAGGTGGAACCGTATCCGACCGGGTGCCCGGGTAAAATGACTTTGAAATATACCACGCGGCTTTTCCAGCTAAGCGCCGGATGGACGATAACCGTATGGGGGATCTCAAAGGATGGGTAAACCCCATATAGGAGCAACCCGGGGCGGACGAGATCAAAGTTGGCTTCAGGAAGCTGCAGGATGGCAGGGGAGTTCGCCATGTGCCGCAGTGCTGGGGGAGGCAAGCTGTGCCTTTCAAAGTAAGAAAGCACTTCCTCGAAGCGTTCAAGCTGGACACGGGCATCATGCAGGTCGGGCTGGTCGGCATTGGCAAAGTGCGAATAGATGCCTTCCAGGTCGATCGATTTACATTTCAAAGCAGTCTCCAGGAAATCCTGGGCGTGGTAATAATGCACTCCGATGCGCTCCATGCCGGTGTCAATCTTCAAGTGAACCCTGGCCTTAACTCCTAATTGAGCAGCGATTTCATCCACCTGGGTCAGTTTATCAATCGATGAAGCCGTGATGGTCAGGTCATATTTCAAGAATCCCGGCACCTGATTGCCCAGGATACCTCCCAGCACCAGGATGGGGATATGGATGCCATTTTCACGCAGCAGGATGCCCTCTTCCAGAACAGCCACACCGATATAATCAGCCCCGAGTGATTCCATCAGCTGCGCCACGCGGATTAGTCCATGACCGTAGGCGTTTGCTTTGAGGATGGGCATTACCCTGGCAGGAGCGACGTGCTGGCGGATGGCGTTGAAATTGTCTGAAAGCCGGGTGAAGTCCACCTCCACCAGGGTGGGGCGGACGATATCATTCGAGCTGATGGTGGGGTTGTTGATGGATGGCATGGTGACAAAATTCAGGGTCCAGGAATCGCTTTCGCGTATGCTAAAGTATACCAACAAAACATCAGCGAGCAGGTGGCTGGCAACTGCTCGCTGTGATGGTAAACTCGCGGGGATTTATGGGGTTGGGGTAATTGGGGCGGGGGTAATCGGGTTGAGAATTCCCTCGATGATCTTTTGGAAGGCATCAAAAGGCTGCGCACCAGTAACGCCCTGACCATTAACGGCAAAGGTTGGTGTGGATTGGACTCCCAATTCACGCGCCTTAGTGGTCTGGTCCTCGACAAACTGAGTGTATTTCCCAGAGTCGAGGCAGGTGTTAAAAGTTTTGGTATCCAGCCCCAAGGTAACTGCAAACCCTTTCAGATTGTCCTTGCTGAATGCCCCCTGGTTCTCACCATTTTGATGGGAGAAAAGATAATCGTGGTATTCCCAGAAGGCATCCTGATCACCGGCACACTCAGCGGCTTCAGCTGACCACACTGATTCATCACCCAGGAAGGCGAAGTTAAAATAGCCGAAACGCACCTTTCCTGTATCTACGTAAGTTGTTTGTATCTGACGACCCGCGTCAGCGGCGAAACGCCCGCAGTAGGGTCACTGATAGTCGCTAAATTCGATAATTGTGACCTTGGCGTTGGGGTCGCCCTCGAAGTGGGTGGTATTGCTCACCAGGTAGGCCATCAGCTCATCGCTGGTGGTAATGGCGGCCACGGTTGGGTTGACTGTGGGTGTTGGGCCGGATACGACGTCAGCCGCAAGTGTAGCCGCTGAGGTTGCCACAGGTGTAGTGACAGCCGCGACTTCTCCGGTTGGCTCGGCGTTCTTGGTTATTAAACCACGCCCGAAAAAACCTACCAATAACCCAACCACCAGCATGATCACAGCCAGTGCTGGAGTCCACCATGACTGGATGATAACGGTCAGGGCAGGCTTTTGTCCTTGAGGTTGGTCCATGAGTAATTTTTGCTCCTTTTACTAGAATGCGCTCAATTTTATCATATCCCTGGAGGGATGCACTCGAGGAGGATGGTAATGAGGGAAATGTTGTGGGCGTAGAGATGAACTGGCATTTATTCTCCGCGTATGGTGGATGTTGAGTCGTTCGGTAAAAATAACGAAGAGGAACGACTCATAGATCGGGGTCTCAATCCTGGATTTGTTTCAGAAAAAAAATAATTCGAAACAATTCATGGGGAATCGGTAAGTAGTTATCAGGTATCAGGTAATAAGGTAATTGCACCGAGAAGATCGTTCGGTATCTGGCGATAAGGTAATTAGTCAATCAGGCAATCAGGGAATTAGGTAACTTGGTGGGTAGGCGGTTAGTGATTGGGAATAAGTAATGATCATTTTTGGTGAGGTGATGTGGCTAAAGAACAGTTATAACGGTACAGGTCATACTGATGTGGGAGGAAGACACTCCTACCGGTAAACATCATATCGGTAAAGAACATATCGGTAAAGAACAACCGATACAGAAGAACACTGACCGATACAGGAGAGCACTGACCGATACAGGAGAGCACTGATCTGTACAGAAGTACACTGATGTAATTACTCACCGATCGAAAATTAACCTCGACACATTCAAAATTTGAGGTGATAAATCCTGTTATCCAGATGCATAAAAAAAAAGAATGCCCCCCTCCCGCCTCCCCCAAAAACAAAAAACATGTTTTTAGGGGAGGAGTCTTGAGGTTTGAGCTGTGTGATAGTCGAGGTATTTTTACTATTCATAAAATGGGTGAGTAATTACACCTTTACCGGTAAAGACCGACCGGTATACGACTGCTTTCATTCTAACAAACCATAGGAAAGCAGTCTAATTATAGCACATAAGTTCTAATCCACAAGAGGTTTAAGAAGATTTAAGGAAATCGTAGGGTAAAGAACAGCGATTAGTTATTAGTTGTTAGTTGAGAATGTGTAGTCCTGATATGTCAAGTCCTGAAATATGTTTACAGGAAAAGTACAAACTGGTCAAATATTATCGTCTAAATCCGGCTCGACCTCAGCGTCTCGACTGAACGAGCTGGAAGAGGGTCCAATACGAGCGGGTTTGGGTGTGCTTTATCGTCCAGGATTATGACAGGATTAAGTTTACAAATCCTTTTTTTTACTGATATTATTTGTTGAACCCCTGTACAAGGTTAAATGTTTGTCAAATATCGGCTCCAATATCCCTAAATTAATTAGGGACCTTCGAATAACCCGAGGCGGTTAGAAGCACCGGGTATGGGGTAATTTAATCAATTCCACAGAGGAGAAGAAATGCAAACACGAACAAAACACGGCCACCACCGTCTGAGCACAGCAGTCCGCGCCATCCTGGTGCTGATGCTGATCTTGCCCGCATTTTCAACCACCGGCCTGGCTCAAGCCAGTGGGTATCCTGGTCCGATAGCTTCAACAGCAGGTGCGGGTGTGCTGGATGGACCGCCTTTGCCATTAGTGACCAGCAGCATGGAGCGGCTCACCCATCTGATGGAGAGAGCTGAACCAATTCTGCAAGCCGGCTCGCCGGCCGATCCTTCCGAGCCTTTGCTCTCTCCCCAATCTATCACCGCTGAAGGTGAACCACCTGTATCCATCGAACCTTCCAAAACAGACGATGACTTAGCCCAGAGATGAGGTTGTATTGCCACTAAAGTCTAAAATAGATATAATACGATTGATTCTGCTGTGGTGGAATGTGACACTATTGAGACACTTCGCGAATATCATTAATTGAAATATATGTAACAAGACAAAGATTGTATTACTTGATGGAATGTTTGTGGAAGGAGGCCGAATAAAATGCATAAACTAAAGTATTTACCTATTTTACTCATCCTGATTATGTTGTCAGTATTTATAGCAGGCCCATCAACCAATGTATCTGCAAGCCGGCTGGCGGGCATTTCACCCAGCCTGGGTGCAGCAGCGAGTTATTCGGTTTTGGCTGGTACGACAGTAACCAATACCGGTCCCACCACCATGCCCGGCGATCTTGGTGTCAGTCCGGGCAGCGCAGTCGTGGGTTTTCCACCAGGTATCGTCGGTCCTCCCGGCACGATTCACGCCGGTGATGCGAGCGCAGCTGCGGCTCAGGTTGATTCTACGGCTGCATTTACATTTCTCGACCAGTCATGTGATACAACCTACCCAGGCGTGCAAGACCTAACCCTGGTCTCGCCACTTGGACCGGGTACCTACTGCGCCACCGCCTTCACACTGTCTGGAAATCTTACCCTCAATGGGGCTGGTGTCTGGATTTTCAAATCTGCATCAACGCTCATTACATCGCCCGGTTCTTCGGTTACAGGTGGCGATCCATGTAACGTGTGGTGGAGGGTCGCTAGCTCCGCAACTCTCGATACAACCACTTCGTTCATCGGCAACATTCTTGCGCTCACGTCCATCACCCTCAATACCAATGCAACCCTGGACGGTCGAGCCTTGGCGCAAACTGGTGCCGTGACGTTGGATTCCAACGTTATCACTGGTCCAAACTGCGGTGCGCAAGCAACCGAAACACCCACATCCGGACCACCAACCGCGACTTCGACGCCCCCAAGCGAAACACCGGCCCCAACAGCCACATCAGGGACCCCACCACCTCCAACAGCTACATCAGCGCCACCGGCAGCCACAGCCACGAATTTACCGGCTGTCACTGCTCTGCCTGGCACTGGTGGTGCACCCATTCGAAACGATGTTACTCCTTGGGGTCTGGTAATCGCTGGTGGCTTGAGCGCCATAGCATTAGCAATAGGCATTCAAGCATACCGCAAGACATCTCGACCGAGGCGATAAGCATATTTTTATACGAAGGATCAGCATGATCACCCGGCGCAGCAAGCTCGGTTGCTTTTTGACCGTCCTGGGCATCGCGGCGGTGCTTGTAGGTTGTGGAATAAAAGAGACGGGAGTGGCGCCGACTAAGACCATCCCGTCTCTTATATCTTTACCAGCGATTCAACGGGCGGCTCAACCAACTTCCCTGCCGATAGGTCAACCAACAGCCCAATCGACTTCTAAAACGTCTGCTCAACCAACAATTCAACCGACGCCTACGGCATTAGTCCTTGGTCCGCTCTTTGACGCGGGTCTCGATATAAAAGCCGGACCCGTTGAAGTTCCGCTCGAGCTTGAAATACCTTTACTCAAGGTCAATGCCCCCGTGCTTGGAGTCGGTCTCACCTCGGGGAATGAGATGGATGCGCCGAAAGGTGATATTGGCGATCCGGTCTGGCATACGGCGTTCTGGTACCGCGGGAGTGGCTTGCCGGGTGAGTCAGGCACAGCTACCATTGCCGGGCATGTAAACGATCCGCTTGGGCGAGATGAGATATTCGCTCACCTCCAGGATCTCGAACCGGGTGACCTGATCATCATCCACTATACCAAGCCAAACATTGACTTTAACTTCACAGTTGACCAGGTGAAAGTCTATTCCCTCAAGGAGTTTTCCGACCCGGCCGTGCTAGCAATGATATATGGTACCGGACCGGTGAACGGCACAGCGCCACAGCCATCCCTCGATGGCCTCTCCCATCTGACGCTGATAACCTGCGCAGGAAACATCGTCAACGGACAGTTCGATCACCACGTGGTCGTTTACGCGACGAGCTATAAATAAAACAATCGTAATTAATAAAATATTCCCTGTTTTGGCCTAGTCAGAAGACAGATTGCCCAGTTGCATGGCTGGTGTTCAATATAGCCAGCTATGCTATCTTACTCGCATGGATACTTTCCCATACACGAGTAACTATTAGACAAAGCATTCGAGCCGCTGAATCCCGTCCTGTTTACTAAAAGTTTCCAGCCTGCGGGCGTTATGTGACGCTTTTGAGACTCTACGCTGCTATACTGAGATTAATTTCTGGTTGGTTGTAACTGGCCATCACTTTTAACACCTGGGGTTACCGTGTAATTGGGTGAGTTATAGCCAGCCTTCTGCGCATCGCCTTGATGGTCGATGCTCTCGATATGGCTGTTCGCTGGTAGCTCCAACCGGAGTAATTATGAACGCAAAAACGATTCACAATATAAGGAGAATTAGATGAGTGTTTTGAATTTATCCTCCCGAGGGGGAGCTCGATTAGCTGTGCGCGCTACGGTGGTGACTTTGGTTTTAGTCACTGGCATCCTGTTAGCCGGGTGCACCGGATTGAAGCCTTCTGCTGCTCTGGTATCTCAGGGCTCAACAAATTCAGCGCTGTTAAAGCCGAATAACGCCAAAACTGCAAAACTGGCAGATCTGCACGGAACAGTTGAGGTAAAAACAGGTAACGGTCAATGGACTCAGGCACAATCCGGGCAAACGCTCAAAAGCGGGCAACTAATCCGCACAGGAGCATTGTCGAACGTAACCCTCGCATATTACGATGGGAGCAACACAAATCTGGGAGCCGAGGCTGAGATCGCGCTGGACGCGCTTGATGCCGGCACTTCTGGCGCACGCCTCGTGCAGTTGACCCAGGTGAGCGGCGGAAGCCAGCACGAAGTAGTGATGTCGCAGGATCCCGGTTCACATTACGATGTCAATACGCCTGCCGGGAACGGGAGCACCAATAACGCCAAATTCACGGTGATGGTCTTTCCCGATCTGCTCAGCCAGTTTTGGGTTGAGGCCGGCGACGTTTCCGTGGTTAACGAAAACACCACGGTGGCGGTAGTCGCCGGGCAGACCACCAGCATCCTCGTCGGCCAGCCGCCGATTGACCCAGAGTTCCGCATCACAGGCCAAGGTCAGGTCATGCTGAGCGGTACGGTTGATAGTAGTAGCAGCGCTATTCTTCCAGCCTCTCTATCAAACATTCCGGTGAATCAGAACGGCAAGATAACCTTGTGCCACGCCACGGGCAGTGCGACCAACCCCTATGTTGAGATTACCGTCTCAGTTGCCGGTGCTACAAATGGGCACGCCAAACACCCCGGGGACATCATCCCGGCTCCAGCCGATGGATGTCCAACTTCCACGCTCATCACTTCGTCAACGCCCACCAGCTGGAACATCGCTGGTCAGACATACCGTACCGGAGCCAGCATGGTTATTTTCGGCAATCCGCAACCAGGCGACTGGGTGAGCTTCGAAGGGCGTCAGTTATCAGATGGAACCCGCTTCGCTGACCGGATTATACTAATGGACCATAGCTCCAAAGACCAGTTTACGTTCATCGGCAAGGTGGAGTCCATCAGTGATACGGCCTGGACTATATCGAGCCATGTGGTTCAGGTTAACAATTTCACTGCAATTGATGATTCACTTAAGGTGGGGGACAATGCACAGGTCGTGGGCGGAATCGCGGAAGATGGAACTTTTCTGGCAACGAACCTCAGCCAAACGGAAGGCGCTGGTTCAAATTTCAAGTTTGCCGGAGTTTTAACCAATATTAGCAATGATGTCTGGGCCATCTCTGGAATCAAGGTCGCGGTCGACGCCAACACTACACTCAATGGTGATTTCGTGGTAGGCAACCCTTTGGAGGTGGAAGGGGTGATCGAGAAAGATGGAACGTGGCTGGCGACGACGATTAATCTTGTCACTCCGGATAGTTATCACTTCGAGTATACCGGTGTAGTGCAGAACCTCAGCCCGTGGATTGTCTCCGGGATTAGTTTTGACACAACAGACGATACAGTAATTGACACTGGCATCAAGGTGGGGGATAAGGTGCATACCACCGGTGTAATCAACCCCGACGGCATCTGGGTTGCCGAAACGATCAATCTGCTCGACACTTCAAATCCAACGAGCTTCTCCTTCTACGGTCCGGTGATCAGCATAAACCCCTGGAATGTACGTGGTGTTTCCTTGACGGTGGACGGGAACACCATCATTCAGAACGACATTGCAGTGGGCGAAATGGTCAAGGTTACCGGCAGGATTCTTGAGAACGGAACCTGGCTGGCAACAGAGATCAAACATACCGGTCTGCATCTCGGCCAGGGTTGTTTTTTCACCACTGGCATAGTGCAGAGTGTCAATGGAGATCAAATCCTTCTGGTGGATGGGCAAACGCTCGTGAGGACCTCAGATGTTGTGGTGACAGGTGATCTTAAGGAAGGCAGCATGATACGCTATCAATTTTGCGTGGATGAGCAGGGCCAGAGCAAGCTCGTGAGCATTACCGTGGTCTCCCAAACGGAAGGCTCACCGCAAGCAAAAGCTGTTATTTGTCATTACCCGCCCGGTAACCCAGGGAACCGACATACCATCGAGGTTGGCCAACCCGCAGTACCGGCTCACCTGGCACATGGCGATACCCAGGGGCCATGTCCGAGTGAAAACCTCGGCAAGCATACCGATAAAAACAAGTAGAGAACACCCAGATAGGTAGAGGCTTTGCTACCCAGGCGATCAGGCTGATTTTGTATTTGGTCAGCGATCGCCTGGGAGTTTGCAACTTGCTGAACTAAAACTGACGTAGGTTCTCCTGACCAGTACCTGAGTACTTCTTAGAGTGCTTATTGACGGGTATGTACTGAGCATGATCGGGCGATACCTTGTGACGATTTTGAGACTCAGCGCCCCTATACTGAGAAGAAATAGCTCTTTTTATGCTCCTTGACGGAAAATAGAGTTATTCCATTCGAGTATATATAACACGTGTATGGATTATTTATTACGCCAGGAGAATAATAGAGGCGAATATTGTCGATTGGCTTATCGCCGGTGCTAACATCGGCGAGATGACAACTTTAATCATGCTGCGCCATCTATCGATCTGGGTGTGACACAAATCGACTGGGTCACGATTGAGATAGGTGAGTACCTTTCCGATAGAGAAGCGTGTAGGGGACGGACTGCAAATCCCTAGGATGAAGGTAATTGGAAGGGAATAAATATTATGGGCATGGATCAGAGCATTACAACATTAATCATCGAAAAAAGTGCTGGGGTAAAAGAGACAGAGATGAAAATCGGACATCAACCCAGCAAGGTAGCACAAGCCATCCCGAAACCGAAGAAGGTAAAACTTGCCATTGACAGGGAAGCGATAAAGAAGATCAAGCTGGTTGCCGTAGCCTATTCGAACATTGAGCGTGAGTGGTTCCCGACGGAGGAGGCCTATCACGCTGAGTTGGAAGTGGAAAAGCGGGCATTGGAGGTAATTGACGAGCTCAATAAGCTTGGCATTCCTGCAAAAGGTTATCCGGGAGATCCGTACTTCATGACAAACCTGCTGGTGGATCAACCAGACCTGGTTCTAAACCTGGTCGATACCCTGAGGGGGAGAGATGCGCTTCAAACCTCTGTTCCAGCTGCATTAGAGCTTGCCAATACCCCCTATACAGGCGCTGGGCTTACCGGGTTGGTCATCGGGAATGACCGTAATCTGGTCAAACAGATGATGCTTGCCAATAAAATCCCCACACCTCCTTACCAGTTTATCCACCGGAGGGGTACATCGGTTGAAGAGCAGATTGGGCTTCCACTGATTGTCAAACTAAACGAATCCGGCGGCAGCGTCGGGATCGACAATCATGCGGTGAAAGAAACCCGTGAGGATGCCCAGATACAAGTAGATGAGCTGATTGGTACGTACAAAGTCCCGGTTATGGTGGAGAAGTTTATCGACGGGCTTGAAATCACGGTTGTCGTGCTTGAAGACTACGAGAGGAAACATGTCTATTTAGGGCAAAAGGTGTTTGGTTTCAACCCAGATGGAAAGCATTCATTTACCAGCCTGGAAAGTTACGGTGAGAAAGACTCCTATCATTATCAGCTGGTCGAAAACCAAAAACTGGCCCGCAAGATTACCCGCTATGCGGAACAGGCTTTTACCGTCCTGCACAACCATGATTATGCAAAATTCGATGTCCGCGTCGATGGGGTGAGCGGCCAGCCATATTTTATCGATGCAAACCCAAATACAGCATTTGGTCCAAGTATGGGGCTGCCCCTCACCGAGGTGCTTGCCTTGTACAAAGTATCATTCTCAGACGTTCTTGCCAGCCTGATCAGTAAATATGCACGAAAAATCCAATCCTAGAGATCCTAACGATTTTCACCACGATCGTTTTACCCAGATCAGTGAATCTCATTGTGGGCCAGCTGTAGTCCAAATGCTATTGCATAATCTGGGGATAAAGGTGACCCAGGAGGAGGTAGTCGAAGCCGGCGGCGCTAGTGACCTTATCGAGCAAATGGGTATGCGTGTCGATCAGTTAAACCAGGCAGTCCGACATCTCGCACCCCAAACCTGTTTCTGGTATAAGGACCATTCAACGATCGAGGAGTTGGTTCAAATTGTGTCAAAATTCGATTATCTTGTGGGGGTCGAATGGCAAGGTCTCTTTGAGGATACACTGGAAGACGAAACCGAGGATGGCGATTATGGACATTACAGCGTGGTTACCATGGCTGATTCCAATAGTCAAAAGTTGGTTATCGTTGACCCCTATAAAGATTTCCGCTCGCAAGACCGAATATTTACCTTCGAATTTTTCATGTCCAGATGGTGGGATACGAATGACGTACCTGATCCGCTAGCTGGAACGAACCATCTCATTGAAGACCGGCAGATGATGTTTATGATCACACCTAAAGAAGTGAATTTCCCAAGTCTTCTAGGTATGAAAAGAGATTAAGACAAGGAAGCGATCATAATTTTTCAGAATTACTTTTAAAGGAGTTTTACAAATGACAGACAAACCTATAAAAATAAAGAAGAAAAAACGACTCTCAAAGGGACAGCGCACACACGTGCGGCGGGTGAAACAAGAGGCTGGCAAGACCGGCCCGATTTCCAAGTAGCCGAGGTGTACCTCGCTCATCCATTCAAGATGGTCTGAATACAGACCTGGACACCAAACCAAACGACCGGGTCAGCTTTCTGGGTCTCGCAGCATTGGCTCGACAAATAAGGATTCCTATGCTCCAAACAAGGCACAATGATAAACAGCATCGGGCGATCTTGCAGGGCATCGCGCACCGGGTAATGCTCGAAAGAGGATTACTGCCTGACTTTTCAGCTGCAGCGATGGCTGAACTGGGAAGGATGAAGTCACCCACAATGGAGGAAGTAATAGAAACCGGTGCAGACCATGTTATACATGATTTGCGCGACCTGCTCTGGTCTTCCATCGACAACGACGACTCGCGCGATCTGGACCAGCTGACCGTTGCTGAAGCAATGCCTGGGGATGAAGTAAAGATTCTGGTGGCCATCGCGGATGTGGACGCAGTGATTAAAAACGATTCTGCCATCGATCAACACGCCCGTCATAACACCACTTCGGTGTATACCGCGGCTGAAATTTTCCCGATGCTGCCTGAAGAAATCTCGACCAATATCACCTCCTTGAACTTCAATGAGGATCGTCTAGCCATGGTCATCGAGATGGTGATCGGTGTGGATGGGTCGCTCACGGACTCAGATATCTACCACGCCTGGGTGCGTAATCACGCCAAGCTTGCTTATAACAGCCTGGCTACCTGGCTGGAAGGCAATGGAGTGATCCCCGAGGCTGTCGATGCGGTAAATGGGCTGGAAATAAATCTGCACCTGCAAGACAAGGCAGCCCAAAGGATGAAGAATTTACGGCATATTCACGGCGCCCTTACCTTGGAAACGATTGAGACCAAACCGATATTCGATGGTGACCAAATCCGCACGCTTGAAATCGAGGAAAAAAACCGCGCCAAGGAGATTATCGAGGATTTGATGATCGCAGCGAACGGAGTGACCGCCCGATATCTCTCTTCCAGAAAATTTCCGTCAATTCGGCGCGTGGTGCGTACGCCAAAAAGGTGGGAGCGGATTACCCAGATTGCCAATGAACACGGGAGTATGCTTCCTGATAAGCCAGATTCAAAAGCTTTGGAGGAGTTTCTTATCAAAGAGAAAGCCGCTGATCCCCAGCGTTTCCCCGACTTATCCCTGGCAGTGATCAAACTTCTAGGAAACGGTGAATATATCGCTGAACTCCCTGAAGGAAATACCCCGGGTCACTTTGGACTGGCCGTTAAAGACTACGCTCACTCGACAGCACCCAATCGCCGTTATCCTGACCTGATCACGCAGCGTTTGCTGAAAGCAGCCCTGGCGAACCAACCCGCACCGTATCAGATAGATGAGCTAAATGATCTGGCAGATCACTGCACGCAAGCAGAGGATGCAGCCACAAAAGTTGAACGCCAGGTTGAAAAATCTGCGGCTGCGCTTCTTCTCGAATCGAGAGTTGGTGAACAGTTCGATGCGATTGTCACCGGCGCTTCCGAGAAAGGCACCTGGGTCAGGCTGCTCAGCCTACCAGTTGAAGGTAAGCTGGTAGATGGGTTTACTGGTATTGATGTGGGTGATCGAATACGTGTGCAGTTAATCGACACCAATGTTGAACGAGGGTACATCGATTTCAAGAAAGTAAATGCGTCTAAACAAAGGTAAGGAGACCTTTATGAAAAAGGATATCGGTTTGTGGATTGACCACCGCAAGGCTGTGGTTGTCATTGTTAGCGATGAAAGTGAAGAAGTTAAGGAAATCACCTCCCAGATGGAAAAGCATGTCAGATATTCAAATGATTACTCCGAGGGTGGATCATCGGAGGATGTGCGCGATCGCCAGTTTGAAAATCACCTGAACAGCTTTTATGATTCAGTCGTCGCAGTTATTCATGATGGAGACACGGTTCAGATATTTGGCCCTGGTGAAGCCAAAGGCGAACTTAAAAAACGCCTTGAGGGTGGAGGATTCAAGGGGCATATATTGGCGATCGAAACCGTAGACAAGATGACTGATCGCCAGATTTCAGCGAAAGTTAGAGGACGTTTCCAGGCTTAGAATTTGTGTCTTGATTCACCAGACGGATTATTCCAACTACGGGGCGATTTTTCGACCTCAGCGATGGGCTCTCAGCCTGGCAATCAATTCAGCGGACAGCACTAACGTGTCACTCACCCCAGTATCCTGGGGTGAGTATTTCAACATGCGTATGGCTACAATGTGGTGCTGACCGTTTTGTGCAATCAAACAAATCGGAGCGCCAACACGGGCAGATCTGGTGACATCGATTCTATAAATTATTAGGTGTGCATTTCCTTAAGGCTGCCAAACTCCTTGCGAGTGTTGACCAGGATTTTTGTATAGGGTTTATTGTACGTGCAGCAGCCAATCGGTTGCTGGCGGATGAGCAGCTCCAAGCAGTTGTCACAGGTGGTGCAGTAGTTGATCTCTTTCTCACGACCTTCGCGCAGCTTGAGCGGGAGAAGTGGGTCGGCTAATGACTGCCGACCGAGGGCGACCATGTCAGTGTAGCCCCTGGCGATGTTCTGGGCGCCATAGGCCAGCAGGGCACTGTCTTTGTGGCTTACGGCCGCTAGCTTGCTCCTGCCTTTGCCAAACACCGAATAGTTCGAGCCGATCACTACGGTTTCCTTCTTCAGGTTATCCCGGAATACTTTGGCAAAATACTGGTGCAGGTAGGCGAAATAGGGATGGTCTTTATCTGCCTGGGTGAGGCTGATGGTGATCGAGGGGCTGCCGGCAGATTGGATAAAATACTGCGCCCCGCGTTCCTCCAGCCCTTTCACCAGGTCAATCGGCTCGGTGAGGTCAATCACGGGGGTATCGGGTCCGGCAGTGCCGAAGCCGCCGGGAAAGCCTTCCCAGACGGAGATCTTCGAGCCGATGAGGAAGTTTTTATCCGGTACAGCCTTCTGGATGCGCTCGTACAGGTCAAAAGCGAACTGGCGCCGGTTTTCCCACTTGCCGCCGTATTTCCATTTGCGGGTGTTATAGGGCCTTAGGATCTGCGAGCCGAGGTAACCGTGACAGAATTTCATATCGATCCCATCGGCGCCGGAATCATAGGTGATCTTGGCAGCCAGGACAAAATCATCCATGATCTTATCGAATTCGTCTTCGGTGAAAACCTCGGCATCGAAGCCCGGCAGGGGTTTCACCGATAATCGTTTTGAGAATTCGGGATTGCTGAGCTCGCCAGAATGGGTGAGCTGGTAGATGAAGATGGTCTTTGGGTTCACCTCGCGCAGACGCCGGACGAACTTGGTGAGGGCAGGCTGGTTCTGGGGCATGATGAACAGCTGGTTAAGGCGCCCACGGTTTTTATCGGTGATGGTGATGGCTTCGAGGCTGACCATGCCGGCCTCACCGCGGAACAGGTTCTCATAACGGGCATAGGTCAGATCAGACGGATTGCCCTCTGCGTCGGCGTCGGTGCACTCCATAGCCTGGCTGAAAAAACGGTTCTCACTGGTGCGTGTGCCGATCTTGATCGGGGAAAGCAGGATCTCTTTTGGTTCCATGTGCAGTTACCTCCAATAAGGAATTGTCATTGGGCTTGCTCTAAATACCGGTATTATCCTTCGGCGATTATTTTTTCACAGAATTCGAGGGTGACACCATTGGGATCGAGGAACAACACTACCCTCGCTCCCAAATTCGGCAGGTCACAGGTTGGCAGGGTGATCTCAACCCCGGCGAGGCGCAGAAGCTGCTCTTGCTCGGCTACATCCTCCACCTGGAAGGCAATGTGACGGAGACCGACATCGCTCTCCCCTCCTGGAGGGGCAGGATTCTTGCCGTGGTAGTCGAACAGCTCCAGGCGTGCCCCGCCGGGCAAGGCAAAATAGGTGATGTCGAACTCACCGCAATCCACAGTCTGCAGCTGCTGCAGCCCCAAGATTTGGGTGTAGAAATCAATGGATTTGCGGATATCGGTTACATTGATGGCGATATGATCAATCTGAGTGATCTTCAATAGGACGTCTCCATGCATTGAATGCAAAGTTGACCAAACATCTACGCTACATAGCTTCCCGTTGGCTGATATCAGGTGAAACGAATACCTTGAACAGGCTGGGGTCGCGGCGAAGCTCATGCAGCGCCCAATCCAGGTCTTCCAGCGGCACCTTCAGCGAGAACAGCGGTTTGGGATCGATGCGTCCATTGGCAATGAGGGTCATTGCATCCGGCCAATCGGAACCCACACCGGCGCACGAGCCGGTGACTTTCTTCTCACCCAACACAAACTCGAATGGGCGCATCTTCATGGTATCCTGCTCGCCAACGATGCCAAATGCGGAAAGCTTTCCACCCCGGCGTAGCATGGCAAATGCCTGCTCGTATGTTTTTACCGTCCCGACGGCTTCGATGACGTAATCGGCACCCCGCCCTGCGGTGAGGCGCATGACTTCCGCCACCGGGTCGGCTACATCGTCGATGTGGATGGCGTAATCAGCGCCCATATCCTTGGCGATCTTCAGGCGCTTGCGGTTATCCCCGAAGATGATGACCGGGGCACAGGCACGCAGTACTGCCATGCGGGCGTGCAAGACGCCCAAACCGCAGCCAATGATGGCGACGCTGGTTCCCAAGCGGGCATCCATGGCTTTGGCGGCATGGATGACGCATGAGACTGGCTCGATGAAGGCACCCTCTTCGAAGCTCAAGTTCTCAGGCAGCTTATGCACCTGGGCAGCGGGGGCTTTGACATATTCGGCAAATGTGCCGTCGGTATGGATGCCCAGCTGGGTAAAATTATCGCACAGTAATTTTTCGCCACGGATGCAGTAAAAGCAGGTGCCGCAGCTCATGTTAATATCTGCGGTGACGCGATCACCCTCTTTTAGATCCCGGGCGTTCTTGCCAAGTTTAGCGATCACACCTGAAAATTCATGCCCGGGGATCATGGGGAGTTTATCAGCTGAATACCAACCATTGAAAATACTCCAGTCGGTGCCGCAGATACCGGTATATTTCACCCTGATCAGCACATCATTGTCACCAATCTCAGGGACGGGGACTTCCTTGACCTTGATCTGACCCACTTTTTCAAAAACTGCTGCTTTCATCATATTTGCCATGGCATGTACTCCTTGTTCAGAATATCCAAGTTCATTGGAACAAAACGTCGTTGCGACCTTCGTAGGGTTTGTCAATCATCAGGGGTTTCAAATAGGCGATCGTCTTGTGGATGCCATCGTTACGGCTCATGGTCACATCCTCATGCTCATACGACATGACGTAATCGTAGCCAATCAGGGATAGCTCCGTGATGACTTTCTTCCAAGGTACCGAACCCCAACCGGGGATGCGGAAGCGGAAACCCCGCCCGAGGCGCTGCCAGTCGCCTTGAGGGATCACACCCGAACGGCGGACGTTGTGCGCTACCACTTCACCGTCTTTGGCGTGGACGTGGAAGATGTGCCCGGCAAGGGCATCGATGAAGTTCTCCACATCGATGCCGAGGTAGATCATATTGGCGGGGTCAAAGTTGAACCCAAACTCTTTGCGCCCGCCCATCAGCTCGACGGCGCGAAGGGCAGTTTCAACATTATAGACAAGCTCATTGGGGTGCGGTTCGTGGGCAAATTTTACCCCATATTCACCAAATTTATCCAGGATTTTTCCCCAGCGCTCAACGAACTCCACTTCCATCTCAGCCCAACCCTTCGAATATGGCCAGGGGAAGAAGCGACCGAAATTCTCACAGCCGATGAAGCCGGTGACCACCGGGACTTCGAGCGCATTGGCAGCCTGGGCGGTCTTGATCATACGCTCGGTGCCGAACTTGATCTTCTCTTCCTTGGTGCCTTTATAGATGGCGTCGGTATCCTTTCCAAATGGTCCGAGCACAATCTGACCTTCCGGGTGGTTGGCGAGGGCGGAAATGATCAAACCATAGGATTGGACCAGCTTCTTCAATTCGGCAGCATGATTGCCTTTGACGATCTCTTCGATATCAAGGTGGGGGTTATTGGCGAAGGCAGGCATTTCCACCGCTTCGTAACCGAGACCCGAAGCCAACTTGAATACGTCTTCAATCTGCGTATCTAGAAATGTAGCTGTGAACAAACCGATTTTCATATTATTTTTCCTTTCGAGAAGTAATTTTGAATAATTGTTTCGACATCCTGACCAGCTGGACTAAGGATTTTTTATATATGATCATTTAGAGGATGATCAACCAAACCAATTTTCAAGCGCTATAGCTCAATTTCCTGTAAAGTATCGCTTATGCGAGCCTGGTATCCGGCGGCAAGCTCAAAAACCGGGAGCAGCTTTTCGTATTTACGGTTGTTGTCTGCATCAGGCTCAACCACCTCGAGGATTTGGTGGATTTGGTCGATTTTTTCGAAATTCGGCCACAGCCCACAGCCCACGGCGGCAATGGCAGCAGCTCCCAAGGCGGCGGCATCCTGGTCGATGGTGGTCTTCACAATGCGGGTGTTAAAAACATCGGCGAAGATGCCCAGGTAGAAACGGCTGCGGGCACCCCCACCCACGAACAGGATCTCACCCTCCAGCGGCGTGTATTTCCGCAGCAGGTCCAGGCGCAGGCGCAGGTTCATGGCGATCCCCTCCATCGTCGAGCGGATGAGCTCGGGCTTGCCGTGTTTGAGGTCCAGCCCGATAAATGCCCCACGCAGGTGCACGCTGGCATCCTGCGAGGTGCCACCCGCCAGGCTGGGGTTGAACAGTAATTTATTCGAGCCGACCGGTGCCTGTTCAGCCACCTGGTTCATTAACGTAAATATATCCTTACCCGTGGCATTGGCTTCGGCAACCAAGTCACTGCACAGGTTATCCTTCACCCAGTTGAAAGAAGTGCCGGCGGAAAAAATACTGACGGCTGAAGTGAACATCTTCGGCATCACGTGGGCGAAGACATAGGGTTTATACTTTCTGTCCAGCACCGGCTGCTCAGATGAAACCGCTATCCAGGCTGAGGACCCCAGGGAGGTATAAACCCGCCCATCCTGGATGTTCCTGGCGCCTAAAGCCATACACGAATTATCCACACCACCACAAACCACCAGCACCTCGCTACTTAACCCCAACAGGCTGGCAACCTCAGCATCAAGCTTGCCGAGGATACGCGTGGATGGGACAATGTTAGGCCATACTTCAGCCGGAATACCACTGGCAGCGATGAATTCTTGAGAATATTTCCAACTCTTAAGGTCATAAATACCAGTCCCAGAAGCATAGGAGAAATCTGTATTGTATTTTCCGGTTAGGCGGTAATTAATATAATCCTTGGTGCCTAACACTTTATAGACTTTCTTCCACATCTCGGGCTCGTGGCGCTGGTACCACATCACTTTGAAAACTGTGTAGCAAGCGGCGGGGAACCCGTTACCGGTGGTCTGATACCATTCATCCGGGTCAACCTTCGAAAAGAATTCGGCAACTTCCTTTTGAGCGCGGATATCTGACCAGATGGGAGTTTCTGCACGCAACAGGCTGCCGTTTATATCCAGCGGTACCGCACCGAGGCTGTGCCCGGAAATTCCGAGGCAGTAGATGTCATTTTTATCCACACGGCTGGTTGCCAACAAGGTGTGAGTGCTTTCCACGATGGCGTTCCACCAATCAAGCGGGCGTTGTTCGTGCCACCCGACCTGTGGGTACTGGGTGGTATAGGGAACAAAGGCACTTGCCAGGAGGTTGCCGTCTGCATCATACAGGACGGCTTTATTCCCACCGGTTCCGAGATCATAAGAGATGATTTTCTTATTCATAACATTCCTATCAAGAACTCTCCAATGGTTACATCAACGGTTGAGCCCTGAGACTGGCACTCCTTCACGATTTTTATACCGCTGTTCAAGTTCACACCAAAGCGTGTTGCACCGGCAGCAACCATTTCAACCAATGTATCCAGGCTGCGGATGCCTCCGGAAGCTTTGATCTTTATCCCGTCACCCACCAAGGACTTAACCAGGCGCACATCCTCCACGGTGGTACCCCGCTCAGCCCAACCGGTGCCTGTTTTCACGAAGGCGGCACCGCTGCGCAAGCAGATTGCGCAGGCTTTGGCGGTCTCTTCAGGGGTCAAGACCATAACCTCGATGATCACCTTGACCGGGATTGGGTTCACCGCGCTGATGACTGCGCGCACATCTTCTTCCACCACAGCCAAATCTCCGGAGCGCAGCATGCCTATATTCATCACCATGTCAATCTCGTCACATCCCGAGGCAGCCAGCTCTCTAGCCTGAGCAATTTTGATGGAGGTGGAATCGGAGCCAGAGGGAAAACTCACATTCCCTACCAGGGAAACCCCAGGCACGGCTGCGAGCAGCTGTTTGGTGTACGGGATGAAGCACTGCAAAACGGATACATGACCGAACCCATACCTGCCTGCTGCCTCCACCATGGCCTCGATATCAGACCGGGAGGAAGTCGTCCGCACGCAAGAAAGGTCAATCATCCGGGCAACATCGCTGGCGACCAACCTCATTTCAGGGTAGCCTCCCACAACGCATATCGATCAAAGCGTTTCCTCTAAAATTTCCACCGCATCCAGGATGCATTTCCGGCAGGTGGTCTTGAATAAACCCAGCTCGACGACCTTGGCACGTTCTGCAGGGTCCATCAGGTCATGCCCGATCAATTCGCGACAATAGATCGAGCCATTCTTGTCTTTAAATTTTACGGCGACTTCGGCAACGAGCCGGTAAGTCGTCTCAGTCTCGCTGGTATAGCGGGTGCCATCGGATTTTTCCCGACCATACTTTAATCCGATGACCATGAATGCCCCGGTGAGGGCGCCGCAGACTTCACACATGCGACCCATACCCGAGCCGAATCCCGTAGCCATCTTTAACGCCAACCCCTCGGCAAGTCCAAAATCACCTGCGTAGGAGGCCAGAACAGATTGAGCACAGCCGTAACCACGTTCATGGTATTGGGCAGCCAGCTCTCCTTTAGTCAAGTTTAAGTCCACTTTATTTTCCTCTGACGGTGGATGCAGCCAGATTCATGCGGTCGAACAGGTCAGGGGTTAGCTCAAAATGCAGAACCTGAGCAACGACCTGCGTCCAGCCGTGGACAAAATACAACCAACCATCTTCCACCTTCACCTTGCGGCTCTCAACCTGAGCCAGGGATTGGTGCAGGAAGTCCAGCTCTCCGCGATAGTTAAATTCCCAGGCGATGCTGTTCAGGGGGAATACGCCGTCCCAGGTGATGGGTGAGCCCGGGGTGTCTTTGCCCATGCCGGTAGCATTGATGATAATGCTGAACGGTGGGAACTTTTCCATAATTTTGTCATTGACCAGAGGGTCGGAGTTGCAGATATATTCGATTTCAATATCCGTGTTCAAGCTGCCCACCATTTCCCTGGCGTGATCCAGCCTGCCTTGAGAACGGTTCACGAAAGTGAATTTATCCGGTCGATCAGCCTTATCTTTTTTATTGATCAGGTGCAGCAAAGTGGCGACGCCAGAACCACCCGCTCCAAAACACAGCACATTCCCGTGCGTTTTAGCGAAATACCCCGGTTCGATGATCGCATCCAGGCTGGCGCCCGACGTGATGGGGTCTTTAGCGTGCCCCTCCAGCCTGCCGTCCAGCTTGGAGATGGAAGACACTTCACCAGTGATCTGAGCGTAGGGATCGAGATAGTCGAACATATCGCGGGCAGCGTTGAGCAGGTCGATCTTATGCGTGGTGACCAAGGAACCCAGCGAGTTGGGATCATATTTGATTTGGGCAACTGCGTTGCGGTACACCCCGGGGTCATCGTGGATTTTGCAGTCCACACCTTCCATGACCACCTCTTCGCGACCGAGGATCTTCATCCATAGTGGAAAAACCTTCATGATCGATGATTTGGTGGTGGTCACACCAATAAAGTAGAATGTGGGAACGGATTTTTTCACAACCGGATGATTTTGTATGGTCATTACAGGATCCTTATCATTCCTGGCTAAGCCCTGGCGGATTTTATAACCTGGACGAAATCTGCAGCTCTTTTCGAGATTTCATCAAATTTACCTTCCTTGGCAAGCTGGGGAGGGCAGAGCTCACTGCCAGCGCCAACCGCAACTACCCCAGCCGCGAACCATTCGGCGGCGTTTCCGGCACTCACACCTCCGGTCGGCATCATGGGGATATAAGGGAAGGGTCCTTTTAAGGCTTTAACATAGGCTGGTCCGCCCAGGGAACCGGGGAAAATTTTTACCACGTCCACGCCCATACTGTACGCCTGAAAGACCTCGGTGGGAGTTAATGCCCCCGCCATACACAGCAGCCCACTCTCGACCATCGCTTTGACCAGCGCAGGCTCACAGATGGGACTGACCAGGAAGCTTGCCCCAGCCTGCATGGCAGAGGCCGCCTGTTCGGGTTTGGTGAGAGTGCCCATTCCCAGCACGATGCTGGTACCAAACTTAGCGGAAAGAGTGCGGACAACCTCTTCTGCATTGGGGGTACTGTAGGTAATTTCGACACCTAATACCCCGCCGGATACCAGGGCTTCCACCATTTTGACGGTTAATTCTGCAGATGGACCACGGATCACTGCCAGTAAGCCCAGCTGTTTTACTTTTTCCAAGACTTCAGCTTTATTCATTACTCCTCCAATTTAATAAAATAAATTATCACTAAGCAACTCTGTACAACGGTGTCTCGTTTTTCAACACCGCCAGGCAATCGCGCATGGCGAACCAACCCATATTACTGGTAGCCCCATCGGTTTGGGCACCCAGATGAGGGGTGGCGATCACCTGCGGCAGCTTCAGCAACGGATTGTTGGGGTCTGGTGGCTCTACGGTGAAGGCATCCAATCCTGCCCCTTTGAGATGACCGCTATTTAGCGCGGCGAGTAAGGCGCTTTCATCCACCACCTCGCCGCGTGAGGTATTTACCAGGAAGGAGCCCGGCTTCATCTGGCTCAAAAAAGCCTCGTTCACCAGTAGGCGCGTCTCGGGCAACAGGGGCAAATGCAGGCTGATAAAATCGGACTGCCGGACCACGTCATCCATATTGCTGAGCTCAACGTGATTGGCTTGGGCGAAAACAGGGTCTGCAAATGGATCGAAGGCAATCAGCTTACAATCAAACCCTGCCAGGCGGCGGGCAAGCTGTTTGCCAATGGCACCCAACCCGAGGATGCCGATGATCTTCCCTTCAAGACTGATACCGGCGTAGCGAGGCCATTTGCCCTGGTGGACTGCCTCCACCGCTTCAGGTATCTGGCGGGCTAATGCCAGGATCAAACCCAACGCAAGCTCAGCCACTGAAACAGAGTTCGCTCCGGGTGTATTGGTGACGACGATGCCTTTGTGTTGCGCCGCAGACAGGTCGACATTGTCGATACCCACACCGTAGCGTGAAATTACTTTTAACCGGTCAGCGGAGCGTAATGCATTCGCATCGATCGCATCCAGACCGGCGATGTATCCATCTATCCCGGGCAACAGCCGTTCCACCTCAGCAGAGGCGAGCGGTTTCCCGGTGGGGTTGTAGATCACCTCACCCACCTGCAACTCCAGCTCCGTCTTGAGACGGGGATCGTTTTTACCGTAGGAGGTAGGAGTGACCAGCAATCGACATTGCTTAAGATTCATGCTTCCTCCAGGTTACAGGCAGCGCGGGTTATCCACGATTTCAGGACCATCCGCACCCTCAAGAACCAATTTTCGGAAACCCTGCCGCTCGATGGTGCCATAATCATGCCCGGCATTACCGGGGTAAGCGAAGAAAGTGACCAGGTCCTCCTGGCGAGAGGTACACACAGACCGGTGCGCCCAGCGAGGCGGCACATACAAGACCTTACCGGGGGAAAGCGCTTCAACCGAAGTGTCTCCTTCGGGTGTTTCCATCACCATATATCCCTCCCCGCGCAGACAATAGTAGACCTCGGCTGTATCCAGAATGGAATGGAAGTGACCCTTGGTCATAAAAAATTCTTTGCCCACTTTTCCTGGATGGACGATCGAGACACCCATCAATAATTCGCCCTCCACCTCAGGGCGCTTGATCTCGTACACTTCATAGATCAACCTGTCTTCCTGGGAAAGCATCCTGGCGTAGGTTTCCTGGTCCAAGAATTGGCCGTGAAGGGCGGATAAGCGCCTTTCGATATGATTGTCCACCTTGGATGGAATCACCTGGGGCATGGGGAGGGTAAATGCAAACGGTAAATCAGCCATCTCAATCTCCTAATTAAATTATCCCGGCGAGTCGACGGGCGATGTTTCCGCCCAACATATTCATACGCTCGATTTCCGGGATTCCTTTTGCGGTAAGTGTTTCCTGGATTTCACCAGGCAGGCTTGCCAGCCCGGGACCGCCACCGATATGGTGATAGAGGGCGGCTTCAGCCATATCGGTGGCAAGGGCGATCCGGTCGGATAGACCGGCAGCAACCATCTGCTCGATCAGGGGCCAAAGGTTGGCTCCGGGGAGGTATTTGGGTCGATAAAATGTGTCATATTCGAGCAGCACGCCCAGACGGGCGAGCGCCTTATGCAAGCTGAAATCTGGTCGCTTATCCATGTGGCACAATACCAGCTGGTGGGGAGGCACGCCACGATCTGAAAAGTAAAGGCTAACTTTCTCAGCCAGGGCACCTTTTTCGGTGTGGATTTCAACCAAGGACCCAGTATTGGCTGCAGTAAAAGCCGCGCCTTCCAGGGCAGCTTGCGGGCAGTCAGACCAGGCAGCTTCTAGGGCGATTTTGATATAGCCCGCCTTGACGGGGGAGGGTGAATTAAGGGTCTCAGCCAACCCGGTTTCCAGCTCGGAAGTTAGATGATCACTCACCCGTTGAGCGCTGGCAGAGAAAAGCCAATGGTCAGCCGGGTAGTATATTTTCCGGTGAAAGCCTGTGCAGGCGATGACATTCACCCCAGATGCCTTTGACAGCTGCAAGAGATTGTTGCCATCACGACCACATTCACCCGGCTGGCAATCCAGCAGACTGTTTCCGCCCCGCAACCGGTATTCGACCAGCTCAATCAAGATTTGGTCGTATTGGTCCAACACCGGAGAGTCTCCACTTACCCCGGGGATGGGTGAAATCCACAGGTGGTTATGGGCATCGGTAATTCCCAGTTGCTCGTAAGGAACTGGTCCTTGAACAGTGATTACCGGATGCGGTTCAGCTGGAGGAAATGAAGCGACCATGTAAATCAGGGTTCCAATACAATTTTTAATGACTTGCCGTCTTCAGCGGCAACAAAGGCTTGCGCAGCATCTTTCAAAGGAAATCGTTGGCTGACAATATCTGCCAGATCGACCACTTTTGAATTCACAATTTGAGCCGCCTGCCAACAATCAGCAGTACTGCATGCAGTGGTACCGGTGACCAGCAGCTCTTTATAGTGCACCAGGTTGGAATTAAAGCTGATCGTGGGCCGGTCCTTGGGAAGCCCGCCAAAATAGTTGATCCTCCCGCCAATGGCTGCCAGCTCGAGAGCGCTTTCCTGGGCGGCGTGGACCGGTGCGGCAACAATGACCACATCAGCTCCGCGCCCGTCACTTTCCACATCCAGGATAGATTTCAGGTCCTCAGAGGCAGGATCGACCACGCGGTCGGCACCCATGTGTTTGGCTTGAAGTGCACGCCCGGCTGCAGGCTCACTTACGAGGATGCGCCCTGCCCCGCGCGCTTTGGCTAACTTGACATGCATCACACCGATCGGACCGGCGCCCATGACTAATACAACCTCACCAGGCTGCAGGTGCAGGGCATTCTGACCGCGGAGCACACAGGCGAAAGGTTCCATCAAGGCTGCCACAGCCGGATCGATGAAATCGTCAATTGGGATAACGTTACCTTGCCGGACAGAGTTGGCAGGGATACGGACATATTCCGCAAAACCACCATCCGAGGTGACTCCAATGGCGTCATAATTGGCGCATAGATTGTTGTTGCCGCTGATGCACTGCTTGCAGTGCCCACAGCCCGTATTGGGGGCGCAGAACACACGCTGACCGATGGAATAGTTTTCAACCTCTGCACCGATTTCAGCAATCGTGCCAACGACTTCATGCCCCGGAATGCGCACGGTGCCAGGAGGGTACATGCGGTGATTCCCATGCAGGATGCGTAGATCTGTGCCACAGATACTGGCACTGATGACCTTGACTAATAATTCGCCTTTGCCAACCGTGGGCACGGGCACATCTTCAACACGCAAATCGTTTGGACCGTGATAAACAGCTGCGAGCATATCGCCTCGTTTCTGGTAAATTTTAAACCGCAAGAATTTCTTTTAGGTACACGGGACGCTGCTCTAAAAAGGATTTTGTCCCGGCTAAAACACCCGCCACCGCCCAACGACCATCGATCCCGCCGGCGCGCGGAGGGGTTTCATCCTGGATGCTGGTGACGAAGTGCTCCAGCTCGTTGATATAAGCCCATTTGAAGCGCTCTGGCCACGTCCGAAAGATGGGGGTGATCAACCCCTGGTCGCGGTCGGTACAAACGACCAGCGCCTGGCCTTTTAACTCGCCGAGCTGAAGGATGCCCTTTTCACCAACAATCTCGACGCGGGCATCATAGCCATAGCCGCAAGGGCACACGCCGGAGATCATCCCCAAGCCACCGTTGAAGAACTTTACATTGACCAGGGCATTGTCGTAGAAATTGGGGGTATCCACCTGATTGGCGGCACCCTTGAAGTTTGCCACCTCTGTGTACACCCGTTCAAGGTCCGATCCCATGAACCAGCGCAGGGTATCCCAATCGTGGCTGTTAACCTCCGCCAACATCCCGTTCGAGGTACGCAGGTCACGCGCCCAGGGTGGGGGTAAACCCGGACCATGGGTATTGGTCTTAATCATCATCGGCTGCCCAATCTCACCTGCTTCGATGCGTGCTGCTGCTGCGACAAACTCGGGGTCAAAGCGGCGCATGAAGCCCAGCTGCAGCAAGACGGCATTGCGCTCGACCACCGCCAGGATGGCATCACATTCGGCGATCGACAATGCCATCGGCTTTTCCAGGAATACGTGTTTTTTATTTTCCGCGGCGAGCGAAGCGATCGGTAGATGGGTGGGGGTGGGAGTAGTGATGACGACTGCATCGAATTGAACTTTTTCTAGGGCAGCCTCGAGGGAGGCGAACTGGTTCTCAATCCCAAATTCAAGGGCGGTTTCTTCCCGCACTTTATCCATGGTTTCTACCAGGGCAACGATCTTGCCACCAGGGACGTAGCGAGTAAGGGCTCGCGAGTGGTTTTTACCCACTCTACCACCGCCTATCATGCATATTTGGACTGGTTTTTTCATCAACGATTCCTCAACGATCGGGTGTTTTAGCGGATACTTATCGTTCGCTTACAAGCGATAAAACTGGTTTAAAGTATCTTCCAGCAAGATGTATTTCTCAATCAAGGGAGCATAAATTTCGTGGTTATCCCTGGATGGGTAAAACGGCGAGCCATTCAAAATGGCGGTTCGGCGGGCATGCTCGGCGAGGTTGTCGATCAGACCGGCTGCCTTCCCGGCGATCATGGCAGCACCCCAGGCACCAAACTCGCTGCCTTTCAACCGCTGGTAGGGAACGTTTAGAATATCAGCCTTGATCTGGTTCCATACGTCACTGCGCGCTCCGCCTCCCACTACACGGGCTTCAAGGAGCACCAATTCTGGCAGCGACTGGCGCAATATCTTGAGGTAGTAAGCATACTCGTAGGCGATGCTTTCCAATATGGCTCTGGTGAAATGCGCCTGGGTATGAGACCACGATACTCCCAGCCAGGCACCGCGCATATCCGGGCTCGAGGGGCAAATGCGACCGCCCAGGTGAGGGGAGAAGAACAATCCGTCGGAGCCGGGTGCCACCGAGGACGCCAGCGAGATCATCTGCGGGTACAGGTCTTCATCCGTTATGGACAGACGCTCCCCTTGGGAACAATTGAAGAATTGGTCGCGGAACCAGCGTAAGGCAATACCTCCACCGCCAATATAAGCCAGGGGGTTCCACAACCCAGGAATAACCGAACGCATGGTGATCAACGCCCGGTTGTGGGTATCGGCAACGAAATTGCCGGTGCAGCCTGCCAGTACGGCCGCCGTGCCAGCCACATCGAAAAGCATGCCGGGGTCCACGATGCCTGCTCCCAACGCATTGGCGGCGGTATCCCCGGCACCTGCGGCGATGATCGTGCCGGGTGCCAAACCAAACTCCTGTGCTGGACCTTCCAAAACCTCGCCAATAATGTCGCTTGGATCGATGATCCGGGGGAGTTTGGACTGGTCCAACCCGAAGCGGGTGCAAAGCTCATCCGACCAAACCGCTCGTTGAGCGTCTGAAAACCCCGAAAAATGGATGTAGGTATGATCGATAAAGGCCTGGTCAGAGCGTAGACCCGCCAGCCTGCCGGCTACATATGTGCCAGGCATGACGAATTTGGCAGTGCGGGCATACACATCGGGGTGTTCGTTCTTCCACCACAGCATCTTCGGACCATGATCGCAGGTGGGAGGGCAGCCGGTGAGCTGGGTGATGCGCTCACCCGCCTGTGAGTCCATCGACTCGATATAGGGCTGGCAGCGCATGTCCAACCAGGAGTCAAACCTGGCGACTGGTTGATAATCTTCACCGATTAACCCCACACCTGCCATCTGTGAATCGAAAGCGATGGCGGCGATTTCTTTTGGATCGACGCTACTTGAGGCAATACAGCGCCGGATCGTCTGGGCGGCTGAAGTATAGAAATCATCACTATCCTGCTCAACGACGCCGGGCCTGGGATAATAGATTGGCACCTCGACCGAGGCCTGTGATATCAGCTTCCCATCAACCTGATAGAGCGCAGCCTTGGTCCCACTGGTCCCAAGGTCGACACCGATCAGGTATTTTTTATGCATTCGCATCTCCACCATGTATTAATTTCTGGAAGAAACCCTGAAATTAACTATTTCATTGCGCCGTTGGTTGAACGCTGCCTGGCAGCGGCACTCTCAGCGGTTTTTAAATTCGCTTCCTGCACCCGCACGAGCTCAACTTCAAACCGCGAGCGGTCACCGCGGTGCAAGGCGTGGTAATACTCAATCGGCTGCCCATCGGCAGAATAACTGACACTATCAAGCATCAGCAGGGGAGCACCGCGTTCAATCCCCAGCTGGGCAGCTTCGTGATCCGTCGCCAAAACAGCCTCGATAAAGCGATGCCCCTTGGTCAGGTAAATTCCACATTCCTTCTCCAGGTAGGTGTAGAGCGATTGGTTGGATAAATCGGCGCTGGCGAGGGCTGGACAGAGTTTATGAGGAATATAGGTGGTGACCAGCTGGATTGGCTCATCATTAATAAATCTCAAGCGTTGGATATCAATCACTTTTTCGCCCGGCGCGATGTTCAAGAATCGCGCCACCTTTTCGGTGGCGGGGCTGATATTTTGATGCAGCACCTGTGAACCCGGTTTAAGGCCACGTTCAACCATATCCTGGTAAAAACCGGTCAGTTTCTGCACCAGCCCTTCACTGATCTTGGGGAGTGAAATAAAGGTGCCCTTCCCTTTTTGGCGGGTAATCACACCTTCATATTCGAGCTCACGCAATGCCTGCCGTACGACAGTCCGGCTGACCTGGTAATGCTCGCACAGGTCCTGCTCGCCTGGGATTTGATCTCCGGGAGCCCATTCGGCTTGCTGCACTTTTTCTTTCAAGATGTCCATCAATTGAATGTAATACGGGATATGACTTTCGAAGTTGATTGTGTCTTTCATGCTACCCGTCCCAAGGACTCAAAGCGAATTGTTGTAATCCTGTCATTACAACTCATTATAGAAATAAAAGCCTAACCTGTCAATAGAAGCGACTTAGGTTCGGACGAAAGTTCGGACAGGTAATATTTTTGGGTAATTTTATGAGGTCTAGTCGCTGTAAATCCATAAAGAGCAGATTGCCGCAGCGCAAGAAAAACACTTGCGCTTTCCCCGAAAATCAATGGAGGCAGGTCCCCGAATAACAGCGGGGATAAACCGCAATGACGGGATATTTTTGGGACTTGTCCGATGTTTTGTCCGAAGGTCAGAAGCAATGGGTTTATCAGCGCGCTGGAAGCTGAAAATGCAAGGCAGTATAATTATTCCCAGTGGTGAGGCTTGGTAATATGAGTATGGGTAATATCTTGAAATCCGGGCACAAAATCGTTATAATAATGTTATCCTGTAATGACAAGTTTAACTATTTCCACATACAGAGAATAATTCGATCTCAATAATTCGTCGAGAGACGATAGATATTGCAATTGTTGGATTCAGAACCAATAAACCCATCCACTGTTAGGAGGCATACCATGAAAGTCGGAATTGATAGTTATTGCTACCACCGTTTCTTTGGAGAAGTGTACCCTGACCAAAAACCACCTGCAAAGAATATGACCATGCAAGACTTTCTCACCCGCGCCAGGGGACACGGAGCAGAGGGAGTTTCGCTCGAATCATGCTTCTTCCCCCCGAATATTGACAAGGCATGGTTCAAGGATTTGAAGGCTCAATTAGACGACTACAAGTTTGAGCGTGTTTATGCCTGGGGTCACCCGGATGGACTCGAGCGGGGCCAAAACTGGACCGCCTACGATGAGATGGTGGCGGGCATCCCAAATGCCGTCTTGATCGGCGCCGATGTGATGCGTGTGGTGGGGAGCAGCCTGATGTTCCGCCACGAACCGCACGGACCGCAGGTCGAAGCCCTGGCAAAGATGTTTAAAGAAGCAGTAAAAATTGCCAAAGATAATGGGGTTAAACTGGCGGTGGAGAACCACATCGATTTCACCTCGGCAGAGATCCTGCAGCTGCTGGAGATGGTGGATTCCGAATATTTTGGATTGAATTTTGACACCGGTAACTTCCTCAGGCTGTTGGATGACCCGGTGAAGGGCATGGAATATCTTGCGCCACACGTCCTGGCGACGCACGTCAAGGACTTGATGCCGGATAAAAACGCCCGACCCACCGATTGGCATTTCTTCGCTGGAGTACCCGTGGGGATGGGCTTGATCAATAACCAGGCGCTAGCCCAGATGCTGCACGATGCCAACTTCAAGGGATTCCTGGCTGTGGAGATCGACCACCCGCATACGGAGTGGACCGAGCGGGAGGATGAGGCTGTGGGTTTGAGCGTTAAGGAATTAAAGCGAATCGCGACATCATTGAATTGATCATCCTGCCTCATTCTAATAAAAAGGAGAGAATGCCTTGAAAACACTAAACGTAGCGATTATCGGAACCGGCTTTATGGGTAAAGCGCATAGCAACGCCTGGGAAAGAACGCACAAGTTCTTTCAGCTGGGAATAAAGCCGGTGATGAAGGTGGCATGTGACACAGAGACTGAATGCACCACCACTTTTGCCAACAATTGGGGCTGGGAAAACATTGAGACAGATTGGCGCAAGGTGGTTGAGCGCAAGGATGTCGATATCGTGGATATTTGCACGCCAACCTGGCTGCACCAGGAGATTGCGATCGCAGCAGCTCAGAATGGCAAGCATATCTTCTGTGAGAAGCCGATCACCCTGACGTATGCCGGCGCCAAGGAAATGTATGAAGCAGCAGAAAAAGCGGGCGTGGTGCATTACGTGAACCATAACTACCGCCGGGCGCCGGCGGTTACGTTTGCCAGGCAGCTGATCGACGAGGGAAAGATCGGCACGATCTACCACTGGCGGGGGACCTACCTGCAGGATTGGATCACCGACCCGAAATTCCCCCTCACCTGGCACCTACAGAAGAAATTCGCTGGAGCGGGGCCACATTATGACCTGAACTCCCACAGCGTTGACCTGGGTCGTTACCTGGTGGGTGATATCCAGGTTGTGACGGCGATGATGAAGACCTTCATCACCGAACGACCTTTACCCGGCATTGGCGCAGGCACATTCAAAGCCGGCACCGGGGCTACCGATATGGCGCAGGTGACGGTGGACGATGCCTCCTTTATGCTGGTAGAATTTGAAAATGGTGCGCTGGGATCGTTTGAAGCCAGCCGGTTTGCGAACGGACGCAAAAACTACAACTATTTTGAGATCTACGGCAGTAAGGGCAGCTTGATATTCAACCTCGAGCGGATGAATGAGCTCCAATACCTTGACCTGTCGGACAAAGCGGATGAGCAGGGTTTCAGGACCATCCTGGTGACTAATTCCACCCATCCGTACGTGGCTGCCTGGTGGCCACCCGGACATATCATCGGATACGAGCACGAATTCTCGCATGCCATTGTTGATTTCCTGACCGCAATCGAAAAAGGCTCGAAGATAGCGCCAAGCTTTTATGATGGCATGAAAGCCATGCAGGTACTGGAAGCAGCGATAAAATCATCAGAGACAGGGAAAAAAGTAACCGTTTCTGACATCAAGTAAACGATGGTTCGGTAGCATACTCATAGTGGATCGTTTTCGTGGAGGGACAGGCTGAACCAAAATCCTGTTCCTCCTTTGCAACACCAGATGCAGGCACCGGGAATTCACCGGTTGCAGGCACCGGGAAGGCACCGGTTGCAGGGTAATGATTAGATTTAGCGAGACCAGGAGAGCAAAATGAAAGCGAAACTTGTTCCGATTTTCTTCAAATCAGCAGATGATCCAGCTTTCTCCACCCAACTACAAAAACTACATGAGCTGTTGGCTGAAGACGCAGAAATACTAGAGCCGGTGCTACTGGGGGCAGATCTTCCTGATACCGACGGTGTGATTTTTCCCGAAATGCTCGGGGCAGCCTTCCGTGAGCTCGAAAAGTTTAAGCGACTGCCCCAGCCCCTGCTGATCGTGACGTCGGAATTTGGGACCGTCTCGATGTGGGATTGGGAGATCAACAGCTACCTGAGCTCCAATGGAGTCAAGGTGATTGGTCCAACCAACCTCGAAAAGACCAAAAAGGCATGCCGGGCGTTCGCCCTAAGGCGACAACTCAAGCATTCAAAATTATTGGCATACCAGGATAACCCTGCCAGTGGGAGTGGAAAACAGGACGCAATCTTCAAACGATTTTACTGGTGGGAACCGGAATGTATTGAGGCGATTGAGAAGAAATATGGGGTTACGGTGGTAAAGAAAAGTTTTAAGAAGCTAGGACAGGAAGCCAGCGCCATTCCGGACGATGCAGCTTTAAAGGTTTGGGAGCAGCGCAAAGCCAGGACCCCCATCGAGAACCTGACCAGCCGGGCGGTCTTGAGCGCGGTGAAGGTTTATATGGCGGTGAAAAAAGACCTGGACCAGGACCCCAATATCATTGCAGCCGGGATCAACTGCCTGAATGAGTCGATGTTCTCGGATACCACACCCTGCCTGGCATGGAATTTCCTATATGACGATCAACGCCTGGTATGGGGTTGTGAAGCCGACCTGGTTTCGATGCTGACCAAGATCTTGATTGGGAAAACCATCGATGTGCCTTTCATGATGACCAACCTGTATCCATTCCAGATGGGGTATGCGGCACTAAAGCATGAACATATCCCCTATTTCCCTGAAGTTGAGGGTGCACCTGAAAACTATATCCTGGCTGCGCATTGTGGATATTTCGGGGTGGTGCCCCAGGCTTTTTCGACGCAATGGACGCTGAAGAAGAAAGTGCTGGCAATTGTAGACGATAACGCCAATGCAATTGACGGACGCTTTGCGGAAGGAGACATCACCCTGGTGAAACTGATGCCGCCGTTTGACCGCTGGTCAATCGTGGAGGGTGAGCTGCCGAAATACGCGCAGTTCGAAAATTCGGACTGCTTGAACGGGGCAGTCATCCGGGTGCCTAACGGTAAAAAATTAGTGGATGACCTGGTGTCACACCATTACATCATCACCACGGGTCATAACCTGAACGAACTGGAAATGGTCTCAAAAGTATTCGCGATGGAATGCATCACGTTATAACCATTCGCCGGATTAATAACCACACCACCGCCTGACCAGCGGTGGTGTGTCGTCAGGAAGGCAAACTAATAACCGAATATGTCATAAGTAGCGTTAATTTGAACAAAAGATATTGACAAGCTACGCCAAACAGCTATAATGATATGTAATCCTGTAATTAACAGTTCGTTCTCCGAAATTTTATCGGTCTAATTTATTCGTTAGAAGCGCAATAATGACCGGTTGCTTGATCAAGTGATGGTAATTTTACGTCTTGTGAGCTCTTTAGCAACTCCTGACCGACTGTAACTATCTAGATTGATGAAAAGCGAGCCAAACTGTAAATGGGAATAGCACGCGAAGTGCTGCAGAAGAAATATCGGACGTTTACCTCACTGGATAAACCGGTGAGGCAGTTCCAGGTAGACACCCTACCCAACCAATATTCCATTTCCACTTCCGAAAAAGTGCTGGTTGACCTGATCCGAAAGTATGGGGATTTTTCGAAATCAGACCTGGTCACCTTCACCGAGTATTCCCGGACCAAGATTACCAGCTGTATCGACTCTCTGCTTGACAAAAAAATAATTGTTGCCAATAACATCACCGGGTATACCGGCGGTCGGCGATCCAAAAAATTCAATCTAAACGGAAATTTTGGGCTGGTAGCAGGCATTGACATTGGTGCAACCAGCATCGACCTGGCAATCGCAGATTTTTCGGGCAAACTGCTTGTGCGTTACTCTGAACCTGCGACGGTTAAAGATGGACCGATAAGGATATTAGGTCGAGTGTGCTCACTGCTTGAAAAGCTGATCCTGGAAGGGGGCCTGAGCTCAAAAAGGCTTAATGGCATCGGTATTGGTGTCCCCGGACCGGTGGATTTTTCGGTGGGCAACCTGGTATCTCCCCCGATCATGCCCGGTTGGGACCGCTATCCGATCATCCAGACGGTGCAACAGTGGTTCCCAGCTTCGAACGTCGTGGTAGATAATGACGTCAATGTGATGGCGCTGGGTGAAATTTACCAGGGTGCTGGCAAGGACATTGACAACCTGATCTTTGTCAAGATCGGTACCGGTATCGGAGCGGGAATAATCTGTGAGGGCAAAATTTACCGTGGGTCTAGTGGGTGCGCAGGGGATATTGGTCACATTGAGGTCGATAAAAATGGCCCATTATGTCACTGCGGCAATAAGGGCTGCCTGGAAGCGGTGGCGGCGGGTCCGGCGATTGCCGCACGCTCATTAGCTGCCGCACAGGAGGGGAAAAGCCCCATCCTGATGCAATATTATGAAAACAATGGAAACGTCTTGCGCGCCGAAGACGTGGGGAATGCATCGCGGGAAGGTGATGCGGTGGCAATTGAAGCCATCCGGGAGAGCGGACAATTCGTAGGCGACGTGCTGGCAGGACTGGTCAATTTTTACAACCCCGGAATGGTAGTGATCGGCGGAGGGGTCAGCAACCTGGGTGACCTGTTACTGTCGTCTGTCCGTCAAACCGTATTACGCCGTTCGCTGCCGTTAGCCACGCGTGACTTGCTGATTGTATTTTCTGAAATCGGCTCCGATGCCGGAGTGATCGGTGCGATCAACCTAGCGATGGACAACATTTTCACCCTCGCCACCAACCGGGTAGAGGCTTACGCGGAATGAGGTGGATGCGATGAAATTCGGTGTCAATTCGTTCGTTTGGGTATCACCTTGCACGACGGCAGCCGTGAATGAGCTGGCTCCCAAGGTGAAAGCGATGGGATTTGACATTCTTGAGATAGCATGTGAGAATCCGACCTTGCTCGATATCACTGCTATAAGAAAAGCGTTGGCTGCCAACCAGCTTTCTACCATCATCTGCAGCGTGCTGGGTCCCGAGCGTAATATCAGCAGCGCTGATCCGGCGATCCGCGATAATGCCCGCCAGTATGTGCTTTGGCTGATTGAGGCTGCCGCCCAACTAGGTTCGCCAGTGGTATGCGGTCCGTTGTATTCAGCGGTAGGCAAAGCGCACCTTGAGGACAGCGCGGCGAGAGCGCAGGAATGGACGTTAGCGGTATCAGAGATCGGGGAAATGGCTGATGTTGCAGCTGATAAAGGCATCCGATTAGCGTTCGAACCACTGAACCGCTTTGAGACCGACATGATCAATACCGTTTCACAAGGATTGAAGTTTATTACTGAAGTGGGACGGGAGAATGTGGGCTTCCACCTGGATACGTTCCACATGCACCTGGAGGAGAAAAACAGCGCTGAGGCCATCCGCCTGGCAGGCAATAAAATATTCCACTTCCATGCCTGTGAAAATGATCGAGGCGTACCTGGCACCGGTCAAGTATACTGGCAGGAGATTGCCCAGGCATTAAAGTGTGTTAATTATCAGGAAGCGGTCGTGATAGAATCCTTCACTCCTCAGGTAAAAGAGATTGCCCGCGCGGTTAATATCTGGCGGGAGATTGCCCCCAGCCAGGATGCAATAGCTCAACAGGGTCTGCAATTTTTACACGGTTTATTTGCATGACCATCGGTCATCATCGACGAGGTTATCGATATGGAAAATGAGACAGCAACAACTCAACAATCGCCGGAAGTGACTGTACAGCCCATGGTGGAAGTACAGAATATTTCCAAGCGTTTCCCAGGCGTGGTTGCGCTGGATGATGTTTCCCTTCAATTCTTCCCCGGTGAGACGCATGCCGTCGTTGGAGAGAATGGCGCCGGTAAATCGACGCTGATGAAAATCCTGTCAGGGGCATACACTCCCGATTCAGGGACGATCTATTTGAACGGGGAGAAAGTGTCGTTCTCCCACCCGCGAGAAGCCCAGGAAAAAGGCATCAGCATCATATACCAGGAGTTCAACCTACTGCCGGAAAGAACGGTAGCCCACAATATATTTCTCGCCCGCGAAACATCGAGAATGGGGATGCTTGATATCCGGAAGATGAACAAGGAAGCGGTTGAAGTTTTAAAGGATCTTGGCGTGGAAAAAATGATCTCGCCAACTGCGCTGGTAAGCAGCCTTTCTGTAGCCGAACAGCAACTGGTTGAGATTGCCAAAGCCATTTCCTTCAAAGCCAAAGTGCTGATCATGGATGAGCCCACGGCTGCGCTCACCTATACGGAAGTGGGATTGCTTAATGACCTGGTCGGAAGGTTAAAACAGAAGGGGATGTCCATCATTTTCATCTCCCACCGCCTGAGAGAGGTATTCGACCTGGCTGAAAAGATCTCGATAATGAAAGATGGAAAGCTAATCAAGACAGTCAACAAAAAGGATGTATCGCCTTCGGAGGTTGTGTTTTTGATGGTCGGACGCACTCTCGACCATTATTTCCCACCATTGGGTGAACCAGACGACTTCGGCGAGGTGGTATTAAAAGTAAAAAATGCTTCCAACCAGTTGCTCAATGACATCAGCTTCGAGCTTCGCAAGGGAGAGGTGCTGGGCATCGCAGGGTTGCAAGGATCAGGGCGAACAGAGCTGGCACAATCGATATTTGGGGTGATGCCTTTTAGATCTGGGGTCATGGAGCTGCACGGTAAGGCGATCGCGGTACGAAGCCCGGCCAAGGCGATCAAGAACAGGATGGGGTTTGTCACCGAAGACCGGAAATCGGAAGGGATCGCGGCAAGACAACCCATTCGAGACAATATGTTATTAACCGTACGATCGGTCCAATTTTTATTCGGATTCATCTTTAAGAATGGGATCAGAAAATCACGCAAACTGGTACCCATGTTAGGTGAACAGGTGGATATCCGGACCGACTCATTTGACCGTGAGACGCAATTTCTAAGTGGTGGAAATCAACAGAAAGTGGTGCTTGCCAAGTGGTTGGCTTCGGATGCAGATGTGTTCATTTTTGATGAGCCGACGCGCGGTATCGACGTGGAATCAAAGGCAAGCATCCACGATATGATCAGGGCGTTGACTAAGAAGGGAATTGCAGTCTTGATGATTTCATCAGAACTACCAGAGATCATTGGAATGAGCGACCGGATACTGGTGATGGCAGATCACCGGATTGCTGGAGAGCTTCCCGCCAAGTCAACCGAGCAAGAGATCATGCTGATGGCCATCGGTCATGCAAACGAAACCAAGGCAGAGATGCCTGCTACCGTAGGAGTGGAATGAAATGACGACCATACCTGCAACCGATAGCTGGTTCAGACGAACCACCCGTTCGATCCACATCCCTCCCGTTTATTTGTTCCTGATCGTCATTTTCCTGGTGAGTGGAATTCTGGATCAGATTTATTCAGATGGCCAAATTTTCACCAACCCAGCGATAATGCTGAATATTGTCGTCCGGTCAGTGGCTTTGGGAATTGTGGCAGTAGGGCAAACCCTGGTGATCCTGGGGTCATCGATTGACCTTTCCGTGGCATATACCATCAGCATCACCGCAGTCATGTCATCCTACATTATGCAGGGCCAAACAGCCAATGTTCCCATCGCAATCCCAGCTGTTTTAGGAATTGGACTGATCATTGGACTGGCAAACGGGCTGACCATCACCAAGCTAAAAGTCAACCCCTTTATTGCCACTCTTGGTATGAGCCTGATCATTAAAGGCATCATCAATGCTACATTTTCCAACTATACCGGCAGTGTGCCGAAAAGCTTTGAATTCTTTGGTTACGGTACGATAGGACCAATCCCTGTATCCATTATCATTATGTTAATTATTTACCTGGCAGGCTGGTTCCTGCTTGCCCGGACGAAGTTTGGTGCGCACCTATATGGTGTGGGAGGGAATGCTGAAGTTGCCCGCCTTTCCGGTGTTCGAACAGATCGGGTCTTGATCGGTGCACACATCATTTGCAGTATGACTGCGGTACTCGCGGGTTTTTTCCTGGTCAGCCAGATGCGGTCTGGAGCTCCGTGGGTTGGGCCGAATGGGTTATATGATCTAAACTCAATTGCCACAGCAGTGATTGGTGGGACTGCCCTCTCGGGTGGGAAAGGTGGGGTGTGGGGCACGCTGGCTGGGGTATTGATTTTCGGCATCCTCGATACCACGTTCAACCAGCTGGGTGTGAACCCTTACCTTAAGATGGTCCTGCGTGGTGCGATCATTATTTTGGCCGTAGCCTCCTACACGATACGCTCGAAGAAAGAAGCTGCTTAAGGAGTGGATCGAATGACGACAACAACCGTTACTTCTCCAGGCGGGTTCTCGAACACCATGCGCAATGCGTGGGGTTGGGTCAAGAAAATTCCGCCGGTCTATCCCATTTTCATAATTATCTTTCTCACCTTAGGATTTCTCAATCCAGTTAAATATCAATCCATGAACGGGATCATGACTTTTCTCCGCACGGCTTCACCTTTGGCAGTGCTGGCGGTTGGTGAGATGTTTGTTTTGGCAATCGGAGGTTTTGACCTTACGGTTGGTGCGATCGTCACTTTTGTCGTACTGGTTAGCTCGAAACTATTGGCAAATGACCCTGCCAATGCCTATCCTGCCATCATGATCATGTTAGGGCTTGGTGTTCTAATCGGTCTGACGAACGGCCTGATAGTCAGCTATTTAAAGGTCCCATCATTTATCACCACGCTTGGGATGATGCTGCTTGTGCGCGGTGCAGCTTTGTATTATGTAGGCGGAGCCCCCCAGGGATACCTGACCGATAACTGGCGTGCTTTTGGCCGAAATTACATTCAAAACGTCCCACTATTCGGTCGCGTCCCCATTGCCTTGATCATTCTGATCGTGATGGCGATCATTTCCTATATAATGTTCAACCGAATGAATTTTGGCAAGCAGATCCTGGCGGTCGGTGATAACGTGCGGGCAAGCCAATTGTCGGGTGTAAAGGTGAGATTAGTGCGCACGCTCACTTTCATCCTATGCGCAGTCTTTGCTATCATCGGTGGCATCATGACCGGTGGATACGGTGGAGTAAATGTGACCATAGGTGAGGGATATGAAATGAATGCCATCGCTGCATGCGTGGTAGGTGGAGTACTGCTGGGCGGAGGAAAGGGCTCAGTGCTCAATGTGATTTTTGGAGCGTTCACCTTGCAAGCGATCGTTAACTTGTTGAACCTGCTGGGGTTGCCCAAACCTTATACAGATGTGGTGCAAGGTTTGATCATCATCGGCGCAGTTGCATATGTTGGTCTTTCTTCTCAGAAGAAAAAGTAAATCCTAAAAAAAGCTCGCTATACGCGCTTGTTCGACTGAATCATAAGCGAGAACAGCAGGGATACAGGAGGTGCACATAAAAAAAATATAACTAAATAAGCAGGAGAATTTTGGTACCATAAAAAATATAAATAAAAATTTTGGAGGAGATTTCCTAATGAAAAAGAGTATGTACCTAGTTGTGTCTTTGCTGGTAGCCTTCAGCATGCTGCTGGCTGCCTGCCAGAAAGCAACCACAGAAGCGCCAGTTGTCACTGAGGCCCCTGCAGCAGCTACCGAAGCCCCTGCCGCAGCTACCGAAGCTCCCGCTGCAGCAACGAACCCCGGTCTTCAAATGGATTCAGCCACTGTTGCACCTCAATTCTGGAGTGAAGACGAATACAATAAGCAGAAAGATTTGATGACAAAAACAGCATTGAATCCGAATGACCCCATCTACCTGCAGTACCTTGAGGAAAGCCCGACCACAATTGCAGACTATCCGCAATATGCCGATTTCGCTTCAAAGGCTCCCCCCTACAATGTCTGCTTCTCGAACGCCGGTGTCAATAACCCATGGCGTGTGGTAGGCTATATCGATATCCGCGAGCAGGTTGAGCAGCTTCGCACTGAGGGTCTGGTCAAGAATTTCTATCACCTGGATGCCCAGGGTGACGATGCCAAGCAGATTGCTGACATCCAAGACATCATCAACACCCCCGGGAAATGCGACATTCTGATCGTCGCCTCAAACACCAGTGAAGCCCTGACCCCCATTGTTGAAAAAGCCTGCGAGGTCATGCCGGTGGTCCAGTTTGACCGCTATGCTCAGACTGACTGCCCGGTTGTTTCCGAGCGGTCCATCGGTGGTTATGCCTTCGGCATTTCTGGCGCACAATATATCGTTGACAACCTACCCCAGGGCGGTAACGTGCTTGCCTTCCGCATCCTCCCGGGTGTGGACGTGCTGGAGCAGCGTTGGGGTGCAGCTCGAAAGATCTTCGAAGAAAACCCACAGCTCAACATCATCGGTGTGGAATTTGTCGGCTATGACTCCTTCAAAGCCAACACCGTGGTGAGTGACTACCTGGCCAAGTACGGCACCATCGACGCAGTATGGATGGATGCCGGTGGTACAGCAGTAACCATCCTGGAAGCCTTCAAGGATGCCGGAGCTCCCTATCCGCAAGTTATGGTAGGTGAAGACCAGGAAGACTACCTGCAGTACTGGAAAGCCAACCTTGAGAAGGCTATCGCCCCCACTTTCGCAACATACCAGTGGCGTACAGCCGTACTATCTGCTGTCATGTTCCTGCAGGGTAAGACCGTCCAGCATAACTGGTATCTGCCCCAGCCGGAAGTCACAACAGCAAATCTTGATCAATACATCGACCCAACCATGCCCCCACTGCACTACGCAATGTGCGGTTGTGAGGACATGACCAATTATCCAGCTTCATGGCAGACTCCTGACATCAACAAGTACGTGGACGTGATGCCGTAAGCTCGTTTTTTGTAAGCGGTTAGAATTGAGCCTGCTCGAAATTTGAGCAGGCTCAACTAAAATATACAGATTTTCTTGGCAGGAGCGGAAAGAAAATGATCGAAATCGGATTTCATACAGATGCCTTCAACAGCAGTTATTGGAGCTTTGAGCAGAGTTTGCAGTGGGCGCAGAAGAACGACGTCCACTGGATCGAATGCGGTATGATCGATGGGGTAAGCTGGATCCATGGGTTGGGCTACCAGCCGCATGTGGCCATGTGGGAAGACCCGCTGATGTGGCGTGATAAAGCCGCCAGTTATGGGGTGAAGTTCTCCCAAATTGATGCCGCGTATCCGTTATCTTTACCTAATGGGATCAGCCTGGGTGTGGAGTATGTGCTCCGGACGATCCGCTGGGCTTATCTGGCGGGATGTGATCACATCGATACCACGGATGACCGCTTCGCGCCGAAGGGACTCTCCGATCAGGAAGCCCTTGATAATATGAAGCGCGCTTATGGGCAGATCATGGAGATTGCCGACCGTTATAAAATGATCATCGACATCGAGCCGCATGGTTATTACACCACCAAGCCGGAGTTCATGGAGAAAATGCTGGCGTTTGTCGATAGCCCGTACCTGCGCATGAATATGGATACGGGAAATACCTACATCGCCGGGCAAGACCCGGTGGCGTTCCTGAAAAAGTTTCAGAATAAGGTCAGTCACGTCCACATTAAAGACGTCAGTGATACACTGGCAGCATCGCTGCGGGGCGAGCTGACCGGGATCGCAGTCAGCCAATGTGCGATTGGTGAAGGCGTCAATTCCGAAAATATTAGGAAATGTTTCGACGTCCTGGTCGACATCAAATATGACGGTATCGTAAGCCTGGAGTGTGAAGGGCAGGGCGGACCGATGATCGAGAAAAGCCTGGCGTTTGTGCGCCAGCTGGTGAACGACGCCAACAAGCGGTTGGCAGCCTGATCCTTTAACAATTTTCACTCAAGAAAAGCAGGAGGAGCAATGGGTAAGATATATCTGGGTGTGAATATGGAATTTATCCGCTCGCATGATAAACCCTTCGCCTGGGGGGTTGAGAAAGCGGCGGAAATTGGGTATGAATATATTGAGCCGATGGTGCATTGGGGACGTGAGTTATTAAGTGAGGCGGGTTATTTCCACAGCGTCTCCATGTACGATGACCCGCTGTGGGTGCGCGAGTTATGTGACCGGCATCATATTAAACTTTCCGGTCTCTCGGCGCATACACCCCTGTGCAAACCTGAGATCAGCGTGGAATATCTCAAGCAGGCAATCCGCTGGGCTGCTGATGCGGGTGCAGGCGTGGTGAACACCGACGAAGGTCCGAAGCCTGAATGGACTACGAAAGAGATGGATTACAGTTTAATGACCTACACCCTGACGGAAGCCTCACGCGTGGCAGAGCGGCACGGGATAAAAATTGGTCTGGAACCTCACCAGCAATATTCGAAATCCATGGAGGGGCTGGATAGCATTTATGCACTGGTGAAAAGCCCGGCGATCGGAATTAACTACGATACCGGCAACAGCTACCTGGCGGGAACTACCGACACCTATCAGTGGCTGACGCATGTGGTGGACCATCTCGTCCACCTGCACGCCAAGGATATCAGCATGGCACAGAGTGACGAGAAACTGGGGAAAGTCACCGGTACCCCAACCGGGTGCGCCTGTGGTGATGGGGTGGTGGATTGGAAGCGAATGATCGAGATCGCGAAAAAATGTCCCAACGACATCGTCTTCAGCGTTGAATGCGGGACCGTTGCAGATGCCAAAAGAAGTTATGACCATCTAAGCAAGCTGATCTAGCACCAATCATCGATCGATTAACGAGGAGGAGCAAACATGCGCATCGGTGTTTTTTCAGTGATCTTTCAACAGCTTCCTTTCGAGCAAGCCCTGGATAAGATTTTATCCTATGGGGCAACGGCAGTAGAAGTGGGCACAGGCGGACTGCCCGGAGCCCACCACTGCCCGATCGATGAGCTGCTGGCGAGTGCAGAAAAGCTGCGCGCCTATCAAAAAGCTGTCGATGAGCGCGGGATGATCATCAGCGCTTTCAGCTGCCACTGGAATCCTCTCGACCCCAACAAGGATATCGCCGCAGCCTCCGACGAATTGTTCCGTAAAACGGTGCGCCTGGCAGAGCTATGTGGGGTACCGGCGGTTAATCTGATGGCAGGTCTGCCGGCAGGATCGGCGACAGACCGGATGCCCAACTGGGTCACCTGCGCCTGGCCGCCACACTTCCAGGAAATCCTGGATTACCAGTGGAACCAGGTGGCGATCCCATATTGGAGCGTGGCAGCAAAATTCGCCGAAGAACACAAGGTCAAGATCGGTGTTGAGATGCACCCGGGCATGATTATTTATAATGTTGAAACGATGCTGCGGATGCGTGATGCGTGTGGTCCAGCAATGGGCTGCAATTTTGATCCCAGCCACCTGTTCTGGAATGGGGTTGACCCGGTGGCGGCAATCCGTAAACTGGGGGATGCCATCGTACATGTGCACGCGAAAGATTGCTATGTTGACCCGTTTAATGTGGCGGTAAATGGCTGTAATGACCATAAGAACTATACAGACATCCCACACCGGTCATGGACCTTCCGCACCATTGGTTATGGGCACGATTTAAAAGTGTGGAAGGATATCGTTTCCGCCTTGCGCATGACCGGTTATGACCATGCGATTTCCCTCGAGCATGAAGACGGGATGATGTCTTTTGACGAGGGTGTAAGAAAGGGACTGGCGGCATTGCACGAAGCCGTCACGGTAGAAAGCCCAGGAGAAATGTTTTGGGCGTAAAATATTAATTAATCTACCCTTGAGTGGAATCTTTTAGGTGGTCTGCTGATACATGCCTGATGGAAGGCATACCCGGTGAGGAAATTCACTCCCAGGTTTTAGAGGAGCTGATGTGAGCGAACAACAAAGGAAACTTGAAATCATCCGTAACTGGATGAGCAGCCGCAACCTGGGCGGTCTTTACCTGCAAAGCGCAGGAAGTTTTGCCTGGGCAACCTGCGGGGCATCATCGTACATCAATATCGCTACCACGAATGGGTTGGCTTCATTATTGATAACTCAGGAGCACCAATATCTATTCACCAGCAACATTGAAGCACCCCGCCTTGAGCAGGAAGAACAGCTCAAAGCCCAGGGCTGGGAGTTTCAAGTTACTCCCTGGCATACCGGACAGGTAGATTTGGATGCGTACTGCCAGGGATTGGTGCTGGCCTCAGATGGACCAGTGGCGGGTACATTAGACGCATCAGCAGACCTGGCACGCCTGCGCGCCTGCCTGACGCCGGAAGAAGGATTACGCTTCCGGGAGCTGGGCACGTATTGCTCCACAGCGATGCAGGCTGCCATCCAGAAGGTGAAACCCGGTCAGACCGAATTCCAAATTTCGGCAAACCTGGCAGCTGAGACCGAAGCACAAGGAGTGCAGGCAATCGTCAACCTGATCGCGACAGATGAGCGCATCTATTCCTTCCGCCACCCACTCCCCACGGCAAAAAAGCTGGAGAAGTATGCCATGCTGATCTTGTGCGGCAGGAAAAACGGTCTGATCTGCTCAATAACGCGCCTGGTACATTTTGGACCGCTGAGTGATGAGCTCAAGCGCAAGCAGGAAGCTTGTGCCAGGGTCGATGCCGGCTTCATTAATTCCACTCGCCCCGGCAGGAGCCTGGGGGATATATTTGAGTTGGTTATAAATGCTTATTCCGCGGTGGGTTTCCCGGACGAATGGCGCAAGCATCACCAGGGCGGGGTTTGCGGCTACGAGCCGCGCGAATACCTGGCGGTTCCAGGTTCTACGGATCGCGTGGCAATGGGGCAGGTATATGCCTGGAATCCATCGATAACAGGCTATAAATCGGAAGACACGGTGCTGATTGGTGAAAGCGGCAATGAAGTCCTGACGGTAATACCTGGCTGGCCGGAAACCGCGATTAATGGAATTGCCCGTCCGTTGATACTGGTGGTTTAGCGGGAACGCCGGTCCGAACCGGGGTATAAGAAGGAAAATCTATAGGTCTGTCTTAATCGTCTATCAATAATTTTGCTTACCTATTACGGTAGGGGCACAGGGGTGGGATAAGACTGTTATGCACGAGAATTCTCCCCTGTGCCCCTACTTTTTAAGTGGTCCCTCTAATTTAATCGGTCAACAGCTGATTTTTTTATAAATTCGAAAATCTATTCTTCAGTATTTAACAATGGCTCAAGGACTGCGAGTAGTTCTCCTGGAGCTGAGCCTTTATGGACAAATCCGGCACCGGCACTAAGGGCAGCCTGGTTATCATCAGCATCCACACTGAGCAGGACGATCTTCAAGCCGGGATAAGCCTTTAAGAGCAAGCGGCACGTCTCAGGCGCCGGCGCACCGTACAACCGCCAATCGAGCAGCAGAATATCCAAGGGGCAATCGGTCAATGTCTTGATGAGCGTTTCGGTATCGCCAGCTTCCAGAATATCTAGAATACCCAGCTTTTTACGTAATAGCAGGCTTAGCGCCTGCCGACTGGTTAAATTGGGATCTGCGATAAGGATACGGGTCATTTTTTCCTCCCCTATAGTATGCTCCAATCACCCCCTCAACGCATCCATCACAAGTAGAGTTTAATCCTAGCCGTTTGGATAGGTTAATCGACCCCTATGCTCAGTTCGAGTTGTTAAACCTGGGGTAGTGGTGCCACCCTTCGTCACAAGATTTTTTGCTCGATAGCCATTTTGACTGCTTCAACCCGACTGTCCACCCCGAGTTTTTGAAAGATATTCGATATATGGAACTTAACCGTACCGAGGCTGATAACCAGCTTTTCGGCGATCTCGCTATTATTCATACCGTCGACCATGCAGCGCAGGACATCTCTCTCGCGCTCGGTGAGCTCGTTGCCAGGCATATGTGACTGGGTGACTGTATGTGCCAGAGCCTCAGCTGCTTCGGATGAGAGCGTCATGCGCCCAACGTAAGCCGAGCGGATTGCATTTGCCAATTCAACTGCAGTTACATTTTTCTGCAGATAACCGATCGCACCAGCCTGCAGGGCGCCTTGAACCATGTTCTGCTCCGAAAAGCTGGTCAGAGCGATGATTTTGATCATCGGATACTTGGAGCGGATCTGGCGAGTGGCGGTAATCCCGTCCATACCGGGCATCATCAGGTCCATTAATATGACATCTGGTGTGTGCAGTCCAGCCATCTCGATCGCTTCCGCACCATCCGATGCTTCAGCCACCAGCTGCATATCATTATTTACCATCAAGAATTTGCTCAAACCGCTGCGGACAACAGCGTGATCATCGACTAGAAGTATGCGGATAGGAGACATGATTCACCTCAATGTTGGGATGGTAGAGATTGGGATCAGATCATCTTCATTCCAATCCACTGTCACAATCGTTCCTCCCCCGGGAGTGCTGGAAACGGCTAATTTCGCTCCGATGGCTTCCGCCCGCTCATCCATGATACGCATGCCCAGGCTGGTGGGTTTGATATTTACCCGATCAAAACCAATCCCATCGTCTTTTATCTCGAGGTGCACGGCGCAGCAGTCAAGCGTGATATTGATCTCAACCTGCCTGGCACGGGCATACTTGACGATGTTGTTCAGGCTTTCCTGGGCAATACGGTAGAATGCCACCTTGATATCCGGCGGGAGCTCATAATCGCCTTTCACCGACAGGCTCACCGGCAATCGGGCGCGCCCAATTACAGCTTCGCTCAGCTGCTTGAGCAGGTCAGGAAAATGCGCCTGGGTGAGAGCCATCGGGCGCAGCTCAAGCAGCAATGTACGCATTTCTGCCAGGGCACCACGGGTCAGTTGGCGCAGCTCTTCATTACTCTTACGCGCTTCCTCGGGGTCCAGCTCCCATAATTCAGGCAGCACTTCCGCAATCAGGCTGGCGGAGAATAATGTTTGGGTCACCGCATCGTGCAGATCACGCGCCAGGCGCGTTCGTTCTGCCACGATCGCATCTTCAACGGCTTTGGATTCCAGCGCATCTTCAGCCAGCTGGCGCTGCTCGATCTCGTTTACCAGGCGCAGGTTGGATTCGCTCAGCTCACGCGTCCGTTCTTCCACGCGCTGCTCAAGTGACCGGCGGTATTCCGCTTCCTGGATGGCCAGTTTTTCTGCAGCCAATTTTTCCTGATCGATGTCCTCGATCAAACCAATCAGGTACTGGGGTTTCCCTTTCTGGTCACGCACGAGCGAGTAGGTCACACGACCCCAAAAGATGTCACCATCCTTACGCATGTAACGGCGTTCGACCGTCATGCTGTTCGTCCTACCGGCGATCATATTTTGCAGAGCCTCCTGACCGATCGAGCGGTCAGATGGGATGGCTAAATCAACCGGATTTATTTTGACCAGCTCATCGTGAGTGTAACCGGTGATGCGGGCAGCAGCTTCATTTACCTGAATAATCGTGCGGTCCAGGTCAGTCATGGCAATACCGACAGATGTATTATCGAACATGGCTTTAAAGCGCGCCTCTGACTCTCGCAGTGTCTCCTGGTCCTGTTTCTGCTGGTTGATGTCTTCCACCATGGCAACCAGGTAAACCACCTGCCCATCCGTTTTACGCACGGCTGAAATTGTCTGCCGCACCCAGAATGGCCGTCCGCTCTTATGGATGTAGCGCCGTTCAACCTGGAACGAATCTCGCTTTCCGCTGATCAGCTCATCCAGCTCGGTGAGTCCCAGATCCTGGTCACTGGGCACACTTAAATCAATGCCATTGAGGTCTAGCAGCTCCTTGCGGGTGTAACCAGACATTTGCACAAAGGCATCATTGATAGCTAAAGGGCGTCGGTCCATCCCCACGAGAGCGATCCCGATGCCGGCATTTTCAAATATTGCCCTGAACCGTCCTTCTGACTCCTGCAGGTCTTCCTGGGCGAATTTCTGACCGGTGATATCTTCGGTCATGGAGACCAGGTATTGAAGTTTTCCATCGGCAGCATGGACACCTGATACCGTTAAGCGAGCCCAATAAACACTCTCGTTTTTACGGACGTAGCGCTTTTCAATCTGGTATGATTCTCTTTTCCCATTTACTACATCCCAAAATTCCTGTGAACCGATCCCGGCATCTTCCGGATAGCTGAGCTCCTGACCGGTCAGCTGCATGAGCTCCTCGTGTTCATAACCCGTCATGGCGAGTAGAGATTTATTGACGGCAAGGGGCTTGCGGTCCAGACCAATCAGACTTATCCCGATGGCAGAATTCTCGAATACTGCGCGGAAATGCTGTTCAGAAGCAATCAATTCAGCCTGGACGCGTCTCTGGATATCAATATCCTCCAGCATCCCGATCAGGTAAAGAGGCTTGCCCATGTCGTCGAGCACGGACGATATGGACAAACGACCCCAAAATATTTCGCCCGATTTTCGGATAAACTTCCTCTCTGCTGAAATGTGGTCAGGTGTACCAGATAAAAAATCATCGATTGTGGGCATCGGTTCCAGATCATCTTGCTGCTTGATCATGGAAGTGGGAGATTTGCCGATCATCTCCTCACGCGAATACCCGAGCAGGCGACATAGGGCGGGGTTGGCATCGGTAATTTCATTTTTAAGGTTCACGATACCAATGCCGATCACAGCCGACTCAAAGATGGCGCGGAAACTAGCCTCTGAATGGTTGAAGGAAGTCATATTATTGGGTGGGATTTCAATATGAGCAGTTTTTGGCGGTTTGGACATACCGGGCATAGCCCTAAGATTTTACCTCCATTTTCTGGAAAGCATTATTAAAGGATAAATTTTCTGCCATTTGGTATTTATATAATGGGTCAGAAAAAATGGATAGCAACAATTCCTGTTATAGAGACCCATAAATAATGGAATACCCCCTCCTCTCCCCCCAGAACCAGGGGGGACCAGACCTCCCCCACCACGCTAACTAAAACAGTTCGCCAGGCAACGAAAACAAAAAAACCTGTTTTTAGGGGAGGAGTATTTAGGTAAAGACTGAGTGATGGTCGAATTAATTTCAACCTTCATCAATTGGGTGAGTAATTATAAACAAGTATAAAACCTAGCCACGTGGACAGGATAAAACTCCACCGTCGATAGGTGAATCATCTGCAAAGGGGAAATATACTAGTTCTATACAATCAACCGAATTTGAAAATAACCAGGAGGCAATCATGGACGCAGAGAAGATCATTGAACCAGCAATAGCTACCCAAAAGAAACCCAGCACAGGCGTCTCTGTAAGTGGTGTAGCTGCAACGGCGCTTTCAAAAAAGACACCCTGGCTGATGCTTTTCTCACGCATCACATTATTTTTCCTGGTTCAAGTCGTATTCGCCATCGGATTTTTTATCGCCGGATCCACCCAGGCGTGGGAAAAGAGTGCAAATTGGTGGCCGCTGACGGTGACCATTGCCGACGGGATCTGCTTTGTCCTTCTGTTGAATGCCTTTCAGGCGGATGGAAAAAATTATTGGGATATATTCCGCATCGATCGCAAACATATCCTGGGCGACCTGCTTGCCCTGCTCGGACTGACCATCCTTACCACTCCCATGACCTATCTGCCTAATGTATGGCTGGGACAAGCCTTGTTCGGCGACTCAGCCGCCACAGCAGATTTATTCATCCGACCGTTACCCCATTGGGCGGCCTATATCGCCCTGCTCGCCTTTCCCATCGCACAGGGCTTGACTGAGGTGCCCACCTATTTTGGTTACGTCATGCCGCGATTTGAGCTGCAGGGTATGAAAAAGTGGCTGGCAATTTCCATCCCAGCCCTGATGCTCGGGTTGCAGCACATTGCCATGCCGTTGCTCTTCGACCGACGTTTCATCGCCTGGCGGGCGTTGATGTTCATTCCCTTCGCCATCCTGATCGGTATTGCCTTCCATTGGCGACCCAGACTGCTGCCGTATTTTGTGGTGGTACACATCCTCATGAATATGGCTACAATTGCCATGTTTTTTAACGTAGCATATTAGAATTAACCATAGGAACACACCACACAATCGTAAAGGAGAATGACCATGTCACAAATCTTGATCCCGCTCGCGTATTGGCTCCACTCGCTGGGCACCGCCATCTTGATCGGCTACTACCTTTTGCTCACTTTGATTTGTCTGCCAGTCTTTATGAACAACCAGGCTAACCCGATGAGTGGGACCATCCTCAGCGAAATCTCCAGGCGCAGCCGGGGATGGTTGTATGGCTCGTTATTGATTTTCTTAGTCACCGGCGTCTACCTGATGCTTACCAGTCCCAGCTATCTCGGTTTAGGAAATTTTGGCAACTCGTGGAGTATATTCATGCTGTTAAAACATATCCTCATCGTAGGTATGTTGGGGATCGGGTTTTGGTTCAATGGCATCAAACGCGTCGGCGCTGAGGTGAGGTCAAACCCTGACACTGCTCAAGCGCTTGCCTCGTTCTCCCTTTACTCGAAATTGATGATGATCGCTGGTATCCTGGTCTTGTTTTTGACTGCGGTATCGCAATCCTTCTGATAACCCTGGATTGGAAAAGTGGAGATGTTGATGAAAACCGTCCTGATGATTGCCGTTATCCTTGCCGGAATCATAATCTTGCTTTGGTTGGGATTAAAAGTCAAACCGAGGTCTTTTGCAGCCTTCCCGAAACAATCCCAGCCGCTGGAAATCATCCCGTTACCATCCGGGCTGCCCGCGCCGGTTGAGCGTTTTTACCGAATGGTATATGGCGATGAGGTGCCGGTGATTAAAACGGTGGTCATCAAGGGACGTGCCTTCCTCAGCCCGATGGGACCCAAGATGCCAGGGCGTTTCATTTTTGTGCATAATACGGGAATGGATTACCGGCATTACATTGAGGCCACCTGGTTTGGGATACCCTTTATGAAAATTAATGAGAGTTACGTGGACGGTAACAGTCATTTTGAGCTTCCTGTGGCGACGTACGATAACGACCCCAGCATTACTCAAGGGGCAGTGCTGGGATTATGGGCAGAAGCTGCCTGGTTCCCTGCAGTCTGGTTGACAGACAGCCGTGTGCGCTGGGAAGCTGTGGATGAGAAGACAGCTCTCCTGTACGTCCCCTTTGGAGATGGCGAAGAGAATTTTATCGTGCGCTTCGACCCTCAGACCGGGTTGTTGGACACCATGGAGGCGATGCGTTATCGCGATGCCGGAGCTCAGGCGAAGAAAATCCTTTGGATTACCAAAAATATCCCCGGGAGGAACATTCCGGGCACGAAACTGAGTGACACTGGAACGGCTACCTGGCTCGACCAGGGAAAACCGTGGGCAGTGTTTACCCTTGAAGAAGTTGATTTTAACGTGGAGGTGAGCGAGTACATTCGCCAAAGAGGACCGTAGAAGTGCTATTGATTGTATTGTTCTACGAAATGTTGTGATTTATTTTAAACACTACACGAGTGAAGAAAAGAGAATAAGATGCCTGCTAATATCAATGTGAATGAATTATCCGTGTCCTGGAAAGTGGATGAAATTGATGTCGATGCATCCCTGACCCTTCCGGCTGGTGCAGGACCGTTTCCGGCAGTGATCTTTGTCGCCGGTAGTGGCCCAACCGACCGCAACTGGAACACCCCTTTGATCCCGGGGACCAATGGCAGTGGCGCCTTACTCGCCCAGGCGTTGACCCAACGAGGTTTTATCACCCTGCGTTATGATAAGCGGGCGTCAGGCCCTCACGTTAATGATAATGTAAAACTCATGGCGGGTAAAATCAGCATGCAGGGTCATACCGCTGAGCTGGCAGGTGGAGTAAGCTTACTTACTAGCAACCAGGACGTGGATAAAGAAAAAATATTTGTCCTGACCAACAGCGAAGGCTGCGTCCATGCGCTCAACTATCAGACGCAAGTCGACCAAGCATGCTTCGCGGGGATGGTTCTCACGTCTGCGTTTGCTCGAGCTACAGGAGAATTAGCCCACAGCCAGATCGCCGCTCAGCTGGGGGCAGTGCCAGGAGGGGAGGTGATGCTCTCCGCATACGATGAAGCTATTAAGGAATTCATCGCCGGGCGCCCTGCACCCGCGAATGAAAATCTGCCTGAAGGATTACGGCAAATGATCCAGGCAATCACACAACCGATCAACCAACCCTTTTCGAGGGAATTGTGGGTATACAATCCGGTGGCAAGTTTAGCCAAAGTGAGCATCCCGGTTTTAATCCTGATTGGTAAGAAAGATATCCAGGTTGACTGGGAGACGGATGGACCCCTTTTCGAGGCAGTGTCAGCGGAGCACGGCAATATCAGCGTGTGCTATGCAGAAACTGCCAATCACGTGATGAAATTCGAACCCAGACCCCGCGCACAGCTCACACCTGCCGAGGTCATGGCCAGCTATGGCTCTGATGATGTAACGCTGGACACAAATGCAGTAGATACCATAATTACATGGCTAAAAGCTCAACTCTAATTGAAAGTCTTTGGATAATGGGTGAGTAATAACCGATTAATTACACGACACGAGTTTGTTAAGAGACGAAAATGAAATCAAAACGGTGGATCTTGTGGGCAGGGATCGCATTGGTGATTATCCTGATTGTGGCAACATTCAGCTTCGTAAATTTTAGGGTCATGTCAAGCAATCTGACCCATAATTCAAGCATGGTTTCGTCAACGGGAAGCACCGAATCCGTTCAACCATTTCAGCCGGCAAAAACAGGGCTATATGTTTACGGCGAGAACCGCTTGGCACCCGCTTTACAAAAACAGTTATCCCTTCAATTGGATGGAGATACGCAATTTGGAGAGATCGAAAGTCTCTCCAGTATTGAGAATAAGGTCGATTACCCAATCCTGTTGGTCGAAATTGCGCAAAAAGACATATTTTGGTCGCCGATCCTGGCGCGGGCGGCCCTGGATGTGAGCGTAGCTTATGCTTCAGACGGAGACGTCTCTTTCCGCCTGGCACAGCCAGTTGAATTTAAACATACTGGAGATCAGTCGACTCTTTACCAAAGTGGTCAGTATACATTTTCTGACAAGTCGCGTGGAATCATCTCGGGTCCGGGTTATTTCGATTACCTGGCCAGGGAGATTGCCAATGCGATCGTTAAGGATCTAAAAGCAGAAATCCAGTAAGCGGATCCGAATTCCGACCATCTCTCTATCGCTATAAGGTGATTGATAAAAGCCGACCGGGAATATCCCGGATTGGAGATATTGGACTCGCCTAATTACGCAGAACTTCCTTAATAGCATTCCTCTCGTAATATCACCTCTCATACTGGGCAGTATAAACTATCCACCCGGACAGGCGAAAACTTTTCTTTCGGTAAGGGACACTACGGAATGATTTTGATACACTGAAATCAACATCGACACACCGAAAAAGGAGAATAAAATGTCCGCTCATACACAAACTCGATTGATCACCCATCTGCTCACCGCCATCCTGGCGGGCGTGTTCATGCTTTCAGCTTGTACACCTACCATATCGACAACCATGCTGCCCAACCCCACGTCAACCTCCGTTCCGTTAGCAACCATAGAACCTACAGCAACAATGCCACCGGTTGCAACAGTGACAACTATTCCCGAGGTCACGGCGGTGCCTACTGTGGCGGCTTTGCCACAACTTTCTATGGATACCGGCAGCTTAGCCACCGTCATCCAGACCGGGACGGTGCCAGCCGTTCCTGCCAGCTCGAATGCAGCATATTGGGAGATCCTGCCCGAGTATATTCTGGCGACCTTACAGGGTTATCCCGTTTATAATTCGAAAATACAACCGCAACTCTTCATTTACCCCGTCCAGGAGCTTGTACAGGTCAATGAAGGCGCAGCAAAGGTCGTCGCCTCGCTGCAGACCCTGCTCCAATCGCCCCAGGAGATCCCGAACATGCCCTACCTGCCGTTGAGGAACGACCAGCAGGTGATGCACACCCAGCTGCAATACCTTGACTTCAAGAACGGCCAGGGTCTGCGCTACCTGACCGAATTTGCCCAGGGGATCGTGCCCATCAACAACTCCACACTGCTCTATACCTACCAGGGTTTGACCAGTGACGGGAAATATTATGTCGCCGCAGTGCTGCCGGTCAACCATCCCAGCCTGCCAGCGGACGAAAATGCCACCGACAATATCCCGTTGGAATTCAGCAGTGATTACCCTGGTTACCTGGCAAACGTGATCAACAACCTCAATACCGCGGCGGCAGATACTTACACCCCTGACCTGACCCAGCTCGACGCGATGATGAGCTCGATCGAAATTAAGTAAAGAAATCTGAGAATAGATGAATCCGGGCGGACATGGTCCGCCCGGATTTTTTTGCCTTTCACGGGGGACGGCTATCATAGCAGATGGATTAACCTATCCACTTGACCAGTTATAAACTCCCCCTGTGGTGGGGGAGTTATTCTAATAAAAAAGCTATCATATATTCACCAAACATCACCACACGTCAGGAGGTTAATCATGAAACCAACCATGTCTTCCACCAGGCGCACCCAACCAACCATTCAATCCAGCGGGGGAAAATTGCTGAAATTTTCAGCCTGGTATTCTATTCTGGTTGGGGCGCTGATGTTCGGCCAGTGGTCGTTCTTCCTGGCGGCCGGGTCTGTGCCCGAGGTGCAGACCGAACCAATCGCCCTCGCATTTCACCTGGCGGCTGAATTCGCCACCGCGGTCTGCTTGATCGTCGGCGGGTTTGGCTTGCTGCGCCAGGCTGCCTGGGCGCAGAACCTGACCATCTTTGCAGCAGGCATGCTCGCATACACCACCATCGTCAGCCCGGGTTACTTCGCCCAAATTGGACAATGGCCGCTGGTTGGAATGTTCGCAATCCTCCTGATCCTGGATTTAGTGAACGTTTCGATAATCATGCGGCAGAAGGAATTTGGCACAAGGATGGACCGAGATCAGGAACCATATTATCGCTCACCTGCAGCACCGCAGGAATGACCATACTTTTCGATATGTGAAAGGACAGGCAATGGATAATACTTTGACCGAAGCAAGGCCGTTAACAAATTCCAGACAGATCTCCTATACAATTTTAGTGTTCATCGGTGTACTGGCCTTCGTGGCTGTTTTTTTGCTGGTCGATAATGGATATTATAAGTTCAGTAATACCTGGTTCCCGAATGTGGGGACCTCTGCCTGGCTTGCTTCGCTGTGGGGGATCGTCTCCCGCCTGCACCTGATTATCCTGCTTGTGCCTCTGGTCATCTGGAAGCCACGCGTATTTGGGTTCCAAGTTGGGAAGATCTGGGAGCACCGGCGCATGCTGGTGGTCATGCTGTTAGCCAATTGCGGTGTCATCGCAGCTTACCTGTGGCTGACCAACAGCACGACGCCCTACAGTGGAAATCAATGGCTCGTGACTGAGATTATTATCGTCCCAATCGTTGAGGAGACGTTTTGGCGCGGGCTGGTCTTCTTCTTGCTGCTCAAGTTATTTAGCAGACTCTATTCAGAAAAGACCAGCACCACCCTGACGATTCTTCTGAGTGGGCTGGCTTTTGGACTGCTACACGCCAATAATTTCTTTGCCGGTGTTCCGATCCAGTTCATTGCCATCCAGGTACTTAATGCCAGTATCTGGGGAATCATGTATGGATACGCGCGTGCCAGGACCGATAGTATCTACCCGTCGATGTTCCTGCATGCCGCAATGAATTTTGTGGTCGTCTTATTTTAGAAAATCATCTTACGGAAGCGATTATCTGAATGTGATGGTCGCACTCGTCCCAAACAGAAAAAAGTCCATTCCAGCTTAATGAGGAGAAGAAAAAAATGGCGATCAAACCAAACACTCACATATCACCGACCATCAACATGGTACATTTCTTCGGCTTAACGTACTTGCTATCCTGGCTGATCTGGATCCCGCTGGACCTATCCCACTTCGGGATCGGCCCGCTGCATATTCCTGAAGGTATCAGCACTATTGTCCGCCTGCTCGGTGTTTTGATGCCGGCTGTGTGTGCGATGATATTGACGAGTCGGGCTGGAGGTAGGGCCGCAATCCGCTCACTCCTGGGTCGCCTGGCGATCTGGAAGGTTGGATGGCTCTGGTGGGTTGCGGCCGTCCTGGTTCAACCTGCTCTGTTGGGATTAACCGGCTTGCTCTTTAACCACGCGGGGGGTCAGCCGCCGATCAGCCCGGCAATAATAACCTCTGTTTCGGCATTGATGGTTAACATCGTCTTCCTGGCGATTGCCGTCCTGGGAGAAGAAATTGGCTGGCGTGGGGTCGCCTTGCCATCCCTCCAGCATGGTATGAGCGCCATCAAGGCCAGCCTGATCCTGGGAATCCTTTGGTCTGCCTGGCATATCCCCTTTTGGCTTCTCCTTGATACCTTCGACCAGTTTGGATGGAGCTATCTTGCGCTAAATTGCATCTTCATCCTACTCGGGACGTTCTACATAACCTGGTTCTTTAACCACAGCCGCTCCAGCCTGCTGCTTCCAGTTGCGTTCCACCTGAGCTTCAACATTCTCAACACTGCTGTGTTTCCGGTGACCACCAGTCCTGGGGCATTTGCCATATTCATTGCCATCGAGTTTTTAATTACCCTGGCGATTATGAGGCATCTGGAACCATCTGTGGCTCAATCGCAGCAAACTGTGTAAGCATTCTGAAGGGAAAACACCAGATCATGGTTGAGGAGAATTTTAACTTGAATATTAATGATGCACAGCGTGAAATACGCACCGTCTTCCTGGGTGGTTCTGCAGGGCAATTCGTTTCGGGGCTGATCTGGTTGATCTCGGCTGCCCTGAGCAGCTGGGTGGCTCCAAAATACGGGATGATTGGATTATTCCTGGGTGGGTTTTTTATTTTTCCACTCACCCAGCTGGTATTGCGCATCGGGGGACGTAACACCAGGCTCAGTAATGGCAACACACTGAACCAGCTGGCGCAGCAAATTGCGTTCACGGTTCCCATCAGTTTCCTGCTGGTCGGCGCTGCTACGCTCACCCACCTGGACTGGTTCTACCCGGCGGCGATGATCGCGGTGGGCATGCATTATCTGCCGTTCTGCTTCCTGTATGGAATGTGGCAGTTCAGTATTTTAGCCAGCCTGATGATCGCAGGTGGTTTCCTGTTTGCCCAATATCTACCGGTGGCGTTCAGCACAGGCGGATGGACCACAGGAATTTTACTTTTAATCGCCGCTGTAGTTGGACTGTTGATCGTTCAACGAGAACAGAGGCAAAGTAAGCGGTTAACAGGCTGAGCAGCAGGATTCAATCCTGGTTCTTTAGTACAGTGATTATTTTCTAAATTAAAAGATGGACTTGCATATGAAAGAAAAAAACATCTTGATCATTGGGGCAGGCGTCTCTGGGTTATGTACAGGCATTTATGGACAAATGAACGGCTATCAAACCCGGATTGTTGAAAAGCACAGAATTCCGGGAGGTCTCGTCACTGCCTGGAGACGCGAGGGTTACCTGGTCGATCTGTGCATCCACTGGCTGGCTGGTTCAGGTCCGGGATTCTTCCTGAATCGCTATTGGGATGAAGTTGGCCTGCTCAAAGGGCGGGAGTTTTTACAACACGACCGCTATGGCTTATACCATGCCCAAGATGGGCAAATCGTAAATTTCTACTGCGACCCAGACCGGCTCGAAAAGCACTTGCTTGAGCTTGCCCCGGAGGATGCAGCGGCAATCCATGAATTAGCCGATGGGGTACGCCTTGGTATCCGCTTCAAGCCACCTGAAATCGAGCAGTATGAAGCTGGAACATTAGCCTGGATGAAATTTATCGTTGGGATGATGCCACTGGTGAAGGATTTACAGAAGTGGAGCAAGCTAACGGTGAAGGAGCTGGCGGATCGCTTCCACAGCCCACTGCTGCGGGACGCCTTGGTCTACTTGTTCGAGCCTGACTTTTCAGTCTTCTACATGGTTCTTTCCCAGATGGGGTTTATGTATCGGAATCAGGCAGCCTACCCGCTGGGAGGGTCTTTACCGTTGGCGCTCAGCATTGCTAAACGCTACAGGCAGCTGGGTGGGAAAGTGGAGTACCAGAGGCGGGTAGAGAGATCCTGGTTAAGAGGAGGCGCCTATGGGGTGCGGCTCGAGGATGGAAGTGAGCTGCACGCCGATATCGTTGTATCCGGCGCGGATGGATACACCACGATATTCAAGCTGCTGGAAGGAAAATATACTGACGAGGGGCTGCGCGAGCGCTATAATACCTGGAAACCATTCCGGTCGGTGATCTATGTGAGCGCAGGCGTAAAGCGGACCTTCCCGGATTATCCCTTCTCAGTGGAAGGAAATGCCTTTGAGCTGAACAGACCTGTGATCATTGCCGGCGAAGAGCATAAAATGATCCCCATCCGGATCAGAAATGAGGACCCATCCTTCGCCCCGGCGGGGAAAACCGTGCTGACATCGGCAATTTTCACCAACCACAATTTTTGGAAATCGTTTGAGTCAGACCGCTGTGCATACGAAATCGAGAAGGAGAATGTTGCCCGGGCATATCAGGATGCGATTGAACAGGTTTGGCCCGGTATCTCAGAAGATGTGGAAATGGTCAATGTTGCCACTCCGCTGACCTTCGAACGCATCTCTGGCAACCTGAAAGGCAGCATCACCGGTTGGAAGCTGACACCAACCCAGGCGATGGCTAAAATCCCCAAGACCTTGCCAGGGCTGGAAAACTTTTGGATGGTCGGTCATTGGGTCTACCCTGGAGGTGGAGTGCCAGGCGGTGTAGCCACCGGTCGTGAAGTGATCTGGAGGCAGTGTAAGAAGGATAAGAAGACGTTTAAAACCGAAAATTCGACAGCATAGAAAAGGACGAAACAATTGAGTATACCCATCGTTTCACAACTTGGACTAAAACCCGATGCTTTGCTGGGTGAGACTGTCATCATCACCGGGGCAGGAGGTGGGATAGGATATGAAGCTGCAGGTGCTCTGCTGTGGCTGGGGGCAAATGTCATCATTGCTGAAATCAACGAAATGAGTGGAGCAAATGCCGCGGAGACGCTTGGGAACAGATACGGCGCGCAGGGAGTGCTGTTCGTCCATACTGATGTGGGTGACGAAGGCAGTGTGCAGGAGCTATACCGCCAGTCCATCCAGCATTTTGACAAGGTGGACGCAGTGATCAACAACGCTACCATCGCAGTTCTGGGAAAAGTAGTAGACGTACCCATCGAAAAATGGGATGAGAGCTACCGTGTCAACCTGCGCGGACCGGTGCTGATGGCGCGCACATTTTTACCGGATATGATTGGCCGGCATCACGGCACATTCGCTTGCGTATCCTCCACCGGGACAGCTTACCTGGGCGGTTATGAAACCTTCAAGGCAGCCCAGGTGCACCTGGCAAACACTCTGGAGGCGGAATTGGAGGGTACCGGAGTGAACGTTTATACCATTGGGCCGGGTCTGATCCCCACGGAAACCGCCAGCAATGCAGTGGAACAGCTTGCGCCACTGATGGGTATGACCGTGAAGGAGTTTTACGAGCTGAATAAGAATATTGTGCTCACCGTGGAGGAAGCCGGGGTAGGGTTTGCCCTCAGCATCGTGTTCGCAGAGCGGTTTACAGGCATGGAGATATCCTCCATCCAGGCACTCAAGGCAGCGGACATCAATTATGGCTCCACACAAGGGGAGATGAATGGCATCCAGGTTAATGCCGATAAACGATTACAAGCAGCAGCCCAATGCGAGAGGGTGCACCAGACCCTCAAGGAACAATCCGCAGGGTGGAAGCACCGGTCCATCTTTGAGCGGCAGTGGGTTATCCGCGACTTCCGAAAAACAGCCGGGATGAGTGCCGAGGAATGGCTGGCAGTGTTGGAGCAGTTAGAACGAAGCCTGCGAGGTGAGGGTGAAGTGGTGGTGCCAGAGCTTACCAAATTGGCAGCATATTACAACCACCTGGCAGATTTAGCCAAAGGTTACGAAAAGGATTCTGCAAAATTAGCGGATAACCTCAAGCACGTATACGGCTGGCGAGATGAAGTTGCTGATTTGGAAGCGATGTTGAAGTGAGGAGGCGTATATGGCACGCACGATCATAATTACGGGTGCCAATAATGGCATTGGATTGGCGATGACCCATGCCCTGCTGGATATGGGCGACCAGGTTGCCGCACTGGACGTTTCCCTGTCGCATCTTGACCAGGAAGGCCCTAATTTCCTCCCAATTGTGTGTAATGTGACCAACCCACAGCGGGTTCAGACGGTGGTAGACGAAGTCGTCTCCCGCTGGGGTGGCGTGGACATCCTGATCAATGATGCCTGCCTGGCCTTGTTTTCAACGTTTGAAAAACGCCCCATGGATGACATCCGCCGTGAGTTCGAGGTCAATTATTACGGATACCTCAACCTTATCCGTGCCGTGCTACCAATCATGAAAAAACAGGGGCATGGGGTGGTGCATAACCTCAGCTCAGGGGTCGGATTTACCGGTATGCCCGGTATGATCGGTTACACCTCCACCAAGGGAGCCATCGAATCGATGACACGCACCCTGGCGTTGGAATATGCCCAACAAGGTATTTACTTTACCGTGATGCATCCCCCACTCACGCGTACGAAATCTGCAGCGCCCTTCGGTGTGCCGGAAAGTATGATGGCTGACCCTGAAGTGGTCGGACGTGACATGGCGAAGCTGGTCGGAAAGAGGCGCCCTGTGCTTACGCCTGGTATTGGCAACCGTGTGCAGTTATGGATAAGCTACCATTTCAGGGTGTCGATGGGAAAGTTTCTCGCCAGGATGGCAGACAGGGCACGGCGGAACGAGAAAAAGAAAGGTTAAGCCAGTTAGCGCAAGGCTACATCTGCTACAAAACAGGTCAAGGATGATATCCTTAAATTGATATCCCGGGCAGATGATTTTATGTGTAAGCTGTACATCAAAATTATCCCGGCCTGATCCGGGCAGAAGAATCCAGCCCACCATTATCAGGGCACAAGGACAATGCGCCCCATCACCTGACCGGTGGCTAATTGTGCCAGCGCCGCATTGACCTGCTCCAACGGATAGTGCCCGGCGATGAGCGGACGCAGCTGTTTTCGGGCGACCAGCTGGACCACCTGGGCTAATTCATGGCGCGTATTGCCGCGCGCCCCCATCAGCCGAACCTCCATACCCTGCACAAATCGTTGGTCCAGGTTGAGGGTCTTGCCGATGTCAATATAGGCAACCATGACTACCGCTCCACCCGGCTTGACGCATTTAATCGATGGCTCGATGTCCTCGGCGTGCGGGCGGAAAACCGTCACTGCGTCCACCCCTTTACCGCCGGTAATGTTGCGCACCTCCTGGACGAAGTCGCCTGCGGCTGCGTTCACCGTATATTGAGCGCCATTTTCGCGGGCTATTTCCAGCTTGGACTGCACCGAATCGACCGCAATCACCTCCGCACCAATGGCGCGCCCACATTGGACTGCGTGCAGCCCCAACCCACCCAGTCCCATAACCATGAGGGTTTGGGCGGGCTTCAGGTCAGCCTGGGTGCGCACGGCGTGCCAGCTGGTTGCCACCGCGTCGCCAAGGATGGCAGCTTCTTCAAATGAGACCGCATGTGGAACGGGCACCAGGTTGGCTTCGGGAACCAGCACATATTCAGCGAAACCCCCATCGCGGTCAAAGCCAAAGAAACCGCGCCGGTTGCTGCACAGGTTCTCGCGCCCGGTCAGGCACGGCTCACACTGACCGCAATTCATATACATATAAACCACCACCCGATCGCCGACCTGTCGCTGGCGCACATCGGGTCCGAGGGCGACGACCTCACCGGCGAACTCGTGCCCCAAAACAAGCGGCAGCTTCAGCCGGGGATTCTTGCCGCGGAACAGCTTGAGGTCAGTCCCGCACACCCCTGCCGCACGAACGCGCAGCAGGACCTCAGACCCCACCGGATCGCTCAGCGATCTTTCTTCGGGCAACATCGGCACTTCGTATTCACGCAGTACGATCGCTTTCATAACATCCTCCTCTACCAATATTTAGGGACGCCGCAGGAGATGAGCTCCTCGCAGGGGTATTTCGTGAGCACCTCATAACCTGTAGCCGTGACCAGCACTTCTTCTTCGATTCGGCAGCCCTGGCGTCCATCCGGCGTTTGGGCGTACGTTTCGAGGGCAAACACCATGCCTTCCTGGATGGGGAAGGGACTGGATAAAGACTCGATGCGGTTGATTCCCGGTTTCTCATGGATCGACAGACCTATGCCGTGCCCGGTTGCCAATCCCCTGGCTTCCAGCTCGCTGTTCAACCCCCAGGCCTCGTAAGTTGGATAGCGTGAAGCTATGTCAGCCGAGGTAATGCCCGGTCGAACCACGCTCACTGCGTCATACAGCCAGTCATAGGTCTGGCGGTAAGCGGCTTTCTGCTCGGGCGTGGGGCGACCACAGATGAAGGTGCGGTAGTAGCAGGTGCGGTAGCCATTGTAGGCGTGCATCAGGTCAAAATAGACCAGGTCTCCGGGGCGGATGATCCGATCCGAAAACACGTGCGGATGGGGACTGCTGCGCGGACCTGAGACCACATTGACACACTCCACATCCTCCGACCCCAACCGGTAGAGGGTTTCATTCGCTACTGCCACCAGCTCGTTCTCACGGATGCCCGGCTGGATGGCTCTGACAATGGTGTCGTAGGCTGCATCTGCCATTGCCGCAGCCACCTTGAGCAGCTGGATCTCATCCTGGTTCTTGATCAACCTGGCGTCCAGCATAGGGGAGCGGGCGTCTACCACCCGCAGCCCTTCGCGGTGCAAGGCATCCAGGAACACCACATCGGCAGCGTCAACACCGAGGGGTTCGTGCTCCAGCCCATAATCAGACAGCATGCCCTTGATCGTGCGGGCCAGGTTACCGGCAATCTCCGCCCCCTTGATACCGTCTGCCCGGGTCCAGGTGGGTAGAGCATAGCGAACCCGGTCGGCAATCCAGGGTGAGTAAAGTTTATGCGCCAGGGCGGCGGTTCCCATTTCGAACATGATCGGGTCCTGCCCGCGGGGCAGGAGGACGTAGCGGTTCATCTTGTCACGCGCCCACTCGCCGATGTGAACGCCGGTCAGGTAGCGGATATTGTAGAATTCAAAGCACAGAAATGCGCCAATCCCGTTCCTGTCCAGCTGCTCCCTGGCACGCGCGAGCCGGTATTTCCGCAGCCTATCATAGTCGACCCGGGTTTCCCAGTCGACAGCCATCGTTCCCCATGACATAAGCGCACCTCCTCAGACGAGATTTTATGTTTCAGCCATAAATACCGGCAGAATATTGGAATGGTGTTCCACTAATCAATGTGCTTTATGTGAATATTATATACCAGAAATAGATTGTCATCCCGTTATTTTCAGTGTAATTTACCAGGAATTCCCTCGAATTAAGCCGAATAACGGCTATTCCAGGCTGTATGAGCTGTTAATCGTCAAATTTTCAAGCTAAAAGCCTGATCCATGGCAATTCTAAGGGGTGAATGAGCATTATTGGTCAGGTTTTTGGTATTGACAGCGCATCAGACACATGCTATTATACAATAAATTCGGAACAGCAGTTCATTTTTTAAAGTAAATATAGGCAGCTTATTGGAATATAGTACGGTATCTTGTTCCATATTGTGATGGAAGCGTTCCAAGAAACACCGTTCAGGAGGAATATCAAGTGGATGAGTTAAGTGATGGGACAATGGGAGTAAAAGCGGTCAAGCGGGCACTGGATGTGCTGTCTTGCTTTACCCTGGAAGCGCCAGAGCTGAGTTTAGTCGAGATCTGCGCCCAGACGGGCCTTCCCAAGGCCACTGTTCACCGATTACTGGCGACCCTGGCGCAGGCGGACTATATTGTCCAGGACCCTGACACCAGTATCTACCGGCTGGGTCATAAATTTTTAGTGATGGGCGCGATTGCCCGCAGGCAGATCAATTATCTCAATAAAGCCGAACCAATCTTCCAGCAGCTGGTGCCTGAAATTGATGAGACGGTGGCTGTAGCCAGCCTGGATGGCGACCACCACGTTTGCACGCTGGTGGTAGAACCGGAGAGACCGGTGCGGGTGACAACCACAATCGGTGTGCGCAGACCATGCTACTTTGGGGCAGCCGGGTTAGTGCTGCTGGCCTACCAGCCTGACTCTGTCCTCGACAAAATCTTACCCGCCGGCAAATTGGAGGCCTTCACCGTTTGGTCGGTTACAGATGCCGCAGACTACCGCAGGCGCCTGTACAGCATCCGCGAGCACGGGTATGCCATCGAGAAAGGCGAAGCCTTCCCCGATGTGACCGCCCTGGCTGCTCCGATCTTCGACCACCAGGGAAAAGTGGTCGCTGCAGCCGCCATCGTCGCTCCCACCCATCGCGTGCCGGATGACCGGGTAGGTGTGCTACTGAACAAGCTGATCGACGCCACTTGCCGCATATCGCGCCAGCTGGGAGCATCCCAGGCTACGCCCGTGGCAGTTTTTACCAATAATTGACCGGAACCACATAAGGAAACACTTGCAGCAGAAATGCTGTTGACTACCCAGGTAGGCCCGCCAGGCTCTTATTGGCTGGCTGTCCGTAACAGTCCTGGCACATCGCGTTCCACATGAACCTATCAGGAAGGAGCAGCTTATGTCTTGGGGAGTAATGGGTGTTGATTGGGAAACCAGAGTCGATTACGATCGACTTCGTACTTACCGGCTTAATCGCGCCAAGGAGCAATTAGTCCAACATCAAATCGGCGCATACCTGTGTTTTGACTTTAATAATATACGTTATCTTACCGGGGTCCATATCGGTGAATGGGCGCGTGACAAAATGCACCGCTACGCGGTTTTACCCCGGGGTGGCGAACCCATACTATTCGAGTCTGGTTCAGCCGGAGCGGCCCGCCGCTTGTATTCTCCGTGGATCGCCGACCGTGTGCGCCCGGCGGTAACCTGGTCACGCGGCGGCATTCCCAACTGTGACGGGGTTGCCGACAGGCTGGCTCACGAGGTCAAGGAGATCATGGCAGAGAACGGGGTAGAGAATGAGCCCCTGGCGATCGACCTCACCGATATTGTTTTGCTGGACGCCCTGCATCGGGCTGGTATTGAGACCATCATCGATGCCCAGGACAGTTTGCTGGATGCCCGCCTGATCAAATCACCGGATGAGGTGCAGCTGCTCAAAACCGCCGCCTCGATGGCAGATGCAGCCTACGACACGCTGGTGCGCTCCATCAGACCTGGGATCAAGGAAAACGAGCTGGTCGGTCTGGTCTGCCAGACCCTCTACAGCCTGGGTTCGGACGATGTGGAATGTGTGAACGTCGTCTCCGGACCACGCAGCAGCCCACACCCGCACGTCTTTTCTGACCGCATCATCCGCCCGGGTGACTTCGTCTTCTTTGACGTCATCCATTCCTTCAACGGCTACCGCACCTGCTATTACCGCTCATTCATCTGTGGTCGACCGACCAGCGATCAAAAAGCAGCTTACCACCAGGCTTACGACTGGCTGTACCAGGCGATTGAGATGGTGCGACCTGGAGTGACCTCGCGGGAAATCGCATTGAGCTGGCCGGAGTGCACCACCTGGGGTCTGAGCTCGGAAGCCGAAGCGATCGGCATGGCAATCGGGCACGGCATCGGCCTGTCCATCCACGAGCGACCGTTCATCAGCCGGATGTGCTCCCTTGAGAACCCCTTCACCCTGCAAAAGGGGATGGTGATCGCCATGGAAACTTACGCCCAAACCCCGGACGGTAAACATGGCGCACGGATTGAGGAAGAGGTATTGGTAACCGAAGACGGGCATGAAGTGATCACCAAGTATCCCTGCGAAGAGCTGATTTCATGCGGGGTGCCGGTATATTGGTAACCATAATGAATGTGAATGCCTAAGAATTTGACCTAAATACAAATATTTGGCTCAGAGTTTTTATTAGAGAGGAAGGAACGGAGGTGAGATAGAAAATAGTGACGGAGTGAGGATGAGGATGTGTGCGATATGACTACGCAAAGCAAGTTTTCGGTAAGGAGAATGTACTTCCTTGTAATCAACGAAGGATTTAACCAAAATCCTTCCAAATTTCAATAAGATCCTATTAGGAGGAACCTAGTGAAAACCTTAAGAAAGGGATTTTTCAGCACGACGATCATTTTCGTCCTGTTCACCATGCTCCTGGTCGCCTGTGCATCACCGACAGCAGCTCCAACCGATCCGCCAGCCGCGGCTGTAAACACTCCCACGCCGAAGTCGTTGGTCATTGGTGAGATAGAGACGCTGACGGGTGCATCATCCGATAATCTCAAGCTTGCTGCCAGCGGTGCTTACCTGGCGCAGCAGTACGTGAACAAACACGGCGGGATCACCATTAACGGTGAGACCTACATGGTCGAAATCAAGCTGGAAGATAACAAGGGGACGGCAGATGGTGCTTCTGCAGCTGCCACCAAGCTGATCCAGGACGAGGGCGTCCGATTTGTTACCGGCAGTGGTCCACCTCCCCTCACCGCAGCGATCGGGCAGGTAGCCGAGCCAGCGGGCGTGCTCTACGCCAGCATTTACAACAACGGCACCGAGGCTGAACAGAACCCGGACAGGAAATTCACCTTTATTGCCAACCCGGATAGTTTTGCCGGTCAGATCAGCGCCATGACTTATCTGACGGAAATCCATCCCGAAGTAAAGACCATCGCCTATGTATTGATTGATGATGGTCAGATCGAGGCCAATACACCTCAGGTAAAAGCATCGGCTGAGGCGCTGGGGCTCACCATCGTGGGAGATATCATCGGTTTTGCTCCCCCCACGGTAGATTTCACCCCAATCGCCCAAAAGGCAATGGAGACTGGTGCAGACTCGGTGATGCTGGGCAATGGTCCCACCGATTATATGGGGCAGATGCTCAAGAACCTGCGCACGATGGGCTTCACCGGACCCATTTTCGTATGCTCGATGACCCCGCCGCAAGACATCATGAAGATCGCCGGTCCGGAAGCATCAACCAACTTCTTTGGGCATGGTATTTCTGAGCTGGTTACCGTCCCCGATGCACCTGAGATCACCAAAGAGGTGATCGCCATGGCGGTCGCCGATCCTGAAATTGGCCGCTTTGATATGATGATGGCGCAAGGCTTCGATGCCATCTATACAATGGTACAGGCGATAGAGAAAGCCCAAAGCCTTGACCCACAGGTTGTGGCAGCTTCCTGGGAAAAAGCGACTTCCATCGACACTGTGTTCGGCCCCGGAACAATGGGTGGTCTTCAAACCTATGGAATTAACCACAGCGTATACACCCAGCTGCCGATCCTCAGGCTTGAAAACAACGTGTTATCTTGGGGTACCTGGGAAAAAGGCATTGTTATGCCGTGATCTTTCCCCTAAAAGGGAGCTCATCTGACAACCTCATCCATCGAATGGTAAGATTGCAGATACCTTGGTTCGTAGCGGGTCAGGCCGCCAGGGGGCGGTCTGACCCGTTGAGGTCATAGCTTGCAGCCTGTGGAGTGATAAACATTAGCTCATGACTACACTCATAACTTGCACGGTGAATGGCCTGGTGTTATCGGCGATTTACATCCTGGTAGCGCTTGGTTTTGGCCTCCAGCTCAGCATTATGGGCATATTTAATTTCGCTCATGGTGCTATTTATATGATCGGCGCCTACGTCACCTACGGGCTTTCGGTTGGTTTGGGCTTGAACCAGTGGTTCTCCCTGGTGCTCTCAGTGGTCCTGGTGGGCGCCTCTGGGCTGTTCCTGGAGCGGTTCTGCTTCCGCCCCTTCAAAACCATTCCAACCCGCATGATCGTAATGGCAATCGCCTTGATCATCATCCTTCAGACGACCGTGGAAGTGACTCTCGGCGGTGTCACCCGCGCCATTCCAGCGTTTGTACCGGGCATCTTGAGAGTTGGCTTCATTTCGGTGGACGCTGAACGCATCCTGACCTTCGGAATCGGTGCGGTGCTCCTGATGACGCTGACCTACATGATCCAGATGACCAAGGTGGGGCAGCAGATGTTGGCAGTGGCGCAGGATGCGGAAGGAGCTGCGCTGCAGGGCATTGACACGCACCGCATTGCGGCTACGGCGACGGTGATCGCCTGCGGTACAGCCGCGTTGGCAGGCTCACTCATGGCAACTATTTTTAGTATGAATCCCTTCATGGGAGATAATATCCTCCTGAAAGCCATCCAGGTGGTCATTCTGAGCGGCATTGGCAGCATCGGCGGCATTCTCGCCGGTGGACTGATCATGGGAATGTTGAACTCCTTTCTGCCGGTGTTAACTCAGGCCTCCGTGGGCGAGCTGATCACCATCCTGATCGTGATCCTGATATTGTTGATCCGTCCCAAAGGTTTATTCGGCTATGAATTGTTCTAGGGGCGGGAGGCAGATATGCGCATAAAGTCATTCCTGGGGCAGCATAAAGGGATCACCAAGATCGCCAGCCTCGCCCTCTTGATCGGCTTCCTGTTCGCCCTGCCTCCATTGGGATTGCGGATTTACTACATGCATATCCTGATCGGTGTTTTCATCTGGATCATTGTTGCCAGCTCATTACGGGTTTTAGACCTATCCGGACAAGGGTCGATTGGTCACGCCGCATTCATGGCGATTGGAGCCTACACTTCGGGTATCCTGGCTAAATACCTGGGATGGTCACCGTGGATCACCATGCTGATTGGCATCGGGGCAACCATCATCATCGCCTTCCTGGTTGCTATTCCCTTCACTCGCGTGAGGGGCATCTATTTCACCATGGTAAGTTTGTTCTTCGGGATCGGTGTACTGGCAGTTAATCAGGTATTCAGCAAGTACACCGGCGGTTACTCGGGGATCGGGACTATTCCCATGCTGTTTGGTTATAACAAGACACCTTACTATTATTTCATCCTGGCATTGATGCTGGTCTGCCTTGGTTTAATGTACCGCCTGGAGCACAGCCGGATTGGCCTGACGTGGAAAGCCGTCGCTCAATCGCACACCGTCGCCTCCAGCATCGGCATCAATGAAGCCTGGCAGAGGATCTTGTGCTTCGGTGTGGCGTGCACCTTCAGCGGTGTCGCCGGGGTGGCATATGCACACTATTTCGCCCTGCTGACCCAGGAAACCTTCAGCTTTGGCACCAGCATTAACGTATTTGTTTACATGACGGTTGGAGGAGCAGGCTTATTTGCCGGACCAATCGTCGGCACGTCGGCGCTGCTGATCATCCCTGAGATCTTTAGACACTTAAGGGAATACGTGCCGTTTATCTTCGCCGGCATCCTGCTGCTGGTGCTGTTCCTGATGCCGCAGGGGCTGGCGGGGTTGCCCAATCAAATCAAGCGCTGGCGTGAAGAACATCCGCGGAAGGCAAAAAAGGTCGATCCGGTGGACGAGGTGGCTAAGCGTGCTGCTTGAAATCAGTCAGTTGACCAAGAACTTCGGTGGGCTGATGGCAGTCAATCAGTTCAGCATGGGCGTCGGTGAAGGTCAGGTGGTGGGGTTGATCGGACCAAACGGCGCCGGTAAGACCACCGTCTTCAACCTGATCACGGGTGTGATCCGCCCATCAGCAGGCAAGGTGGCTTTCGATGGAAAGGACGTGACCGGGAAACGCCCGCATGCCCTGGCGAGTGCCGGTATTGGGCGTACCTTCCAGCTCACCCCGCTCTTCACCGAGTTCACCACGCTTGAAAATGTGATTGCTTCGTACTACCTGCACCCGAGGTCCAGCTTCTGGGATACTTTCTTCAATACGCCCACCTACCGGAAAAACGAAGCTTACGTTTTGGATCAGTCTTTAAAAATCCTGGACCTGGTGGGTTTAAGTAAAGTAAAGGATGAGCGCGCCCGGAACCTGCCCCACGGTTACCAGAAGATGCTGGGGATTGCCAGGGCTCTGGCGGTAAAGCCCAAGCTGCTCATGCTGGACGAGCCATTAGGTGGGATGAACACGGACGAGATCATTTTCACCATGGATATCATGGCAAAGGTGCGCCAACAGGGAATGACCATCCTGGTAATCGAACACAATATGCAGATCCTGGATTTGTGTGACCACGTGGTGGCGATTAATTTCGGGCAAAAAATAGGGGAGGGCACTGTCGAAGAGGTGAGGGGTAATCCTGAGGTGATTAAGGCTTACCTGGGAGAGCAAAATGCTCCTTAATGTATCCAACCTTACCGTGCATTACGGTAAAGCCGTGGCGCTTGAAAACGTGTCTATGGAAGTTGCCGAGGGTTCGGTGGTGACCCTGGTGGGCGCCAACGGCGCAGGAAAAACCACGCTTCTCCGCACCATGTCGGGCTTGATCCCTGCCACAAGCGGTGAAATCTGGTTCAGGGGCACCCGGATCAACGGGCTGCCAGCCGCCAAGATCGTGGCGTTGGGGCTGGTCCACATCCCCCAGGGCAGAAGGCTGTTCCCTTACCTGACTGTATTGAGCAATTTGAAGCTTGGAGCAAGCTTGCGCAAAGACCAGCCAGCGGTCAAGCGCGATCTGGAGAACGTGTTCCAGCATTTTCCGCGCCTGTTTGAAAGGCGCAGTCAAAAGGCTGGCACGCTGAGCGGCGGCGAGCAACAGATGGTGGCGATTGGTCGAGGCTTGATGGCAGACCCGAAGCTGTTGTTGATGGATGAGCCTTCACTCGGACTGGCGCCCTTGATGGTCGCTGAGCTGGTGCCGGTGATCCAATATATCAATGCGCGTGGCATCAGCGTGCTGCTGGTGGAGCAAAATGTATCGCTGGCATTGGGCGTTGCCAGCAAGGGTTATGCGCTGCAGGTGGGGCGGATCGTCCTGGAGGGGGATATCGAGCAGTTCAAGACCAGCGAGGTGGTCAAGGCAGCTTACCTGGGTAAGTAAATGTTATCGGACTGTCTCAAAGGCCTCATAACAGGTAAACATGAGCCAATGAGATCTCTCCGATTAACGTGGTTGGGGTCACCTGCCCTGTTTTTGGGCGGATGCTGGGTCACTCCCTGGCGATTTTAATAACAACTTATGCTCCCTTAGCTCGCTTTGCTCGCTATGCTCCCTGCGGTCGCAATATTCCAGGAACCCAGGATGAGGCAGCTCGTGTGATGGATGATCTTCTCACTCCGATTCCGATCGATCTGAAATCTCTTAAACATCAGGGCTGATTATTTCTCACGATCACTCCCTCAATCGGCCTTCAGGGAATCCTGGAGACCGATTTTTTTGTCAATTTCTGCAGCTGGAGGGGAATACTCCAAAAAATCCCCAAGGTACCCCCTGAAGCAATAGTTCCAGTACAGGTTATAAATGCAAAGGCTATGCTTGCCATTGGTAGCGCATCTCGCTCGGACATGGTCAAAGCTGACCATCTAATTTTTACTTGATAATGGAATGCGTGAAATCCCCTGAAATTATCTTTTAAGAGATCCAAAGACAACAGAGAATGGCCGGATGATTACTTGGCTAAATCGAACTGGAAAGTAATGTAGTGCCCTGTCTCTCTTGATCCACGGGGGTGCGTAAAAGTGCACCGACTAAGGCCAGCAATGCGCCGATGAGCGTCACATAGATACCTACGTCCGTGGCTGCAAAGAAACCCGCATCAGGGTCGATCTCAAGGATTCTATAGAAATCTCCGATAACCATTAAGATAGCCAAAGTAGCCAGGATCGCGCCTGGAATTGAGTATCTTTTCTCAATTCTTCCCCTCCAAAATATCCCTACAAGAAGAAGGATGAGACCAATACCACCAGTGATAAAGCCATCACCTTCCCAGCCTATTTCAATGGCTTCGAAAGCAGGCCCTTCAACACCAAAGAGAACAGGAACCGACATCCAGGGGAGGCGTGATCCAAGAATAAGGATGAACCCACCTATTAAAACAAGCATCCGGTTCGTTCGCATTCGTACCTCCTTCCATATCAATAGGTTAACGGAGAACATCACTAGGCAGCCCAACTAGTACATAACATGCCGCCTTGCGGTATATTTAGCTATATACAGGCTTAATAAATATTATACACCGATCATCGTGGCTGGGACGCTGGGACACTCCCTGGCGATCCTAATGACCACTTATGCTCACTTAGCTCGCTTTGCTCGCTTTGCTCCCTATGCTCCCTGCGGTCGCAATATTCCCGGGACGCAGGATGAGCCGCTCGCTTGATGGACGAGATTCTCACTCCGATCCCGATCGATCTCAGGAACGTGAAAAGATAAAAGAGCTGATCAGTCGCCGATCTAACTGAAATCCGTCGAATTATCCACGAAACCAGCCTCCTGGGTGATATTCATCAATCAACTGTAGTTTCCTTGACAGGACCCTGGAACCTAGCGGTTTATGGTTCAATTTAAAATAAAGGGTGAATTTGAATGTATAGCCATAAAATTGTTCTATGGCTGGTGTTAGCGGGTGAGTGGGGAATTGGCAGAGAAAAGCCCCAGCCTCAACCGCTCCGCTTCACCCGTTTGGGGGTGGGATGATATCACCCTCGAGGTCAGAACCAACTTCGGGATGCCGTAGATTCAAATTTACCGGCAGAATTCCCCCAGGTCGGCGTGCAAGCGGTTGTTAGGCGGTTTTCAGAAGGTTTTATTCCACAACATCTGGATGTGCGGCTCGATGATTTTAGCAACATTGAGATGCCACCGAACAATATCATCCGCTCCTTCACGCTCGCTAAGCCGTGTCCACCAGCTGGCATTCAGGCAGGCGTAAATAAAGGTAAATGCCAACACGCGCCTCAATTCAAGCGCAAGTGTGTCCGCAAGGATGGTCGCATTTTTCAACAGGCGAGTTTCGTTGTGAACCAGTTCTGGCATAACTGGGTTACAGAGTGTGTTGGCACAGTCGTAGGTGCGCTCACCAACCACGCCTTTCGGGTCAAATGCGAGCCAGCCTCGTGGTGAGTATCTAATGTTGTAGTGATGAATATCACCGTGTAACACCCGAATTTCCTGCTGGTCAACTAGCAATCGCTCGGCGAGGGATGCACCGCGCACGTAGATAGAATCGATACCCGCTTGCTTTTCTCCGGCAGCTTTCTCCAACAGCGCCCTAAACCAGCAATCAAGCATGACCATACCGTCATATGGAGCATCCTGAGAAACGCTGTGAAGTTGTTTGATTACCTGAGCAATGATACGCGTAGCGTTTTCGTCCTCACCGCGCTCGACCAGCGTCACAAGCGCATTACCAGAAGCGTACTCCATTAGTTGAGCGCCATCATCGTAACGCAATAATTTCACCGCTCCATGACCATCAAAATAACGCAACGCAACCGCACCTCGCTGCTCATCCGCTTCAGATGAGGATAACAACTTCAGAATAACTTTCTCGTTATCGTGAATGACTGTGTAAATGCGACTAGTCATCGTCTGCGCGAGTAGCTGAGGCTTGGAAAGTTCCCACGCTGCCAAGTAATCATTCAGTTTTTCGTTCTCGCTCAAGACTGTCATAATAATCTTGGAGTAAAAAAGCTTGATCCGCGTGTATTTTGATGCTACAGGGTATTGAAGTAGAACAATATTACTCTGCCGCCTAACTATAAATTATACGGAATATTTGCAGTTTATCCAGCCAAATTTGATGGTTTTACGGAATCATTATAAATGTTATTTTAAGAGTGGTTATCGGAACCTCGCAGATAAATGTTCAATTCCAATAAAAAGGTAATTATAATTACCGATCGATCTAAAACGAATAGGTTGATCAGATTATTCACGGAATGTACATGTGGCCGGTTTATAGTAAATTTCCTCGATGTCGGTCTATTTTCCCCACGGTCCATTTCAAGAATTAATTAATGGCGCTAAAATGGCGCTGAACTATTTGTTAACTTTTCCAACTATGGCTATATGTGGGGGTATATCAACACTCATTCCCCATATATAGGCGCCCCCAGCGGGCCGCTTGCTTCGCTGCGCTTGCTTTGGCTGCTCATCGCAGCTTCAGCCGCTTTGCTTGCCAGGGATTCGAACCTCACGAGCAACAAACGCTTGGGGACTGCGCAAAACCGCTTGATCCGAAGTTTGATGCTGGAGTCTAACCTGACTTAATTTAGACATCCCCAGGACACATAATTCTATCTGTATGAATTAATCCGCATATGGGATTTGACTCACTATTTCGAGCAAATTCCCCGGGCTGGGTAAATTAGTTGCCTACGAGCTAAATCGATACCCGCTGATCACTGACAGCTGATGGTTAATTACTGCCCTGCTCAGCCTGCCATCACCGCCATGACAGCTTTGATCACATCGGCTTCCTGCGGCACATAGGCGTCTTCGAGGGTGGGGCTATACGGCACCGGTACCCAGGGTGCACCCACCCGCTTGATCGGCGCATCCAGGTAGCCCAGGGCTTTCTCGGCAACCACTGCGGCTACTTCACCTCCAAAACCCCCGCGCAGAGGCGCTTCATGCACAATCACGAGGTGACCGGTCTTGCGCACCGAAGCCAGGATGGTTTCCTCGTCGAGCGGCTGCAAGGAGCGCAGGTCGATCACCTCCGCACTTACGCCCTCCTTTTCGAGGGTTTTAGCGGCTGCCAGCGAGACGTCTACCATGCGCCCGTAAGAGACGATGGTGAGATCTGTACCCTCACGCTTTACGTCGGCTACCCCGATGGGGACAATGTATTCACCTTCAGGCACCTCACCCTTCTTGGCATACAGCATCTTGTGCTCAAGGAATACCACCGGGTTGGGTGTGCGGATGGCGGCTTTCAACAGCCCCTTGGCATCGTATGCCGTGGAAGGCGCCACGATGGTCAGCCCGGGCACATTGGTCAGCAGCGACTCAACACTCTGGCTGTGGTGGGCGCCCGAACGGCGTCCGGCTCCGTAGGCTGCCAACCGTATGACCATGGGTGCGGTGACTTCACCCCCAGACATATAGTAGACCTTGGCGGCATGGTTGGCGATGGCATCCATGGCAATGGTCACAAAATCGGCGAACATCACCTCAACAATCGGGCGCATGCCCATCATGGCAGCTCCCACACCCGCCCCCACCAACGCCGATTCGCTCAGTGGGGTGTCGAATACGCGCTGCTCGCCAAATTCTTCGTATAGCCCGGTGGTGACCAGGAAGTTGCCTCCGTGCTCGGCTACATCTTCACCCATCAGGAAGACACTCGGGTCGCGGCGCATCTCTTCGGCCATGGCTTCACGAAGCGCATCGCGGTACATTATTTCTCTCATATTTGCCTCCCACCGACCAGGGCCGGATCTTCGGGGGCATACGCCCCTTGCCTCACTTCATCGGCTGGTGGGAAAGGACTCTCTTCTGCATAGCGGACGGCTGCTGCAATCTCAGCTTGCGCCGCGGCTGCTACGCGCTCCTTACCGGCCTCATCGAGCACCCCGCATCCCATCAGGTAGGCCTCAAATCGGACCAGCGGGTCTTGTGCATGCCAGCTGGCGACCATCACCGGATCGCGCAGGTATTCAGGTGCCCTGGCTTCGCAGTGGCTGCGGTAGCGGAAAGTCATGCACTCGAGCAGGGTCGGACCGTCTCCAGCCCGGGCACAGGCAATGGCTTTCTGAACCGCTTCATAAACCACCAGCACGTCCTGTCCATTGATCCGCTCGCCAGGGAAGCCGTACCCTTCCGCCCGGCAGGCAAAATTATCTCCGGCAAAATGCTTTTCCAACGGGGTATATTCAGCATAGCCGTTATTTTCAAGTACGAATATAATCGGCAGCTTGAACACTCCGGCGAAGTTTAACCCCTCATGAAAGTCTCCCCGCTGGGCAGCTCCGTCACCGAAAAAGTTGACTACTACGTTATCCTTTTTTTGCAGCTTGAATGCCAGGGCAGCCCCCACCGCCACGGGGATGTCAGAACCGATCAGCCCCGACCCCAGGAGCACGCCTCGTTCCGGATCAGCCATATGGTGGGTGGTTGATTTGCCGCGGGCGGGTCCGGTAACCTTACCGAAGATGCCCGCCATCTGCAAGCTGGTCGGAACACCTTTGACGATGAAAGCTCCCCGCGTGCGCAGAGAAGGCAACACCTGGTCTTGCGGTCGGAGACCGTAACAGGCACCGATGGCGATGGCTTCCTGTCCCTGGCTGCCGTGGGGCAGCTCGACCACGCCACCATGACCCCACAATGCGCACAGCCGGTCTTCGAACTCGCGCGTCAAGCGCAGCAGACGGTACATCTCGAGCAGGTCTTTGGGTTGAAGCTGTTCAACGTATGTCATACCGGTTCACCTTTGATCGAGCAGTGCCTTAGACCACTGCTCCTTATAATTGGGATTTATTTAGGTTTTTCCAGGTGGTTTTTTACCGCCTGGAGGAACTGTACCGCGGTAGCGCCATCCACCGCCCGGTGGTCATAGGACAGGCACAGGTACATCACCATCGAAGCAACCACGGCACCACCTCGCACAACGGGTGATTCGGCTACCTTCCCCATCCCCAGCACCGCTACTTCGGGAAGGTTGATGATGGGGGTAAAAAACAAAGAGCCGAAGACTCCGGAATTCGTTACGGTAAAGGTGCTGCCTTTCATATCATCCGGGGTGAGCGCACCAGCCTTGGCTTTGGCACCCAAAGCGTTGATCTGCTGGTCAATCTCCGCCACACTCAAGCGCTCGACGTTCCTGATCACCGGCACTACCAGCGCACCTTCGATAGCGACCGCCACCCCCATATGGACTGCGTTCTTCACCACGATGCGGTCTTCCAAGACCCAGGCATTGAGCAGTGGGAATTCATGCAGCGCCTGTGCTGATGCCCAGGCTACGTATGCAGTATATGAATAATGGGTCGAAGCCCGTGCAGCGACGACCTGCCCCATGTCCACGTCCATCACTGTGGTCACATCCGCGGCGGTGCGACGGCTGAGCGCCATGCGCTCGGCGATCCTGCCGCGCTGACCGGTGAGCGGGATCACCTGGGCATCCTCCGCGTTAGTCGAGGGTGCTGCAGGCTGCCCAGCGGAAAAAGCGCGCACGTCCTTCTCGGTGACCAGCCCATCTTCGCCGGAGCCCGGCACTTTGGAAATGTCGAGACCTAATTCCTGCGCCAATCTCTTGGCGGCAGGCGAGATGGGTCTGCGCCCCGCAGGGATGGGTGCAGGGGTCGGCAATGGGATAGTGATGGGTTCTGCCTGGGTTGAGGTTGGGTTGTCTTTCAGGCTCTCTTGCTCACCGGCGTCAGCAATGATGGCGAGAGGGGTGTCCACATCCACTTCACTGCCCGCTTCTACCAGTATCTTGCGCAGGATACCTTCATGGGGTGCTTCCAGCTCATGGGTGGCTTTGTCGCTCTCAACTACCACCAATAGCGCGCCTTTATTAACCACATCGCCTTCATTCAAAAGCCACTCCACCACCCGCCCCTGGATCATGGATTGGGAGAGCACCGGCATGCGTATTTCATGGGTCATGGACATTCTCCTCAATTACGTGTCTGCAGAGTACAATAACCGGCTTTAAAGCTGACTTTAAGCTCAATCTCAAGCCATTATTGCCGCCTCAAACGGAATAACCTGCAAGATGTGGCAAAGTATTCCATTAATGCGGCAATTTTATGCAACTAAATTCGATAAAAAACGGAATGCCATCTCATTTATTTGGCGTAATTGATATCATAGCACAACCATCGCCAGCTTGTCAATAGTTCTAACGGTCATTTAGCGGGGCTAAACGGCAGAAATAGGCGTCAGCTGGCTGATCTGGGAGCTATTTTGCAACCATTCCTGGGTCAAACCCGGCTTTCCCTGCCGGAGATAGGCATTGACAAGCGCTTTTACCTGTGCTAAACTATTTATTAATTTGGAACATCGGTTCATTTTTTGTAACATTTTTCAACCTGAATTAGATTAAGCAATACAAAAATCTCACCCTTGTGTTATGTCTGGCTTTACACCCGGGTGATGCCTGAGCTGTTTTGCAACCTAATATCCCTGCGCTACACCCACCAGGTTGACTCAAACGCTTTTAGCCGTGTTGAGCACCAGGTGCAGGGACAGGAGAAAACAAGAGACATGACTTCCGTGCTGGGTAAATTTACCGTCAATCAGGTAAGCTCGGTGGTTAAAGACCTTGAGGCTGCCATGGATAATTACTGGCACACTGCCGGTATCGGTCCCTGGAACGTATATACCAACAGCGCACCACCCCTGCGCTGCTTCTACCATGGCCATCCGTCAAATTACAAAGTGCGGGTAGCAATTGCCAGGTCAGGTGAGGTACAAATGGAGCTGATTGAATATCTCGAAGGAGAAAGCATCCACCGCGATTTTATCAACTCCGGTCGGACAGGTCTTGAGCATGTAGGAACCTTCGTGGCTGACTTAGATCAGGCGCTGGAACCATACCAGGCCATGGGGATTGCCATACTCCAGCAGGGAGCAGGGCTGGGTCTGAGCGGCGATGGGCGCTATGCCTACCTGGACACCGAACCGATTCTCGGCACCATACTGGAGCTGATCCAGAGCGCCACCCAAGCCAGCCTGCCTGAACGAATCTATGCACCGAAAGACTAACCCAACTAAAAGGAAAACAAAATGACCGAGACTTTAAAAGAGGGATCCAAATCAATATTGCTGATGCACCCTGTGTCGAGCCGCCCAAGCATACCAAGGCGCTGTGTTGGACGTTCATCACGCCCAAGATGCAGGAGAATAAAGCCTTTGAATTGATGCTCACCACCGTACAGCCCGGCGGTGGGGCGGAGATCGTGACCCATGCGACGGAGCATGCCTACTATGTGATTTCCGGTCGCATGCAGGCTACCGTTGAAGACCAGGTATACGACCTCGGTCCGGGCAGCTGCCTGTACATGGATAAGGAAGCTGCCCACGGTTTGAAGGTGGTGGGCGATGAGCCGGTGAGCTTCATTGTTATCTTCGCTCCGGCCCGGCAGTACGCGTAGACACATCTAAAAATACGCAGCATAGGTCTGGTACAATGACCAAGGTGATGATCAGCAGCGAAGAATCGGGCACCCTGGTGGCATTCACTGCCCTGGCGCCGCTGGCGATTGGCGGTCTGGTAGGCCTTCTGGCAGCGCGCGGCTCCACACAGGAGCCAGGGTTAGACCAGGCTGCCATGGTCGTTTTAGCGGTCGGAATCCTGGCGCTGGTCGTCTCGGTGTTCCACCTTGGCAGACCGTGGCGGGCACCCCTGGCGCTGCTGCACCTGGCTACTTCCTGGCTGAGCCGTGAGGTGATCCTTTTTGGTTTTTTCCTGTTCTTCCTGGCAGGTTATGCCATCCTACCGGTTTTTAACCTGAATGATAGGGCGATATATTGGATCGGGCTGATTGGCGCGGCCATCGGTCTGATGGGTACGCTCGCCACCGGCGAGACCTACCGCCTGCATGCCCGTCCAAGCTGGGACCAAAGACTAACCATCGTCGACTTTCCCCTGGGCGCACTTTCAACGGGAGTGCTTTTTGGCTTATTCGTCGCCTACCGGTTTGGTGGGATCGAGACAACCAGCTCTGCCTGGGTGATTGCTGCGCTGTTTCTGGTGACTGCACTGGCGGTGACCCTGCTGCGGACCATCCTGATCCGCCCGTCAAGCGCGGAGGCTCGCATTAGTCGCCAGCTGGCGTTGGGACCCTACCTGTGGGTGCTGGTGGTGCGGGTGATTGCAGCCGCGGCTGCCCTGGTGTTGATAGGGTTGGGCGGTGGGGCACAATACCTGGCATGGCTTCCCGCATTGCTGGGTGAATTTGCCGACCGGGTGCTATTTTTCAAAACTGCCGTCCCGGTCACACTGCGAGGCAGATATTTATGATGGTCATCTCCGCCCAGGTTCAGGCTCAGGCACAGTCGCGGGCTGCCATCTATGGTTTCCTCGCCTGGCTGTTCCTTGAGCAGCCTGACGCAGATTTTGTTGCCCGCCTGCTCGATAACGAGGTCCAGGAACATATCAACAGTCTCAGCTCCATAATTGCGCCAGATTCCAGGATGCTCGATGGGCTGAAACGAATGCGCTTATCGCTCTTGAATGGCGAATCTCGTACCCCCGAAGACTTGTGCCGTACCCTGGCGATTGAACACACCCGCTTGATGCGCGGTATCGGGAGTAATTATGGTCCGCCGCCGCCGTACGAGAGCCTCTACCGCGCAGCAGAGTCAGGTGATGATCATGCATGCCTGTTACAATTGACGGAGTTCTATCACCGCGCTCAGGTGGCAATCCCAGCCGAGGATGCCGAGAGGGTAGATTACCTCGGGGTCGAGCTGGACTTGATGCGCCTGTTGTGCGAGGAAGAATGCCGCTCGCTGGAGCAGGGTAATACGATGGAAGCGCGTAATTACTCCGCTTTGCAGCAGCACTTTTTGCATGAGCACATGCTGGCGTGGGCGCCGCGTTTTTGCGCATCATTCATTGCCCACACACCAAAAGGTTTTTACCACGGCGTGGCTCTGTTTTTACTCGGCTTCCTCGAAGCAGAGGCAGCAATTGCTGCTGAGCAGCCGGACGAAAGCCTGGAGTTTACTGGTAACACAGGATAGGTATCGGATAAGTGAGAAAAGCGAACTTGCCAACGGAACAAGCCCAGGTGAATGACCTGGCAAGCCTCATCCAGCGATTATTCAATCGACACGGCGGGATCATGACACGGGATGCCAATAATGCCACCAAGCCGGTGGTAGAGACCAGGGTGTCTGCCTGCCGGATGTGTGGTAACAAGGCCTGGTGCACGGTCATCGTTACCATCCAGGATGGAGTGGTGGTGAAAGTGGAGGGTGACCCTGCCAACCCCGTCAGCCAGGGCAAGCTGTGCTCGCGTGGTCAGGCTGCCATTTTCAACCTGTACAACCCCTACCGGGTCAAGGCGCCGATGAAGCGTACCAACCCGCACAAAGGATTGGACCAGGACCCAGGGTGGGTAGAAATCAGCTGGGAAGAAGCCATGAGCACAGTCGCCGAACGGCTACGCAAGATCCGCATGGAAGACCCCAGGAAATTTGCCCACATGTGGGGGTTCGGCGGCGATTGGTGGATCGTCCAACACGAGGCTTTTCTGCCCGCCTTCGGCACACCCAACCTGCTGCGCTCTCACGGCGTGCTGTGCCCGGTGCATTATGGCTGCTCACTCGTCCAGGGCACAATGCTGGATAAACAGGACGTCGAGTACTGCCAGTACCTGCTCACGATCGGCGGCTCACTTGGACCTAACCTGGGCAGTACCCATACTACACGTGCGCTGAGCGGTGCGCGTGAGCGTGGGATCAAGCTGGTGGTGGTTGACCCTCGCTGCAGTCATGAGGCTTCCATTGCTGATGAATGGATCCCCATCCGCCCAGGCACCGATCTGGCGTTTGCCCTGGCTCTGCTCAACGTAATTATTAATGAGATCGGTATCTTCGATGAACCCTTCTTAAAACAACGCACCAACGCCGTGTACCTGATCGGCGAAGATGGCTATTATGCCAAGGAAACATCCTCAGGTAAGCCGCTGATCTGGGACCCGGTGGACAGCACTGCCAAGACGTTCAATGATGCGACGATCCAGGGTTATGCTCTGGAAGGCAGATACCCGGTCAATGGTCAGATGCTGCCGACTGCCTTCACGCTGGTTAAAGAGGCGGTGCGCCAGTATGCGCCAGAATGGGCGGAGGGTATCACGACCGTGCCCGCGGCGACGATCCGGCGGATTGGGCGTGAGTTCATTGATGCTGCCCATATCGGTGAAACCATCACCCTGGACGGGGTGGTGTTCCCCTTCAGGCCAGCTTTGGTAAAGGGCGAACGCGGCTCGCTGGGCAAGTGGGGCGGGGCTTACGAGCACCTGGTTCACAAAATGCTGAATATGCTGGTCGGTTCGCTGGACGTTCCCGGTGGTGACCTGGGCTCAGAGACCGGACCTGCGCTTAAACCGGGAGCTGACGGCGTGGTCATGCCCAAAAAGGAAGCCGTGCCAGTGCCATTCAAATTCCCGCCCGATATCGACCTGGCGCAATTCTATCCCAACCGCCACACCCTGCCGCACATGGCCTGGAAAGTGGTGCTGGACCCGGCTAAATACAGCATCCCCTATGAGCTTGAAGCCTTGATGATCTATGGGGGCAACCCGATCACCAATAACTCAAATCCCGACGAGGCTGTTGCCGCCCTGTGCAAGATCCCCTTCATCGTGACCATCGCCTATATCTACGACGAGGCTGCCCAGCTATCGGATATCCTGCTCCCCGAGCCGGCGCTGCTCGAGCGTTACGGCATCCAGGAGGTGGGTACGGGTCACTTTGTCCAGGCGCAGGACGCGAACATGCTGCAGATCAATGGTGTGCTGGCGCGCCTCCCGGTGGTGCGGAAGCAATTCAACACCCGCCAGGCGGATGACATCTACCTGGAGCTGGCCGAGAGGGTGGGCTTTTTATACGGCGAGGGCGGGTTGAACGACCATTTGAACCGTTTCTGGAAGCTGCAAGCCCCCCATCAGCTGGAGCTGGATCAACGTTACACCACTGCCGAGATCCTGGACAAAGCGCTGAAATCAAAATTCGGGGTGGAAAATGGGATCGAATATTTTCGCGATGCGGGAATCTATTACAAGATGCGCAGCAAAGCGGAAGCCTATAACTCCTTCTATTATCCCATGGGTACCACACGCTATGCCTTTTACTTCGAACACCTGCTCCGCACCGGTGACACGCTCCGCCAAAACCTGAGCGAGCACGGCATGACGATTCCCGGGCAAGACATGGAAGTGGTATGGCGGTTTTACCAGCCTATCCCCCTGTGGGTCGGGCGTCCTGACGAAGCGGTATCTGACGAATACGACCTGTTCGCCATGAACTGGTCTACGCCCCAATTCCGTATGCACAACTCCGACCAAACCGGTAACCCACTGCTCAATGAGCTGGCAGGTGAAACCGACCCCTACCAGTTCGTGATCCTGATGAACCGTGACACTGCCGCCCGCAAGGGTCTGCAGGATGGTGAAGAAGTGAGAGTGGAGGCGTATTGGGGAGGCAGCACCGAGGGTGTGCTCAAGGTCACCAGCCTGATCCATCCGGATGCGTTGGGAGTGCCGGGAAACCACGGCTTCAAGTCTTCATTCCGCAACCCGGCGACTAGAAAAGGACCCCATTTCAATTCCCTGCTCAACAGCGCGGAAGGGACTTTTGACCCGCTCCATGGGGGCATCGATCGGAACCCACGGGTAAGGGTATCTGCGGTTGGAGGGAAGCAGGCGTGAGATACGCCATGGTCATCGACCTGTCGAAGTGCGTGGGCTGCAATGCCTGTGCTGTGGCGTGCAAGCAGGAAAACGCCACCCCGCCTGGGATCTTTTGGAGTAAAGTGCTGTTGTATGAAACGGGTGATTATCCGCAGGCACACCTTCATTTTCTACCCATGCTGTGCATGCACTGCCAGGTGGCACCTTGTTTGGAAGTTTGCCCGACAGGGGCGACATATCGCGGCGAGGGTGGGTTGGTGCTGGTGAATGATGATCTATGCGTCGCCTGCCGTTACTGCATCATGGCCTGCCCGTATGAAGCCCGCAGTTACAATTCTACCCGCCCGCAAGAGTACTACACCAGGCTGGGCATGACGGAATTTGAACAGCAGGGTTATAAACAGCATCCCAAGGGATCGATCGAGAAGTGTACTTTCTGCGTCCAGCGGCTGCGCGAGGGCAAGGAACCGGCCTGCGTGGTGACCTGCCCCAGCCAGGCCAGGATCTTCGGCGACCTGGACGACCCCGAGTCAGACGTGGCTAAACTGGTGGCTAGCGGTGCTGCCAAACCAAGGCTCGAGGAACAGGGAACCAAACCCTCAGTGTTCTACATAGACTAGGACTTTCAATGGTCATGCGGGCTAAATCAGGTCCACATCGTGCGAGTGCGATTCCTGGATGCCTGAGGGGGTGATGCGGATGAACTCAGCGGCTTGCCAGAGCTCTTCTATTGTGCAAGCACCGGCATAGCTCATCCCAGAGCGCAGCCCGCCTACCAGCTGGTGGATGACGTCTACCAGCGCACCTTTATACGGCACAGTGGCTTCAACGCCTTCCGGAACGACCTCCTCCCACTCTTCGATCGCCAGCTCACCGTTATTATTTAGCTTCTTGCGTTCGATGTTGGCTGATAGCGATGCCATACCGCGCACGATTTTATAGCGCCTGCCTTCACGGATCACCGTCGCACCCGGGCTTTCATCAGTGCCAGCCAGCAAGCTTCCGATCATCACCGTGCTGGCACCAGCCGCCAGCGATTTAGTCATATCACCGGAGTTGCGGATACCGCCATCAGCGATGATGGGTAAATTTAACCCTTTCCCGGCTTCTGCACACTCCATGATGGCAGTCAGCTGGGGCACACCGAATCCGGTCACAATTCGGGTGGTACAGATTGAGCCGGAGCCCACCCCAACTTTTACCGCGTCTGCGCCTGCCTCAGCCAGGTCTCTTACCCCTTGTGCAGTAGCCACGTTACCTGCGATGATGGGCACATTGGGAAGGCGCTGCTTTAATCGGCGTATCATCTGGATAACATGGTCGGAATGCCCGTGGGCAATATCCACCACCAACACGTCTGCACCAGCTGCCTGACAGCTGATCGCACGGTCCATATCATCCGGGCGGACGCCTACTGCTGCGCCCACCCGCAGGCGACCACGGCCGTCTTTGGTGGCGTTGGGATGTTTCTGGATTTTAATAATATCCTGTGCTGTGATCAGTCCTGCCAAACGACCTTCATCGTCAACCAGCGGTAGTTTTTCGATGCGGTTTTCGTACAGCTTACGGCGGGCATCCTCCAGGGTTTCACCCTGGGAGGCAGTCACCAGCCTCTGGCGCGGGGTCATCACCTGGTTCAACGGGATATCATCCCGTGGAGCCAATAAGACATCACGGTGGGTAATAATCCCCACCAGCAGGTTATCTTTATCCACGACCATCAATCCACCCACGCCACCGGCTTCCATGCGCTGGCGCGCCTGCTCCACGCTCTCATCAGGAGAGATCGTCAGCGGAGATTCCACCACCAGGCTCTCTGAGCGCTTCACGCGCGACACACAATCAGCCTGATCTTCGATCGTCATAAAGCGATGCAGGATCCCAATTCCTCCCATCTGTGCCATGGCGATCGCCATACGGGTTTCGGTCACGGTATCCATATTCGCCGAGATGATGGGGTTAGATAGGTGAATGCCGGGTACCAGCCAAGTGTCAGTGGAGACTTCCTTTCTGCTGTGGATGGTAGAACGGTTCGGAACCAGCAGAACATCGTCGAAGGTTAATCCTAAATCAGTACGAATGTTCATATGTCTACCCAATTTTCACCCATGAGGATTAATATGTGGATTGATCGGAAAGTCGCACCACGATCTCCGATTCAATTACATTATAGTATCTTTAGCTCAGGTTGGAATAAAAATCTTCTTGGATAAGCTCTTCCAGGGTATTGACGATAATATCCGCGGCCGACAATGACGACCTGGGATGGGTGGTACAGACGGCGATGCATTTCATTCCAGCCTTCCTGGCTGCAGAAACTCCGGCAACCGCATCTTCAATCACCACACTCTGCTCCGGCGGCACACCCAGCTGCCGGGCAGCTTCGGGTGGTCTCCCCAGCTGAACGGTCAGGATCCCGTGGTTATTCATCCCGAACGTCGAGTGAAATTTGGCGCGGTCGAATGGTATGGATAGATCGGTTAGTGTTTCCAACCAGGACTGATAATGCAATTCGCCGCTGTCCACCAGCACGCCATCCATATCCCACAGGACGGCGTGTTTATTGACCATAATGCTCGCGATAGCGGCGGTGGGCGCGGTCAACTTCTTCAGGCGGGATCTCATCCGGCTGACCCAGCTGCAAAGCGTAAAAGACTGTGCGGGCTGCATCCTCGACCATCACCGCCGCCTTTACCGCGGCCTCGGGCGTCCGCCCGATGGTGAACACGCCATGATTCTTCATCAGGATCGCCGGGCTGGATCCAATCGAACGCACGATCACCTGACCAATTTCATCGCTCCCAATTTTTGCATACTCCCCGATGGGGATAGGGCCGCCAAATTCATCGCAGATGGCAGTCAATACCGCCGGTATGGGTTTGCCAACCGCCGCCCAGGCGGTGGCGAAGGTGGAATGGGTATGCACGATGCCATTCACGTCTGCCCGGTGACTATAAACGTAAACGTGGGCTAACGTATCGGAGGAAGGCTTGTATTTCCCCTCGACCTGCTTTCCGTCCAGGTCCACCACGCACATCGACTCGGGAGTCAGCTCTTCATAACGGACACCGCTCGGCTTGATCACCACATAACCAGTTTCGGGATCGCGCCCGCTGATGTTTCCCGATGTCCAGGCTACCAGGTTGTTACGCGGTAGCTCGGTATGTAATCGGCAGATCTCGTTGCGTAATTGATCAAGCGACATGCTTCACCTCTGCCTTGATCTTCTTAAGCGTCTTCATCACGTTGTTCTCACCCCGTCCGAAATAATCATGCAGGCGGAGGTATTCAGCGAATAGTTTATCGTAAACCACCTGGTTCTTCGGGATGGGCTTGAAGGTCTCCTCTTTGAGGTGTGCCATCACCTGGGCAGCTGCGTAAATCGAATCATAACCACCGGCAGGCTTTCCGGCTGCCACCGCGCCGAACATGGCTGACCCGAGAGCCGGCGTCTGTTTCGAGGCAGTGACCTTGATCTCACGACCGGTCACGTCGGCGTAGATCTGCATCAGCAATTTATTCTTCTCCGGCAAACCACCGCAGGCGACGAGCTCATGGATCGGCACACCGTTGCTTTGGAAGGTATCCACGATGACGCGTGTGCCGTAAGCGGTAGCTTCGATCAGGGCGCGGTAGATCTCCTCCGGTCTGGTTGCCAGTGTGGCTCCCAACAGCAGGCCGGTCAAGTCCACGTCCACCAGCACGCTGCGGTTGCCGTTCCACCAGTCGAGAGCCATCAGACCCGATTCGCCGGGTTTCAGCCTGGAAGCTTTTTCTTCCAGCAGCTGGTGGATGTCTATATCGCGATCTTTGGCCTCATCAGTGTAAGATGCAGGAGTGCAGTTCTCCACGAACCAGGCGAAATGATCTCCCACGCAGGATTGCCCGGCTTCATAGCCGAAGTAACCGGGGATGATACCATCTTCAACATACCCGCATATGCCCGGGACTATGTGCTCATCATCGCCCAGTACCATGTGGCAGATGCTGGTGCCCATGATCATCACCATGCTTCCAATCTCGGTTACCGTGGCCGCCGGGACGGCTACATGGGCGTCCACATTGGCGATTGCCACCGCCGTTCCCGGATTCAAGCCAGTCCATTGGGCTGCCTGTGGGGTCAATCCTCCAGCACGATTGCCAATCGGCTGGATGGTGCGCGACATTTTCTCGTCCACCACGTTTTCAAGCCGCGGGTCGAGGGCAGCAAAATACGACGCCTGCGGGAATCCCTCGCGCTTGGACCAGATAGCTTTGTAACCGGCGGTGCACGAGTTACGCGTCTCCACCCCGGTCAGCTGCCAGACGACCCAGTCGGTGGCTTCGAGCAGGCGGTCAGCTGCCTGGTAGACCTCGGGGGCTTCATCCAAGATTTGCAAAACCTTGGAGAAAAACCATTCGGACGAAATTTTGCCGCCATAGCGGTCCAGCCAGTTGAGACCCATCCTACGGGCGGTCTCATTGATCTTATCTGCTTCGGGCTGAGCGGCGTGGTGCTTCCACAGCTTAACCCAGGCATGCGGCTCACGCCGGAATTCAGGCAGATCGCACAGAGGGGTACCGTCCTGCTTAACCGGCAGCATGGTGCAGGCAGTAAAATCGATCCCAACGCCGATCACATCTTCGGGTTTTACTTTAGACTGGGCCAACACCGCCGGGATTGTGCTCTGGAACGTCTTGATGTAATCCTGAGGATCCTGCAGTGCCCAGTCGGGTTCGAGGCGGATATCTGTACCTGGAACAGGCAATTTCTCGTCGATGACGCCATGCGAATAGGGGTACACCGCCGTGGCAACTTCCCTGCCATCGGCGACATCCACCAGCACCGCCCGACCCGATTCAGTGCCAAAATCCACACCGATAGCGTATTTCGTCATAAGCGCCTCCATTTATGGGATGATAACCACTTTCAGACCATCTCGTCGCGCCGCAACGGCAAAAGCTTCAGTGGCGCGATCGAGGGGGAAGGTGTGGGTGACCAGCGAGCGGACATTTACTTTGCCACTCTCCACCAATTGGATCGCACGCGGGTAAGTGAGCTTCATCCTGCGCACCAGTTTAAGGGTCAATCCCTTGCGCCGAGCAGTTGAAGCAGTGAATGAAGTCCGGTCGTCCGAAGGGATGCCTACCAGGATCACCTTTCCACCCGGGCGGGCAGCCGCAACCGCCATCTCAACGGCTGCATCTTCGCCGGCTGCTTCAAAGACCACATCCAGCTTACGTCCAGCCAACCGCATCAATTGCTGATTATCGATGCTGTTCTCTACGACATAGGCCTCATCCGCTCCATGAAGCTGTGCCGCTTCCACGCGGTGGGGGAGGACGTCGGTAGCGAGCACCTCACTCGCTCCAGCCAACCGTGCAAGCTGAAGAATGAGCAAGCCGATTGGTCCGCAGCCAAAAATGCCCACCGACATGCCAATTTTCAGGTGTGCCAGATCCACTGCATGGATGGCAATCCCCAGAGGTTCCAGCATCACCCCGTCAGCATCTGACACCTGGTTTGGAATGGGATATAGACAGCGCTCAGGCCAGGTCATTTGTTCGCGCATTGCTCCGTCCTGGCTGCTGTGCCCAGCAAAGACCAGGTTTTCGCACAGGTTAGGGTCACCGCGTTTGCAATACTCACATACACCGCAGGCAATGGCTGGATCCACTGCCACACGCACACCATCATCGGTCAAAGCAGTAAACTCATGCCCCAGCACCAGGGGTTTATCCAGGCGAGCATCCCCGATGCCAGCCTCGTTGAGCCAGTGCAAATCCGATCCGCAAATACCAACAGCTGTGACCCGTAACAACTTCTCCCCTGCTCCAGGCACCGGAACGGGCTCATCATGCAGGCGTAAATCACCAGGATTGTGCAGACGTAGTGTTTTCATTCAATTATTCCTAAGCAGAAAGGATAGTAACATCATAAGGCGCCAAGGTAACCTGCCCGCTCAATGCTTCGTTACCAAGGACATTGACATATCCATCCGGCAAGGAAACCGTTTGGGTTGCTTTGGTATGGTTTAGCAGGAACAACAAACGCCAATTTCCCAGACTGCGTTCAGCAGCCTCAACCCCCTGCGGGGTAACCAGGACGCTGGCAATCGATAACTTTTTTACCAACCAGTCGAATAAAGCTTGATATAAGGTAGTTCCACCAAGGGCGCCGACATAAATTGCCTGACCTTTTCCATATCGGTTAAGCGTCACCGCCGGCTCACCGGCATAATAATCTTCGGTGTAGTGGGCTAACACTTCCGCACTGGTCGGGGCGAGGACGTCAACCCAAATACCTGCTTCGGTCAGGTCTGAATGGGTAAATCCAGGATCGATAAACTTAACCGGTTGAGTAGTACCGGCTGGTAAAGCGTCGCTCTCCACCACAGTCACACCACAGACTTCTGCCAACAAACCAGGCAGCAGCTGGTCTACGACCGCGTTGGCGCTATCTTTTACACCCGAGCGCGAAGTGATGACCGCCGTTCCACCTCCCCGGACATAACTTGCCAGGCTGCCGGCGATCGTATTGGTGACAATGTGCAAGGCTGGCACAACGACCAGCTTATAAGCGGATAGATCTGCTTGTGGAGAGACGACATCCAGGGTGATGTTTTTGCTGAAAAATATCCGGTAAAGATCGGTGATGTGGTCATCATAATGGAAATCATGATGATTTGGCTGGACCTGGAAGGCAAAACGGCTGTCATAAGATTGGATGATGGCAACCTGGGCTTTGACATTCGTCCCGAGGATGGAATCCCCGATTTTTCGAAGCTCGGCCCCCATTCGCTTGATCTCGTCATATCTGCGACCTGGCTGACCATGCTGGTCCAGCAGACCGGACCAGTACTGTTCCGTCCCAAAACGAGCCGTCCGCCAGCGAAAAAAAACCACCCCGTTCGCTCCATGAGCAATGGACTGGTAAGCCCACGAGCGCAGCTGACCCGGGCGGGGAGTGGGACTGACCGTCTCCCAACCGCTCGGACCTGCCTGCTGTTCCATCACCCAGAAGTTATCCTGCTTCAGACCACGCATCGTGTCGTGACCGAGGGCAGGTACAGCCGGATCCACCGCAGTCAGGCCTTTTTGCCAGAAACCAAGGGGATAATTATCCCAGCTGACGATGTCAAGCGTTCGGGCTAAGTCATAATAATCCAATCCTTCGTAGCCAAAACCCATGAAATTATGGGTGACAAAATGCTGTGGACACACCTTCCGTAATAGTTCCACCTGCAATTGTTGGTAGGTAACATATGAATCCGAAACAAACCGCCTATATTCAAATCCAAGACCCGGGTTGGGTGAGCCTGCGGTTGCCAGCGGGAGTGGTATCTCACTCCAATCGGTATAAGCATGGCTCCAAAAATCCGTCCCCCAGCATGTATTTAATTCCTCCAGGCTGCCGTACCGCTTCTGCAGCCAGCGCTGGAAACCCGCCTGGCAGATTGGGCAGTAGCACCGTTCACCGAACTCATTGTCGATTTGCCAACCGATCACCGCCGGGTGAGAGCAGTAATGTTCAGCCATCGCAGAGACGATGCGCCGGGAATACTGGTGATAGAGGGGATGGTTGGGGCAATATTCACGGCGGTTGCCAAAGCTCACCCGCAGCCCATCATCCCGCACCCGGAAAAGTTCGGGGTGCCTGCTCATCAACCAGGGAGGTGGGGAGGCGGTGGGGGTACCAAGGACAGCGACGATTCCCTGCTCATGCAGCACCTCCAGCGCCCGGTCTAGCCAGCCGAAATCGTATGAACCTTGAGTGGGTTCCAGGCGTGACCAAGCGAACTCTGCCAGGCGGACAAGATTGAAACCCGCCTCTTTCATCAGGCGGGCATCAACCAACCAGCGGGATTCTGGCCATTGTTCGGGGTAATAATCAACACCAAAATAAAAAACGGGTTGTTCCATCGCTGTCGTTAACCAAACATGATATGGGTATTACAAGCCATCCGCCAGGTGATAATACAGATCATTCCAACGCAATTCTTTGGCGAATTCCGCCAGACGAGTGTCGTTGTTGATCACCAGGAACTCAATGCCTGCCATCTCGGCGAAGTCAGCGAGGTGTTGGGTGGTGACCGATTGGCTGAAGCTGGTATGGTGGGCTCCACCTGCCAGGATCCAGGCATGCGCCGCCACTTTCAGGCTGGGTCGAGGGACCCAAACCGCGCTGGCGACCGGTAGTTTCGACAACGCTTGCTCTGGTTGGACCACATCGACTTCATTAACAATCATCCTGAAGCGGTTCCCCAGGTCTATCAGCGTGGCGTTAATCGCCGCACCGCTACCCACATTGAACACCAGCCGCGCCGGGTCTGCTTTACCTCCAATTGATAGTGGGTGAATTTCCAGGGATGGTTTAGTAGATGCTATCGATTCACACACCTCGAGCATGTGGGCACCCAATACCTTAGGACGTTCCCCGCTGAAGTCATAGGTGTAATCTTCCATAAATGAAGTGCCACCCGGCAAACCAGCGCCCATCACTTTCATTGCTCGCACCAGGGCAGCCGTTTTCCAGTCACCCTCGGCCCCAAACCCATAACCTTGCGCCATCAAGCGCTGTACCGCCAATCCTGGCAGCTGCGCTAAACCATACAAATCTTCGAAGGTGGAGGTGAAGGCCGTAAAACGACCCGCTGCTAGAAAAGCCTGCATCCCGATTTCTATTTTGGCTGCGTCACGTAGCGACTGGCGTTGACTGCCTCCAGGGCGCAGCGTTTCTGCTAAGGCGTACGTATCATCGTATTCGGTCAACAGGCGATCGATATCCGGCTCTGTAACCGCATTGACAAACTTGACCAGCTCACCCACGCCGTAACCATTTACGGAGTACCCCAAACGGATCTGCGCCTCAACCTTATCCCCTTCGGTGACTGCGACTTCGCGCATGTTATCACCGAAGCGGGCAATTCTGGCACCTTGGGCATCGTGCCAGGCACAGGCAGCACGCATCCAGGTTGCCAGGCCGGAAAGCACATCATCATCCTGCCAGAACCCCACCACCACTTTACGCTTCAAGCGCATCCGGCTGCCGATAAAACCAAATTCGCGGTCGCCATGCGCCGACTGGTTGAGGTTCATAAAATCCATGTCGATGCTCGACCAGGGAAGCTCACGGTTGAATTGGGTATGTAAATGCACAAATGGTTTTTGTAAGGAGCGCAACCCGGCAATCCACATTTTTGCCGGGGAAAAAGTGTGCATCCAGGTAATCAGTCCGATGCAGCTGCGGGAGTTATTCGCATCCCGGCACAGCTCGGTGATCGCATCGGCGGTTGTCACCACCGGCTTAAAAACCACCTTCACCGGCAGCTTTCCCGACTGGGTCATTTGCAGTGCCATCTCCTGTGAATGCTGCGCCACCTGTTTGAGCATGGCTTCGCCATATAAGTGCTGGCTGCCGGCTACAAACCAAACTTCGAATTCTTTGAGGTTCATCATCACTTCCTCCTCGTGATTTTATGGTCAGCCAACCTTAGGGTCAGCTCGATCCAAAATAATGCCGGGCGATGATTTGATCCTGGTACTCGGGGGCAAGCTCGCAGAAATAACCGCTCCAACCCCACACACGAACAATTAAGTTCTTATGTTTTTCAGGATGCGCTTTGGCATCGAGTAACGCGTCGATATTTAAACTGTTTAGCTGCAGTTGCTGGCAGCCCAGTTGGGCAAAAGTGCGTACCAGCATGGCGGTCTTGCGGATCGATTCACGATTGCGAAAAACGGAGTCGGAGAGCTCCATGGTGATCGGTCCGCCATTATAAATGCGTTGGTAGTCGATCCTGCTAAAAGATTGGAGCATACTGATCGGTCCACGTATACGGGCACCCAGCGATGGTGAAAGGTTAGCGCTGAATGGCTCGCCTTGGTGGCGTCCATCCGCAGTGGCGGAGACAAGCGGCTCGCGCATACCAGAATGGCCAGCTGCCAGCCAAATATAGTACATCGCGGAACCTGTGCCGGGTCGCAAGATGCCCCCTCGAGGGGTGCAGCCATAGCTTTCACAGGCGGCCGCCAGATCATCGAACAGCATCACCAGCAATTTGTCGGCAGCTGCATCATTATTGCCGACTTTTGCACCTTCATTTGCCAGCTTATGCTGGAGTGGTTCATAGCCGGTGAAATTGTTTTCCAGTGCTGATAGCAGCTCGCCTGGTGAAACACTAGCCTCATCAAAGACAAATTGCTTCACTGCCGCCAGGGCATCGCCAGCATTAGCCGCGCAGGCACCATGAATACCATAATTGTTGTACTTCAATCCATCGGACAGATCCCTGCCTTGTTCAAGACAGCCGTGCATGAAAACCGAGTAATAGGGAGCCGGCGGTAACAATAGGTGGGAATAGGCTTCACCGAGCAGACGAACTTGTCCAGAAATATTTTCCGAGACCCGCTGTAGAATCCGCTCAAAATCATCCTGAGCGATGAGACCTGTCCGGATGGCTTGGTCGACCGCCGCAGGGAACGAGACTGCCCCAATGTTGACCACTTCCATCCCCCGGCCGGGGATGATAAATTCCCAACAAGCTGCCACGACGTAATCACGCGCATCCTCGATGGAATACCCGTGAGAGACAAGGGCAGGAATAACCACATCGTCATTACTATATTGGGGGAAACCTAATCCCATGCGGGTCAGCTCAGTGGCTAAAGTCAGCAGGTCCAGGTCGGTATCCGCTGATATGCGCAGGTTAATTTTTGGATCTATAAGTGACAGGTCACGCGAGACCCGTAAAACCATGCGGGTGAGCTCATTCACTGCTGGATCCCCACCAGGAGTCACACCACCCAGCGTGAGCGACTGCCCATTGTCACCTTGCTGCACTCCCGGATAGAGATCACTATCCTTATTTAGCGAGATGAAGAACTCTGCCAGCAGTTCTTCCGCACTTGCAAGCGTCAGGCGTCCTGCCTGCAGGTCAGCTGCCAGGAATGGCCACATATACTGATCTAACCGCCCCAGACCAACGTGATAGTGCCCGCTAAGCCATACCACAGCATGGCAAAGCCTTACTGACTGCAGGGCCTCATGGAAGGTGCGGGCAGGGTGGCCCGGCACCTGCTCGAGAACATCTACAATGTCCCCCCTCCCCAACTCACGAGCCCCTTGAGCATAGCGATCTGCCAGCCCAAGAAGCGCATCGATCGTCTCGATCGCACTATCGATAAACTCAAGCGAATTCGGGTTACCCACCTGGCGCAGCCTTGTGGCAAGTGCAACTTCCTTGCGTCCAAGCAGACCTTGGGACAACAGCAGGTTCCAATCTGCACAAATATTGCTCACCGGACCAAGCTCGTGGAGCGTTCGACCGGTAGTCAGCTGAGTCCATTGCTGCTCTGAGTAAATTGGGGGTACTGAGGGAATTGTCCGTGTGAACACGATGCGTTCATCCGGTGCGATGGTGACACGCTCAGCCTCACACTGCCTCCGAACCAGGCGAGCCACGCGCCTGGACCATGATAGCTGCTCACTTTCGCATTCAGTATGGACATCTATAGGATGGTCCTGCCTCAGGGAGCGATGTTCACCAGACCGCACGCGAACCTTCATTGCTGTCAAGCGGTCGTTCATGCGACAGCTACCTTAATACCGGCTTGCTCGAAGATCGCCGTGTTGAGATTCAGCTCTCTCGATTCGTCATAATCGGGTTTGAATTGCATCCCAGCATACTCATATTTCGAGCCAGCAGCTCTGTTATAAGGCAGAAGGTCCACCTTTTGCAAGCCGTGCATTCCTCGCAAAATTAGAGCTATATCTGCCAGATTCTGGTTGGTATCGGTGACGCCAGGCACCAGCGGTACACGGACCACAAAAGGTTTGCCCAACTCATCCAGGATGTGCAAATTGCTCAATATTAAAGTCATTATCACAACCGGTGTAACGTCGATGAGCGGAACTATCGATCAATTTAAGGTCAAAATAGATCAGGTCTGACCGATCGACAAGGCAGCGGAATTCCTGTTCCTGCCCATAACCCGAGGTATCTAATAAAACATGCACATCATCAAGCAAATCGATCACCTCTGCCACGAACTCTGCTTGCTGAAGCGGTTCGCCACCGGAAAAAGTAACCCCGCCTTCATTGGCCCGCAGGATTGCAGCTTGCTGGTTCAAGTGTGCTGCCAGCTCTGCCGCTGAATATTCTTTTCCAGCAAGACGCTCTCCGGAAGGAGCCCGGATTACCTGGGACTGCCGTGACTGACCCTCAGGGTTATGGCACCACGTGCATGACAAGGGGCATCCTTTCATAAACACGGTTGCTCGGATGCCTGGCCCGTCATGGATGGCGAATTCCTGTATGTCAAAGATAATGCCGGAAGTCATAGTTAATCAAATGTACCCAATTAGTCTTGGTAAAAACCTGTACCGAAACGAGCTTATTTGTGGATGAGCGCCCTGGCAAGTGAAGCTGCCGATGCTGCATCCGGGGCAAATCCATCGGCTCCTATATCGGCGGCATATTTGGCGGTAACCGGCGCGCCGCCCACGATTACCTTCACCCGGCCGCGCAATCCAGAATCCTCCAGCAGGATAATAACTTTTTTCATACCAGGCATCGTCGTCGTCAGGAGCGCTGAACAGGCAACCAGGTCAGGGTGGTGTTCCTTCACAGCTGCTACATAGTTGTCAGGGGATACGTCGGCACCCAGGTCAACCACATCAAACCCAGCCCCTTCCAGCATCATCCCCACCAGGTTCTTACCAATGTCGTGCAAGTCGCCCTGCACCGTACCAATGATAACCTTTCCGACCGCCTCGACATTGGCTGCCGTCAAGTACGGGCGCAGCAACGCCAGACCACGCTTCATTGCCCTCGCCGAGATCAACATTTCGGGGACGTAAAATTCGCTGCATTCGAACCTGCGACCGACTTCCTCCATCGCAGAGATCAGACCATCCTTGAGGATTTGCTCAGCCGGAATTTTCTCCGCCAGGGCTTTTTCCACCAACTCCTGGGTGAGGTCCATCTCACCATCGATCACACTCTGACGGAGGTTATCAATTATACTCATTCATTTTCTCCTCTTCATTATTGCTATACCCTGATTGACCCTGGAGCAGCTCGATAAATGCCAGCATGTTCTCCACAGGGACGTCACCTTCCACATCATGCGCCGGGGCAAAGATGTAGCCACCCTGCCGTCCCAGCTCTAACAGCCGACAGGTTTCGGCGCGGACTTCATCAATCGTTCCACACGGCAAGACTTTTTGAGTTGACAGACCGCCATGAAAGGTTAACCGGTGGCGGTACTTGCGCAGAAGATCTGGTACATCCATTACCTCCGGTTGGAATGGATTGAAACAGTTGACACCAAGAGCAATAAGGTCTTCGAACAGCTCATCGACATCTCCGCATGAATGGATAAATACATATTTTCCCGCCTTATGCACGGCGCGATACATACGCTCAAGGACCGGGTAAATAAACTCGCGCCACAGTTTCGGTCCCATCTGCAGGCCGCGCTGTTGACCCCAGTCGTCTCCAAAATATACTGCATCAATATCGTATTTCGAGGCTTCCATCAGCTGGGTGATGTTGTAATCCGCAATCGTATTAAATAGCTCCTGGACGAATTTCGGGTGGTCGTAGAAATCCATCAGCAGGTTTTGCATTCCGCGCAGGGTCCACGCTCTCTCGTACAGCGAGAAACCGATCTGGAAGACCCGGAAACGGTCGTAGTATTTCATGATGCGATCGGGTATAGGGGTAAAAAAACGCCGGTCGAGCGGATCGGGAAAAGTGTAGTGCGCCAGGATTGGCTCAGCGAGCAGGCATCCTTCGATATTGCCGATATCCTTATCCACACTGCGGTCCCAAACTACGCCGAAAACATCTTGAAAGCGATGGTTCTCCACCTCGGTGAAAAAGCCGATATCACTACCCAGCTTCAGCAGGTGGTTTTGCAGCGCAACCTCCAGATCAATCTCAGAGTAGTGCGCCTGCAGTTTTGCCCGTGCTTCGCAGGTGAAACCGTACGACCAGGGCACATAGGGTGGTACCCTGCCTTCGAGAACTGCATGAATGACTTCCCGCTTAGTCATAACGATATCGCGTAATAAGAAGTGATCAATTGATGGTCCTATAGTAGCGCCTGGTAGGGCGTCTGGCGAATGGTATCGACCATCGACCAGAAATTCTCAAGGGGTGTATCCAGCTGCAGGTTATGCGTGGGTCCAATGATTAATCCCCCGCCTTGGCCGATGGTCTTCAAGCGGGTGATTACCTCTGATTTAACCTGCTCCGGAGTGCCAAAGGGCAGGGTCTGCTGGATGTCGAGCGAGCCCCAAAAACATAGCTTCCTTCCATATTCAGTTTTTAACCTCAGCGGGTCCATCGCCATGGGTTGGATCGGGTTTAACACATCTATGCCGATTTCGATCAAGTCGGGGATGATTGGATAAACCACTCCATCGGTATGATAGGCAATCTTGATGTGGGGATTGACTTCCCGCAACGAGGCGATCAGTTCAGCCATGCGGGGCTTGAAGTATTGGCGCCACATTTTTGGAGACATCAGCATCGAGTTCTGGCCACCGACGTCATCACCAAGCCAGATCATGTCCACCCCCAAACTCACCAGACGCTGCGTGACGACCTTGTGATACGAATAAGGGATATCCAGGACAAGGTTGGCTTTACCTGGGTCCATTGCCATATCCATCAATAACTGCTCGTAACCGCGCAGCGCCCAGGCTGATTCGAAAATGGTCGTTGGGGTCACCCCGACGATCCAGTATTCACCTTTGAATACCTGCAAAACACGTTGGGCTTCTGTGTAGAGCTCTGGTCGGTTGGGGTCGGGGGCATTATAAGTTACCAATGCTCGATCGTCGGTCAACGGGTGACCCGAGGGCTCAGTGTATTTTCCTTTCCCATACGGGGTTTCGTAGTCAATGGTCTTCCAGACTACTCCCCACTCATCACGATAGGTGTCGACATCCTGGTAGCCAGCTTGATAATACCCATTGACCCATCCCACCGAGGTTAATAACATATCTTCGTCCAGGGCGAGCTCGAGCGAATAGTCGTTGCCGCCCCCATGTGGATTATGCAGCCCCTGTCCCTTTAGTTTAAGGTCGTTCTCGAGACGAGCAGCAAATTCAGGGGTAAAGCTGACCTGCATAGGGCAGCGATCGGGTTCTTCATGGTTGAGTGCAGTTAAGACACGTTCACGATGCTTCATAATCATTGTTTCCATACTGAGCTAAATATTCTCACACCCTAAGCGGGTGATGAGTGACTTCTTCCATACTGCAGGGCGGTATCGAAAGCTGCCACAATATTTATAGGTGGAACGAATGCCTGGATGTTGTGCACCGCTGCAAAGACAAAGCCTCCGCCGGGTGCCAGGTCATCGATACGGCGTTTCACCTCGTCAACAACCTCCTGTGGCTTACCAAATGGAAGTACATGCTGGGTATCCACGCCTCCACCCCAGAAAACGATGTCACGCCCAAACTCAGCTTTCAATTCTCTGGTATCCATACCTTTCGCTGAAACCTGGACCGGGTTGAGGATGTCAAATCCGATCTCGATCAAATCGGGGATCAATCCACGGGTAGCCCCACAGCTGTGGTAGAACAGCTTGGCATCCGTCTTTTTCTTGATCGCCTCAACCAGGCGTTTCTGTTTCGGCTTGATCAGCTTCCGGTAAACCTCGGGGTTGATGATCCAGCCATTTTGCCCTGCCAGGTCATCCCAAAAGGTGAACACCTGGATATATGGGCCAACTTGATCGAGGTACTGGTTGCATGATTCTATATAGATATCGGTGATGGTTTCCATCAGGCGGTCTGCAAAGGCGGGTGCGGTAAGCAGGGCAATTAAAAAGTTCTCCAGCCCCATTACCCGGGCGGGCTGCTCAAATATGCCGCCGCCGATCACTGCACTACCCACCAGCGCGTAGTCGGTGGTTTCATACAGGTTTTTCGCCCGCAGACCCAGTTGGGCATTGACTTCGACCGGATCAGGACGCGGCCAGTGATAATTATCCAGGGCAGACATTTCCGCTTCTTTAATCGGGAAATCGACCCAGTCAAAGTACAACCCGCCTCTTTTGGGCATATGCAATTTCGCCCCCCAGCGGTCGATGAAAGCAAAATACTCACCTTCTTCGAAAATATCCACACCGGCCGTCGTTGCGGCGGGTAGCTGAACCATGCGAAAATCTACACCAAACCGCTCCATCAATCCATCATCAACATAGGGCAGCTGCTGTACATAATCTAGCATTTTTATCTGCTCAATCGGCAAACCGAGGTATTTTTTCAGCTCGATATAAGTCTGCCTGACGATTGAGCTGACAATTGTCGCGCCCAAATCGATCGGGATGCGGTCGGGCTCCTTGTGATTGAGGGATAGTTTTACCCTTTGACGGGATGTCAACGCGGTCATATCCACCTGTAAGAAGCACCACCGCAGGATGATAGCAAAGGACCGGGATACCGCGATCCCAGAGTCAGTTGATGTGGTATAGATTGTTTTGGCGGTATCATTCTTTGTCTGTGTTATTAATCATTCTGTACTACAATAGGCACGAGTAGAGGTAGCATCAAAATCGTTTCACGAGGGTTCTTATTCTTCGTCATTGTTATCTCCTTGCTGGGATGTCAGCCGAGGACGGATTCAGCGATTCCTTATCCAGCAACACCAGGAACTCGTGTTACGGTCCTGGGTCAACGCGAGTATGTTATCCACCAACAATTAGACCTCGTCAACATAGGATCTGGCATACCTGAGAAGCAGAATATTTGGGTTGCGTTGATCCGAAGCTTCCCTCCTTATCAAGATGTACCATCAATGGAGATTTTACCCAAAGACTATCAGCTGGTGACTGATGAATTAGGCAACCAATATGCCGAGTTTGATTTTTCCGGGCAGCCTGCTGGCACAACCCAGGAGATAACGATCGATTACCACGTCGTTGTGAACGAATTGGCATATGATCTGTCAGCCTGCCAGGGGCAGCTCCCGAATGAATTCACTCAACCCGAGCTGCACATCGAATCTGCCAATCCCCAAATTGTCACCCTGGCGAGTGAGCTTTCGCAAGGCAAGAGCACGGTGTGCCAACAAATGTTGTCTTTTTATAATTACGTCGCAAATGAGTTGGTCTACTCCTCCAATGGCAAGAATTGGGGCGCGCAAGCTGCCCTGGGACCCATGGGTGCTGACTGCACTGAATATGCTTCCCTTCTGGCTGCACTCAGCCGGGCACAAGGCATTCCGGCGCGTTATTTCGAAGGCTTGCGCTACCTGGAAACAGGAACGGATGCTACAGCCAAGGTTGAACATGCCTGGGCGGACGTATATATGCCCACCGTTGGCTGGACTGCTATGGACCCTACCTTGGGACGGAATCTGATCAACCGTGAGACCTACTTTGCCCACTACACCCCAGACCATATCATCGTCACCATGGGAGCAAGCCCATCGGTGCTGCGGGGCAGCAGCTACTGGACCTATCTCTACTGGCCGGGAGACAGCACAAACATACGAGTTGATGGACAGTGGAAGATCGAGCCCATCGGCGATTCTGGGCATTAGGCATATTCTCCGATTAATTCAGTATTTCTGTCCATCTGATAAACCAATGGAGATAATGTGAACTCGGTTTATAGATGTAGTTGGAGGAGCTGTGCAAGCGAGGCGCTCACTCCCCTCGTCTGCGCAGGAACGTATGCATAATCATCGATAACACGATAATAAATCCATAGATCAGCTGGGTCCAGAATCCCGTCAGACCGACAGCTACTGTTGCAACTTCAATCGAGCCAATGATAAAAGCTCCCAGGAATGTGCCCAAAATCGTGCCGACGCCGCCAAAGACGGACGTCCCGCCCAGGAAGACCGACGCCAGGGTGCTTAGCAAATAACCACCCCCCAGGCTGGGCCAAAAGTAAGAAATGGAAAAACTGTAAAGTAAACCAGCAAAAGCTGATATGATGCCAATTAACATAAAAGCCTTGATCCGTGTACCGCCGGTATTGACGCCCATCAGCTCGGCGCTGTTGATGTTGTCTCCGGTCAGATAGACATGCGCCCCAAAGCGATGACGGTTCAGCAGAATCCAACCCAGGATTGTGATGATGATCAGCCATACCATCTGCATAGGTAAGTATCCACGGATTTTGCCAACGAAGAGTGGGTAAAAGATTGTGCTATTTACATATGTCAATGTGAAATTTGCTCCTTGGGTGAGTACTAGCACCGCACCTGCCCAGAGAAATTGGGTACCAAGGGTGACTACTAATGATGGAATGCCAAACTTCACAATGATGAACCCATTGAGCCAGCCAATTATCGTTCCAGCCAGCAAAGCAGCAATAATTGCCAGTCCTACGCGAATATTCGCACTACCTATAAAGGCTGTCTCATTGTAGATAAAGGAGAAGGCTACCATGCCCATGGCCATAACTGATGTAAATGAGAGATCTATTTCCTTTGCAATCACTACAATCGTTAAGGGAATGGCCATAATAGCAAAGTATGGAATCGTGGACATTAATGCAAAATATATCTGTTTGTTTAAGAAGACGTTTGGGGCAGCAATAATGAATATGAGCCACAAGGCTAGAAAGACGCCGAGAATTCCAAGCTGGGCGCTGTATGTGCGGATAAATCTCCTGAAGCTGAAGCTCTCTCGGTAATGTTTCGTAACAGCGGGTTCGGTTTCGTTGATTTGAGATGTCATCCTATGCTTCCATTCTCGAGCTAGTCGAGGCTGCCGGTTTCTGCTACATGAACCATTTTATCCATCAGCTCAGATACGCTGATATCCTTCGTCATAAACTGACCAGCAACCGTGCCTCGGTCGATCACCACCACACGGTCAGCGACGTTGTAGACGTGAAAGATATTGTGGTCGATGAAAATGGCGGATTTACCCGCGGCCTTGATGCCCTTCACGAAGTTAACCAGTTTGGCGGACTCTTTGAGTGAGAGGCCCATGGTAGGCTCGTCGAGAACGATGATTTCTGCATCAAAGTATAGCGCTCGTACAATGGCAACGCCTTGCTTCTCACCCCCAGAATATTTTCCTACACGCGAGTCTGGGCTGACTGCATGGGATGTGAAGCCCATGGATTCGGTCATCAAGCGGTGAGTTTCATCCCTCATCTTCTGAATATCGAGGAAACCCAAGGAGTTGCAGATTTCGCGTCCCAGAAAAATATTACGCCATAATGTTTGCAACTCTGCCAGGGCGCGTTCCTGGTATACGGTTTCCACGCCTAATTCCCGGGCTTTAGGTACCGAGAGGTTATCCACCTGCTGACCATTGAAATAAATCTCCCCGGAGGTGGGCTGGTAATAGCCAGTAATGATCTTGATCAACGTGGATTTTCCAGCGCCGTTATCACCCAGCAGGCCAACTATCTCATTGCGACCTAGCTGAAAGTTGATATCCTCCAGCGCCTTGACCTCACCAAATGATTTGGAGACATGTCTAAGTTCGAGGCGGTAATCCGACATAAGTTTATCTCCGTTCCGAAATTTAATAATCCGTCTACTTCGAAATCATGTATTTTTTGAGTTTGGCAAGGGCTAAATAGCGTGGGATCTAACTGGAGCTACTTAGCCCTTGCTAGTTTTTTTATTGCTGATCCATCAAAGAAAGGAAAGCATCAGCAATGAGAAATCTACTATACTCTAGCGAACCTGTTTTTCGACTAATGGAGCTACGGCATCAATATTGTCTTTGCTTAGGAAGCCTGCGCCAGTATCAATTAACAAACCAGAGAAAGAGTAGTTATGGGTTAGGCAAATCTGCAAAACACCGAAGTAGCCTTGCAAAAACTGTTGCTGGTCAATGACCAGCTGTAACCAGCCACCCTGGATCGCGGTAACGGCGTTTCCGGATGCATCGAAACCAGCGGCATAGATATCACCCGGTTTCTTGCCTGCGGCTTCCAGGAAGGTCTGAACGGTGCCCGTGAGGTTGCCGTGATCAGTGACCATGAGCTTGATATCGGGATTGGCGGACATAATACCAGTGAAGACCGGTACACCGGCTGCGGCGCTTTTGTTGGTTGCATCATCGATCTCCTGGTAGATCACGGTCAATCCAGCCTTTTCTAGCGCATCTTTAACACCTTTGGTCCGTTCACCACGACCTGCTTGAGCTAATAGACCCCACAAGAAGGCCTTATCGCCAGCCTTCACTCCAGAGCGCTTGACCGCTTCCTGTCCCAGGGCGTATCCAGCATCATAAAGGATGGCGCCAGCGTAGCCGAAACCATTGGGAGCATATTTTGCTTCTGCCAAAGGTAACTGAGTGTTCATGCTGGTCACGATTATCCCCTGTGATTCAGCATCGTCAATGAGGGGATCGAACGCAGTATCGCCAGGGTGGCCCATGATGGCAATGCCGTTGGGCTTGGTGGCGACAGCCTGTTGGAACTGGCTGATCATCTTAGCAGGATCCCAGTCGGACCACACATATTCCACCTGGGCGCCTGTATCAGCGGCTGCCGCGAGAGCACCATTATAGACGACTTGCTCAAAACCACCACCGGGGGTTCCACCGGGGAAGAAGACGATTTTAGTGTTTGAGCACCAATTGGTTCCAGCAGCAGGCGCAGCACCTTCGGTTGCGGCTGGAGCAGATGTGACCTCGGTTGTTGGGGCAGCTGGGGCTTCTGTTACTGGGGCTACTGGGGCTACTGGGGCCTCCGTCACCGGGGCTACCGGGGCTTGCGAAGTTGCAGCTGGGCTGCACGCCGTCAGAACAACGGCTAGCAGGATAATCAACGTAATGCTTTTTGACACAAACTTGAACATTTCATCCTCCTTACAATTTTTTTGAATATTTAAATCACGGTATTACTTTGTTGTATGTAAGAAACTATTTGTTGTCGGGAACCTCCTTTCAGCGTAAAAACCTGCATTTGGATATTAAACCATCAAATTCCATTCCTCACAAATCGAGGCTGCCTCAGGATTTCATGAAACTCGCCCGAACGATCAACTTCGGCGCGACCATTGTGACACCTGGCTCATAGAGAGTTTTTAATTGAAGGTATGCTTCAATCATCCTGTGCAAGGTTTACACAGCGATGCGACCGACGTCAATTAGCTGCTGATAGATTGTGGTAAGGGGAAGCCAAAAACAAGCTGATTCTGGGATATTATCATACCCAACGATCGCCAGGTCTTGTGAATGCTTCGCCACCTGTTTGCGCGAAGTTTTGCCATAAAAGTGCTGGCTTCCGGCCACAAACCAAACTTCCAACTCATTCAGATCTATTATAATAGCCTCCCACACGGGGGTTCAATATTTTCAACGGATCAAGTTACTTATCGGTGATATCAAGACAATAATTCGCAAACAGCCTGGCTTTTCCCGTCTCGACACTGAGCATGATATAGAAACCATGTACTTCTTGGGGAACAGATACCTCAGTTGTCCACTCTGCTGTCCCTTCTGCGGGGGTTATCGGGACAGTGATTATATCTGGTGTCTGGTAAAAGCCGTATAAAATCCCATCATCACCAATAACTGGTGGATTGCCAATATGTACATAGGTTGGGTATTCACCTGGGTTGGATGTTTTCCAGGCGAATTCAAGACTATTTTCGGTTCTCTGTACTCCTTCAAGTGTAAGAACAACTTTATTGATCGCGCTAATTTCAATATCGGACTGTTGAATTAATCCCTCAACCTGTTCTGCAACCGAATATACCAGGCTTGAAGAAATTTCATCTAAGGATATTTCCAGGTTATCTTCAACCTTATTCTTATCCTGTTCATAATAGTTATACTGACCCGTGACATAGGAATAGGGAACGGTTAGCCTTGCGCCGGCTGCAACATCAGCTCCTGCGCATTCTACATAGATGAGTTGAGTGACAGGCTCGGTCTTCGTCCCGGCGGTGTATCCCCTCATCTGGAATCCTGGAGCTAACCGATGACCCCCGGTGCTCAGGAAAACCGTACTACAACTCGTGTTTTTTCCACCGGAGCTAAGGGTAGCTGGTTTATTTTCGATTGCATTCATCGCACTCCAGTCACCTGTATCGTTCCGGATGGTTATATCGATGTGTAAATCCCCACTCGCAGATTTACCAATATTGGTAGCTGTGGCGTACCAACCAGAATTTCCCTGGTTGGACGATCCGGACGATTCCAATCCTTCGGGTAAAACAATATACACGCAGGCCAGGCTTACCATCGCATAAGCAAGGAGGATGATCAGATAAGCTTTCCTCATGTGCATCGTTTTTCCTCCATCGTGTTTATCCATACAGAAGAGCCAGCTCCTTATAAACGTACTCTGATAGCATAGACATTTGCCCTATAGTAAACATCATAACTACTCACTCATGCTGTCATTGCGAAAAGGACGTCCTCAGAATCCACGCTCGCTTGAACACTCCGAAGTACTTTAAAGCAATCTGATCTGTGGATTATCCATAATCATATGCAGTCTTTGCTCCTGGTGAGTAATTATGTAAACGTCTATCCTCGTTGATGAATGCTATTTCGGCGGTGCGACATTCAAATAAATCTCCATGCAGACTATTGATCGAACTTTGGCAAAAGAGGCCTAATGATTGACAAAGTGTAACCATATTCAGCTTGCATATCTACACCGCCATCGACCGCGGTCACAGTTTTTTCTTGTCCATCATAAGCAATCGTCAGATAGTGTGTATAACACGTTCCACAAGGATTGTGGTAGGTACTATACATTTTTTCAGTAAACCATCCGTAATCAACACTGATCGTTTTTAAGATTTGTTGAACATCAGCTGGATCGACCTGACTATCTACTTCTTGCACACCGTTTTTGGAAACAACCCGTCCATCTGAGTAAATTCCATAGATCTCATTCACGCAACGCGTTCCTCCAGCGCGATGATAGGCGATCACGGCACCACTCTTAATCAAATCAGCCACCTCTTCTTTGCGGAAAGGCTGAACTGCGCAATGATTCGCACTGGCTTCGGCATTTTGTCCAGTCCCAAACAAAGAAGGAGCAAAATAGATCGAAAGACCGGTGATGACCACGAGCGCTCCGATGCCAAATACCAATGCCCATCGCCGTTGAGGGGTTGCGACTAAAGATCGTGTCCATTGTTTCTGTGGTCTTCCCCCCTTTCGTGAGGCTAAAAAGCTTTGGATGCCAATAAAGACCAGCATCAGTAAACCGATGACGATTTTTGTCCACCACGAACTCAGTGATCCGATGAATTGGATCAGCACCTGAGTGATAGCTATAACCATCACCCCAAATAGCGTCCCAAAAACGTATCCTTCACCACCGGTTAGCATCGTGCCACCGATCACCACCGAGGCGATCGCATCCAGCTCAAATCCGGTTGCGTACAAGCCATGCCCGGATGAAACAAACATCGCCAAAGCAATACCTGCCAACCCCGAACAAAATCCGTTAAAAGTGTAAACCAGTACCTTGGTTGAATTTACCGAAAGTCCCATTAATCGGGCAGATTGTTCATTCCGACCTTCGTAACCACCAATGGAATACACCGTTCGACCAAAGCGCCGAAAATGAGCCAGATAAATTGCAAACCCCAGCAGAAGGAATGAAACCACTACAGGGATAGTTAAATAAGGTGGGGAGCTGCCTTGTTTTTGTGCCAGCTCGGTTATTCCAGGGATAAGGAGTTTAGTTTCTCCGATCAATCGAAAGATCGGGTTGTTGATAGCAATGGCATCATCGCTAATGAAAAAGCACATTCCACGCGCAAACCACATCCCAGCCAGAGTGGCGATGAAAGGTTGAACTTTCATAAATGTGATAATGCTGCCCATCGTGGCGCCCAAGGTCATCCCCATCAATAGCATCAAGAGAATCACCACCCAGGCATTCCAACCATTTCGAAGCAACGCTGCAGAAGCCACGGTTGTCAGTGCAACCACGCCACTCACCGATAGGTCAATCCCTCCAGTCAGGATCACAAAAGTCATGCCGATGGCGCTAATTAATAAATAGGAATTATTCCTGAACAGGTTAAAAAATACTTGTGGATTTCGCATGGCGGGAAAGAAGATCGCTCCCACACCATAAGCAACGAAGACCAATATTGCGGTCACGGTCAGAGGGATAAATCTGCGATATTTTTTTATCAGCGAATTTATTCTCTGTAGCATGGCTACGCCTCTTTCCGCTCAGCTCCAAGTCTTTGGAACAATCCTCGCACTTGTTTCGAGTAAAGCATAATCACGAGGATCACCACAACCCCCTTGATTGCCTGGAGCGCAAATGCCGGGACACCGATAGCGTACATCGAGGTGGTCACTGCCTGCATCACCATGGCACCGATAATACTGGCAAGCAATGAGAATCGCCCTCCAGACATCACCGTACCGCCAATCACCACAGCAAGGATTGCATCCAGCTCCAGGCCCCAACCGATGTTATTGGCGTCTGAGCTTTTGATGTTTGCACTCGCAACCAGACCTGCAATCCCAGCACATAGACCACAGAAGGTGTAAACCAATAATTTTATTTTTCTTTCGCTGATCCCGCTATAGAAGCTGGAGCGCGCATTAATCCCGGTTGATTCGATGAACAACCCAACCGCGCTTTTACGAGTAAAAAGCCAGGTAAGCGTATAAATAATCGCCACGAGATACAGGCAGAATGGCAAGATAAACCACCCTTGCCCAATAAACGCATAAGGATCGTAAAATATTTGGATGCGTACACCATTGGTAATTAACTGTGCGATGCCTCTGCCCGCGATCATCAGGATCAGAGTGGCGACCATGGGTTGAATCTTTCCATACGCCACCAGAATCCCGTTCCACAACCCACACAGGATGGCGACTAACAAGGTGATAATCAACACCACCCACAAAGGTTGCCAGGTAAAATGAGGATCTCTGATCAAGGCCTGAATTTGGGGTGACAATTCCTTGCCGAGCACATACGGATTCATCAATAAAGCTGCTACCGAAGCGGCAATTGCCATCACAGCACCGACAGAGAGGTCGATCCCACCTGTGGCGATGACCAGCGTCATCCCAATCGCCAGTATCGCCACGGTCGAACCGTTCCTAAAGATATCGATCAGACTGCCATATAAATTGTTCCCTCTGACCTGGAACCTAAAAAAACCTGGGATCAAGATCAAGTCAATGAGCAAAATGATGATCAGCGCCAGGGAAGGAAAAAATAGTTTGCTTTCGGTTACCTTTCGCCAAGAGAAGGATGAGGTAGTCTTCTTCATGATTCGCTCCCTGCAATCTCATGCATTATTTTGCTTTCATCCACTTCTCCGCTAAATTCTGCGACCTTCTCCCGATCTCGCAGCACATCAATGCGGTGGGAAACCCGCAATACTTCTTCCAGCTCTGAGGAGATGAAAACAATCGCCTTTCCCTCTCGAGCCAGGGAGAGAACTAGTTTCTGGATCTCAGCTTTGGCACCCACATCGATACCGCGCGTTGGTTCATCCAGGATTAATACCTGCGGGTTTGTTGCCAACCAGCGGGCTAAAATGACCTTCTGCTGATTTCCGCCGCTTAAGTTTTTTACTGGCTGATCGGGCGAAGGAGTAGCAATATTCAACATTTCGATGTATTTATCGGCAATATCGTATTGCTCACGGACACTTAGAAACTTAAACCACCCTTTGCTTGCTTGCATCGCCAGGATAATATTCTCTCTTACTGTGAGATCGTCCACAATTCCAGCTGCTTTTCGGTCCTCAGGGCAGAGAGCCACGCCACGCTTAATCGATCCGAGGGGAGAATGATCGTGCACCAAATCTCCGTTCATCAATAGCTCGCCGCTATCAGGCTTATCGCTACCAAACAATAAATTGGCAATCTCGGTGCGTCCCGAACCAAGCAGACCAGCTAAACCGACGATCTCACCATTATCCAAATCAAGGTCGAATGGTGCAATCGCACCTGTCCGACCCAACCCCTTCGCTGAAAGGATTGTTTTACCTTCAATCTGGTCTTCGACGGCTAATTTGACTTTTGACAACTCATCAAATTCAACCAGGGTCCGACCAATCATTTTCGTTATCAATTCGATACGTGATAATGAGGTTGTATCGAAGGTTCCAACCAGCTTCCCATTGCGTAAGACTGTGATCCGATCTGAGACTTCAAAGACTTGACTGATGAAATGGGTAATAAAGATAATTCCTATTCCATCATCCTTGAGTTTTTTCATTACTTTGAATAATTGCCGTGTTTCGAGGATTTCCAGGCTGGAAGTTGGCTCATCCAGGATCAGGATCTTGGCAGATGTGATATCGAGAGCCCGTGCAATCGCTACCATCTGTTGGATGGCAACTGAATAAGTATCTAAGCGCTGGGTAACATCAATGTTTATACTCAACAGGCTGTTAAGTACTTCAGCCGCTTCAGCGTTCATCTTTCGTAGATCAATCCCGCCAATTTTATTATGCGGCTCTCTGCCAAGTAGAATATTTTCTGCTACACTCAAATTCATACATAAATTGATTTCTTGATATACGGTACTTATACCCAGGTCTTGTGCATGCTGAGGAGACTTGACCTGAATCTCTTTTCCATCCAGAGTGATCGTGCCCGCATCTGGATTGTCGACCCCGGTGAGCACTTTGATCAAGGTAGATTTTCCTGCCCCATTTTCTCCGATCAGGCAATGAATCTCTCCCTTTTTCAAAGAAAAGTCTACATTATCAAGAGCATGTACACCGGGGTATGTTTTGGAGATAGCCGTCATCACAAGAAGGGCTTGATCTTCTTCTGACATGAGTGCCTACCTTCCGAGGAAAAATCGTTTTTCTGATGGGAAGCGGTAAATCAAACCGCTTCCCATCCAAAATCAGAGGTGTGTGATCTTCACCAGGAAATTGGGGTGGAGATCAGATTTCATGAACACTAATAGGTTCGACCAGCAGCAATTTCCTCCAGGTTGGGGTCAGTGGCACGGAATACACCTTCCTGAGAAGGGACCCACTTTGGCAGTTCTTCGCCATTTGCAGATTTCAAGGCGGCTTCGTAAACCTGCGGAGCCAGCAGAGGGTTACATTCCACACTGACGTTGAGCGTACCATCAAGCATCGCCTTGAAGGCATTCCCGGTTGCATCGAACGTGAGCACTTTTACATCTTTGCCAGGCGTAAGACCTGCTTCTTTTAGAGCTTCGATCGCGCCAAAGCCCATTTCATCATTCTGGGCAAAGATACCCTGCACGTCTGTGCTCTCTTTTAACCAGGCTTCGGTTACCTGCTTACCTTCGGTAGAGCTCCAGTTGCCTGTCTGGCTATTGGTGATCTCAATACCGCACTCGCCCATCTTCTCCCGGAAGCCTTGGCCTCGATCTTTAGCTGCAGATGAGCCTACATTTCCAACCAGCTCCCAGACCTTCTTGCTTGCTGAGCCTTCGAGCAATTTGCACATCTCCTCAGCACCTTTACGACCTTCCTCGGCAAAATCGGAGCCAATGTATGTGGCATAGGATGTGTCTGGAGCATCGATCCGGCGGTCTTCTATCACAACGACCTTACCTGCCTCCTGGGCTGCCTTCAGCAGATCTTCCCAGCCGGTCGTCTCAAGAGCCGCTAAGACGATCACGTTCACGGCAGGATCTTGAATGAACTGCTGGAACCCGGCAACTTGCTTCGCAAGATCATTCTGCGAAATCGTAGAATTTCAGTGTCAGGCCTAATTGATCCGCAGTTTCCTTGAAGGATGATGTGTTGGCCGCTCGCCAGCCACCCTCGGAGCCTGTTTGGAGAAAACCGACCACCAGGTCCTTATATTGGCAGTTGGGTGCGCAAGCCAATTTGGGCAAGGTTGGTTCTGCTGCCGCAGGCACAGCAGTGGGGACCTCAGCTGCAGGCGCGGTTGTCTTTGTCGCCTGGGCGCAACCCGCTAAAAGCATGGTCGCGATTATGAAAACAAAAACAAATTTTTTGAGCTTTAACATTTTCCTCACTCCTTTTTTATTTTTATTGTTCTCCGTTAGGAGATAACATTTAAAACTCTGATTAAAATGTGCTTGGCTTTCTTTGCTTGAGCTATCGTACTTTTTTAAGTACATTGACAACCTGCTGCTTTGAATAATTTCTCTTTTTTTCTGGATAACTAACTCGCAGAGTTACCTCCTTTCATTGCTAAAGAGATGTGCGTTTGGTTGTTGAATGATTAAAATCCGATTCACCAACATAGGTTTTCATCAGGATTTCAAGGAGCTCGCCCGAACGATTAATTCCGGCTCCACTAAGGTGACACTTGGCTCATTGAGAAGTCTTTAATTGACGGTTTGCCTCAATCATCCTGTGCAAGGTATGCACAGCGATGCGACCGACGTCAATTAGCTGCTGATAGATTGTGGTAAGGGGAGGCCAAAAATAGGCTGATTCTGGGATATTATCATACCCAACGATCGCCAGTTGTTGGGGAATTTGGATGCTCATTCGATGGGCAGTGCTGAATGCACCCAGGGCAATTTGATCGCTGCTGGCAAATACGGCATCGATATCCGGTGCTTGCTCCAGCAGCTTGCGTAAGCCTCTTTCACCGGAGTCGGCATTCCATTCGCCCTCAACCACCAGGGATTCGGGCGTCTCCAGCCCGGCTTGCTGCAGCACTGTTTTCCAACCGGCATATCTTTCACGCGCTTCCCACCAGGTTAAGGGTCCGGTGATTATGCCAATTTTGCGCCGCCCCTGATCGATTAAATGCTGCGTAGCCTGCCTGGCTCCCAAGAAGTTATCCACTGCAACCACCACCAGCCCGGGTCGTGGTTCCGAATTGAGGAAAATGATCGGCGGAAATTGATCCAGGTGACTGGATTCGAGCCACGCCCGATTATTCCCCACCTCTGGCACAGCCCACAGGATTCCATCCACACGATGGGCAATCAATGTGTCCAATACTTCTTCACTGTCGCCGTTATCGGGTCGATCCATAAGATTGAGAAATAAGGAGTATTCCAATTGGTGAGCTTGCTGTTCGATACCCAGCACCGTACGCGACGGGCCAAAGTAATCGATTCCCCAGGTGACAACGCCCAATGTGTTGGTGCGCTGGTGGATCAGGCTGCGTGCCAGGACGTTGGGGCGATAGCCGAGCTCCTCAATCGCTGCCTGCACTCGCTCGCGGGTCTCATTTCTTAATTCGCCCTGGTTATTGACCACTCGCGAGACGGTCTTCGTTGACACACCAGCTAATTTGGCTACATCCTTTAGTGTAATTGTATGGAATGAACCATTCGACTTGGAAATTGTGATGTCTTGCTCTGGGAGCGTGACCATTTTGTAATCTAATTTTTTCGCCTAAGCTGAGATAACAAATTGTTAATGTCACCGATGACGTTAGCGTTGACGACAACGCTGTCATTAATATTATACTCATAATTGGTCACTTGTCAATAGGTTTCTGCAATTGGTCACGATTAATATTTTTGGTACCGATATATAATTAAGCAGTTGGAAATCGTAAAAGTCCCTCTCACCTGGTCCGGTACTCGCCAAAATAATATTCTAGATAGTTTGGGGATCATTTTATAAGGGGGATAGAAATTCGGTTGATAGTGCACGTGCAGCTGAACAGTGGCGATGTGAATCACCAGGGTTTATGTGAAAATTCTTCACCTAACCCTCAAACTGGTTCAAATAAATAATTGGGTAGATTAGTTAGACGAATTCCAATAATGCGGGAGTGTCACAGGTTGTTCACCATCTCGATCCGATCAAAATAGTTTCCGGACAAAAAAAATAATAGCGGAGGTAAAGATGATGGCTTTTACACTTCTCTCTCGAATGGAAGAAATCAGGCTTAATAAAGAAAAGTCACTTAATTATAAAGAGGTTACCACTCCGCTGATTGCCTTGGGAACTATCATCCTCATGATTGGTATATTAATATTTGGCTATACCGGACTCATCGCCGCAACTCCTGCTGATGGCAGCTCATCAGGAGCAGATGGTACGGGTAGCTATGCAATTTGTGTCGGTGTTTCTTGTCTTTTCGGACTCATTGGCATTTTCCTGGCACTCGTTGGCATTATTCAAATCGTAATATCTCAACGTGCAGCTCAAACTAATGAAGGGGAATACCAGAAACTACGCTCACAATTACTGACTGTGTTGGCAGAGAGCGAATCACGTTGAGATTCATATTCCAGTTTCCATCATCACTGGACGGCTCACATCATCCAATCGATGACCTGGACCATGGAGGGTAATAAAATGATTTTTGGCCTTCTTTCCCAAATGGATGACAAAAGGTATAGTAAGGAATTAACTATAAAAACAAGGGGTTTTAACATTACGCTAATTGTAGTTGGGATCATTGTCGTTGTCCTAGGTACTTTATTTTTAGTGTATACAGGGCTAATGGCTGCTGTTTCAGGCCAAAGTGATTCATCAGGGTCAGGGGCTACCGAGGTAATCACCGTTTGCGGCAGTATATCTCTCTTTTTGGGAGTCAGTGGTTTTATGCTGATTCTCATTGCTGCAATTAGCCGAAGGAAATTTAATCATGATCTTGAGGCTGATGAAGCTGAATATCAGAAACTGCGGCTACAGGTTATAGATCTATTGGAGGCGCGGACAAGGAACTAGTTGTAGGAATCTTGAAATCAATCCAAACACGCCGGTTCAGTATGCAACCTGTTTAAACCCCAATTTAGTTCAATCAGCGTGAAAACGATAGCAAATTTGGGTAGAGCAGCAGGTAAGTACTTATTCTGTTGTAAACGATGCATCAAGTATCACTTTATGTAACTATCAACTGTCCGATTAACTAACCTGTGATCTCGCCATCTCAGAACGCTTGATTACAATTACAGTGAAATCATCTGACTGGGGTTGACCCCCCACGAATTCCTGCACCCGCTTGAGGAGTTGGGCGCAAATTTGTGCGGGTGAAAGGTGGCTGATAATTTGAAGCTCATTTGCCAGCTGCTCGGCACCAAATTGATTACCCTGGATATCCATGGCTTCACTCAACCCGTCGCTGTAAATGACCAGCTGACCACCTGGTGGGATGGTTACCGTCTGCGTATCCAATTTAATCTCCTCGGTGATACCCAGGGGCATGCCAATTCTCGAGGTAATCTCAACCAGATGAAGGTTTTCATCCAACACCAACGGATATGGATGACCAGCTCGGCAGTATTCGAACCGACCTGAGTCATCCAGGATGCCATACAACAATGTGACGAACATTCCTGAGTGGCTCATCTCAAGCAGCTGGCGGTTTACCTGCTGCAAGGTGGCCTCTGGTGACGGGTTGCGCCCAGCTTCAATATGCACCAGGCTCTTGGTTAAGTTTATAAAAAGAGCAGCAGGGATGCCTTTATCACAAGCATCACCAATAACCAGCCCGAGCCGTTGCTGATTAATCGAAATAAAGTCATAATAATCCCCACCCACCTCCCGGGCAGGCATGGTCAGGGCGGCAATTTCGAATCCATCCAGATGCGGTATGCGGTCTGGTAATATGCTATCCTGAATGTGGCGAGCAATTGCCAGCTCTTTTTCCAGCCTTTCCTTGATGATCAATTGTTCCTGCGCGGTCTTTAGCTCTTGATAAGCCTGAGAAAGCTGGCGGTTCTTCTCACGCAAGTCGATGATTGTAGCATTCTCCGTATCTTCCAAATGGTGGCTTATTTGCTGTGCAATGTTGTAGGCAAGGCTTGGATAACGGCGCAGTAATTGATCGAATTCATCACGCGTCATCTCCAGTACATAGGTGGGTGTGTGCGCTTTTACGCTGGCGCTATGAGTTCCATGAGGATCAAACAGGCTCATCTCACCAAACAATGAGCCAGCCGGCCTGATTGCCAGCTGGCGTTCGTCAGGGGTACCTAAAGCCTTGATTACTTCCACTTCACCTTCCAATAAAATGTAGAAGTGCCCTTCCGATTCTCCCTCTTGAAGCATCAATGTGCCTCGTGCAAACTGGCGCGGTTTCAGAGTCATTGCCAGGTGCTCCAGCTCAGGTTGAGGTAAGCTTGCAAACAGGTCGACTTTAGCCAGGAGAGCCACTCGCCCACTTCGCTTCATGTCTTTTACCTCACAGCTAATTAATAATCATGACTGCCTGGGTCATGCCCTCGATCTGGGCTGGACCCAGGTTCTCTACGCTGATCGATTCTCTCAAATATCCGAGCGTAACTTCAGGAAAACAGTTTCAGGAAAGCCGATTTTGCCCTCACATTATGTTCCCCAGGAATGGGTGGGATCACCCCAATGCGAGACATTTGCGACGCCCCAGCCACCTGATTCTGGCGGCGTGAACGGTTCCAAGTGGAATTGGTGTTTCTCGAAAGTGAAGCGGATCCATTGCTTGCCATTCCAAAATCCCAGGCTGAGATCACCGCCGGCTTCTTTAGCCCGAGCAAGGTCGCCTGAATTGTAACGCACACGGATCTCGATGGGTGGATCAAAGACCAACACTTCAACTTCTGGCTGTGATGCATCGACTAGCTTCAGGTTGATCACCGGACGGAAGGGTCGAAACCCCCCAGGGACTGGTTCCATCGGCAGGTCTGAGGGAATGTCGAGCCGTAGCACCTGGATAGGCCTGGCTCGGGGAGGAATATTGACGACGACTTCCTCATCTGGGAAGAACATGCGGCTGGATGATTTATTATCGACCATAATTTACTCTCCAATCTACTCCCGACTTGTGTGGGTGTTTTCCTGGTGTCGGATCTGGATGCGGCGATGCTCAGGCAGCTGCTCCAGGTAAGACCGGCGCCATTCCATCAGGCTGATCCTACCAGCTCTTGCCATAAGCTCGTTGTAGCCCGCCTCGATAACTCGGTGAGCAAGTGTTGGCTGACCGGTGGCGGTAAAAACGTTAGCGCACGTCTCGTATGCAAGCAGGGGAAATTCCATACCAATCCCTGCTTCTTGTTGCAGATAATCCCAAAGAGGAACTGCGTAGCGCTGGGCTGTTTCCAGGTCGTTCAATGCCAGCATGCAGCGGGCAACCCCGGCTTCGGCATCGTGCGCATTTCCTGGAGCACCAATCTCACCAAGGGTGACAGCCGCCTGGTTAAAACCAGCCAGCGCTTCATTGACCTGCCCGGTTTGTTCCCTTGCCAGCGCGGCGTAAATCTGGCCGACGGCATAGTCGAACACGTTGTTCATCGCTTGCAACTCCGGCAGGCATTGCTTCAACTCCCCAAGGACTAAAGGTAGATCACCATGGCGCAGGTAAGCCAGGGCAAGGTTAAGTTGTCCATACACAAGAAACCGGCGGTGGCCGATGACTTGCGCCATTTCGATACAGCGCCTGAGTGCAGTAATTCCTTCTTCGGGCATTCCCAGCTGGGTGTAATCGTAACCCAGGTTGGAAAGCCCAATAATCTCCCCTTCGATATTACTGGTGCGGCGATTGATGACCAATTGTCGTTCGAGTAGCTGTGCCGCACGAGCCATGTCACCAGTCTCGGAGTAGAAGTTGGAAACGTTCGTCAGGTTGCGTACCAACACCTGGTCGTCGGCAACCTCCTCCGTGCAGGAAAGCGCCTCAGCTGACGTCTGAGCTGCGGCCTTCAAGTCACCGAGTCGAATCTGGCAAATAACTTTCAAGCCCAGGATGAGTGCTTCGCGTCGCCGGTCGTGTCCACGCACTGCAGCAGCTAACCCACTGTTGTAGGCATCCAGCGCCCGCTGATATTGCCCCATCACCTCCAAGGAGTGGCCTTGCCGGTAATAAGCCTCGGCAACCAGGTTATCATCGCCGAGTGATTCTGCTAAGGCTACCAGGGCTGTGTCATCTGCCATGCGCGCTTCTGTCTCACCGAGCATGCCGAGGATTTCGTTTCGACCAGCCAGCGCATACCAACGGCGCGTGAAGTCGGGAGCTGCCAGAGGTGAATGCGGGTCAGAAGAAAGCAGGGTCAGGGCGCGGTCGAAAAAGGTGCGGGCTTGGACAGGAGCTCCCTGGTTCCGGGCGCGTGTGCCCGAGATTGTGTACCAATCAGCAGCCAGTATCCGATCACCGGCTGACTCGAAGTGTTCGGCGATGACGGGGGCGAACTCGCCCGCCCGACCGTGTGCCTCGGTCGCTGCGACCAACCAGGCAGCAGCCTGACCGTGATATGCCTGCCGGTCGGATTTAAGCAGGGCTTGATAGGCCACATCGCGTAACAGACCGTGGTGAAAGCGAAATTCTTCGGTCCCCGCAAAGGTTGATGTCTCCAAAGGATAGAAGAACCCACGTTTAAAAAGGGGCACCAGCTCGGCATCGGCGATAGGTTTATCACCCCGTACTGCCTGTAGAGCCGAGCGCCAGAATACCCGACCGATAACCGAAGCCTGTTGCACCAGAATTCTTTGAGCTGTGTTCAAGCTGTCTAAACGTGCCTCTAGAAGCGCAATCAGGGTTGCTGGTAGCTCCAAATTTTCCAGTTGCTTGGAGTCCAATTTCCATGGACCGCCTGGCTGGCCTCTGCGGATGGCTTTGGCATCCACAAGTGACTGGATGAACTCTTCCAGGTAGAATGGATTGCCATCGGCACTTGCTAGGATCTTCTCGCAAAGGGCATCGGGCAAGTCCTCGACGTTACACAGGATTTCGTTTAACAATTCCAGACTTGCCGGCCGCGAGAGCGAACCCAAAGCAAGCTGTAGAATCCTCGGCGGTGGTGGCGGCATAGGAAGAGACAGATCCGCTGAAAGTTTCTTCTGACCCCAGCCCGGAAAGCGTTCGTTTAGAATCGGGCGGGCAAGGCACACCACCATCAAAGGAAGCTGTGGGTACTCGTGAGCCAATTGAGCGATATAGCTCACCGTGGGGGCATCTGCCCAGTGGAGGTCGTCGAGCATGAGAATTGTGACCGTTTTCCGGGCGACAGCTGCAAAGTATTGGCTGAGATAAAGTTGTGCCCGCTCGTACAACTGCTTCGGGTCATTCACCACTCCCTGAAGGAAAGGACTGTCAGAGAAGTCAAATCCGAGCAGTGAGCCCACGAAATGAGCCTTCATCTCAGTTCCTTCTTCAAGGAACGGGGTAAGCCCTTCCACCAATCTCTGGCGCGTGATAGGGGCTGGATCAGTGGTGAGTACGCCGAGGCGATAGGAAATCATGTCGCGCAGCATACCAAATGGCGCAGCCATCATCTGGGGCGCTGCACGTGCCTTGAAGGCAATAATGGGGCTGGAAATGTGGGCGACCCAGCGGTCGAATTCATATAATAGACGGCTTTTACCAACCCCAGCCTCGCCGACCACAGTAACAACCTGGGTCTCATGGTTTTGGATGGCGCGGGTCAAGGCATCCTGGAGCTGGCGTAGCTCAGCCTCGCGCCCGATCAAGCCGGTCTCCGCGCCCTCCACTCCGCGCGTGATCGTGTAGAATGTGCGCGGCCGGGCAGCCAGGACCCGGTACACGGCAACTGGCTGCGGAAAGCCTTTTGCTTCGATGGCGGGGATGGACTCGACATCAAACGCCCCACGAACATGCTGTTGGGTGAACTGTGAGATAAACAATGTGCCCGGCAGGGCTGCCTGTTCCACGCGCGCCGCAAGGCTCACTGTGAGGCCCATGAGGGTTGATTCAGCCTCCGAGAACCTGCCTGCTACTACCCGGCCAGTGTTAACACCGACGCGTATGTCAAAGCCGACAATCTGGAAACGGTGATTCAATTCCTCAGCAACGGTACGTGATTCTGCCAGGATTGCCAATCCAGCTCGAACAGCCTGGCGGGCGTCGTTTTCGTGGATTCTGGTGAGACCAAATACTGCCTCGAATCCATCTCCCATGTACTGTGTCACATGCCCACCAAAGGCTTCTATCGGTGCCGATAGGCGTTTGAGAGCACCACCCATGATCTCCAGGACTTCCTCCGGCTCCAACCCCTGGCTCATCAAAATCGAGTTGACGATGTCTACAAACAATACCGTTACGAGGCGGCGCTGTCGGCGAACGGCCTGGTGTTGTTCCAGACCAGCCAGCTTCTCCCTCAGTGGGACCAATGCGGCATCGACGACGCGGTCACCTAAAACTGTGCGTTGGGCTTCCAGGGCTGTAATAGCCTGCAAGAGCTCATCGATCTCCGCCATATCACTCTCCGAAGATCAGGAACAGGGTGTATAGGATACTCAAGATAATAATTTTTATCTCAATCATTCTTCCCGTTCTAGTTTATTTATAAACCCCCGGTAGGCTGCTCTTTTAAGGGAATCGTACCTGCAAATGTATAGTAAGCTCCGAGAATGCGATTAGCAGTGACCCCCATGCCTCGACAATAATCATATCATTGTCCCTGCGCTGAATGGATCGGAGGTTGATGTTAATAAATCAGGCCTTGATGAAAAATTTCATCAAGGCATTGTACCACTTTTGGTAGCGCTATATCTTGAAAATTTCCTGGTTATAATGGCTGGCGCTAGGCGTTTTGTGGAGCAGCTCGAACGCATAACCAAAAACTGCAAATCTTACCCACTTCAGTACACAACCGCAAAACAGTATTTTTCATAAAGGGGATAAAGCTGTGTCGAAATTCAGGTTTTATTAAAATCTACAGCATCCACGACTCATTAGGTTTGTTAAATTGGACTGAATAACCCGGACGAGTACGCAAGAGATCTGGAAGTTCACGCAGATAGGACTTGGGCAATTCTGGCGAGAGGTAGATAGCTCCATTGAACAGCTCTTTGTTATCTTTCAGAATTCCCGCCTGCCGCCTCTCAGCGACAATATCCTGGTAATCAGTCCACAGGTAAATGCCAATGGTCACCCATACACCATATGGAATCTCATAACCGTCCAGAACAGCCAGGGTTTCCGAAATTGTTTCCAGCGTCTCACCAGGTGCGCCGATCATTAAAGACACACCGAAAGGGAGCCTCGAACGGCTTAATACTTCAAGCGACTGGCGCACCTGTATCACGGAATAACCCCGTTTCATAGATATAAGCATCTCGTCAGAAGCTGATTTAATGGAAAGATTCACATAGGAACAGCCAGATTCCTCCATCAGCGAACAAAAGTCTGCGGATATACCTACCGGACGCAGATCTCCAGTTCCCCATTGAAAATCACCTTTTTCTGCAATGATCTCTTTACAAATAGCTTCGGCATGCTGGCGGGGCGCATTGAAATTATTCTCGCAAATCATCACCCTGTTGGTATGTGTGCTTTCGAGGATATGCCGGGCTTCCGCCAGCACCCGCTTGGGGCTCTTTAACCGGTAACGCTTGCCTTCCAGCTTGCTATACGGACAGTAGGTGCATGAAAAAGCACAGCCGCGCTTGGTCATCATTGCAGGCGTAATTCTTCTCTCAGCATACAATTGCCAATCGACGAGGTCGTATGCCGGAAGCGCTTGCTTATCCAAATCTTGCACCAGGCGAGGCGTAACGGAATGGAACCTGTTACCATTCCTGGATACGCAGCCCGGGACGGTATAAATATCTCCGCCCTCGCTTAACCGGCTCATATACAGCGGGAATGATTCTTCCGCTTCACCCCTGATGCCGTAATCCAAATCCAGATATTCCAGCCAGTCGCGGGCATAATAAGTAAACCCGGGACCTCCCAGGACGATCGGGGCATTCGAGTTTCGACGGACGATGTCGGTAATTTCCTTGACCCGCGGGCGTAGATCTGTGTGACGGGTGCCCAAGGGAGCATCGATATCTATTTCATCCCCGAAAACCAGGCGGATCGAGACCCCGACCACATCGGGGCGAAAATTCGCCAGCACACTGGTCAGCTCATGTTCCAGGTCAACGGCAAATAAGCGCTCATAAATCTGCACCTCGTGTCCGGCCTCCCGTAATGACCCTGCAACATAAACGGGCCCGGTGGGAGCCGCGGGCAGCGAATTCGATGAGATGATGAGTACTTTCATGCCAGGATCCTCCAAATTTTATCCCTGGGTGGATAAAACATTACCTCAATTTCCTGTTCAACTAATCTGATCCAGCGTTAAGCAGGCACTTGTACAGTCTTCTCTGCCTCAGGTTTGTTATCCAGGGGCATTCCTTCTTTCAATCCATATCCGCTCTCGATCAGCTCCACCAACCTGCGCGTAAAGCGGGCAGCTGGCGCTCCATCGATCACATCATGGTCGAACTCGATCGTCACGCTGAGCATCTCACGTGGCTCAATTCGCCCATCTACATCTTCAAGCTTGTGAGCAGTACCCCCAACCACCAGGTCGAGCCCATGGGTGCCGCCAGAAATCCCCCAGCCGCTGTGACCTTTTCCAAACATCCCCACCGAGGAAATGCCAACAGTGCCTGCCATGGAGGTAACAATCGTAGGGTTGCGTCTTATGATCATCCGGAATAAAGCTTTGAACAGTCCTGATAAGGGGTATGGAAGAAGTAGGGCGGAACGGAACCAGCCGGGCATGCCATTACTCGTTGGTACCGGTCCTGACTGTACCGAGCGAATCTCCTGGTGGATCTCTTTGAAGGTCTTATGGTTGGCACCACGGACGACATAACCCGTCAGGACACGCGTCTCACCTTGCTTTCGCTCGATCATGAACCCGACATCCACGTCGTCGAACACAATAAGCTGTTTACTACCCTTCCTGTAAGCCTGTACTACCTTATCTTCGTCCACCGCCCGTGCCAGGCAGAAGGCCAGGTAGCCGGTGAAAGAAAGCTGCTCACCGTTCTGCGCTTTGTAATCATCAATAAATTTCCTGGCGACCGTGACATCCACCTCCAGCAGGGCATACATTACATGCCTCCCCGCTTTTAGCTCGAGGAAGGCAGGCATGGCACGACGCTCAGGGGGGAAATCAATGACCTGATAGGATCCGGTTTTTTGGTTCATATGTGGGTACCTATATTATTAGAAAATATTTGCCAATAATCGTTAACCTGCTGTATATTACCACACGCCTTTCAACCTCAATTCCTCCATCGCAGACTTATGGATCTCAATCAGCTGGGTGATGTCTCCATCCGTATGGGCGGTACACATGAACCCGTGATGGGGCGCGATTTGCAGCCCGTTCTTGCGGTACAGCAGCCTCAAGCCAACGCTGACGAATCCATTCGCCCGGTGCACATCCCTGACGTTGTTGACCGGTCCACGGATCGGGTGCATCCAAAACATGGAACCAACCCCCGTGGCAATCGCCGGAAAATCCCTCTCTTGAGCATAGCGGTTGATCTCGTCCCGGAAGCGGTCACCCATGGCGTTCAAGCGTGTGTACAAGGTCTGGATCCTTGCTCAGGCGACGCAGGACGGCAGTCCCAGCAGCGGTGACCAGCGGGTTACCGTTGAATGTGCCTGCCATCAGGATCGAACCCGGTTCAGTATCGTATTCCATTAATCTCATGGCTTCAGTGGTCCCACCGACAGCCCCGATGGGTAGACCTCCACCGGCGATCTTACCGAAGCTGCTCACATCAGGAATAACACCATAGAACTCCTGGCCTCCACCCGGGCCTAAACGAAAGCCGGTGATCACTTCGTCAAAGATGAGGAAAGCACCGATCTCGCGCGTAATCCTGCGCAGCTCTACCAGGAATTCCTTGTTGGCGGGGATTGTGCCTGCCGCGCCCTGCACGGGCTCAATGATCACTCCAGCCAGCTGGGAAGCATATTTACGGATTTTGTCAAAGGCGGCCGGGTGATTGAAGGGCAGGACGATCGTGTCCTTCCATGCTCCTTCAGCCAGACCCGGGCTCTCGGGGATTGCTGCCGGGTCCTCGATGGGTCCGTGCTGGTCGAGGTTCGGACCAGGCCGGCCGAAGCTAACCGCCAGCAGATCGTGGGTTCCGTGATATCCACCCTCGAATTTTGCCACCAGGGGTCGCCCTGTCGTGGCACGTGCCAGGCGGAGGGCGTACATGGTTGCCTCGGTGCCTGAGTTGCAGAAGGTCACCTTATCCACGCCTGGCACCATATCGCAAAACAGCCTGGCAAATTCATACTCGTGTTCGTGGCATTGTCCGTAATGCGACCCGCGTGGCAGCGCCTGCTTAATCGCCTCTTCGACCTCCTCCGGTGCGTTCCCGAGGATCATGGTGGAGAAACCCAGCATGCAATCAAGGTATTCATTGTCATCCGCGTCCCATAACCTGGCACCTTTTGCCCGCTTCACCACCATGGGGAAGGGGTCTGCCAGCCGGAAGATACTGCCTACTCCCGCCGGCATGACGGTGCGGTTTTTTTGCCAGATGGATAACGATTTGGGACATTTAGCCATGATATCGCCGCGGTAGGCGTTGAGGAGGGCGGTGAGTTTTTCGTTGTCGAGCATAGAATTTTCTCCTTATCACTTGTGAAGCATCAATTATCCTCTTCGAGGCCGCGGATCCATTCGAGGGTGAGCTTCAGCGTATTTAACAACGGCTCGATGGACAGGACCTCAGGGGTATCGCGATCCTGGTGGTAGAAAGCAAATTGCTGCTCGGGTACCTTGAAAGATAACAGCGTTAAAGCCTTTAGTCCAACCCGGCTAAAGGGAGCTGAGTCACCTCCTGCTCCAATGGACGCAGCGCCAATCTTGTAGGGTACCCCTGAGCGCTCAGCGGCAGCCACCACGCTTTTCACCATCTCAGGGGAATTCTTTACCGTGCCATTTACGTCTGAGGTGAGGATCGAGATGATTGGGTAAGCGACGATCTCATAATTCAGCACCTGTGCATCCAGACGTTTAAGCTCATCCAGATGGCGCTGTACGTACCGCCTCGAACCACGTATGCCGGCCTCTTCACTGCCGAAAGTGATGAATCGAATCTCCGTGCCATCTGGAATGGAAGCGGGATTTTCCACCAGGAACCTGCACATTGAAGTTACAACCGCACATGCTGAGAGATTATCCGCCGCACCAGGCACAAGACCTCCGTCTTTCCCCCGCCGGTTGAGAAGCAAGACATAGATGATTGCTGGCACGATCGGAAAAACCAGCAACACCCATCCTATCGTCCCAAAAGCCATCACCGCCTCATTGCCAATGACTAAACCCGCCAGCTGGATGAGGCACATGACCAGCAATGTAATCATTCCGATGAAATAGATCGCAGAAAGGAAATAAAATCCAATGCCAGTATAGCGAAGCCAGGTATTCTGCGGAGCACTATCATGGTGACCACTCAAAATGAGAAGGCGTTTCACTTCCCTGGCTTCAGGCTTGTGTAAACTACCGATGACATTGAGAGAAGTTTTCTTGGGGAATAACGGATCAAACACCTCAAGCGAGAAATAGAACTCGAGAATGAACATCAATGGCGCCAGGAAAGCAAATAACATAGCTGCGATCGAGGCAATCCAGGTTGATATTCCCGTGAAATGCCCGGCGGTAATATTCAGCACAACAGCAAGAAGCATACTGAGCGCTCCCGGGTAAGTACTATAAAATGCATCGGGAGCTACGCTGAATTCTTCAATGACCACATTGTCTGCACCCAGGTGAGTCTTTAACTCGTCCTTGATCAGCTCAGCGCGCTGGCGCTCTTGTGGAGTTCCTGGCAAGCCCGGACCCACCTCGGCGCAAATTTTCCTTACCAGCTCCAAGGCATACTCGCCGTCCAGAGTTGTATTTTCAGCTGGCATGTACCAATTCTTCTTTCACAAGTGGAACATCCTCGATTGCAACCGTCTTATCCAGCCCATATCCGCTCTCAACCAGCTCCACAAATCGCTTTACGAAGCGCGTGGCGGGTGCCCCATCGACAATATCGTGGTCGAACATCACCGTCACATTGAGCATCTCACGCGGCACGATGCGACCATCGAGCACTGCTGGCTTCCAGGCCATGCTTCCCACCACCAGGCTGAGGGAAACTGGTGTTGTAGCTATCCCCCAACCGCTGTGTCCCTTGCCAAACATCCCCACGGCAGTAACAGCCACAGTGCCAGAGGCTGATACGCGAATCCTCGGATCACGGCGTGTGGCCATACCCATCAAAGATTTAACCACGGTTGAAAAAGGCCACGGAAGTAACATGACCGAACGGAACCAGGAAGGCATGCCTCGGTTCGGTGGTGTCGGTGCTGACTGCACCGCACGGATTTCCTCATGGATCTGGCGATACGTTTTATGATTGGCGCTCATCAGGTTGTGCCCCATCAGGGCAGTCTTTTCCCCGGCTTTGTGTTCAATCATCAGTCCAACATTTACATCATCGAACTGGATGATCTTATCGCGGCCTTTTAAGTAGGCCTGCACTTCCTTATTCTCATCCACAGCCTGCGCCAGGCAGTAGACCAGGAATCCGGTGAATGAGAGCTGCTCACCGGTATGTTCCTTGTGCCTGGTAATCAGCTGCTGGGCGACGGTCACATCCACTTCCAGCAAGCCGTACATCCAGTGTGTTGGTCCAGAAAGGTTGAGTGCGTTCAGCCAAATACGCCGCCCGACGGGGAGATCGATGACATGATAGGGTCCGATATTTGAATTCATAGGTCCATAGCCTCCAAAGGTGAGCTCACTACTGATACTTTCTTAAGCTCCGAAGGATCAGCCCAGTACGCAGAATCGCCCAAACACCCGCAAAAGCTCCGCTGATACGGGCGATCCAGGCAACGTCTGGCATAAACAGGTGTAAAAATCGGATCAGTCCACTGGACTGCAGAAACACCAGGAGTGCAGCCAATGACAAATTCGGGATCAATGGAAGCAGGATATGCTGACCCCAGGTGCGTTCAGTGCTGGAACGGAGAGCCGGATCCTGCTCCCAATGCCGCAGCATTTGCAATGTGGCAGCTACTCCGAAAATCTGTAGCAAGGGGATCAGCGGAAGGAAGCGCATCATCCATTGGATAAATTCCAGCTTGATAGGAGGTGGCTGCTGACCGGCGAGCACGGCTGTTACACCCATGCCGAACTCCTCGGTGATCATGGGTAATCCGTATGGGTCGGCGTTGAGCAGCACCACCACAGCTCTGTTCTGCTCTGGAATAAGCCCCATGAAAGCAGAAAAGTCAGGCACATTACCGCCATGCGAATAGGTTTTGGTTGGACCGATATCATTCTCGAACCATCCCATGCCATACCTTCCCGTCGAGATGCCAAATGCGAGACATTCCACCACCCCGCGGTGCAGCTCGTCGATGCCCTCACTAGATAAAACTTGCACTTCACCGTAACGCCCACCGTTGAGATGAGCGATCAGGTAATGGGCAATGTCTTCTGAGCAGGAGATTAACTGGCCAGACGGCAGTGAACCGAGCGGAACAGACAAATCAGGCGCAGGGAATGGCAGACTGAACCAGTGTCGATGACCCATCGCCAGGCCATTCTGTTGTGCGATTGCCTTTGAACAATAACTGTGGCTCATTTGCAGGGGGTTAAAAATATGGTTTTGAATGGTATCGGCGTACGATTCACCACTGACGACTTCAATAATCAACCCTAAAATATTGAAATTCACGTTGCAGTACGCCCACTTCTCACCAACCGGATTGGTTTTAAGCCTTGATAAAGCCCGCACCTGGCGTTCGGTGGCGCCTGGGCGATTATCCAGCTCTGCCAGGATAAGCTGCGAGGCCATGAAGGAGAAACCGCTCGTCTGGTTGAGCAGGTGGCGCACGGTCATCTGCGCAGACGCCTTTGGGTCTGCCACGCGGAACCAGGGCAGGTAACGCTGGATCGGGGCATCCAGCTCCACCTTCCCCGCCTCGACCAGCTGCATCACAGCCAAAGCGGTGATGGATTTGGTGAGCGAGCCGATAAAGAAGGGTGTCTGTGGGGTGGGTGCTTCACCAGCGGGGCGGGCAAGACCGAATCCGCGCTGATGCACAATCCGGTTACCCTCGACGATGGCGAGCGAAGCACCCGGGATGTGAAGGCGGTGCATCTGCTTTTCGATGTAGTCATCGATGGAATCAAAGGGAGTGTTGGTGATGGTCGGACTTTCAACGGTAGATTTTGCGAAAAGCAGGCGGGAGAAAGCCAGCGCGCCCCAAACGACCAACGACACGAAAAGGAGTTTCTTCTTGTTCATCGTGTATCCTTCCCTGGACTAAAGCAAGAGAAAACTGAGAGGCGATCAATGGTACAGTTACAAGAAAGTTGATATACACCTGGTTGCAGGGAGAACCTGATCTGAGTGATAGGTTTTGGGTTCTGGACAGGCGTAGTGTCCATTGTTGCAAGAAAACGATCGGTCAGGTTTAGCCGGGAGGTGTGGAAGAAATGAAGTCCCTGACCGCATTGAATGTTTCGGCGGGCTGCTCATCATGGGGATTATGCCCGGCACGATCGATGAGCACCAAGCGCGCATTGGGGATTCCTGCGGCAAGCTCTTCCTGTGATTCAGGCGGATAGATAAAGTCCTGCCGACCTGCTATCACCAGGGTAGGAACATTAATCTCACCGAGGCGGTCCATCACCGTCCACCCCTTGAGAAAGTGGTTTTCACTATAGACGAATGTCTCGGGCTGCAGCTTTGTTCGTACTCCCCAGAAAAGCATCTGCGGGAGCTGCGACAGGTTGGTATAAGGGTTGTAGGCTGTAGACAGTTTCATCAGGGAAGGGAACATTTCCTTGGGCTCAATCTGCCCATTGAAGTAACGCCGGCATAGTTCCACCATCTCCGGGTCGAACCCACGTTTGGCCAATTCTTGCGAAGCATTCTGCTGTGCCCAGTTGTGGTCTGCACCCGAATCCATCAGCACCAGGTGGGACAGGTTTTTGGGATAACGCAGTGCATACTCGAGGGCCACATTTCCACCAAAGGAATGCCCGAGCACCGCCCACTTTTCGAAACCCAACGCCTGGCGGAGGGCATCAGCATCGGCGGTGAGGTTCTCCATCGTCAAGGAGGTGAGTTCGGCTCCCATTGAACGACCGTTACAACGGTGGTCATAGAACACCAGGGTGAATTGATTGGATAACCGCTTGAATGCCATCAAGGTATAGAGGTCAGCACCCGGACCGCCATGCATTAAAACAATGGGATAACCTTTCCCCATGACTTTCACATTCAATGAAATCCCCCGGATCGCCATTTTTGTCATAAGCGTCCCTCCCGAGCACACATTCCACTGAGCTGTGCCTATTATTCTATTCTACCAATAGTGGATTTATTGCAACCTATTGTGATTAACCGCTTATATTCAGAAAAGTTCGCTCGCCATGTAATTTTATTCTAGCATATTATTTAAAAATAATGGCAGATTATAAGTAAATCATCTCTGCCACAGTCCGCCATTTCCTTCTCGATGTCAAGTTGTCAGGTAAATGCACAAATGATGGACGGACCCATCCCTGCGAAAAATATGGCGGCTGGTTACCGAATCGAGGATATGACCATTGACCTGCTGGACACCGCCATCGGTAAAATGGATCTCGATGGAATTCTGGCTTGAAGCCTGGAGGATCACCGGGACCTGACAGATTGAATAAGCGAGAGAACCCGCCTTCAATTCAATTTGCAGTTGCTGCCCATCAACACTCCAGGAAGTATATACCGAAGGAGCGGTAAGAAATTCTCGCCTGTCGAGCAGCAGGAAATCAAACCCCAGCTGACCGTTTTCGATGGATAAGCCAAGCTCAGTCTGCCGTGTGATGATTTCTTCTTTCACCGCTCCGGTCATCCCCGGTTGCCTGGCTCCGCGCCCCTTGGGTGTATGTGAATACGGGTCGGTCGGAAAAGCGCCGTATTCAGCAGGCGTCTTATTGAAACATTGCCCCTTGCGGATATCAGCGTAGAGCTCGATTAAAGCACCGGCAGACGGCTCGCCCCGCATGCGTAAATCGTTTCCTGCACAGCCAACAAGAGTTTAGACACCATGTGCCAGTAAATACTACCCAGTCCCTCGTAGGCAAAAAAGGTCCCAGAACGTCCGGTAAACTCATCATGATGAAATGTGTTTTCAAACAGCAGCTCAATCTGTGCAAACTCATTCTGTACCATATCGGCATATTTTGGGTTGAGTTTTAGCTCATTGAGGGTGCGGGTCACATCTTTCAGGTTATGAATTTGTCCACTGAAGTGATAGTTGCCGTCTTCATCCCTGGTGATCAATGTCTTATCCTGCGCCTTGACCAATTCATCCAAGAGCACCAGGTCACTGACCTCGGCTGGTGAGAGACAATTTTTTTCAAGAAAACCCGGCAGCACCCGGTCTGGATAGAGTATGTAACTGTGTTGGTTAGGCTCATAAAGTTGACTGTGCTTCATGCTCACCAGAAGCGCCAATGACTCTTCGCCTGTTAACAGCCCAGAAGATAGGATGGCTACCTGACCTTCCAACATTTCATAAAGATGGCTGATGGAGGCCCGATTTTCACGCAGATGGAGGATGTTGTAAGCGTGAACCATGTTGTCGCTGCGTTTATTGGACCGTAATGAATGGTCGACATATTGCAGCGCCAGGTCTAGAAAAACAACCATCTCACTGACCGGTAATCGGATCGAATCTTCTGAGAAACCGTGGGCATAATAATTCCATCGATAATCACTACCCGACTGACCCAACGCATCCATCATGATGCGTCTTTCTTCATCAGTGAAAGAATCCTTTAATGCACTGCGGAATTGGGTCAGGGTCTTAGCTACCTGTGAATAAAGCTCGTGGACTTCGACACTTATTTGGACCTCATTAATATCACTTTGCTCCACCAATTGCTTGAAAAAACCGATGAACCGCCGTAGATAACACAGGGTGACTACCGATAACCCTTTACCCACCAGGGCATTGTTGGCATCATTCCACTCCGGGCGTTGGGTATTCATCCAAATGCCGCCTTCGGGGACAAAATTCACCAATTTAGCCCCCAACAACGTGAGCAGTTTTTCAGCGAGATTGACGTGTAATATCTGCCCATTGTGTGCATAAACCAGCTTACCATCCGTCCCGCGGTCTTGTACCCGAAGCTCAATTTCGCGTTCCAGCTCCCAGTCGAAGGCGATGGTATTGAACGGATCCCTCAACAGATCAGGATACAGTTTGAGATGGTAGGGGATATTGGCATAACTGAACAACGGTCGGTTAAGAAATGCCTGCAGTCTTCCCGGATTCACCCGGATGCTGATTTCCATCAATTTTTGCAGATAAATGATCTGATGGTCGCTCCAGTAACCAATATTCGCCCAGGGGTTATTGGGTTGTGGAAGTTCCCATTCCAATCCTTGCCGGTTGATTCGATAAGGGTTGTACCCATCTACAGTGGTCGCATTCAGGAATACACAGATCATATTTTCAACGTACTGGGGATAAGAGTAGGCAAGCGCTTCCCAGTTCTGAAAAATATCGCGCCAGTTGCCTTCGTAGTCTAGCTTTCTGGAGCCATCGTCTTTTTTAATGTTGATGCTAAACCGATTCCAGGGACGACTGGGGTCACCATGCCGACGGCTGAATGACAGCGGCAGGTAGGCATAACTCAAGCGAATCAGATCTGCGTTGCCACTCTGCTCTGCCTGGGCTTGAAGGTCAGAGATGTTTATCTCTTTAGGTAACTCAGAAAAGAAGACTGCATTTCCATCAATAACTGTTCGGTTACGAATGGAGACAAAATCTCTGAAATCGACAGTGTTCACGCGGTATTGGTCAGCAAATATGCCGCCGCGCATCCCATTGAACATCACATTCGCAAAGTGATGAACACAGTGAGCTTGATGATTGGAAACTTGCACACCATCCGCACTGGCAACCACCCTCGCCAGCTCGGTATTATTCGAGACAATATCACCTTCCAGGTCATCAAGCAGGACCGATCGATTTGACCGTAGACTTTTTAACAAATGAACAATTGCAGCGCTGTCCTGGCAGACATCTGCGATCAGATGCCATGTCCGCTCCATGTTTGGAGCAAGATCAATCGCGGAATGGACAAAATAAGCACACTGTTGTCCGCGTACTTCTGTTTCGGTTCGCACACCCATTCCAGCGCGGAAATGGTTGAGCTGTTCTGATGAAAGCAGGTACTCAGCCTGATCGAGACCAAGCTGAAACACAGTCGTCGCCAAAAGAGACTCGCTGGGCTCAGCTAGGTCAGTCAGTTTTGAGTTCAGTGTATAGATAGCCAAGCCGGTTTCAGGGTTGAGTTCGCTTCGTTTGTATGCGTCCAACAGGCAGCTGAACGTGTTCTGGGTTACCTCGGAAATATTGGCAGGCAGAAGATTTTGCAGGCCATCCAATAGCTCGACCTGGCAGGGTTCCTTGCCTGAATTTCGCAACCAGCTTGTCTTGATGAAACCAAAGGTATCACTGGTTCGCCAGGAAAAAGAATAAGTCACCCCTAATGAGAAGTTTACTTCTTCAAAAATGACCGTGGTACCTTTTTCATTCTTATAAATATTCCGTTCGATGTGGTAACTACCCTGACCTCTTTCAGAAAACGGTTCCCACAGGCTCGTCTTCAGGTTGTGTCTGACCAATAGAAGCGCTTTGTTTCCTGTGTGCTCATAGTTTTCAGTCAGCTTATCCTCGGTGTAGTAGGGAAATAGCGCTTGTTCAGCGCTTACCCGACCAGCTGAAAGCCCACCGGTCGATGATATATACAACCAGTGATTTGAGCTGCTCACGATGCTCATAAAAAACGGTTCCATGGCATCATAATTTTGGATTTTGTAAAATTTTTCGCCAAACATGACCACATATTCCCCCAAGACGCTTCGCCCTGGGTGGTTTTGAGCTGTGTCACCGATAAAGATCGGACTTAATGGTTGATCTATCATATAGATTCCTTCACAGTATTTAAACCCATGACCTGGTGACCAGGAAACCTGGATTGAGCGGCTGATTAATTCTAGAAGCAATATACCTTCCGTCAGGTAATTTTACCCTTTCATGGAAAATATGTACGACAGCACGATTATCCGTCTATAAAGAATGGTTCCTTAGCGAACAAACTCGGATCCCATACCCCCTGTGGGTGCGTCAACCAATCAGGATTAAACAAAAAGTGAGCGTGCCTGCACCGAGCGAAGCGAGCGTGCCTGCACCGAGTGAAGCGAGTGTGGAGCGGCTCGAATATTACACCCCCTGTGGGTGCGGCAACCAATCATGATTAAACAAAAAGTGAGCGTGCCTGCACCGAGCGAAGCGAGTGTGCCTGCACCGAACGAAGTGAGCGTGGAGCAGCTCGAATATTACACCCCCTGTGGGTGCGGCAACCAATCAGGATTAAACAAAAAGTGAGCGTGCCTGCACCGAGCGAAGTGAGCGTGCCTGCACCGAGCGAAGCGAGTGTGGAGCGGCTCGAATATTACACCCCCTGTGGGTGCGGCAACCAATAGCTTAAAAGGACGAATCGAGAAAAACGCTCTTCCCAACCAATGACTTGCCCGGCTGTGCCAAACAGGGCATAGCCAACTAGAGCCCCCAGAGCAGCATATAAGCCAAATTGGAGTGGAACCCCGGCGATTGATCCATAAGCGATGCTTTGAGGAACGAGCAACGCCCACACAGATAGTGCAGCTATGATATCGAAGCGCAGCCATTCTGGCTTGTAATGAGGTAGCCAATCGACGATGGGTAAATACCGAGTTAGTCGATCAACGCGCGATTCCTTAACCATTAATCTACACTCCAGACGCTCGGGTTCTTGTCCTCATCCACCTCAAGCATAGCAACCTTATATTCTCCAAGCCCATTCCGGCGGAGACCAGTTTGGGCTTGGATTGATTAAGATCATTAGGCAGGAATGTTCCCTGGTCCATTCAGCTCGACTGGTTGCGAAGCCTACTTTCGACTCCGGCGAAGGAAAAACTTGATCACCTCATCCACAAGCAGCAGGATGAAGGCAAACCCGAGGCAGATGAGCACCTGATTTGTGGATAGATTGGTCAAACCCAGGAAATTCTTGAGAAAATCCAGGTTGAGCGGTAAAAGCACCATCAGCAATGAAATTCCATAGAGCATTAGCTGATGTCGATTCTTCAGCACCTCGCGGTTGAATGCACTTTCAGTCTCACTGCGTGCGCTCAGAGCAAGCACGATAACTGACAACGAGAAGAAGACAAAGCCCATCGATGCAGCGATTGATGCACCCGAAGGCTCATAATATCTTTCTAGAGCGATTGTGCCAATCGACATTAGTAAACCAATGAAAGCAATGCGTACCCATTGTGTTCCTGTAAGGATGGGTTGCTTCAAAGGTCGAGGCTTGTGCTCCATCAGGTCAGGCGCCGGGTCGTCAAACCCCAGCGCCAAAGCCACCGGGATCTGGACGAGGAAGTTAATCCACAAGACAACGAATGCCGTGAACGGTGTTCCCCCCAGGACGAAATAGAACGCAGCCAGCAGGTAGGAGATAATGAACGCCACCAGCGATTCCATCTGGAACCGGACAAAGTTGAACAGGTTGTTGTAGATGGCCCGTCCAAACTCTACCGCTTTGACGATCGTGGCAAAGTTGTCGTCGGTCAGGATCATCACTGCCGCGCCTTTCGAGACCTCGGTGCCGGTGATACCCATCGCCACGCCGATGTCAGCTTTCTTGAGTGCGGGCGCGTCATTCACGCCATCTCCGGTCATGGCCACGATGTTATCCAGCTGCTGTAGCATGGTTACCAGGCGGATCTTGTCTTGCGGAGCAACACGGGCTACCACACCGATTTCGGGCAGCTTGCTCTTTAGTTCATCATCTGGCATGGCAGCGAACTCTGCGCCAGTGAGGGCCGTTCCGGTGATGCCCAGCTCGCGGCCAATGGCAGCAGCCGTCACCGCATGGTCACCGGTGATCATACGCACCTGGATCCCAGCACTGTGGCACTTCGCGATCGCATCTTTGGCTTCATTTCGGGGTGGGTCGACAATTCCGACCATTGCCAACATGGTGAGGTCGTTCATCAAGTCGATCAACTTGGCCTTGGAATCGAAGGTTTGCGGATCGAAGTCTTTGCGGGCTACTACCATCACACGTTCACCGGCTTTCGCCATACGCTCGTTCTCTTCGAGGGCGAGTGGCCGTTTATCTTCTGTAGTTAGCTCAAAGTCACCACCTGGCAACCAGTAGGAGCTGCTGCGGGCAATCAACACGTCTGGTGCACCCTTGACGAATGCACGTACTACTTTCTTGCCTTTTTCATCGGTCATGTTGTGGAACGTAGCCATGAACTTATAGTCAGAGTCAAACGGAACTTCGGCCACACGCGGATACATTTGACGGGAACCGTCCACGCTGATGCCACCCTTTTCCGCCAGCACGATCAGCGCTCCTTCGGTGGGGTCGCCGATCAGTGCTCCGCTGTCGTCGAGACGGGCATCAGCGCACAACGCCATGGGCAGCAGGATCTGTTCGAGATCGACCTTGGCACCACCGGCGCTCAACAGCTTGCCTTCAGTGCTATAGGTTAGCGTGTTCTTCTGCCAGGGCTGCAGATCAGCAATCCCAGTCGCCAGTTTATACTCGCCCTGAGTCCCATAGCCTTCGCCGGTCACTATGAAGCGATTTTGGCCGGGGATGGTGAACTCACGCGACGTCATCTTGTTCAGGGTCAGGGTACCGGTCTTGTCAGAGCAGATCGCTGATACTGACCCAAGCGTTTCCACGGATGGCAGGCGCTTAACGATCGCTCCCAGGGCAGCTAACTGGCGCGTGCCCATGGAATACATGGTTGTCACCACAGCCGGTAAACCAGTCGGGATGGCAGAGATGGCCAAGGCGATGCCAGCGATAAAGATGGCATCCAGCGACTGTCCATTACGCTTACCCAGGATTACCATGATTATGAACGCCAGACCCGCCAGGGAGGCAATGATCACAGTCAGACGGTCAAGCTGCTTCTGCAAGGGCGTTTTATCCGCCTCAGTCTTATTAAGCAGGTCAGCGATATTGCCCATCTCGGTGCCCATCCCGGTGGTGGTGACGATCATTTCGGCCCGTCCACGCGTGACTGATGTGTTCATATAAGCCATGCAGTGGCGGTCGCCCAGGGGGGCATCGGCTTTGGCGATGGTTTCGGTGTCTTTTGACGAGGCGACACTCTCTCCGGTCAGGGCAGCTTCCTCGATCTCAAGGGTGGCAGTCACAAAAAGGCGACCATCGGCTGGGACGCGGTTGCCCGCTTCCATCAGCACGATATCACCCGGCACCAGCTCCTCGGCGTTGATCTCGACTGCCTGCCCATTCCGACGCACGCGCGCGATGCTCTTCATCGTCTCCGATAGGGCAGCCAGGCTGGCCTCAGCTTTAGCCTCGCCGCGCATCCCCAGGATGGCATTAAAGACGGTCAAACCGACCAACACCAGTGTGGTGCCCCATTCATGGGTGAAGAGCTGGTTGATGATGGCTGCACCGAGCAGCACAAACTGCATCAGGTCTTGATATTGCTCCAAAAAGGCTTGCAAGCCTGACTTTTTCTTCTTCTCAGCCAGCTTGTTGGGGCCGTACTTCCCCAGGCGAGATTTTGCCTCGTCTGAGCTCAGGCCTTTGGCCGGGTCGACTTGAAGTTGTTTAGCGACATCTTCAGTCGACAGGGTGTAAAATTTTGTTTTATCCATCGAATCTGTCATTCTGTCTTACCTCCTTTTTAATATTTCTGTGGAACGTAGTGAAAGGGATAGTTCGGCTCTTCATAGTCGCCCTTCGCCTGACGCTTGGGGAACTTGATCGGCTCACGTTTCACCTCTTCATAGGGGATCAAGCTGAGGAAGTGCGTGATGCAGTTCAGGCGTGCCCGGCGCTGATCATTTGATGGGACTACATACCACGGACATTCCACAGTATCGGTGGCAGTAAACATCGCGTCGCGTGCCTTCGAGTAATCGTACCAGCGTGCTTGGGCTTGTACATCCATCGGGCTGAGCTTCCAGATCTTGCGATAATCTTCATTGCGCTCGTGGAATTGCTTGGCCTGTTCATCCATATCCACTTCAAGCCAGTACTTGATCAGGTAGATGCCGGAGTTAATGATGGCCCTCTCAACTAGGGGGGTCATCTTCAGCATGTTCTCCACCTGTTCCTTGGTGGCAAAGCCCATCACGCGCTCGACACCAGCCCGGTTGTACCAGCTGCGATCGAAGAGCACAACCTCGCCTGCAGCCGGCAGATGGGGCATATAACGCTGGAAGTACATCTGCGATTTTTCCCGATCCGTGGGTGAGGAGAGTGCTACTACGCGGAAAACCCGCGGGCTGACCCGTTCAGTGATACGTCTGATCACACCGCCTTTACCGGCCGTGTCGCGACCTTCAAACAACACGCAAATCTTTGCGCCAGTTGCTTTAACCCACTCTTGCAGCTTCACCAGCTCCACCTGGAGCTTTTCCATCTCCTTCTCGAACTCTTTTTTGGTCAACGGTGGAGGAGGTCCACCAGCAGCTGCTTCTGCAACCAAAGGAGCTCCCATTCCAGGAACAACCGGAGAGCCGATTACCTCTGTCTTACCCTTGCCCTTACCTTTCTTACCTTTCTTCTTCCCTTTTTCCTTAGCCATGTGCCTCTCCTTTCTAATATTGATTCGTTTTTTTATCCGTGGTTCTATCAGTGATTTTTTCCTTGGTGCCGGTTACAAGTACTGGGTGATGAAACCCAAAATCCCACTACAGACGCAACGGCAATGAGGCTTCTAATAATCCCTTTGTTGGTAAGATTGTTATCAGCTCATTACAGCATTCAAAACTATCTGGCATCATCATCTTGACCGGTATTGTTAATGTCGCCTCGATGCTAAAACCATGACTAAATCGCTGTTACGGTCGAACAACCTGTGTTCGGCAAAAAAAACGATCAGCAGCGCAGCAATGGCAAGCCCACTCCAGAAAATGGCTGAAAGCATACCTTTCTCTCTCCTTTCACATTAAAACTGGTCGAATGCATGCTAATGATGAATGCATGTCACCCTTAGCATGTGATACGACTCTATTTTTGCCCAGCGGTTAACAAGAAGTTGGTCAACTGCTCTTGTGTGGCGAGTAGAACGCCGTAGATTCGGTCAAAGATCGCCTTGACCGCTGGGGTATCCGCTTCCTGGGCAGCCTGATCCACTGCATCGAGGGTGGTGTTGAATTGGGCAATGGCTTGATCCAGTTTTTCAACCGCTAAATCACCGCGTAGATTAGCAGCCTCGCTCAATCGATTGCTGATCTCCTCGATATCCTGTTTGATCAGGTCAGCTTGCGCCTGCTGTGAGGGCAGGTCAGCCGAAAGCTTGAGAGCCACGTCGACAGAGGTCATCGCTAATTGAGTGGCAGCATCGATGCGGTCTTGGGTCAGTGCAGTGCGATTTTCAATCGCTCCTCTGGCGATATGATACGCCTGGCGATTTGACCTGACAGTAAGTGTAAGCCCGATAATGACCAGGCCTACAATAATCCCGATGATCCAGCGCCAAATGTTCTTCATGGATCCTCCTTATATTTTATTTAAATTCCATCCCGTACAAACGGGCATGTCATACAGTGCCCACCACCACGACCCTTACCGAGCTCAAAGCCTGCGATTGTAACGACCTCAATACCCGCCTGACGCATCTTGTTGATCGTGAACGTATTGCGCTCATATGAGACAACCACACCGGGCTCCAGAGCCACCGTGTTGTTGGCATCATCCCACTGCTCGCGCTGCGCCTGGTATTCATCGCCGCCGGTTTCAACAAGAGTGAGCTTCTTAATCTTAAGCGCATCGGCTACTGCATCCACAAAACTCTTTTCCTCGGTTATGTGGAAGTCACCCGGTTTCTTGCCTGGGCGTAAGCTGATGGCGCGGATGTTATTGACCACCTTGGGGAAGGCAGTAGCAATATCCCGGTCCAATAAAGTGAAGACGGTATCCAGGTGCATGTGGGCACGATCCTTGGTCATCACTGCTGCGATCACCCGCTCAGCACCGCCGTTTTCAAAGAGGGTCTTTGCAACCAGCTCGATCATCCTTCCTTGTGTGCGCTCGCTCATCCCGATTGCCACTGTGCCATTGCCGATTGGCTGCACATCGCCGCCTTCCAACGAAGACCGGCCGAAATCCTGGATGTTGAAGCCTTGGTCTCCGGTTTGCTGGGGGTACCAGAAATTGAACTTAGCTGCCTGGAACATGGGGTGGTAGCGGTAAATGGTGAGCATGTTAAGCGATTCTCGCCGACGAGCTGGCCAGTACATCGGGTTGACTGTCACACCGTTGTAGATCCAGCAGGATGGGTCGCGCTGGAAAAGGGAGTTCGGGACGGGAGGAATAACGAAGTAGCTCAAATCTTCCTTCACTGCTGCGCCCAGCAGAGAAATCTGGCTGTACTTTCCCAGGTCGAAGCCATGATCCACCATTTCGCCCACGGTTAAACCGCCCACCAGGTGCTTGGCAAGTTCATCAGGCTTCAAACTCATCAAGTGATTCCTGACCTCATCAACTAATGACCAGCCTACGGTGTACTCGGAAGCCACCATTTCCACCACGTTTTTCTTGGCTTCCTCAGAGGCTGCCAGGGCTTCACCGAGCAACTCAACATGATAATAGACCTCGATGCCACGGTCACGCATGGCCTTGACAAATTGGTCATGTTCCCATTGAGCACGCTCTACCCACAATACATCATCGAACAGGAGATCGTCATGGTTGGTGGGGGTCAGGCGCTTCAAGCTGAGTTCCGGCCGATGAACGATCACCTTGCGCAGCTTACCTACTTCTGAATTTACACCAAATTCATTGTTCATATTCATTTACTCCTTCTTTTTGCGATTAAATTGATTTTTTCATATTATCAATCATTGAACGATTTGATCATTGTTAGTTATGGATAGACATTCGTCCCAGCTTCACCGGCTACAATCTTCTCGATATCCTGGAGGGAACCGATCGCGGCGCGTTTACCAGTCTCCTCGACGAATTGGATGGCTGCAGCTACCTTTGGTCCCATTGAACCAGCCGGGAATGGATGGGCTTTCAACTCCTGGATCGTTACCTTACCCAGCCTGCGTTGCTCAGGTTTGCCCCAATCCAGGTAAACCCCGTCCACATCAGTGGCGATAACAAACAAGTCAGCATTCAATTCACGCGCCAGCAGCTCCGACGCCAGGTCTTTATCGATCACAGCTTCAATACCCGTCAGCCAGCGCTGCTTCCCCGCCTCATACATGGTAGGAATCCCACCTCCTCCGGCGCAGATCACAAGCGTGCCATGCTCCAGTAACCATTGAACCGGTCGGATCTCAAATATCCGTTTGGGCAGCGGAGATGGGACAACCCGGCGCCACATCACACCGTCCTGTTTAAAAACCCAACCTTTCTCAGCTTTTAGATGGTCAGCTTCTGCCTGCGTGTATACCGGACCAACAAATTTGGTCGGGTTTTGAAATGCAGGGTCATTCGGATCAACCTCGACCATCGTGAGGATGGTGGCAAATGGCACCTCAAAAGGCAGAAGATTACCTAACTCCTGCTCAATCATGTATCCGATCATCCCCTCCGTTTGGGCTCCAAGCACATCCAAGGGGTATGCCTCTACTTCTTTATAGGCTGAAGCCTGGAGGGCCAACAGACCCACCTGAGGCCCATTACCATGCGCCAGCACTACCTGGTGTTGTTGAGCTACGGGAGCGATAGCTTTTGCCGCAACCCTGATATTGGCGCGTTGAACGTCGTGGGTCATAGGCTCACCCCGCTTAAGCAAAGCATTTCCGCCTAATGCTACAACGATTCTCATACATTTCTCCTTTCTATATTAATTATCATTTCTGCAAAGTTCAAAACCTACAATTGTTGGCAATAAAATTGAACCCTGATAACCGCATTGTAAACCGGGTTCCTCATTATGCTCGCCGAAGAACATCTATGTAGTTCATACTGGGAGGCAAAATGGGAACCGGCAATTCTTACCATGACCTATCTCCGAACGAACCCAATATTTTTGATTTTAGCTTTGTGTTCATCAGGGAATTGCCCACAACGAACACAAAGTCTCGCTTGACAAATTCAATCGCCCAAAGTGGCGACCATGATCGCCTTGATGGTGTGCATGCGATTTTCCGCCTGTGCAAATACGATCGACCGTTCAGACTCAAATACTTCTTCAGTCACTTCCAACGCATCCAATCCGGTCTTTTCGTAGATATCTGCACCGACCTTGGTCTCTCGATTATGGAAAGCAGGCAGGCAATGCATGAACATGACTTTTGGATTTCCAGTCTTCTTGACCACATCCATGTTGATCTGGTAGGGCTTGAGCAGCTTGATTCGCTCATCCCAAACTTCCTTGGCTTCACCCATTGAGACCCACACATCGGTGTACAGGTAATCCACACCTTTCACTCCCTCTTCGACACTTTCTGTGATCGTCAGGCGAGCGCCGGTCTCTTTGGCGATCTTTTTGCAGGTATCCACCAGGTCATCGGCTGGCCATAGCTCCTTAGGAGCGCACAGGCGCACATCCATACCCAGCTTGCAGCCGGTCACCATCAGGGAGTTGCCCATGTTGTTGCGCGCATCCCCCAGGTAACAATAGGCAATCTCACTCAGATGTTTATCGCTGTGCTCTAGCATGGTAAGCATATCGCACAACATTTGGGTGGGATGGAACTCATCTGTCAAGCCGTTCCACACCGGCACACCGGCGTACTTTCCTAAGATCTCCACCAGCTCCTGCCCGAAACCACGGTACTCAATAGCGTCGTACATCCGCCCAAGCACGCGAGCCGTATCCTTCATCGACTCTTTATGGCCGATTTGTGAGCCGGTCGGCCCTAGGTAAGTGACGTGAGCTCCCTGGTCATAGGCAGCTACTTCGAAAGCACAGCGCGTACGGGTAGAGGTTTTTTCAAAGATCAGGGCGATATTCTTACCCGTAAGCGTCGGTTTCTCATATCCGCCATATTTGGCTGCTTTGAGGTCAGCAGATAGTTTGAGCAGGAATTTTAGCTCATCGGGTGTGAAGTCTAGCTCTTTTAAAAAGTTCCGGTTGCGTAAATTGAATGCCATTTTATTTATCTCCTTTTACTAACAATAGTCTTTTTGTATTATTTTTAATGCTCAATTAACCGGCAGATAAGCGGCCGTGGATAGCTGTAGAATATCTATGGTGAGAGCAGTACTCCACCGGCTAACACAATAATTGAGAGCACGACGAGCAAAGCCAGCAGGATGGCTACAAACTTCAACCAAACACCATAGCCAACCCGGGCAATAGCCAATCCACCCATGACCACCGCCGAAGTGGGGGTGATCAGGTTCACCAGGCCATTGGCAGCCTGGTATGCAGTCACAACCAGTGCAGGATTAACACCTGCGAAATCAGCCAGGGGAGCCATGATCGGCATGGAAACGGTAGCCAGGCCAGAACTTGAGGGGATCAGGAACGAAAGTGGCAAGTAAAGCAGGTAGGTGACAACGATGAAACCCACGCTGCTCAGCCCCGCAACTGCCTGTTCAGCCCAATACAGCACCGTATCAGTGATCAGACCATTGTTCATGATCACGGTGATACCGCGAGCCACACCGATGATCAGTGCCACACCCAGCATGTCCTTAGCGCCATCGACAAAGGTGTTTACCAGGTCCTTCTCCGACAGCTTCCCGATGATGCCGATCAGGATGCCAAAGAAAAGGAAGTTGGCCGTCATCTCCGGGAACCACCACCACCAGGTGGGGATGGCAAGACCCAGGTCTTCCCAGGGGATCACGCCGTATACCATTACCACAAAAGCCAGGAAGAAGAACAGCAGGATGACTTTATGCCGGGAGGTGAACTTCCCGAAATCGGTACCCTCACCCTTACCAGACATGAACTGTTTCTCGTTTTCGGCTTTCATGTCGTAGATCAGGGATTTGGTTGGGTCTTTCTTCACCTTCTCTGCGTAGCGCATTACGAAGAAGATGCCGATAGCTGTGCCAACCACCAGCAGCACTATTCGCCCAATCAAACCATCGCTGAGGGTGGTGCCGGCGAAACCGGAGGCAATGCCTGTGGCAAAGGGGTTGACAGTGGAACCCAGGACGCCAATCCCTGCACCTAACAGGATCAAGGCACCGGCACTTAAGCCGTCATATCCAGCAGCCAGCATTACCGTGATGATCAGGGCATAAAAGGCAAGCGTCTCTTCTGCCATGCCGTAGGAGGTACCCCCAATGGCAAAAATGACCATCAGGATGGGGAATAACCATTTCTCCTTGCCCTTGAGGATGCTCACCACCCAGGCGATCCCCGAGTTGATCGCCCCGGTCTTCATCGTTACGCCTAAAAACCCACCGATGATGAGCACAAACATGGCAACGTCGATGGCGCCAAACAGCTCGCCGTAGTTCCATACATCTACGTTGCCGGTGTCATCCTGGATACCATACATGCCCGAAATCGGTCCTTTTAACGCGCTGGAAAGCAATGCCTGCGGGTTTGGCTCCACTTCGTGGTAGGTGCCAGGTATTGGTGAACCTTCTGCATCATAGTCGTACGAGCCCGCTGGGACGATCCAGGTGGCGAGTGCAATCACGATCAGCAACAGGAACAAGATCGTGAATGCGGATGGAAAGCTAAACTTCTTTTTACTTTTATCCTTAGCCATTTAATCTTCTCCTTTCAAAAACTCGAATAAAATCTTGGATTTATCAAAAGGGGAAAAAATCTTCTTATCTTTGCTTTATCTCTTTATCACTATCAGATGGATGGACGCTTTTCCTCGTCCGCATTGAGCTTGTCGAGCTCCTGATCTATTCGCCTTTAGCTTTTGATACCAAAATCGTTCATTACAGCATCAGGTTGTTCTTCTAATTACCTGCTTGGGCGCAGAATAGCCCGCGCTGGAGCACCATCCGCTCCGGCAACTCGAAGTGGCAGACAAACCAGTTCATAAATTCCAGGTTTCACCGCAGACAGATTGAGCCCTTCAATAAGCCAGATCCCAGCACTGAGCAGGATTTGATGGGTTTCGACACCGTCGAACACATAGCCACCGACTGAGAGGTAATCAATCCCGATCGTGCGGACCTGCCGATCGACAAGGTATTGGGCGGCTGCCGCGCTGATATAAACAAAATCCTCAACAAACCGCTCGTCTTTCCAGCAACGCTCAGAGTTTCGAGTGTGAAACAGGATACGCTCCCCGGCTTGCAGGTTATGCGGCTCGAGCTCTGCGGGATGAATCGCCTGAGGGTGCTCGATGTTAATCACACGCGCCTTGCCAATACTGGCGTCGAGGGGCATTTCATCGAGCCCTGCACCATCCGCAAGGAAATGCCGCGGCGCATCCATGTGTGTGCCGGTATGCGCACCCAGCTCTATCTTGGACACGTTGGCAGCATCGCCACGCGAAAGATCCTGCATCCGCTCGATGCGCACGGGTGGGTTGTCGGGCCAATGCACCATGCCCGTGTAGATTGGTACCGAGATATCGATCCAGTCTCCCGATAAGTCATCGTTCAATGTGCCGGTGCCACTTTGCATAGGGAACTTTCCTTCATTCGATTTAGTCATCAGGCCTCACTAAACTGGATGATCACCTTGACATCGTCAGGTTCTCTCTCCAGTGCATGTTTGAAATTATCCGGCTTTTCACGCCGCGTGATCAATCTGCTCAACCACTCACGATCGCTGTGCGCCAGATTTTCACCGGCTCTATACCAATGACGCTTATTCGCATTGACACTGCCGACAATTACATTGTTCTTCAAGACTGCTGCAGCGGCAAAGTCTGCTGTAGCTCCGCCCAGGGCACCCCCAGTTCCGATCCCTGTGAGGCAAATAATTCCTCCAGCGTTAATCTTTTTGATCGAGTCTGCGATCACGGCTCCCACACCCGTACATTCGATGATAATGTCGGGAGTAAACCCAAGATCCATTACGCTATCGGTGTGATAAGTCGCACCCAGATCGCGCACAAGTCCTGGTTTCGGTCCGGTTATCGCACGGTCAAGAACATGGACTTCAAGATTTCTCATACTCAAGCGGAGAGCTGCCAGAAGGCCGATCGGTCCCGCGCCAGTTACCAGAGCGGTCTTGGGTTCCCAGTAGGCACGTTGTCCGACCATGAGCACCTGTTCCAGCGCCTTCGTGATCACCGTCATTGGCTCGAGCAGCACACCCAGGATTCCCAGGGATGGGTCCACCTTGATGGCATATTCGGGTTCGGTTCTCCAGCGTTCTGACATAAATCCATGGATCTCCTTGATGCCTCGCTCGGTGTATTGACCGTTGGTGCACATATCCCACTCACCCACCGCACAATTTGGGCAGGGAACAGGATCTGGGCGGCGGACGATCCCGACCACCAGATCACCTTTTTTTAGGGATTTGCTTGCACCAGGATCAATCACGCGGCCGAGGGATTCATGCCCCAGCACCAGGCGCGAGGCACCCGGTGGAGCCCAGCCGTATTTCCCCTCGACAATCTCAACGTCTGTCCCGCACACACCGACCGCGATCGCTTCGACCAGCACCGAGCCCTCGCTTACATCCGGCTCTGGAAAATCCTCATATCGGGCTGTTCCGGGATTTTTTGGTTCTACTGTAATAGCTTTCATTCTAAAATTCTCCCTCTACCAGTCAACTTGATATCAGCATCGAGCGTGACAGCATGCCCCCAGCCAGGGTCTGCGCTTTGAACCCGTTCTGCAACAGGATGCGCGTCGCGTAGTAAGCGCGTTGTCCGGAGCGGCAAATGATAAGAATCTCTCTGTCACGAGGCAGCTCATCCAGGCGTGCCCGTAGCTGCGGCAACGGGATGTTGATTGCCCCCGGAACAGTCTCCACGGCAAGTTCCGCAGGATTGCGTACATCGAGCAAGAACCCGCTGTCTACTGAATTCCAATGGCACAGCGGCATATCGCCGCGCAGGGTATCAGCTGCCACCATCCCCGCAAAGTTGACGGGGTCCTTCGCGCTTCCAAACGGGGGTGCGTAGCTAAGCTCGGCCTCTTCCAGGTCGTAAATCGTACAGCCCATCTGGATCGCCATAGCAAAGGAATCGATCCGCTTGGGTACACCATCCTCGCCGAGCACCTGTGCACCAAGCAGGCGTCCGTCGGACTTCCTAAAAATGACTTTCATCGCAATGTATTTGGCACCCGGATAGTACCCGGCGTGTGAATTCGGGTATAGATAGATCTTCTCGAAATCCGTCTCCCCAAGCTGAGTAAGGACTTTTTCTGTGGTGCCGGTCTGGGCGATAGCGGCCTCGAAGATCTGACAAATCGAGGTGCCCTGTGTGCCACGAAAACGGCTGTTGCGTCCAGTGATCACGTCAGCTGCAATTCGGCCTTGCCGGTTTGCAGGTCCCGCCAGTGCGACCAGCGACCACTGACCGGTAACAAAGTCTTTGACCTCGACTGCATCGCCGACGGCAAAAATATCTGGATCGCTCGTATGCATATGTTCATCCACGCGGATCCCGCCGCGCTCGCCGATCTCGATTCCAGCCATCTTCGCCAGGGCCGTCTCAGGTCGCACACCGATGGCGAGGATCACGATATCTGCTGGGTGCTTCTTGCCTGAATTGGTAAGTACTTCCAACGAGCCATCTGCGGTCTGTTGGAATCCTGCCACGCCGTCATTAAGCTCCAGGTGGACGCCATGCTTAACCATGTAGCGTTCAACAAGGTGCGCCATTTCCGGATCGAGCGGGGGCATGACCTGATTGAGTTTCTCGATCAGCGTCACTTCGAGCCCGCGGTGAATAAGGTTTTCCACCATCTCGAGACCGATGAATCCACCACCAATCACCACCGCACGCTGCGGTTTAACCACCGTCTGGTATCCAGTGTATGAGTTCATTCCAGTTCGATCCGCTATATCCCGGTCAAGCCAATCGCGGATGATCCTGGCATCTGGCACAGTTCTCACCGAGAAGATCCCTGGGAGATCTATACCAGGGAGCGGAGGTCGAATCGGTGCCGCTCCTGGCGACAGCACGAGTTTGTCGTAGTGTTCTGTGGTTACCTCTCCAGTTGCGTGATTCTTTAGTTGCACGGTCTTTTCTGCCGCTGAGACCCCCACCACCTCACAACGAGTACGACAATCGATGGCAAACTGTTCACGAAACGTCTGTTCCGTCGCTACCAGGAGGCTCGATTCTTTTTCGATTGAGCCTCCGACATGATAAGGCAGTCCGCAGTTTGCGTACGATACGTACGGACCACGCTCCACCATCAGGATTTCCGCATTTTCATCTAACCTGCGTAAACGCGCTGCACATGAAGCGCCGCCTGCTACTCCACCAACAATAATGACCTTCATTTTTTCAAACCTCTCTCTATGATAGTAATCAGCTTGCCAGCAATTTTTGCTTGGCAGCTGCGAACTCTTCATCGGTCAGCACACCTGAGGTGTGCAAATCAGCCAGTTGTTGAAGCTTGGCGGTCAAGTCCAGCTCTGCTGCTTGCGCAGGGGGAGGCGCATACTGCGCCGGGGGTGGAGCATATTGCTCCGGCTGTTGAGCCTGGGCATCAGCTGCACCTTGTTGATAAGCCTGGTCATACTGTTGTTGCGCAGCGGTATCTTGTTGGGCATATTTTTGCTGTTGGTGATGACTGACCGCTCCGGCTGTACCCGCAACAACCGCCGTACCTACTGCAACTCGGGCTACACTTCTTCCTACCATTCGTCTTCGCATCATTTTGACCTCCTGGTCAATATCCTTTTTTTTAGAAAATTATTTCAGGTTATCCTTCAGCCTTGGCAAATATCTCCATTACTTCATTCACCGTCTGCATCGGGATCCGTTCATGCATAACCATCCGGCCGTCCGCCTTGAGCACTGCCTCACCGAACTTGATCGCCCACAGGTTTTCGAACATCATCAAGGCTGCGGTAGTATTGTCATCCAATTCCTGGCTGATCATCTCGATATCTTCAACCTGGATCATCCCACTGATTTCGATCTGGAGTGGGTCAAAGATGGCAATCGTTGCGGAATCCATCTGTTTCAGCTCGAGTGTCTGATATTTGCCATCTTGCACCTTGATGATGACCAGATCAATCACCCGGACAATTTTGTTTTCCACCAGCTCTCGCAGAGCTGGTAAGATCTCACCAGTAAACTTATTGCCCTTGAATTCAAGAGCAAGAAAATCGATTGGACCGTACGTCATTGGTATTCTCCTTTTGATAAACTAATATTCTGCTATTGTGCTGAGGTGGATTGGAATAAGAGGTGGTAAAGCCCAACCACTCGGCTCATATTTCAAGCATCACAATTGGACTTTATCCACCTAAATCTATCCTCTCTCCGAAATATACATTACAGTAAACTTACTCGTATTCTCGGTAAATTACGCCGCTGGCTGGGTAGGAGCAGGCGTGTACCCGGGAATAGCATTTCGATTGTTATATGCGGTATGGGCATAGTGAGAAAGATCAAGGAATACTGCCAGGATGATCCACATCCAGTCCCAACCATTTACCCTTCCCCCACCCCATGCCATGATGGCGTACATCAGTGTGGTGAACGGCAAGAAGACGATCCCCAGCACTGCCACCAACCATTTATCGTTGAATGCATTCATGAACATCGTTGGGCGGGCGATCCAGATAAAGATGTCTGCCAAACGGGGGAACATTCCAGCAAAGAGTACAAATAAACAAGGCATTTTATTCTCTCCTTAATCCTGAATTAGATATGGTTTATATTTTTGGATGCCAGAGATCGGCATCCCCGATGGATGACCTCTGAGGTCTTGCTGACCTCAAAGGTCATGTGGAACTCAATCACTGGTCTGGTTACGGCACAGTGATGTACACATAGAACTCACATAACAGGCTCCCGCCCCAAGCAACCTGCCATAGTTCGCCATAGGCACCAGGGTCGAATGGAGAGATCATCGGGACGGTGAAATTATAGTTCTGGCCTGGCAAGACAGTGCTGGTTAGGTCATAGATATCGGAGCCCTGGTGCAACAGGATGTTATTCTCGGCAGCAATGTAACGGATATCGACCTCGCCCGCTTCCCAGTTGATAGTGCCGGTATTCTGCAGTACCCAGGTGGTATTAAAACTTGTTCCGGGGCTAAAGACGGTGCCATCTGCAGGGTCCTGTGATATCAGCGCACAGCTTGGTACACCCGTCGCTGGTGGTGGCACTGCCGTTGGGGCTTCAGAGGTCGGAGGCGGTGTGGCTTCCGAAGGTGGAGGGGTAGGAGGAGCCGGTGGAGCTGCTACGACAGGAACAGATGAGGTGTTTTGGGTAAGCACCCAGTCTGCTGAAACCCAGCCCAAACCATCGGGTGAGTAGGTTGTAGAAATCTTTACCTGCCACCACAAGCCATCCGAGCTCTTGCCTGTCACCACACCAGTAGAGTTTGGCGGTGCCACAACCAAAATGGTATAGTTGGTCCCTGGACCACTGCGTACATTCACATAGTCGATTGCTGTGGCGGTAGGTCCGCTTGTGCCTGTAGGGGGTGGAGGCGGTGGGGCTGTCTGATATCCGGTTGGATTGGCAATAGTCTGGATGTTCTCCACATTGCTGGCCTGGGTATACGCGCCTTCCACCCAGCCATAACCAGCACCGATCTTCTCCGGATTGAGCCGTACTACCCACCACAATCCATCCTCACTTTTACCAATCACACGACCGGTAGCGCCAGCCTGAGCTATACCATAGGCTGGATAGTTGATCGCCGGACCAGTGCGCACGTAGGCGTTGGCAAGCACTACGACTTGCGGGTCCGATGGACCCGGTGGAACGAGCTCGGTCGTGGGTGGCACTGGAGGAGTGGGAAGGACTGGAACAGCGTCTACACCGCTCACGGTCACCCAGCCCGCACTTACCCAGCCTGCTCCATTAGGAACAACGGGTACACTGACTGCCCACCACAGGCCATCTTCGCTCTTTCCGACTACCTTGGCGGTCTTTCCTCCAAGCAGGGCACCATATACCACATAATCTATCCCCGGACCACCGAAGATAAATGTATTGTAGTTGGCGATCGCAGCCGGCTCACCAGCCGCGGGGGTCGGAAACACTGCTACTGGGATGCTCGGATCGGGAGTAGGGCCGGGAGGTGCCGGCGTTTCAGTGGGCACTGCCGTTGGGATAGGGGTTTGTGTCGCGGGTGGGGCGCTCTGGGTTAAATCTGCCACCACAGTTTGAGCTGACTGGGTCTGGATCAGCGCCACGTCCTGTGTGGGTGCAACCGTTGGTGTAGGTGCAGGTGCACAGGAGCTCAAAATAAACACCCCTATGAACACTAGGCTAATTACCGTTACATGTAATTTTGTTTGATGATTCCTTTTCATAGATTCTCCATATATTTTAAATTTTCGTGCTTCAAACGGACGGATTCTTATCCTCTTCTGCCTCAAGCGCAGCGATTTCCTGGTCTGTCGGCTCCTGACCTTCGATGCCTAGATCGTTCATAGCAGCGTCCAATTGTTCTTCTGACAAATTTTCCGGCTTCTGACCGGTGGATTGTTCGATCTGCTGTGCTTCACTTTGACTCAATTTGACCGCACTTGTACCAGCGGCAATCAACACTGCACCACCGACGATCATTCTTCTTCGCATACGCCGGCGCATCCGGCGATGCCTCCGCATGACCATCCTTCTTCCGGGGCCCCTGCCAGGGCCGCCTATTCCTCGTCCTCGTCGCATGATTTTTCTCCTTCCTTATTTATTTATGTTGACCGATAACAAATCTACATCGAAAACCTGCTTACTTCGGGCAGCATGCTATAGATCAGGATGATGACATTAATCCAATATCAGCGTTTAACGATTAAATTTCCAGGCGTTTCACCGAAAGTACCGTCAAATGCAGCTCGTAGAGCATGTTAAGCACACCAGCCAATGAAGCCTGGTCACACAGCTCGCCACATAAAGTTGTGACCGTGTGACCCGCTTCCATTATGTCTGGGGAGATCGTCATACCTCCCAGAACATCAGACATGCTTGGGTCAATCCGGCCTTGTACAGTGATCTGGTAGCGAGCTGGGATATCAAAGGCGATTGGTTTTTTGGATTGTATGCTCATCATAAAATGATGATAGTCTATTGTGGCGCGTTAAAACACACCCTTAAGATGTAATTAGTATGTAGTTTATATGTAGAACCTTGAAGTAATTGACAGGGAAAAGAGCTCAGATTGGAGAAAGAATGTTCAATTCTTCAGCTCTTGCCACTGCATTCCTGCGTTGGTTGACACCAAGCTTACCATAGATATTGGCTGTATGGCGCTTGACGGTTTCAGATGAAATATTGAGTTTGAGGGCAATCTCTTTGATGCTCAATGGTCCGCGTAATAGGTTCAGAACTTCCAGCTCCCGGGGAGTCAGGGATTCAGTCAAAATTATGTTACCGGATGTTGGAGGGCGCTTTAAGGTATCAAGGCTTGCCAGATTTTTCTCAGTCTCAAGAAATGCCGCCAGGATGCGGTTAATCGTATCAGCCATGTCATCTTGTTTAGCAATCCTGCGTAGCATCCTCTGCATGGGTTTTCCCAGGTCGACGAAAACCCGGATGAAGCCCCCCAGCCGCGCCAGGTCTAGCGCCTGCATCAACCTGGCATTTGCCTGGCCGGTATCTCCCTGGGTATCCAGTACCAGGGCGCGCAATGCGAGGAGTTCGATCTTATAACGGATTTTATATGTTCGGTCAGCGATCTCATCCAGGGTGTCCAGTATTTGCAGCGCCAGGTTTATATCAGCATCTGTGCCTCTTGCTGCGAGGACGCGCACTCGGGTCAATTGCGGTTCTTCCTGCCATAGAAGAGCCTGGTCTGGCGGTAGGCTGGAGAATGTGTCAACCCACCGACCCGCGCCTTCTAGGTCTCCTTGCAAGAGCATTAGCTTGGCACGCAGCGAGCTTGTTTGGCTATTTTCAGTTCCCGTCTCCTCAAGGTCGGCCTGGCTGATCGTCTCCAGAATCTGACAGGCCTCAGAACTCTCCCCTTTGATCTGATGGATTAACACCAGACCAGCAACGGCATCGCGGTAAGCAGCCGCATGGGCTATAAATCGATTTTTTAGAATCTCGGTAAAGTACTGATCCGCAGCCTCCAAATTATTACTTTGATAACCAGCCACACCAAGATAATAATCACCCCAATTCTTCGTGGTTAAAATACCGCTACTGGTTGCCCCCTGAATCAGCACCTGCCCAATTTGCCTGGCTTTATCATACTGGCCTGTCCAAAGGTAGATATATCCTAAGGTTTGCAGGATGACCAGGGGATAAATATCTGTCTTATCGCTGCAGGACTGATATTTATCCAACAATAGCTTTTCGGCTTCCTGTATCTGACCATTGGCTTGCATGGATAACCCCAGGTACAATATCGCTGCACCGCGAGCGAATGTCCACGAAGTGGGGAGGAGTGCTAATGCTTCCTTGGACAGAACTAATGCCTGCTCGACCTCATTGCCAAAATACGCAAACTGAGCCCTGAGCATGAGGACTTGCCCGCGCAAGATATGCTGGTCTTCCGCCGACAACCTTGCACCAACCTCTGAATCGAGTAATTCAGCTACGTGCTGGACAACTTGTACTTGAAGATCAAGTCTCCATAAAAAATTTAATATCCAAGCTCTGATTATTAGCAGTTCCGGGTGCTGCTTGATCATCTCTTCAGGCAACTGGCGCAGCCAGCGATCCAGGGTTGGCCAATCCTCACGGTTGATCACCTCGCGCAATCCGGCATACATCTGGCGCGCAGCCAGATCTAGGTCACCAGCTGCCAGGGCGTGATGCAAAGCATCATCGATAAGTCCATGCTCTTCGAACCAAACTGAAGCCAGGCAATGCAAGTCCGACACCTGGTCAGCACTCATCTCAAGAGACAGTCTTTGCTGCAGCAATTCCTGGAATAGATGATGATAGCGATACCATTCCCTGCGATCGTCCAAGGGTATGATGAACAGCTCAGCGCGTTCAATCCAATCCAGAGAGGCGCGCGCATTCCAGGCAGGGTCGACCTCCCCCAGGATGGCTTCGCATAGGGGAGCACAAAAGCGATCCAGGATGCACGTCTGAATCAAAAATGAGTTGATGGCTGGAAACTGGTGAGATAGTACCTCATCAATCAGGTATCCAGTGATGTTAGGATTCTCGCCAGATATTACCGACAGAACGGCTTGCTGGCTGCCGGCGGAACGCAATGAAAGGGCTGCCAGATGCAGACCGGCAGGCCAGCCTTCAAAGCGCTCTTCCAGAAGGTGCATGTTCTTCTGGCTATGCAGGGTTAATTGCGACTGGCTCAGATAGGCAGCTGTCTCCTCCGGTGTAAAGCGCAGGTTCTGTGTGCGAATCTCATGGAGCATCCCCTTTGCTCGCAAAGTGGGTAGCGGTAAAGGCGGCTCGATGCGTGAGATCAGCACCAGATGCAGCGGTCTTGGCCAGTGGCGCGCCAATTCAATCAGCAGATTATGCACCGCGGTGCCGCGAATGGTGTGGTAGTCATCCAGGACGAGAATCGCCTCTTCCGGAAGCGCCGCGAGCTCATTGCTGAGCGTGGCGTAAAGGACTGCATCGGGTGGTTGCTGCCGCGCCTGGAGTAAAGCCAGGGTTTCCTCACAAGCTTCCTTGAATACTCTGCGCAATGTGGTGATGAAATAGCGGAAAAAAAGGTGTAGGTCGCTGTCATTCTCATCCAGCGAAAGCCATGCGGCAGGTTTTGCAGCAACCCCCACCGCCTTATCAGTCTCCATCTGCTCGAGCCAGGTACACACCAGTGTGGTTTTGCCAAATCCAGCTGGTGCACAAATTAGGGTAAGCTGGTGATTAAGAACCTGGTTGAACTCCTCCATCAGCCGTGTGCGAACGACCAGATTGTGCGGTAGACGCGGCCGGTGCAACTTGGTTTGCAGTAGGATTTGATTCTGATCAGACATGGTAGTGGAACGGACTTTATGATGACATTTTACCTTAAATCACTTAATGGCTCAATATTGTATTAAAAGATCAGGCTACTAAAGAATAACAAACAATACTCTGGATTAGAATATTCAGATAAGTAACAATAGGTGATGTAAGGCTCCGGCGTGGAAACACTTCTCGAAAAATAGACTAAATGTGATTTACGTAAAGCGACGATATAAATAGGGGGTTGGGAGCGTAGAGTAATACTGATATAAACTGCTTCTAGTTGCCAGTAACAGATCTATCAGGTATCATTATTCAGCCCAATACGAATTGAATCCAATGTAGGTGCGGCAACCAATCATGATTAAACAAAAAACGAGTGTGCCTGCACCGAGCGAAGCGAGCGTGCCTGCACCGAGCGAAGCGAGTGTGGACCGGCTCGAATCCATACCCCCTGTGGGTGCGTCAACCAATCATCATTAAACAAATAGCGAGTGTGGTTCGGCTCGAATCCATACCCCCTGCGGGTGCGGCAACCAATAGTAATTAAACAAAAAGTGAGCGTGCCTGCACCGAGCGAAGCGAGTGTGCCTGCACCGAACGAAGAGAGCGTGGAGCGGCTCGAATATTACACCCCCTGTGGGTGCGGCAACCAATCATGATTAAACAAAAAGTGAGCGTGCCTGCACCGAGCGAAGCGAGCGTGGAGCGGCTCGAATCCATACCCCCTGCGGGTACGGCAACCAATAGTAATTAAACAAAAAGTGAGCGTGCCTGCACCGAACGAAGTGAGCGTGGAGCGGCTCGAATATTACACCCCCTGTGGGTGCGGCAACCAATCATGATTAAACAAAAAGTGAGCGTGCCTGCACCGAGCGAAGCGAGCGTGGAGCGGCTCGAAAGAACTCCCCCTCCGGGGACGATCAACCAACCATGAAATTAAACAAAAAGTGAGCGTGCCTGCACCGAGCGAAGCGAGCGTGGAGCGGCTCGAAAGAACTCCCCCTCCGGGGACGATCAACCAACCATGAAATTAAACAAAAAGTGAGCGTGGAGCGGCTCGAACGCTCAACCAATAGCTTAAAAGGACGTTACCAAAAAAACGCTTCTCCCATCCAGTGTCCTGCCATTTTGGCCTAGTACATTAGACACGAACTATACAAGTACATTGGATGTGTTATTAAAGTCCAGTCAACACTTTTCGTGAGAGAAAGGCATCCAATGGATATTAATCACAAAATTTAGTGGAATAATTGGATGCGAGTAGATTAATTATTGTACCACTTACAAAGAAAACTGATGAAAACTGGGGCTAGTTGTTCTTTTTCGCAACCATCAATAGATAGCACCCAAACTGCACTCAAACTGCACACGGTATGAAGCAAGGAAAGGCGACCCGGAATCCCATTCCGAGTGGGAGATAATAATTTCGTTTGCTCTAGACAATATTTCTCTCTGCATTATTATTAAAACCATACTCAACTCATTCTTGGTTTGGATATTTTGCTAAAAAACTCAACTGCCGGACTCTCAGCTACTAGACGTGCCCAATGAATAGTATGTTTGAGTAAAACCAGAGCGTGTGATCCTAAGTATGCAACCTCTTCCTCGTATGACTCTCCTCAGCGTTTTTTTAACTGAGTAGATCCCCTGACGTAAATATTCAGTTTTTATTAGCATTGAATGAGTGCTACCAATCTCACTCATCATATATTTGTCATTCTTTTTTTGGTAGAATATATAGGTACGATAAGGGTGTTATGTCCTACCAGTATCAACCTCTTCTTGAAACCAAACTACACCGACCTCGCCTCCCGCATGACCTTGTACTTCGCGAGCGGCTTACGGAGTGGCTTGACCGCGATGCAGACCGACCTCTTACATTGGTTTGTGCGCCTGCAGGTTTTGGAAAAACCACATTGATCGCAACCTGGATCGAGCGAATGGTTGCAAGTCAAGGACAACTGGAAACGCGCTTGCCGTCTGCATGGTTATCGCTAGATGGAAACGATAGCGACTTAAACCAATTCTTACGCTATTTCATTGCTGCCCTCCAAACAATATTCGACAATGTATGCCAGGAAACCCTGGCTTTACTTCAGGCAAGGGAGCAACCCCCCCTGACAGTTTTATTCACCACGTTGAGCAATGAGCTCGAAAAGCTTCCCAAAGAGTTCATTCTTGTTCTGGATGACTACCACACCATTCATAACATGGAAGTTCACAACCTGCTGGGTGAATTTGTCCGGTTCTGGCCTAGTAAGATGCATTTAATTCTGATCTCACGTATCAGCCCACCCTTACCTTTGGATCAATTTCGTGCCAAGGGTATGCTCAATGAGATCCGTACTGGAGACTTACGTTTTTCACACAATGAAATTTTTGCCTACCTGAGTCGAACTCAATTCGCCCTGATGAGCCAGGATGCCTTGCCTCTTCTGGAAAAGTATTTCGAAGGATGGCCAGCGGGTTTGCATTTGGCCGCCCTCTCATTGCGTTCCGCACGCAGCCAGGAATCAGTTTTGAAGGCCTTGGCAAGTGAGAATCAAAATATCACCAGGTATATGGTGGAAGAAGTGCTAAATCAGCAGGTTCCACAAGTCCAGGCTTTTTTATTACGAACGTCTGTTCTCGCTCGTTTCAGTGCTTCACTGTGTGAAGCCATCATTGGTAAGGTTGAGGGTGCCTGGAATGCGCGCGCCTGTCTGGATTGGATCGAACGCTCGGAAATGTTCATCACAACATTGGATGACCGCAGGGAATGGTATCGTTACCACCATTTATTCCAGGAGCTGCTGCAACAAAGACTATTCACCGAGCTATCGTCTGATCAGGTAAATGACTTGCATCGCCTGGCTTCAACCTGGTTCGAAGAACATGGATTTCTGGATGAAGCTATGCAGCATGCAATAAAAGCAGGGGATCTCGAACTGGCTGCGCACCAGATGAATGCCGGGTTGAGGGATGTGATCAACAGGGAGGATCGACCGACGCTCGATCGTTGGCTGCATTTAATTCCTGAAGAGATGATCCAAAAAAGGCCAGAACTATTAATGTTGAGAGCCTGGTCACTCCAGTTTGCATGGCGACTAAATCTTCAGATGACAGTGCTCCATCAGGTTGAAGAGCTATTGATTACACAGGAAGACGGACTAGTATCGGAAAATGAAGTAAAGCTGCTGCGCGGGCAGATCCTACTGCCCAAGGCGCAGCGGGCTTATTTCACCAACCAACAGACCCTGGCGATTGACTTATGTCAACAGGTACTGGCGCTCATGCCTACTTCATGGACATTTGTCCGCGGTGGAGCCATGATCTACCTCGGTTTGGCCATGCAGGCTAGCGGCCAGGCATCCGAGGCAGAGCAAATGTTGATTGATGAATATGAACGTCATAGAGATAAAAGCGATACGTTTGCTCTTTTTGTGCTACAGACGTTGGGGTTCATCTATCTCAATACAGGTCAACTAGATAAGACCAGACAGATTATCGAAGTACTGATTCATGGTGCGACCAGTAGCGGATTGGGGCTGATGAAGCTATGGGGGGAGTGGTTTCTCGGTCTGGTATGTTATCACCGGAATGAGTTGGAGGCAGCCGAACAGTACTTTACCCATATCTTTGAAAATCGTTTTATTGCCCAAGTCTCTCCCTATCGCGATGCGGTTGCCGGTCTGGCACTGATCCACCAGATCAAGGGGGAGAATCATGAAGCCCAAAGGATGATTGAATCGATCAGCCAGTATGATCTGGAATTAAGTGGAACCGAAGATAGCCGGACGCGGTCGCTGCGTGCCAAGCTACTACTACTTCAAGGGGATATTAAAGGTGCGAATAATTTTATTAGCGCAATCACTGGTCAGCCACCCGACCAACCTTTAATGTGGCTGGAGGAATTGCAGGTAACGCGGGCACAAATACTGATCGCCAGTGATTCTGAAACTGACCTACATCAAGGAATGGAACTATTGGACGCTCTATACGAGATTGCAGTACGCACTTGCAACACTCGTTTTACGATTGAGATCCTGGCATTACGTTCCCTGGCGATGGATGCCTTAGGGAAAACGAACGAGGCCGAGTCCGAGCTGATCAAGGCAGTTAATCTGGCCCAGTTGGGGGGATTTATCCGGATTTTCGTCAATCTGGGCGAACCCATGCAGAAAATACTCCAACGACTCCCAAAGCAAGGTCAGTCCGGGGAAAATATTCAACGTCTGCTCGAGTCCTTTCAAAAGGAAGCTAAGAACCTGGCTCGGAGCGAGCGCCAGGTTAAGATGATGCGCCAGCCAGAATATGGCAATTCTAATTTGGTAGAGGCACTTACTCCCCGCGAGCTTGAAGTGTTGAACTTATTACGTGGTCCATCGAGCATTAAAGAAATTGCGCATAGACTAAATATCTCTTATTCGACTGCGAAACGCCATACGATAAATCTCTATGCCAAGCTTGGTGCGAATCAACGCTGGAATGCAGTTGCCAGGGCAGAAGAATTGAATATTCTGCCACCGAAATAGCCCCTTAACTCTTCCTAAATCAGAGATCTACACCTAAAACACACCTAAAGTACACCTTTAGGTGGTATCGATTCGCTCGGTAATGCTCTATTATCTGAGTATGCCGCTCCCGCCCTCCCGACAAACAATCTACTTCGATAGCCCCGCAACTTATAAAATTATTGTGCAAGGTACAATCGCTCCTGAGATGTCTGACCGCGTTGAGGGAATGACGATTCAGGAAGGAACGCAGGGGAGGAATAATTCGATCACTATATTGGAAGGCGAGTTGAGCGATCAGGCTTCTTTGGCAGGTGTGCTCAACACACTCTATGAGCTGCATCTGCTCGTACTTTCGGTGGAATGTCTATATCTACGAGGTAAGGCATAGGATGCGCAAGGCTTGTTATACCAATGAAAGAAGTAGAAATCATTCCGCTGATCTAATCTATTTTTACATCACACACATTTTAAAAAATTCATAATACTGAGAGGAGAATTTCACAATGAAAACCATTAAGTCAATCAATGTGGGTTCGGCTGTTCTTTACGGGGCCCTAGTGGCAGCTTTCTGGACGCTAATCTTTGGTTGGGTGCTTTGGATCCTGGGCTGGATCTTCGGCGCTCAATCATGGTTTATCGATATGAACATGGGCAATTGGACAGTTTACTCGTTGACGACCTTTATCTCGGTCATTGGACGTGCAATCATTTCAGCCGCAGGTGGTGCATTAGCCGGACTGGTTGTGGCGCTGGTTTATAACTTTGTGGCTGCCATGATGGGTGGACTCAAAATAAACTTGGAGTAAATATCCAATAAAAAGCTGTCAGGTTTAAAACCTATCAGCTCCCCATAGATATCAAGGAGAAAAACGTAATGCCAGGCAGAAGAGAAGAACGGCGTGATGATCGACAGCTCGGGCGACCGGGTGGCGGTGGGAACCATTACCAGATGCGCCAGAAGATGGTATCCATCGGCGACGATTTTTGGATTGAGAACGATAAAGGTCAGAAGGTATTCAAGGTGGACGGCAAAGCACTGCGTGTGCGCCAGACTTTGATCTTCGAGGACGCACATGGTACTGAGTTATGCAAGATCCAGGAGAAAATGCTGCGGGTCAAAGACACGATGGATATCGAAGGACCCCACGGCGAGAATATTGCCACGGTTAAAAAGCTCTGATCACGCCGGTGCGCGAACGCTGGGTGGTCAAGATCAAAGGCGGACCTGATTTGGAGGTGAAAGGTAACATACTCGATCACGAATATACCATCGGAGAAGGACGCGACAAAGTGGCGGAAGTTTCTAAGAAATGGTTCCGCCTGCGCGACAGCTACGGGGTGGCCATCGATCCTGGTCAGGACGATGTGCTCATCCTAGCAGTGGCTGTATGTATTGACGAGATGGCCCACTAAGGCTGTTAGGTCAATTTGCTTTCAAAAATTATGACCAAATCAAATTCTGTAATAAGGAGAGAATAAAATGCCTTGTCTATTTGCACTATTTGCTGGAATGTTCCCCCGCTTGGCCGATATTTTTATCTGGATCGCCCGACCAACCATGTTCATGAACGCATTTAACAAGATGTACATCTGGCCAATCCTTGGGATCATCTTCCTGCCGTTCACCACACTGATGTACATCATCCTGTGGAGCCCGGGAATTGGTCTGCATGGCTGGGACTGGTTCTGGATCGTGATGGCAGTATTTATCGATTTAGGACACTGGTCTCACACGGTCTATACCAACCGCAATGCCATCCCTGGCTACACACCTGCTCCCACTCAGCCTGCAGCGTAATTCGACCGAAGCTAAGGTCACAACCAGTAGCGGTATGTGAAGCGGATAGAGGATAAATCGAGTTGGATAAAGTCCAATCACCCTGCAAGGTATCTGAGGCGAGTGGCTGGGCTTTACCACCTCAAATCCCAATTAATCTCACACCAATCTCAGATTCTGTTTTTATCAAAAGGAGAAAACCAATGACATACGGTCCAATCGATTTTCTTGCTCTTGAATTCAAGGGCAACAAGTTTACCGGCGAGATCCTTCCAGCACTGCGCGAGCTGGTGGAAAACAAGATCGTGCGAGTAATTGACCTGGTCATCGTCATCGTCCAGGATGGCAAATATCAGACCCTCGAGCTGCAACAGTTAGACTCCGCTACGATCGCCATGTTCGACCCATTGCAGGTCGAAATCAGTGGAATGATCCAGGTCGAGGATATCCAGATGATCAGCCAGGAGTTGGAAGATAACACTACTGCCGCCTTGCTGATGGTCGAAAACCTTTGGGCGATCAAATTCGGTGAAGCTGTGCTCAGGGCTAATGGACGGATGGTAAGGCAAGAACGAATCCCCATGCAAGTGGTCAATGAAGTCATGGAGATGTTTGTCCAGGCTGAATCATCCCCAAAATAAATAAAACAATAATCTAATAATAGATTGAGAGGTCAAAATGATGCGAAGAAGAATGAGAAGAAGAGCAGTTGTTGGAGCCGTTGCCACGACGGCGGTGGTTGTTGGTACTGCAGGTGCGGTTCGTCATGGTCAGCAGCAGAAATATGCTAATCAAGATGCGGCTGCTCAGCAGCAATATGATCAAGCGTATCAACAGGGTGCCGCCGATGCCCAGGCTCAACAACAGCAGGTTGCCCCACCACCGGTGCAATACGCGCCTATCCCTGCACAGGCACCCGAGGCGGACCTGACCGCCAAACTCCAGCAGCTAGCTGATCTGCATGCCTCAGGCGTGCTCACCGATGAAGAGTTTGCGGCAGCCAAGCAAAAACTATTAGCCAGCTAGCCGATGAGTATCACTGATCAGCCACCATTGATGCTTAACAGCCTTTTCAGTGATGTGGATCGTGAACATTCGGAAGTGATTTTGCTTTGCAATATCACAACAAAAATAGATTATCAGTCAACAGATTACACGAAAGGAGAACTATTATGCCAAGACGAGGTGTAGGTGGTCCAGGAAGAGGTGGTCCGGGAAGAGGTCCCGGTAGAGGTCCAGGAAGAATGATGGTGGTGCGCAGACATCGCCGCATGCGCCGGCGCATGCGCCGAAGAATGATCATTGGTGGTGCAGTGCTCGTCGCTGCTGGAACCAGTGCCGTAAAGATGAGTCAATCTGAGGTACAACAAGTTGAGCAACAAACAGGTCAGAAGGTTGAGAACCTTTCTGAAGAACAATTGGATACCGCGATGGCCGATCTAGGCATCGAAGGTCAGGAACCCACTGATCAGGAGATAGCTGCGCTCGAGGCGGAAGAAGATAAGAACCCGTCTGTCTGATATTTAGATTTCAAACCATACAATCATCTGCATCCAATAACAACAAGATTTAGAAATTATTGAAAATAACCAAGAACATCAAAATATCACCTAGATTTCAGAAAGGAGAATGAGTTATACGAAAGAAACGAGGAGAATAAAACTGACTAACAGCTGCTAGACCGACCGGACATAGAAAAAAGCAAGCTGCAACCATCACCGGTCAGGTGATGAGCAAGATAAGGACAAATAAATAATCGGAGAAAGCACTATTTTACGGTAAATAAACCGCCTGCTTTCTAAGGACACCTACAAGAAAAAGGAGAAATAAGCCATGGGTACAATGACCTTCAAAGGCAAGACAATGCATTCCGTCGATGTGGACTGGAACGAGTTCTACTACACCAACTGCCCTCTTATCTCGTGCAGCAACGTGGACCAGGAACTCGGCTGGGTGAAGGAGGAGTTCAAGAAGATCGGCGTCGCGTACAAGTACCTTCGTTCCACCGTCGAAAACGACTGGTACCCGCACTACGTCCACAACCTGGACAACTTGATGCGCTACGGTGGCTGCCACCCGGCTATCCACGTCCAGGCCGACGTCCGCCGCACCCGCCTGATTGGGACGACGCAGGTTTACGAAGGCGGCGTCATGATGGTGCGCGCCCGCGACCCCATCTACAAAATGTCGCACCTCAAGGGCAAGAAGATCGGCCTCTCGAAGAGCCTGAACGTGATCAAGAACGACTGGTGGCGTGTGCAGGAAGAGCATGGCATCGAGCTGATGCTCATACTCAACGACATGACCCGCGACGATGTGGAGATTGTGGAGTTCCCCTACCCGGATGACTGGTACGACAAGCCCGAGATGCTCACCCCGATGGAGAACCCCAATGAGTACCAACTGAAGCGCGACCACAAGCATGACCTGGCGTTCCGCCCGCTGGAAACGGCGCTGGAAAAGGGCGTCATTGATGCCATGTACAGTCAAAGCAAGGTCCTGAGCGTGCTCACGGAGACAACCGGCAAGTTCAAGTCCATCGAGGACCTCTCCCGGTACCCGGACTGGACGCTTCAAGGGGCGGCGAATGTCCCGGCGACCCTCACGGTCACCGATGTGGCGTGCCAGGAGCATCCTGAACTGATCGTCGCGCTCATGAAGGGCCTCATCAAGGTGGGGCGCTGGGCTAACGAGCACAGGCACGCCGCAGCGGCCATCCTCAACAAACAGACCTATTACCGGGATGAAGAAGATACGTATGAAGGCATCCGGCGCGTCGAGTTTGTGCCGGTCCTGTCGCCCATTAACCTGCAAACGCTTCAGATCAACAAGGACTTCATGCTGAGCCATGGCTACATCGAGCATGATTTTGAGGTGTTCGAGTGGGCTGCGCCAGAATTCATTGAGAAAGCGGCCGCAGAGCTGCTCGAAGAAGAGTGGAAGAAGCGCAGCATGGCTAAACTTCCCCAGGGGACAACCCTTGAAGAGGCGATGACCATGCGGCTCGGGTAGTTTTTAGCGAGTTTGAAATCTAGCTGGGCGTTAAACATACGAGATTTGTGGTTTGGCGCCCAACTACTACTAAGTAATTGAGAAACTATGACCATATCATACAATATCGACACGATGATCAAGGTGGATGACAGTCTATGCATCACCTGTGGTAGCTGCATCCGGGCCTGCCCGGGCGGATTGATTACAAAAAATGAGTTCCCGGTCCCCATTGAAAATGGATGGGAGCAATGCATTGACTGCGGGCATTGCGTGGCAATCTGTCCGACCGGTGCCATGCACCAACGTTCGATGAGTCCGGAAGATTGTCAGGATATCGATATCCATTTGATCCCTCAATGGGACCGGGTGAGACAATACCTGATTTCAAGACGCTCGATCCGAGGTTACATAAGAAAACCAATCGAAAAAGAAAAGGTTTTACAGCTGTTGGACATTGCCCGTTATGCTCCTAACGGAGCAAACCGCCAAGTAATACGATGGGTGGTGGTGAATGATCCAGGAAAGGTCCACCAAATTGCGGCGATGACCATTGATTGGATGAAAATCGTCAAGGAAAAAAACCCTGCGCTTTACGATGAAGCTAAACTGGAGCTGTTCGTAGATCCGTGGGAAGCTGGTCAGGATCGTATTTCGCGCGGCGCTCCTTGCATCTTGATGGCCTGTGCCCCGAAGGACGAGCGCACGGCCCCTCCGGCAGCGATGATTGCCATCCACCAGATTCAGCTGGCAGCACCTGCCCTCGGTTTAGGCACTTGTTTTACCGGTACGATAAATACAGCCAGTCAGGGCTATCCTCCCTTGATTGAGGTTCTAAAGATACCTGGTGGAACTATTCCTCATTCAACTTGTGTGATTGGCTATCCAGCTGAAAGGTATTTGAGGATTCCTGTACGCAAGCCTGTCGATGTAACCTGGGTTTGAGAGCCTTATGTCTTGCGCAGGTATAAAAAAGAATAGGAGAAAAATATGACTGACAATGCAGATACACGAATGAAGAGACTCGGTTACCGAGCACCGGATAATGTACCGGAACCCGATCAACTTGTGCTGGTTGAGTATGTCTCCGGCGGGCGAGTGGCGATTATCACCCTCAACCGGCCGCATGCTGATAACGCCGTTACAACAGAACTGGCTGCTCAGTTGATAGAGGTACTCGAAACCATTGCAGCACGTCCCTCTGTGCGCTGTGCCATCCTGACTGGATCTGGCGACAGAGCCTTCTCGGTTGGCGGCGATTTGTACCAACGCAAGCAGATGACAAAGGAGCAATGGCTGCGCCAGCGCCTGGTCTTTGACCGTGTCCTCTACACGATACGCCAGTTGCGTAGACCCATCTTCGCTGCAGTGCATGGGATGGCTTATGGCGGTGGCTGTGAAATGGCGATCAGCACCGACTTTATCATCGCCTCAGAGGAGGCTGTCTTCGGTCAGCCAGAAGCGATCGTTGGCTTGAGCGCTGGAGGTGGCTCGCCGGTCTTCCTTCCTCGTGTACTCCCGCCTGGAAAGGCGATGCAGATGCTGATGACTGGGGATCCCATCACCGCACAGGAGGCATATCGGTTGGGCATGGTCAATGAAGTCCACCCCAAGGCCAAACTAATGAGTACGGCAATCAGCATTGCAGAGAAGATCGCCAACAACTCGCCTACAGCGGTACAGTCGGTCAAGCAGTCTGTTCAAATGGGGCAGGGCGAAACTGTCGAACAGGCAGTGGCGATTATGATGAATCAGCACTGGCGCTCGGTCGTCCATAATGACCGTGTCCAGGGAATCCTTGCATTCACCGAAGGTCGGGAGGCTGAGTATCCGGATCCTGAATTTTAATGAGTAATCCCACTGAAATTGCTCAGAGCGAAGCGCTGAGTGATGTGTTTAATTCTATAAAATAGGAGATGAACTTATGGTTACAAATGAAGATACAATCATTCATCAGGGGATCCAGGTGCCCAAGGCAAAGCAAACATCTCTCGGGCTGTATGTGACGTCAAAAGAGGCCTATGAGATGTGGAAAGCCAACCCTGAATTAGTTAAAGTGCTTGATGTGCGCATGGTCGAAGAGTACGTATTTCTTGGCCACGCCGAAGGAGCGTTTAATATCCCTGTAGCCTTTCCAAAATACCAATGGCAGGCTGACAAGCGCAAGTACGGTTTTGAGATGAACCCTGATTTCATTGACCACGTCAAGGCAGTGTTCAAGCCCGACGATACCATCGTTGCCATGTGCCGTTCTGGCGGGCGCAGTGCCTTCGCGATCAACATGCTCGCCAAGGCAGGCTTTACGAAGCTATATAACATCATCGATGGCTTTGAAGGCGATGTGGTCACCGATCCTGAGAGCGTCTATCACGGCAAGCGCATGAAGAACGGCTGGAAGAACTCCGCTCCGTGGACCTATGATCTCAATCCAGCCGCCGTCTGGATTCCCACTGGGGAAGAACTGGAAAAACTGCGCAGCACCCTGGATATATAGATCGGATACTGTTTATCAATAATGAGCCGTGGAAGCCTCAGCTAGGCTTACACGGCTCAGATTCCAATGAAAGTTTCATGAAAAGGAGACAAGTCAATGACTGCCAATGATTTATTTACCATTATCGCCCAGATATCCGGTCTGCTAGGTATTGTTTGTAGCATGCTGGCAATGGGTTTGGGACTGACCCTTGCTCAGATTCTCCAGCCGTTGAAAAATGTTCGTCTCGTGGTACTGGCACTTCTGGCGAACTTTGTGCTGGTGCCTGCGCTCGCCTACGGTATTACCCGCATCATCCCGTTGGATGAACCGCTGAAAATCGGGTTGATTGTCCTAGCCACCTGTGCAGGAGCGCCGTTCCTGGTCTTGGAGGCGAAAGGTGCCAAGGCCAATATGGCCGTTGCGGTTGGGGTGATGACCCTCCTGATGGTCGTGACCATTTTCTACCTTCCGGTGGTACTGCCGCTGCTCCTGACCGGCGTTGAAGTGGATGCGGGGGCGATTGCCCAATCACTGATTGTGCTGATGCTGATACCACTGATCCTGGGTTTGCTGATTAAGGCCCACTCGCCCGATACGGCTAAAAATTGGGCGCCGGCAATGAACAAGATTGGCGCCCTGGGAATCGTGACCCTGCTCGTGGTGGGGTTGGGTTTGAATGTGGCCAATGTCATCAGCTTGATTGGAACCGGCGGTTTCCTGGCGCTGCTACTCTTCATCGTTGGTAGCCTATTGATCGGTTTTGTAGTTGGCGGCCGCGACACAGGTGTTCGCAATGTGATGGGGTTGGGTACCGCCCAGCGCAATGTGTCGGCTGCTATTCTCATTACGCTGCAAAACTTTTCTGGCACCACTGCAGTCCCGTATGTGCTTGTGGCAGCGATCCTCATCCCATTGATCTTACTCCCTCTCGGACGCTGGTTGGGAAACCGTGTTGTGGCACAGGCACCGGCAGAAGCGCCAGCTACGCCGCCCGCGGCCTGAGGAACTCAGCCCCGCCAGCAGCTTGCCTTGCGTTTATATCAAATGTGGTTTTTAATTGGGGCATAGCCACGATATGAAAAACTATAAGTGTCTATGCCCTTACAGTTGCAAATTCGTACAAGCTTTGTAATATCGTCTTGGCTGAGATCAAGACGCATCCATGGTTGAATGTGATTAAAGACAAGGAGTCGATATGGGGAGTATATCCAAAGCGCAATCGAAATCCTTAGCTCGTTTTTTCCCTATTCTGCAGTGGCTGCCCAAATATGAGCGTTCCTGGCTGCGATTTGACCTGATTGCGGGGTTGACTGTTGTGGCGTTATTAATCCCTGAAGGTATGGCCTACGCCCAAATCGCCGGGATGCCGCCCCAAACCGCTTTCTACGCTGCCCCGATTGGCCTGCTGGCTTTCGCCATTTTTGGCACCTCACGCCAGCTGGTGGTGGCGGTTTCCGCCATCATCGCCACCATGTCGTTTGCGACGGTCAGCCTGATCGCACCGCCAAATACGACCGAATTCTATCTGCTGACCGCCGCTCTGGCTATTCTGGCGGGGTTGATTGCCATTCTTGCCGGGTTACTAAAACTTGGACAAGTAGCGCAATTCTTCTCCGAATTGGTGATGGTAGGTTTTATTACCGGCCTGGCGCTCGTCATTATTGTAAAACAGCTGCCCAAGATTCTGGGCATCGAAGGCGGCAGCGGAAACTTCTGGGAGCGACTCTACGATATCATCATCCACCTGGCAGAAACCCATCTCCCCACCCTGATCACCGGTGTGGTATGCCTGGTTCTGCTCTTTGCCCTGGAACATTTTTTCCATAAAATCCCCGCGGCATTGGTCGCCTTGATCTTCGGCATTGCTTTTTCTATCATATTTGGGCTGGAAGCCCGTGGAGTCGAGATCGTGGGTGAGATTCCGGCTGGACTGGCGCCACCTCATTGGCCGGCAGTCGGCTTGCAAAATTGGTGGCTTCTGTTTCCCGGTGCCCTCGGGCTGGCTTTGGTTAATTTTGCGGAAGCCATCGGCCCGACGCGTGCCTTTGCTGCCGCTCATAAATATGAAGTCAATGCCAATCAGGAGCTGATTGGATTGGGTGCAGCGAACCTTGGCGCAGGTTTATTCCAGGGTTTCCCCATCGGCTCGAGCCTGTCAAAATCTGCGGCTAACGACAGGGCAGGGGCACGCAGCCAGATGTCAAGCATCATTGCGGCTGGTGTTACCATCATCGTGGCGTTGTTTTTTACCCAATTTTTTTACGCCTTGCCTGAAGCAGCGCTGGGGGCAATAGTTATCATGGCAGTATCGGGTATGGTCAAAATTGGGAAGCTGCAGCATTTATATAAGGTACGTCGCTCCGATTTCATCCTGGCCATCGTGGCATTATTCGCTGTACTTACCGTTGAAACTCTTGAAGCGCTGCTCATCGCGGTGGTTGTCTCCATATTTGCCCTGGTATTACGCGCCAGCCATCCCAGGCTTGCGCTTTTGGGACGCGCACCCAGCAGATTGGAGTTCAGTGACATTCGCCGCCATCCAGAAAACAAAACAGTGCCGGGTCTGCTATTCGTGCGACCGGAAAACGGCTTATTCTTCGCCAATGCTGCCGGGATAAGAGAAGCGATACTGGCAGAATTGCAGTCTGCCCCTGTGCCAGTAAAAGCAGTGCTGCTGGATTTGGGTGCCACAACCGACCTGGACGTGCCCAGCGCCGATATGCTGGACACGCTCCATGAAGATCTATCCAGTCGCAACGTGCGCTTTATGTTAATGCATATGATCATGCCCGTACGCCAGATGCTTGAGCTTGCCGGTGTGATGGAGAAGATCAATCCGCAGGATGTATTTATCGGTCCAGTAGAAGCCGTCCTGGATTATCTTTCCAGCCAATCCGATGATGCCGGTATTCAGGAGCTGCTACGGAGTGGAGCAGATTCTGTACGCAGTCTGCTGCGTGCGAGCCTCGCCACCACCCCCCTCGACCGCCAGGCTGCTCTCGGTGAAATCAGTGAGAGTCTGGACAAAGAGATGAAGAACAACGAATGGAAGGAATAATGACAGATCTCCTTACCATTCAGCGGATGGAAGAAACACAATATAAATGCCGGAGCATACCAATGCTTAAGTAGGCTCTCAGAGAAATGTATTGATGGCTAATAACTGTTGATTTGTTAAAATCAGACCCTCTGATAACATCGTTTTCCTTCTGGGTCCACAGATATCGAAAGGAAGGTGAACCATCCAAAAACCAACAACTCCAACGAACGGGATCAGGCGCTTCATCCCTGGCCTGGCCCTCTTTACCAACCTGACTCCCACGCTACTACGCACCGAGTTCATTGTGGCGATCACCGTATTTGCGGTGCTCGTGCCGTCCTCGATGGCTTTCGGTGATCTGGCGGGAGTCACCCCCGTTGCCGGCCTGTATGTTGCCCTAGGCGCGATGGTGATGTATGCCCTGTTTGGCACGTCCAAACAGGTGATTACAGGACCTGAAGCCACCACCGCCATCCTGACTGCAACTGCCGTTGCACCGCTGGCTGGTGGTGACCCCGTACGCTATGCGGCACTGGCGGCGATGACCGCTCTGCTGGTGGGCGTCATCGCATTGCTTGCCCGGGTGGCGAAGTTGGGGTTCATCACCGACTTCCTTTCCAAACCCATTCTGGTTGGCTATATCTTCGGAGCGACGTTGATTGTGATCGGCAGCCAGCTTGGCAAGATGTTCGGCATCAAGCTGGAGAGCGACCAATTTTTCCGCCAAGTGGCCGAGCTTATCAGCCGCCTTGGCGAAACGCACCTGCTCACTTTTGCCATTGGCATTGTATGCGTGGCTGGTCTGATCCTCATGCGCCGGATCAGTAAGAAACTTCCCGGTCCTCTTGTCGTGGTAGTTATAGCGATCATCCTCTCGGCTGTCTTGGGCTGGCAAGCGAAGGGTGTAGCGGTGGTAGGTGCGGTGCCAGCTGGACTGCCTCATTTAGCGATTCCAGCTGTTACCGTGCAAGATATCCTTTCCCTCCTACCTGCTGCGATTGCGCTTATGATTTTGATCTATGCGGATGAAATCCTGACTGCACGCGTTTTTGCAACAAAACACGGTCAAAAGATTGACTCTAACCAGGAATTCGTCGCTATCGGGATGGCCAACATCGGAGCAGGTTTCCTCACCGGGTTTCCAGCAGCATTAAGTGCTTCACGCACGGCGGTTAACGATCAGATGGGTGCCAAATCGCAATGGGTCAGCCTGTTTGCTGCCGCACTCACCATCATTTTCTTATTATTCTTAACCCCACTGTTGGCTCCCTTGCCCACCGTTGCTCTGGGAGCGATCATCATCGTGGCTTCCATCGGGTTGATTGACATCCCTGCCTTTCGTTATTTACGGAAGGTCCGCCGGACCGAATTTTTGTTAGCCGTGGTAACCGCCTTCGGTGTACTGACGGTTGGCGTTTTACAGGGCATCCTCGTGGCAGTGGTGTTGTCACTGGTCAACGTCATTTATCACATCTCGCGACCTCACGACGCACTGCTGGATGACGTGGATGCAAGCGGTGGCACCGTGTATCGAGGTGTTGCGGATAAAGAAACTGCCTTGACCGAGCCTGGGCTGATCGTCTACCGCTTCGATGCCCCGCTCGTATTTCCGAATGCCGCTTACTTTACCGAGCGTCTGGAAGAGCTGATCAACAACGCCGGTGAAGGTTTGAAATGTGTCATCCTGGATGCAGAACCCATTAGCGATTTCGATTTAACCGCCGCAGAGGCACTGGAGACCCTGGATGCGGATCTGGAGAAGCGGGGAATCGAATTATGGATTGCCCGGGCCAATCAACCGCTGCGTGACCTCCTACAAGTGACAGGGTTAACTATTAAGATTGGCGAGGAAAACATCTATCCATCTGTTCGGGCAGCCGTACTTGCCTATCGTACCCACTTTAATACAAACAGAATCTGATTAAAAGGAGAATGATTATGGCACTTAAGATTTACAAAGATGGAACTCCGTTTACCGGCGTCATCGGACGTACCACAGAAGAGTCCTCTCCGGCCTGGCCGGAGGCACCCCGCCCACCGGAGGGTGCACCCAATGTGCTCTTCTTCGTGCTGGACGACGTCGGATATGGCCAGTTATCCAGCTTTGGCGGGCTGGTGGAGACGCCTGTGCTGGATAGCCTGGCTGCCAACGGCCTGCGCTACAACAATATGCACACCACAGCCTTGTGCTCGCCGTCACGTGGCTGCATCCTGACGGGGCGCAATCACCATTCGATCGGGTTAGCGTCGATCACCGAGACCTCCACCGGCTACCCCGGCTACAACGGCATTCTGCCCTTCGATAAGGGTATGCTCAGTGAGATGCTGCAGCAGAAGGGTTACAACACGTTCTGTGTCGGTAAGTGGCACCTGACGCCTCCAGAGCACACCACAGCAGCGGGGCCATATGACCGCTGGCCGCTTGGACGTGGCTTCGAGCGTTACTACGGCTTTATGGGCGGCGAGACCAACCAGTGGTTTCCAGAGCTGACCTATGATAACCATGCGGTTGAACAGCCTAAGCAGCCCGAGGAGGGCTACCACTTGAGCGCTGACCTGGCGGATAAGGCGATCGAGTTCCTCCAGGATGCCCATGTCACTGCTCCAGATAAGCCTTTCTTCCTGTACTACGCCACGGGGGCTGGTCACGCACCGCACCACGTGCCCAAGGAGTGGGCTGACAAATACAAGGGCAAGTTCGATATGGGCTGGGATAAGTATCGCGAGCTGGTCCACCAGCGCCAGATCGAGATGGGAATCATCCCACCGGGTACCCAGCTATCGGAACATGATCCCGACGTGCCCGTCTGGGAAACACTATCGGACGACACCAAGCGGTTGTATACACGATTTATGGAAGTCTATGCCGGTTTCATCAGCTTCACCGATTTTCACTTCGGACGTATCCTCGATTTCCTCAAAGAGATTGGCGAGCTGGACAACACCCTGATCATCGTCATCTCCGACAACGGTGCCAGCTCAGAAGGCGGACCGGTGGGCTCGCTCAACGAGATGTTCTTCTTCAACAATGTAAAGGAATTAATGGAAGATAATCTCAAGATGATCGACAAGCTGGGCGGCGTCGAGACCTGCAATCATTACCCCTGGGGCTGGACCAATGCCGGCAACACTCCCTTCCGCCGCTGGAAGCGTGAAACCTACCGGGGTGGTACCACCGACCCGTGTATTGTCTCATGGCCTAAGGGTATTACTGCAAGGGGTGAAATTCGGAACCAATATGGGCATATCATCGACTTCGTCCCGACGGTTCTGCAAGCCCTGGGCGTTGAGGCTCCGCAGAGTATTCGTGGGGTGACCCAGGCGCCCATCGATGGGATCAGTTTTGCCGACACATTCAATGATGCCAAATCTCCCAGCAATCACCACTCCCAGTATTTCGAGATGTTCGGTCATCGCTCGATCTACCACGATGGCTGGCGGGCAGTCTGCCCATGGCCGGGTCCAAGTTTTACCGAGGCTGCCAAGAAGAGTCGTCGGTTTGGGTCTCCTATCAACAACCAGGTACTTATCGATATCGAATCCCACGATTGGGAGCTATACAACGTTGATGCAGATTATTCCGAGACCCACAACCTGGCTGCTGAGAATCGCGACAAGTTGATCGAAATGATCGGCCGCTGGTGGGCTGAGGCGGGTAAGTACCAGGTGCTGCCGATCGATGGCAGTGCCCTCGAACGCCTCAACGTAGAACGCCCGACGATTGCCAGGCCAAGGAATAAGTATATCTTTTACCCTGGTGGGTCCCCAGTACCGTTTACCGCTGCGCCTCGAACTTACAACCGACCTTGGAGCATCACAGCCGATGTGGTGATCCCCAAGGGTGGTGCACAGGGGATTCTGTTGGCCCAGGGCGGCTTCACCGGTGGATACACATTTTTTGTCAAGGACGGGAAGCTGCACTTCCTTTACAACTGGCTCGGTCATGACAAATTCTGGTTACATTCCAATGAGACTATTCCGGAGGGTGAAGTTGAGTTACGCTACGAGTTCGAACCCACTGGGAAACCCAATGTGGCTGAGGGGAAAGGCGTGCCGGCGCGTGGGCAGCTCTACATCAACCGCAAGCTGGTTGGAAGTATTGATATGCCCTTCTCGATTTTAAACATGTGGGGAACAGAGGGGCTGACCTGCGGCTATGACGGCGGCGACCGCGTGGCGGCAGAAGACTACAGCGATGCTTTTGCCTTTACTGGAACAATCAAGCGCGTCACAATGGATCTGTCTGGAGAGCTGATCCAGGATAGTGAAGCTGATATGAAGATTGCCATGATGCGTCAATAAATCGTAGTTACGGAGGTGTGTATCGTGCGGTGCACACCTCCACCGATCAATTGCATGTGGTCGAGCTTTCTTGGGTAAAGGAGTGCGAATGTGAATACAGAAACTACGCTAACCAGGTCTCGGCTAACGACTCCCCGCGCTGCAGCGATCGCAGGAATCTTGTTTTCCCTGCTGCTGATCACTAGCCTGGTGCTCGTGCGGATATCCGTCCCTGCTAACCCGCAGGACGCTGGAGAGTGGCTTTCTCGCTATTCAGGAACAGTTACCCTGGCCTTGAACCTCGTCCCGTTCGCCGGGATTGCTTTCTTGTGGTTCATCGGTGTGGTACGTGACCGCCTGGGGAGCAATGAAGACCGCTTCTTTGCTACCGTGTTCCTGGGCAGTGGGCTCCTTTTCCTGGCCATGCTGTTTTCCTCTGCGGCGGTAACAGGAGGCATAATCAGCATCTATGGTTCTTCCCCCAGTAACCTGATATCTTCAGGCGTATATAATTTCGGTCGCACCCTGACCTACGAGCTCATGACGGTTTATACGATGAAAATGGCGGGGGTGTTCATGATCTCGACCTGCACCCTATCATTGCGCACCGGGATCTTCCCGCGCTGGATGGCATACCTGGGCATGGTCTTGGCCTTGATTCTATTGCTAACCATTAGCTTGATTCCTATCGCCCCGCTACTATTCCCGCTGTGGGTGCTGTTAATCAGTATATACATCCTGCTGGCGAATCTGCGGAAATCTAAAAACGAACCCATCATGGAAAGCCAGAGTTAATACACCTGTCATGGACGTTATGAAATTGATAATACCAATACACCCACATATTCTTACGGCGATTATCCCGAAAGGAATGCTAGAAGGGATGAATAATTAAGGAGGATTCCCATGTCGCAAGCAGCTGCAGCCTCTCGTCCGAAAAGTAATTCATATACCATCTTCATCTTTGTCCTGACTATTATCTCTCTGGTTGTCATGGTTGTGATGTTACTACCAGGGTTAAATGATGAGACTGTGAAAGTGCTCTCATTTTACGATAATCTGATCTGTGTCATATTCCTGATCGACTTTTTCAGTAACCTGTGGAATGCACCCAAGAAATCCGATTACTTTATTAAGGACCGCGGCTGGCTGGACTTACTCGGCTCGATTCCTTCGTTGGGTCTTCTAACCAATGCTGGTAAATATGCTGGGCTCCTGCGTTTGGCTCGTTTGAGCCGCCTGTCTCGTATTACTCGACTGATGCGCGGGGGTGGAAAGGAAGCATTGGTCAAAGATGTGTTAGCCAACCGTAGCCAATACACCGCATTTATTACTATCCTGTTGCTATTCATCATCCTGACCACCAGCAGTGTGCTGGTACTCCAATTTGAAAGCTCATCGCCCGATGGGAAGATCCTGACTGGTGGAGACGCATTATGGTATGCAGTGGTGACCCTCACCACGGTGGGATATGGTGATTTATTTCCTGTCACTACTTTAGGTCGGATTACCGGTGTATTCATCATGTTCGCTGGGGTTGGCTTGATCGGTGTACTGGCGAGCCTTTTATCCAGTGTCCTACTCGGTTCGCCAGCCGTCCCTGAAGAGGAAGAAGCACATGTCGAATCAGCTGCGACTGGCGACGGTAATGAATTAGCTGCTATTAAAAATGAGCTGGCCGAGATGCGTCAGATAATGAAAGATATGTCAGCAAAAATGGATATGAAAGATTAAATCGGACCAGGTACTGTCCGACTGTCTTTGCCGATCGGAGAAATTATGATTGATCCGCATGCAAAATTAATGAATTATCTGCGCCTGTTGGCACTGGTCGTCATTTTAGGCGCTGTGAGTGCAGTCATTACGTTTATATTTATTACCTTTGTAAATAAGATTACTAGCTTAATCTGGGACCAAGCCCCGTTCGGTATTGGAATGAATCCCCGCGTGTTTACGTTTATTGTTTGCGTAATCGGTGGACTTCTGGTTGGGCTGTTGGTCAAGTTATTCGGCGACCATAACGCCATTTTCTCCGAGCTGATGCAGGAATTCGGTAAATCCGGCCGCTTTGACTACCGCCATGCACCGGGGATCGTGGTTACATCATTTGTCTCCCTCATCTCCGGTGCCGCCCTGGGTCCTGAAGCGGCACTTGCGGATGCGTGTGGTGGTCTGGGGACATACACAGCAGATAAACTCAAGCTCAACGAGCAAGAGACACGCACAGCAAGTTTCGGTGGTCTGAGTGCCATGCTGGCAGCCTTTATCACCAACCCGTTTGGTGGGGCGTTGCTTAGTTTGGAGTCAGCCCAGGGCGGTGTTACGGGTGCGTTGCTTTATTTCTGGACGTTGTTTCCCACCCTGCTGGCGTCAGCCGTAGCTACCACCGTTTTTGTTGCCTTAGCTGGCAGTTTTATGAGCCCCCTATACTCGTTTCCCCAATATGTACCCGTAGTTAAAGATCTTCTGGTCGCTGTGCCGTTCGCTTTGGTCGGAGGTATAGCTGGCGTGCTCTTTACCCTGGTGTTTAAATGGCTGAGAACGGTGATGAAGCCGATGAAATCTCACGTGGTGTGGCGTGGGTTGATCGGCGGGGTAGGTATGGGCATCATCGGAGTGCTCTTACCATTAACCCTTTTCTCCGGCGAGGAACAGACCAGCGAGCTGATTGCGCAAGCGGCTGAGATAGGGATTCTGATGTTGGTCATACTGGCGTTGGCAAAACTATTCGCCACCTCATTACTGCTGGCGACTGGTTGGAAAGGTGGATATGTCTTTCCGATCATGTTCGCTGGGGTTGCCCTGGGAATGGCGGGCCATCTCGTATTCCCTAATACTCCCATCGCGGTAACTGTGGCTGCCACGCTGGCGGGTGCACTCGTGGCGGCACTGAGGGCACCATTATTTGCTGCCCTTTTCACCTTATCTTTGGTGCAAGCTGAAACGGCACCGATAGTTGCAGTCGCAGTAATAATTAGCGCCTTATTGGTAGCTCTACTGGCGTTGCGTGAAGCCCAGAAAGCACGCAATTCAGATCAGGCAGATATGAAGAATGCAACTGTATAGTGTATCCGATTAATATATTTTGAAATTGAGATAAGTGATTCGAACCAATCTATATCGAGTTTGAGGAGAAGACAGCATGAATAATGGACCTGGACGATTGGTAATATATCTGGTCGCATTCGCCAGTATTTTCGTGGTTTTATTTGGGATCCGCGCATCTGCATCTATTATTAACCCAATCCTGCTGGCAGCCGTGATCACCATCACGGTTCTTCCCGTCCCTGGTCGCTTGGCGAAACGCGGCTTACCGGGTTGGCTGTCACTTGTGTTGACAATTTTATTGGTCGTCGGATTGTTGGTCTTGGTAATTGCCACTGTTTTCTTCTCTGTCACCAAGCTCTCAACTGAGCTACCAGTTTACCTGGCTCAGGGAACAACCCAGGCAACAGAAGATCTCTCAGCAACGGGGACAACGACATTAAATATAACGATCGATTCAATATCTAAATCCCTTGGTCCGATCGCACAAGGTTTCTTGACCAGTATTTTGAATATTCTGGTTACATTTGGTGTGGCTCTCTTTATCTTCTTTTTTATGATCAGCGCCGCCATGGCCTTACCCACTCCGTCCCGCATGGGTCTGGATCCAAATTCGTCAATCATCGGACGCATCACCAGGCTTACCGAAGATATCCGCAAGTATATGACTGTCCTGACCGGGATCAATTTTCTGGTAGGCCTGGGTGACGTCATATTCCTCCTGATTATGGGAATCCCTTATGCTTTATTATGGGGATTACTGGCGTGGTTCATGGGTTATATCCCTTCGATCGGCTTCATGATCGCCTTGATTCCACCAGTGCTTCTGGCCTATGCCATGTACGGTCTGCCAACCGCGGTAATTGTGGCCATCGGGTACATCTTGATCAACGGAGGTATTCAGAACTTCATCCAACCCAAAATCATGGGGCAAAATTTAAAAATCTCACCCCTGATCGTTTTTGTTGGATTGTTTATTTGGGGATATCTGTTGGGTGGGATCGGGGCAATTCTGGCGGTACCTATGACCATCCTGGTGATTATTATCATGGAGAATTTCGAAGGTACCCGCCCCATTGCAATCCTGATGCGCTACACAGGTGAAGAGAAGAAAGAGGAAAGAGAAGAAGCGGCGAAACATGTGAAAGGCCTCTGGGGAAAAGCAAAGGAAACCATCAGTTCTAATAAAGAATCAGAAGACACTGCGGAGTGAGACTAGTTTATCTGATCGCTTAGTCTCCCAGGAGATTTGAACCATAGCGATTGGGCGGTTGACGCCTAAGGAGTATCGAATGAAGACCCGTAAAATGAGAAGAGTAACCGCCCGCTACCAGTGGGACCGCATGAAGGTGAGCTTTTGGTTCGCCCCACTGGTTATGTCCATAGCAGCAGTCTTGCTTGCCTGGATTGTGTATAGAGTTGATAGCTTAATCCCCAATCAGACCTTGCAGAACAGCCGTATTATCCTTACCGGCACACCTGGTGAGCTGCGCACTATGTTGATAGGCATGGCCACCACCATCCTGGCAACCGCTGGGGTTGTCTTTACATTGCTCACTTTACCCCTCTCAACGGTAGCTGCTCAGTATGGCTCGCGCTTATTGAGGGTCTTCCTGGGTGATCGCACCACTCAGATCGTCCTCGGCACGTTTGTAGCTACATTTGTTTATTGTTTGGCAGCTGCCCTTTCCATCCTTCCAGCCCAGGTAGAGCCAAACGGACCTCAACTTACGGTCACCGTTGGATTGGTATTGATGCTAGCGTCTTTTGGTTCACTGATCTTGCTCGTCCAGCATATCAGCACCATGCTGCAAGCACCAAATATAGCTGCTGCAGCGGGTGCTGAGCTGAGAGATGTGGTCCTTGCTGAGATGCCGGAACAGCTCACCAGCAATAATGAGTGTAGGGATGGATCTGCAATCATCCCCGCCTCTCTGGATGAGAAAACTGGTTATGCGATTCGTGTACGACAGGCTGGTTCTATCCAATACATCGATCCGCAGTATTTGTTAACTCTGGCAGGTGAGCATAATTTGGTCATCCGACTGCTGCATAAACCGGGTCACATTGTGTGGCGTGGCGAACAAGTAGCTTGGGTTTGGCCAGCCGCTCAGATCGATGAGGAATTGGATCATGAAATCCGCGACGCTTTCCGGATTGGTAACGGGCGTACCCCTACCCAGGACGTTGCCTATGCAGTTAACCAGCTGGTTGAAATGGCAGTCCGCGCCATGTCTCCAGCGATCAACGATCCCTTTACAGCCATGACCTGCCTGGATTATATTGGAGAAGGCCTGGCGTTGTTCAGCAAACAAGGTGAGAAAGGCTCATGTTACTACGACCAGAATAACCAGCTGCGCCTGGTTTTGGAACCGGTCACCTTCATCGAGCTGCTCGATGGTGCCTTCGATATGCTGCGCCACGCCAGCTGCGATAATGCGACGGTCCTGCTTCATATGTTAGAAGTAATCGAAGATGTTGCTAAGGAGGTGCGATCGGTCGCAGGGCGCGAGGAGTTGCTTCGCCATGTAAGTCTCATCCAGAACGAGAGTCAGGCCGGCGCGATAATTGAACCAGATAGGGAACGTATTTCCAATCATTGTACCAAAATGACGGATTACTACAATTCCAAGATTTCTGAGTCGAGCGTGAGCGCATGAGAGGAGAAAACTGATCGCCAGCCTGACAAGAACTAGCTTAATTTTTCGTTTTTCGGATATTATTCACTCGAATAATTCGTTGTTAAGGTTAATAGAACTGTGAAAAGAACCAGGCTAACGAAGATACCACGCGTAAAGATGGATTCATCAAGAACACCCCCGGCATTCAATCTGTTGGTCAAGCCCACAGGGGCAGCGTGTAATTTGGATTGCCAATATTGCTTCTTCCTTTCGAAGGAAGCGCTCTACCCTGGAAGCCACTTTCGCATGACGGATGAGCATCTAAATATATATATCCGCCAGTTACTTGAGACCCAACAAACTGCGGAGGTTAGCATTAACTGGCAAGGTGGTGAACCCATGCTGATGGGCTTAGATTTCTTCCAGCGTTCTGTGGAATACGCAGAAAAACATAAAAACCCGGGTCAAAAGGTGCTTTATACCATCCAAACCAATGGCACAAGAATCGACCGTGATTGGGCGGCATTTTTCAAGCAGCATAACTTCCTTGTCGGCTTGAGTATGGACGGGCCAAAGGAAATTCATGATACTTACCGGATCAATAAGGGCGGGCACGGCAGTTTTGACCAGGTAATGATTGCCTGGGAGTTATTGGTGCAGCATGGTGTGGAGGTCAACATATTATGCACCATCAATGCTGCTAACGCAGAGCATCCATTGGAGGTTTACTATTTTTTCAGAGATGAGCTGAAAGCGCAGTATATACAGTTTATTCCCATCGTTGAACGGGCAACAGAAGAGGTGCTTGAGCTCGCTAATCAAGGTTGGGGTGAGCACCCAGGCACGCACCGCCCGTTGTACACTCAAAAGGGTGGGCTGGTTACGGAGCGCTCCGTAAAACCAGAACAATTCGGTCGATTCTTAATTACAATTTTCGATGAGTGGGTAAATCGTGATGTAGGCAAGGTTTTTGTGCAGTCCTTTGATGCAGCACTTGCTAATTGGTTTGGCCAACCCAGTCTATGTATCTTTCAGCGAACATGCGGTGAATCCCTGGTTTTGGAGCATAACGGTGACCTTTACTCTTGTGACCACTTTGTGGAGCCTGATTATTTACTGGGTAATATCACAAAAACACACATGGCTGATCTGGTTTCTTCTGAGCAACAGCGTAAATTTGGTCTTGCAAAATTCGAAGCTCTCCACAGCTACTGTCAGCGGTGTGAGGTATTGTTTGCTTGTTATGGGGAATGTCCACGTAATCGTTTCGTCAGCACACCGGATGGTGAGCCGGGCCTAAACTACTTGTGTGCTGGCTATAAAATCTTCTTCAACCATATTGATCATGCGATGCAAATCATGGCCCAGTTGCTGCGCAATGGTCATTATGCCGATGAGGTGATGAGCATCCTGGCGCAGGAAAGGTTGAAAGGTTTGGCGAAGTGAATGCTATGCCTTTGGTGATATATAGGGCAGATAAGGCCTAAAGATGCAGCTGAAAATCAACAGATCCAATTTACCGAGTGACCTGGTTGCTGGAATAACGTTTGCCCTGGTGAATATCCCTCAATCGATGGCTCACGCCTTGCTGGCTGCTGTAAACCCTGTTTATGGCCTGTACACCCTGATGCTAGCAACACCGATCGGGGCGTTATTCACCAGCGCCATATTTATGAATGTATCGACGACCAGTGCACTGGCAGTCGCTTCAGGGGACACCCTAAAAACCTATCCAGACAGCTCCAAAATAACTGTCCTGGTGACTCTCGTAGTCATGATCGGTATTTTCCAGATCCTCTTAGGTGTCTTTCGCCTGGGGTGGATCACGCGTTTCATCCCATTTTCAGTGATGACCGGTTTTATGACTGGGGTCGCTGCGATGATCATCATTGGTCAGCTTGGAGATTTCACCGGTTATTACAGCTCATACTCGGGAAAGATCGTCCAGCTGGCAGACTTGATAGTGCACCGTCAAGCCATCATATGGTCAACATTAGCCATTGGAGTGCTGACCATTGTGCTGATCTATGGGCTGGCAAAAACGCGTATTTCCAAGTTTTCCCTGATCTTCGCCCTTGTGATCTCTTCCGGTCTGGCCCTCCTATTGAACTATTTCTCTGCTGCAAACATTAAATTGGTGAGAGACATCTCTGAAGTGCCGCGATCACTTCCTAGCTTGGTACTACCTTCTCCATCGCTTATATTAGCTCTGATCGTTCCAGCCATAGCCATCGGTATCATCGGTTTGGTACAGGGCGCAGGTGTCAGCCAGACCTTCCCCAACCCTGATGGCAAATTCTCAAACGTATCCCGAGATTTTCTTGGTCAGGGAGCCGCCAACGTGGCCGCGGGCTTCTTTGGAGGTATTCCAGCTGGCGGATCTAGCTCTGGCTCAGCGCTTATGATGAGCGCAGGAGCCCGATCCCGCTGGGCGAACATATTTGGCGGAATATCCGTCGCAATCGTGGTGTTATTGTTCGCCAACCTGGTTGAGCTGGTCGCTATGCCTGCCCTGGCTGGTTTGGTAATCGTTGCAGGCATCCAGATGATTAACGTGAGCGCCATCCAGACGGTATGGCAGACAAACCGGATATCCCGTACCATCATGTTAGTCACTTTTGGCTCAACATTGGTGATGCCGCTCCAATATGCTGTTCTTGTTGGTGTAGCAATCTCAATTCTGTTGATGGTTTTTCAACAGTCGAATACAATTCGAGTTGTTGAGTGGGTGGTCGGGGAGAGTGGTTGGCCGGTTGAACATCCTGCTCCGAAGAAGTTGAAATCTGGAAGGGTAACCGTGCTCTATACTTACGGAAATCTATTTTATGCAGCTGCGGATGCATTTGAGAAAAGCTTGCCGGAAGTTGAGAACGCAAGAAAAGCGGTTGTTATCCTGCTTTTACGCGGTTACGAAGACGTTGGCAGCACTGTGAACGAGGTTTTACACCGCTATACCCAAGCCTTGCAAGCCAGTGGTGGCAAATTGATCCTGGCTGGAGTTTCGCCTGCATTACGTGCTCAGCTTCAGCGCACCGGTGTGCTGAGTTTGATCGGTAAGGAGAATATATTCCCCGCCACCAGGACAATTGGAGAGGCAGGTAATGCAGCCCTGGGCGCTGCGAATGAGTGGCTTGCCGAGAAATTATTGGAAAGTCAGCTGACTGAGGAAAAAGAAGCTCCGAATGGATAAAAATCCCTCGATTGTTGACTTCGCAAAAGAAGTTTACCGAATTTGGATCGATGAAAAACCCGATCAATTAGCGGCTGCGTTGGCATATTTCGGGATGTTCTCGTTTACAGCGATAATCTATCTTGCTTTTCGCATCGCTGGCCTATTTATCAATGAGGCTGCTGCGGCAGAGAGATTTTATTCGCGCATTGAAGCGATTCTTGGGTCAGCGACAGCAAGTTTTATCCAGAGCTCAGTGTCAGCCATTTCAGCTGTTGACACCGGTGGGTCACCCATAATAACGATCATCAGCTCGGTTTCGCTGCTCCTGGCCGCCATCGGTCTGTTCCTTCAGCTTAAATACGTTCTAAATCGGATTTGGCAGGTACCACTAATACAGAGAGGACAGCGGCTGGGCCTCATTCGGCGGTATTGGTTTGCCTTTCTCATGGTTGTCGCTTTGGGGTTATTGATAATACTTGGTACGGTGGTAGGCCTTGCACTTGCCTGGTTTGGTTCTGTTATAAAGGTATTTGTTAATTACGCTACCTTGCTTGCTCTCATGGATATTCTGGCAATCTTAAGCATCCTTACCGTGGCAAATGCATTTGTGTATAAAGTGCTACCGGATGTAAAAATCACCTGGCGGGACGTCTGGCCAGGGTCGGTACTGGCAGCGCTCCTGATGGGCATAGGTGGACTGGTGATTGGGATATATTTCAAATATGCTGGAATCAGCTCAGCCTTTGAGGCCGCGGGTGCGTTTGCCGTCTTGATGATCTCGATTTACTACTTTGCCCAAATATTTTTATTAGGTGCTGTAGTAACCCGGGTATATACCCAACGATACGGATCGAAGCAATCGTTACCTTAATTTCCTTTTGGTCTATTAAGTAGTCATACAAATCTATAAATACTCTTAATAGATTTCGTCGGGGCTATTTCCAACGCGGATAGTAAAAAATCGGTTTCAACCGCACCAATATCCCAAACTGATCACGCACAAATAAAGCACGTTTCTTTTATAGAATATGTGTTCTGTTTTGTGTTATGATAAATCCATCGGAATAATAAAAGCTCCGCAGCGTGTGACCACTCGGAGCGGTGACCCGGCCAACGGACGGCCAAGTAAGGTGATTATACCTCTAATATTTTAGCCGTTCGCTGTGCGAACGTTTTTTTATATTGGAGGCAGTTGATGATAAGAATTAATGATGCAAAAACGGTGTGGTCTCTGCGGGAGAAGTACAAAATAGGGGAACCATCAGCGATTCAAATAATTGACGAATTGGCTAGAAAAGAGGGTCTGAGTAGTGGAAGTGAGTTGATTGAACGGGTGGAATTTCAAATGAAAACTCTAGTAGAAGCAGTCTCTCAAATGAGCATTAATTTGAACAATTCATTAGCATTATTAACTCAACCCTTCAAGAATATGGTATTTCCTTTTGCTTCAGTATCACAAATTGGGACCAATTTTATCAATACGATTAATAATGCATTATCAGGTTTAAGGCAGGTTTCTTGTGATTATCACAGTCTGCCCACTGCCCAATTTTTAGAAAAATATCCGAATTTCGAAAAAGAATTGGCTCTGTCATATATTGTCGAAGATCCTATGATTCTGAAGGAATTGGATATACCCGAGATTAGAGAGTTTCTCGGACCTATCGTTTATGACCAATTAATACTGAAAAACGAGTCCATTTCCAGAGAATTCACCCACGACAAAGCGATCAATCAAAAACCGGCAGAACCTGAAAAACCGATACCTCCAGAACCACCCCGAAAAGGAAAGCCTGGTGCAGATCTCGATGAATGGCTCAAGTGGTATCATGCGATGATGAAGAATGGTTTCAAATGCACATTGAGAGAAGTCGCTCTTAAAAGCGGCTGGTCTTATGGATATGTCAGGCAAGTAAATTGTCGTTTTTCTGACGATGATGAAATCGATGAAATCTAACACACCATGAACAATAAATAACATCGTTGTCAGTGTAATTACCTGCACATGGTTTTAGAATGCTCCTCGGATGATGAAAAATCCGAGGAGCATTTTTATGGCCAGATTTCAACGTTTTACTTTTTTGGTAAACCCCGATGAGCGCAGGGTGATCTCAGCACTCGCAGAGCTTATGAAGCGATCTCAGAGTGACGCAATCCGGATAATTCTGTTGGAAGCCGCGCAAAAGAACAATATCTGTGCCTACTACAACCTCGAGAAGGGAATGGATAATGACCGAGACAAACAACTGAACACTATATCTGCAGACAACGATTAATTAATCTTGACTATATTTTTAAGAATAGGAGAAAATGAAATGGACGAAATAGTTATCCAAAAACGAAATACGACCCTTGTTGAGCAGGGTGTTTATCAGGCCCGAATTAATTCCATTGAGCGTACAGAAGGGAAATTCGGAGAGCAACTGTTATGGAGATTCAAATTAAGCGATGACGTTGAGCTCATTGGTTGGACCTCCACAACCTATTCCGAAATCTCCAAGTTGTACAAATGGTATGCAGCTGCACTCGGATCACAATTTAATCCGGTAGCAGATTTTAAGTCATCGTTGGCGATCGGTAAAGATATCCAGATTGATGTGTCTGTAAAGCTAGGTACTGATGGCAACAGGTTTAATCGAGTAGAGAATGTTTTAGCATACCCGAATCAACGGCTCCAGCCCCAAAAGGCAGAGGTTCATTCACCCCCTATGCCTGAACCTCCGCCCACAGCAGACGCTATTCCCTGGTGATCCTCCTGGTGGGGGAAGCCCCGGCTACCCCCACCTACATCAATAAAGCATAATGATAAATCCTACTGAGCTCCTGGAAAAAATATTAGCACGGTTGAACCACGACCTAACACCGCATAGCAAGTGGCCAACATCTGACGGTGAATATTGGGCGCTTTGCCCCTACCATGATGACCATCACCCGGATAACTTTTCGGTTTCTATCCGGGGATTCAAGTGCTTCGCCTGCAACGAGAACGGTAGTTTACGAAAGCTGGCTGAGAAACTTGGCATCGAGATTCCGAGAGAAAACAATTCTAGTTCATTACCGGCCACACTCGAAAATTACGCCAAGTATAAACGGCTGCCAGTTGACTTCCTGAGGGAGCTTGGACTGAAGACGATCACCAAAAACGGATCGCATTGCTTGCGGATTCCATATTTCGATGAGGGTGGCAGTGAGCTCACCCATCGGATTCGCTGGAAGATCGGCGGGGAGGATGGCAAGCCACCGAAGTCGATTGGCGGATCGAAGAATTATCCCTATGGGCTATGGAAACTCAGTCAGTGCGTGCAGGCGTGCACGCGTGATCGTGGGGATAGAAGAGAGATTTTTTTAGTAGAAGGGGAGTCCGATGCTCAGACCCTATGGTTTTACGGAATTTCTGCATTGGGCATTCCAGGCGCTAGCAATTGGAAATCTGAGTTCGCTCATTACCTGGATGGCTATACCGTATACATCTGGGAGGAGCCGGATGATGCCGGCGGAAAGTTCGTCAATTCGATCTGCAAGGATCTCCCAGGCGGGTTGATCATCACTCCCCCTCCCGGTAGAAAGGACATATCCGAGATCCACCTATTTGGCGAGGATGTCCTCGCAACAATCGAAGTGCTGAAAGCCAATGCCATACCTTATGCAAAGGTCCAATCTGAGAAGCTGAAAGCAGATACCATTCAAGCAGCAGGTAAAGCCGGCGAGCTGCTGAAATCGCCAGACATCTTGGGTGAGTTTTGGAAGGTGTGCAGGAGACTCGGGTTAGTGGGCGAGATGAAGAACGCTAAGCTGCTTTACCTGGCTCTTACCAGCCGGGTCCTGGACAGACCAGTGAGTGTCGTGGTGAAAGGGACATCCTCGAGCGGGAAGAGTTTCCAGATCGAGATAGTGCTTGCCTTTTTTCCTGCAACTGCATATTATGCACTATCATCCATGAGTGAAAGGGCTTTAGCATATTCAGAGGAGCCACTGGCTCATCGCTTTTTGGTCCTTTTTGAGGCCGCAGGGATGAACTCCGACTTTGCCAGCTACTTACTGCGCAGCCTGTTATCCGAAGGACGAATTCGATATGAGACGGTAGAGAAGACAAGGGATGGCTTGCAACCAAAGTTAATTGAACGGGAGGGTCCCACTGGCGTATTACTCACGACGACATTGGCCAGGCTTCATCCAGAAAATGAAACCAGATTGTTGAGCCTCACCTCGAAGGATGATCGTGATCAAACCATCGCCATCTTGAAGACCCTGGCAGATCGCCAGAATGGCAAAGCACCATCCGCACCGGACCTGGAACCCTGGGTAGCATTCCAGGAGTGGATCGAACTCACGGGTAACCACAGTGTAAAAATACTCTTTGCCCCAGCCCTTGCTGAGGAGATCAAGCCAAGAGCAGTCAGGTTGAGGCGAGACTTTACCCAGATCCTGAACCTGGTCAGCGCACATGCGATCCTTCACCAATTGAACCGGGACGTTGACCCCGATAGTGGTCGCATCATAGCAACTCTCGACGATTACCAGGCGGTGTATGAGCTCATCTCTGACCTGCTCAATGACCTGGTAATGGCGACGGTTAGCAAGACGACCCGTGAAACTGTAGAAGCTGTAAAAAAATTGACCGAGAAGAATAACCAGGCAGTGAATATCACCAAGGTTGCGAAGGCGTTGGGGATCGATCGCAGCGCGGCAAGTCGAAGGGTAGCAGTGGCAGTGGCAGACGAATATCTGAATAACCTGGAAGAACGCGAGGGTAGACCAGCCCGTTTAGTCATTGGTGATCCATTGCCAGAAGATGAAACTATCCTGCCTACCCCTGAGAAATTGAAAGAAAAAATATCGTCTTCTTACCCCTCCATCACGCGTGCACGCGCTCACGCGCTCACAGAAGATGAGATTGAAGAGATTACTGCACGGACTGATCAACTGGCCAGGCAAGCACGATTATTGGATGAGAAGGGGGATGAGGTAGGTGCTGCTAGGTTACGAGATGAGCATGATGAGCTATTTGCTGAGCTTTACATTGAGATGAGTAAAGATTCAGAGCTGAATACAGAAACGGATATTGAGATACAGCAGGTAATTGATGAACCGGCGAACTGACCTCAATCAACAATCGATAATCGATGCGCTTCGCTCCATCGGTTGCACTGTCCAGGATCTATCGCAGCTTGGGCGAGGCACGCCAGATATTCTTATCGGTTATCACGGCCGAAATTATCTTCTTGAGATTAAGAACGCAGCTAATCGAGCACCTCACTTGACTCCCTGCGAACAACACTGGATCCGCGGGTGGAAAGGCCAGGTCGGTGTGGTCACATCGATCATGGATGCTCTCGCAATCGTACAGGAGGCAGAGTATGAATAAGAAGTTGATCAATTTTATAGGGGTATGCCATCAAAATGTTTTGGATCTGGGGAAAGCAGAGCGGGCGGGACCTGCCTCAGAAAAAAATATTCCTGCATCAGGTTTTTTAAGGAGATCTTGAATGCCAGAACAACCAAAATTTGAAGAAAATATTGTCGGCCACTTGACCAAGGCTCAGAGGGCTGCTCGCCGGCACGCAGAGGAAAAGCTACGTCCATCAGATCCAGGAAAGATGCAGGCTCCTGCCTGGTTAAGTGAGGAGGCAAAAAAGATCTTCACTTTCACGAAGAAACGTCTCCTGGCACTCGGTCTTCTAAATTCCATCGATAAGGATCTTGTGGCAGCATATGCCAATGCGGTTGAGCAGCTGCAGAATTCTGATGGAAAAGACCAACGTGATTGGGTAAAGGTGATGCTCGCCTGTGCGAATGAGCTGGGCCTGGGTGCTCCAGCTCGGGCAAGATTGGCATATAAAAGGTCACTTTATGAAAAACAACCAGATGACCCTATGCTTGATGAAATGGAAATGATGCGATCGATATTGGAGGGCGAATGATCATCCCTCCTTTATGGCTTACTGAGCCAGTTGCCCTGCGAATCTGGGATGAGTATAAAAAGCGGTTGGAAGCGAAAAAGCTCCTAGAAACCACAGATCCAAATATGCTCGGGGCGTTCTGTTACTGTTTGGAGAGAGCTCTATTTTTTGCCAATATTGACCCAAAAACAATCTCCTGGATTGGCGCAATGGCTCCAGCAGATAAATCATATAAAGAACCACGTTGGGTTGGCTACCCACACCGCCTTAGTGAAAATCCTCTTGTTTATCTATGGAGGCGAGGAGCTGAATATGCAGGCAACGGATTGGGATTGTGGCCTCCTAAACATATCAGCCTTTTTGAGCTGGGTCTTTATGATCATTGGGATGAGCTGGATCCAGAGGGCAACCTTATTTATAAGCATGCTGCTGAAGTGATCTATCACTTAGAGCGCGACTGGCAGGTTGGTGAAGATTGATTATTTAAAAGGACCTATCAAAATGGATATATACCGAACAATCAGAAATCACATGGTCTCTTAATCAAAACCAAGCAAAGGACTTACCAAAAAAAACGAATCAGATGAGTCGATGAGATATTTGTGAATTGTATAAGTCATGTGGTTCCAAGGAAAAATAATAAGTCGGAATTTCTGGAATTGCTCAACGAGTATCACTCCAGAAGTGGACTCTCCTTACGGGAAGTAGCGCAATCTTGTGACCTTGACCATACCTACATCCATTACATATTGATAGGTGCACGACGCCCTCATCGCGATGTGATTATCGCCCTAGGTTTTGCCTATGGATTGGAACGAGTAGAAGTTGATGAGATTTTACTCTTGGCAGGATATCCACCTATTGGAAGGGGTACGTTAAGAGAGTATCGACAAATCCTCCAACAGAATTGATAAATTCTCAAGATTTTAGCCTTGGTCTTCCACGCCTGTTTGACTGGAAATTTAGATTATCCATTGGACTGAACCGCCTGTGCTTGTCCTTTACATCCCCGGAGGCAAGGTTGACATACCTGCGGGTCATCTCCAATGAGGTGTGTCCCAAGATCTTTTGTAGGGAAAAGGCATCGCCACCGTTCATCAGGTACCTGACGCTGAATGTATGACGACAAACATGCGGGTGAAATTTTGGGACATCTGCCGCTCTTTTTATCCGTAAAAACACTTTTTCAACAGCATCGTGGGTGATTGGAAATCCATCTGCATTCAAGAACACAAAATCTTCATGCTGGGGATTAACAGGATTCGGACGCTGGATCGTCACATAATCCATCAATGCTCTTTTCGCCTGGGTACCTATTGGCACCTTCCTTTCTTTTCTACCCTTGCCAAAAACGGTCATCTCACCAAGCGCGAAGTCAATCTTTGATAGCTTCAAGCTCACCAGCTCACCTAACCGGATTCCAGTATCCAAAAATAGCATTAATATTGCAAAATTTCGCAATTTTTCATCGGTTTCATACAGGCTAGCTTTCAGCACACGCTGGATCTCCTCTTCAGATAACGGTTCGGGATTCGTGTTAGGTAACTGGGGAAGTTTCAACCGACGCATCACATTTTCTTCAATGTACCCTTCCTCAAAAGCCCAGGTGGAGAATGAACGAACTGCCCGACCTAAACCATGAATATACTGCACCTTGAGCTTGCCATCTTCCTCCATACGCATGGGATGGTCCTTGTAGCGTTTAGTTCGCTCCATCAAACTGCGCATATAATCTCTGCCATCGTCGACAGTAATTTCCTGGAGTTTTATATCCTGACTATAGGTCTCTTGCATATATCGGTTGAAGTAACACAACCTGGTTTTAAGAAAATCAATGTAGCGCGGGCTCTTACCCTCGGTTTCAAGTGTAGCGAGGTAGTAGTCGGTGGCTTTCTGTAAGGTGATCATCATCAGTTCTCTCTTGTTCTTTTTAACCATATTACCCTGCCTTCCTACTAATTTGGTTGACTGCTGTTGACTGATGTTGACTGGCGGTAAAGTAAATAAAAAAAATACATTGGAATTCCCTATTTATTTACTGGTTTTTGCTATTTCGAAATAATGACCAAAGTGGGGGATTAAAAGCAAAAACCTGCCTTTCAGCAGGTCTGGATGGGAGAAAAGTGCTGTTTTTCGGGTGTTTATAGCCCTTTCTGCCCAAAATCAGTGAGCGTGGAGCGGCTCGAACGCTCAACCAATAGCTTAAAAGGCTACTGCTCTGCCATTGAGCTACACGCCCAGATTGCGAAAAATATTCTATCACGCGCTGACTGCTTCTACAAGCCTTGACTTTTCACCCTGCCCTTGTTACTATCAACCATGATCACGAACGAATTGAGGTATTTTCCATGGCTAATATCCCAAAATTAGAAGAAGCATCATTCGACGCCGAGGTTCTCAAATCACCGCTTCCTGTACTGGTTGACTTTACCGCCGTCTGGTGCGGACCATGTAAGATGCTAGACCCGGTAGTGACGCAGCTATCTCAGGATTGGAACGGCAAGGTGAAGGTCGTCAAGCTGGATGTGGATGACAACAGCGATCTCGCCGTCCAATACGGGGTGATGGCAGTTCCAACCTTGATCTTGTTTGTCAACGGAAAAGTGGCGCAGAGGATGAGTGGTTATCAGCCCAAGGATCGCATTATTTCGAAATTTGGCTCTTTTATCTAAGCAGTAAATTCGCGAATAATTATAAAACAAGGCAGACGCGGCTCTGCCTTGTTTTTTTTATCAGCGGCTATAAAGCAGATTATAATTGAGGAAATAGTCTTATTGCGAAAAGTTGCAATAGCAAGAGGTATCAATCTCTGTTCTGCGAATATATTGGAAAAAGTCTATGTCTCCATGCGAAACCTACATAGAAACACTTCGGTCTCACGGCTTCCGCATCACCCCCCAACGCGAGATGATTGTCGAAGCCATCGCCCACCAGGGTAACCACATCAAGGCGGATGAAGTGTTCGCTTTGATCCAGGAACGGATCCATTCGGTTAACATCGCCACGGTATATCGCACCCTAGACCTTTTAGTCGAACAGGGTCTCGCCAGCCGGATCGACCTGGGCGAGGGGCGGGTGATCTACGCCCCCAACCAGCACGGAACCCATATACACCTTGTCTGCCGGCAATGTGGTCAGGTGGTGGATGCCGACCAGGAATTGCTGTCTGTACTAGACCAGCAGCTCCAATCCGGTTATCAGTTCACCGCCGACCTGCAGCATATCTCGGTGCTGGGGCTGTGCAAGGATTGCCAGTCGAATTAGAAGGAGCAGGGGAGAAAACTATGATCCATAGCCCAATTGCGATGCATATCCCCGACGGTTTCCTATCCGTCCAGGTATCCATCATCTTTTGGGTCCTGTCGATCGCGGTAATGGGTTATGCGCTCAAGCGAGTGAGCGCTGACCTTGGTGAGAGGCAGGTACCTTTGATGGGCGTACTGGCGGCAGCCATTTTTGCTGGTCAGATGCTCAATTTCACCGTCGCTGGGGGCACCTCGGGTCACCTGATCGGTGCTGCCCTGGCAACCATCCTGTTAGGTCCCTGGGCTGCCATGGTGATTCTCACCTGCGTCATCTCCGTCCAGGCGTTGATCTTCCAGGATGGTGGCTTGCTGGTTCTGGGCACCAATATCTTCAACATGGCGATTGTTGCCGTGGTAGTTTCATACATGGCTTATCGTACCGTGCGTTGGCTGGCTGGCGGACGGTCGTGGGGGATCTACGCCAGTGGGTTTATCGCCGCCTGGACCTCCGTGGTAGTGGCAGCCTTGGGGACCGGTATTGAGCTGGCTTTCTCCGGTACGTCTCCGGCAAACATCGCCATCCCCGCCATGGGTGGCATCCACGCCCTGATTGGCATAGGGGAAGGATTGATCACGGTGGGTGCACTGGCGTTTCTGCATGCCAGCCGCCGCGATCTGTTGAGAGCGGATGAGACAGGTCTAAAACGCGGCAGGTTGGTGTGGGTCGCCGGGCTGGCATTGGCATTATTACTCGCTGTAGTTTCTCCGCTGGCCTCCAAACATCCGGATGGGCTGATGCGGGTGGCTGAACAATACGGGTTTGTTAGCAACGCACACGGTTCAATGATTAGCCTGGTGCCCCATTATTTGTTTCCAGGTGTCAGCAACACTGCTCTGGCAACCATCCTGGCGGCTGTCCTGGGCACCATAATCGTGTTCTGCGTGGTGTTTGGGGTGGCATACTCCCGGCGCCGGAAATCAGCTGCGGCTGGTGAACAGAATAATGGTACCCCAAACTGAGTAAGCTGGATCAATGCATATCCATTTCCTCGACCCTTATCGCCCACGCGACAGTGCCATCCACCGGCTTGACCCGCGCATCAAGCTGGTCCTGGCGGTTGCCTTTATCCTTACCAATACCCTGCTGCCAACCAGTGCCTGGCCAATTTACATCCTGCTTTTTGCCTTACTCATCAGTGTGGAAGTGGTTTCTGAGCTGGGTGTGGGCTATGTGTTAAAAAGGTCATCCCTGGCGCTCCCTTTTATGCTTGCTGCCTTACCGCTCATTTTTACCATCCCTGGCAAACCCATATTCAGCCTATCGATCGGTGCATGGGAAATCCATGCCACAATCCAGGGGGTGGAACGCTTTGTCAGTATTTCGATTAAATCCTGGCTGTCCGTTCAGGCAGCCATTGTGCTGGCTGCCAGCACCAACTTCCCCGACCTGCTGGTAGCCATGCGTGCGCTGCACGTCCCACAGCTGCTGGTATCTGTCTTTAGCCTGATGTGGCGTTACATGTTTGTGCTGGTGGATGAAGCCAGCCGCCTGCTACGCGCCCGCTCTTCCCGGAGCGGGCACTCTGATCTGCCAGGCGCCAGACCTGGTGGAAGCCTCTCCTGGCGGGCAAAGGTGACGGGTGGGATGGCAGGCAGCTTATTCCTAAGGGCATTTGAGCGCAGCGACCGTATCTACATGGCCATGGTGTCACGCGGCTACGATGGTGAGGTGCATGCCATGCCATTACCGGAGGTTCAACCCACCCAATGGATCGTTTTAGTCGCCTGTTTAAGCCTGCTGGCTGTTTTCCTCGGCTTAGCATTCCTGGTGTGGGGATAAACCATGCACCACTCAATTGAGATCCAAAACCTGAATTATGCTTATCCTGATGGCACAGTGGCACTGCGCGATGTTTCGCTGAACATTGCCCCCGGAGAAAAGGTAGCTCTGGTGGGACCCAACGGAGCGGGAAAATCCACCTTGCTACTGCACCTGAATGGCATCCTCAGCGGAAAGGGATTCGTACAGGTATGCGGTCTTCAGGTGGTAAAAGAGAACCTGGGAAGAGTCCGTTCCTGCGTTGGGATGGTGTTCCAGTCACCCGAAGATCAGCTGTTCTCCCCAACCGTATTCGATGACGTTGCGTTTGGTCCGCTTTACCAGGGTCTTCCCCCCGATGAAGTCATACAAAGCGTAGATGGAGCCCTGGAAGCGGTCCATATGCTGAGCTACAAGCCGCGGGTCTCACACCACCTGAGTATGGGAGAGAAGAAACGCATCGCCATCGCCACGGTGCTGTCCATGCATCCGGAGGTATTGGTGTTGGATGAGCCAACCGGTGGTTTAGACCCACGCTCACGCCGTTCATTGATCCACCTGCTTCAGGAGCTTCCCCTCACCATGCTGGTATCCACCCACGATATGCAGCTGGTGGGTGAAATTTTCCCGCGCATGATCGTGCTGGATGAAGGCAGGGTGGTCGCTGACGGGCTCACCCAGACTCTGCTGAACGATGCACTGCTCCTTGAAGCGCATGGTCTCGAACGACCATCCTGATAAATAATAAACGGGCTGGTGTGATTACCGACCAGCCCGCTTATTTAGATTAAACTTCCGGGGAAGTGCTAATCGCAGCCTATTCCTGCGGCTTTGCGCAAAACTGCGACTTTGTCCGTCTGCTCCCAGGGCAGATCCAAATCATCCCGACCGAAGTGCCCATACGCCGCCACTTTACGGTAGATTGGGCGGCGTAGATTTAGATCGCGAATGATTGCCCCAGGGCGCAGGTCGAAATTCTGCGTGACAATTTGTGCAATCTGCTCATCGGGGATTTGACCTGTTCCGAACGTTTCCACATTTACGCTGAGTGGGTGAGACATACCGATACCGTACGCCACCTGGATTTCCACCCGGTTGGCCAGCCCAGCCGCCACGATATTTTTGGCGGCATAGCGTGCTGCATAAGCCGCCGAACGGTCCACCTTGGTGGGATCCTTGCCACTGAAGCAGCCGCCCCCGTGCCTGCCCATCCCACCGTACGTATCGACGATGATCTTGCGCCCGGTCAAACCGGAATCACCCAATGGACCGCCAATCACAAACCTTCCGGTTGGATTAACGAAGATTTTGACTTTATCATCCAGGAGCTCCTTGGGGATGGAGGGCTCGATGACGTGCTCCATCACCGACTCACTGATTTCGGCATGCGATACATCCGGCGTGTGCTGGGTACTGACCAGAACCGTATGCACCCGCTTGGGTTTGCCATAGCTATATTCCACGGTCACCTGGGTCTTACCATCCGGGCGTAACCATGGGATGGTCCCGTTCTTGCGCACTTCTGCCAGGCGGCGGGCTAATTTATGCGCCAGGTAGATCGGCAGCGGCATCAGCTGGGGGGTTTCGTTGCAGGCAAATCCGAACATCATACCCTGGTCGCCCGCCCCAATCGCGTCCACTTCCGCCTCGCTTGCTCCCCTGGCTTTCGATTCCAGCGAATGGTTCACGCCCATGGCAATATCACTGGATTGCTTGGATATTGCCACCTGGACAGCGCAGGTATTACCATCAAATCCCAGCTCACTCGAGTTATATCCCACCTCATTGATAATCTTGCGCGCCAGCTCATCGAAATTCAGGTTGGCGTTGGTGGTGATTTCCCCGAGCAACATGACAAATCCGGTCTTGGTTGCCGCTTCGCATGCCACACGCGAGTACGGGTCCTGCGCAAGGCATTCGTCCAGCACACCATCGCTGATCTGGTCGCACAGTTTATCGGGGTGCCCCTCGGTCACTGATTCGGATGTGAACAGTAGACTGGGGGAATTCATAAAAGTATTACTCATCTAAGCCTCCAATAAAGAACTTGCCCCTTCTGGTCAGGAAAGGGCAAGGAACAAGCGTTCACTTGAACTGCCCTCTCATCTTCCAGAAAATACCTGCCGGAATTGGCACCTTGAAAGCGATGATGCTGAATGGATTATCGATGATCGCTGTTCGGTTGTCGAGGTTTCACAGGGCCGGTCCCTCCACCTCTCTGGATAAGAGCGCCTTAGGGGCTGCTAAATTATCGAGCGGATAATACCACGGGTAGGAGCAACTGTCAAATTGAAAGGCTCATCCGACCCACAACCAATAAATCATGTAATACCCTATCACCACTGCCCACAGCCAGGCATCGATACGGTCGAATGCCCCACCGTGACCCGGCAGGATGTTCCCTGAATCCTTTACCCCCGCCTGGCGTTTGATCATACTCTCGCCCAGGTCACCCAAGGTTGGGACGACTGCCATCACCAGACCCACGAGTGCCCCAATTAGAGGTGTAATAACGGATGCCGGTCCAGCTATCCGCTGCAAGAGGATCGCCAATAAAGTGGTCAATGTCACACCCACAATGATTCCCCCAAAATAGCCTTCCCATGTCTTTTTGGGACTCAAACGGGGAGATAGATGATGGCGACCAAATCTCCTTCCAATGAAGTAGGCACCTGAATTGGCGAACATAACACCAGCAAGGATCACCAGCAGCCACCATTGACCCTGGGGAAGATTGCGTATGGAAATAAAGTACGCGCCGAGCCAGCCAATATAAAACACTCCTGCCAGGGTCACTGAAAAATCCGTGCCTGCCTGGTCACGCCCTCGCTCGTATGCCACCAGGTGATACGTCATGGCGAGCAGAACGATCAAGCTGATCATCCATGGGGCGCTCTCGAAGCCATTAATGTTTCTTCCAATCTGGAGCAACACCGTCCCTGCCACCACCAGCACTGCTGCGGGGCGCAGTCCACCAGCACGGAATAAAGTCACATATTCCCACGCCGCCAGGCCCATGAATAAGGCTACCAGGGCGGTCAGATACCAACCACCGGCAAAAATCGCTGCCAGCCCAATGGGCAGCAGGATGATGACCACCAATATGCGTTTAGCGAGCATTGCCCTTTTTTGGTTTGACTTGCCCGGTGGTCAGGCCGTACCTGCGCTCGCGCTGATTGAATTCCTTTATCGCTTTCAATAGTTCTTCGCGGTCGAAATCCGGCCAATAAGTGGCGGGAAAGTACCACTCGGAATATGCCCCCTGCCAGATTAAAAAGTTACTGCCACGCAGCTCACCTGAGGTGCGGATAATCATATCGGGGTCAGGTACCCCGGCAGTGAACAGGTATTGGCTTACCAGGGCATCCGTTACATCTTCTTCTTTCACCCCATCGCGGATCATGGCTTGAATGGCACACACAATCTCATCGCGACCACCATAATTAAATGCGATGTTAAGCATCAACCGGTCGTTGTCCTTGGTGTATTCCATGGCTTCCAACACTTTTTTTCGGAATGAAGTTCGCAGCCGGTCCAGCCGCCCGATATGTCGTAGCCTCACCCCCTGGTCATGCAATTCTTGCAGCTCGCTATCGATCACGTTCTCAAAAATGCGCATCAATCCCTGTACTTCCGTGGTGGGTCGACCCCAGTTCTCGGTGGAAAAGGCATAAATCGTCAGGTATTTGATGCCAAACTCAATACAGGCTTCAATGATCCGGCGCAGGTTTTCAGTACCTGCCCGATGACCCGCCATGCGGGGCAAGCCGCGCGCCAATGCCCAGCGCCCATTGCCGTCCATAATGATCCCAATATGGGTGGGGATTCTTCGTGGTTGTTCGGGCAGCGCGTCGTTCTCTTCAGGGCTCATACTTCCATGATTTCCCTTTCTTTACGTTCCCCAACTTCATTCACCATCTCGATATACTTGTCGGTCAGCTTTTGCAGATTTTCCTCGCCCTCTTCGAGCTCATCCTCAGAGATCAATTTTTCGTGTTCAAACTCGCGCAAGTCCTTGATCCCATCCCGCCGGACGTTTCGCACCGCCACACGTGCTTCCTCCAGGCGGTTATGGACCAGCTTCACCAGGTCATGCCGGCGCTCTTCGGTCAAGGGCGGGAGGTTCAACCGAATCACCTTGCCGTCATTATTGGGTGTGAGACCCAGGTCAGACGCCATGATCGCCCGTTCAATCGGCTTGAGGGTTGTATTGGGTTCAAATGGACGGATCATCAGCATACGCGACTCGGGCACACTGATGGTCGCCAGCTGCATCAGCGGGGTTGGCATCCCGTAGTATTCAATCGATAACTTCTCGACTAATGCGGGTGAAGCGCGGCCGGTCCGTATCCCCGCCAGGTCCTCCTCTAACGCCTCGAGTGCTCCTTTCATGCGATCTTCAGCTTCAGTTCGTGCTTCCTTTAGCATAGAGGCCTCCATGTCCAATGGTCTTGCATAAACAGCGGTTTATTCCTGTTTCTGGGTATAGTTAAGTTTCCTTCCTATAGGATACCCGAAAATAGTCACACAGAAAAGGGTAAATCATCGAGATGATATTATTTAGCCAGTATAACTTTTATTTCATTGACAAAGTGATTGGATGATGTGCTACATCTGCTCGTAGGACTGCATAATTCTGGTGTGCCAGCGGCCGATATTTGGAGGAGTCGCGCCCCCGCACTTATTCCGAGCTTACCAGGGTGCCCACCCTCTCACCATATACCGCTTTCAGCAGAGCTCCCGGCTGCCACATATTAAGCACCAGGATGGGCAGGTTGTTATCCATACACAGGGAAAGTGCCGTGCTGTCCATTACCTGCAGACGGCGGTTGATCGTATCGATGTGGGTCAATTGTTCGAAGCGGACTGCATCGGGATTCCGTGCCGGGTCAGAATCATACACGCCATCCACCTTGGTGGCTTTGATCAACACATCGGCTTCAATTTCCATCGCCCTGAGGGCTGCGGCAGTATCTGTAGAGAAATACGGGTTGCCAGTACCACCTCCAAAAATAACTACCCGCCCTTTTTCAAGGTGACGGATGGCTCTCCGGCGGATATATGGCTCAGCGACTGCCCGCATTTCCACCGCCGATTGGACGCGGATATACATCCCCATGCGTTCCATGGCATCCATCAACGCCAGCGCGTTCATCACGGTTGCCAACATGCCCATATAGTCTGCTGTCGCCCGGTCCATCCCGCGCTGTATGCCCGTCCGTCCGCGCCACAGGTTGCCTGCACCGATCACGATCGCCACATCGACATTCTGCTGGCGCACCTCAGCGATAATCTTCGCCACCGATTCTGCCTGTTCGGGGTGAATTCCTAATCCATCAGCCCCTCCAAGCGACTCACCACTCAGCTTGATCAGTACACGCTTGTATTTCAATATTCGTTCCATTTAGGCCTCCCGGATTTTATCGCTTAGAAATTATACTCACACAATGCCTATCATTTCTCAATTTTAACAAAAAAGCCAACCCGAAGGTTGGCTTGTGCTATTATGCTTGCGCTTCTTCGCCCAGTTCCCAGCGGGCGAATCTCCGGATAACAATGTTTTCACCGACTGCCACAATGTTTTGGTTGCGTAGATCCTCGAGGGTAATTTCATCGTCTCTAACGTAAGCCTGGCGTAACAGACAGTTATCATTATAGAACTTTTCCAGTTTACCGTCTATGATCCGCTCGATTATATTTTCGGGCTTTCCTTCAGCCTGCGCCATATTGCGTGCCTTGGTGCGTTCCTCATCCAAGACCGCCGCCGGGATATCTTCCACCCGAACCCACTTGGGATTACCGGCTGCAATCTGCAAAGCCACTTCATGCGCAAACTTACGGAACCTTTCTGATCGGGCAACAAAATCAGTCTCGCAGTTCACTTCAACCATCACACCCACGCGCCCATTCCCGTGTGAGTAAAGCTCCAACATGCCTTCCAATACTTCACGATCGGCACGTTTTGCAGCCTTCGCCAGCCCTTTCTCACGCAGATATTCCAACGCTTTATCAAAATCACCGTTGTATGATTCGAGTGCCTTCCGGCAATCCAAGACGCCTGCCCCGGTTTCTTCACGTAATGCCTTAATTTGTTCAATACTAATTGTCATGATCATTCCTCTCGCGGTTTACTTTTCTTCCTGGGTCGGGTCGCCTTCTACTGGCTTTTCGGTTTCTTCATCTTCTACTGGTTTTTCGGTCTCTTCATCTACTGCAGATTCTTCGGTCCCTTCATCCTCTGCTGCCGGTTGTTCTGATTCTTCAGCTTCCGCTACAACAGGCTCGGTCTCTTCAGCTGCTAGTGTTGGCTCTTCAGTCTCTTCAGCTGCCAGTGTTGGCTCTTCAGTCTCTTCTTCGGCTAGCTCAGAGGGTTCTTCTTCTGCCTGCTGGAATTGCTCGCCGCTCTCAACTACAGCCACGTCTGCCAACTCTTCAGCGATCTCTTCGATCTCAGCTTCTGCCAGGTCTCTGGGGTGAGCCACCAGCTTTGCCAGGGTCGCTTCACCAAGCAGCTCCTCGTCGGATAACTCGGTCTCTTCCACACCTGCACGGGCGACGGTCCTGACCTCTTCCTCGATGATCTCTTCCTTGCGTGCACCTAAGCCCTCCAGGGCGGCATCGGCGATCTTGCCAACCACCAGCTTGATGGCACGGATGGCATCATCATTGGAAGGGATGACATAATCAACATTCGATGGGTCGCAGTTCGTGTCCACCATCGCCACCACCGGGATGTTAAGAAGATTGGCTTCATGGATGGCAGTTACTTCGCGCGAAACATCGACTACAAACAGCATATCCGGCGGACGGACCAGCTTGCGCACACCACTCAGCAAACCTTCAAGGCGCTCAATCTCACGCATGAGGATCAAACCTTCTTTTTTGGTGATGCGACCAAAGTCGCCGCTGTCACGCATGCGCTCCAATCGCTCGAGCTCGTTGATCCTTTGGCGGATGGTCCGCCAGTTGGTGAGAGTGCCACCCAACCAGCGCGCAGTCACATACGGCATGCTGGAGCGGGTAGCCTCCAATTGGATGGTTTCCTGAGCCTGACGCTTGGTGCCTACGAACAACACCACGCCTCCATTGGCAACCGAGTCTCGGACGACGTTGAAGGCTAAATCTAATGCTTTTGAAGTTTTTTGAAGATCGATGATGTGAATGCCATTACGCTCGGTGAAAATATACGGCTTCATGGCGGGGTGCCATTTGTGTGTGCGATGCCCAAAGTGAACACCCGATTCCAATAATGACTTCATAGGAACAACAGACATATTCTTTTTTCTCCTTGTGCGTTTTTCCTCCGCTTCCCTCATTCCAGCCGGGACCGCCAGTGAGATTCAAGCTCACCATTACTGCGGCACGCACCGGTTGGTCAGAAAGCGTGTGGGATGATTAATCGCCTGCCAGGCAGGCATGACCGCTCCCGCCTGAGGCGGGAGCGGGTTGGAGTATACCATAATTTTATTGGAATCGTCTAGAAATTGCCTGGTCAACCCAAAATTGAGTCCCTACAGGCATATCCTGCTTATTCCAAGGCCTATGGCGTCAAAACCAGGTGTGCCTTGGCTGCAGACTGCACTTGCTGCTCGTCCCACAACATGGGATGGTATTGGATCGTACGCCACAGGTCGATCTGGTCGTCATAATTAGCGTGAAAGGCATGCCCCGACTCACCCGTCGTGTTGGTCGAAAGGGACGCCGGAAGGTTGCTCAAATCGACGATCATCCTCTCTGATGGCAGCCAGGCGACTTGGTATGCCTTGGCTGGGTCGGTTTCAGCCGCGTTCCAAGAGGTTGCGTTGACGATGGACCCGCCGCCTGAAGCCCTGTAAGGTCCACGGTTAAAAACAGCTTCGATCGGACCAATCCCGGAATCTCCCAGGGTCTGGTTATGGAAAACCACGGTATGGATGTCGCCCCAGGTCCAACGCGCCATGTTTGTACCCAGCAGCTGGTCCAATTCAGCCGCGGCATCGGAGAAAGCCAGGGTCAGGATATCATCCCGCTTCTCCACAGCCGGGGTGGTTTTATCATCCCACCACACATTATCTGGAGTTTGGGAAATGCGGCGCATGATCTCGAACCAGGCATCTCCACCATCCGGCCAATAATCTTCGGGTAGCTCATCGTGAAAAGTCCTTGCCAGCACTGCCCGCCAGAACGTGTTATACACCGCGGGTGCAGCCAGGTCCATTTGGTTCTGGTAATCCCACCCGGTTAGCTTATCACGCACCTCGATCAGGTGCTCATCTTGCAGGGAGAGCTGCATCAGCAGGGGCACCATGTAGGCTGCCGATGCATTATAGTCATCGCCATGTATCTTCTGGATGTATGCAGCGTCGATCGGACCGGGTGCGTTCTCGATCAGCTGGACGATCCGCGCTGCGCGAAAACCGTAATCTTCCGCGGTGAGGTTGTATGCATACCCAGGTCCAACCACTTCATTGTTGGCACTGGCAATATAGCCTTCCGGAGGGTTGTAAGCATAGGGCAGCTGGTCGAATGGGATATAACCCTGCCACTCATAATCATCCGTCCAACCAGGCACGGGATAATCACCACTATGGGATGCCTGCCGGATGGGGATGTTGCCGGGTGTCTGGTAGGCGATATTACCTTCAGTATCTGCATAGACTGTGTTCTGCGACGGGACGGCAAAATTACTCGCTGCTTGCCGGAATTCCACCCAATTTTGGGCGCTATCATAGCCAAATATCGCCTTAAAGATATTCACCGGCTCGAGGGCAGTCCAGCGCATGGCGATGGCAAAGTCACTCGGCAACTCGACCCCCCAATTATCCAGCACTTTTTGATGGTCAGTCGGGTTGTCCCAAATCAGCGGTCCATGGCGGGTATAGCGTACAGTCAGGTCGACCGGATCAGCCCCCGCCACCTGCAACGTCTCGTGCACCAGGGTCATGTTTACCCACTGGCCATTAACCTCATACTGGTTGGGGTTGTTGGGATTGATTTTCTCGATATACAGGTCGAGCACGTCTGGTCCAACGTTGGTGAAACCCCAGGCGATGTGGTCGTTATGACCGACGATCACACCCGGTACGCCGGCAAATGAATAACCCACCACATTATATGGGCAGTCTGCCCCTTCGGGTTTGCAGTGCAGACCGACCTCATACCAAATGGAAGGCATCTGTTCAGCCAGGTGCATGTCATCCGCCAGCAAAGGCATACCTGTGCTGGTCCGGCTGCCGCTGATGACCCAATTGTTCGAGCCGATGCCACTTCCGGTAGGACCCAATATCGCTTCCATTTTCGCCATGGTAGCAGACAAACTCTGAAATGCCGGAGCCAGCTCAACCAATGCCTGGCTTGCCTGTGCCGAGCCTTTCGAGCCAGCGGGTATGGCGCCCACCGGGAGGTGATTGACTATATAAGGATGGTCTGCTGGGTAGGGAGGATACAGGTCCGCCAGCTGTTCAGGGGAGAGTGTCTTCATCAGGAGAGCGTACTCGACTTCTGCGTCCATCCGGCTGGAGCCCAGGTCCCAGGCCATGGCTTTTCCCCAGGTGAGGGTATTGAGCGGCTGCCACGGTTCAGGCGTATAACCAGGGGTAAGCAGCTTGAGCACGGCATATTCCAGGCTCAAGGCAGCCCCTTTGTGGTCTGCCAGGTAGGCGTTCACCCCATCCGCATACGCTTGCAGCAAAGCAACTTCGTCTGGGCCCATCGTATCCAACTCTTGCTGTGCCACCCGCGCCCAACCCAATGTGCGCAAGAAGGTATCCGTCTCCAACTGTGTGCTACCAAAAATCTCCGACAGCCTGCCTGAGCCGATGTGACGCCAAAAATCCATCTGCCAGAAACGATCCTGGGCAGTGACGTAACCCTGGGCGAAGAACAGGTCATGCGTCGTTTGGGCATAAATATTGGGGATGCCGTAGCTGTCACGGTAGACATCGACGGGATTACTTAAACCACTCAGTTTCAGCTCGCCTTTTGTGCGAGGGAATGAGCTGCGTACCAGGAACACCCCGAACACACCCAGTACTAAAGCAAGCACCACGATAACGCTGACAATAATAACCAGCACTCGACCGAGCTTGGTTGACATAACTCCTCCTTTGGCAAGGAAAGTGGTATTACCGTGCTTTACTATTCAGTTGTCTGTATGCCGGAAGGATCAGGAGCACCCGACTGGAAGGTAATTATCCGCTAAGATGAGGGTTTACGCAAGGGAGGATGTCGGGTTGCAAGGTTGTCACCCAGCGCTTAAATGCAAAGTCGGCGTCAGCCGACTTTGCCATCCTATATCAGGGATCACAATTCCTGTCTTCTAAAGATCAACCAGGCTGCCAGCAGGGGCATAACGATCAAGACCATGCTGACCCCCAATGCAATCCAGGAGACTGTGGAGTCACCCTGCATCAGGCGTTGACTCCATGTGTTCAATTCACCCGGCAGAAACCTGCCCGTGTTTCGGATGGCACCAACGATTAATCCGATGGCTAGGATTCCTACAGCTATGCCGCCGGCTGCAGCTTGAGATTTAGTAATCGTGCTGCAGAATAAAGTGATCGCTACGACCACCAAAATATACACGAATAAAAACACATTAAGTACCAGCCAGTTCACGATATCCATGAACTCAAATAACAGCCCGGTGTAGTAATAACAGCCGATTCCGGCGATCGCAATGGAGACAGCAAAAACTGCTGCCAGGCCAAGGAACTTCGCTCCTAAAAAGGACCCGCGCGGTAACGGTTTTACCAGCATCATCGCTGCCGTACCCTTGTCCTTCTCTTGCGCAACAGCTCCCATGCCAAGCAGAACTGCCAGGATGATACCGAACTGGCCCATATCTTTAACATATTGGGCAATTGCATCCCGCACCGTTGGGGTGGGGATGATCGCAGATATATCGCTCCCTTGAGGTACGTACGCTGTGATAACTTCGGGGATTATTTTAGCCACTAAAGGAGAGGACACTCCGAAAAATGCCAATACAACCACCACGATAAGCAACCGGTAACTACGGAGAGATTCATGCCATTCCTTGCGTAACGCAGTGATTAAGTTCATTTTCCTGCTTCCTCTCCGCCAACCAGCTGCAGAAACACGTCTTCCAGTGAAGGTCGGACGACTTCATACCGGTTTAAGATCAGCCCCGCCTGGGTAATCGATCGTAGCAGCTCGGTCCTGGCGGCGGCAACATCTTTCACAATCACACGCACGATCAATCCTTCAATTGATACGCCAGTCACCCAATTCTCACGCATCAATGTTTCCTTCCATTGGATCAAAGCTGCTTCACTCTGCTTCTCCACCTCCAATTCAAATGCCGGGATGGCGTATTGAGCCACGAGCGCCTCCCGGGGAGCCTCTGTGACCAGTTTACCCCGGTTAATGATCCCTACGGTGTCACATACCCGTTCCACGTCTGCCAGGATATGGGTGGACATGAACACAGTGCATTGCCCGCGCAGGTTCTCAATGAAATCCAGCACTTCCTTCCGCCCTAATGGGTCAAGGGCGCTGGCGGGCTCATCCAGGAACAGCAGCTTGGGGCGGTTCATCAACGCCTGGGCTAATGCCAGCCGCTGGCGCATGCCGCGCGAGAAGCCTGCAATCCGTCTTTTGGCTGACTCTTCCAGACCAGCCAGCTTCAAAAGTTCATTCGTTCGACTGGCACGCTCACCAGAAGGTACGCCAAATATACGTCCAACATAATCCAGGAATTCACGCGGCGTCATCCAGGTGTAAAATGCCGGCTCTTCAGGCAGGAAGCCGATCTCTTGGGCTATCTCACGCCCATTTGAAGTCACTTCTTTTCCCAGTACCCAGGCTTTCCCGCTGGTGGTGTGCGCCAGCCCAGACAGGATGCGGATGGTGGTGGTTTTACCAGCTCCGTTGGGTCCCAGGAAGCCGAAGATGGTGCCCTCCTCCACGCTCAGGTTCAAGCCATCCAGTGCGGTAAATTCCCCGAATACTTTACGCAGCTCTTCGGTGCGTACTGCAATCATACAGCTAATCCTCCCGCCCGATGACGAGGTAAATAATCGGTCCAAGCAGCTCACCTAAGATGATAATGATCGCCCAGGCCCATTTGGGTAAATAACGCGTCTTTTCCCTGCGAACCAAATCCACCAGGCACACGATCACCAGGATCAGCTGAATCAACACAAGTGGAATGATAAATGGCAGATACTGTTGAAATTGTTCAAAGGGGGTCAACACGATTTCCATTCTTCACACCTTTCTTTTTACATCGGATGCGATAAGAGAGAATATATAGAAAACTGGTGGTAATCGATCAATGACAGGCGATCTATCAATGTTGATTATTAATCACTCATCACTACCACCACCGCAATGGCCTGGGTTTGGGTATGGCTCAGGCTAAGCGACCAGCTGTTCAGATGGTGCTCCTCTGCCATCCTTTGGGCTTCGCCGTAAAGATGCAAAATCGGTTCGCCGGAGCAGCCGCGGCAGATCTCAATCTCCTGCCAGGTGATGCGTCCAATCCCTGTACCAAACGCCTTTGCCACGGCTTCCTTGGCTGCGAAGCGGACTGCCAGCGAGGCTAAGTTTTCACCATTTTCAGCCAGCTCTGCCGGGGTGAACACGCGTTGAAGGAATCGTTGGTTGTGCCTGAGATAGGCATGCGTAAAGCGGTCGATATCGATTAAGTCAACACCGGTCCGTAATGATGGCATGCGTGCCCTGCTTTTCTAGGTGGCTGTTTCAAATGTGCCGGCGGTGGCTACCGCCAGGCGGTCTGGGTGGAGATAACGCCGGCCAATCTCCAGGATTTCCTCCGCTGTAATACCCCGCACCAGGTTGGGGTAGCGCTGGTAATAATCCAGACCCAGCTTGTAGCGCTCAAGGTTGAGTAATGAGCCTGCCACGCCGGCATTCGATTCGAGCGAGAGCGGTAAGCGGCCGATATAATTTGCCTGGCTGTCGCCCAGCTCCTCGCTGGTAACCGGTTCGGTGACGAATCTTTCGATCTCCTGGCGTATAAGCGCAATGACTTTTTCCAGGTTCTTAGGGTCTACCCCGGCGAGGAACAACCACGGACCTGGACCAATCCCACCGCTCAGGCTGGACGAAGCGTGGTATGCCATCCCCGAACGTTCCCGCACCGATTCGCCAACCCGCCCAAACATGCCGAACTGTCCGAGGATATTGTTCCCGATGGAAGCCGCCAGGAAGTCGGGGGATTGGCGGGGCGGACCTGCCACTCCCATGATGATATCCGCCTCTGACTTGCCAGCGATATTCACCTGGCGCGAGATCGTCCCACTCAATGGAGTTAATGGAGGAAGCGCAGGCTGGTCGGGCTGACGAGGATTTTCCCAATCAGCCAGGTAACGGGCGACTGAATCGGATACACGCTCCGCCTCCACCCCACCCACGATGGAAATCACCATGCCGCGTGGTCCAAAATGCTTCTCATGGAAGGCGATCAGATCCTCACGCTTGATCGCCCGGATCGTTTCCGGATGACCATCTTCTGGTCGGCTGTAAGGGTGACCGGCGTACACCAGCTCATCAAAAGCGAGCGAGGCCATTTCAGAAGTATCCTGGGAACGGATCGCCAGACCGGTTAACAGCTGGTCGCGTAGACGCTCGACCTGGTCCACCGGGAATATAGGCTGGCGCATCGCCTCTGCCAGAGTCCCCAGGAGTAGATCCAAATCTTCCGCCAGGGCGTGCCCGTAAAACCCAATCGAATGGGTTCCACCATCGATACCAAGGCTGGCGCCGTTTGATTCGAGTCCATCATAGATTTGCTGGAAATCACGCTGGGCGGTCCCGCGCATCAGGGAGAGGGCAGTAAAACCTGCCAGACCGAGCTTATCATCCGGCTCGAAGATGGCTCCCGCCGATAGGTAGCCCGTGACCACTACAGAAAGGCTGGTCATATTGGGCCGCGACAGGATGACAATCCCATTGGGGAGTACCCGCCGGACGATATCTTCAGGACCTGGAAGTGAATGGATGCTCAAGTGTGGGTCACTCCTGTTATTGGTTATGATCAAGTACAGCGCCTATTGTGCAGCAGTCTCAGGCAGATACACCCCCAGCGTGCGGTTTTGAGGCCGTAAGCAGGTCTGCGCCATTCGTTGGACGTCCTCGGGGGTCACTTTCGCCAGCCGGTCCAGGTAGTTGGTGAACCAATCTACACTGGCAAACATCTCGGCGAAGCCCATCCAGAAAGCCTGGTTGGAGATCGATTCACTTCCGTAAGCGAAAATGGCACGCGCTTGTTTTAGCGCTCTTTCGAGCTCCTCAATTTTTGGAGGGGCATCCTGCAGCTGCTTGATCTCTGCTTCCATGGTGGCAATACAATCGCTGACCGTATGCCTGGGATGTACCGTGACCACCGTCGTGTACAAATACGGGTCAATCGTGGCTTGCAGCCCACCATTGACCCCGACTGCCAATTCCTTTTCCACCAGCGCTTTATACAACCGGCTGGTCTTATTGGTGATTCCTCCCCCGAACATGTTCAGGTTGGTAGGTCCGGTCAGCAGGCTGTCCAACAGGTTCAGGGCGAAAAAGTCCTGGTCATCCGCGGCTGGTGCCCGGTATGACACCTGCAGGTATACCGTCTCACCCGGTCCTTCCACCGATACGCGTCGCTCGCCACTTTGAGCTGGCTCTGTCCGATCAAGGCGGGAGGGTAGTACGCCAGCCACAAGCGGCTCATACAGCTCCCGGATGCGATCCAGCATCACCTGCGTCTCAAAATCTCCCGCAATAGAAAGCACCGCATTATTGGGGATATAGTAGCTCCGGTAGTGGTGATAAAGGTCGTCGCGTTCCATCGAATACAGGTCGGATAAATCGCCAATGATTTCATGATGGTATGGGTGCACGCGGAAAGCTGCAGATTGCACTTCCTCGCTAAGCCGGAACAGCGGTTCATTCTCACTGCCCTGGCGTTCGGAGATCACCACAGTGCGCTCAGAGCTGACCTCGTTGGGGTCGAACGAGCAGTTGAACATGCGGTCGGCTTCCTGCTGCAGGGCAAAGTCAATTTTATCCGCAGGTAAGGTCTCGAAAAATGAGGTCCAATCTAAAAAGGTAAAGGCATTGAGATAACCACCATCCCGCGATATCGTCCTGTCCAGCACACCTGGCGGGAATTTCTCCGTGCCCTTAAACATCATGTGTTCCACCCAGTGTGAAGCGCCGGTTAACCCGGGCACTTCATCGCGTGAGCCAACGCGGTACCAGATCCACTGGCTGATAATGGGGGAAGTATGGATCTCTTTTAACAGAACCAGCAAGCCGTTGGGCAGGGTTAGTTTGGTCAGGGTCTCATTCATTCAGATACCAGGTTACGTCCGTGTTTTATAAACTTAGCCGATACACATCCTAAGAGCAGCTAGGGTTACTTACCGAAAATCAGTCCGCACAACCAGCCGGTCAGCCAATTATTGCAGATCAGTAATTCTTCTGGAGAATTGAAGGTTGAGCCCATGGTGGTCTTGTAAGGTTCAATCGCTTCTTGTAAACCGACGATGGATTGGTGCAGATCGGTCTTATCAATCGCAATATCAACCGGGACCTGCAGGGTAATCGGAACAGTTATATCCACCGGCACGCTTGTGCTGACGGGGATGGTCATATCGAAGTTAGCCTGCAGAGGTGTATTGGCTGGCAAGGTGAGGTCAGTGGTCACAGCGGTATTGTTCAGATAGATCTGTGCGCCGGTGATATTGGATTCTTCTGCCAGGGATAATGTTGTGTTCTGGTTAATCGGCAGGTCAAATGCAACCGGCAGGTTGTCTTGAAGCCTGACGGTTGTTTCCACCGGTACGGTAAGGATAATGTGAGCCTGGTCCAACATTGCCAGGCTGTTGGAAGTCTCAGTGACCAAACCATCCGAGACGAGCGCCTTGAGCGCAAAAAAGTGATGCCCAAATGAGACCAGTAATCCGACTAATATGATATTTACCAATAATGAAAAAATGCATGCCACCGTCCAGAAAGCTGGAAAAAACTTCCCTTGATATACCACCTTTTGCAGCCTGGGTGATTTGCGGTAATAATCCTTACCGTCGTTAATTAATATTTTCGCCTTTCCGCCTGCGTCCTTGACCCCATCGATAATTTTGGTTCCGGTCTCAGACAGTGGATCAGCCTTGGCTTTTGGGGCTGGTGTGGGTTCAGGTTTGGGTTCAACTCCCGGGTCTTGAAGGTTCGGGTTAGAATTGTCCATTTGTTACCTCCGGAGGTATATAGGCTGAATATAGCACAAACAGTCTGATTAGGAAAGCGTATTTACTTGGTGAGAATTCGAACTATTGGATTAAGCCAATTGACAAATCTCTCTTGTGGAATTTTCTTCCTCAGGCTAAAATATCGGGGCACCTCTCTACAGGTAGATGGACTCATTGCTGCTTAATTGGGTGCCTGGGGCTGGCTTGAATTATCACTCAGACGGCGAAAGCCGTCTTTTTGAGGAGAATAGAATTTGGTTGAGGACACTTTCGAGAGATACCTCGTAGCAGTGATTGGTGCCGGTCCAGCCGGCCTGTTTGCCTCCAGGCTGCTCGCCACGAATGATGTCCATGTGGTGCTGTTGAACCGCGATATTCTCCCCGGGGGGTTGGCAGAATACGGAATTTACTACGACAAGATCAAGATGAAAGAGGGTCTGCGCAGGCAATTCCAGCAAATCCTGGAGCTCCCGGCGATAGACTATTATGGGAATGTGAAAGTCGGCGAACCGGGGAATTTCCGCCTGTCTGATTTGCGCGCCATGGGCTTCCAGGCATTGTTAGTCACCGCAGGCGCCCAGGGGACGAAGTGGTTGGGTTTGCCGGGTGAGAATCTCACCGGCGTTTATCACGCCAAAGACCTGGTGTTCCATTACAATTTACTGCCTCCTTTCAGCACTCAGGATTACCGGATTGGCAAACGGGTGGCGTTAATCGGTGCGGGTAACGTCATGCTGGATATGGCACATTGGCTGATCCGCGATCTACAAGTGGATGAGGTCATCTCCGTGGTACGCAGAGGCCCCAACGAGGTAAAGTTTTCAAAGGAAGAGCTAAAAATCGTGGTCCACAACCTTGACCTGGGGAGGTTATTCTCCGAGATCGAGCGGGCACGACCCGTCGCAGTCTCGGTGGATCAAAAAGTGGATGATGCCAAAGATTACATCCTGGCGGCGCTGCCCAAGGGACTGGAAGCGGTATCGAAGACCCATTTTTATTTTGACTTCCTGGCCTCGCCCAGCCGTATCTTGGGTGATGAAAATGGGTACGTCAGTGGGTTGGAGGTCGAGGATACTACCCTGGTGTGTGCTGAAGGCGAAGTACAAGCCAGAAGGTTGGGAACAAAGCGCGTATTGAACGTAGACACGGTGATATTCTGCATTGGCGATAAGGTGGACGAGTCTTTTGGTCTGCCAATCCGTAATAATGCCTTCGTCAAGAATCCCAACCCGCTGCACCCCGTGGAAGGTCTGTCATTTGAAGCGTTTGACCCTGATCTCAACCGGCCGATCGACCGCGTATTTGTGGCAGGTTGGTCGCGGGAAGCCAGCAGTGGGTTAGTCGGCGTGGCGCGCAAGGATGGCGAGAATGGCGCCCGGGCGGTGCTGGATTATCTTCAAACGGCACCCCGGTTGGTTAACCCCAAATCAATCCTGGAAGATTTTACCGCCAGGCTGGAGAAACTGAACAATCCCGTGGTCAAGAAAGAGGACCTCGAAAGGCTGCGCGAATCTACCCAGGCTGAAGCTGAAAAATTGGGGCTGCCAGATTATAAATTCGCTACCAACGATGAGATGCTGGCCGTGATGAAGTTAAAAAATCCCATATCGGGATGATGGGGAAAACCAAACTAGCGGTCTATGCTTAGAGCTCGCCAATAATGGGTTGGGGTTTCTTATACGGGATCAGCATAAGCAGGCCGATTGCGATCACCACCTCACCTGCCAGGACGCCAATCTGCTGGTAAATGCCGAATACCGGCACGGTCGGGTAGTTATTGCTGCCAAAGCCAAAGATATCAGCCATGCCACAGGCGACGGTGATGACGTATCCGGTACAGACCAGGCGTAAGCCAATATCCGATGCGATCGATTTCTGCCCCCCGTTCCATAACGCTACCAGGCTGATATATCCACCCAGGCAGATAATGCCCAAACCCACCAGGAAGGTGGCAATCTGCACAAAACCGACCACCGGGCTGCGATCAAGACCGTAGAGCACAGGTTCAGCCCCCAATAAATAGATAATGAAACCTAATATGGTCACCCCCAAACCTATACGGATGCGCAAACTCCCATTCGTCTTGCGAACAGGCGGAGCATCGGTCATACAGCCTCCGGCAAGGTATTTTGAAGATGGTACAGCCAATTATTGCCCAGGATGGCGGCAATGTCTGACTCAGTATACCCCTTTTGCCGCAGAATTGGAATTATTTTGCGCATGTCAGCGATCGTGTCGATCTCACTGGGAACGGATTGCAGGCCAAAACCACCATCGAAGTCAGTGCCAATCCCCACGTGCCGCGCATCGCCTGCCAACTGGCACACGTAATCAATTTGAGCAACGTATTGCTCCAGCGTCACGACCGGCCTGCCGCCAGTCTCACGCCAATCAGGTTGCAAGAAATTATTCGCCGGTATAATGCCGATCACGCCGTCTCTCTCCAACAGCCCTTGAAGCACCTCGTCAGTCAGGTGCCGGTTGCTGTTGCTGCCTTTTAACAGCGCCAGGGCATTGGCATGTGATGCGACGATGGTTGCGCTGTAGCTATCCAGGGCTTGAAGAGCGGCTTTTTCATCCATATGGCTGATGTCCAGGGTTAAATGGAGTTCAGCCATTCTATCCAGAAGCGCATAGCCTTCTGCAGTTAGCCCGCCCGGTTCATGCGTGCCGCCGCAGAAGCGCGTCCCTACCCAGGCTGGTCCGATAATGCGCACACCACGCTGGTACCAATCCTCCAATTCACCTGGTTCACGCACCCCCTCCGCACCTTCCATCAAAATCACCAGACCCACCGGGTGTTCCTCGGTATCGGTACGCTGCCAATGCGCCAGGACGGATTTTAATTCAGCTTGATCATCAATCTTTTGGAACATCGCCGGGTGCTCATCTAACAGGCGGTCATACGCATCCAGCTGCATGCTGTAGCGCATATGGGCTTCCTCGTCAGATGCATAACACTGCTGGTCCCATTCGCCCAGGTTATGTCGCTGTGGGGTTGCAAACAGGGTGGAAAACACCACCGCAGCTTTTGCCGCGCTGGTAATCCGGCCAACCCAGCAGGCTGTCATCATTCACCTGGGGTGTCAGTGCACCCACTTCCCTCTTGCGGGTTTCGGCTGCGGAGAGAGTGTAATCCCTCCCAAAGGTCAGCATGTTCCAGGCAAGGTCTTCATGCGAATCGACGAGTAGAAGGTCAGTCATAGGGAGGATGATGATACCAGAGTTTGTGAAATCTGGCGGTCAATTTTACCCATGGGATATTGGGATAATTCAGCCAGGGTGACCCACCTTAGCTCCGCCGCCTGGATTGGATATGGTTCACCTCGCACCAGGCTGCATGCAAAGGCATACAATGTGACGCGGAAATGGGTGTAAGCGTGCCGGAACACCCCAACCTGGGGCCCGACCGTAATCTCTGCCCCCAGCTCTTCACGGATCTCTCGCTGCAGGCAGGTGGACAAGTCTTCACCTTCCTGGAGTTTGCCCCCCGGGAACTCCCACAATCCCCCCAGCAGCCCATGCGGAGGCCGGCAGGCGATCAACACAAGGCTCTCTCGCCAGATCACCGCTGCGGTGACGGTATGGTGCGGAATGGCAGGCTTGGGCAGGAGCACCGGTCGTTGTTCCTGGATCCCCAGTAAATTTGCCTGGCAATCCGCTTCGAGCGGGCAGTGCCCACAATCAGGGTTTTTGGGGCTGCACACGGTGGCGCCTAACTCCATCATTGCCTGGTTATAGTCACCGGCTTTACCCCGCGGAAGGTTCTTGGCTGCCAGCCCCCACAATATCTCTTCCCCGGTTTTCGAGCGGGCATCCTCACTGACGTTAAAGCAACGCGCTAAAACCCGGCGAATGTTTCCATCCAGCGTGGGCTCATCATGACCAAACGCAATCGAAGCAATGGCTGCCGCAGTATAGCGCCCTATTCCGGGCAGTTTGCGCAGCAGCTGAATTTCCTCCGGTAGCTGGCCTCGGTATTCCTTCACCACCAGCTGGGCAGCCCGGTATAGATTGCGGGCGCGCCCATAATAGCCCAACCCTTCCCATTCTGTCAGTACATCCTGCAAGCTGGCACTGGCCAACGCCTCGATGCTCGGGAATCGCTGCAACCAGCGTTCGAAGTAGGGGATCACCGTCTCCACGCGGGTCTGTTGCAGCATCACCTCCGATACCCACACTGCATAGGGGTCGGGATTGCCCCTCCATGGCAGCCGGCGTGCGTGAGTGGCATACCAACTGAGCAAACGCGTAGAAAAATGGTTGCTATCCAAAGTTGTTGTCGATTATTTGGAAAAAGATTGAGACCTTATTTTCGATAAATCAGGAAGCCAAGCAGCGCACTGACCAGGATGATTACGGCAGGATTGACCTTGGTGAAGGTCAATAATAGAAATGTCCCAGCCACGAAGAGCAGCTTATCCCACCCCTGGGCTAATGCCTGCCCCCAGCCAAGTTTCTGCGCTCCAAAGACGGTTTTTGCCAAATCATATGCCGTCCACAGTAGCAAGCCTACCACTACCGGTCTGACAGCCTGGAGCATGGCTTTCACCACCGGGCTGTTCTTGATCCCAAAAAAGAATACGATCAGGATGAGCATCAGCACGGTGGTCGGGACTACCGTGCCTGCTGCGGCTGCGATTGCCCCGGGCATTCCCGCCAGCTGATAGCCCACGTACGCCGACACCTGGGGTGCGATGGGTCCGGGGATGGCGTTGCCGATTGCCACAGCATCGGCAAACTCATCCGGGGTGATCCACGGGACGCGGTCAGTCTGACCGGGTGGGGTCCAGGTGGCGCTGGTGGTCTCGCGCTGCATCAACGCCAATGAGGCCGGACCGCCTCCCCACGAGAACATCGCTACACGCGTGAAGAGAACGAATATTTGCCAGAGTAATAGCATGTTAGTCATAACCCTCTACACTGGAAGAGTTGCATTGGTGTTCACTTCAAGGGATAGATGAATATTCCCCGCTTGACCAGGCTTCACATCTGGAAGCCTGCTTTTGCCGGGACGATCTTATATTGATAGTTCTCCACATAATCCATCAGCCGGTTAACCAACCCCTGCCATTCCTTGGTGTCCAAGATGCTCTGCATGGCGGGTAGGTCTGGCATCTGGGCAGTAGCCATGATCTGTGGCTGGTCGCCATACATGGTCAGCCAGGCGTCCTTCAGCTCCATCCCCAGCTGCTGCACTTGCGGGATGAACTCACGCACTACAAATTCGAAGTATTCCTGCTCGCGTCCCGGGGTAATATCCCAGGTCATGATAAGTTTAACGGTCACGGTACTGCTCCAATTCGATCAATGTTGGTAATCCAACACCACCACATGCGTCTCTTCAGGGATCATGCTCTTCGTCACTTTTAACGAAGGTTGGGGCTTGATGGTTCCCAAACCCATTTCCTTTAGGAATTTACTCAACGGAGCCAGCTTGAGGTTGCAGGCTGGGGTGCCATAATGCATGGGGATGACAAACCCCGGCTCCAATAAGCTGATCACCTCCGCAGCCTTGGCGGCATTGAGACCTCCCCCACCACCTACCGGCACCAGGGCAATGTGCACAGTGCCCAGGGCTTCAATCTCGGTCTGGGTCGGGACACGTCGCAGGTCACCCAGGTGTGCCACTGTCACCCCTTCGTAATCGAAGACGTACAGGGTGTTGCGCGGATCAGCCGTATCCCCTTTAGCAACCCCGTTGGTCTGGATGCCTGTAATGAAAACACCACCTATCTCATACTCTCCTGGTGTGGTAATCAGGTGTGAATAACCCTTCACACCCGAGGTGTAGCTGTGCCCTGCTGCCTCGTGGCTGACGGTGAGGATATCTGCCCTCAACTTAAGCGGCTCATACCCCGCAGTCTGATTATCATACGGATCGGTCACTACAGTTGCTAGGTTGCGCTCGGTCAGGCGAAAACAGGATAGACCATACCAGGTAATTTCCATTAAGCCTCCATTGCTGGTTGAATTATATCATTGGCAGACTACCGTTGTTTTTGTCCGACTTCCAGTCGGAGATGAGTACATGGTATGATAGATTTACCATGCATCATAAACCTCCTCTCTTGCACGTTAGCCAATCCCCGGGCGCGCAGGTAAGCCTGCTTGGGGAAAACTGCTGGCGGCTGGAAGTTGCAGCCAGCTCGAAGCCCGCCTACCGCCTGGCGCAGCTCGATGATCATGCTCAGCTCCGGCGGGGCGACTTCAAGTGGAAGCCTCCCCTCACCCTCAGCCTGCAGGCACGCCTCTCAGCTGAAAATATCCCTGGCACGTGGGGGTTTGGTTTCTGGAATGACCCATTCAGTTTTTTACTCGGCTCCGATCGGCAGAAGATGCGTTTCCCGACTCTGCCGCATGCAGCCTGGTTCTTCCATGCCTCGCCTCAAAATTACCTCTCCTTCAGAGATGACCTTCCGGCAGCGGGTTTCCTGGCAGCCAGCTTCAGCTCGAAGAAAGTGCCGCTAGCCTTGCTGGCATTGGCTTCCCCGGCGCTCGGGTTAACCCTTCTCCCCCAGACGGCTAATCTGGTCCGGCGGATGCTTCGCCGCGAGGTTCAGCAGTCTGCCACATCGATCCAGATCAACTTCACCGAGTGGCATAGTTACAAGCTCGAGTGGGAGTTAGAGCATCTCAGATTCATTATGGACGGTAAGGAAGCCGCCCACACGAAGATCGTGCCCCACGCTCCCTTGAGCCTGGTGATCTGGATCGACAACCAATACGCCGCACTACCGCCGGGGGGCAGGCTGAGATACGGCAGCTTGCCCAACCCCGAACCTGCCTGGATGGAAGTGCGGGAGATTGAGCTCTTGAAGCAGACAGACAGAAACGGCTGATTTGCAGCTATATTTCTCACTGCAATAATTTCACATAAGAGTATAATAAACGTTTGCTTGCAAGGAGGCATAACTTCATACCGTAATGCGACCCGTTTATCCTTTCACAGCCATCGTCGGACAGGAACGCATGAAGCGCTCGCTGGTCTTAAACGCAGTGGACCAGCGCATAGGTGGAGTGCTGATACGTGGCGAGCGCGGTACCGGCAAATCCACCGCCGCTCGCGCCATGGCAGCCCTGCTACCTGATATTCAAGTTTTCGCCGATTCACCCTTCAACGACGACCCCGAAGCGCCCCTTACCTGGTCAGATTGGGTAAAGGAGCGTAAATCGCAGGGTGTCGAGCTTAAAGTGGTTAATCGCCGAATCGCTTTTATCGACCTGCCGATCAGTGCCACCGAAGACCGCGTGGTGGGCACCCTGGATATTGAGGTTGCCATCCAGAGAGGGGAGCGTATCTTCGAGCCCGGCGTGCTTGCAGCTGCCAACCGTGGCTTGCTGTACATCGACGAGGTCAACCTTCTGGACGACCATGTGGTGGACCTGTTGCTCGACTCTGCTGCCATGGGCGTGAATGTGGTCGAGCGCGAAGGTATCTCGTTTGCCCACCCGGCGCGCTTCATCCTGGTGGGGACGATGAACCCGGAGGAAGGTGACCTTAGACCCCAATTATTAGACCGCTTCGCCCATTCCGCCGAGATCTACGGTATCCGTGAAGCCCGCGAGCGCGTGCTGATCATGGAACGCAACCTGGCTTTCGAGGAAGACCCCGAAAAGTTCCGCCATCAGTGGCTGGACAAGGAAAAAGAGCTTTCCCACCAGATTGAGCTGGCGCGTGGGTTGGTGGACCGGGTTACATACAGCAGCCGCGACCTGCTTTCCATCGCGGGTCTCACCGCCTCGCTCAACGTTGAAGGTCACCGCGCTGACCTGGTGATCCTCAAGACGGCGCGTGCCCAGGCTGCCTTCGAAGGACGCAAGTCGATCACCGAGCGCGATATTGCCCTGGCTGCTGAGCTGGCACTGCCTCACCGCATCAGGCAGGGACCATTCCAGCAGGCAGTCGTTTCAGAAGAGGAGCTGCAGGAGCGCATCGAACAGCTGCAGGGCTCCACAGCCAGCGCAGGAGAGCCGGAACCAGTGGCGGAGGACGAAGATCATACTCCACACTTTGATAAAAAAAAAAGACCTAAACCTCACCTCGCAGGAAGACCAACAGAATCCGAACCAGAGTGAGCCTTCCCGCCAGAGCGTCTTTGACGTTGGAAATGCATACTGGTGGGATGGGGGAGAGAAAGTAAAGACCGGTAAATCATTCCGACCACGCAACCTGAATACCAATTTAGACCAGCTGTACCGCAAGCGAGCAGGAAGGCGTTCACGTACCCACACCGACCGAAAGCGTGGGCGTTATATCCAGTCGCGCCCGGCGGAAGGAAAGACGGATGACCTTGCTTTCGACGCCACCATCCGCGCCGCGGCACCTTTCCAAAAAGAGCGCTCCGAGATGCGCAAACGGGTTGCTTTTGCCATCCGCCCGTCAGACTTCCAGCGCAAGGTGCGGGTGAAAAAAACCGCCAATTTCGTGCTCTTCGTGGTGGATGCCTCCTGGTCGATGGCGGTCGCCGAGCGCATGTCGGCTACCAAGGGAGCCATCCTTTCGCTGCTCACCGATGCTTACCAAAGGCGTGACCGGGTGGGGCTGATTGTGTTCCAGAAAGACCGCGCTACCATGGTGCTGCCGCCTACCAACTCGGTCATGCTCGCCCAGCGTGCCCTGGCAGATATCCCCGTGGGTGGGAAAACCCCCCTCTCAGCCGGGCTGTACATGGCTCACCAGACTTTGTTGCGTGAGCGCATCCTGCACCCCGATGTACAGCCTCTGGTCATCCTGCTGACCGATGGAGCTGGCAACGTGTCGATGAGCTCGATGCCTCCGCAGGATGAAGCCCATCGCCTGGCGGAGCAGATCGCGGCCGATGATATCCACTGCGTGGTGGTTAATATGGAGCATGCTGCCTTCGACCAGGGGCTAGCACAATCGCTGGCAGACCACCTTGAAGCCCCCTGCTATACCTTGAGCGAGCTCAAAGCCGAGACGCTGTATAAAGCGGTGAAAGAAGAGATGGAGACCGGCAGAGGGTTATGATCAATCTGTCATTGCGAACGAGCGCAGCGAGTGAAGCAATCTGCTCTATACATAATCTATCTAAATCACCTAACAATTGAACCTCGGAGTACTATAAAATCAACGCCGGGATTGATCGACAATATTTTGTCTATATAATGACCACGCTGACTAATACAGCTCTCTATACTGGTGTGACGAATGATCTGAGTCGTAGAGTACTTGAACATAGATCAAATAAAGGCAGTGTTTTTACCAGGAAATATAAATTGTATAAACTTGTCTATTATGAAATGGGGGATAATATAAGCTTAGCGATTGCTCGTGAAAAACAAATTAAGGGAGGTTCTAGAAATAAAAAGATAGAATTGATTAACAGTATCAATCCGAACTGGGATGACTTATTCGAAAAACATTTCATTTAGACGTTTTCTTTTCTGTTATTAATAAAGAGAGAGAGTGAATAGATCGGATTGCTTCGACCTGCAAAGATCGCAGGTCTCGCAATGACAAAAAATTTGGCGTTGCGAGGAGACCGAATTATGCCCAATGTCCCTTTTCCCACCGTTTTTCGAGGAGCAATCTTCCGCTCGCATTCCAAGTCAACTCTCATCAGGAAAAAGCAATCCCAATTGATTTTCTATGGCTCTCGCTAATAGCTAGATGCTAAACGCTAGCCGCTGATTTTCCTCGGATTCTTCAGCCCGGTGGTCAACTTGCTGCCCACCTCACGCTTCACTCTGCCTGCCAACACCTGATCGTGCTCCTTCATAAAGCTCTCAACAGACTGTGGGTCGAAATACACCAGCTCCCTGAGCGCCCAAGACAAGGCTTTAACCACCATGTCCTCATGGTCGGCCGCGAGCATGCGGCAGATGGTTAACGTGCGCGGCACGTCACCCTTCCCGCCCTGCGAGCGGATATTGAACACTACTGTGCTTACCAGGGCTGCCCTGCGCCACCAAAAATCGGTCGAGCCGGCCCACTTCACCACCAGCGCATTATTGACCAATCCATCGCGCCAGGCAGGACCCGACAGCGTGCGGGCGAAGGAGTCCGTCGCCCACCAGCTGTTGATCCCATCACCCAGTTGCTCCAGCTTATTTGCATCCAGGCTGTGGTAAGCGGCTTTATGCCCGGCGATCAGCTCGTAAGCCTGCCAGCGGTGACCATAGGTAAAGAGCAGCGCCTGCGCAAATGCCAGCACATATTCGACGGGAGCCTGGCGAAGTAGCCCACTGTATTTCCGGCAGATGGCACGCTCGGTAGCGGTTTTGTGGACGGTCAGCGCCCGGTGCTCAGCGTCGAAGGCGGATGCTAGCTCAGTTGGGTAGGTCCGATCGAGGGTGATCATGTGCCTGCCTCCGGTTGGGCGATATCGATGGTCACTTCCCAGATCCCATCCACAAAGCGTGTGCGGTGGGGCAGACCGCTTCGCTTGACCAGGTCAAGCATACGGTTGTTGCCAACCTGCAGGTTGCCGCTCAAGAAATGGATGCCCCTGGCCCGGGCATAGCTGACCAGGCGCCAGAGCAGCAGCTTACCAATGCCGCGACCCTGATATTCATCCGCCACCACCACGGCTGACTCTGCTGTCTCCGGATGACCTGCATCCAACAGGGCATAGCGCGACACGCCGACCACGATATCCTTGCCGTTCTCAGAACACAGTGCCACGAATGCCATGCGTGAGGTGTAATCCACCGTAGCTAGATAGCTGGCTTCTTCATCACTCAACTCTTTTTTGAACGACAGGAAACGCAGGTAGATGCTTTCCATGGAAAGCCGCTGGAAAGTAGCTTGCAGGTCTTCGGCATCATCCGGGCGGATGGGGCGAATGACGATGTGGGTGCCATCTTTGAGGGTGACAGATTGCGGGTCTAGAGAAGAGGCAGGTGGAAGCATGCGTGTTCCTGGGAATTTAGGTTTAGATCGCACCTGATTGTAACAGATATGGGATGAAGCTAAAGTATCTTGAAATCGGCGCAATTTTCTGATAAAGTATATAAAGCATGTTAGATTGATTTGACCGCAGTTGGACAGGGAGGACTATGCTGGTCGCAAAACAAGTTGCCGATCTGATGACACTTAGCCGGGGGATTATGGCATTCTTCGTAGCTGGGCTGGGTTTATTCGTCGGTCCGGAGGCATTGCCCCTGGTAGCCTGTATCATGATCATCGACTGGTGTTTTGATTCGTTGGACGGTCCAATTGCCCGCCGCAGCCAAGTGTATTACCATACCTGGATTGGCGACCATGACCTTCAAGTCGATATGACCGTCTCGGTTGGACTGCTGATTTTTTTGCTCGGGGCTGGATATGTAAGCTGGTGGGTGGGTGTGATCTACGTGTTAGCCTGGGCAATATATTTCCTCCGCTTTGGCCTCACCCCGGCGCTGGGGATGCTCTTCCAGGCACCAATATATTTTTGGTTCACCTGGATGACATTGAAGGACGCACCTGGGTTTGGGGCTCTGATCATCGTGTTCATCCTGGCTGCCATGATCATCACCTGGCCAAAATTCCCCAAGGTGATGGTGCCGGGTTTCCTGGCAGGCATGCGCAAGGCTTTTAAGCCCTTACATAAACGCCAGTAGAAAATCGGACAATCTAAGGTATAATCAGCCGGATTTAGCTAATTCCCCGGCTGGAGCATGAATGCCAATCGCTCACGAAGTGTTCATAGAGGCACCCCCTGGGAGGAGTGCCTCTTTTATTCTATTTGTAAAACCGTTCATTCGACGGTTATTAAATCTGCCCGGTTTTCGCCTTTTACGACCACTGGCACACAAAGTACGTGCGGTCACTGCGCCTGTTGGTCGTCTATTTGTACAACGGCTCCCGGTTTTCATCCGGCATGGCGAAAACAGACCCATCACCATCATCAGCGCCAATCTATGGCATGATTTTCCTAAATATCGACAATGTACTGAAAGGTTGGATAGTTTTGCCGGAATGGTGGACGCGGAACATGCGGATGTGGTGCTACTGCAAGAAGTATCACACCGCACGAACTTCCACGTAGACCAGTGGCTTTCGGAGCGCCTCGGCATGGCTTATGCCTACTCGCGGGCTAATGGCGATGAGGCAGGCATCGGTTTTGAAGAAGGATTGGCGGTGCTCAGCAGCTTTCCGATCCAAAGCCTATACCTGCAGCAGCTTGGATCAACCGCCAACGTTTTCGTTCGCCGCCTGGCAATGGGGGCTAAGGTACTGTCACCGTGGGGTCCATTCGCAGCCATTACCGTTCACCTGGCGCTGCTCAGACGCCAGAACAGCCACCAGCTGTCGCATTTGTATACCTGGCTCAATAAGATCATGGGAGGGCTGCCCACCATTATCGGGGGCGATTTCAACTCTCATGAGAATTCTCCTCAAATGACCCAGTTGCGCTCTGCCTGGATGGATACTTTCCGGATAATGCATCCGGATGCAGATGGAACAACCCACGAGATCTGCACACCGCAGGGCAGGGTGATCAAGCGCTCCCGATTGGACTATATCTTCCTACGCCCTGGAAAGTCGAAATGGAAAGTTCTGGAGACGCGCCATTTGGATGGCTGCAATGGGCCTCATTCAGACCACCGCGCCGTGCTCACGCGCCTGGTGTTAAGTAATTAACCTGGGTTTGGCTGGGAAACTATTGGTTTTGACATTAAAATATACCATCCAAAGGCGGACCCCGTTGTGGTGAGGAGAAACAGGCGATGGAATTCTTTGACGTGATCAAAAACCGGCATTCGATCCGAACTTTTTCAGACCAGCCAGTGGAAGAGGAAAAGCTGCAGCAGATCCTGGAGACAGCCAACCTAGCTCCATCAGCCGGAAATTTACAGGCATATGAGATTTACGTGGTGACCGATGCCAAGAAGCGTGATGGGCTCTCCTGCGCAGCCCTGGCGCAGGAATACGTTGCCGTTGCCCCAGTGGCGCTGGTTTTCTGCACTCACCCCGAGCTTACTCAGGGGCGCTACACCGAACGCGGCACGCGCCTGTACACCGTGCAAGATGCCACCATCGCCTGCGCGTTTGCCATGCTGGCAGCCACCAACCTGGGGCTGGGAAGCGTGTGGGTGGGAACATTTGACGAGAAAGTTGTGCGCCTGATCATCGGGGCACCTGATAGCCAGGTGCCGGTGGTCATTTTAGCGGTCGGCTATGCGGCGGAATTCCCCGACCAACACCCCCGCCGCCCATTGGACCAATTAGCCCATCGGGTGAATAGTTAAAAAAGAATATGTAAGGGCAAAGCATAGATCATTTGCTTCGCCCCAATAAATAAAAATCTAATCGTAGAGTGGGTCTAAGGCCCATACCGAAATTAATATGGAAAACCGCCTCGATAATGGCAGTGGTTTTGTAGCCGCCATCGCTGATGGCGGTAGATAGAAATTAACCCTACCGGTTACAGGTAGGGAAGAGTTTTAATTCCATCCCAACGAAACGTCCCAATAAATACTAAAACATAGGTGAATCAGTTGGGCGTATTTTCTTTTATATGATAATTCCTTAGTGTCGGAGGGCGTTCTTTTTACGCACCTTCGTGTCCTTTGTGTTGATCTTTAAATTCAAGAATAAGATTGATCATATTGTCAGCACCGCCGCCCCGTCCAGCTTGCCGCTGCGCAGGTCATCCAACGCCCGGTTGGCTTCCTCCAGGCGGTACGGCATGACGGCGGTCTTCACCGGAACCTGTGGAGCCAGGGCTAAAAATTCCTCACCATCCTGGCGGGTGAGATTGGCAACACTGCGGATGCTGCGCTCCTCCCACAGCAGGTGGTACGGGAAGGAGGGAATATCGGTCATGTGGATGCCCCCACTGACTACCACACCTCCCTTGGCGACCGCTTTGAGGGCAGTCACCATCAATGCTCCCACCGGCGCCAGCACCAGGGCAGCATCCAATGGCTCGGGAGGCATCTCATCCGAACCGCCGGCCCAAAAGGCGCCTATCCTGCGGGCAAACTCCTGCGTGGTAGTATCACCCGGACGGGTGAAAGCGTACACGCGCTTGCCCTGGTATGCCGCCAGCTGGGCAATAATATGCCCGGCGGCGCCGAAACCGTAGATGCCCAGGCGTTCAACATGTTCCCCTGCCAGGCGATAGGTGCGATACCCAATCAAACCGGCGCATAACAGCGGGGCGGCCTCGATATCGTTGTAGACTTCCGAGAGCGGGAAGCAGTAGCGTTGGTCTGCAACGGCATACTCGGCATAACCACCATCCAGGGTGTAGCCGGTGAACTCGGGATGGTCGCACAGGTTCTCCTGCCCACGCAGGCAGTAACGGCAGGTACCATCGGTGAAACCCAACCAGGGAACGCCAATCCGCTGGCCGAGGCTAAAGCGGTCCACTCCAGCTCCCAAACGAACGACCGTGCCAACAATCTGATGCCCAAGGATGAGCGGCAATTTGGGTTCGGTCAGGTCGCCGTCCAAAACGTGCAGGTCGGTCCGGCACAACCCGCAGGTATGCACCTTGATCAGCACCTGCCCTGATTGGGGCTCAGGGACGGGGACCTCAGCCAGCTTGAGAGGCTGGCGCTGCTCGCTAAGCAGCATGGCACGCATGGTCGTCGGGATGTCCATAACTACACCTGGCAGCAGGGGCACAGGTAGCATGCCCCGCCGAGATAAGCAAGTTTTTCAATGTTTGTGCCGCAATCGGGGCACGGCTTCCCAACTGTCTGATTACTCATCAAGCGGCTGTAGCCTCCGGGCTGATCGAACAGGTCACGCTCATCCTCCCTCCCGCCCAGCTTGATTGCCTGTGCCATCGTATCCTGGATGGCAGCATAAAGATTAAGGCGCTCATCCGAGCTGAGGCTGGGGATCTTGCGCGTGGGATGGATTTTGGCGCGATAGAGGATATCCTGCAAATAAGCGTTGCCGATCCCATGTACGTATTCGCTGGTAACCAGGAAACCCTTGACGCCTTTTTTGGTCTTCTCAGGGTATTCTTCCAACAGCTGGTCAAAGCGTTCGGGGGTGAACCCTTCCGACAAGGGCGGTATACCCACTTCGTCATAGGGAGGTCTGGAGAGGGCAGACTTTTCCAGCAAACCAACAAACCCCCACATTTGCAGGGCATAGGTAAGGCCGGAACCATCGGAAAAATCCCAGCGCAGGTGATATTTTTCGGGCAGTGGCGTCCCCGGCAGGTGGTAGAGGATGCGCCCACCCAGGTCAGCTAACAAAAGCACAAGGTCTTCACCCACATAGAGTAATATCGAGCGACCATAACTGCTCGCACGGGTGACCTGCTTACCTGCCAGGAGAGTATCATAATCCTCGGCAGGCCTGGTAAGCCACAGGAATTTATGCATCAGTGGGCCGCGGGAAAAGTGCTGGAATGTCTTGCCAGTGAGGGTTTCATCCATCTGGCGGGCAATGGTCATGGCTTCAGGCATCTCGATCATGTGCTTATCCTTTTATCTTTATGATTTTTTTATAGCATTGCAGATGACACTGCTACAATAAACTACTTGGCGGTCACACTCAATTTGCCCACCTGTATGTAAGGCATCAAACCGGTAATATAGGCAAATGGTCCACTGACCCATTCGCGCTCCTTGCTGATGGCGATGATGTCTTTAAGCGCCTCGAAGGCATTGCCTGCCAGCATAACGTCTTTCACCCTTCCGACGAGCTTGCCGTTTTCGATCTTGTATCCAAGGAACAAGTTGACCGAGAATTCACCGTTGATCGGGTTGCCCTGTCCCAACCCCAGGTAATCGTGCACCAGCAAGCCCTTTTTGGTGTTGCGGATGATGGTCTCGTAAGGTGTGGTCCCCGGGGTGATGACCAGGTTGGTGAGGCTTCGCGAGGAGCCATGTCCCGTAGGGTTCACCCCGGCGCGCCCGGCAGTGTCGAGGTCATAGATAAAGCTGCGGAGCACACCTTTTTCGATGATGGGAGTGACTTTACGAGCCACACCCTCATTATCAAACGCGCTGGTGCGAGGGCCAAACTCGATGAACGGATCATCCACAATGGTCAGGCTTGGGCTGGCAATTTGCTGACCTAGTTTATCGTGCAGGGGCGACGACCCGAGGTGTACGTTCTTGCCATCCACCGCCAACCCTAAAGATAGCAGCACGGCGATCAACCCACCCGGGGTGAAAATCACCGGCATCTCGCCTGATTCGATCGGGGCAATTTGTTCAGCCATGCGGAAGTACTCGATTGCCTGGGTGGCGATCTCTTCCGTGTCTACGGCGCGCTTCTTCTGACCCACCCCATGACCGGCAAACAGGATATCGGTGCCGCGCACCAGCTGCCCACCCGTACCCACGTTGAACTCAGTGTGGTCGGCAGAATATTCTGCCCCGCGTGAATTGGCATACTCAACCTTGTACACCGATTTATTGACCGAAGCTCCCGCCAGGATCTCAGGGTTATAACTTTTGACCATATCCATCATCTGCTGCCCCATACGGATCATCTCTGGCTTCTCAAGCGGCAGCAAGGCAGGGTCAAAGATTTTCACCGCTTCAAGCGCCTGGGTATCCGGGAGCTCAAAATGCGCTGGGCTACCAAACTCAGCGGCTTCAAGTGCCCGCTGCACTACGCCATCAACATCCTGCGGGTCGGTGGTGCTCGATTCGCCCACTTTTCCATCCACGATGACCTTAACATCGATCTGGGTACGTTGGGAGCTTGCCGCTGACTTGAGGCGGTCATTCTCAAAGTCAACCGCACTGGTTTCCTGGGTGTACATAACAGCTTGGACTGCCTGCGCTTTTTTAAGAGCTTCCTTGACGATTTGATTGACGATCATTGTTGACCTCCTACCACGCAGTTTTGAATGCGGATATGCGGCCCGCCCAGCCCCACACGCAGCGGCTGCTGGTCACCTTTGCCGCAGCCACCAGGACCGTTAGGTTGGAATGCCAGGTCATCGCCGATTTGGTCAATGTTCAGCAAGGTTTCGAACACATTGCCTGTCAGCACCACATCCCGCACCAGCTCGGCTATCTGACCATCACGGATCATGTAACCATAGGCGGCACTGAAGGTGAACATCTCCATGGCGGTGGTCCCCCCGATCGCTCTAACGGCATACACACCCAGCTTGATATCCTTGATCATCTCCTCGAAGGCAACTGTCCCCTGATCGATATAGGTATTGGTCATGCGAACGATGGGAGGATGTTGGAAGTGAACTGCGCGGGCGTTCCCCGAAACCGGCTCACCCATTTTGGCAGCCGTCTCGCGCGAGTGCAGCCGCCCAACCAGGATGCCATCCTTGATCAGGTAATTCTTGCGGGTGGGCGTACCCTCGTAATCATAACGATGGGTGCCAAGCCCACCGGGCAGCGTGCCGTCGTCGATGATATTCAGGTTCTCAACACCGAAACGCTTGCCCAGTACCATGATCTCCTGCATACGTGGGTTCTCATATACGAAATCTGATTCACTCAGGTGACCAAACGCCTCATGGGTGAACACGCCGGTCATTAACGGGTCGGTGATGACCGTATAAGTTCCACCGGTGACCGGTGGGGCTGCCAACAGCTCTACCGCTTTCTGTGCGGTTTGCCTGGCTTTCTCGTGCAAGCCTTGGACACCCTGGTAACCATCAATGCTCCCGCCGGTTTCGAAGCCAGTTTGGACGATATTGCCCTCACGTGCGATAGCCGCAATCATCACGTTGACGTCCGGGACTTCCTCTTCAATGTAGGTGCCCTCTGAGCTGGCGAACCAGATTTGCTTGAAGCTGTCACCATACTTCACCGAGCTGGTCTGGATATTTTTATGGTATCCCAGCACAATTTTGTTATATTCTTCCATCTGGGCTTTTTTCTCAGCCAACGGCACCTTGCGGAAATCCTTCTTTATCTCTGCTTTCACTGAATCAACTACCGGCACACCCGGGGCAAAATGTGTGGAATCCCTGCCAACCAACCGGGCGGTCTCACAGGCTTCACGCACCCGCTTGGGCAGATCTTCCAGGTCATTGAACGTGGCATACCCCCACCCACCTTTATACAGCGCCCGGACGATGCCGCCCACCGTACGCGCTGATCCGATCGTATCCAGATCGGGACCGCGGAAGCTGACCCATGTATTGGTCTTATCCTCGAGGCGTATATCGGCGTATTCAACATCTTGAACTTTTAGGCTTTCGGTTAATCGATCGCGCATTGAAACCTTCCTATGAATGAGACAGGAATGTGTCTATTTATAGTAACTGAATGGTGTACCTGATTCTATACCCGCGTGCTCTAGGTTTTGTTCAATATTTTCTTAGAGATGACCCTGCTCTATCAATTAGCAGTGATGACTGTCACGCATCTTTCACCATAACAGCACAGTGTTCCCGGTAATGGTCGCAGGTGTTTGCCCGGATGAGCTGCAGCAAGTTGAGCGAATCATCCGGAAAATCGTAGCTATATGGCTGGAAGAGCTGTTCGTCACTTAACCCCTCGATTACCGTCATCACTCCCCGGTACAGATTGCGGAATTCAATCACCACGGAGGTAAGGGGACGGTCCAGGTTTTCAGCGTACACGTGGGCATTGAAGTGGTGAACGTCATCCCAGTTCGCCATGGCAGGGTAGCGCGGGTTCATCCCGGTCATCATGTAACTTAACCGATCCAGCAGGTACTTCTCCCAGGCAGAAAGGTGGACCAGGATATCTTTGACCGACCATTCCCCTTCTGCCCGCGGCGTGACCAGCTCACTCTCACTGAGCTCGAAACAGATGCGTTCGATGCTTGCCCATTCCCGGTCCAGCTCAGCCATCAGCTGTGCCCGGGTCGATTTTTCTGGATTGTGAATCACAAATATGCTCCTGTCTACCCCCTTCTCCTGCAGATTTTCAGAATGCTATTATACCCAAACTAGCGTACGATGGTAGAGCCTCCCGATCCATCCGGATGGGCGGAGACGATGCGCCCGCCTTTTTCAAGCGTGCCTTCGTAAGACAGCTTACCTGCATGGGCAACCCATCCGCTGAGCACCATAGGCAGTGGACCGTCTGCTGCCAGCCATTCGCCGTTATACTTACGCGCCAGGTGGACGTGTGTGCCCGTCGCCTGACCTCCCTCACAGGAGGGATGCCCGATGGGAGTGTCGACCTGCACCCTGGTTCCGGGGAGCACACGTCCCTGGTCAGCAAGATGCATATAAAACAGCACCCAACCGGTCTGCTCGAGCCCATCGCCGTCCAGGTCAATTGTGAGGATACCTCGCTCTGAGCGAACAACCAGCCCAGCCGCGGAGGCGGTCACCCAGGAGGTGGAAATGGCGCATGCCGGTTCTCCGGTGATGGGGGCAAAGTCCAGCGCGCCACGCGGCGTGCCGGTGCGCCAGGCTATATGTGGACCCGAGGTCAGGCTCCAATCCTCACCCGGATTGAAGGGAAGCTCTAAGCTGGGCTGAATAAGGTCCACCGGGAATAGCGATCCAGCCCGGTCAGCTGCCTCCCAGGCATCACCGAACATCTCCTTATATATCGCCAGGAAACCACCTGGTCCGTAAAGTCCATCCAACCAATCCTGCTGGTGCAGATAAAACTTGGAAGCAAGGTTCTGAACTGCCACCGAACCGGCATTCAATCCCGGGCTGATGCGGACGCGTGCACTGCTGGGGAAGACCAGCTCCGTCAGCGTGCCCTGCCGCCAGCCGTAATAGCCGATGTTGAGCTCCTTGGCTACCAGGGAGAGCTCCAGGTACAGCCCATGGTAGTCGGGGACGTAAAAGCCAATGGGATAATCCACCATGCTTGGGTCGAAAGGCTCGCCTCTCACCCAACCTGAGCGAAATTCCAGGAACGCCAGCAGCACCTGTGGGTTGATCGATGACTCTGTCGCCACCCGCTGGACGATTTCAGTCCCGCTAAGCCATTCACCCGTGTCCATCTGTTCACCATAAGTGCTCAGGTAACCGCCAGCCTTTGAGATGAAGTCGGCCGTTTGAAAACCAGCCGCGGCAGGCGAATTGATGACGATGCCATCGGGTAACGCCGGCATGGGATAGGGTGGGGCGCCTATCATGTTGGGGATGGTGAGCTGCTGCCCGGGTTGGAGCATCCCATCTGAGGGCTGGGCGGGGCTGATCTGGTCGGGGTTGACCCCGAAGCGGGCAGCCAGGGCAGCCAGTGTATCTCCTGGCTGGGTGCGATAGGTGGTATATGGCGGGAGGGTGAGCTCCGGGTTGGGCGTCAGCCAACCGGCGTCTTCTCCTGGGCCTGGAGTAACTGCCGGAAGTGTCTGGATTGGGTTAAGAGGCTCACCCGGCGCTTTCAGGGTGGTAGAAGCAGAATTAGAGCCGCCCTCGTCGCTGGGAAAAGCCAGGTCTGGAGAGGGTGTCGCGGCCTGCCCGGTGGGAAAGCTCAGCTCACTAACCCCGCGCTTCGGCAGGTTGCATGCCAAAGCAGGGATCAAAAGTATGCTCAAAAAGCTGATCCAAATGATTGTGCTGCGGTGTGTTTTTCGCATCCGTATGCTAAACAACCCCTGGTGGGGCCGATAACCTTTCATGCCACCTCAGGATCACTTGCCAGCCAGCTGCTCCAGCCGATCTACCAAACCTGCCAGGACGGCGAAAGCCTTCTCAACCGGCGCGGGGTTGGTGAGATCGACGCCCGCCAGCTTGAGCGAGTCCAGCGGGTACATCGAGCCACCCAGCTTGAGAAACTCGAGATACTTCTGGGCAGCATCCGGCTTGCCCGACAGGATGCCATCTACCAGAGCATGGGCACCGGAAATACCGGTGGCATACTGATAGACGTAAAAGTTCATGTACATGTGCCCGAACTGCGCCCAGGTGATGCCAATCCGGTCGCGGTCAAACTCCACCTCGTCGCCATATCCCTCCTTGAACAGGTCGGCGGTCAATCCGATGAGGATATCGGCGTTGATCGGCTGCCCCTTCTCAGCCCGGTTATGCAGCTCCAGCTCGAAGCGCGCTAGAGTGGGCATGATGAAGAAGTAGCGGTGATAATTCGACATGGCCTCTTCGATCAGGCTGATCTGGAACTCAGGCGAGGTCTGGGTCTCGAACAGGTGGCGGCGGACCATCGCCTGGTTGAAATTGGAAGCCACTTCCGCCACGAACAGCGAATAGCGGCTGTAGATAAATGGCTGGTACAGCCGGCTGTGGTAGGAGTGCAGCGAGTGACCCAGCTCATGCGCCAGGGTGCTCAAGCTGAACATGTCGTCGGCGTAGCTCATCATGATGAAAGGCCGCGTGCCCATCGAGCCGCTCGAGAAGGCGCCTTCACGCTTGCCCTTGTTGCGTGCGTAATCCACCCAGCGGTCTACCAAAACACCTTGCTTTAATATATTGACATACTCTTCACCCATGGGCGCCATACCGTCGGCGATCCACTCGACAGCCTGCTCGAAGGGGATGACTGGCTTTTGGGCGGTGAGAGGTGCTTTGATGTCATATATATGGAATGTATCGTAGCCCAGAAGCTTCTTGCGCAGGCGCCAATAACGCTGCCAGGTGGGCAGATTCTTCTTGAACACCCCGATGAGGTTGTGGAACACATCCACCGGGATATTGTTGGGAGCCAGGGAGGCATGCAGGGAGGAGGCATAACCGCGCGCCCGGGCATTAAATACATCCTGGCGGATGGTGGCGGTTAGGGTGGCTGCCAGGGTGCTCTTGAAGTTGAGATAGCCATCTGAGTAGTTCTCCCAGGCGGTACGGCGCACTTCACGGTCGGGGTGTGTGACCAGCGAAGCGATGCTGGCCTGACCGACCTCCAGCTGGGTGCCGTCGGAAGCCCTGGCAGGTCGGAAGGAGAGCTCGGCGTTGTTGAGGGCGTTATAGATGGATGTGGCGGCAAAGAAGGGGTCATTGACCATCGCCAGCACCTGCTCAACTTCGCCCGAGCGCACATGCGCCTGGCGTTTCTCCAGCCGGTCAACGTAGTGGGCGAAGAAAGCCAGCCTGGGCTCGCGCCTGATCCAATGGCGCAGCTCAGAGAAGCCGATCTGTACCAACTCCGGGTCGAAGAAGGCAGTAGCCGCGCCAAATTTCGCCATCAGGCTGCGACCCTGCCCATTGCGGGCAGCCGCATCCTGGTCGAGGGTGTCCACCGAATAAGCGTTGCCGCAATACACATTGATCTTTCCGTTCAGTGTGCCAGCCTCCTGGAACAGCTGGATGAAGTCGAGCAGTTTCTGCGGGGATTCACCCAGGTGACCCTGGTAAGCCGAGAGACCTGGCAGCATGGCGGTCAGCTGGGCACAGGCCGCGTCCCAATCCTTGGGGGTGGGGAAGATGGAGGCAAGGTCCCAGGTCTGCTCAAGTGGGACTTCACTGCGCCGAGGAAGGCTGGTTGTATCGGTCATGGTTAACTCCTGGAGCCGGGATGAGGTTGAGAATCCAACGAGAGGGGGCGTTCTCGCCGGGGGTGTTGCCCGGGGTTATTATAATCCCGCTAGGTAAGGGTACCCCAAGCTCGACCCGCTATCCTTCGGTTGGATATTCGTCAGATAGAGTCATTCCTCGCTGCCGGAGGATGATAAAATCGAAGGGAGGTGATTACTCACCCATGTTGTCATTGCGGAATCCCCGCTGGTTTTCGGGGGATAAGGACGCTCTCAGAATTCACGATTACTTGTACACTCCGAAGTCCTTAGAACCCGTCCCCGCAGCTTTTCGGGGAGCAATCTGCTCTGTGTTCGATCCATATCAAATGTGGTTTTTTCTCTTCGTGAGTAGTTACGATGGGAGGGTAGATCATGCAAGCTCCGATTGACTGGCTGTTGGAAGGTGAGCTGTGGATTGAATACCGCACCCGGCTCGATCTGCTGGGACAAAGCGAGAGCGAGCCGCAGGTTGCTTCGGCGCGGGAGGGGTTGCTGGCAGACCCGCGGGTGATGGCGCTGCTGGCAGAGCTCTCCCGATGGCCAGGCATCGTGATCTCCAGCCATAAGAGCGCCGGGCAGCCGTTCCATAAGCTGACCTTCATCGCCGACCTGGGACTCAAACCCGGCGATCGCGGCGTGGATGAGATCATTGGGCGTGTCCTCGAACACCAGTCTGATGAAGGTCCCTTCCAGCTCTCCACGAATATCCCCACCCACTTTGGGGGCACAGGCACTGACCAATGGGCATGGGCACTGTGCGATGCCCCGCTCAGCGTATATGCCCTGTCAAAGTTCGGCCTGGCTGAGCACCCCGCGGTGCGCGCCGCCACGCATCACCTGTTGGGATTGGTGCGGGATAATGGCTGGCCGTGCGCCGTCTCCAAGGAGCTGGGGAAATTCCGTGGTCCAGGGCGCAAGGATGACCCCTGCCCGTTTGCCAACCTGGCTATGCTGAAAGCACTCTCTGCGATACCGGAACAGCGCGATAGCTCTCAGTGCTGGACCGGTGCCGAAACCTTGCTGTCTCTGTGGGACGAGAGCCTCACCCAGCACCCGTACATGTTCTTCATGGGCACCGACTTCCGCAAGCTGAAGGTGCCGTTGGTATGGTACGACCTGCTGCATGTGCTGGACGTCCTGTCAGGCTTTCCCTGGCTGAAGGGTGACCAGCGCCTGCTGGATATGGCCGGGCTATTGAGCAGCAAGGCTGACGACCAGGGTCGTTTCACGCTTGAATCGGTGTGGACCGCCTGGAAAGAGTGGGAGTTTGGGCAGAAGAAGCAGCCCTCCCGCTGGTTGACCCTGCTGGCGTGGCGTATCCTTGCCCGCCTGGGGATGGAACAACTTCGCTGAGGCGGGTAGCACATCCAAATCACCTGTTTAGTAACTACTCACCCATGTTGTCATTGCGGAATCCCCGCTGGTTTTCGGGGGATAAGGACGCTCTCAGAATTCACGATTACTTGTACACTCCGAAGTCCTTAGAACCCGTCCCCGCAGCTTTTCGGGGAGCAATCTGCTCTGTGTTCGATCCATAACCAAATGTGGTTTTTGCTCCGGGTGAGTAATTACCCTGTGTCTGTAGAGCATGCGTTCGCTTCACTAAACGTAATTACTCACTCTGGTTTTCCTCGTATATTATTTATATCCTATGGATGATGAAATATCGAAAAAAGTATGTGCGCAGGAGCGTAGACCCGACGCACATCTTTTTTCGAGCCTTTCCCCCCTTCCATAATTTCAGGGAAGGGGGGATAAAGCGGGGAAGGGTGAGTAATTCAGACTAAACGCTGCCGTAATCATGGAAATACCGCCGCCGCGATGAACCATTCAGCTGCCCACCGACAATTCCTCAGTCCACCTCCTCACCAATAATATGAGTAATCCGATGAGTTTTGTGATAAAATCGCATCCACTGTTCAGTTTTGCCGTCTTATTAATTATGACAGGAAGGAGGATTTATGCGCATCAATTTGAGCAGTGTTATGGTGGAAGATCAAGAACAAGCCCTCAAGTTCTATACTGAAAAACTGGGATTTGTAAAAAAGACCGATATGTCGGTGGGTGAATACCGCTGGCTGACCGTCACCTCACCTGAAGGAGCTGAGGGCGTTGAGCTGGTGCTGGAGCCGATGGGGTTCCCGCCCGCCAGGGAGTACCAGAAAGCCCTCTACAGCGCAGGCATCCCCATCACCGCCTTCATCTCAAAGGATATCCAGGCAGAATACCAACAGCTCAAAGCACGCGGGGTAAAATTTCGCAGTGAGCCCCAGTTGATGGGCGCCATCACCTCGGTTTTATTTGAGGATACCTGCGGCAACCTGGTCAACCTGGTCCAGCCAGTATCCTGAGCAGCCGGAGCCGTTGGGCAGCCGCATTTCCAAATTATTGGACCACCTCAAAAGAATGCCAATAATCTCCAATGTTCTGAGTTAAATGCGGATATAGAATATACTAACCGGCGAAGACTTTATCTCGTCAGGATATTTATTTAAAACCACCGCGATCGCTTCAGAAGGGAGAGCTACCATGAACAAAGTCAAGGTTTTGGCAGGCACACGCAAAGGCGCCTTTGTGCTCACCGCCGATGCCAGGCGTGAAAATTGGGATGTCAAGGGACCGTATCTTTCTGGTTGGGAGATTTACCACCTTAAAGGATCACCCGTCAACCCCGACCGGGTGTATGCCTCCCAGACCAGCGGCTGGTTCGGGCAGGTGATCCAGCGCTCCAACGACGGGGGGAAAACGTGGGAACCGGTGGGCAATAAATTTGTGTATGATGGCGACCCCGGCACACACCAGTATTACGATGGCACACAACGCCCATGGGAATTCAAGCGCGTGTGGAAGCTCGAACCCTCCCTGACCGACCCTGAAACGGTCTACGCTGGGGTGGAGGATGCTGCCCTGTTCCGTTCGGACGATGGCGGTATGAGCTGGCAGGAGCTGCCCGGCTTGCGCGACGTTAAAGGTCACCTGTGGCAACCAGGGGCGGGTGGGATGTGCCTGCACACCATCCTCCAGGACCCATCCAACCCCAAGCGCATGGTCACCGCTATCTCGGCTGCCGGGGCGTTCCGCACTGATGACGGCGGTGTTACCTGGCATGCCATCAACCGCGGCTTACAGTCAGGTTCCGAGCTGCCAGACCCTACGGCGGAGGTGGGTCATTGCGTGCATTCCATTGCCATTCACCCTGCGCACCCCGACCGTCTCTTCATGCAGAAGCATTGGGATGTGATGCGCAGCGAGGACGCAGGCGAGGAATGGCACGAGGTGAGCGGCAACTTACCCAGCGATTTCGGATATGCCATCGCCGTGCACTCGCACGAACCGGAGACGATCTACGTCGTGCCGATTAAGAGTGATTCGGAGCACTACCCTCCGGATGGCAAGCTGCGCGTGTACCGCAGCCGCTCCGGCGGGGATGAATGGGAAGCGCTGACCAACGGTCTGCCGCAGAGCAACTGCTACGTCAACATTTTCCGCAGCGCCATGGCGGTGGATACGCTCAACCCGTGCGGGGTGTACTTTGGCACCACGGGCGGGCAGGTGTATGCCTCTGCCGACAGCGGTGACCATTGGTCGCCCATCGTCAGGGATTTACCACCTGTACTTTCCGTCGAGGTGCAAACGTTACCTTGATCCGCCTCGTGCTCCCGCTGCATCTATCCAACCTGGCCTCCACCAGCCGTGAAATTGCGCTGGAGGTGGAGGGCGAGGCTTCTATTTCCACCACCCTGGATGCGCTGGAGGCCCGCTACCCCATGCTGCGCGGCACCATCCGCGACCAGGTCACGCTGCATCGCAGACCCTTCATCCGCTTTTTCGCCAGTGGTGAGGATCTATCATTGGATCCAGCCACCGACCCACTGCCCGTAGAGGTTGCTTCAGGGGAGCAGCCTCTGCGGGTGGTGGGTGCCATGGCGGGTGGGTGAGCCGGGTAAAAACGATGGGGTAAAACCAAGTCACCCCGGGGGATCATCCAGGACGTCCGGCAGTGTCGGGTGACCACCAGAACATAATAATTCCTATCTCAGACATAGAGATTCGCTTCATCCAGTAAATCACCAACGGGTAACTTTACCGATATGTTCTAATTTATTTGGGCGTTGCGGCGTGTAGATGCAAGTTATAATGGCCAGTCACGCTCTGTGTTCATTACATCGATTAATATCGATTTTCTTGATGCACAACCGCTTACTGGGTTGAAATCTGCCGCTGTGCTCGTAAAGCCGGTGGTTGGTCAAAAACCTGGCATTTGAAATACTGTTCCGGGATATTCTAAACCACGTCGGCATAATCTAATTTTACAGCGAGCTGAGCGTAATAAAATTCATCAATAACAACGCGAGGAAAAATCATCATGTCGAACATTGTTCTCGTCACTTATGCCACCTGTACCGGTTCCACGATGGATGTGGCGGAGGAAATTGGCAAGACCCTATCCAACGGCGGTTTGCAGGTGGACGTCCACCCCATGAACGAAGTCAAAGATATCACCCCATACCAGGCAGTTGTGGCTGGCAGTGCCATTCAAAACAAGCAATGGCTTCCAGAAGCCATGGATTTCATGCGGATTCACCAAGCAGAGTTAAGGAAAAGACCATTTGCGGCCTTCCTGGTATGTATGACGCTGGCGATGAAAAACGCAGACCAATACCGTGGATTTGTGTCTGATTTTCTGCAGCCCGTACGAGCCATGGTAAAACCCGTCAGCGAGGGTCTCTTTGCCGGGGCGCTGGACATCAGCAAGGTCCCATCCGCCAGCAACAGGTTCAAATTCCGCCTGAGCGTCATGTTCGGGGTCTGGTCAGAAGGGGACCACAGGGATTGGGTCGCCATCCGCTCCTGGGCTGAAAGCATGCGCCCCTTGCTATCAGTCAATTAGTAGATTCAAAGTAGCCCGCTTTCAATTCGGTCGGCAAAGGGCTTGAGCCTCTCGCTTCCAGTAATAATTCGTAAAAAAATGGTTCATACGAAGGCTGGAACTTTTCTGTTTCTCGCGCATGACCTCGAAGTTGCCGGTGCCGGCTCTTCAGAGCAGGCCGTAGCTGACCTGGAGCACCCCCATGTGCGGACTGAAGAACTTATTTTGTGAGACTCAATGAGCAAAAGAGGAATTTTCCCCATTCAGTCAGGTTGGTGCTTACTCATATAACTAACAGGTTACGTATTTCCTATGGACAATAATTGACGATGTTGGATTAATCTGTTGTAGACGCTGATCTCCTTTGTGGCAATATCAACCGCAACCGATCACAGACCTGGTCAAGAAGTCAAATTCTGGATGGAAGCCCGCCAGTATCGATGTATAATATTTTATAGGCATGTATATAGCTAAATATACCGGTAGGTGGCGTGTTATGCACTAGATAGGGGGCTTGGCATCATGGTTTTCCGAACTCATCACGAAAGGTAAGAGGAATATTATCCGCGTGTCAATCGGTTCGGATTAAGCGACTGACGCATAATTGGGCACATATCAGGAGGTTCGATTATGAATGAAAATCAGGATTCTAATGGCGTTCCACCCATGTTCACCGATGAACGGGTGCTGGCGTGGATGGAGGCGCACGTGATGGAGTTGAGGCAATCCGTTTCAGGGCAGCGCATTCTGTACCGGAGCCTTGTGATCAGCTTCGTGGTCGGTCTGACCGCTCATGTCGTTGGATATGCACTACTATCCTTGCTGCCGAGGGGGCTTCTCGGACTCTTGGCTGATCTGCTCCACGCGCTCGGTTGGTCCCTCTGGACCGGTGTAGTTGTGGTCGTGTTCGTCCAGATCATACCAGAGATGAAACGACGTCAAATCAGGCAGGCGATCGATGCTTACGAGGCATCGCGGCGCAATAACTCCCAAGCTGATGGTGATTTCGAGTGAGTAGGCTTGGAATAATCACAGGTCAGACCAGAGAGCGAAAAGCGAAACTAAAATCGCACTCGAAAGGGCGGATGAGTTAAGGGATCACCCGGAAGCTTGGGTTAAATAGATGGATAATCAAGCAGCCTGCCCCAGAAATTCTGGGACAGGCTTTTTTTACAATGGATCCTGAAAGCCGGATACTGCTACTGCTGCATCAGCTCTGAGATATGCAGTCCTCACCTAGAGAAAAACAGCTGTTTGATCGATTGTGGAATTGGTGATAATCCACAGGTAAATCACATCTTTTTAATACCCGAGGGTTAAAACATTGTTCTTAACCGCGGTTGGTACGAAGGGAGTACTTCATCGACACAACGATTTAAATCAACAAGGTTCAGCCGATTAAATCAGTAGGCGACTATCCATTTCAAGTAATTATCGTCGTGTCGTCGCGGTGACACTATTAGTGAATGGCGAGACGCTCGTCGCAGAAACGGTCCGAATTCGGTAGGTGTATGCTGTGGCAGGCAAGAGACCGGTGTCGGTGAAGCGGCCTATCGAGGCGTCTACCTGACCAATAGTAAGCCAGCCGTAGCAGCCGTTATATATATCGCAGTTCTCCCGCTGAATTACAACCTGGTTGCTTGCGGCGAATTTACCCTTCCACGTCAGGCGGATTGAGCTCGGTGCGCCCGCTGTCGCTTTGACATCTGTCGGCGCATCGATGCCTGTCCCCGTCTGCACGTTCACCACGATTGGTGCTCCACCAAAGATATCGAAACGCCATGGAACAACCCGGTAATCGTAGCTGGTGCCGCGAAGTGCCGTGGTATCGACGAAGCTGGTGATATCGGGGGCGACTGTTCCAACCACGACGAACTCCGTACCGCCTGCCCCAACCTCATATCGTTCGATTTCGTAGCGTGTCTCGTTTGTGGCGTTTTCCGTCCAGGTGAGTTCGACCGCACCATTGTTGAACGTCCCGAGAAGGCTGGTCACCTGACCATCGGGTCGGGCATAGCTGGTGGTAGCCGAGGCAATGTTGCTGTACTCAGACGCACCGAGTCCATTCACTGCCCTGACTCGATAGGAGTAGCTGGTGTTCTCCGCCAGCCCAACGTCATTCCACCAGGGTCCGTAGATGTTGGAGTCCCGGGTACCAAGCAGAGTGAAGTTGGTGCAACCCAAACCTATGCAACGTTCGATCTCGAATCCGGTCTCATCGAAAGAGTTGTCTTGCCACGTAAGCGATATGGCAAGGTCACCTGGGTAGCTCGCCAGGGCTTCGAGCTGCGATGGGGCAGTAGGTTCACCTGCGGCTTGCGCGGGTTGCATAGGTAGAGCCACGAGCATCAAAGCTATGATGGCTGTCAACGAAATTACCTTGAAGAAAGATTTATTCATTAGATTCTCCTCAAAAAAGTTAGAATGTCAGTACATTCTGGGATACTGGAAGTACTGAGGTGTTAAACGAGATAACTATTTTGTTATATTGACGTTTCCGTCATGTGGATATTCCTTTACAGGAGGCAGCATTCTACTTTAAATTTGAGACAATGTCAATGATATTTCCCTTATTACTCCGATTTTATTTTTTTAGGTTATTCTCAAAAGAAATATATACGTACTACCGATGCGTTGGCATTATAGTAAGCGTTAAAATCTTATGATTTTCTAGTCATCGGGTATTCTATATATGGCTACCGAGACTCCCTGGGTTGCTCTCACCCCCATTCCAACGAGAACTAGCACCCCGGTATCGCTAGGAAACCCACCGCCAGTTACGCCTACTTTTTCTCCAGGCGATAACCCCGGTTTTGTAATCTCAGCGACAGCGGAACCGGAACCACGCGCACCATCCCGCTTAAATCCTCCAGCCCCAGACGAAGTGTGACAGTTAGGGAAAAGGTATACCTTTCCCAAATAAAACTCGGGGTCTTCCGCATCGTTATAAGTTTGCGCGTGTTTGTAGCCTGGAAAGAGTCGGTATAATTAGTGGTTAGGCGGGCCATTGGCGAAATAACTTTGTCAGGCTATTTCAACGTCATTGGCTATGCCAGGTGATATTCGCACTCTTGAATAAATGCGCAGTCTTAGCCGGAGGTAAAAATGTCTCAGACCGTTGCGATCATTGTCAGTTTCCGGATAGACGAGGTCCAACGTTTCGAACAGCTCTTCGAGGCCGAGATCCTTCCGATGTGGGAGCAATACAAGGCTCAAGGTAAGTTTCTCTCCGCTTCGCTCACCCCCGTGGAAGATGGGAGCGAGCTGAAGGAAGGCGTGCGGGACTATATCCTGCACATCGAGGTCCCCAGCATGGCGGAACACCTGGAGTTTGACTCCTCGGCACCTTTCCTGGCTTTTTTACAGAAGGCGAAACCGATGCAACCCGTAGAGCCAAAAGTATGGTTGGGTAATACGCTCTTCTGGGTCTGAGGTCGGCGAACCTGAATGAATTAAGGTGGCCACCATCGTTGTCAGTGATGGCATTTATTCAAGTACTGATACCTTTCATGTGAATGTTGTAGAAGATAACAGGTTTGCTCAGATACTTATTCAATATTTTAAGCTAATTCCATGACCGCGGAGCTAAGCAAAAATGAAAAACTTATGGATAAGTGTTCTTTTTATCGTGAACCTGGCAGCTTGCGCTGGAGTATCTTCTGACAACAAAAGTTGCAGCATGGATGAGAAATTATGTATTGAGATGGAAGTCGCTGAACCCGTTCTGTTCAATGAAACGAATACAATAACGATAACTGTGTCCAGTACCGAAAATATTAGTAATCTGAAAATATACCTATACCCCTCCCCAGGTGTACAAATTGAAGACATAGATAGTTGGGTTAATCATGGGATAAATTGGGTAATTGAAATCGAAGCAAACCAGCCACGGAGCTTTGTTAAGAATTTCCTATTACCAGAAAGCGATGGGGTTTTTCAAATTGTTACCAGTGCAAATACCCCTCAATTAGGTGCTATTTATTCATTACGAATACATCAACATCAAGGTATCAGCACGGTCTATTATGCAGGGACACCCATCCCAATAACACAAGGTGACTTATCCACTATCGACCCATTGATGCTTGCCACCTTGCAGGCTATGCCTACCAGGACGCACTACCCTACACTTACGCCCATGCCGACGAAAACAAGCACCCCGGTGCCCCAGGCTTACCCGCCGCCTGCTTCGCCCACGGTACCCTAGGATAACCCCGGCGATGAACCTTTTCCATAAGAGTGAGTCACTGCATTATAAATCCTTGTTAGCGCCTCCCCAAACCTATTTATCTCCTCTACCGTGTTGTAATCCCAGCGACAGCAGAACCGGTCCCACCCGCACCATTGAGTTTATCCTGAGCAAAGCGAAGGACTTGAATCCTCCAGCCCCAACCGCTCGGTGACCCCCAGGTCAAAGTATTTACCTTCCCATATAATGGAGTTCTTCTCAGCAAGCTTTATAGCCAGTCAATGGATATACCGCCCTAATAAAAGGTGGATATCGGTATCACACGAACAATCACATTAGGATATAATTTTAATGAGAGGTATAGTATGACACGTGAATTTAACGTGATTATCGAAAAAGACGATGAAGGTTATTATGTGGCATCAGTTCCAGAGCTGCATGGCTGCCATACCCAAGCGAAATCCTTAGACACACTCATGGACAGGATCAAAGAAGCCATCGCCTTATGCCTGGAGGTCCAGGGTCAAGAAAGCGAACCTCTAAAATTCATTGGTGTCCAACGAATCCTGGTCGAGACATGACCAAGACTCCACGATTAACTGGCCATAAGCTATTGGTGGCTCTCCAGAAAGCAGGATTCGAAGTAATCCGGATAAAGGGGAGTCATCATTCTTTAAGGCATCCTGATGGTCGCAGTACAGTGATCCCCATACATCGCGGTGAAACGTTAGGTCCAGGGATTACTTCCCAAATTCTGAAAGATTGCGAAATCTCTTACAGCGAACTCAAGAATTTATTATGAACGACTTTTAATTGTGTCCGTTCATAATTAACGCTTATTAACTGTAATTTTCCCCAGCGCCTCTCCAAACCTATTGATCTCCTCGACGGTATTGTAATGCACGGGTCCCACGCGCACCATCCCGCCAGAATCCTCCAACCCCAGGCGCTCGGTGACCCCCAGGGCGTAGTAATTCCCATCCCACACGAAGATATCAGCCTCGTCCAACTCCTCCGCCACCTGGCGGGGTGGTTTACCAGTCAGGGTAAACGCACAGGTGGGCACGCGCTCCTCCAGCCGTTGGGTGTCGGTTAGGCCATACACTGTCACCCCGGGTGTCTCCGCCAGGATATCCAGCAAGGCGTGGCTTAACTCGAACTCGTAGCTGCGGATAGCTGCCATGCCCTCCTTGAAGAGCAGTCGCCGCCCAGAATATTCATGTGCATAGCGTTCGGTAAATTCGTCGCCATAGGTGGCACCCACCCACTCGATGTACTCCAGCGCCCCGAGAACCCCCGCCATGCCCTCGAAATTGCCCGTGCCGGTCTCGAACTTGCCCGGCGGGTCCTTGGGTGCCGGGCGCACTTTGTACGCTCTCAAGCTATCCAGCAGGTCATAATTCCCATACAGCGCCCCCATGTGTGGTCCGAAAAACTTGTACGACGAGCACACCAGGAAGTCACAGCCTAATTTCTGGACGTCGATCGGTCCGTGGGGGGCGTACTGCACCGCATCGATGTATACCAGCGCACCCGCCTCGTGCGCCAGCTGGGTGATGTGCGCCACCGGGTTGATCGTCCCCAGGGCGTTGGAGGCGTAGCCCACCGCCACCAGGCGCGGCTTGCGCTGGATGGCTGCCTGCATCTCGTCCATGTTCAGCGTGCCGTCTTCGGGGTGAAAATCTACCCAGATCACCTCGCAGCCCCGGTCTTCAGCCGCCATCACCCACGGCGTGACGTTGGCATCGTGGTCCAGGCGGGTGACCACGATCGAATCTCCGGGGTTGAAGGTGCGCACCAGCGAGCGGCTGAGGTTGAATGTCAGGCTGGTCATGTTGGGACCGAACACGATCTCATGCGGGTCAGGGGCGTTCAGGAAGTCGGCTGCTGCCATCCTCGCTTCCTCTATCAGCGCATCCGACTCGCGGCTGGTGGCGAAGGCGCCTTCATGGTTGGCATTGTGCTCCGCCAGGTAATCCTTCATCCGGTCGAGCACGGTGCGTGCCACTTGCGTACCGGCGGGGTTATCCAGGAAGATGGCCTCACGGGTGAGGGCGGGGAATTGAGAGCGGATGGTGGGCAGGTCGAGGGGCATGGGGGACTCCTAAAAATTCTAACTGGGGATGGGTCTAATTATAATTCGGTCCAAAAAGGTTCTTCGGTGATAAAACCCTGTATCGATGCTAATCTAATGCGAATGAAGTGACAACCACTCCAGACCACCGGAATGCTCACCCTGAATTGCCCGCTGAAAGCTCATTCCCGGCAAGTCTTTCCGCTTCCTTCAATTCCTCCTGCGTATTGATGTTGAAAAAAGTCAACCTGTCGGGGTCGTATGGCAGGATTTCTTCCACCTCCAGGTAGTGGATGTTCACCTGCTCGAACCAGGCATCGGCGCGGCGCTTGCCGGCTTGTATCGCTGCTTGTATCGGCGGCAGGCAGGATTTCGCAGCGGTAAACGGCGTGGAACGGCTCCATTCCCGCTTCCGTGCGCGGGATGACCACGTCGGCACTACGCTCGCGCAGCTGAGCCAGGGCATACAGGAATATCTCCGGGCTGGCGAAGGGCATATCACATGCCACCACGGCAGCATATGGGTGCGTAGCCGCGCTCAGGGCAGTGTGCAGGCCTCCCAAGGCGCCCAAACCCGGCAGCAGGTCAGGGATGGGGGTGAGCCCCAGGAAGCGGTAATTCTCCGGTTGGTTTGAGGTAATGATCACCTCATCTGCGATCCATGCCAGGCGGCTGAGCAGGCGCACGACCAGCGGCTGCCCGAGGAAGGGCAGCAGGGCTTTATCTGTACCCATGCGGCGCGATTCGCCTCCCGCCTGGATCGCCAGGGTCAGCATGTTTTAACTCCACCTGATTGATTCTCAATCCTCATCGAATTCATCACGAAACAAAGATGATTATAATGGGATTATGGTTAACGAGTAACTACTCAATGTATACTAATTAACATCACCTGCAAACATCTGAGTCAGGATAATCGAAATAAAGGAGTCCGCAGGTGGTTTTCCCTGCGGACTCCTTTATTTCAGCCCCATCCCCCCTTCCCAGAATTGGGTATTGACGGGGGAAGGGGGGGCCAAAGGGGGGATGGGTGAGTAATTATATTAAAGGAGATGGATTCTATGAAGACCATGGAAGAAATCCTGGATGAAATGACCGTCGAGAATATGGAGCTGGCGGAAATGCTGCCAGATAACTCCGTGCGCTGCGTTGCCTGCGCCCACCGCTGCCTGATCCGTGAAGGGCGGCGCGGCATTTGCCAGGTGCGCTTCAACCAGGGGGGCAAACTGCGTGTGCCATGGGGCTATGTGGCTGGTCTGCAAGCCGACCCGATCGAAAAGAAGCCCTTCTTCCACGTGCTACCCGGCAGTGATGCCCTCACCTTTGGCATGCTGGGGTGTGACTTCCACTGTGCCAACTGCCAGAACTGGGTCAGCTCGCAGATGCTGCGCGACCCGGCAGCCGATGAGTCGATCGGCTACTTGCGGCGCATCTCGCCCGAGCAGATGGTGTTGGCAGCCCAGAGAGCCGGGGCGGGCGTGATCGCCTCATCCTACAACGAGCCGTTGATCACCTCCGAGTGGGCGGTGAGCATCTTCAAGCAGGCAGTGGAACAGGGCATCAAATGCGTGTACGTCTCCAACGGCAACGCTACGAAAGAGGTGCTGGAATACCTGCGACCCTATCTCTCCGCCTATAAGGTGGACCTGAAGACCATGCGCGATAAGCAGTATCGCCAGCTGGGAGGGGTGTTGAAAAACGTGCAAGACACCATCCGCCGGGCACACGAGCTGGGCTTATGGGTGGAAGTGGTGACGCTGGTCATCCCGGGCTTCAATGACAGCACCGAGGAGCTGATGGATACCGGGCGCTTCATTACCTCAGTCTCGCCCGATATCCCCTGGCACGTAACCGCCTTCCACCCTGACTATAAGATGACCGAGCCGCGTCCCACCCCCGCCAAAACCCTGCAGCGGGCGGCTGAGATCGGGCAGGAAGCCGGACTCAAATTCGTCTATGCCGGCAACCTGCCGGGCAGCCTGCGGGAATACGAAAACACCTGCTGTCCAAAATGCCAGACTCTGCTGGTGGAGCGCACGGGTTACGTCATCCACCAATACCGCCTGACAGAGACCGGAGCGTGCCCGAAGTGCGGCTCGCTTATCCCGGGGATCTGGACGGGCCAGCCCGGGTCGGTGAAACTCGGCGGCTGGGGAATGCCCAGGTTATTCAGCTGATCAGCGAAAATGGAATCTACACTCTCATCCAGGTAGCATGCGCAGCGTCACCCGCATCACCTGCCGGTCGATCGCCCCGAAGCGGTATTTATACTGCTCATCCCCGCGCATGAAGTCAAAGTACTTGCGCTGGTGTTCATTAGCCCATTCCAGCAAGTATCCCAGCAGCACCCAGCCGGGAGATAGCTCTCCGTATTTGAAATCCAACCCCGAGTTATACACCCAAATGTGGTCCATATAATCGAAGTTCAGGTAGCCGGCAGCCTTTTGCCCGTTCACTTCGATGAACGCCAGCTGTAACCACCCGGCTTTATGCGCCGCCTTCACGATCGAGTGCATCTGCTCGCGCATAGCAGGGGTGAGGAACTTGGCTTTATCGGCATCAAAGGCCATCAGCCGTAAAAACTCGTCCACATCCTTTTCCAGATTATCCCCATCCTGGATGATGTACCAGCTCACCGGCAAATAATACTCTTCCGACCGGCGCATCTTGCGCCTGATTTCGTGGCGCTGCTTTTTGTCGATGCTGCAGATATACCTTTCCCAGTCGCCGGGCAAGCTGATGTACGGGCAGTGCTGCAGCGCCTGTTCTGAATAATTCCAGCCGAGCTTTTCAGCTGCGGTCTGCAGGGCTGGTAGGGTGGGGCTGCTCTCCAGCAGGTTGTACCAATCCAGCAGGTGGGAACCGGGCAGCTGTTCATCCGCCAAATACGCCAGCAGCGCCTGCATGAAAGCAGGGATATCTTCAGGTCGGGCGATGACATCCAGGTAATCGGATATCTCGATGCTGCCCAGCAGCATCAGGGCGGGCTCGCCCTCGCGGTTATCGGTCAGGAAGAGCGGGGCAATCCCAACCAGCTGCCCTTGTTCTGCCCGCCCGGTGATCACGTAAAGTTCTCCCTTCGCCCATTCCCCCCCGCCTAAACCTTGCCACCAGGCGGTGATATATTCATGGCGGAGAAACGGCACATGACTTGCACTTATCGCGAGCAGGTCATTCCATTCTTTTTCCAGGCTGATCAAGTCTGGCAGGGTGCGGACGGTGGCAATGTGCATAAGTTCTCCAGGCGGTATAATACTAGCTAGATTTTACCAGTATAATCAGCCGGTATGAATTCTTTCCTCGATCTCAACCTATTGTTAATCACCGAGCAGGGTGACAGTGGACAAACTGAACTCCCCGACCTATTCGCAGTAACTGCTCCACGCAGGGCAGTCCGCGGGCGCGAAACTGACAGCCTGATCATCTACCTCAGCATGGCTGGCAATTCACCCCTCACCCCCCGGGAGCATACCCGGCTGCTCGAAGAGATGTCGCAGAAATTCTACAAAACTACCGGCAGCCTGACGGCGGCACTGCGCACGGTTGCCGAAGCGCTCAATTTGCACCTGCTGGACCGGAATCTGCGCAGCACCAGTGCAGGCAGGCAGGGGATCGGTCAGCTGTTGCTGGTGGCGTTACGCGCAGATACCCTTTACATCGCCGAGAGTGGCGCCGTCAAAGCATATTTAGTCACCCCTCAGGAGACGCAGCCCTTATATGACTTGCAGACCTCCGGGCGTGGCTTGGGTCTCAGCCGTTCTTTACCCGTGCGTTACCTGCAGCTCAAGATGGCGGCGGACGATTACCTGGTGCTGTCCACCATCTCAACCCCGGGCTGGTCAGATCAGTCGATTTTACATCCAGCTCAACAGGGGGTAGAAGCCCTGCGGCGAATGCTGGTGGAGTATGCCGGGCAGGAATTCAATGCCGTCATCATCCAGGCCCAGGCAGGCACTGGCAAGCTGAAGCTGCTCAAGCGCAAGGCTGGAGCAGGGACCACGGCCTATCCCCCAGGGCAAGACCAGCAATTGGGAGCGGCAACCACCATAACCGTGGCTGCGCAGGCGGTCGATAATGCCGGGCAAGACAAGGGTTTAGGAGTACCCAGTGCCACCACCCAGGCACCTGCCGCGAGCTCGCTGCCGGCGACGGATAAAGGCCTGGGAGCCAGCTCGATACCGCCAGTGATCGCTGTGCAGGCTGCCAGCGAAACCCCGGCTTCACGCGGTGAGCGCAACCAGCCGGCTCCTTCCTCGGCATTACCCACCAGCCAGAACCCTGCCACAACCACAGCGCAGCCCCAGGTAGCGACGCCCTCCGTGGAACCAGCCCAACCTTCGGCGACCACGGCAAAGCCCTCCTCACCACCCGTCCAGCCACCGCTAGACAAGCCAGCTCCAAAGCCGCCCCCGTGGATGAAATACCTGGTCGCCATACGGGTGACGTTAGGGTCCGTCCTGATGGCGATTGGGCGTGCCACACGCAGTGCGCTCGGCACCATCGGCGGAGCCCTGCTGCGTTTGCTCAAGAACCTGCTGCCCGATGCCGACGTCTTGCGGTTGCCACCCTCGACCATGGTATTTATTGCCATCGCCATCCCCCTGGTCCTGGCGGTAATCGGCGGCATCGTTTTCCTGCAGCGTGGTGAGGCGCAGCAGCAGCAAATCTATTACCAGAAGGCGGTGGAGAAGGCGGCTTATGCTGCCACCCTCTCCAACCCGTTGGAGCAGCGCCTGGCTTACCAGGTTACCCTGGGTGAGCTGGATAAGGCGGAGGAATACACCGTCACCAGCCAATCTCAAGAGCTGCGCACCCAGGTGACTGCCAGCCTGGATGCAATTGATTCAGTCAAGCGCCTGGATTACCAACAAGCCATCGTCAGCGGTCTGGAGGCCGGCATCAACGTGACCCGCATGGTTGCCACCACCGCAGACTTGTACCTGCTCAATGGAGAGCAAGGGAACGTGCTGCACGCCATACTGACCGGCCGTGGTTACGAGCTCGACACCACCTTCCAATGCGGTCCAATCAATGGACCAATCGATGTAGGCCCATTAGTGGATATCGCCGAGCTGCCCCCCGGAGCATATGAAGATGCCAGCATCCTGGGGATTGATTCGAATGGAAATTTGCTGTATTGCGTGGTTGGGGGGCAGCCGTACAGCGCAAGCCTGGCTCCACCCAATACAGGGCTGGGTGAGCCGGTTGGGATCAGCTTCGATGGAGGTGACCTGTACGTATTAGATCCACAGGTCAATGCGGTGTGGATCTATCGCAATATGGAAGTCAGTCAGCAGCCACGGCTCTACTTTGGTGATTCTGTACCACCGATGCAGGATGTGATTGACCTGGCAGTCTACAACGATGATTTATTCCTGTTGCACGCCGATGGACACACCACCAAGTGTGTGTACAGCGGGATGCCCCAATCGCCCACCCGCTGTGACGACCCCTTCCCGTATTCAGACAACCGTCCGGGGCGGGTGCATGGACCCGTGATCGAGGATGGCATTTTTACCCAGATCTTCTATGCTTCCTTCCCGGAACGCTCGATCTTTTACCTTGAGCCGAAGAACCAGTCGATCTATTATTTCAGTGTACTGCTCACATTGCAATGGCAGTACCAACCCAAACAACCCCTGGCAGCGGGAGACGCTACTGCATTCGCCGTCAGCCCGAACCGCCTCGCCTTCCTCGCCATCGGAAATAACGTTTACTATGCTGCCATGCCTTAATTTAAGACCGCTTTGAACCGCAATCCCCTCATCACATCATCGCTGATCCGTAGTCATCGCGCCGACCTCATTGCACTTTTCCTTGCCCTGGTGGGCTTTTTATCCTCCGCCTTGATCACCCAGCGCGTATTTGAAGGCATCCCCCACATTGAAGACGAGGTCGCCTACGTCTGGCAGGCTAAAGCCTTGATCGAAGGGCACCTGACCATGCCTTCACCCCTGCACGAAAAAAGCTACCTGGTACCTTTCATCGTTGATTACAACGGAGAACGGTTCGGCAAATATCCCCCTGGTTGGCCAGCAATGTTAGCCGTTGCCATCCGCGTGGGGGCACGCCTCTGGATCAACCCCTTATTAGGCGGGTTGGCTGTGTGGCTCACTTATCAGCTGGGAAAGCGAGTTTTTAGCGCATTCGTCGGACTGCTGGCTGCTGCACTGACCGTCACCTCTCCCTTCTTCCTGATGAACTCCGGCTCCCTGCTCTCTCACCCATTCGGCTTGGTGCTGAGCTGCCTGTTCGCCCTGGGTTGGTTGGGTTCCTTCTGGGATGACCGAGCGGGCAATGAGGTTGAGAATACTACACACACCAGAAAACAGTGGTTTTACACCCTTCTTTCAGCCTGCGCGCTGGGGGTGTTGATCCTCACCCGCCCGATGACGGCTTTGGCAGTGGCAGTGCCTTTTGGCATCCACGGTCTTTACGTGTTATTCAGCGGTGATGCCCAGGCGCGCCTGCGGCTACTTGTCTTTGGCCTGATCGGAATCCTGGCGGTGGGTCTCTACCTGCTGTGGCAGTACGCTCTAACGGGTAACGCCCTGCTCAACCCCTACACCTTGTGGTGGCCCTACGATAGGATTGGGTTTGGACCAGGGCATGGGCGTGGAACAGCCGGCCATACCCTGCAGCTGGCGTGGGTCAACACCCGCGGCAGTCTGCGCGCAGGCAGTTATGACCTGTTCGGATGGGGAAGTCTTTCCTGGATCTTCCTGCCGTTTGGAATATGGGCTTCCAGGCGCAACCCCAAGGGGCTGCTTATCGGCAGCGTTATGGTCAGCACAGTGTTATTCTATATGACCTATTGGATTGGGGGGACCCTGTTCGGACCACGATATTATTATGAAGGTCTGTTCAGCGTGACGATTATAAGCGCGGCCGGTATAGCCTGGTTGGCAGGTTGGCCGATAAGCCGCAGTGCATCGTTCGTGCGCTATTCGGGCTGGCGCAAGCTGCGCCCTCTCCTGGTTACTTTCGTTGTAGGTGTATTGGTGGGAATTAATCTTGTGCTGTATCTGCCCAACCGGCTGAGCGGGATGGTGGCATTATACGGCATCACCCGGTCAGACCAGGCGGTGTTCCAGACGCCCGCGGCCCAGGCACTCACCCCTGCCCTGGTCATCGTTCACACTGACCACTGGATGCAATATGGTGCGCTTCTGGATCTCGAAAACCCTGAGCTCACCAGCCCGTTCGTTTTCGCCTGGACGAGTGGACTATCCTTTAACCCCACACTTGCAAATGATTTTCCAGACCGCACGGTATACCATTATTATCCTGGGCGGTCTACCCAGCTATATCAAGAACCTTTGGAAGGTCCTTAACTGCTTAGGGATATGGAGTTTGGGGCGCTTGCGGAGTGCCCTCGGGGGTGGGGGTTTCCGTCGGAATTTCAGCCGGTGGGGGATTGTTCTGCTGGGTGCATTTATCCGCCGCATAGACTGCCGTTGGCTCAACCTGTGAGCTGGCTAATAAAGACATGTAGGTATCGTACTGTGCCTGGGCATCGCACCATTGCTCTTTAGCCGCAAACCAGTCACCATAACCCAGCAGGGCATCCATATAGCGGCTTGAGGCAGTCCACCCCGATAAATCGCTCAGGTTCGGAGCGGCACTTGCCAGTTGCGAAAAATAATAAACCACTTGGCCCCAATCGACGTCCCAGAAGCTGGCTCCACGAATGTAAAGGTCTGCCCAGTCGCGCCAGTTACGTGCCTCAGAATCCAGGGGTCCAAAGCGCTCAGCCAGGGTCAGGTCATAATTTCCACCTTCCAGGTCATGCAGCTGGGCAATCTTATCAATTCCCCGGTTCCGTAGCGCAACGAAGAGCATACCGTCCACTTTGACGGCCATAAAATCCGGATAATTCTTGCGCAATAACAGCAGCGTGTCGATGGTGCCGGTCCAATCACGCCCGATCAGCTGGTTCTGGGCTTGAGCAAACAGGTCATCCCGTCCGCGGAAATCTGGAGTTGGTGTGCCGGTGGGCACCGGAGCAGAGGTGGGAGTAGCGGTGATGCGCTGTTGGGTCAGCACGAAAGTGAGCTGGTTTGACGCATCGGGGAAATTAGGGTCGATTTTGATCAGATATTCAAGGCGCTGGCGGGCGCGGTCATAATTACCCAGGGCGATGTCTTGCAGCGCCAGGGTATATTGATTGGTGGTCTCGCCAGCTACCAGTGTGGATTGATAATGGGTGCGTTGGTCAATGGCCGAGTTATACCCCGCGAATCCACTGCCGCCGGCAATCAATGCCAGCAGCAAAACTGCCAGGAAAGCCCATAAGATCCACATCCGCCTGCGCCTGGGTTTCTCAGCGGGCAGGTCTGGAATCTCCGGGGGCAGGTTCAATCCATCATCGCCCAATAGGGAAGGCCGGGTTTCTCCGAGCTGTGCCTGTGCTTCATGCTCGGAGAATGCTGGAGCTGATGGTGGTTCAACGCCTGGTTGTTCCATCTCACCCGCCTCAGCTGAGACGGGCATGGGTTGGGTTACGCTGGTCTCGTCTGCTTGATCAGGCCGCGCAACATCCTGGGGCAGAGCTTCACCGCCCACGGGTTCATCTTGTCCTTCCGGCTTGCTAGAAGTCGGACTGGTTTCGTCTAAATTAGGAGAATTCATTCCGCCAATTATACCTCAGTGAAAAAGACGCCCTGGGTTGGCTGTTGGTTCCAGCCATTTCCCCAATCGCCTGGCGTTATTTCGGGCGCCCAAGTAGTTCGGCTAGTTTTGGCGCCTGGGAGGCATGCACCAGGGCGATCACTTCATCGACGGGAGAAAGCTCAGTGTTCCCATTGGGTACAATCAGCTGTCCCTTGCGGATCACTGCGGCAAAGACGCATTGAGGGGGCAGCTCGATCTCTCGCAGCTGCTTACCCACCACCACTGCCTCAGGATGGACTTTCTCCTCGACGATCGAAAATTCGCCTTTACGCAGTTTTAGCAGGGTCATCATGTCACCCAATGACATTTCCTCGGCGATCAGCTTTGCCAGGATGTCTGATTGACATAAAGCCACGTCCACCCCCATCTCAGGGGTAAACAGCCAGATATTTTTGGGATTATTGACCCGGGCGATGATTCTGGGAACACCAAACTCAAATCGTGCCAATGTGGTGATCACCAGGTTATCTTCATCTTCGCCGGTCACTGCCGCCAACACCTGGGCTTGCTCGACCCCGGCACCTTCCAGCACGCTCGGAGAGCTGCCATCGCCTGCATAAATGACCTCCGCGGGCAGCTCATCCTTCAATCTTTCCAATACTGCCGCCCGGTCTTCGACCAACCTAACCTTATGCCCACCGCTAATTAATTGGAAGGCAAGTTGTGAGCCGGTCTTACCACCGCCAACGATGATGACGAACATCCTAACCTCCTTCTAACAGCCCTAACAGGGTTTTGAAACGTCCCAATGCTGAAGCCAGGATGGCTGCATGGATCAGGTCACCTTCCTGGAACTGGCTTCCCAGGGTGGGGAGGAACGCCGCACCCTGACGGGTGATGGCGATGATGCTGATCTCATTTGAAACTGTGACGTCTTTCACCATTCGTCCAACCAGCTGGAGCGGGATTTCGATGCTGACCAGGCTCACTTCTCCGCTCCCAAAGCTGACGATTGGGTCCAGCTCAGCGGAGGTGAGCATCTCACGCAGGCGCTCGGCTCCCCAGGTTGTCGAGGAGATGGTCAACATCCCGAGGCGACGATAAATTTCTGCACGCTGCGGGTCAAACAGGCGGGCAACTACGCGCGGGACGTGGAAGATGTTATGCGCAATCCGGGCTGCCACAATATTGGCATTATCCGATGAGCTGGCTGCCGCAAACGCATCAGCCTGTTCAATCCCGGCTTTCATCAACACATCCCGGTCAAAGCCCACCCCGATGATCTTCTGGCCCCTAAAATTTGGTCCCAGGCGTGCCAGCGCTCTTTCGTCGTAATCGATCACCGCCACCTGGTGATCTTCGTCGACCAACAAACGAGCCAGCTGCTCGCCGACGCGACCGCATCCCATTATGATGACTTTCATGTTTCCTCCTTGCTCATGGAACTGTTGATTACCTGGTGTACAAAGCGTTCTCGTATGCGAAAAATCATCTTTAAAATCCAATCCATGCCGTAGATGATGAATGGGAAAAAGATTATTCCAACCCATAATGATGGAGGTATGGGGACGTTTCCAAATAAGTCTGCCAGTGGTTTGATATAGATCAAACCCAGCAGGATGGCTATATCAATGATGATCCCGCGGATAAGGGTGGGATTGCTCAACCAGCCAAGGTAGCGCCCGCGGTTGCGCTCGGTGCGGCAGGCGAATGCGTTTCCGACCTGCGCCATGACCACACCGGCATAATAGACCGTAATCGCCAGGCTATTCTGGTCAGCATGTGGGACAGTTGAGAAAATTTGATCGTGCAAGGATTGAAAGAAAGGGATATCCAGCCAGTTATTTACAAAGTAAAAGGCCACGAAGCACAACAAAGCCTCGAGCAGCCCGAGCCACAAAAATGAGCGTCGGAGCAGGCGACCATCCACCACAGGCTGGTTCTTGCGCCTCGGTGGGCGTTGCATCACATCCCGCTCTGGGATTTCACTCCCCAACGCCAGCGCCGGAAAGAGGTCCGTTCCCAGGTCAATTGCCAGGATTTGCTTAACCCCCAACGCCAGTGGCATCACCGCTGGCGTCAACAGGGCAGTCATGATGAACGGTAAAATCTCAGGCACATTACTTGAAAAGATGTACGTGGTGAATTTACGCAGGTTATCATGAACCGTGCGACCCTCTTCGATGGCGCGGGCGATGGTGGAAAAGTTGTCATTGGTAAGGATCACATCTGCCGCTTCTTTGGCAACGTCGGTTCCCACCAACCCCATCGCCACGCCTACATCGGCTTTACGCAGCGCGGGGGCATCGTTTACCCCATCACCCGTCACCGCCACCACATCCCCGCGGGCTTGAAAGGCTGCCACCAGACGCAGCTTGTGCTCAGGTGCCATGCGGGCAAAAATCACTTCTTTCTCCAGCATGCCCTGGATCTCAATATCGTTCAGCAGCTCCAAATCTGCCCCGGTCAGGATCAAGGGGTTTGGGGCAGTCAGCAGGCCAATGCGCCGGGCGAGGCTCTCAGCGGTCAACCCGTAGTCGCCGGTGATCATCACCATTCGCACGCCCGCCTTCCGGCACGTGCTCACAGCTTCCGTCACCTCCGGGCGCGGCGGGTCCATCATGGCAGTCAGACCCAGGAATACCAGGTTCGACTCAACTCTTTCGGCGGTGTAGCTGCCCACACGTGGGGGTAGCTCCTGATATGCCAGCGCCAATACCCGCAGGGCATTGCGGGCATAATCATCATTGGCAGATAGGACCCGTCCACGCCAGCTATCATCGAGCGGAATCACCTCACCGTGCATGCGGATGTACGTGCAGAGTTGCAGTACCTCGCGTGGGGCGCCTTTAACGAAGGCAATCTGCTGCCCAGGTGATATATCGGGGAATGAATCTTGCCGCCGGTTCACCTGGTGGATCGTGCTCATCCGCTTACGCCGGGCATCGAACGGAATCTCGTGGATGCGCGGCACTGTGCGGTTGAGTGTATCTTCCACCATACCGCCTTTTAATGCCAGCACACGCAGCGCAGCTTCCGTCTGGTCGCCGAGCACCGTCCACTGCGGATGGTCTGGTGCCGGTGGGTTGAGCCTCGAGTTGTTACACATGATGGCAGCCGTGAGCAGGGCACGCAAATCATTCTTAGCTGCCTCGCTGCCGGGGTTGGGGACGAACTCACCTTTAGGCTCATAGCCCGTGCCGGTGATGACCAGCGGTTTACCGCTCACCCATACCTGCCGCACTGTCATCTGGTTTTGGGTCAGGGTGCCGCTTTTATCCGTGCAGATGACAGACACATGCTCCAGGGTCTCGAGGATGGACAACTTTTTAACCAGCACCCCCTTCTGTGCCAGCCGCTGTACTGCCGCTGCCAAAGATAGGGTCACCGTCGCTGGTAGACCTTCCGGGATTGCCGCCACGATGATCCCCAAAGCCAGGATAAAGGCTTCGTTGATCCCCATCTGGACGTCGGTAATTCCCACCGCGAAAACGATCGCTCCCAGGCCCAACGCAATCAATGAAATCGTCCGCGTGAGGCGCGACATCTCTTGCTGCAACCGGCTGGGTTCCTCGTGCACCGCCTGGGTGAGCCGTACGATCCGCCCGAACTGGGTAAGCATCCCGGTGGCGTACACCACCGCTCTTCCCGTCCCCGAGACGACCGAGGTGCCGGCAAAGACCAGGTTCGGTCGTTCCACTTCGCTGATCCCGTCCCGCAGCGAGGCATCTGATGTTTTACGCGCCGGTACTGCTTCACCAGTGAGCACCGAGTTGTTGGCGCGCAATCCATATTCCTGGATGACGCGTGCATCGGCAGGGATATTATCCCCCTCCGCCAGGACGAGGATGTCACCTGCCACCAGCTCACTGGTGGATACCTTGACCTCCACTCCATCACGCACCACGCGGGCATAACTGGGTAATAAGTGCTGCAGTGCCACCGTCGCCTGTTCTGCCCGGTATTCCCGCCAGTAGGAGAAAGCCGCATTTACCACCACTACCACCCAGATAATGACCCCCAGGGTGGGCTCGCCCAACCAAAACGCTATTACACCTGCCAGCCACAGCAGCAGCGCCATGGGGTGGGCGATAAAACCCAGCATTTTACGCCAGGCGGGTTCACGCGGCGGCTCAGTTAGCTGATTGCTGCCGTAAAGTGAACGGCGTGCCTCCACTTCGCTGGTGGTCAGTCCATCGGAACATGTTTCCAGTGAAGCAAATACTTCGGAGATTGGCAGGGTGTAAATCGGGTCAGAGATCATAAAAAATCGCTATGCGCTCAAAACGCATAGCGATTGTATCATACCGACCGAAAAGGCTTGTTTATCTACTTTCTAATGCCTCAGGGCAGATGCCCCTCATTCGCCGGGGCGGTTTCCTTGGGTTTACCACCCAGGCGAGGTTCTTCCTTTTTCTCTAAATATTGTGCCAGGAAAGAGGGCGCCTCTGGATGGTCACTATGCAACGCGTGGTCATAATCACCTGCTGGTGCTGGAGGATCATACCGAACTGGTCGATTTACACCGAGCAAGGCAAAGAAATGGGTAATCGCTACAAGTACGTGATAGCGGTACTCCTGCATTTTCAAAGACTGCCATTCGACAATCGAGGCCATAGAACCTTGCACACGTGCCTTCTCACGCACGATGCGGTGGATTTGTTTGGGCGTACGGACGCCAATTGGAGAGATAAGTAGCAGGTTGGCTGCCAGGATTAATACACTGAAGGATATTAACACTACCCAGCCACCGTCCTGCCATTTACCGACGATTTGCCCAATAAACACAAAACCAGATAGAACCCCGGCAAATCCAGCACCGAGACTGCCCCATTTGCGTTTACGCCCGGTGTAGTTCTGCAGGATATGCTTCCGAATTGAGAATCCCATCACCATGATGGGCATAAACACACCCACACCATAATATGGGATCGCGGCTGAGCTATTGCCTTTGACAACGAACATGATGACCATGGTTATGATATAGCTAATGGTCACAGAGCGCGTGAATGTCCCACGCGGGTCCCGATAAACGATAATCTCCGGTATTTCACCGATGGAAACATCCCGCCATTCTGTGGCCTGTAAGTCTTGGAAGGCCGTCATAGATGCTGCAGTTAATAACATCACAGCCAGGATTTGATAAGCCCAGAAAAGGACAGTACCTCCGGGTATCTGAGAAAATCCAATAAAGGATAGATTCCCAACCAGGGTACGCCCAAGCGTGCCATCAAATACATCAAAGCGAATTGAAAACGCAGCCAACAGGAGGGTGGTGATCCCACCATAAAACAAGAATGAGGTCTGAACAATTCTACCAATGCCAGATTTACCGCTGTAAAAACCCCATAGTCCTTTATAGCGGGGGAGGCGTTTCTTTCCCCAGGCGATAATACCGGCATCCTCGTTTTTAACAAATTGGATACCATTCGACATGGCTTCCAAACCAGAAAGTGCCACTAGGCCTTTCATCGACGCAGTGAGTAAATGATATAGGGCTTGGCCGATAGTTACTGCTTTTGGAGTTTCTGTGACGGGTATAGCCGGCACACCGTGGAAGTGAGCAGCGAACAACCCAAAAGCCATGATCACGGTGAGGGATAAAAAGATGCCCAATAAGGTGAATACTATTCTGCCAGATTCTCCGCGTCCACGAATGGTTATGAACCAGTTGACTGTTACAAGAACAGCAGCAATTAAAAAATGCCAGATCCATGGAATCCCGGTTGCATTGCGCAAGGATAGCGCCTGATCAACACCTGATAACGTGGATACGACAATCGTAAATAGGTAGTCCTGTATCAGCACGACCGCTACAATGAGGCTGATCCCGGCTGATAGGTAGCGCATTGATGCAGTGTATGAGCCGCCTCCTTCATTAAAAACCCCCAGTGAGTACATATAGAGGAAACCAAAAACAGCATTGGCCAAGGCAATCACAGCCACAGCGATGAAACCCCATTTCTGAAGCCCATAGGGGTGCAATGCGCTCATCATTTCGCCAGTAGCATAAAAGAATGAAGTGAAGTAATCTACCCCAAATAATGCAATGGCTGCCAGGAGCCCAACTTGCCCGGCACCATGCACGTGTGCATCCTCCGCACGTTCCCGCGGAGAGACGCGAAACACCATGTAAGCGATTACGATCAATAATGCAATTGAAAAAAACATTTTTCTACCTTAAAAATTCCCCTTCGAGGGAACTTAACTCGATCAATATCTGCCTGCGTGTGGATTGGCTCAAGCGTGTATCCTGGGCCACTTTCGCAGCCTGTGCCCGCACTGCCAACACGACGAAGGCCGGTACAAACATAACCCGCCCTGACGGGATAACATCAAAGTTATAATCTTCGATCATCAAAGTCTGATCATTGAAATACGGCAGGCTTAAACTTAACCCGCGATCCAGGTCATGTGAAGTCGCCCGCCGCCGGATCGTCTGGATGATCCCCTTCACCTGGAAATGCGCCAGAGCCCGCCCCTGGTTCACCAGCTGACCAAGGATGCCATAGCGTTTGCGCTGATATTCCTCGTCTGCCACCATATAAGGTGCTAGGCTCACAGCATGGTGCAATATGGATAAATACCTCTGCATCGATGCAATTTGATTTTCAGCTTCGCCCAGGCTTTGAACGAGCAACGCGCCGCTATCATCAAAAGATACCCATTGAGGCAAATAAAACCTGCGTGCAGCCTCCACATACGGCACCAGCAGTTGTTCTCGCCCCCCTTCTGCTCGGTCTTCCTCAACAATCATTGCATCCGACGCTGCGGTTAGGGCAGAGCTCGAAGTGGATCCGTCGTTTAACGGAATGGTTGGAATCACGTCCCCTTCCTGCGTGGTATACTGCACGCCCTTCCCAGATGGAAGCATGTTGTAAACCATATACATGACTACTGCATGCCGGATTAGAATGGCGCTGGTGGAGACTGCCGGGTTTGATGATTGCTCCAGTTCCATCAGGCGCGAGCGTAATGTGGTGCGTAAGTCAGTGTGGATCAATCGGCCCACCAGGCCACCGATCATCTGTTCACGAACCTCAGCAGGCACCATGATGGTTTTAGCGCCATTATCCTGCTTATCCAAGACCACCCGGTCTGGCAAGCTGAACCTGACCTGGGATAACCCCTGCACGATCGCCTCCGCCATTATGGCTGCCTGGGTTTCTAAAAATCGCTGCACCAGGCTTGCTTGTATTCTGGAGAGGGTCTGGTTGCCCAGGTATTCCTGTCGGAACTGGCTGACCAAATTAACTGCAATATTTGGTGAGGTAATGGTAGTTAAGAGAGCTTGTTCTTCCATATTATTTTCTCTACCTTCCTATAATCTCTAAAATCATTCTAGCCAAACAAAATAAAGACGAGACAAATTTTTTGGGCAATGTCATTAAAAAATAATAAAAACCTCCCTGGTCAATGGGAGGTTTTTACTCGCTGTAAATAACAATTATTACGGCAATTTGTTCGGATCATCCCCTGGTGCAGTTTCCTTCGGTTTGCCCCCTATCTTTGGTTCTTCTTCCTTATCCAGGTATTGTGCCAGAAGAGAAGGAGCATCGGGATGATCGGAGTGAACAGCTTCATCGTAAGTCCCGGCGGGGATAGGGGGTTCAAATCGCACCGGTCTACGCACGCCCAACAACTCGAAAACATGAGTAACAAATACCAATATTGAATATCGATACTCCTGCATCTTTAAGGACTGCCATTCGACGATTGAACCCATCGATCCCTGGACGCGTGCTTTCTCGCGCACAATGCGGTGGATTTGCTTGACGTCACGATAGCCTATGGGGGATACCAGAAGCGTATTGGCGGCCAGCACCAAAATGCTGAATGTGATCAGCACCACCCAACCCCCTTCAGTCCATTTGCCTACAATTTGACCAACGAAAACAAGCCCAGCCATGATAGCTGCAAACAGTGCCCCAAAGCTGCCCCATCTGCGGATCCTTCCAGTATATTTTGCAAGGATATGCTTGCGAACTGCCAATCCCATGACCATAATCGGCATGAACACGCCAATTCCATAATAAGGGACAGCAGCCGACTGTTTGGCCTTTAAAACTAACATGATTACCAGCGATATGATATATCCCGCAGTAACGGAACGCGTAAACGTTCCAGCTGGATTGCGATAAACCACGACTTCCGGGATTTCACCAATAGCGACGTCTCGCCAGGCAGTAGCCTGCAGGTCTTGGAACGCAGTCATCGAGGCGGCTGTTAACAACGCAACTGCCAGGATCTGGTATGCCCAGAACAGGATGAGGCCTCCTTGTATTTGACCGAATCCAATGAACGCCAGGTTGCCCACCAAAGTACGCCCCAGAGTGCCATCATAGGCATCAAACCGGATGGCAAAAGAAGTCAGCAGCAGTGTGGTAATCCCTCCATAAAACAGGAACGAAGTCTGGACGATCCGCCCGATACCCGACTTTCCGCTGTAAAATCCCCACAGCCCTTTAAATCGTGGCAGACGTTTTTTCCCCCACTTAACGATCCCGGCATCCTCATTCTTGACGAATTGAATCCCGTTGGACATGGCTTCCAGACCACTTAACGCCACCAAACCTTTCATGGAGGCCGTCAACATGTGGTATAACGCCGTCTTGAGTGGAACTACCGTGGGTTGGACAGTCATCGGTATGGGAGGAACGCCTGCCGCATGGGCTCTGAATAATCCAAAGGCCATGGTGACGGTCAGCACGACGAAGATGAACAGCATGATGAACACCACCCGCGCTGATTCACCTCGCCCCCGGATCGTCAGGAAGTAATTGATGGTTACCAGGATCGCACCAATCAAAAAGTGCCAGAACCAGGGTATTCCGGTGGCGCCGCGCAAGGATAATGCCTGATCCACCCCCGACAAGGTGGACACTACGATGGTAAAAATATAGTCTTGGATTAATACTACCGCAACCACCAGGCTTAGTGCCGGGGTGAGGTAGCGCATAGAGGCGGTATAAGAACCACCACCTTCGTTGAAGATACCCAACGAGTACATATATAAGAAACCGAATACTGCATTGGCAAAGGCGATAAAGGCAACCGCTATATAACTGTATTTCTCAAGTCCATAGGGGTGCAGCGAGCTCATCATCTCGCCGGTGGCATAGAAAAAGGACGTGAAATAGTCAACCCCAAAAAGCGCTACCGCCGCCAATAAGCCGATCTGCCCGGCACCATGCACATGCGCATCTTCTTGTCGCTCATGCGGTGAAGCGCGATAAGCAAGGTAACCGACCACGATCAACAGACCTATCGAAAATAACATATCTAAAACCAATCCAAATTAATCATTAAGTATCAGAGAATGCTTGGTCAAGAGAACGCAGCTCCGCTAGCAGGTGCTTACGAGTCGACAGGCTCATGCGCGTGTCCTGAGCAATCTTCGCTTCCTGTTCCCGCGCTGCACGCACCACGAAAGCCGGGACAAACATGATCCTGCCAGCCGGAATAACCTCGAAACTGTAGTTCTCCATCAGCAGGGTTTGATCATTGAAATACGGCAGGCTCAAACTCAACCCACGGTTCAGGTCATGCGACGAAGCTCTTTTCTTAATTGTGCGGATGATCTCTTCTACTTCAAAGTCCGCCAGGGCCCTTCCCTGGTTTACCAGCTGCCCGAGGATTCCGTAGCGCTTACGCTGGTAATCCTCATCTGCCACCATATATGGCGCCAGCCCCACTGCCGCATGCAGCACCGACAAATAACGCTGCATGGAGGCAATATCTGCTTCAGCCTCACTGGCACTCCCAACTAATAAATGCCCGTGATCGTCAAACGCCACCCACTGAGGTAGAAAGAACTTCCTGGCTGCTTCCACGTAAGGCACCAGCAGCTCACCCCTGCCTGCCTCTCCTCCACGTTCTTCTTCGGTTGCGATTGCATCCGAGGTGGCAGTAATAGCCGATTCTGGCTCCAGTGCGCTCTGCACCGGGAGACTGGGGATTTCTTCGCCTTCATCTGTAGTGTATTGAACCGTCCTCCCCGCAGGGAGCATATTATGTACCATGTGCCTGGCAATGGCGTGCCGAAGCAGACCCGCACTCACCGCGACAGAGCGGTTGGAGGATTGTTCCAGTTCCCCAAGCCTTAGCCGCAGCGCGGTACGCAAGTCGGTGCGCGTCAGTCGATCCATCAAACCCCCCGTCATTTGCTCGCGCGACTCATTCGGTACCACTGCTGGTTTGGCATCGGCCTCCTTTTGTAGCACCACCTTATCCGGCAAGGTGAAGCGCACCTGGGGCAAACCTTGAACAATAGCTTCAGCCACAGAGGATGCCTGCGTCTCCATAAAACGCTGCACCAGGGGCGGCTGCAACTGGAACAGCTCCTGGTAGCCCAAATATTCCTTCCGCAGCTGGCTGACTGCACCATCCTCTAACCCTGGATAGAGCTCGGCTGATTTTTTTGATTGAGTTTTATTTGCCATGTCCACTCCCAAACTTGCTAATTGTACACTACTATATTTCAAGCGAATATTTTGTTCCGAACATGTCTACTCATCCATCATGAAGCGGTAGCCGATTCCTGGCTCGTTGCGGATGATACACGGATGGTCTGGGTCTGCTTCCAATTTCTTGCGCAGCTGTCTGATGTATACCCGCAGATATTCCACCCGGTCGGCATCTGCCGGTTCCCACACATGTGATAGGATCGATTGGTTTGTGAGCACACGCCCCGCGTTGGCTGCCAGGTATGCCAACAACTTGAACTCTGTGGCGGTCAGCTTGACCTCTTCGCCCTCGCGAGTCACCGTATGCAGTGCCAGGTCGATGATTACAGTTCCAGTATCGATGATCTGGCTCTTCTGGCTGCCAAGGGTCTGGGCTGAATGGCGCAACGCCACACGGATGCGGGCTAAAAGCTCCTCAATGCCAAAAGGCTTGGTCAGGTAGTCGTCCGCGCCCTTATCCAGGGCAACGACTTTATCCCGCTCACTCTCGCGCACCGATAGGATGATGATGGGAACCTGGGTCCATTCTCGTAAGCGGGCACACACTTCAACGCCATCCATATCAGGCAGGCTGAGGTCCAGGATGATCAAGTCTGGCGCCTGGGCGGCTGCCAGTGCCAGTCCTTCCTCCCCTCGGCTGGCGACGGTCACTTTGAACTGCTTGGCGGTCAGGATGGTGCGCAGCGCCCGCAGGATCTGGGCTTCGTCATCGATCACCAAAATGTGCGGTTGGGCGGTCATTCGTCGACCATCTCCATCTTGCTCCCCTTGGGAAATCCCGTCCATGAAAGCGGAAGGGTGAAATTGAAGGCAAATCCCTTGTCCAGGTTTTCTGCCCATATGCGCCCGCCGTGCGCCTCGATAATCCCCTTACAGATGCTTAATCCCAACCCTGCACCAGTGACGCGGTCTGCGGCAGTTACCCGGTGGAATTTGTCAAAAATGCGCTCCAGGTCTTCGGGGGCTACATGCGGACCCTGGTTGCTTACCATTACCTGCAGCAAGTCCTCATCTACTCGGTGTGCATGGATGGAAATCACTGTTCCTTCCGGGGAATACTTGGTGCTGTTGCTGATCAAGTTGATGAATACCTGCTCAATCTGGAAATAATCCACCGGGACGAGCGGCAAGTCTGGCGATACGTCCACTTCAATTATATGCTTCTCGGTTTGTGAATGCATCCGGTCGACGGCGCTGGAAACAATATCTGCCGTTGAATTCCAGCTCCGATCGGGTTTCAGTGAACCCGATTCGATGCGCGACATATTGAGCAAATTCCCTACCAGCTGGTTCAGGTGATCCGTCTCTTCCTCCACTGCAGCCAGCAAATCCACCCGGGCGTCTGAATCCCACGCCACAGCTTCACTGCGCAAACTGGTGACACCGGCTTTGATGGTTGCCAGGGGCGTCCGCAGCTCATGGGAGACGGATGATAACAGGGACGATTTAAAACGATCGCTATCTTCCAGCAGGCGTGCCCGAGAAGCCGCATGGGATAGCCGCACCCTCTCCAGTGCCAGAACTCCCTGGCTGGCAAATGTATTCAGCAGGCGTTCTTCTGCCGGAGTGAGCCTGGATTCGCCTCGCCAGACCTTTATCTCTCCCAGGAACCCGCGCGTCGACTGCAGTGGTGCGATATGGGTGGGTGTAGCATCAACGTCCACATCCGTCTGCGAGCGGTCCTCCAGCCTGACGTGCCGTGCTGGGATCTGTCCTTGTGCTTCCACCAGCACATCCACCCGCCCGGCATGCAGGGTGATGAGGGTTTGTTCTGCCAGGGCCGAAACGATTTCCTGTTCATCCTGCAGACCCGCCAGGTGCATGATGAGCTCATACAAGTGGATGGCTTCATGCTCACGGGCGGTAGTCTCCGCCAGGCTCTTACTCACCCTGCCCACCAGCTGACCAACGGTGATCGATACCCCCAGGAAAGCAATCAACACCAATAAATCCTGCGTGCGGTGCACCAACAAAGTGTAATATGGCGGCACGAAAAAATAGTTCAAGGCTAAAAATGAGGCTATCGCTGCCAGGGCACCCGGACCTAACCCCCATAGTACCGAGCTTAATACCACCGGGAGCAGGTAGAGCAGCGACAGAATGGTGTGATCCTGCCCCCCTGAACTGCGAAAGGGGAGAAAGATCACCGTGAAAATTCCCGTTACCAACAGGGCAAGCAGGTATTCCACCCCGGGGAAAGCCCTGAACCTGCGGAAAGGATTCAAGCGCATCATCAGGATAATTATAACTTCTGGGAAGAAATACTACTCTCGGATTATCTACGCGCTGTGGGTCACCTGTTTTTTTTCGGCTGATGGTGCGCACGATTGGCAGGATTTTGCCAGATAAGGGTATAATTTCAAGCATGACCGACTTCCACTTCTACCACCTCATCGAAGTTCGCTATGGTGACCTTGACCCTCAGGGGCACGTCAATAACGCAAAAATCCTCACCTATATGGAGCAAGGGCGCGTATTCTACCTAAAACAGCTCAAATTATGGGAAGGCGGTTCCTTTCTAAACCTCGGCATTATCCTGGCTGATGTTCAAATAACGTTTCGAAAAGTGATCCAATTTGGTGATCCCATCAGGGTCGGCGTGCGCATCTCGCGCCTGGGCAATAAGAGTATGACCTCAGAATATCACCTCGAGGATGCACGCGACTCCACTGAATTTGCCACCGGGACTAGTGTGTTGGTGGCTTACGATTACGCCAATAAGCGTTCCGTAGCCATCCCCCAGGAGTGGTGTACGGCAATCCAGAAGTATGAGGGATTGCCAGAGTAATCATCAGCTGATCTTCACGCGATTATACAATCCAGGTTTTGTCGGGGGGATCCCAGATCCTCCTTCGATGGGTGGAAGCTTTATTCTTCAAGGAGCCTGCGCATGTCTATTCCAACGATTGATTCTGAATTCCTGCTGACCTTTCTCTCCGGTTTGTTGAATACTCCCAGCCCCACGGGTCTGGCCGAGCCTGCCATTGCATTCGTGGAGCAAGGGCTGGCGGCGTTCCCCGCGTTATCCGTTAAACGCACCCGCAAGGGAGCCCTGGTTGCCACCTGGCAGGGTGAGCATTCCGATGCACCTCGGGCGCTGACCGCCCATGCCGATACGCTGGGCGCGATGGTTAAGCAGGTCAAATCCAACGGACGACTGATGATGACCAAGATTGGCGGCTTTGCCTGGAATACGGTCGAAGGGGAAGGCTGCTGGATCTATCCCAGCCAGGGTGAGCCAGTCCGTGGCTCGATCCTGCTCGAAATGGCCTCCGGGCACGTCCATGGCAGCAAGGTGAGTGAGACTAAGCGTGAGGATGACAACATGGAAGTGCGCCTGGATGCACGCAGCACCTCTCCAGAACAAACCGCCGCGCTGAGGATTCGTGTGGGTGATTTTATCGCCTTCGACCCTCGCCTGGAAATCACCAATGGTTTTGTGCGTTCACGCCACCTGGATGATAAGGCCTGTGTTGCCTGCCTGGTTGCAGCCATCAAAGCACTCAACGATGCCGGCTTGAAACCGACACAATTGGTATATTTTCATATCAGCAATTATGAAGAAGTGGGTCACGGCGCCGCTGCCGGAATTCCCGCTGATGTCACCGAGCTGCTCAGCGTGGATATGGCTGCCGTGGGTGAAGGGCAAACTTCCGATGAGTTCCACGCCACATTGTGCGTCAAAGATTCAGGTGGACCTTACCATCATGCTCTCAGCCAAAAACTGCGCCGGCTGGCAGATGAGAACGCCATCCCCTACCAGGTGGATATCTACCCATACTATGGCTCCGATGGTGAGGCGTTCTGGCGGGCAGGCGGGGATGTGGCGGTCGCCCTGATTGGTCCCGGGGTGGATGCCTCGCATAATTACGAGCGTACCCACCTGGATGCCCTGGTAGCCACCACCCAATGGGTGTGCGCATACTTGTTGAGTTGAGAAGTAATTTCCTTTAACTACTATGTCCCCCTCCCTTCCATTCCTCTTCGATGCAACCCTCCCAGCTGTCTCCCTTTCTGCCGTGCCTGCCATCGCCCGTGCAGCTGAAAGGTTGGGCTTCACCACGTTATGGTCCACCGAAACGATGCATGACCCCTTCCTGCCGGCTGCATTGATCGCTGAACATACAAAAATACTCGGCTGCGGCACCGCTGTCGCCATCGCCTTCGCGCGCAGCCCGGCGAACCTGGCTTATACCGCCTGGGACCTGGCACAAGCTTCAGGCGGGCGCTTCATCCTTGGGTTGGGGACGCAAGTAAAAGCTCATATCGAGCGGCGTTTCGGCATGCCCTGGCCCGAATCGGTGGTAGGCAAGCTGCGTGAGCAGATCGAGGCGGTGCGCGCCTTCTGGCACACCTGGCAGACCAATGAACCGTTGAACTACCGCAGTGAGCATTACAAGCTCTCGCTGATGTCGCCTTTCTTCAACCCCGGTCCAATCCAATTTCCGGATATCCCCATCTATATCGCCGGGGTAAATCCCGGTCTCGCCAGGCTGGCGGGTGAGGTGGCACAGGGTTTCCATGCCCATCCCTTCCACACGGCGCACTATCTGAAGGAGGTGATCCTGCCTGCCGTTGAGCAAGGGGCAGCCAAAGCCGGGCGATTAAAGGCAGATATAAAAATATCCACCTCCGCATTCGTGGTCACATCACCGGAAGAAGAGGCATTTGTACGCGCACAAATCGCATTCTATGCCTCCACTCCCTCTTATCGACCCGTGATGGAGCTCCACGGCTGGGGTGACATTGCCAGGCAGCTTTCCGCCCTGGCTGCCCGGGGTCAGTGGATTGAAATGGCTGGTTTGGTGAATGATGATATCCTGAAAGAGTGTGCGGTGATTGCCCCTACCGAAGGTTTACTGGCTGCCCTCACCGATCGGTACCAGGGTAAGGTTGACCGGCTTGGGATCTATATCCCGTTCCGCCCTGGGGAGCGCGATGATTTTTGGAATTTAATCTTGCAAGGCGTATAATTTCTCCTGATGGAAGACGATGCTTATTACGCCAACCTGCGCACCCGCATGGTCAAAGAGCAAATCATCTCGCGTGGCATCCACGATGAGCGTTTACTCGCTGCCCTGTCCAATCTGCCTCGTCACTGGTTTGTCCCTGAGGAGTACGCCAATGCTGCTTATGCCGACAACCCGCTGCCCATCGGCCGCGGTCAAACCATCTCCCAGCCCTACATCGTCGCATTGATGACTGAGCTCCTCCTGCTGCAGGGGGATGAAAATGTGCTGGAGGTGGGTACGGGCTCGGGTTACCAGGCCGCTTTGCTTGCCCACCTGGCACGCCAGGTCCACACCATCGAAAGGCATGAAACATTGGCTGAAAATGCACAAAAGGTGCTAATTAAGTTAGGACTGACTAATGTATCCGTGCATGTGGGTGATGGCAGCCTGGGTTTGCCCGAATATGCTCCCTACCAGGCAATCATGATCACCGCGGCCGCCCCACATGTCCCCCAGCCTTTATGTGACCAGCTGGACGAGGGCGGTCGCCTGGTACTGCCTGAAGGTGGAGCGGGTGGGCAGATGCTGGACCGGTGGCGCAAGCAGGGCGGTGAATTCGTGCAGGAGCATATCGCCCCGGTGGCATTCGTGCCCCTACGCGGCCAGCACGGCTGGAAGGATAATAACTGGGGGTTCTATTGATCGATCAGTTCCGGCTCGGCGGGGTTATGCGCCGTCCGGTCTGTTTCAATTTCTCCGCCTGACGTTCCAAAGAGGTCAAAGCTTCGCCGGTGGACTATGCTCACACCCAGCCGCCCGAGAGCGGCTCGGTGAGCCCTGGTGCCGTAGCCCTTGTGGGCCGCGAAACCATACCCTGGAAAGTCCAGGTCTAGCTCTCTGAGCAGTGCATCCCTGGCAGTCTTTGCCAGGACGGAGGCAGCGGCAATACTCAACGAGCGGCAGTCCCCTTTGATCAACGCGGTCTGGGGAATGCTTATCTCAGGCAGGAACAGGTAATCCAGCAGTAGATGGGCAGGCAATATAGCCAATCCTTCCAACGCCCGGCAGGCAGCCAGGCGGGTGGCCGGTAAAATGCCCATTTGGTCGATCTCTTCGTTCGTGGCGAAACCTACCCCCCAGCTGGCAGCGTATTGCAGGATTTTTTCACGCGCAATCTCCCTTTGCTCAGGGCTCATCTGCTTGGAATCGCGCACTCCCTTTAAACAGCTCGCCATAGCCTGATCAGGCGGCAGGATGACGGCAGCCGCGCTCACCGGCCCTGCCAGCGCCCCACGCCCGGCCTCATCAATCCCGGCTATTGCCGTGAGTCCGGCGTTCCATAAGGCCTGCTCAAACGAAAGGTCAGGCTCGGGAGGCACGAGTGAGAGATCAAAGACTGGCATTGCGGCGGGTGTAAATCCCCCGGATCGAATTTAACCGGATGGTGAGCAGGTCAACCCCCATTTTGAAGGAATCACGCACCACGCTGATCTTACTGTTCGGGCTGTAGTACCACTGGATGGGGATCTCAATCACCTTGTATCCCAGGAGTCGGGCGATGAACAGGATTTCCACATCAAACGACCAGCCCGTCATCGTCTGGCGGGGAAACACATCCTGCGCTACAGCGCTGTTAAAACACTTGAAGCCGCATTGGGTATCCTGTAAACCCGGTAAAGCCAGGGTTCGGATCAGCCCGTTATAAATGCGCCCGACGAAATGACGGTAATATGGCTCGCCGTAACGGACGGCGCCTGGGGCTTCGCGCGAAGCGATGGAGATATCTGCTTCCATCAAGGCAGGCGGCAGGAAGCGGTTGATCTCCTCAACCGGCATGGATAGGTCCACATCGCACATGAACCGGTGCTCGCCCTGGGCAGCGAGCATCCCTTGCCTGACGGCTCTACCCTTACCACTCAGTGGATTTTGTAACACGTGCAGTTGTGAATTTCCAGCAGCAAAATCCTGTGCGATCTGAAATGTCTTATCCTGGCTCCCATTCTCCACCACGATCACTTCGCTGTCGTATGCCTGCTTGGCACAGAACTCCATCACCTGCTTGAGGGTGTCGGGCAACCGCCTCTCTTCGTTATGTGCCGGGATAATGAGTGACAGAAATGGGGTGGACAAATTCTTCTCTAGTTATTGCACGGTTAGAAAATTCTCAACGCGTATAGGATTGCTATAAACAAGACCACTATGGTCAATACCATGAGCACGACAATGATGATCCACTCCTTTTGGGAGAATTTAAATTTCTCCTCAACGGGTGGGATGGTCAGATCGGTACGGATTGGGATGTCTGGCAGGGTGAGGGGGGCTTTCTTTTCAGGTATCTGCAAATCCTTGCCAAAAAAGTCCTCTCCTTCGCCCAGCAGGATCGCTTTTTCAGGGTTTGCCATGATCTCCAGCGAATCGGACAGGAAATTGATCTCAGTCTCCTGAAGTGCTTCTTCGCCGTAGTTCAGGCTGTCAACAAAACTATCCACACCATCCATCAGCACGATCCGAATTGCCGGATTGCTCCGCTCGATATTCACCCCTGCGTTGGCAAAGATCAAAATGGGTATGATTTCCGGGTGGGATTTTCCATGCGCTTCCAGTATCTGCGCCAGCTTTTGAGAATAATCCTTGGTTTGCTTGATTAAATTTGGGCGTGCAGGTCCATATTTATGGCTGGTCTTGTTCATCTCCCACCATGTGTCGTCCCTCGCCCTGAAAAATCCCTTGGCAGGGCTGATATTCAGCAGGTATACACCGGCAGGTCCAATCAGGATGGGACGGAACGGTTCCCCAATCCCCTCCAGCTGTAGGTCGCGCAGCATGACGAAGCGGCTATCCAGGCCGCGCATAAACCGTGCTACGATGGCATCTTCAGCGTATTCATTCGTATCACCCAATTGTAAAAACTGTTTGACCTGATCGACTACCTTTTCGATGCTATCTTTCTCGGCCGTCTTTTGAGCGGGCGCAATCAATTTCATAGCTGTACTCCCTTTAATACGAGTCCCTCGGTAGGCATTTTACTGGGATGCAAACTGAATGCCAGGTAGTCTGATAGCAGCTGAATGTTTGCCGCCAACACCTGTTTATTGTAGCGTTCGACCAGTTCTAAAGGCAAGTGCTCAAATACTTCGATGTTCATGCGTTCCTCTGATGCCAGCAGGGCATAATATTCAGGGGCAGATATTCCCTGCCGGGAAGAGAACACTTCCACAGTTTGGATGGCTGCACCGGGCACCAGCTGCTCTGAAAGCAAGTCTCTCCATGCGGCAAGGTAATGGTCCTCGACGAATGGCAGCCAGTCATCCGGGAGTGCCCGCCCCAGGCAGGTTCCCACATCCATGGGCAGCCCAGGCAGGATTTGCAAGTCCAGGTATGCCCTTAGCACATTATGGTAGTACAACCGTTGGTGGAACGTCCCCCACGAGCAGCGTGGACCGAAAACCGGGGCAAATATTCCCTTCACCCACAGCCAATCTGCCTGCAGGTGGCACAGGTAACCTGCCAGGAAGGCGGTCTGTGATGCCGGTAACCCGCTGCATACTGCCAGGTCAGGATAAGTAGTCAAGAAACAATCCCAGGCCGGTGGGTCACCTGCCTGGATGGGTAGGTCGAAAAAGTGGGTCACCTCCCGCGGCTGACCAGACACCACCTGGACGTCTGGGGCAGTGCTGCCAAACAGGAACTCACCTCGGTAGGTCCGCAGGAATTGACTCACTGCTGCCGGCATGGCGGGATGGTTAATCAGCTGATCAGCCAGGCTCAAATGATAGAAGGGAGTTGGCACTGGAAAATTATACCAGCCTGCAGCAAGGTCAATTTAGTTAACAAAAAAGCGGCCTTTTCAGCCGCCTATCCTCACATCAACAAGAATTTTCACCAGGTTATATGATCGGCACACCGGTCAAGTCGTCCGATGAAGAACGGGCTGAACCGACTGTGATAACCTGTTTACCATCCTGCTCCAGCAGGTGCACAGGTTGGCTGACGGTGAATTTACCTCCCAGGTTGAGAATGCGTTCGCCGACAACATAACGCTTGCCAGTCTTGAGCTGGTCGATAAATGCTCCCCGGCTTAACAGGATGCGGTCGGAAAAAACAGCCCCTATGCGTACGTAGACTCTCACCCAGTCAATCTGCCCATCTGCTTTGAAATGGGCAGTTTCCAATACGCCGTCATACTTAATTTTTGCCATAAGTCGGGGCGGGCGGACTCGAACCGCCGACCCCCGCGTCCCAAACGCGGTGCGCTGCCGGACTGCGCTACACCCCGGCGCGGGTGAGTATACTTTATACCCTCAACATGGTCAAGTAGAATGGCGCATGCCTTTACGTGCCAGGCTATCCACCCGCTGGTTATAGCGGTTCCCCGCGTGCCCGCGCACCCAATTCCAGCTGATCTCGTGCTCGCTCAGGCTGGCTTCCAGAGCCTGCCACAGGTCAATATTCGCCAGTTTACCACTCTTGCGTTTCCAACCCCGCCGACGCCAATCCGGCAGCCATTCAGTGATCCCCCGGCGCAGGTACTCAGAGTCGGTGTAGAGCTCCACCCGGCAGGGCTCGCTGAGTGCGTTCAACGCCTTCACGGCTGCGGTCAGTTCCATGCGGTTGTTGGTTGTATCCGGCTCAAAGCCGTGCAGCTCTCTCTCACGCTTTCCAAAAAGCAATAGGGCAGCCCATCCACCCGGACCGGGGTTGGGCTCGCATGCTCCATCGGTGTAGATCGTTACATGCGGTAGGTCTGCCATCAGCGCACCTGCTCGTATAGATCCGCTGCCACCAGGTCGAGGTTTTCCAGGATGGCGGGGATCTGGTCACTGCTGATCTTTGGGTCAATCAGCTGTGCTAGGGCGTCATTCAGCGCCCAGCGCATCTCGCTCCACGAAGCCAGGCTTGGCTCGCTCCGCGCAACGGGAAGGAGAGACAGCGCCTGTGCCCACTGCGGGTTTTGGGCTGCATTCGCATCCAGGTAATTTAAGCTGCTTTGGCGGGTTGGGAATGTCGCCAGCTCACTCACCCATTGAGCCTGGTTAGGCGGGTAGAGCAGCCATTTGACCACCAGCCAGGCCGCCAGCTGTTGCTCAGGCGCCGAACGGGTGAGCAGCAAGGATGGACCATAGGTATCCACCACTGCCTGGTTGCGGGATGGGAACGGGATCACCGCCCACTGATCGCTGCTGCCGGCCTGTGAAAATGCCTGCTGTTGGGCAGGGATGTCGAGCAGGCTCCCCACCACGAATAAAGCCTGGCGGCTGGCAAATTCGCTTTGGGCGTCTACCGTCGCATCCGACCAGGCACAGCCCTTGTCCACCCAACCCTTGATGCTTTCAAAAGCCTGCTTTGTTGGAGGGGTGTTGAATAAATAACCCTCGCCGTTGGGGTTGGTGATACTCCCCCCAAAGGCATAGATCCAGCCCGCCAATGCGCCGGGCTGGGGAGTGATCAGCCATCCACCCTTTTTCTGGTCAGAATTATTGCCCTGGCCAGTCACAGACCCGGCCGCTGCACACGCCTGGGCGGTGAACTGTTCCGCCGTGGTGGGTGGGTTGCTGAAACCTAGCTCCCTCGCCCAGCTCTGGTTGTAAAACAGCAGGTAGGCTGAACGGTAATATGGGAGTCCCAGGCGCACCGTTCCGCTGGACGAACCGGCTTTCACCAGGTCTTCCTGCCAAAATTCGGGGTAAAAATCTGCCTGCTCGTCACTCGTCAGGCCCCACACGGGGTCGTCCACGTAGGGTGTGAGGTCAGCCAGCACACCTTTACCATCCCAGAGCTGCGCCTGGTAGCCGTAATCCACCACGATATCCGGCAGCGTGCCAGAGATGATGGCGGAATCCACCGCTTCATCCAGCCCACCGAACCCATTGTAGGAGCTCGCCCGCGCATGGATCCCCCACTGGTTGGTGCTGTTGAACTCATCCAGGATGGCTTCCAGGGTGGCTTTGGATGCGCCGGTCCACGGATGCCACAACGTCACCTGCACTCCCTGCAAGTCTGATCCGCTCACACCCAGGGGGGAAGGGGTTTCCTCGTTCGGTGTCGGCGGGATGGGGGGCACCTTGGTCGGCTTGCTCAGGCTGTGCACCTCGGTGGCGCCTTGGGTTGGAGGTACGGCTTGTGCCACGACCGTTGGGGTGATCGCGACTGGGTCTATCGCAGCTTTGCCTTTAAAAGCGATCGCCAGGATTGCCAGGAGCAGTGCCAACCCTAGAGTAATGCCATAAAATAAGGTAAGATATCGCTTCAATGCCTGATCGGGGCCAGAATAAATACGCACTCGTTTCTCCAGTCCCGTCATTATATCAAATAGAACCTTGTACACCTGTTCCCCACTGCCTTATGAGCGACGTCACTCCCGATAACCTTCCCCGTATCCAATCCTTCCAGCTTCCCGGTCTACCCCTCAGCCCTGGCTTCATCCACCCAGATTACCAGGGAGGGTCGATCCTGAACCTGCCTTCCATGATTTGCCAATCGCTGGGCGCCGGTCCCCTGGGAGCTGTTCCATTGCGTCCCGAGCTGATGGTCACGATCCCCGGCAATGTGCGCAGGGTCATCCTGGTTTTAGTGGATGCCCTCTCGCTCGACCGTTTGCAGCGCTGGATGGCGGATGGCACTGCCCCGGTCTGGTCGCCTCTGGTGGAGCAGGGGATGCTTGCCGCCATCACTTCGCTGGTTCCTTCAACCACTGCCGCCGCCCTCACCTCCCTGTGGACCGGGCGCAGCCCCGCCGAGCATGGCATCGTGGGTTATGAGCTGTGGCTGAAGGAATATGGCATCGTCAGCAATATGATCACCCATTCACCGATGAGCTTCGCCAATGACGCCAGCAGCCTGGCGAAGGCGGGTTTCAACCCCGAACAGTTCCTGGATCTGCCCACCCTGGGCACCCACCTGGCAGCTTCCGGCGTCCGCAGCTATGCCCTTCAGCACCGCAGCATCCTCCACTCGGGTCTATCGCAGATGTACTTCAAGGACGTGAACCTGCACGGCTTCCTCACCCCCTCCGAGCTGTGGGTCAACTTGCGCCATCTGGTGGAATCCAATCCCCGCCAGCGCCAGTATTTTTGGGTCTACACCGGTCAAATCGACCATTTCTCCCATTACTACCACCCGGACGATGAGCGCACAGCGGCTGAGTTCGGTGATTTCAGCTGGACCTTCCAACAGCAGTTCCTGGATAAGCTCTCGCCGACCCTCCGCCAGGGTACCCTCATCCTGCTGACCGCTGACCATGGCATGATCGCCACCCAAAAGTCAGGCAAATATGACCTGCGCAACCACCCCGAGCTTACCCGTCTGCTGCACATCCTGCCCACCGGTGAAAGCCGCCTGATGTACCTGTTCATCAAACCCGGTCAGACGGAACAGGTGCGCAACTACTTCGACCAGACCTGGCCTGGGCAGTTTACCTTCATCGACCCGGCTGAAGCTGTCTCAAAGGGGCTGTTTGGACCAGGCACTCCTAACCCGCGCCTGTCAGACCGCCTGGGTGACCTGATCGTGGCAGTCCATGACGACGCTTACCTGTGGTGGGCTGAAAAGGAAAACCCGCTTGTCGGTCGGCACGGCGGCCTCTCCGCTGAAGAGATGATCGTGCCGTTATTGTCGGTGGAGTTGTAATCGCAAGGTAATTTGCCATAGGGGCGAGCATAGCGCCAATTGGTATGTTGGTGCGCGTCACTAAAACACGTAGTACATTGCTTGGAACTACGTTCTTAAGATCGATACAATGGCGGAATTGCACTCACTACCAAGGTTGGTATCATAATGCTGTCACATTAAGGCATTTAACCTCTTATTTGCACAGGACTGATATTCTCTCAACGGTTTATTAGCTCAATATCAACGCTGTGTTAATGGCAGGAATATTTTCACTAAGGGCGGGATTACATGATAGCGCAAGAGATATAAGCCATAGTCAATATCCGCTAGGTAAGCATCATGACCCGAAGTAGCTACTTTTACTGCACTCTGAGGTGTGTCATAATAGCCGACTTCAACAGGTACCGCAGGATTGGAAATATTCAACACCCGCAGGCTGTTATCATCGGCAACGAATGCTAAATCTCCAGAAATATCCACCCCTTGCGCTAACTCTGGAGTGTCATAAAAACCAACCTCAACTGGTAAGGCTGGATCCGAAATATTAAGCACGCGAACGCCACTGTTGCGAGCCGCCAGATAAGCGTAATCTCCATTTACAGCTACATCCAATGCGCCATCAGGAATGGAAAAGGAACCCGCTTTTATAGGATTAGTTGGATCTGAGATATCCACCACCTCGAAGCCAAGATCATCGGCTAAATAGGCGTAGGTATCCGAAATCGCAATACCCCAAGCAACATCACCATAAACACTGGTTTCCACCGGGTTCGTCGGGTCAGTGACATCCAAAATATATAAGCCATCATTAAAATCTGATAGATAAACGTAACTTCCGGAGACAGCCACATCAATCGCATATCCTGGAGCGTCATAAAAACCAACTTCCATCGGTGTTGATGGATTCGAAACATCAATGATTCGAAGTCCATAACTAGTATCAGCCACATAGGCGTAGTTACTCAAAACAGCTATGGCTGTACCATAATCAGGTAAAGGATAGTATCCTAGGATAAGTGGGTCTGCGGGATTAGTGATGTCCAAAATCCCTAATCCCGAACCTGCCGTATAGACATACTGGTTTTGCTGAGCTACATCATATACCCAGCCCAACGAAATATATGCTCCAATCACAAACGGGTTGGCTGGGTTTGAAACATCCACTGATTGCAGACGGTCAGTAGAGCTAAGGAAGACAAATCCGTCTATAGCTGACATTTCCCCGAAGAAACCTTCCATTGAGCCGAGCATCACCGGGCTTGCAGGGATGGTCACGTCTAACACCAACATTCCTGTGGAAGTGATAAAGTATGCCGTATTTCCAAAAACAGCCACAAAAAAACCAGATAGTCCAGTCGTATAAAATCCGACCTCCACTAGTTGTGTTGGATCAGAGAAATCTAGCACGTGCAGACCATCATAAGCCGCCACAAAAGCATATCCATCCGCGAATACTACATTATGCGGCGATGGATTACCTGTCCAATTTCCGACTACACTTGGGGTTGCCGGATCAGAGATATCGAAGACATATAATCCATACAATTCATCCGAAATGTAAGCGTAACTACCAGATACGGCTGCAAACAAAAAATGAAGGTCCGGATTAACATAAGAACCGACTTCAACCACATTATTTGGGTTGGAGATATCCACTATCCGTAAGCCTGCATCATAAGTTGCGATATAAGCATAACTACCTGCGACAACCACGTCCATGGCAAAGCCCGGGGAAGAATAAAAGCCTGCTGTATTGGGGCTTGCTGGATCTGAAATATTCACCAGCCACATGCCAGTAAGTCCAACTACATAGGCATACTCGCCAGAGATAACCATGTTAGTAACTCCACCCTCTAATGGTGGGGTCGTCCCAACCAGGAGTGGATTATTTGGCGTGCTGATATCCAGGATGGCGAGGCGTGGACCGATGTTGAAATAAATATAATTGCCCTGAATGTCAAGGACACCTAGACCACCACCAATCTGATCTAGGAAGTCTACATTCAATCTTGCCTGAGTTTCTTGCCCCTCTCGGTTAATATCAAAATTTAATCCGGTTTTCGCGGCGACCGGACCATATATCAATCCCAAAAATAGCAAGTCAACCATCAATAAATTGAGTAAGAAGTGATACTTACTTTTCATGGGTTTACCCTCCGACATTTATCATATGATTATGAGTGGGACAATCTTATTTTTGGCTTTATTGAAGAGGATCAATTGACAAATTATAGAAATATACTCTGTCTAGGCTAAGTTAGATCAGCAGGCTGAACATGCGATACGGTTCATTTGTATAGAGATAGTACGTATAAAGGTGTGTGAAACTGCTTCCTTATTAGCAACACTCCCAGGATTAAACGACAATTATTAATATAGCATTAATTGTGATCGATTGCTAGAGCAGGAAGAAAGTAGATGGATACAATCTGGGTATTACCTTACTTATCATATATCAACATCTTTTGGCTCAAATCAATCCGTTCATTTTGTGGAGGATAAATAACTTGCCTTCCTCCCTCTTCCCGGCTAAAATACCCCCAATATGCCTCCCACCCTCAACGAACTCATCACCCTTGCCCACCAGGCAGGGGACATCCTGCGCTCCAACTTCGGCCTGCACCTGCAGGTTGACCACAAGGGCGTCATCGACCTGGTCAGCGAAGCCGACCGCCAGTCGGAAAAGCTCCTGCTCAACTATATCCGCCAGCGCTTCCCAGGCGACCGTATCGTAGCTGAGGAGAGCGGCGAGCTTGCCGGTTCTACCGACAACACCTGGTACATCGACCCTTTGGACGGTACGATCAACTACGTCCACGGCATCCCCATCTACGCCGTCTCGATCGCCTACGCCGAGGCTGGCGAGCTGCGCCTGAGCGTGGTCTACGACCCAATGCGCGACGAGTGCTTCACCGCGGCATCCGGTGAAGCCGGGGAATCCAGCAAAGCCGGGGAATCCAGCAAAGCTGGGGAATCCAGCAAAGCTGGGGAATCCGGCAAAGCCGGGGAATCCGGCAAAGCCGGGGAATCCGGCAAAGCCGGGGAATATGGTGCTGGAGCCTGGCTAAATGGCGAGCCGATCCATCATTCCACCACCTCCGACCTCGACCACGCCCTGCTCGTCACGGGTTTCCCCTACGATATCCGCACCAACCCGGAGAATAACCTCGACCACTACGTACACCTCGCCCTGCATTCTCAGGGGGTGCGTCGTCTCGGTTCTGCCGCCCTCGACCTGTGCTATGTGGCCTGCGGTCGCTTCGATGGCTTTTGGGAGCTGCGTTTGAAGTCTTGGGATGCGGCCGCGGGCGCTTTAGTCGCCTTGCAGGCAGGGGCTGCTGTCACTGATATGAGCGGCGGACCCGACTTTATGGCCCCGCCCCAATCCGTCCTGGCTTCCAACCCACAGCTCCACCCTCTGCTTCTGCGCGAGCTGAACAGACCTCGCTGATCAGCTACTTTTTAGCTGATTTATCTAATCCGCCCTTATCCTGTCTATCCCTGACCTTCGGACAAAACATCGGACAAGTCCCAAAAATATCCCGTCATTGCGCCTGTACCTGTGGTTTTTCGGGGGAAGCGCAAGTGTTTTTCTTGCGCTGCGGCAATCTGCTCTTTATGGATTTACAACAACTAGACCAAATAAAAATACCCAAAAACATTCCCTGTTCGAACTTTCGTCCGAACATTAGTATCCCCGTTGATTAATCTTTTCCGCCCTTATCATGTCTATCCCTGTCGATTAATCTCTTCCGCCCCTATCCTATCCATCCCTGTTAATTAGCTCTTATTCTCTCGCAGCAGCCTCTCGAAATCCTTCAGGTTCACCCTGGAGGTCAGGTCCAGGCTGAGCGGCGTCACGGTCACGATGTGCTTGACCCGCAGGGCATACACATCTGTATCAGCCGCACTGCCGCTGAACTCATCGATCCGCCGGTAGCCAACCGTCTCCGGCTTGCCCCACGAAACGCGTTTAGGTGTGACCGGCAGGAAGTACGCCTGGTGTGACAGGCGGGTGACTTCCCACGCTGTGTCTCGGGTGGCATTCCACGGCACATCCACCTTGAGTAAATCCACGTCCGCGGGCAGCTGGCGTTCCAATATCATCCGTCCGAACAGCGCAGTGAAGTAGGCTGCCGCAGAAAAGTCGATCTTAGTAGAATAGGACAGGTGGTCCGCCGTATCGGTCTCCAATGAGACCGCCAGCGCCGGTATTCCGTTGCCCGCTCCTTCCATCGCTGCCCCCACCGTCCCCGAAACGGTTACCCCCACCCCCATGTTCTCGCCGTAATTGATCCCCGAAACCACCAGGCTGGGTGGCTCCGGCATGATCTCACACACGGCATGCAGCACCGCCTGGGCGGGAGTGCCGCCCACGCTGTAAACCGTCCACAGCTTGCCGTTCACCTGCATCTGCTGCGGGGTGATGATCCCATCTGATGTCGATGGTAAGCTGCGCCCCATACCCGAGGACTGGTTGCGGGGCGATACCACATTCACATAGCCCAGCTCCGAAAGCGCCCCCGCCGCGGCCCACAGCCCCGGGGATTGGATGCCATCGTCATTGGTCAGCAGGATTTGGATTGGTTTTTCCATCATGTTCACCCTCGTGGGAAAATAAAAGAGCGCAAATCATAATAAAGAAGCGCTCTTCGTAATTCGGTATACAGGCGTCCCTGGGGCAATTCGAACGCCCGACCCTTTGCTCCGCAAGCAAATGCTCTAATCCGCTGAGCTACAGGGACGTTTGCGCCAATAATTTTACCACCATCCTTTAAATAATCAATGAGGTGGTATCAGGAATACTGACGGAGATATTATTGAAACCAACTCTGCAAGAGGATCTTAACCCGCTGATAAACTGCCGGTAAAGCCGCCGCGACTGCAGGACTGAGCTCGATGCCCGTGGACAAGTCGACGGATTGGACGCCGATCAGGTGCAGGTGGGCAGGATAGCACCCCCGGAATTTAGCCACTCCCAGCACCTCCTGGAAACCAACCTGGTGCTCAGACAGTTTCATGCCGTTATACAGCGGGATCTCGTCCTGCACCAGCTCGACCAGGCTGCCGCCTGGTTTACCAGCATCCACCGCGTCCAACACCAGCAGGTGGCTGCATGCTTCAACCAATGGCAGCAGGTTTAACCCCAACACCCCGCCATCCACCCATTCTACGGGAAATTGTTCCCCCACCCTAGCTTGAAGGTATTGTATGGCATGGATGCCAAACCCTTCGTCCCCCAGGAGCAAGTTCCCCAGGCCGAGCACCACTTTCCTGTCGGGGTAATCTACCAAAGTCATATCTATCTTCCAACCCGCCATTCATACCAGTGACTATCAATAGATGAATGGCGGGTCAGAATGGTATTCTCGTTAGCGCTCAGCGCACCGTCACCCCGATGCCTATCGGTTTGCCCTTTACATCCACCAGGTGGACGGAGCAAGCCATACAGGGATCGAATGAATGGATGGTACGCAGGATCTCCACCGGTCGCTCCGGATCGGCAATTGGAGTACCGATCAGGGCTCGTTCGAACGGGCCAGACAGCCCGCCTGCATCGCGTGGTGAACCGTTCCAGGTGGTGGCTACCACCGTCTGGTAGTTTTCGATCTTGCCATTGGCAATGTTCACCCAATGACCAAGTGCCCCACGCGGTGCTTCGGTGGTACCCCAGCCAGTCGCCGACGCTGGCCAGGTGGACGGATCCCACAGGGCGCCATTATGGATGTCTAGGTTACCGCTGTTCATATTGCCTTCCAGCTGATCGATCCAGCTGCCCATCTCTTCGACCACCAGCTGGGTCTCCACTCCGCGGGCTGCCACACGTCCCAGGGTGGAGATGAGTGCCTCCGGGCCAAGTCCCAGAGCTCCGAGCATCTCATTGATCAGCGAGCGAACCCGCTCATGTCCATTGGTGTATGCCACCAGCATGCGCGCCAGTGGTCCAACCTCCATCGGATTGCCATTGTAGCGCGGCGCCTTGAGCCAGGAGTATTTCCCATCTACATTCAGATTATCATAAGGAGGCTGGGGACCGGTATAGGTCGGTTGGGTTTCGCCTACCGAAGGGTGCAGACCGTTAGAATCGCCTGCACTGTAGCTGTACCATGAGCGGGTGACGAATTCCTGGATCACCTGCTGGTCCACCGGCTGGCTGGGATCACTTATATTGCTGTTGAAGATTACTCCTCGCGGCAGCCAATAAGAGTTTGGGTCATTGCCGTTGGCCGGAAAATCACCGTATGACAGGAAATTGCCCACTCCCACACCGTAATTCGCCCAATCTTTATAGAAAGAAGCGATTAGTTTTAGATCCGGGAGGTAAACCTGGGTCACAAAGTCGATCGCCTTAGCGGTGAGATCGCGCAGCTGGGCGATCACCTGGGGGTTTATGGCATGGTTCCCGGCTGGGTTCACCGGGATGGCCATCCCTCCAACCAAATAGGTCTGCGGATGCGGGTTCTTACCGCCCAGCAGGGCATGAAACTTGATAAACTCGCGCTGCCAATCCAACGCTTCCAGGTAGTGCGCCACAGCCAGCAGGTTCCCTTCGGGCGGTAATATATAGGCGGGATGACCCCAATAACCATTGGCGAACAGGCTTAGCTGTCCGCTGTCCACCAACCCTTGCAGGCGGCTGCGTACGCCGGAGAAATATTCCGGGCTGGAGTTAGGCCAGGGTGAGATCGAGCGCGCCAGGGCGCTGGTTTGAGCTGGGTCAGCCGATAACGCACTGACCACGTCAACCCAATCCAGGGCGTGCAGGTGGAAAAAGTGGATTACATGGTCCTGCACGTATTGGGCGGCCTCCAGCAGGTTACGTACCAGGCGGGCATTATCGGGAATGGTAATCCCCAGCGCGTCTTCCACCGCCCGCACCGACGAGATGGCATGCACCGTGGTACACACCCCACAAATCCGCTGGGTGAACAGCCAGGCTTCGCGCGGATCACGACCTTTCAAAATCGTTTCGACGCCGCGGAACATGGTGCTGGCGCTCCAGGCATCGGTCACTTTACCGCCCTCCACGTTGGCTTCGATACGCAGGTGACCTTCAATGCGGGTCAGGGGATCGATCACGATCCGGTTGCTGCCCGGGGGAGTGGGATTCCCAAAACTGCTGTCTTTTTCGACCAGGGGTAGGTAGATATCTGTCATTTTGTCTGCTCCTCTCTAGCCGTTCTCTAATGGCTGGTAGAACGGGGTCATACTGTCCCAGAAATGGGGCATGGTACAGCCGATACAGCCATGCCCGGCTCCGATGTCCCAGTTTGTACCGCCGTTCCATTTCACCTGCCGGCAGTTCGCCCGTGTAGCAGGACCCTTGCAGCCCATCCTGTACAGGCACCATCCATTCTTATGACCTTCGTCGCCCCATTCGAGCACAAACTGGTGTTCCTCGTAATAATCTTCGCGCTCGCAATCATCATGGATTTCTTCTCCGTAGGCAAAATACGGGCGACGGGAAGAATCCATATCGGGTAAGGTGTTAAAAGTGATCAGGTAAACAATGGTCGCCACCAGGTTGACTACATTGGCAGGGCAGCCGGGCAGGTTGACCAAATTTGTCAGTCCCGGAAGGATATCGCTCACCCCCACCGCACCTGTCGGGTTAGGCGCTGCTGCCGACAGCCCGCCGTCCACTGCGCAGGAACCCAGGGCGATTGTCGCCAGCGCATTGGGTACCACCTGCTGGGCGATGCTCAAGGCTGTGCGGCCGCGGACCGTGCAGTAGACCCCATTCTGCGCTTGCGGTAACGCCCCTTCGACGACGCACACAAATTGGTTGGGGTACTTCGCCAGCACATCGTTCAGCGATTTCTCCGCCGCGAATCCGGAAGGCGCCATCAGCGTCTCGTGATACTCAACCGAGATGAAGTCGAGCAGCAAGTCGACCAGTCCCGGGTCGGTGACACCGGGCTGCAATGGGTCAGGCCGGCTCCCGGCGCGCAGGAACAATTCACTGTCCCCCGTGCAGTCCTGGAATTCCAGCCAGACCACCGGCACGCGGGTCGCCGTACTCAGCGCCTCGGCGATTCGGTTGACGTATGTGACCGGCAGTGCCAGTGCCCCAGCCATCAGGCTGCAGAACTTGATGAAGCTGCGGCGGTTAATATTCTGACGCGCCACATTCTCCGTCGAACGGTCGTTTTCAGAAGACATAGTTACCTCCATTTGCTTTGTTTTATTCGCAAAGACATCCAGCAGGTTACCGCTATTCTCGTAGAATCTGAAAATTATATTGACGTTTATTTATATGTCGCAATAACTATGGAAAAAGGTATGCGGCTAACCATTTTTTAATCTTAAGTTAGAACCCATTTTCTGCTCAACCAGCGGTAATTAGCCAAACTAGAAACTATTAATCTACTTCTCACGTCTCTTGATTCTCGCTCCAGGCAGTGGTAATATGAACGCATGTACCTGCGCGGCGGGAAACTGAACATGAAGAAGCGCACCCGGCGCCCTTCGAACCCGCTCCTGATCGCCTTCCTGGTGGTGGCCATCGGGGGGCTGATTTATTTTAACCAGGTGGTGGTGCCAGAGATGCCCACGCTCTTCATGGCCTCTCCCACACCCACCCGCAGCCAGGAGTCGGTGCTGAATGAAGCGCAGGCTTTCTTCAAAGATGGCAAGCTTTCGCAAGCCATCAACTCTTATAAGCAGGCCGTCCTGGCTGACCCGCGCAACCCTGCCACCTTCATCGACCTTGCCCGCACCCAGATCTTCGCCGGGCTGTACCAGGATGCGGTCACCAATGCCGAGAACGCCCTGCTGCTCAACCCGAACAACTCCATGGCTTATGCTATCAAGGCCTCCGCCCTCGATTTCCTGGGGAAATACGACGATGCCACCCTGGCGGTGAACAAGGCCATCGAGCTTGACCCGAACAACGCCTCGGCTTATGCCTACTATACCGAGATCCTGCTCGACCAGGGCGACTACGAAGACATCCAGGCCGCCATCGACCTGTCGCAGAAAGCCAAGACACTCGACCCAAACTCGCTTGAAACCCACCGGGCACGCGGCTATGTGCTCTTCAACACCGGCAACTATGCTGACGCCATTTCCGAATACCTGGCCGCCATATCCATCAACGACAAGCTGTGGGACCTGCATTACTCACTGGGAGCGGTCTACAAGATGCAGGGCGAGTATGATAAGGCCATCCAGGAGATGCTCACCGGGGTGGCGCTCAACCCCACCAACCCCGATATCCTCACCGAGATATCGCGCACCTATGCCACCGAAGGTCAATACGGTAAGGCGATCCAGTTCTCCGAACAAGCCCTCAGCCTCGACCCGACCAGCGCCCGCCTGCACGGTAACCTGGGGGTCATGCTCTACCAGAATGATGACTATGGCCGGGCGGCAGACGAGCTCACTTTGGTGGTTCACGGCGGCACCACCGCCGATGGAACGGTGGTGGAGGGTCTCCCGCTGGCGCCGGGGCGGATCGCCGATGACTACTATTCCATTTACGCCCTATCCCTCACCCAGCTTGACCGCTGCCCCGAGGCTATCCCCATCCTGCACCTGATCCTCACCAATATAGCTGAGGACCAGGTGGCGTACTACAATGCCAGCCAGGGGATGGACTACTGCAAGACCGCTTCCGGCACACCTCCGGCTGCCACCCCCACCACAACCGAGACGGCAACCCCCTGATATGGGCCAGATCCAGGATGGTAAAACCTTCAATCTTCACCCGGTCAGGAGCAAGTCCAACCCGTACCGCATCATCGTGTTGGCTTTCCTGATCCTGGGCGGCATCTGGCTGCTGCTCTCGCTGGGCCGCGGGGAGGTGCAGTCTCCGTTCAACCCCACCCCCACCCCCACGCGCTCGCCCCAGTCTTATATCATGGCTGCCCAGGCTTACTTTGCCGCCGGTAAGCTGGATGACCCGGCTACCGACCAGGACGCCATCGGTGCCTACCAGCAGGCGCTCCAGGTTGACCCTACCAACGCCCTGGTGTGGGCTGAACTGGCCCGCATCCAGACCTATTCCTCCAGCACGCTCAGCACCGACCAGGAACGCCTTGACCGGTTGCAGGCCGCGCTGACCTCGGCTGAAAAGGCGGTTGAGCTGGCCCCCGATGACAGCACCGTCGCCGCGATCAACGCCTTCGTGCTGGACTGGAACGCCTCCAGCAACCTGGTCAGCGCCGACGATAGTGAGGCTTACCTGGCTAAAGCCGAGACGTCTGCCACGCGCGCCTACCTGCTCGACCCGCAGAATGCCCTGGCGCTCGCCTTCTACGCTGAAGTGCTGCTCGACCAGCAGAAGTGGGACCAGGCTCAGCAGTATGCCAAACAGGCTGTCGAGCTGGCGCCCGACTCGATGGATGCCCACCGCGTGTTGGCCACCGTGCTCGAGGGCTGGGGCTACTACCGTGATGCCATTGATGAGTACATCAAGGCTTCAAAGCTCACCCCCAACCTCACCTTCCTTTACCTGCGCATCGGTCTTGGCTACCGCCAGCTGCAGGTGTATAACACCGCCCTGGAATACTTCGAGAAGGCCGCCACCATCAACCAGCAGCTGGGGATCAAGGACCCCTACCCATACATCGCCATCGCCAAGACCTACGCCCAGCAGGGTGAGTTCTTCATCGCCTCGCGCAATGCCGAGAAAGCCCTGGCTTTCGACCCCTCCAACGCCGATACCTACGGGCAGCTGGGCATGGTCTATGTGCAAGCCCGCAATTACGAGACCGCCCTGCCCGCCCTGAAGTGCGCCGTGGATGGCTGCTCTGCCAAGGACAATGAGACTGTGGCGCAGTTCGTGAAGAACGGCACCCTGGCTGAGGAGGCCGCTCTAAACGCCGACGTGAAGCCCCTGCCGCTCACCAACCTGAACGTGGCTTACTATTACGTGCGCTACGGTTCAGTGCTGGCTTACCTGAGCTCGCCCGATAACGGCTACTGCTCGCACTCGCTCCAGCTGATGACCCAGCTGCGCCTGACCTACCCCGACGACCCCGTCTTGATGCAGAACGTGGAGGACAACGAAGCCACCTGTCGCTTGCTGATGGGCACCCCCTCGTCGGATGCCACTACACCGACTGCCCAACCCTCCCAAACTGCTACACCTTGATCATCCGCCATCAGCGATGGCGGTATCGCTCGTAAAACCACTCGCTATATTTCGAACCAAGAACGTCCTCAACTACAACTTCATTGTAATTATTCACCCATTTTGTGAATGATCATATTAATTCGACCATCCCACAGTCCTTACCTCAGTACTCCTCCCCTAAAAACATGCCTTTTTTTTGGGGGGAGGCGGGAGGGGGTAGCCGTGATCAGCCTGCACCCGACTGCCCACAGAGGGGGGTGATCATGGCTCTTTCGACCTCCGCCATCAGCGATGGCGGCTGCAAAATCCTCGTTCCCATCCGCCATCAGCGATGGCGGCTTTGCCCCGGAAGCGGGGTAGGGAGAATTTTCGATATCCAGGTAAACCAAAACCCAGGTTTACCTGGATAAAACTCGGACAAATCCCTCGTTTTAATATCAGAATTTTGTTAGAATCGTCCATTCCCTCTTGACGTCCGGCTCAAAATTGGGTATCATACAGCATGGTTTAGCACTCTATTCGCGCGAGTGCTAAACCACAAACTGTGTCTTAATCCAATCAATTCCATAATAGGAGGTGGCTATGTCCATCAATTTCAAACCGTTAGGCGGCCGTGTGGTGGTTGAACCCATCGAAGGTGATGAGATCACACCGAGCGGCATCGTTCTCCCTGAAACCGCAAAAGAAAAACCCCAAAAAGGCACCGTCCTGGCCGTTGGCCCGGGTGACCGTGATGACGAAGGCAAGCGCATCGCCATGGATGTCAAAAAAGGTGATGTAGTGCTGTTCGCCAAGTATTCCGGCACCGAGATCAAGGTGGATGGCAAGAAACTGCTCATCCTCCGCGAAATCTGACTTGCTAGCAATTGTTGACGACAAATAAATAGAGACATATTGAAGGAGTAATGAATTATGGCAGCAAAACAATTACAATTTTCTGAAGAAGCCCGCCGCAAGCTGAGCAAAGGCATGGACGTCCTTGCCACCGCAGTCACTACAACGCTTGGACCTAAGGGACGCAACGTGGCGTTAGACCGCAAATTCGGCTCACCCACCATCACCCATGACGGCGTAACCGTCGCCAAGGAAATTGAACTGGAAGACCCATTTGAGAATATGGGTGCGCAATTACTAAAGGAAGCCGCCACCAAGACCAACGATATTGCCGGTGACGGAACCACCACCTCCACCGTGCTGGCCCACGCCATCGTCGCCGAAGGCATGAAGAACCTGGCAGCCGGCTTCAACCCGATGCTGCTCAAGCACGGCATCGAGGCCGCCACCAAGGCTGTGGTCAAGCAGATTGGCGAGGATGCCATCGAAGTGACCACCAAGGCTGAGATCGGCAACGTGGCCTCCATTTCCGCCCAAGACCGTGTGATCGGTGAGCTGATCGCCGATGTGATGGACAAGGTCGGTAAAGACGGCGTCATCACCGTGGAAGAGTCGAAGGGTCTGGAGTTCGAGACCGAGTACGTCGAAGGTATGCAGTTCGACCGTGGCTATGTCTCCCCTTATTTCATCACTGACCCCGAGCACATGGAAGCCTCCATCGAAGACGCTTACATCCTGATCTACGACAAGAAGATCTCCGCCGCGGCTGATATTGTCCCGCTGCTCGAGAAGCTGGTCCAGATCGGCAAGCGTGACCTGGTGATCATCGCCGAGGACGTGGACGGTGAAGCACTGGCTACCCTGGTGCTGAACAAGATCCGTGGCATGCTGAATGCTGTCGCCGTCAAAGCCCCAGGCTTTGGTGACCGCCGCAAGGCTATGATGCAAGATATCGCCGTGCTGACCAATGGTCAGGTAATCTCCGAAGAGACCGGCCGCAAGCTGGAAAGCACCACCATCGCCGACCTCGGTCGCGCCGAGAAAGTGGTCATCACCAAGGACGACACCACCGTAGTGGGTGGCAAGGGTGACGCAGCCCTGATCAAGGGCCGCATCGACCAGATCCGTGTGGAAATCGACAAGAGCACCAGCGATTATGACAAGGAAAAACTGCAGGAACGCCTGGCCAAGCTTTCGGGCGGCGTTGCTATCATCCGTGTGGGTGCTGCGACCGAGACCGAGCTGAAAGAGAAGAAACACCGCGTGGAAGACGCCCTGTCTGCAACCCGTGCCGCCGTCGAAGACGGGATCGTGCCGGGTGGTGGAGTTGCCCTGATCAACGCCATGAAAGCCCTGGAAGGCTTGAAGATGGACAACGAAGATGCCCAGATCGGCGTCAGCATTGTCCGTAAGGCGCTGGAAGTACCGATGCGCAAGATCGCCGAGAACGCCGGCAAAGATGGTTCCGTCATTTTGGATACCGTCCGCCGCACCCAGAAGGAAAAGAAGAACAAGAACATCGGCTTCAACGTGATCACCGAAGCCTACGTGGATATGATCAAAGACGGTGTCATCGACCCCGCCAAGGTCACCCGTGGTGCGCTCGAGAATGCGGCTTCTATCGCCGCCATGATCCTGACCACCGAAGCGCTCGTCACCGACGTGCCTGAGAAGGATAAGGCCCCGATGATGCCGCCTGGTGGTGGTGGAATGGATTATTAGCAGGGCGCATTTTGCCCGCTAACCTCGCGAAAGCTTGCAAAGCGTGAGCGAGGTTCCATAATCTGTAGAATTCGTTCGTGTAGAGACGCCCCGCTGGGGCGTCTTCTTTTTTTCCTATGCGTATATATGCCCCGCTGGGGCGTCTCTATTTTTTGGCAGGGGCGACCCTTCAAGACCATCCTCGTTGCGGGTTACCGCTCGATCCAGGTTGCCTGCGTTTTCGCGATGCGCCCGGGCGGGTCGCCCCTACGCTCCACCCGCATCCCTCGTTATATTGGTTTGGTCAAAGTTATTTCAGGATATCGCCCTGCGTGAAGTTATAAAAAACTCCATTTATGGAGCTTGGTAAGTCGTGATTTTGTTGATGATGGGGAGATATTCAGACATGGAGTATAAAACAGTGAAAGGGACCGGATTGGATACTTCTACATCTGGAGGAAATGGGATCGTTGGGATCCTGTGCCTGGAAGATACTGCGACGGTCAAAATGTATTGTTGAGGCTCAGTTAACAAGGGTTCTGTAATGATTATAGAAAGACCCTCCGGATAGATCTCTAGAGGAACCAATAATACATCGACCCCTGTTCCGGTTAATCTCACGCGGGTGTCGTACAACGTCCCAAAATCTGATCCATAGATTACCACGACAGTATCTGGTGATCCAGCCAGGACTGCAGTGGGAATAATTGACTCGATGAAAGGTGCAGCGTAAACTCCCGCACTAGCCGAATAGTCGGTCCCCCAATTACCACCGATTACTGCCTGGATGAGCAGAAAACTGGTCAAGACGATGCTTCCGAACCATTTGATTCTGGATGTTGCTACCATATGCCCTCCTTATATTTGCATAAGACAACGAGAATTCGTTCGTGTAGAGACGCCCCGCCGGGACGTCTCTACATTTTTATCCGTGCGGTCAACCAGGCGCTGGTTGGGCAAGGCTGGTTTGCCTCTTGCGTATCACCCGGTACAGGTAGAACCCCGGCACAAGGCTAAATATGGACGCCCACAGCGATAATATACCAGTCACCAAAATAATGAGCGGCGAATCTCTGATGATGATATGCGGCGGGGAAAGATTATACATAAGCACAAAAACCATCGGGAAAAACAGGACGTCCGTCACCACTGCTCCCACCAGAGGGAAGAAGGACCAAACGATGGATACGCGTAAGGCATACCACAAGATCAGCCACTGCATGCCTCCGAGGATCAGAAAATAGGCAATGACCCACCACACAATGCTCTCAATCTGGTCGGATTGAGCCAGCAGCACGAAGGGGAAGCTGAAGGCAGCGCAGGCACTACAGCTCGTACGGATAGCCACTCCGATCAGTAAGGGGATACCGGCGAGGGTGGGGGCAGCCATCCACCAGCGCGAGACTGGCACCTCCGTCTTCATCACCTGCCACTGCAGCACCGCTCCCATGGTGGCAAGAATGATGAGCGGAGCGATGCACAGCAGGTTGGTGACCGGGTACTGCAGATACAATTTCTGGTAGTCATGAATGTATAAAAAACATCCTCCCACATTAAATCTCGTCCCGATCAGCCGATTCAGCAAGTCAGAAAGTACTGCGAATGCAATAACCAGGGCAGCGGCCGCCCACCAAAACAGGACAAACCGCTTCCTGCCCAGCCCGGCAGAGAGACCCGCTCCGGCAGGCAGCCCGCCAGCACCTGCTAGGATGCCGCCGTTCCCAGGCTGAGGTGCGACCTGAGATAATGCCGGTTGAGCATCAGCTACGAGCAGGGCGGTTTTTTCGCGCCGGCGGCGCCTGAGCCTGACGGCACATTGAGCGAGAAACAATAGGCTGGCGAAGCCCAGCAGGGCGAGCCGCCAGTACAGGTTGGGGTTGGTCCCATTGAAGCGGATATCGATCGCCGACCGGTCACCGGCAAAAGCCTGTTCGACCATCTTTTGCGCCCGGGAACAGGCTGTTTGATAAGGGGGTACGAAGTCAACTACCTGGGACTGGATTTGGATGGAAACCGCACACACATGGTCATATGAAGTGGTAGCCTCAAGGTGATTGTTCCATGGAAGGGACAGGTCGTCGAGGTAGTGACCTGGGTGTGATGAGAGGTAAGAGTTGCTCGAGGTAAACGTCCTGACGTAATCGTCGGCGTAGAAATCCAGCCGGTACAGCTTATGGAAGCCGTAGATCTTCACCGTGCAGACCTTTTTCCCCCACGGGTCTGGCTGGCATACCAGAGTGGACACCCGCCCGGATTCTGGTCCCATCATAAATTGCGCCAGCATCACCAGCGAATAGAGGATGAAGAACAGGTTGAGGGTGAACAGCCAGTCCTTGATCAAATTCCGTGCGGGGTGCTGCTGACGGCGGGAAGCCTCGGTTTTCATGAGCACACTGGATGTGGAAATATTATATCAGGGTGAGTACGTCGGGTGAGAAAAAAAAACGAATCGATACGATGAAAGGATTTAAGATTAACACGAAGGACACAAAGTACACAAAGGAATAAAGAAAGGTACACAAAGGAATTTTTAAAAGTTAAAGATCAAACCATCTTTATAACTCGAAAAGTCGAAAGATCGGGGGGAAGGTGGACGAGCGAGCTGGGGGCGAAAACTGGATCAACAAAATCCAGATTTCTGGATTCCAGAATTCCTGGAATCGATTCCAGATTTTTGGAAAAAATCGCCTCCTCACCACCTCCATCCCCAAATCTATTAACATCCTGTGCAGATATTACTGAATCCAACAATACAGACTCTTCTGAAGGAATCAAACCAGAATCAAAACCAGGAACTGAGGATGAAGAGGGAGGATGGGGCGATTCCAAATTCTTGGAATCTGGAATCTTTGGGTGAATTATCGGACATCTCTTTCTTACAGATGACCGTACGGCGCCTGACACAATGATCGTTCCGAGCCCAGTAGAGACCCATGATAATGCGGCTATAAATCTGGGCTTGGACATGTGCCGAATAAAAGGTGCCTGACGCTTGCCGGTGAAGGCGGCAAGTTCCTGGCTGCGTAGGGGTGGCGTGACCATCTCACCCCAGGCCAAGCCGCGCATGGACGTGACTGCGGGGGGCAACAGGGGGTTGATCATTCGGGCGGGTAAGTGGGCACCGCGAGGAGGCAGCAGGGGTCGATTCATTGGGGAAGCAATTAGCAGTTAGCTTTCCGGTAGAAGAACATACCGGACAGGTTAGCTGTTAGCTATTTGTAAAAAGGCACGAGAATCGATAAACCTAATTCCTTTGCCAGCGGCTTGCTTTGCGGCGGTTGCCAAGGAGTCACTACTCGGTAACTACTAACAACAGCATCCATTAAGTTCGCCAAATATGAAATTCTATAATCTGATCACATTTTTGTCATTGCGAAAGACCAGTGCTCTTCTGGTTTTGAAGCAATCTGCTCTGTGGTTTATCCAAAATCACTTGCGTCCTTTGCTCCTGGTGAGTAATTACACTATTACTATAGCACATAAGTTCTAATCCACAAGGGGTTTAAGAGATTTAAGGTTTCTAATTTTTTGGAATTTTACAGGAGAAAATGAGCGATTTTTGGAGAAATTCTCGGATTTTACACAGGGGTTTTTATTTTTAGCAGAAACACGAAAATGGGGCGGAATTATAACGAGACGGGAGAGTACCACATTCAGAACAGAATGTCACAGCATCTGGAAGAATATATCGGTATTGAAGAAGAGATAAGATATCAACCATCTTCTAGTTTATGCTACGTAATAAATTAGCAGACATGCTGATAATATTTATTGGAGAAGTACCAAGTTAGATGTAGCCCGAGTAAAAAGATGCTATTTATGATAGCTGAGCAAATTTGATAATACTATATAATTTTATATCATCCCCTTTATTTTGAAGGTCGGTGAAAAGAAATTAGTCAAACACTCTCTTATAATTATCTACTGTAATTACCATTGCTATTACCTGTATATAATTACAAATATCGAAGATATACTAAGGTTATGAGACAGCAAAGATTAACAAAACAGATGAAACAAGGTAGCCGTGGGCAAAATCAAATAGCTGATCGATTCTATGAAATCGGTTGGGTGCCATCAACGCCTTTACTAGATTTAGGAGAAGATTTTATCATTCATATATATATCAATGGTGTTCCAACGGGTTATACATTCCATGCCCAGGTAAAAAGCGTAAACTATATTAGTAAACACAAAATGGGGAATTTCATCACCTATAGATTTAGAACCAAAGACTTAATTAATTGGGAAGGATTCGGTGAGCCTGTCGTTTTAATAATATGGGACATAAACAAAAGAGAGGGTTGTTGGGAATTAGTACAAGAAGTAATTGAACAACTAGATAAAAAACGGCCTTCGTGGCGAGAAAATAAGACCAGTACAACCATTGCTATTCCTTTTGAAAAAAACTTTACAGACAATGGATTAATAATTCTAAAAAGATGTGTTGGGCATCATTTTTATCAACAAATATCTAAAGGGAAAGACCTTCAGATTATTACTTCATTATCCTTTCCAAATACACCGTATGGTAAAAGCCAACTTGAAGCATTTGAACGCCATATTAAAGAAGGTACACCGGTCTCTCTTGGCCCTGAAATTGTCCAAGAACTGCACTTATCTGCTTGGTGGGAAGAATGGTTCGGAGGTGAAGAAAAGAAAAATATTGAGTTACAACTCGGTCAAATACACTCATTGAAGACCTGGCACGCTAATATTGATGTTGTTAGTAAAAAAGGAAAAACTGCGTCAATTCCAAATATTGAGTTTCAGGTCGTCCAAGCTGGGACAGAATTAATAAAAATGTCTAACGAAAAACAAGGATCGCCGATATTATTTATTATCGATATGTGGAGAAGGAACTCCTTATTGTTGGGGAAAATCTCAATCACATTTATTGGTTTCGGCCATAATTTAGCAGAAATCAAAAATACATTAAATTTCCTGCAGGCGATTGCTGATGGCGGTCAATTAATACAGACATTTCCTCAGATTAAAGATAATCCTATAACAAGTTTCTTTAATCCACAATTGGATATGACGCCGAATCAAGATTTTGTCGAAATCATTGATAAACTAATAATTATCCAAACCACAACAGGAACCATTTTTAATATACCAGAAGAAGGTATTCCAACTAAGGATGCTAAAGCTATAGAAGAGATGTCTGAGATATTACAAAATGGAAAAACGATCCAAACAAATGGTATGGCGACGATAGAACTAAAAGGTGATGTATTACAGTTAATGCTGGATGCTCATAGAAATGGTAAACCTTTCTACTTAAAATTTGGGTATGAGGAAAGTTTTATTCCAATCCTGGGAAAAGAAATCTCTACGGGACCGATGGAACGAATTGTATGTGGTTTGCTAGAATCTACCGTAGAAAAATTCGAGGAAGATATTAAAAAATTAGGAGCCAACGAATATCTGAAAGTAAAACTAATTAATGTAACACTAACAGAGACTTTCCTTGATTGGAATCCCAAATTATAATTATATTATTAGTTATAGTTAACACCAATTTGCACATATAAAAGAAATAAATTTTTGATTTATAGGATCAACTTATCACTTTTACAAAAAAATACTTGTAAAATCCTAGTTATTCAGACACAATGCACATACCTCTATAGATTATTTAATGCCGCAATGAAAATCGCTAAGTAAATTAATACAAACGGAATAGATATTAATAGCTGGGCAATAAAATAATGCCCCCATACAGCAAAGGCTCGCCTCAAGTAATTATCGCTTAATAAATCAGTGTCGGGTATTCTCAAATCAGTATCATCAGTTAGCGCATATAACTCTGTAGTCTCTTTGGATACTCTCTTCAACTCAGACTCCAGAATTATTATCCGTTTCTCCAGACCGAATATATATTCTTGATTATTCGGAGCAATGTGTGTGGTTGAATGGTTTCCATCGTAAGATTGAGTAGTATTATCCATTGATATTCTATCCTGTGGGTATAACCCGTTAGTTTATTGACTGGAAGTAAACCAATTATTTTCCCGATCCAATTGTCCCTACTCCACCTCCCCTTTCTCTTTCAAATACCCAATGATTTCTTCCATCTTGATATCCAATGACTCCATCTTCAAATGCAGGCTATCCACATTCTTTTGAAGCTCAATGCTTTCCTTCTTTTCCTCCTTATTTGGTGAGATGAACCAGGAAGCCACAAATCCTGACACCACCCCGAACAACCCAATCCCCGCAAACATCAGTACCGCCGCGATCACCCTGCCTTCAGTCGACAACGGGTACTTGTCTCCATATCCCACGGTTGTCATGGTGGTCACCGACCACCACAGTGCATCTTCTGCGGTATTGATGGTGCCTCCCGTACCCTGTTCTAATTGCAGCACTGAGATACTACCAATAAAGATGAGCATCACGGTCATCAGCAGCGCCCCAATGATCCCGCTTTGGGCGCGGTTGCCCATCACGAACGAGGCCATGATTTTCCCTGCCCGAACTCCCCGCAGCACTCGCCCTATCCGCAGAATCCTGGCAAACCTGAAATAGCGCAGGAAATAGACTGCGGGGATGCTGGAAAGCAAATCGAACCAACCCCAGGTGAAAAAATATTTCCGTTTACTGGTTGCCCGAGCAAAAGAGATCAGGAAGTCGACGAAGAAGATCGCACAAATAAAATAATCCAGGAATTCAATGATTTTAAGGTTTTCCGGGCTCAGCGGGACTAACGTAATGACCCCAATCAGGATGATGGAGAAAATGCTTATGAACAGGATGAACAGCGTGTAAGCTTGCTGCTTTGGTGTTTGGATAGCTATGTCCATACTCATAGAGGTATCGCACCCTTTCTCAAATATAGTCCATCTATTGCTTCGTACTTTTAGGTGAATAACTAAATATATGCAACAATCAATCCAAAAATAAATTCCTTGAAGAAAATCCCTGAAGGGAAAAGAAATATTTACCGCTAAAAGAGAAAACCAATCGTTCTATTTTCCGAATTGCTTACTTCCTGCTCACCTCCACTCCTTGAGCATTATATAGAACCGCAGGATCTGACTCTGAGTTATTCCATATCGGGCTCCCATAACCGCAGCTGTACCCACCTTCTTGAGCGGTCCCTGACCATATGCGTAAGGTTTCACCTGCCTTGATAATCCCTGAAAGCGGGCAATCCTGGTTCCCCCTTTCAGACACCAGGTTCCAACCAGCTAAATCCACATCCGTATCTCCCGCATTTTTGATATCTACCCATTCTTCTCTTTTGTCGACCATCACGATGATGACATTTGGAGCTGATGATTCGGGCGTTTGGGTGGCCACCCACATGCCAAGTAAAGCGGCGCGCGCATCAGCCTCAGCAGACGAGAAAGCATCTGCACAGGCGATATCCGGTGGATAGGTTTCACCTTGAGCAAAACCAGCTTTCACCATCTCAAGGTTCACAAAAACATCACCCGCAATCACATATCTCAGTAATCGATCGTATTGGTCGATCTCTGACATATCCTTCACCAGGATCACTTCTTTTTGGTCGACCATCCCGGAATTGGCATTGAACGCTTCCAGGCTGAAAGACCTGTCTTCTTCCGGCGCATCCATGCCAATATATCTCACGCTATATGTATTTCCATCCTCCAGGAGCACATAAATGGTATCCCCATCAATCACCTGGGTTACCGTTCCAATTTGATACAAAGTGTTCTTGGGAATACAGGCAGCAACATCGTAAAAAGATAGGTCCTGGGTCGGTTCTGTCGTCGCAGATGGGATTTGGGTGATGGTTGGTGTTGCCGTTGCCTTGGCTGTCGGTGAGTTGATGAGTGTTGGTTTTTGAGTTGACGTATTTGTTGGAACAGGTGGGAGAGTACTTTCAACCTTTGGGATTTGGGTTTGGATGATTTTATTCTGGGTCGTCACTTCCGTCGGTGCGGCTGTGCAAGATACAAGCAGGATGATAATGGTTAGCAGATATATTTTTTTCAAGTCGCCCCCTCCTATTAATAACAATATTGATCAATCAGGAGATCTGTTGAGTCGCGTAAGTAAGCGCAATCTCCGCCAGTATTATTCCAGATAGCTACGCCGCTATGGAAATTGAATCCGCAATATTCAGGATGATCCTGGTTTGTATACACACGGCACGTCTGATTTGGTCGTATAGAAAAACTTGGGAAAGTAAAAACGTGATTGGCATTATCACGCAGGGTCCAGTTGGATAGTTGAATACCGTATGGTTCAATATTCCGGATTTCTACGTACTCATCCGGTTCATTTTGTCCTGAACCGATATATATAATATTTGTAATAATAATGTTTCCAGTATTTGGCGGTTGAGTTGTATTCGTTGGAACGATCACCGTTGGATAAACCGTGCTCACCGTCGCTGTAGGTGATTTCGCCTTATTGATGATGGGTAAGTAAAAATTCTGTCCAGCGGCAGTAGCTGCCCAGGTAGCGTAAACAGGAAATGCCAAAATCAATATACAGAATAACGTGAAAACGATGGTCTTTTTACCCTTAACCATGGTTAATCCCTCCTTTATTTTGTACGGAAAAACGTGGTGAATAATCCTACCGCCTTATACTATACATCAGTTTGTTGTATAGTCAAGTTACCCTACGCTTTCCTTAAATCTCTTAAACCTCTTGTGGAAATAGAACATATGTGCTATTATTAGACTGCCTACAAAAGTTGATATGGTGGTTTTCCATATCAACAAAGGCAGTCGTATACCGGTTGAACTTTACCGGTATAGGAGCCTACAATAATTGATATGGTGCTTTTCCATATCAATAAAGGCAGTCGTATACCGGTCGGTCTTTACCGGTATAGAAGTGCTCTTCTTCCACATCGGTCAGTGCTCTCCTGTATCGGTGGATCTTTACCGATAAGATCTGAACCGATGTTAGGACGCATTCATATATTAATGTTTTATTCAAAGAAGACGCCCGTATACCGGTCAGTGTATTTCTGTACCGGTTGATCTGAACCGACATGCTCTTTCCCACTAACAGTGCTCTTCTTCCACCCCGAAAGGAATTGAATGCATTCGAACCTCATTTCTTCTATTAAACACCTCCCCTCCTCCATCATCACCCAAAGTGAATTGAATCCATTTAATTTTCACTTTTTTTATTAAATAATCTCTTTTCAGACCAATCTCTCCGAGCTAACTACAATGTTCCTCTCCGACCCCCAGTGGCTCCTCCTTCAGCCTCTTTTCCCTTCCTCCTCCCGCGGCCGCCCATCCATCGATCACCGTCAGGTCCTCGAGAATATCTTCCTCAAGCTCACCTCTCGCATTCCCTGGTATGACATTCCCTCCGCTTCCCCTTCCTGGCAGACCTGTTATCAGCGCTACCACCGCTGGCAGCACACCGGTGTGTGGAAATCCGTCATCCAGACGCTCTATGTAGATTTATCCCAGCGAGGAGAATTAGACCTGCAAGCCCTCCTCAAAGTGGGCGACCTCACCCTGAAACAACAGCCCTGCGGAAAGATTGCCATCTCCTGCCACACTCGCCTCAAAGATACCTGGCAGCTCACCACCGCCGAGCTCCTCGTCAATCTGCTGGATCCGCATAACGAGAATAAATTTCGCTAATCTTCTAATGCTCCTTCAACGCCTGCATTCAACACACGTAAATCAGCCGCCCCACCGGGGCTTCCCCCTCCAGATTCAGTGGGGGGCAGGCCCCCTCCAAGAGCAGTGGGGGGCAGGCTCTTTTTTGTACGGGCGACCCTTCAAGACCGTCTTCATTCCTTTCTGCCGTTCAATCCTGGCTGTCCACGAATTCTCGACGCTATCGGGCGGGTCGCCCCTACTGGTCCGCCCGAAACCCAACCTGGATTTATCCGTGTAGAGAAGTCCAAATACGATGCCTCTACACATTCTCCCATAGCACGCTTGACAAATTTATTTTATAATATACTTCATCCGATTAGTCAGATTATCGTTCTGGCATCGGAGACACAACTTCATCCATCTACAGGCTCAACAGGAGGAAAATAAAATGAGTCCTAACATCCGTGATGACCGTATCTTCCCAATCACCCGCATCGTCCTGGCAGCCGTAGACCTGGTGCTGGTGACGGCTTTCGTGATCCTCTACATCTTCCCTCAAACCACCAAAACGAGCTTCGCCTGGGAGATCAAGCCCCAGATCATGGCGGTGTTCATGGGCGCCGGGTATCTCTCAGGCGCCTACATGTTCCTGTTCGCCATCTTCGGACGGCTGTGGCACCGGGTGCAGATCAGCCTGCTGCCGGTCACTGCCTTCGCCGCCAGCATGCTGTTGGTGACGTTGCTGCATTACGACCGCTTCATCCACTCCAACTTCGCCTTTATGGCGTGGCTGGTGATCTACATCATCACCCCATTCCTGGTGCCCTGGCTGTGGTACCACAACCGGGTCACCGATCCCGGCACGCTGGAGACCCACGATCGGGAAGTGCCCAAATGGGTGCGGCAGATTGCCGGCGTGGTCGGCATACTCACCCTGCTATTCTGGCTGGTCAGCTTCATCAACCCGCCCTGGCTGATTTCCATCTGGCCGTGGAAGCTCACCCCGCTCACCGCCCGCACGGTCTGCGCCTGGGGAGCGCTTACTGCAGTTCTTGGTTTAGTTCTATCCAGAGAGATTTGCTGGAGTGCCTGGCGCTATTCCATGCAGGCGATTGCCCTGGGGCAGGTGCTGATGGTGATCGGCAGCATCGTCCACCGCCAGGATTTTAATAATGGCAGCCTGCTCAACCCGTATTTCATCGCCACCGTGGGGATGCTGATTGCGGTTTTGGCTTTATCCGTGGGGATGGAAATGAGCATCTCGGCAAGGTCCAGGGTTGCGGAGACGCTCGAGCTGAGCGAATGATGGCGCTGGAGCCCGGGACAATATAGAGAATACCCCCTCCTCTCCCCAAACACCAGGGGGGACCAAGCCTCCCCTCTCCCGAAAAAGGGCATTCGGGATGCAAATCCCCAAAAACGGGAATTAGCGGAGGAGCAATGCACAGATAGACGCCCCGGCGGGAGGCGTCTATAGGATCTGCCGGTACAAGCTGCGGCGCGGCGTTAGCGCCTGACCAACGGCAAGTGGATCAGGAAGCCCGCAACGTTTGGCGGTCGCCCGGTCCAATAGCCCAGGCTAACCTGGTAACTGGCGCTGGCAGACACCTTGGAAGCCGTCTGACCCACGGTGACATCGGCGGCATAACTGCCTGAGCCGCCAGAGCCGCCGCTGCCGGTGAGCAGGTTGGTCCAATCGATGCGATAGTTCGCCGACGACATGGCGTAGGCTACCTGCGCCGCCAGGAGCAGCAGTATTATCAGCACAGAGATGAAAACTCGTTTACGTCTCATGGTGCACCCCGGCTCACTCGTGTTCCAAAGTGAGACGTACACCGCCGATATCGACCCAGCTGGTGGCGCCGCTGAAAGCCAGCTCGAGAGTCAGGTAAAGGACGCCTGAATCCTCTGACAGGACATTATTGGTGGTGAGGTCCCAATGCTGGACGCAGCCGGTAGGATAAACGCTATCTTCGCAGCTGTAATCGGTAAAATCCGCCAGGATGGTGGCATAACACGAAGCGCCGCTGCACACCCCGGTCTGGCGGCGCAGCAAGATTGAGGTGATGACGTCGAGGTCGGTGTTGCAGGAATAATACACGTCCAGCCCGGTGACGGTGACATTTTGCCCGTACAGCGGTCCGGTGATGGCAATGGGCAGCATCACATTTTTCGTGCCGGCGGTGGCACCCCGCAGCACTTGTGCCCCACCCACCGTGTCCATATTGATGACCGTGCTATCAGACTGGAGGTAGGGTCGCAGCCCGCTGCCGCTGACCCACACGTAGGAAGGAGCGGAGCTCTGGATGATACCGGTGCCGGTGGCTTTTATCGCCACCCCGGTATTGCTTTCAGCGCGCAAGCCAACGCCGCCGCCGTTATTGTAGATATAGGCGCCATAACCATCAGGAGACCTGGCAGCCGCGACCACGCCGTAATTAGTGCCGGTGAGTGACATGGCGTACGCCCGCAGCCCGCGCCCGCTTGGGTCATTGTTCTCAATATGCAGGATCGCATCGGGACCCACCGTGCCAATAATGACGGCACCGGGGCGCAAGCTCCAGGCATAGGGGACGGCAAAAATGGGCTGACGGGGCGACATCTCTCCATCACCTTCCACTTCTATACTCAGGTAAAGCTGCTGACCGTTCATGGAATCCTGACAATTTCCCCAGATCTCGGTGTTAAAGTAGCCGTTCGTAACCGTTACCGTGTTCGTGTCTAAGCACAAAGCTGTGCCGCCATTGAATTCTGTATACAAGCGAAAGGCAATGGTAAAATCTCCATTCAGCGGGTTACCTGAGGGGTCGGTCAGCCGGCCTTGTAAGGGGATGTAGTTCTGAACGTCATCATCAGGGGCAAGCGGGGCATCAGCTTCGTTTTGATTGCTGCCTTCCCCTGCCTGCACCCAGGCGGTGGTCAGGGCACTCACCAGGATGAGCAAGCATACGACCAGGGCGATTTTTAGTAAACGCGAGGGGTCTATTTTTATATACATAATTGTCTCCTTTACTTGATCCATTCGGGTAGCTACGCGGCCCAATAACGGGCTTATCAATACCTACGATTGCGTTTTAGACATCACACCGATAAATGGATAACTAACAGCTGCCTGCCCATCCCCGGTAATCAGCGAGCTGTCTTTCAAGAAGATAAGGAGAAACCGAGTTAGTACATGTCTTCACAAATAAATATAATAGCATTTCCTAAAAAATGCAAATAAGAGACATCACCACTACACGGCGTAGCGAGAAACAAGCAGCGATCTCAACCTGCGGCGTATCCACAAGCTGGCGAAGTGAGCACGTAACCCCGTCCTATAGAGACGCCGCAGCGGGGCGTCTATACAAATGATCCGGCGCGCTAGGTGGATTGTCTTGCCCAGGCATCCACCAAAGTCTGAGATGATGTGATCCGGGTGCTCAGGAATTGGCATGCCTTTGCGCAAGCAGAAATCTGGTCGCTAACCCTCAATCAGGTACAAGATGAGGCTCATTATTACAATGATACAATAGATACACTCAATCGTATAAAAATCAAATTTCTTCCGCTTGCAGATTGGATTTTGGAGAAAACCAGGATGAATACACTGTTTAGCCATTGGTTCAGCATTATTCTAGGGTTTTCGTTCATACTTCCGGCTACACGTTGGGTGCAATCACCACTGGATGGGCCAGATCAAATTCATCACATTTATCTACCATTGGTGAAGAATGACCCTACCTATATGGCGTACGTCGCAGAGGGCGAGTTCCAGATGGGTTGCTACCCGGCACCTGGAGTATGCGAAGACGATAATGAATACCTGCACGGTATCTGGCTGGATGGGTATTTTATTGATAATTTCGAAGTGACTAACGCTCAATTTGCAAAGTGCGTGGAGGAAGGAGCTTGCACGGCCCCTTCTAGCTTCAACTCCAGCACTCATCAATCCTATTACAACAACCCTGCCTTCGCCGACTATCCAGTGCTCTATTCCACATGGGAGGATGCTCAAAACTACTGTTTATGGAGTGGGAAACGGCTGCCCACTGAAGCGGAGTGGGAAAAGGCAGCCCGTGGCGTTTGGGACACGCGCTTCTTCCCATGGGGTGACCAGCCCCCAGATTGCACGAAAGCGAACTTCTACTATCTCGAGGAAAACCGACCATGTTTAAACGACACTTCCCGTGTGGGTAATTACCCGCTGGGCGCCAGCCCCTATGGTCTGTTGGACATGGCTGGTAATGTAGCTGAGTGGGTGAGTGACTGGTATGGGGCTGATTATTATCGATCTTCTCCGTATGCTAATCCGACTGGCCCGTCCAGTGGTATCGAGAAGGTACTGCGAGGTGGTAGTTGGAATACAAATTGGTCCCTATTGCAAGTGACGGACCGTTGGCCACAAGATCCAGGAAGTGAATTTTACTCTGTTGGTTTCCGCTGTGTATTATCCCCATAACTTTCTGCTCGAATTCTAGGCGTCCGGGTTGATCTTGGAGTGGCTCATTAAAAGCGGATATAGGAAATATCACTTCCAAAATGAGCTTAGGTGGTTGATGGAGTACTAGCAGAGGAGATTCTTACACGATTAACCCGGGTAGTGACCGACGCCTGCATCAAGCCTGGGTGGTGGCTGGAGGAATAACTTTTAATGGTTAGAAGTATCTCACCGCTATGAGAAGAAACTGATTTTCTTGGTTGAAGGAGGAAAGCAGCATGGCAGAAAGCATTAAGATCAACCGTGCCCCGGTGCTCACTTTGTGGGGCGTCATCGTGGCTGAAAGGCTCGGTTACCAGCATGACGAAGCCCTGACCTTCGGCAAAGCCATGGCGGGGCTCAACGCCCAGTCCAAAGGTCAGCGCCTGGGCATTTTTTCGCCGTCCGAAACCGAGCTGGATGCGAAAATTGCCGAAAAACCCACCCAACGCCAGGCAGGTGAAACGCGCATGGTGGAAGTGGTGGGCAGAATGGTGCCGGCGATCCAAACCGAGAGCGGTCTGCGGGCAACGGCGAAAGGGGAAGCCATCGACCCGGCAAGCGTCGAGCGCTACCTGGAGAAGAAGTTCGGTGCCGCGCTGGGTGAGGTGCAGGCTGCCATGGAGAGCCTGGCGCAGACTTACCCTCCCCAGGAGCTCGAGCAGCGTGCCTTCAAGCTCTACGAACAGTTCCGCCCATCGGTGCCCGAGGGCACTGCCGGTTGGGGCGCATCCGGCGAGCTCAACCTGGAGCGCATCCGCAAGCTGGCGAAAAAGAGCTGATGGGTCGCAATCGTACCGAGAATGGATCCTTTTCTATAAAAACCTGGCCAAAGAAGAGGCGCAGGAAAAAATTTCAGAGCTTAACTATTTCATCCCACCCCTCCGGTTGCAAACCAACCGGACTGGTGCTCCCCTACAGTTAAATACGCATACGAAGAACTACCACACATAACAATACTGGTCGGTGAGCTGGTTAGACGAGTCACGCAAGAAGGCACAATCTCCGCAGGTATTATCCCAAATGGGGCTCTCCGACCCAAAATTAAACCCACACCATTCGGGATGATTTTCATTGGTATAGATCTTACACACCTGCCCCGGTAGGATGATAAAGCTCGGGAAAGTGAACTGATGCACGCCAGAACTATCGTTCAGCGTCCAATTAGCCAGCTGAATCGGATAAGCCTCGTCATTGCGGATATCGACATTTTCATCCGCCTCACCCTCGCCCGTGCCGAAATAGGCAATATGAAGGATAACGACATTTCCGGTGGTGTGTATAGGCGGCGGTGGGGTGGGAAGGGGAGCAAAGGTTGGGGTTGCGGTGGGGGGAACGTATTTTGAGACCAGCGGGAGGTAGCTGATGAAGGCGAAGGGCAGGGCGATCGCAGTGTAAACAGGGATCGCCAGGACCAAAATCGTGGCCAATAGAACGAGCTTTACTCTTTTAGACATGGGCTAACCCCTCCCAAAACTCACCCCAGAAGAGGAGGTGTGCATTTTGATGTCCGGGGTGAATAATTCTACCCAAATAAACTATACATCAGATTGAAAGTGAGTCAAGTATCCAACCTTCCACATGTGAAATCCAAAATAGTGACCCCACTGCGAGAATATACGCCCCGGTGGGCATCGCTACAGCAGATTCGGCTATAATCATTTCGTCGCTGAACCAGCAGAAGGGAAGCGGATATGAAATTGACGATTGAGACAAACGACCTCGGGAAGCGCTACCGGGATGTAAGGGCTGTTGAGCAGCTTTCGTTGCAGGTAGGTGAAGGAGAAATCTATGCTTTCCTGGGCTTGAACGGCGCAGGCAAGACCACCACCATCCGCATGCTGCTGGGGATGATCAAGCCTACCACCGGATACGTCAATGTGCTTCAAACCCGGGTGCGTGTCGGCAACCGTGAGCCCTGGGAAGCTGTGGGCTACATGGTGGAGGACCCGCATGCCTACCCGGAGCTGACCGTTTACGAGAACCTGGAGGTGAGTCGGCGCCTGCACCCGGGCACACCGAAGTCGGCGGTTGGGCAAACCATCGAAAGGCTGGGACTGGCCGCCTACGCCAACCGGCGGACGGGTACACTTTCACACGGCAATGCGCAGCGGCTGGGGTTGGCTAAAGCGATGCTCCACAATCCCAGGCTGCTCATCCTGGATGAACCGGCCAATGGGCTGGACCCGGCGGGGATCGTCGAGATCCGCCAGCTGCTGCTCGAGCTCACCCATGAGCGCGGCGGGACGGTGTTCATGTCCAGCCACATCCTGGCTGAAGTCTCACGCCTTGCCGGGCGGATAGGGATCATCCACCAGGGTCACCTGCTGCAGGAGTTGAACATCGACGAGCTAGAGCGGAACCGCAACCGACGGCTGCTGCTGCGGGCAGGCGATGCTGAGTCAGCCCGGCGATTGTTGGCGGCCGCTGGTGAGGCGGCTGAAATCCTGCCAGATGGGAGCATCGAGCTCAACAGTGCGGCTGCAATTGAACACCCGGATGACATCAACCGGATGCTGGTGGAGGCCGGGTACCCTCCAACCCAGCTGCTGGTAGAGGAAGAGGAGCTGGAGCAGTACTTCCTCAGGCTGGTGGGGATGGAAGGAGAGGCGCAAAATGAGTAACCTGGCGGATATGGTTTGGATTGAGCTGCGTAAAGCCATCCGTTCACGCATGCCACTGTGGACCTCATTGGGATCACTGTTTATGCCCTTCGGGATCGCCTTCCTGCTATTCGTAGCCAAGAATCCGGAGATCTCGCGCAGATTGGGTCTGATCAGCGCCAAAGCCAGCCTGGTCCAATATGCAGCAACCGACTGGCCTACCTACATGGGCGTGGTGGGTCAGATGGTGGCAGCCGGTGAGTTTTTCGTGCTGGTGTTGGTGGTGAGCTGGGTATTTGGCCGCGAATTCGTGGATGGCACGCTGAAAGACATGCTGGCGGTGCCGGTGCAGCGGGCGAGCATTATCCTGGCAAAATTTATCGTGGTGGCAATCTGGTCGGTGGTCATAACGGCGGTCATCTTCATTGTGAGCCTGGTGATGGGGGCGTTGCTCCAATTCCCGGGAGGCTCGCTCCATGTGATCCTACAGGGCAGTGGGCTCGTGCTGGTCACCGCTTGCCTGGTGATCATGGTGGCGATACCCTTTGCATTCTTCGCCAGCGTTGGGCGAGGTTACCTGCTGCCGGTGGGTGTGGCAGTGTTAGCGCTGATGGCGGCGAACCTGGCGATGGTAATCGGGCGGGGCGATACCTTCCCCCTGGTTGTGCCGATGTTGTACGCGCAGGGGAAAACCCCCGTCGCAGCGGTCAGCTTCGGGGTGGTGCTGGTTACCTGCCTGGTGGGGATGGCGGCGACGTACCTGTGGTGGAAGGTTGCTGACCAGAACAGGTAGATGCTCCGGCGGGGCGTCTCTACAAATACATCATACCCAGATGAACCAAGGCGTGACGGACTTTGGTTGAAGACATACTACCTATCACAACTTACTTTGCCGGGCAGACGAAGAAACATGGGCTCTATACCAGGCTTCTATCGTAGCACACCAGCTCCAGCAGGTTCCCCTCGGGGTCGGTGATGTATAGCGAGCGGACGTGCAACCATTCGTGTTCTACCGCATGTACCTTCAATCCCTGCCCCTCAAGATACATCTTCTCGGCTTCGTAATCTTCCAGCGCGATGTTGAACGCGATGTGGTGCAGTGTCGTCCCTTCCGGGTTGAGCAGTGGAGATTTGCTTTCCAGCAACCAGCGCTCGGTGGCAATAAACAGGTTGAGAACCTGCGGGTGACCGCCATAACCCTCGGCAATCTTGAAGAACACGAAGTTCTCTTCCCGCCTCAACACCTCGAGCCCCACCACTTCTGCGTAAAATTTGTGCATTGCGTCGAGGTCCGTCACGCGGATGGAAACCTCGCCCAGAGCTTTGATAGTTCGTTTCGGTGAATTCATTGTTAAAAAGCCTCATCCCAACGACCCGTTCATTACTAGCTACTCTTCCCCGCCACCTTCAGTATGGCCGCCAACGACCGCTCCACATCCTCGTCGGTGGTTGCCCAGGAGGAGACGCTGATGCGCATCGCCGTGCGACCATGCCACACGGTGCCTCCACACCAGCAGGTGCCATCGTTCTGGATGCCTGAGATCACCCGATGGGTCTGTTCGGCATCGCCGAATGCGACCAACACCTGGTTGAGCACCACATCGTTGAGCACCTCGTAGCCGGCAGACTGCAGTCCTTCGGCAAACCGGCGGGCCTGGCGGCAGTTACGGTCGACCATATCAGCCACACCGCTTCGCCCAAGCGCCTGCAAGGCAGCCCACACTTCCACCCCGCGGGCGCGCCGTGATAACTCGGGCACGAAGTCAGATGGGTTGCGGAACGGGCTGTCGGTGGGGAGATATTCGGCAGTGACGGCCATGGCGGCACACAGCGCATCAGCATCACGCACCAGCGCCAACCCGCTGTCATAGGGCACGTTGAGCCACTTGTGGAAGTCGGTAGCCCACGAATCAGCCTGGTCCATGCCGGCAGTGAGCTTCGCCATGGATGGGACGGCCATAGCCCACAGACCGAAGGCACCGTCCACATGCACCCATGCTCCCTGGCGGTGCGCCGCTTCACAGATCTCGGCAATCGGGTCAAACGCGCCGGTGTTGACGTTGCCGGCTTGCACGCACACAATGCTAGGACCTGGCAAAGCAGGCAGCGCTTCGGCGGTAAACCGACCCTGCGAGTCGGTGGGCACCTTGATTGTGCGGCTGCGGCCGAGACCCAACATTCCCAGCGATTTGATCAGCGAGGGATGGGCCTCGGCGCCAACGACCACCGTGATCGGCGGAGCACTGAACAGACCATCGGCCTCAACGTTCCAGCCGATGCGCGTGAGCACGACGTTTCGGGCGGCTGCCAGGGCGGTGAAGTTGGCCATAGTTGCCCCGGTGACGAAAGCCCCCTCACACTCTGGCGGTAGACCGAACAGGTCGAGGATCCAGCCCTGGGCGATTTGCTCGAGATAGGCGGTGGCAGGCATGGCGTTGTAATACGCTGAGTTCTGGTCCCAGGCGCCTGCCAGCCAGTTGGCAGCCAGGGTAACCGGTAATGACCCGCCGATGACGAAGCCGAAAAATCGAGCACCTGCCATGGCCATGGTCGCCGGGGAGCAAATCTCATCCAGCTGTTTCAGCACCAGCTCTGGCTCACCCGGCTGTTCGGGAAGCGGCTGGTTTAGTGCGGCGAGTTTGGCAACCGCTTCTGGGGACGGAGCCACACCCCGAGAGTCAAGACCTTCGAGATAACGAATCGCGCGCTGCGCGGCATCTTGCAATAACTGTCTCATAATATCCTCCTTATGCCTCCGGCGGTTGCCACAATTCCACCTTGTTACCGTCAGGGTCCATGAACCAACCGAAGCGACCATATTCACTCTTCTCGATATCCCCTACCGGCTGAGCGCCACCTGCAGTCACCTGTCGCAGCGCCTCATCCAGGTTATCCACCACCAGGTTGAACATGAATTCCTTGTCTGAGGGTGAGAAGTAGCAGGTGGTGGCGCTGAATGCGCTCCATACTGTGTAGCCGTTTTTGGGCATGCTGTCTGGTTGGAACGGGACGAATGACATTCCCTGTTCTGATTCTATGTTGAGGCCGAGCCACTGCGAATACCACTGGCACAGCTTCTGAGGGTCGGGTGATTTGAAAAAGACTCCCCCAATACCAAGCACTTTTGCCATAGTTTATATCCTCCTGTGTGTGCAATACACAACTCCCCCATTGGTTATGCCCCCAGGGTCATTTTATCATGTTTGGGTCGTCGTTTACAGGCAGGGGATGCCGAGGCGGTCGAAGCTCAAACTCAGCTCACTTACGGTGTGCGAGAAGTACACCTCGCTCAGGAATTCTTCCAGCCCATTGTTCCGGTATACCTTATCGGCATAGTGGTAGTTCATCCGGTCGAGGCGCACATAATCCACTTTATCCGCCATCAGCGCGGCCAGGCTCTCGGCTTGGGGCAGGATGGGAGCGATCATGGCGTAGGTGCGGATCCCAGCCTGGTGCAGCTCGCCCAGTGCCCGCAGCCTTTCGTTGATGGAGGGCGCGTTGGGCTCAAACAGCTTGCGCATGTCATCATCGGCGGTGGTGATGCTCAGCCCGACCTCGAAATATTTCCCCGTTTTCAGAACGTCAAGGTCGCGCAAGCACATCGGCGAGCGGGTTTGGACGGTTACCGGCCAATCATTTTCCGCCAGGATCTGCAAGCATTGGCGGGTGAGCTTATACTTCCCCTCCAGCGGCTGGTACGGGTCACACACCCCGCTGACCCACACCCGGTCGCGCTTTTTGCGGGCGATCTCCCGCTGTAACAGCTCGGGGGCGTTCAACTTGACGTCGACGAACTGCCCCCACGGTTCCTTATGCCCGGTGAAGCGCTTCATGAAGTGGGCATAACAGTACACGCAGTTATGCTGGCAGCCCACGTAGGGGTTGATGACATAGGGGTAAATCTTGGAAGCGGAGAGGATCGTTTTGGACTGGATTTCCTTGATGATCATAGAGATATTATAAGCGCGGCGGGTTTTACCAGCCCCATACTGTTCTTGGAGGGAGCCGGCTCCGAAGCAAGAAAAAGACGTTGGGTTTCGCAAAATCGCTCAACCACAACCTACAACTACCAAGATAATCAAAAGAATCTTTTCTCCGCGTTCTCTGTGGGCTCCACGGTGAAATTGTTTGAAGTTTGGAGTCCCAATCAAGAAGGGCAGATTACGCGCCACCAAAATAAGTGACGCTATGCCAGCCCCATACTGTTCTTGGAGGGAGTCGGCTCCGACGCAAGAAAAAGACGTTGGGTTTCGCAAAATCGCTCAACCACAACCTACCATAAAATAAAGAGATCATGGAGGAGACCACTTCCAAACACCCAGATTAGACAGGGTCCAATACGCTTCGCTGAGCAGCAGGTAATGCTTGTGTTCCTCTTCGGAGAGCCGGCTGAACATGGCGTGACCCTCGGGGTCGCTGATCTGGCCAGCCAGGTCGGCATAGGTCTTTTCTACCTTTCGCTCCAGGTCGATCGCTTCCAACACAATGCTGGCGGCACTTTTTCGATCTGCTTCTTGAGCGGTTTTTACCTCAAATACCGGCGGGAGGGGAAAGTCTTTCCCTTCATAAGCTATGAAATTGCCTTTTTCAATCAAAGAAGTCTCAAGCTCGCTGATCTTGGCAAAATGAAATTTCTCGAACTCGCTGAGCTGCTCGAAAAGCTGCTTGCCCAATGGGTTGGATATATTTTTGGCGTTGCTGGCGTAGGTCTCCGAGGCAATCCTTTCATTCTCTTTGACGACTCTGATCGCATCCAATATATTTGTTGTGCTCATCCGCTCCTCCGTCAATCTTTGTGGATAATATGTTCCTAATGACCATAAGGTCAATTATAACTGGTTGAGACGCCCCAGTGAGACGTCTCAACAATGACAATATTTCAGGCGGGGTACATCTCTCCCAGGAACTGCTTGACCGCCGGCAGATAACCGTCGAAACGGGTGCGGCGGATGTCATGGCTGGCGCCTTCCAGGTGCACAACACTGACCTTATCGTTCAATCGTGCCGCTTCCTGGGCTGCCTCATGCGAGACGATGGACATCTTCTCCCGGTCACCGATGATCAACAGCACCGGGACAGAGATCCGCGTAAACGCTTCAAAGGGATCTGAAAACTCCATCTTCCCGGTTGCCATGGAGCTCAGGAAATCAAAGCTCACCCGTTTCTTGGCATCCACCCACGGTTGGATCTCGTCCTCCGGGTAGGTGGGAGAGGCTTTGCGTGCCATCCGCACAGCAAAGAATCTGGGCATCAGCTTGAAAAGACGCATGAATTTGGCCATCATCTTGCCGATATCCCCAGCTTTGATATCTTGTGTACCATCGCTGAAGGTTTCACCCGGCAGGATGATCGGCGGGTCTTCCAGGAAGATGCCGCGGGTAAGGGCAGGGTAATCAGCCGCCAGGTTCATCGAGGTGTCGGCACCCATCGAGTGCCCGCCTACCACCGGGTGGTCCAGCTTGAGTGCCTCGATCAAGCCAGCCAGGTCTTCCACATGCTGGTGGGAGGAATAATCCTTTTTCCCCGAGGATGACTTGCCATGACCACGCGCATCGGGCATGATCACGTCATAATCCTGCTCCAATTCCTTGACCACGCGGGTGAAACACAGCCCGTCATCCCCCGCCCCATGGTTGAACACCACCGGCGGCTTGTTGCCACCGGTGCGATAGTAGTGGATCTTGAGGTTATTGGTGGTCACGTAGCCGTCAGACCAATCGGGCATGCCATGCTCCTCTTTACTTCAAGTTATCCTTATTTTACCCTGTGGATGGGGAAGATTGCCAGACCGTCTCGGGGAAGTAATTGTAGTTCTTTGCGTAATAAAGGTTTATCCTCCGAGGAGGCATCTTTGCTGGAAATGTCGTCCACGCCAGGGGCAGTGCAAATTAGCCTATCCCAGCGCCTGCGTACCCGCGTTTATCTGGAGGGTGTCAGCCTGGCGTACCACTGATCTTCGGTCTTCATACCTCTTCCAATTGACCTACCGCCTGCATGGGAATATAATTTTCCTATCGTTTAGATTTCAATTTGTTGGTCAGAGGAGGATACAAAATGGCACAACCGCTTGATGCAATCATGGCATTCCATAATGCTTTCCGCAAGGATATGACTATTATCGACACCGCTGCCCTCGGAATTGGGCGCGGCGAGCCGGGGCTTGAACCAACCCTCGCCCGCTACCGCTTCTTCAACGAGATCCTGGTCTGGCATGCTAACGGTGAGGAAATAGCGATCTTCCCTGCCGTCGAAACCGTTGCGCCATGCGTCGCTGAGGCTTACGAGCGCGACCACCGTGGGTTGGATGCAGCCTTCGATGCCTTGAACACAGCTGTCTCAGCCGGTGACACGTTGGAAACCGCCCGGGCTACGGCAGCCTTCAAGTTTCACCTGGATATCCACCTCTCCAAAGAAGACGCCCACCTGTACCGCCTGGTGCGCGAGCGTATTTCCATACCTGATCAGGGCAAGGCTCTCGGTCTCCTGTCAACCGCCGTGCCGCAAGACCGATTCCCCGAGGTGGTCACCTGGCTGTACCCCTTGATCGGCACCGACGACCGCGAGAATATGACCCTCATCTGGCAATCGGTAATGCCGCCGCCTGTGTTTGCCCAGGTGAGCCAGCTCATCCACAAGGCAGTGGGTGACGACTGGGCTGAGCTGGTGAGGCGCATCCCTGGCCTGCAGTAGGGAGACGTCCCAGTGGGATGTCTTTAGGATAGGCTCAAAATATAAACGGGGCTGGTCTCCTCCACATACATAGAGGGGACCCGCCCCGATGTGGCATCACCGTTCTCCACTCCAAAACTGGCTTGACGAAACCCCAATTCGATGTATAGTAGTAGTGTCGAGCTTCCTTGCCGATATGAATAGCGGAGAAGTACCGATCCTTGCAGCACAATACCCATCAGGCATGGGTAAGTTGGTAATACTTACCTGCCGATCAAAGGCTGTACCGGGCAATCAATCATTGAGCAGCCTCCTTATGGAAGGTGCAAGATGAATAAACATCCACATCTGGTTTGGATCGTGGGTCTCGCATTGGGGTGGCTGTTCGATTTTCTATTTTGGGGCAAACCGCTGGGGATCAACTTCACCATTTATTTGACCGCCTGCCTGCTGGGTGGGTCACTCGTGCTGCTCGTGAATGGTCTGAAACCATCGTTCAAAAGCTTGTGGCTGGTTGTGCCCTTTGTGTTCTTTGCCACCATCACCTTCGTGCGCCAGGAACCGCTAACGAGAGTCCTGAGCATTATCGGTGCGCTGGTCTGCCTGGGTCTGCTGACGGTCACTTACCTGGGCGGGAACTGGACACGCTATAGCCTGTTCGACTATTTTAAGAAATTCGCTTCACTTATTGCCGGCGTGATCACGCTTCCGTTTGGATTCATCAGGGATATGAGGATAGATACTTCCTGGACTCGCCGTTTTCCCCTCAAACCAGTGGTTCGAGGTGTGCTGATCGCGCTGCCGCTATTGGCATTCTTCACTATTTTGCTGGCAACCGGCGACCTGGTATTCCGGCAGGGACTGAAAAATTTCATCACGAATTTCCCCCACATCCGCATCTCCGAAGCGAGCCTGCGGCTGATCATCATACTCATTGTGGCATATATTTTGACCGGAATATTCCTGTATGCGGCATTAAAAAGCAGGGACGAGGCACAGCAGGAAGAAGCCATGCCGATCGTGAAACGCAGGCTGGGTTTTATCGAGGCAGCTATCGTCATGGGGAGTGTCAGCCTGCTGTTCCTCATTTTCGTGATTTTCCAATTCCGCTACTTCTTTGGCGGTGAAACAAACATTGGCGTGCAAGGATACACCTATTCAGAGTATGCCCGCAGTGGTTTCATCGAGCTGATCACTGTCGCTGTTTTTAGCCTGCTGATGATCCTCGGATTGGGCACGCTAACCAAACGTGAAAGCAACTGGCAGCAGCGCATATATTCCGGGTTGAGCGCCATTATTGCCCTTCTGGTGATCGTTATCCTGATCTCTGCTTATCAACGCCTGATGCTGGCCATCGACTGGCATGGTTTCTCTCGCTTACGCCTGTATCCCAGCGTGTTCCTCATCTGGGTAGGTATTCTGTTCGTGGCAGTGATCGTGCTTGAGATCATGCACCGTGAGCGTCATTTTGCTTTGGCGGCATTGCTGGCATCGCTCGGGTTCGCCATCTCGATCTGCGTCATGAACGTGGATGCCTCGATCGTGAGGCATAACGTTTACCGTACCATTGTTGGCAAGCATTTAATGTTAACTACCTGTCGACCCTGTCTTCGGATGCAATTCCTGGGCTGACCGCAGCCTTTATGGACAACACCTTACCTGCGTCGACACACACCAAAGTTGGCGCAGCCCTGGTGTGCTATCTCCAGTCAGAGATGTATACCGGATATTCTTCCACCGACTGGCGTTCATTCAATTATTCGAATTGGGCTGCGGTCAAAGCTTTGAACGGAGTCGGACCGCATTTGCAGGATTATCGTGTCAGTAAATTTGAGGGCCATTATATGGTGGAAACGCCCGACCATATGATCTTGTACGAATGCGACCAACAAATAACGGATGAATACCGGTAAGGAAAGACGTCCCATTGGAACATCTCTACAGGACGCATTATTAAACAAAAACGGGGCCGGTTTCCCAGCCCCGTCATTCTTGTTTTCAAACACCTTGGCGGTCTTGGTGTCTTCTTTGGATTTAATCCACCGAGAAGTTATCGTCGGCGGCAATGTCATCCGCCAGGGCAAAATCCTCAGTAGCGTAGTCGTCCTCGAATTCACCTTCGGTGCGGTCGTGGGCAGTGCCTTCACCATTGACCTGCTCAACGAAACGACCGTGGACGAAGCCCGTGCCTGCCGGGATGAGTTTGCCGATGATCACGTTCTCCTTCAAACCGTACAGCGGGTCTTCGGAGGCGGCGATGGCAGCTCCTGCCAACACCTTGATGGTGTGCTGGAAGGATGAGGCCGAGAGGAACGAATCGGTGGAGAGGGAAGCTTTGGTAATACCAAGCAGGGTCTCCAGGAAGCGCGCCGGGCGTTTGCCCTGCGACAGCAGCTCCTCGTTGACCCGCTTGAGCTCGAGCAGGTCCACCAGGTCACCGGGGAGGTAGTTCGTGTCTCCCGGGCGAGTGATCTGCACCCTGGATGTCATCTTGCGGATGATCACCTCAAAGTGCTTGTCGTGGATGTTCTGCCCTTGCGAGGAGTACACCTTCTGCACCTCGTTCAGCAGGTACATCTGGGAGATGTATTTTCCCTGGATGCGCAAGATGCGGTGTGGGTTCAGCGAACCCTCGGTGAGAGGCTGCCCTGGCTCCACATGGTCGCCGTCACTGATCAGGAAACGGGCGTTGGTGGGGATCTCATTCTCAGCTTCCTGGTGCACCTCATAAGAGACGATGACCTTGGTGCCACCGTCATCACCCTTCTCGAGGCGGGCACGCCCGGTATGCTGGGCAACGATCGTGGCGGTATCGAGGAAAGCCACCACGTCTCCCTGGGCCACTTCGGTAGCATCTTCAACTGCCACCGTCCAGCTATCGGGGATGCTGAACTCATCGCTCACCATCTCGGAATGTTCGATGCGTACCAGACGCAGCTCAGAATACTTGTCAGACTGCATGATGTGAGCGGTACCGGCAATCTCTGCCACCTTGGCTTCACCCTTCGGCATACGGCGGGCTTCGAACAGCTCTTCAACTCGCGGCAGACCTGTGGTGATATCTCCGCCGGCGGCAACACCACCGGTATGGAAGGTACGCAGGGTTAGCTGCGTACCAGGCTCACCGATGGATTGGGCAGCGACGATGCCTACTGCAGAGCCCATCTCGACCATCTTTCCACGACCCAGGTCCATGCCGTAGCACTGGGCACAGATGCCGTGGTCTAATTCACAGGTGAGCGGGGACCGGACGATGACTTCAGGGACGTTGAGGGAGGTGAGTTTGCGCACCAGGTCATGGTCCATTATCTCGCCACGTTCAGCCAACACTTCACCGGTCTGGGTGTCAGTCACATTCTGGGCGATGACACGCCCGAACAGGCGTGTTGCCATGGCTTTGGTACCCCCGTCGCGGTCGGCAGCGTTATCAGCCTTGCGGATGGGGATGCCATCCAGGGTGTTGCAGTCCAGCTCGTTGATGATCACGTCCTGGGCCACGTCCACCAGACGGCGGGTGAGGTAACCGGCATCTGCGGTACGCAGGGCGGTATCTGCCAGACCCTTTCTGGCGCCATGGGTGGAGATGAAGTACTCCAGGGCGTTCAGTCCTTCACGGAAGTTCGAGCGGATGGGGTGCGAGATGATGCGCCCTGACGGGTCAGCCATCAGACCACGCATACCGGCAAGCTGCGAAATAGGTCCGAAGCCACCCTTTGTGGCTCCAGATTCGGCCATGATCGCCAGGTTGCCGTGCGGGTCCATGAAGGCCTTGACGGCTTTGGCGACTTTATCGGTGGTGTCTTGCCAGATCTTGATCACGCGCTCGTTCTGTTCCTGGTCGGTGAGCAGGCCGCGGCGGAATTCACGCTGGACGAGCTCAACTTCCTTCAGCGATTCGTTGATGATATTCTGCTTCTCAGGCGGGATGCCGATATCGGAGACGGCGATGCTGTAACCCGAGCGTGTGGCGTAAGTGAAGCCGATTTCCTTGATGCGGTCAGCCACATCGGGGGTCTGGTCCTCACCACCCACTTCATATAGCTCGGCGATCAGGTCTTTCAGCTCACCCTTGTCCAGCTTCCTGTTGATGAACTGGATCTCGGGAGGCAGGATGCGGTTGAAAATAACGCGACCGACGGTAGTCTTTAGCAAGCGCTCTTCGGCATGCGCCATCCGGCTGCCCTGGTCGTCATACCAGGTGGTCACCAACACGTTGATCTCAGAATGGATATCAACCTGACCCAGGCTGTAGGCCAGCTCCACTTCGTCTGAATCGGCAAAGTTACGCCCTTCGCCCTTGTGCTTCACCGAGTCATCGGTGATGGTCAGGTAATAGACTCCCAGAACCATGTCCTTGGAGGGGCTGATAATGGGCTCCCCGTCGGCAGGTTTCAGTAGATTTCGGGAAGAGAGCATGAGCTCACGCGCTTCGGTAACCGCTTTTTGAGAGAGCGGCACGTGCACAGCCATCTGGTCACCATCAAAGTCGGCGTTGAATGCGGTGGTCACCAGCGGGTGCAGCTGGATCGCTGAACCTTCGATGAGGATGGGCTCAAAAGCCTGGATCCCCAGGCGGTGGAGGGTGGGGGCCCGGTTTAGCATGACGGGGCGCTCCTTGATGACCTCCTCGAGCACTTCCCAGACCTCAGGACGGTTGCGCTCGATGAAACGCTTGGCACCCTTGACGTTGGCGGCATAGTTATGCGATACCAGGCGCGAGATGACGAACGGGCGGTACAGCTCGAGGGCCATGCCTTTTGGCAGACCGCACTGGTAAAGCTTCAGCTGCGGTCCGACGACAATCACGGAACGTCCAGAATAGTCGACACGCTTGCCCAACAGGTTGCGGCGGAAGCGGCCCTTCTTACCCTTGAGCATATCGCTCAGTGACTTAAGCTCGCGGCGCCCACGGCGTGAAAGGGCTTTGCCGCGCTGCGAATTATCGATCAGTGAGTCAACTGCTTCCTGGAGCATGCGTTTTTCGTTGCGCACGATCACATCTGGAGCACCAAGCTCGAGCAGGCGCTTGAGGCGGTTGTTGCGGTTGATCACACGGCGGTACAGGTCGTTCAGGTCGGAGGTGGCAAAGCGACCGCCATCCAGCTGGACCATGGGCCGCAGGTCGGGTGGGATCACCGGTAAGACGGTAAGGACCATCCACTCGGGGCGGTTACCACTGCGGCGGAAAGCCTCCACCACCTTTAGGCGTTTGGTGGCTTTCTTGCGCTTCTGCTTGCTCTTGGAGGTGCGTACCTCTTTCCATAACTCTTCCGCCAGCTTATTCAGATCCAGCCGGCGCAGGATGTCATAAAAAGCCTCGGCACCCATATCGGCACGGAACACCTGCCCCCAACGGGTCTTGAGCTCGCGGAAGCGGGTCTCACCCATGAAGGTGAGCGGACGCAGGTCAACCAGCTCGTCGCGCAGGCTTTCATTCTCGTCGCGCACGGTGCCCGACTGCTCTTCAAGTTGATTGCGCAAGCCTTCCATGGTCATGTCGGCTTCGGCGCGGATGCGCTCGACATCCATTTTCAGGTGCTCGAGCTCGCGCGTCTTCTGGTCTTTCAGCTGGCCTTCGAGGGTCTCCAGCTGCTCCTTAACCACCTGCTGCAGGCGCACCAGGTGCTGACCGCTGACTTTCTCACCAGCTTCAACCACCACGGTATCGGTCTGGAAGGTGATGGCAGTCTTGGTCACCTTGCCTTGCTTATCGGTGATCACGCCTTCCAAATGCTGACCTTCCTTGATGATCGGGTCGAGCTCGATGGATTCGTCATAACGCTTGTTGATCTGCTGGCGCAGACCTTCCTGCTCGGCCAGTGAACGGTCACGCCCGGCTTTGGTCTCGGCAATCTTGGAATTGATCTGAGCGGCGTACTCACGCTCGGCGGCGATGATATTATCGTCGAGGCGCTTTAAGGCTTTCTGGCGAGCGTCTTCATCCACATAGGTGACGACGTACTGGGCGAAGTAGAGCACACGGTCCAGGTTGCGGCGGGAGATATCGAGCAGCAGACCCAGGTAGGAGGGGATGCGGCGGGTATACCAGACGTGTGCAACAGGGGCGGAGAGCTCGATATGCCCCATACGCTCGCGGCGCACGGATGAGCGGGTGACTTCCACCCCGCATTTATCGCAGATAATCCCCTTGTAACGGATATTCTTGTATTTACCGCAATAGCATTGCCAATCGCGGGTTGGTCCGAATATAGCCTCACAGAACAGACCATCCTTTTCAGGGCGCAAGCGCCGGTAGTTAATGGTCTCGGGTTTAAGTACTTCACCATATGACCAGCTGCGGATGGTTTCTGGAGATGCCAGGCTGATACGTAATGCCGTCAGTCCTTTAGTTTCCACTCAATGCCTCCTGGAAAATAGACGAAGAAAAGCCCGCGCTTGAGGTTTATTCTCTCAAGCGCCAGGCGAACAATTGACATATGTTGGATACATGCAATCAGTGATTATACCTAAAATGATAGGATTTGGTCAAGAGGTGTTTTCTGAGAGGAAGATTAGGGTTTCTCAGCCCTCACTTCGATTGCCCCCTTTGTTCTGCCTGAAGGGGATTGCCAGGTGGAAGGCACTGCCTTTACCCAGCTGACTTTCCACCCACACCCGACCCTTGTGGCGATCGGCGATCGACTTGACGATCGCCAGACCCAGGCCCGTCCCCTGGCGCTTCTTGGCCTCTTTCTGACCTCCGCGGTAGAACTTCTCGAATATGCGCGGCAGGTCCACCGGGGCGATGCCGATACCGGTATCGACGACGTTAAACACCATCTGGTCTTTATCTGGCTCCACGCGCACAGAGACTTTTCCGCGCGGCTCGGTATAGATCACGGCATTTTCGACCAGGTTGTGCAGGGCTTGCTGTAGCAGGGCGTAATCCGCTTCGATCAGCGGGATGGCATGCTGCGAGATATCACTGGAGATCACCACCTGCTTTTGAGATGCTTGAAGCTGCAAGGCGCCCACCACGCGGTCGACCACTTCCTGCACCGGCACCATCTCCAGCTGCAGGTCGACGCCGGCATCGATCCTTCCCAGGTCGAGCAGGCTGGTGACGAGCTGGTTCATTCCATCCACGCTGGTGAGGATCTTTTTTACATACCCCGTCTGCTGCTCGTTCAGCTCGCCAACCATCTCAAGCATGGTGGCGTAGCCGCGCATCGTGGTGAGTGGGTAGCGCAGGTCATGGCTGACGGTGGCAACAAACTCAGATTTAAGCGTGTCGAGCTCCTTAAAGCGGGTGACGTCTCGCAGGATGCAGACCCTGCCTACGGGCTGACCCTCGACAATGACCGATGAAGCGGTTGCCAGGTAGACCTTGCCATCGGCGAGCTCCACCTCGGCAGATTGCTTTTCTTCGGAGACGACCTGCAGCAGGCCCAATAATGCCGGCTGTTGGATGATCGCATCGATCGCTTTCCCATTGACCGATTCTCCGGGCAGACCGAGCACCTGCCAGGCAGCCGGGTTCGCCAGAAGCAGGCGACCTTGATAATCGGTCACCAGCACCGGGTCGGGGGTGGAATTGAGGGTCGCAGCCAGGCGCTGGCGCCCGATCTCAGCATTGGCAAACAGCTGGGAATTGGCAGAGGCCAGGGCGGCCTGCCCGGCGATGGTGGTGAGAAAACGGATCTCATCCGTGCCAAACTGGTGGGGTGTGTTGTACGCCAACCACAGGGCACCGTAAAACATGTTCTCGTGATGCAGGGGCAACGCCAGGATAGCTTCTGGGCGGGGGGCGTTGGGCGGGAAGGTGAGTAAACGCACCCGGCTCAGGTTGTTCAGTGCCACCACTTCCTTTTGACGGACCATCGGCAGGATTTGGTCATCCAGGTAGCTATACTGTTCATTCTCGCTGCCGTATCCGAAGCGGCTTGGGGCGGGTGAGCCGCCTTTCATCTCGGGTAACGCTTCTGGTGAGAGCACCACGCGCACAGCACTGGCACCCGTGCTCAAGGCGGCTTCCATGACCGGCTTGACTGACTCCTGGAACTCCAGGCTGGAGGCAACGCCCCGGCTGACCAATAACAGGCGGTTGAGCTCATCCAGGCGGGCTTTAAGGCTCGAGCGCATGTTCTCAAAGGCATGCCCCAGCTGCCCGACCTCGTCATTGCCTCCCATTTCCAGCGGGCTATCCAGCTCACCATTGGAGATGCGGTTGGTCTCCAGGGCCAGGTTCTGCAGAGAAGAAGTGACCGTACGCAGGGAAAAACGCAGCACCAGAGCGGCAATCAGGAAGAGGATCACGATGATGACCATGAGCGGTGCCGCGATCTGCAGCGCCAGCTGCTGGGCCTCCTGCATCGGCACGGATACCACCACTGACCACAGCCGTCCCCAAACAGGCTGAGAATACATCATGCTGCGGACGCCATCGGGGGTGGTACCTTCGAAGAAATTGCCTTGCAAGGATGATTCCAGGGGGTATTTCTGCATCACCCATTCACTGGATGAGCTGTAAATGATTGTGGCGGCATCATCCAGCAGCATCCCTTCGCCGTTGATATCGTACAGGCTGTTAAGCGAAATGCTGATCGACTCAAAATAGGGATTGGTGGCCAGGTCGGTGCGACCCACCAGCACAGCGTCGCGAGAACCGGTTTCACCATAAACCGCCGCCAGGAAGGACAACCGCGCTGACACCCCTCCCAGGGTGGGAGGTAGGGTGTACATCTGGACTGGCAGGCCATTCAAGGCGAGGGTGATGCCCATATATTCTTCAGGCGATGGATTGGCATCATAAAAATCTTCCACCGGGTACCCGGTGACCGGTTGACCATTCGAATCTAAAAGATAAAGCTCGCTGAAATAGGGGATACTGCGCAGGACGTCACCCATGAGCATATTCTGCTCTGACAGCGTTCCCTGAGTCCAGGTCGGATCCCTGGCGATGATCTGGATCAGGTTTTCGCCCGTCTCGAGGAACGCAGGGACGTTGTTGGCAGCAATCTTACCCGTGCTTTCGAGCCGGTCATTCAGCATGCCGGTGGCAGCCTTGCCTGCCACGATCCAATCTCCAGCCATCAAGCCGACAATAACCACAATTGCCAGGAGTGCCAGGCTGGAGAGGAAGCGGCTCTGCAGGCGCTGCTCAACCGGTGAAGGCTCCAGTGGACCGGAAAACCCCCATAAGCGGGGAAAAACGAGCGCCACGACCTCTGCAAGCACGCCAGCCACCAATAATTGGACGCCTACGGTGATGGTTGCAACCCCCACTTGAGACAGGGCAGTATCCAGGCGAGCCGCCAGGCTACCGGAGGATGCCAGGGTGGCATCCAGGAGGAACAGCAGAGGGTAAACCAGGGCGAATGAGGCGGTGGCGAAGATTGGGTGCCGCAGGGCTCTAAAGACCCAGGTGCGATACCTTTGATGGAATGCCGCTCCCAGCAAGGTGGCGAGCAACCCATATTCGAGTACAGTGAACAGACTGTGGGTGCCCAGCAGCGCCATCAGGAGCCCCGAAACCAATCCCATGCCAGCAGCCGGGAACACACCCAGCAGCCCAGCAGCCAACACCCAGGGTACGGCTGCCAGTACTGGGAACGCCAGCTCGCCCAGGTTGACGGTTTGACCCTGGATTTTTAACGCCTCCTGGGCAGGCAGGCGTAGCACCAGGAATAAATTCGTCAGAGCCAGAAGAGTGAGTAAACCAATAAAAATCCCCCCGTGCAAGCGCGTCCAGTGTTTGTTAAGCCGTCTCCAGCGGAACAGCAGCAGCACCAGGATGCTTAATAAGAACAGCCAACCCACCCACCCCATCAATTCTTGTGGTTGATCGATGTAGAAGGGAGTGCCAAGAAAGGTGAAATCAATAACCATATCGGTGGTTTGACATAGAGTTTTTACCCAAATGATTATAGCATGTCTACAGTCTACGTATTATGGCTGCAGGACAACATCTTTGATGGCTTTACTAAATTATTAGTCTAGACCTACTCGATCGTCTCCTGGGTTGCAAGAGACAGGTCGGAATAAAAACCCCGCCGATGTTCCGGAAGCATAGCTGCCAATATGTACATGGCTTCATCCGTCATGGTGCGCAGTATCTCCCGCCCAGCGCGCTGCTCCGACTTGAAGCGGAATGGTGCTCCAAATTTGACCCTGGCACCGGGTTCACGCCAGCGATGCGATAAAGGTAGAGTCGGGTAGCCAATCGTCCCATCGATCGCTACCGGCACAATCGGCGCGTTCGCCCGGGTTGCCAGGTAGGCGATGCCTTCTTTGGCCTGGCGGAGCTGTGGGCCGCGGTGAGCTTCCGGCGCCACCAGGATGATCTCGCCGGCATTCAAAACGTCCAGCGCACCCTGGATCGCCCGGCGGTCAGTCTCTTCACGCTGAACCGGGATCACCCCGTAGATGCGCGGGAAAATGCCTACGATGGGATAGCTGTACACTTCCACCTTCGCCATCGGGACGATATTGCGCGGCAATACATTCATCACCACAAAAGGATCGACGAAGTCGATATGGTTGATCATCATGATTGCCGGACCATCCAAGGGCACATTCTCAACCCCTTCGACATGGTCGATACGGGCGAACAAGGTGAAGCCGATGGTCCGTATCAGGAACCGCAGCACCCGACGGCGGGGCTCATAATGGGAATGATCATACCCACCCGGAGACCATATCGATGAGGCCGCACTTCTTTCGGTCATGCTGCCTCCGGGGAGGGAAGAGGCGCACCGAGATGCCGGACAAGCAAGTGCGTTTCCACAGCGAGTAAGCGATGAAAAAGATGTGTGTTCATCTATCAAAGACCAGTGATTTTGCCCGATCGAGCACCTGCTCCGCATCCATACCATCTGAACACAGAATCACGGCATCCTCGGCGGGTCTAAGAGGCGCAACCTTACGCTGAGAATCGATCTCATCGCGCCGGCGCATGGCGAGCAGGATTTCAGTATAATCCGCCGGTAAACCCCGCCCAAGCAGTTCTTCAAAGCGGCGGCGGGCGCGTTCTTCGACCGATGCATCCAGATATATTTTAAGGTCGGCATTGGGTAATATCACCGTGCCGATATCACGCCCCACCATGACCACCTTGCCGCGCAGACCGATTCGGCGCTGTTGGACTGATAAGGCCTGGCGGACACCCGCATAAGCAGAGACCGGTGAGACGTGCGCTTCCACATCCGATTGGCGGATTTCCCAGGTAATATCCTGACCATCCACGATGACCGAATAAGCGCGACCATCCTCGACAGACGGGGGGAGGACATCGATCTGGGCTTGCTCAGCGAGGGCGGTGATAGCAGCTTCGTCGTCGATATCCACTCCCTGCTTCAATGCCAACCAGGTGACTGCGCGGTACATCACACCCGTATCAAAGTATAGATAACCCAAAACCTGGGCGAGCTTATGCCCCAGGGTGGATTTTCCTGAAGCAGCGGGACCATCGATGGTGATAATTTCAGGAATCCCCATACCCAATCTCATCCAATAAAGGTAAATTTATGGAACTGCATTGCCGGTTGAATCAGAAGCCCCACCAGGGAAGATATCGGTGCGAGCCCATAAAATGATCTGTTCCTCACTCAACGGCGCATTACGGAAAGCCAGCCAATTAATAAATTCGGGCGGGAAAACCCCCTGCCACCCAGGATTACGCAGCCATACAAAATCCTGACCGCGATAGTTCTGCGCCAGGCTGGGTTCCTCAGACCCTTTTTGCGTGATCACGACTGGCGGAGATTCGCTGGTGGAGAGAGTTTGCTCAAAGCGGGCATAGGGATAATTTCGCAGCACCCACATCAGGGCAGCTAAATCTGGCAGGGCGACCACTTCCAGCTGGTCGCGCAAGCCTGTATTCCAGCTGGATAAATCGGACAGGGTCGTCATCAATTCCTGCGCCTGACCCGTGGATGGCGCAACGCCCCACAATTCCTGAGCTCCATTTTGGCGCACGATGGTCATCCCCCAGGTATTTGCGACGAGGAATAAACCCAGCAAAATACACAATGACCAAATCACGCCTAATTTAGCGCCTTCCGCCGACCATCCGGTAAGTACCAGGATCACCGCAACCAGCCCCAGCAGGAATGCCCCGATGATGATGACCCAATAAATTCTCACATCCCCTGCGTTGCGCCCAATAGCCAGCAGATTGAACCAACTAATGATGGCGAATATAGACAAAAGCAGTGCCAAACCGCCGCCCACGAGACGCGTGTTCTGATCTTCCTCCGCCAGGAAGGCGCGGCTGATCTCTGAGGCGGCTAATGCCCACAGGGGGATGAGCGCCCATGCCATGTCACCCACCTGCCGCCCGGCATAGAGCAAGGGTACGATCAAGGAGACGATTGCCCAAATGCTCAATCCAACCATCACCAGGCGATCCTGTTGATCCTCCCAGTGACCGAGCCATGCGCGCAGAGCACCGACAAGCGCAAAGATCACCACAATGAGCTGGTAAACCAGCAGACTGGCAGGTAAGCGCAGAATGGGGATGCCACTTGAGGTTACCCAGGAGTCCAGATAAGCCGGGATGGTATTTCCCAATGCTCCCAGACCCTGTGGATGGCGAAATAACAAGGTGCCAGCGAAAATTACGGTGAGTAGAAAAGCCACAGACCCCGCCCGGATCGAAGAAGCAGGGATCGCTTCCGTTGTTGAAGCACTACTGTCTTCCTCCGGCTGAGATTCAACCAGAATTCTGCTTACCAGCGTGTACAACCCCCAGCTGATCCCCAGGATGAGCAAGCCTTGCAGGAACGCCAACCCGGATAAGACTGCCAACCCGGTGCAAATTCCTGCCAGGACCATGCGCCGATTGTAGATACAGGCAAGTGCAAAGAGGGTAAATACCAGGGCAGGCATCAGGCTGCCAGCCTGCCTGGAAAGGGACACCAGACCCGGGTCCAGTGCCAGACCGAATGCCATCACCACCCCTGCCCGGTGTAACCAACTTGAATCGCCCATCCGCCGCCTGAAGCACAGCGGCAGCCAGATAAGCAAGCTACCCAGCATAGCAGGTAAAAATCGGGCGATAAAATTGGTGTCTTTGATCAGCGAGAATAGCAGGCTGGTAAACAGGATATACAGCGGCTGCGGACCCAAATCCACCACCCCACCGCGTGCCAAACCAAGTGCTGGAAGCGCCCAGCCTGCTTCAACATTGCTCAACGCACCCGCACCCAGCTGATACAGCCGCAGGACCAATGCCAGCAGGAACGCCAGCCAATACAGTGCATATTCGGCAGTGGTTTTATTTGCTTTCATGGATTATCCGACGTATTATACCGCCTTCATTGGAGTGGCTTTGTAAATGGAGCACAGAGAATGCCTTACCCCAATATAATTTATGGTACTTTATAAATTGTCACCTGCCCCTGGTTGAAGACCGGCTGGAGCACCTGGCTAAACTTGCGCAGCGCAGAGCTGGTGGTGCAACCGCCGGATTGGCTGCAGACATATTGAATATAGGCGAGCTCAGGTTGACCCAGGACGACGTAGTCCACATTGTACTTATGCAGCAGATCCAGCGTGGTTTGAGCGTCTGAGGAGGTGTAGATGGTGGCGATATCAGGCTCACGGAGGGCTTGCTGATCGTAATTCCCACGCCATTGACTCTCGTGGACTGCCCAGCCCAAGATGGTGGGGAACCCTGAAAAAGCACTGATGCGCCCCTCATATGTATATGAGCCACCCCTGGGTGGGACGCTGGGCGCTTCCAGGATCACCGGCACGCTCCCGGCGGGTATACCCTGCTGGGCATTGGCATCCAGCCACTCGATTGCTGCCCAATCATCGGGGTTATTCAAAGCGACCGAGCTGGCGCCATCCAGGTTGGTGGAGCCGGCAAAATCACCAGCGCGGCTGGGGATCGCCATCACGGTGTATACCAGACCTAACCCAATGAACAAAACCGCACCTGCCGCAAACAGGACCCGCAGGGCGGGCTTCCGGATGCGGTCCAACAGCCACCAGGTTCCATATGCGCTGGCGAGACCCAACATGACCCACGCCTGGTAATAGAACTTGAACACGGTGTTCATGCGCACCCCGAAGCTGTCGCGCAGGTACAGGAATTCGACGATCAAAGTGAGCGCCAGCCCGGTGAAGACGAGGATAAACACAAAGCTATCGCTGGTGACTTTGGTGATGGGAACGACCAGCTCGGAACGGGTCTCCTCCGGTGCAACCCTTTTCTTGACCAGCCCGCTAACATTGGCAATTACCAGTGCCAGGAGGGCTGAAAGCATCAGCAGCAGCCACGGATCGCGCAAACGTGCACTGAGGCTGGTGCTGAACGCTTCACGAATTCTGATCCCACCCAAAATCGATTGGATGGTTGCCGCCAGGGTGCTGCCAGGCAGCTTCTGCTGGAGAATCAGCACCAGGGCAATTAACAGCATAATAACCAGATAAACGCCGACGCAGATCAACAGGATGCGCCACCACCAGTTAAGGGCGGATTTCAGCAGCTCATAGCGGTCACCCTCCTGATGGAGCAGGTAACCCAGCAGGAAGCACACCACCAAAAAGATAAAAGTACCAAACATCACCAGGTACTGCGGTAAGCGGGTAGGTGGAAAGACGTAAGGTAGAAGACCGGCGGCCTGCGAGCTGAAGCTCAGGTAGAAAAAGATGTACAGGAGCACGGAAAGGATGCCCAAACCAACACCCAGGACGAAGGTGCGGAAAACAACTTCCATATCAAGGTGCCCGTTTTGCATCACCAGCCCCATGCCGTATGCCAGCATGATCAGACCCAGGTAAATCGGCAGGTCCCAGGTGTTCAAGAAACCCAGTGCACCCAGGATCAGGGCTGAAAACAGGAATAACAGCCAGTCATTATCGAGGGCGTATGCGACCGGGTTCCACCAGTGGGCGTGGGGGCGGGGCTCGCTAATAGGCTCATCGGCTACCGGGGTGCCATCCACACTTTGCTCGGGCGAGTCACCGGCAAGCTCCGGCTGTACGGCAGGTTTCTTGCCCATCTGCCAGATGAGCAAATTGAAGGCTAAGCCGATAGCGAGTAGCACAAATGGCAGCGCCAGGACGTGCGGGTGGTTATCGCCCAGGAGAAAGCTGAAGAAGGGGAACTCATCAATGGGCTGGACGATCATGTTCTGCCCGAGGAAATTCTTATCGGCTAACACCCGCGAAGCCCGCCACCACCACAGGAAAACGTTGCCCGGGTACCAGGAGTTAACCACCGGCGAGCTTGCCAAGCTGGGAATATCGATCCACGCCCAGAAGCTGGCAGGTAAAATTCCCCTGGCATGGAGTGACTCCAACACGCCTTCGAGGTTGCCCATCACTGCCACCAACAGTCCACCCAAGACGCCGGCGAGGATGGGCGGACCCTGTCGAGGTTCGCCTTCAGCCTCCTTGCGGCGAGCCTTGAGGGTGAATGCCACCAGGTTATAGACCACTCCAACGGAGCCGATCAAGGTGAGGGCGAAGAGCAGGGAATCATACAGGTCGAAAGCCATACCCGAAACTGCGCCGGAAAGCCGGGTGAGCAGGGCCATCATCACGTAGCCGAAATAATAGTAGGAAATGCCGTAGCCCGAAAGCCAGGGGTCGAGCGGAGGGAAGTGCTGGCTGCGCAGGATGGCATTCTGGAAGGCGATTTCCATGAATTTTTCACCGCCGGTAGGCTCAATCTTGTAAGGGGCATATGCCCGCAAGATGGCCCATCCAACCAGGGCTAATAAGAACAGCACCTCCACGGTGGCGATCAGCTTCCACTTCTCGCGTAGGAAGGTGCCCAGCTCGGGGATAAAGGTCCCCCTGCAGCGGAAATAAAACCAGGCGGAGATGATGGTCAAAAGCAGGACGGCGAGCAGGATCCCACCCAGGCTGTTGGTCAACAGCCCGGTGCTGGCACCAATCCACAGGAAATAGCTGATGAACAACAAGCCCAGGGCTTTTGAAAAGGCATAGCCGCGGTCTGGCAGCCAGCGGAAGATACGCATGGAGGTGGGTAAAGCCAGCCATCCCAGCACCGTGATCAGCAGCCACCACACCAGGATTTGGATCATTGATTCACCTCATAGATGACCGTATTCCCGTCGCGATAGACTTCGCGCCATAAATTGCCGTTGAAGGCGGAGAATTTGTCCAGTCCGGGTCCGGGATAAGTGACTTGTTCGAGCTGACCCACCACGATATATTTAACCTGGTACAGGTTGAGGAACTCCTTGGTGTATGCCATATCCACCGTGGTGTAGAACTGGTCAATATCGGTGACGCGCTTGGTCACCCATTCAGGCGGGTTGGTGGCACGTTGCTGCTGCTGGTGCCATTCCCAGCCGACCACTCCCGGCAGACCGGTATTGATGGTAAATCGGGAGTACCAGCGGTACAGGTTGCGCGAATTCGCTTCCACGATGACCGGCGACCCGAGGATGTTTTCCTGCATCCAGCGGATGGCACGGTAATCCTGGCTTAAATCCATGTTGACGGTGGTCGGTCCGGCGGGGATATACTCACTCGTAGCTGGATAATCTGCCGGATAAGTCGCGAACGGTATGTAAGCCGTTCCATCCAGAGTATGCGGGGCCGTTGGTACCCAACGGTCCTTGATCTTCGCCATTGTGCCGTAAAGGGTGAACAACAACGCAGCGATCACCAAACCTGAGAACACCACCCGCCAGGAAATGCGCCAGCCCGGCTGCCACTGGCGGATTGGCTCGAGCAACCAGCCCAGGGCGGCGGCTGCGCTCAAGGCGAGCAACGCCCAGGCCTGGAGATAGAACTTGAACACGGTATTCATGCGCCCGATATCACCCCGCACGACCACCACTTCGACCATCAGGGTAATAAGCAATGCCGTTCCCACCCAGAACATCACCAGGCGTTTAACGTCTGGCAACCCCGGGCGCAGCAGCAAGATGCCTGCCCAGACGGCCAGGGGCAGGATCAGCCAGGCGAGGGCAGCACCCCTCCCGATGGGTAGTTTGCTCACCACGGGCATATTCTCAACCCCGGGGATTTTGACGCTTATCAGCAGGCAGGCGAGGAACAGCACCGCCAAACCGCCGAGGATCAGCCCGGTGTACTTCTCAAGCTTGCGTAGTGAAACCAGGGGGGTATTTGCCATCCACTCGCGCGTCTCCCACACCATCCATGAGACAATCACGAACAGGAATAAGCCCCAATGAGTGAAATATGACCAGATGGGGGTATGGGTGCCGGTCCAGGGGATGACCGAGCTGTAGGGTTGGGCATACCAAAGGCGGTAAGGCAGATACAGGGCGTATGAGACCACCGCCAGTAAGAGCATGCCTGCCCCTGCGGTGAACAGGCGTTTAACCACAGGCGCAATCCGAGGCAGCCATATGAAGCGCTGAATATCAGCATAGCGGAAGAGGGCGTAACCCAATACCACCATCCCAATGGGTAAGTAGGCATAAATATCCGACAGGTTGGTGGGGTACATGGCGCCGATAGCCAGCCCGCCTAATATGATGCTCAGGGCCCCCGCAGCGATGCTTTTCCAGTGGGCTTTCCCCAGCAGCACTGCCACAGCCCAGGTGAGGGCCAGCATGGCAATTGCCATGGCAATCATGTGGGCATGCAGGTCGGCATACAGGAAGGTGAACATGGGGAACTCCGTGATCGGTTCCACGTCACCCGGGGCAGGGAATGCGCGGCTGGGAATCCAATACCAATCGCCTAAAGAGTAAGGAAGCTGGGCTCCGCGGAACAGGTTATTCCATAACCCAACCGGCAGACCCGCCAGGCGGGTGAAGAAACCAGTGGTTTCGTTTATCCCACCTGCAACTCCCAGCTGTTCCCAACCCTTGAGGAACATGCGCAGGGTGCCCAGGTTGCCCACCACCGCCATGCCCAGGGCTGAAGTCAAGCCGATCAGGATGGGTCGCCAGGTGAATATGCGCCGCGGCGGTTCCTTTTCATCAGGTGTATCCGGATCTATCAGCTTCTCCCCATTTTGAGAGCGAGGATGGCTCAGGTTGTAGCCAATGCAGAATGCCCCCATGGACACCATGCTGAACAGGGTGGGGATGATGAGGTTATAGGCGAACGACGGCACGATGCCCAGCCATTTAACCAGCATGCCCACAAAGACATAGCCCCAATAGTAGTAGTTCATATAGCCGGCAGCATACCAAGGGTCATAGGGTGGGAAGGTGGTGCTCTTCAACACGGCGTTGAAGTAGGAGAAATCCATCGGCTTTTCTCCGCCCTTCCACGGGTGCCACAGGTCAGGGTTGCCCAGGCGGATGAACAGGAAGCACAGGAAGAAGACCAGGAACAAGCCTTCGACAACGAGAAAATACTTCCGGTTGTTGCGGAACTCGTCGCGCAGCTCATGCCGCTGGCGGTAAGCCAGGACGGCTCCCACGATTGCCATGATCAGGATCACGATGGTGATGGTGAGGCGGCTGACGGGGATATTGACCGAGCCAGCCATCCAGGTGAGGTATGCCAGGATCAGCATCCCCGCCGTCCGGGCAAGCGGATAGCCGTGGTCGTGCAAGCCGGGTAAGGTGATGCGTAGAATGGGATAAACCAGCAGACCCAGCAGGCTCACACTCAGATACCACAGGATGACTCCCAACACCTTGTAGCGGTTCTGCCAGGCTTGTGGGTCGAACAGCTCTGACCACGTGCCTGCGGCGGTCTGGGCAGCCAGGCGGATATCCGGCAGTTTCAGATTAGCCGGGTGGTAGGCTGCTTTCTTGGGGGTGATCCTGACAATTTCACTGAAATTAGCCTGGTCCAGAATCTGGCGTGCCTGGGAGCTATTGTAGGCTTCGGTTTTGCGAAAAACGAGCACCTTGGGGTGGTCATAAACCGTGAAGGCTTCCTCGGCAAACTGGTCATTCACACTGATCGAACCGAGCGAGGGATCTGACTGGAAGATAGCCACCAGCTCGAAGCCGAGGTCTCCGTGGAACATGCCCGGTTGGGCAACACTGTAGCACCACTGGAGAGTCTTGTCGTCCGGGCAGCCCAGCAGGTGGCGGTAATGCAGGGTGCTCATCGGGAAACGTTCGGGCAGGCGCGGCAGCGAACCCCACTGCCGGTTGGAGCTGATCAGGATGTATTCCGTCTGGTCGTAAATATCGATAAAATGGTCGAGCTTCTCGGCGCTATCATCGGTATACATGTTGAAGTTCAACGCGGGGATATAGATGCCCCCGAATGGGTCATACCCATCCACGCGCAGCGGCAGACCATCATCCCAATCCCCTTCGTTGGCAACTGCTGAACCGCGCACGATCACCGTCCCGCTGCCGGAAGCCAGGGCGAGGGAGAGGTTGTAAACCTGACCTTTTACAATGGCGAGCGGACGATCGAGGGTCAGCGTGTAACCCGCCCCAAGGCCGTTCAACCCAGGGGATAGGTCTGCGGTCAGGCTGGCAGTCGATACCTGCTGAGTATCTCCACTCGGGCTGATGGTGAACACCAGGGTTTCCTCGCCCGACGAAGGGGTCTGGTCCACCAGCTGGCCCAGCGTGACCGATTCCAGCACTCCCTCATCCTGAAGGCGGATGGGAAGGATAAAGGGTGAGCCGGTCTGGAGCAGGCACTGAGACGGACCAGTAAGTGTCTGGGTGACTAATTGAATGGAAGTCTGCAGAGTGGCGTCCACCGGTCCACATGCGTTCAAGACCCGCTTTGTATCCGGCATGGATAATGTCAGTGTGTACGTTTCCCCAGCATTGACGGATACCGGGGAATCAAATTTCAGCAGGGTTTCGTGCCCAGCATCGGAGGGTGTCAGGGTAATCTCTTCCACCACCTGGGTGAAACCCGCCCCATTCGAAAGGGTCACGTTCAGGGATACAGGCGTTACCGAGGCAGTATTTGCCACATGCGCCAGGTATACTTCGCTCACCATTCCGCTGGCATTGGCACTAAAACTTGTTTGGTAGGGAAGGTCAGGGTGGATGGTGCTCCCATAGGGAATCGACACAGGCTGGTTATATACCCCGCTATCGCCCTGGATGTGCAGGTTGACCGGTCCTGGGATATTCTGGTAAATCCAGTCAGAGGCAGCCACCCGGGTGATGGGACGGGAATAGATCAGACTGAATCCCACCGCCCAGACGAGGGTGGCAATGACCACAACTGCACCGATGAGAATTGAGGCTGCACCTGCCCATTTGAATAATGCTGACCGGGTAGTATTTTGCTGAGCAGGATCCGGTTCTGCCCTGCGCTTGCGCAGGTTCCAAAGCTCCACCACTGCCCAGACGGCATAGATCGCCAGTATGGGGTAGGTGGGCATCTGGTAGCGCATGGTGGGGTTGAACTGCATAGATTGCCAGACGAAGTAAAAGCCGCCCCACGACCACAACACAACATGCTGCTCCCAATCACCTTTGAGCATGCGCCAGCCAGCCCATAAAAACCCACAGGCTGCCAGGATCGCCAGCGGGATCCCCAACCCCCATTCAGCCATATTTTGGGCAGAGAACCAGATCGGACGCCGCGCCCATTGCAGGGAGGGCGGGAAATCGATGTCACCGGCGGCTTGCGCGCGCTGTTCCTTGATGTTGGATACCCACTGTGGGTTGGGTCGCACACCCAGGAAGCCAGGTCCTAAAAAGGCATAGGGCTGGAAAATGCGGAAGACCAGCAGGCTGATAAAAGCAGCCATGCCCAGGTAGAGCATGGCGTTGATCAGCCAGCGTGGGCGCTCCCGGGCAGGTTTGCGCAACACCACCACCCCAAAAGCGACCGGCAGGATGAAAGCTACCGGGGCTGCGCTCAACTTGGAAGCCACGGCACAGCCCAGGGCAATCCCAAAGCCGATGGATAAAGCAAAGTAGGGATGCTTGATCAGTGCGATCAGGCGGGAGGAGATGGTTTCGGATGGCACAGGCTCATCTCCCTCAGCAGGGCTCAGGCTTGCACTATCCACGTCATCCGCGGTAACCTTCCTGGCAGCACGCTCCACCAGGCTTATCCGGACGGCGAAATAAACCGCCAGCAGGGTGAAAAAGCTGAAGAACGTGTCCATGGTAAAAAAGTGGGACTGCTGGATATTAAGCACGGTGAAGGCGGCCAAGGCAGCCGCCAGCAGACCCACCGCTTTATTGAAAGCACGTGACCCAATGGCATACACCAGCACCACGGACAATAGGTCCACAAAAGCTGACAGGATTCTCCCCACGATGGTCATTTCGTTGAAACCTGAATGCCCGTAAACCCACTCAACGATGTAACGGGTAAGGAACATGGGGAGTGTGCCGTACACATAGAATGAGTGGCCGCGGTTATTGGGGTTGAGCGGCGAGCAGGAAGCGTCGAAATAGCCACCCCAGCTCTTGCAGTCGGGGTAGGCGCTGGGGAAGTTTGCCCGCCAGGGGTTATTGATCGCATTGGGAGGCGGACCGAGGGTTTCAGCCGGCGCCCCGATGGGCATGATGTCGGTACCCACCCAGATCAGGAAACGTTCGTCAGGGTGGAGGTATTGAAATTCTCCCCATTGGATGCCGATATAGCGTAACCCGCAGCCGATCAGGAGCACAAACAGCAGCAGCACATCATAAATCCGCGGAGTCACCCAGCGGATTTTTCGCTTTGGAGCAGGTTGGGGAGGTGAAGAAGGCAAGATGCCAGTCATCATTCGATAATTCGGCTTGTCGATTTACAGATTGCCATATAGATATTTATTCCATCCAGGCGTATCCCAGCTGCAGCCTCATGGCGGGTCCAGATCGCCCGGAGCTGATGAGGCTTTCGGGACCATGTAGATGTAAAAATCTTTGCCAACCCTGGAGGTATAATTCGTCACCGTGCCCTGAGGGAACAGCTGGCGCAGCAGATTGAGATCTGCCTCGTCTACAGGGTTAACCAGGAACATCTTGGGCTGGGGGAAGTTCAATGTAGACGAAATCTGATCAGTGGGTATGGCGAAATCACGCGTGGGATCACCGGCGATCATCCCCACCAGGCGGGTATCCACCCAATAATCATAAGGGACTACATAGGCATTGTTCATGCCGCCGTAGATATCTCCGAAATCGTGGATCACGCTGCCCATCTCGGAGGTATTCCAGGATGCCTGCTGATAGGCGCGCTGGTATTGGTTGAACACCAGGTCGTAATTACTCACAGCGGAGATGAAAATCAGGATGAGCGCCATTCCCCAGGCAAAAGCTGACCCAGTCTTGGAAGGCATACGCTTCTCCACGCCCGACATGAGCCCGTCCAAGGCAATGGCAACGATCACAAATACCGGCACAATCGCACCCCCCGCCCGGTTTAATGCCGGGTTCTCATCCGGAAATGCCAGAGATAGGATGGACGGCAGCATCAGGATGGGGATCGAAACGAGCAGCACCAGGTCTTGCCAGGTGCGTCGCCGGATATAGCGGACCAGCAATAACACCACTCCCAAGAAGAACAGCGCCGCCGAAACAATATCCAGGGCAGGGCTGCCGGTGACGGAGTGGACCCAAATATTGCCGTCCGACCAGAAATACATGATCGAGGCATTCCACAAATTCTTAATAAATATCAACGGTGCTGGTCCAGGGAGCGGGCTCTCGATGATTCCCAGGCGGGAGAAGGCGCGAAAATCGAACAGGCTGGGAAACTCGAGCGAAAATCGCAATAAGGGCAGGAAAACGATCAGGGAGATCAGCACCAACACCAGCAACCCCGAGACCACCTGCAAGCGCTTGCCTTTTGCCTGCGGGTGCAGCAGGAAGAGACCGACGGCAACCACCACCAGGACCGGCAGAATGCGGATGGGAGTATACCCGTGCAAGCCAATCCCCAGGAACAAACCTGCCAGGATAAAATCGTTGCGGTTGGATGTACGCAGCCCACGGATCAGGTAGAAAAGAGTGGGCGCCACGAACAAGGGATAGAGCGGGAAGCGCAGCCCCACACGCGCAATGACATTCGGCCAGTATCCGATACCCGCGAACAGCAGGGCAAACAGACCCACCCGCCGGTTAGCCAGCTCCTTGCCCAGCAGGTATATGAATGGTAGCGTGAGCAATCCTGCCAGGATGGTGCCGAGTTTAAGGCTCAAGAAGGAATACCCGGTATGGAACAGCTGGATGATGCCCGCCGTCAGGTACATCTGGATGGCTTCACGCCCGGTGTTGCGCGGGAAGAAGATGCTCGTCTGACCATGCAGCACATCCCACACATCCAGCAGTTTTTCGGCATGGTCGCTGACCATCTCGGGTGGAACCTGGTTGAGGCGGTAGGTGCGGAAGAAAACCACCAGAGCCACGCAGGCGATCACCAGCAGGGTCCAGGCGGAAAAAGAAAGCTTCCACGGGAAACGTAGGTGCTCCTTTAACAACCTCCACCAACCTCGGAAGGGGAAGTCCCCCTGCCAGAATGCCACGATAGTGAAGATGATCGCCAGCACCCACAGTGTGACATTAAGCTTGGTGAAGCGGTTGCCTCCCAGGGTGAGAAAGGCAGCCAACGCCAACGGCAGGCTGAGATACAGCCACCTGGAGCGCACGCGGTAATCTTCCGGGCGTTCTTCTGCTTTGGGTAATTCCGCCGGCAGCCATTCCCCTTTCCAGACGGCCCAGACCAATACGCCAGCGGAACATAAGTACAGGATCAGACCAGGCAACCAGGGGCGGTTGGGGCGCGGCATGAGCGAGAGCTGCGCCAGCAGGGCTATCCCCAATGCCAGCAGTGAGCGCCAGGGCAAGCTGACCCCGGCAGCACGCAGCTCGGGAATTGGTTCCGGAGCAGCATGCTCTGCTTCTTCCGGAGCCGGTTCGATGGCTGCCACAGGCTGGTCTTGAGTTTGATCTGCAGTGGGAGGTGTACCTTCAGGTGAGGCCTGAGCTACCGGAATCGCAAACGGTTTCCCTCGCAGCAGGGATTTAACAAAATCCAATACCGTGGGCTCACGGTTCATGCTTTTTCCGCCAGGACGATCAGGCTTTCACCCATACGGAGAGGAATAATACTCCATCCAAGAATAGCTTGCAAGCCCCCGGGGAGGCCGAAGAACAGTTTTTGCAGCGGGGTTGGAACGATGGGTACATAAGGCGCATCCCAAAAACCATCCGAGAAGATTTTACGCGGCCGGAGCCCATGCTTTTGGAGCAGGGCGAGCCACTCTTCAGGCGGCTTGAGGCTGATGTGGGTGGGATCCTTGTAGCCAATCCAGCTGCCCTTTTTCCGCATGCGCATAGGCGAGCTAAGGTTGGGGGTGGCAAGGACGAGCAGCCCGCCCGACTTCAATATGCGGCTCATCTCGGCGATGGCGTGCTCAGGCTGCTTGAGATGCTCCACCACATGCTTGGCAATGATGATGGCGAACACCTCCGGCAGGAAGGCACATATGTCGTCCGCCGATAACAGGGCAAACTGCCCGTTGGCCACATTCTGCCGGGCTTGAGATAACGCCCAGGCGTTGATGTCGGTGCCAAACACCTGATAACGGTCGGTCAGCCAGGCGAGCAAATGGCCCATCCCGCAGCCCAGCTCCAGCACCCTCCCGTGAGGTGGACCGTACCGGCGGGCTAACCGGGCGTAATAGCGGTTCGACCACCAATATTGGCTGTAACGGGCGAAGCTCACCTCGGCATACGGGCCGGTTGCAAAGTAATCCTGGTTAAAAGGATGGTCGCTGGAATCAGGTTGGCTCATACCGATTCAAATACTTCTGGCGACGTAGAAGGTGAATGTACCTTGCGGATCGGGCTGTGCCAGCGTATAGCGCCTGACGAGCCGTTCGGTAAGGAATAAATTCCACCGCCACGGGGCAATGATCCAGCGCTGGCTGACGGCGTGGGGCAGCAGGGTGGGGGCACCAAAGTAATGCCCCCATTCCAGGGTGCGCAAGGCTTGCGGCGAAAAATAGTGCCACCACTTCTCCAGCCTGAATCCCGCACCTTCCAGCCACTCCTGCCAGGTCTCCGGCCAGACGCAATGCTGGACGCGCGACATGCGCTCGAACCAGCTGGTATACGCCCGCCCTGCTCCGGTCAGCCTGAGCTTAGCGAAGAATGCGGGGATGGATAGCTCGCTCAAATAGCGCGGGTTGGGCACGCAGAACAGAAAGGGTGCTCCAGGCTTGAGCACGCGCCGGAGGTCAGCCAGTACCAACTGCACCTGGGGGATATGCTCCAGCACCGAGTTGCTGATGGCGCTCGTAAAGTGACCCTCGGCGAAGGGCATGTGCCCGCCGTCCGCCTGCACCAGCGATTGGTAACCACCGTTGCGCATCGCCTGGTGAATGGGACCTGCCCAGGGGTCCAAGCCCACTTCCAGCTTCCGGTCGAAGGTGATGCTGCCGAAATGACCATCACCACAGCCCAGGTCGAGCGTCGGCGCAGGCAGCTCGAATTGCTGGTAGAACTGGGCCTCCACTGCCCTGAGCATGGCGCGAAAATAGGGCAGGTCACGCAAGTTCAGCCAGAGAAAATCTTTATCGGGGGTCATAGTAAGGCGATCAGGCAATGAGGCGACTAGGTAATCAGGCAATTAGGCAATTAGGCAATTAGGTAATCAGGCAATTAGGTAATTTGGCACCAAGGAAAAAAACGAATATCAACGGCTTATGTGGCAGTTTTTCTGCTCTTCGTTAACTCCTGAAATAGAGCTTCGTACTCTTCTGCGATGTGCTGGGATGAAAATCTGGTGATTACTTCGTTCACATCGCCCTGATACTGCTCAGGGTGATCGAGCACATCGTTGATCCCCTCCGCCAGGGCGTGGGCATCTGCCGGAGGGACGAGGCGCCCCATCCCGGTCAGCTTTACCGGCTCGCGCACGCCGGGGATATTGGAGGCCACCACGGGCGTTCCGCTGGCCATCGATTCAACCTGCACGATGCCGAATGACTCGGTGCTGTTGGTGCTGGGTAAGACAGTCACATCACACAGTTTGTACAGGGCTGAAAGCTCGTCCGCCGGCAGGATCCCCATGAACGTCCAATGGTTTCCCAAAGCTTCGATCATCGGCCTCAGTTTCGTCGCATATTCTTCCTCACCCAAGACGTTCTGATATTGCCCAACGTGCAGCACATGCGCTGAGGAGTGGGTCTTCAGGATTTCGGGCATGGCTTCCACCAGGTATTCCACCCCTTTCTCAGCTGCCAGGCGTGCCACCATCCCAATGACAGGCTGCCCAGGCTCCAAGCCGGTTTTTTGCTTCAGTCGTTCCACGTCCGCCTGGGTGGTTGTTGCCAGTTCGACCGGGGTTGGAATCGCCCCAATCTTGGGGAGATAGCGGCGTAAAAATGCGGAGTTTTCGGCGTAATCGAGGGTGTTTACCACCACCCGGTTGGATAAACCCAATGAGATATTATTCGCCAGGTGCGACACCTGGTTGGCAATTGAATGGATGAACCCCTGAGGTAGCAGCAAGTCACAGTGATAAGTGAGCACAACCGGTTTATTCAACAGGCGGCTGATCAGGGCAATGTAGGCAGCATCCAGCTGGGGCAGATGCAGGTGGACGATATCGGCATGCCTGATGCTGACCCAGGCCCAAAAGAACATGGTCGGCATGAGCACACCCTTGCTGACGTGCGTCAATACATGCGGACGGATGACCTGCACCCCATCCCGGTCCTCCCGGGCGGGTAATGAGCGGTCGTAGCGCGAGGTGAGCACCGTCACCTTGTGGCCGCGCCTCACCAGGGCGCGCGCCAGCCGTTCTGCATAGATGGTCAACCCCGAATAATGAGGGCGGTAGTAGGTGAGGGTGGTCAATATGCGCATGGCAATAACAATGACGAAGGATGGAGGGGAAAAGTTTCTTCCATCCTTGGGTTATGTTTCTCCTTGAGATTTCATCTTTCCCAGGCGGGTATACAGCCCGGATAGTGATTCGCCGTCTTTATACAGCCCATAACCGCCGATCAAACTGGTAATGATGTAGCTGGTAATGTGGACGGAGAGGGCGAATGCCAATGCAGAAGAAGCATCCGCACCAAGCACCACCAGCGCACCCACCAGGGCAGCTTCAAATACGCCGATCGCCCCAGGGGAGGAAGGTGCGGCGATCCCCAGCGCACCTACACCCAGAGCAAAAATCACCCACAGGGGACTGGGGGAGGGGAAGAATGCCCGCAGGAACAGGTAATACTGCAAGATGGCAACCAACCAGTTGATCGATTCCCAGCCCAGGGCCTGCAGGAAGAGCCTGCCATCGGTCAAGATGCCAAGACCGTCAAAGAAGGCTGTCACCCTGCGACCGGTAATCTTCTTCACCACATTCCAACGTTCACCCGCCCGATCGATCCAACCGAGCACCCGCTGGCGGTTGCGCGCCAGGATATACATGGCAATCAAACCCATGATGACGATAATTCCGATCCCCAGGGAGGCTTGCTTTGCCAAGGGTATCCCGATCACGAATGGAAGCGCGCTTAAGAAAATTCCGACGGCGAAAGACAGGTCGAGGGCGCGTTCGATCAAAATGGACGGGATCACCTGCCAGAATTCCAGTTTTGCTTTTTGACCGATCAGGAATGCCCGCCCTATCTCACCCAGGCGAAATGGCAAGATATTATTGAGCAGGTAGCCTTCATTAACTGTGATAAATGAATCATGGTAGGTCGCTTTATTTTGCAGTAGCGTGCGCCAAAACGCTCCCCGCACCACCAGCCAGAGTATCTCCGATAAGATTCCCAGAAACAAGAACAGCAAGTTCGCCTGCCGGATTGCCAGCACAAACTTCCGCAGGTCGAGCAGCGAAAATACAATGGCCAGGGCTGTCACGCTGATGATCAAGCCCGGCAGGATGCGTTTCCAATTACCCTTGGATGAAGCGATGGCGATCTTACTCCTCCCCAATGCGCAAAACCGCCAGGAAAGCCTCCTGGGGAATCTCAACATTGCCCACCATCTTCATGCGCTTCTTGCCCCGCTTTTGCTTCTCGAGAAGTTTCTTCTTACGGGAAATATCTCCCCCGTAGCACTTGGCGAGCACATCCTTGCGCATGGGTTTGATGTTCGCCCGTGAGATCACCCGACCGGCAGCATATGCCTGGATAGGGACGAGGAACAGCTGGCGGGGGATGAGCTCCTTTAGCTTGGTAATCACCGCCTGCCCCTTGTGATAAGCGTCGTTGCGGTGGACGATGGTCGCCAGTGCATCCACAGGTTCTTCATTGACCAGGATCTCCAGCTTGACCAGGTCATCCGGGCGGTATTCTGCGAACTGGTAGTCCAGCGAGGCATACCCCCGCGTGCGTGATTTCAGCAAATCGAAGAAGTCAACGATCAGCTCCGAGAGCGGGATCTGGTAATTGAGCTGCACCCGGTTGGGAGCAGGGTAATCCTGCGAGACAAACACCCCGCGCTTCTTCTTGGTTAGCTCCATAATCGTGCCGAAGAATTCGGTGGGGCTGAAAATCTCGATGTTCATCCAGGGTTCACGGATCTGCTCGATCAACATCTCGTCCGGCAGGTCGGCCGGCGAGTCGATCAAGATGGTCTCACCGGTGTGCAGCACCACTTCGTACTCCACTGAAGGGCTGGTGACGATGATATCCAGGTTGTACTCGCGTTCCAGGCGTTCCTGGATGATCTCCATGTGGAACAAGCCCAGGAAACCACAGCGAAAACCGAAGTTGAGCGCCTGTGAAGTCTCCGGTTCGAACACCAGGGAGGCATCGTTGAGCTGCAGCTTGTCCAGGGCATCCTTTAGGTTGGCGTAATCTTCACCTTCCACCGGGTAGACCCCGGCGAACACCATCGGCTTGACCTTGCGGTAGCCCGGCAATGGGGTTTCGGCCGGGTTGGCGGTGTTGGTGAAAGTATCCCCCACCCGGCACTCATGCACGGTCTTCAGCCCGGTGGCGATATACCCCACTTCGCCTGCCACCAGGTCCTGCACCGGGCGCAGGTCAGGGGCGAAAATGCCAATCTCCACCGGCTTGACGTCAAAACCGGTCGCCATCAGGTGCAGTGTGTCGGTGTGGTGAATCCTTCCGTCCATCAAGCGAACGTACGCCACCACCCCTTTATATGAATCGTAGTGCGAGTCGAAGATAAGCGAGCGCAAGGGGGCATCCTCATCCCCTCGGGGAGGCGGGATTTCCTTGACGATGACTTCCAGCACCGCCTCGATGTTGGTGCCATCCTTGGCGGAAATGCGGATGACTTCACCCGGGGGAGTGCCCAGCAGGCTGCTAATATCCTGCGCCACCTCATCCGGGCGAGCCGACGGCAGGTCGATCTTGTTGATAATGGGGATGATTTCCAGGTCGGCTTCCAGAGCGCTGTAAAGGTTCGCCAGCGTCTGGGCTTCGATGCCCTGGCTGGCGTCCACCACCAGCAGGGCGCCTTCGCAGGCTTCCAGGGCGCGGCTCACTTCATAGCCGAAATCCACGTGCCCGGGGGTATCGATCAGGTTTAGCTCGTATTTTTCCCCATCTTTGGCCGTATAGCTCATCCGCACCGCAGACGCCTTGATGGTGACACCCTTTTCACGTTCTAGCTCCATGCTGTCCAGAATTTGCTCGGTGGTGTCACGGTCGGGCACCGTGCCGGTGAGGTGAAGCAAACGGTCAGCCAGGGTCGACTTACCATGATCAATATGGGCAATGATACAAAAGTTGCGAATATGTTCCGAGGTCATTGACGCGGCATAGTATAACCCATTTTAACTGGGGGAAGACCCAGCGCTTGGTTGGCTTGCATCGACGGCTACCAACGCGGCTATATCGGCAAGCTGTTCGATGGAGGCAGTTTGCTCACCTGATCCTTCCAGCCAGGCCAGGAATTCCACATTGCCCTTGGGTCCGGTCAGTGGCGAGCGGATCAACCCACGCAGGGCGTAACCGAGCTCCTGGGCGCTGCTTAATATATCTACCAACACCTGCCGGTGGATGAGCGGGTCGCGGATGACGCCTTTTCCACGTCCCACCTGCTGGCGCCCGGCTTCAAATTGGGGTTTGACCAGGGCGATAACCGAACCCGCTGGTCTGTGCTCATCTTCGTCCTGACACAGCCAATCCTTGATCACCGGCAGCATGATTTTCAAGGAGATGAATGACACGTCCAGGGTGATCACATGCACGGGTTCCGGTAAACTCGTGACGAAGCGGGCATTGGTTCCTTCCATCACCACCACGCGTGGGTTGCGGCGCAGCTTCCAGTCCAGGACCCCGTGACCGACGTCGATGGAGTACACCTTGACGGCGCCGTGCTGCAGCAGGCAGTCGGTGAAACCACCGGTTGAGGCGCCCACATCGGCGCACACCTTCCCTTCAATGGTCACGTTGAAAACCTGCAGCGCCGCTTCCAGCTTCTCACCCCCGCGCGAGACGTAAAGCGGCCCGTGTTCCACTTCCAGCTGCACATCCGGCAGCACATTTGCCGCCACCCGCAGCACCACTTCACCGTTCACCCGTACCTGCCCTGCCATGACCAGGCGCTGCGCCAGTGAGCGGCTCTCTGCCAGTCCACGTTCCACCAACAGCAAATCCAGGCGAATTTTCCTCACCTGCATATCTTATCCCAGATTCTCGTGAAGAGCACAGCGATTCTCCTTTACCGAATTGAGGATTCTCAGGTAAACTACTATGAGCAGACTATGTCCATCGCCTGGGTAAAACCGCTCCTTAAGACTATGCGTCCCCGCCAGTGGGTTAAAAACGGGCTGCTGTTCATCCCCATTGTCTTCGATAAGCAGCTGACCAACTGGCCAGCGCTTGCCCGCACGATTGCCGGCTTTATCCTGTTTTGCCTGCTCTCCAGCATCGTTTACATTATCAACGACCTGGTAGACTTGGAAGCAGACCGGGTGCACCCGCTCAAAAAAATCGCCCATTAGCCTCCGGTGGGCTGAAAATCTCGACCGCCAAAACAGCCGGGATCTTGCTTACTTTGGTCGTCTTCATCCCGGCGACATTGTTATCCTTTGAGTTCGCCCTCATCGGACTGGCCTACCTGGTGCTCAACCTGGCTTATTCAGCCTGGCTCAAGCATGCTCCCATCCTGGATGTGATGATCCTCGCCAGCTTCTACGTCTTGCGCGTGGCAGCCGGGGTCTCCCTCATCCACGTGCACCGCTTCTCTCCCTGGTTATACGTCTTCACCACCTTCCTGGCGCTTTACCTGGGGATCGGCAAACGGCGTGCAGAGCTGAGCCTGCTGGCAGATGAAGCCAATACCCACCGCAAATCACTGGGGGAATATACCCTGCCGCTGCTCGACCAGCTGATCCTGATCGTCTCCAGCAGCTCCATCATCACCTACAGCTTGTATACGTTTTCCGCCCCCAACCTGCCTGCCAATGACGTGATGATGCTGACCATTCCATTTGTGATTTATGGTATCTTCCGCTACCTTTATCTCCTGCAGGTGAAACATTACGGGGGTGAGCCCGAGGAGGTACTCCTGACCGATCGACCGCTCCAGGTCGCCATCCTGCTGTGGATGCTCTCCGTACTGGCCATCTTTTACATCTTCCCCACTTAACCGCCCATCCAGGTTAGACCGATGCCTGCATTTTCTGCCACTGCCCCCGGAAAAGTGATCCTGTTCGGCGAACATGCCGTGGTTTACGGGCGACCGGCGATCGCCGCACCCGTCTCTCAGGTGAGAGCTAAAGCCATCGTCATCGCCGAACCGAAAAGCCCGCCCGGGTTGGTCAGGCTGATCGCTCCCAATATTGGCATGAACACGACCCTGGAAGCCCTGCCGGAGAATCACCCGCTGGCGGTCGTGATCCGTAAAGCTGCCGCCGAATTGAAGCTGGTCCGTATCCCGGCTTGCAGCATCCAAATAACCTCCACCATCCCCATTGCAGGTGGGATGGGCTCCGGGGCGGCGGTCTCCGCGGCGATCTTGCGCGCCTTATCCGCTTCAGTAGGTCATCCCCTCAGCGACGAACAAGTGTCAGCTCTGGTTTACGAAGCTGAGCGCATTTATCATGGTGACCCTTCAGGGATCGACAATACCGTGGTGACTTATGCCAGGCCGGTGTACTTTGTCAAGGGACAACCGATCGAGGTCCTGAAGGTGAAGACACCCTTCACCCTGGTCATTGCCGATAGCGGGGTCCGCAGCCCGACCGCGGTCGCCGTGGGCGCTGTTCACCAGGCCTGGGAAAGCAACCCTGAGCAGTTTGAGCAGCTGTTCGATGCAGCTGGAGCGATTGCAGTTTCTGCCCGAGAAGCCATCGAATCGGGCAAGGTGGAGGCGCTTGGACCCCTGATGAATGAAAACCAGGCACTGCTGCGCCAGATGGGGGTCTCATCCCCCGAGCTGGAAGCCCTGATCGGGGCAGCCCTGTCGGCAGGCGCACAGGGAGCCAAGCTCTCGGGTGCCGGGCGGGGGGGCAGCATGATCGCCCCGGTGACACCCGAAGCTTCCGCTCAGGTAACCCAGGCTCTGCTCAATGCAGGCTCAGTGGGCACGATTGTGACGGAGATCTCCAAGACATGAAAAGCAAACTCGTTTTCCTTAAATTAGGCGGCTCATTGATCACCGTAAAGGACCAGCCGCATACTCCACGCCAGGAGGTAATCGAGCGACTGGTGCAGGAAATCACCGCGGCGCGCCGCGCCGACCCCGACCTGCAAATCCTGTTGGGTCACGGTTCGGGCTCATACGGGCACTTCCCGGCAAACCAGTTCCACACCCGCCTGGGGGTAAGAACGGAAGAAGAATGGCGCGGGTTTGTCGAAGTCTGGCGCCAGGCGGTGCAATTGAATCACCTGGTGATGGACGCAGTGGAGAAAGCCGGCTTACCGGCGCTCGCATTCCCGCCTTCCGCGGCAGTCACTGCCTGTGAAGGCAAGGTGGTAGTATGGAACCTGGAACCGTTGCAGACTGCCCTTATGAATGGATTGGTGCCGGTGGTTAACGGCGACGTGGTGTTCGACCAGGCGCTCGGCGGGACCATTTTATCCACCGAAAACCTGTTCGCCCACCTGGTGGCGCGTCTGCATCCCACCCGGCTGCTGCTTGCGGGGATGGAGCCTGGCGTGTGGCGCGATTATCCGGCTAACAGCCAGGTGCTGCCTGAGATCACTCCCTCCAGTTTCCCACAGGTTGAAATGGGGCTGATGGGTTCGGCTGCCACCGACGTGACCGGAGGTATGCTGGATAAAGTTCGCCAGGTGTTAGCGATGGTCAGCCAGGTGCCCGGGTTGCGCGCTTCTATCTTTTCGGGAGACGTCGAGAACAACCTGCTCCGTTCACTCGCCGGAGAAGAGCTGGGTACGGTGCTCCATGGCACTCTGGATGAAAGCTCCTCACATTGAGTAGGGTTATAATATGGTTTGGATAAATCAAGTCCAATATATCCGTTCATAGGCAGGAATATGTACTTTACGCGTAAAGAGCTGGAGAATCTCGAAGACCAAAGCCTGGCGCCATACGGCATCCGCAGCAAAAACACCAAGGGGCGCATCTACCCGGAGGAAGAACCGGATTATCGCACCGCATACCAGCGCGACCGCGACCGCATCCTGCACACCACTGCTTTCCGGCGCCTGGAATATAAGACCCAGGTGTTCATTAACTACGAGGGCGATTATTACCGCACCCGCCTGACCCATGAGCTGGAGGTCGCCCAGATTGGGCGTACCATCGCCCGCGCCCTGGGTGCCAACCCTGAGCTGACCGAGGCGATCTGCCTGGCGCATGACCTGGGGCACCCACCCTTTGGTCACAACGGGGAAGCCACCCTGGCACGCTTGATGAAAGACCACGGCGGTTTCGACCACAATAAGCAGTCGCTGCGTATCGTCACCAAGCTCGAGCAGCGCTACCTTGACTTCCCTGGGCTCAACCTCACCTGGGAAGTGCGCGAGGGCATCGTCAAGCACGAGTCGGAGTATGACGTCGCCGATGCCCGCGAGTATGACGCCGACCTGCGGGGGCACCTGGAAGCCCAGATCACCAACATCGCCGATGAGCTTTCGTACACCGCACACGACCTGGATGATGGGCTGCGCTCGGGGATGATCAACACCCCCATGCTCGAAGGTCTCACATTGTGGGAGATCCTGGTGGAAAGTATAAGCTGGCGCGGGCAGGTCTTGGATGACCTTTCACGCCACCGCATGATCCGCAACTTGATCGACATGGAAGTTAGCGACATGATCTATGCCACCGACAAACAGTTGCGAGAGAGCGGTGTGCGTTCCGTGCTTGAGCTGCAAAGCCTGCCCTACAATGTGGTCACGTTCAGCGAAGAGATGCACCAGCGCAACCGGCAGCTGAAGGATTTCCTGTATTCCAATTTGTACCGCCACCATCGGGTGGTGCGCATGGCAGTCAAAGCCGAGCGCATCATCAGTGATTTGTTCAAGGCCTACGTGCAGGAGCCGGCGATCCTGCCCAACCATGTCCAGGAATGGACCAAGGAACGCGGCCTCGAGCGTACGGTGTGCGATTATATCGCCGGGATGACCGACCGCTTTGCCGTGGAAGAATACCAGAAGCTGTTCGACCCGGTGATGAAACCCTGATAGGACTTATTATGGAACAGGATATCTATCTAACTTCCGAAGGTGCTGAAAAACTAAAAGCTGAATTGGCAGAGCTGAAGGGTCCCAAACGGGATGAAATATCCCGGCGCCTGCGCTCTGCCATCCAGATGGGCGACTTGTCGGAAAACGCCGATTACCATATGGCCAAGGAAGACCAGGGGTTCATGGAGGGCAGGATCCAGGAGCTGGAGTACATCCTGAATAATGCCAGGATTATTGAGGTCAGTGAAGGTCCCACCGGCACCGTCCAGGTGGGGTCGCACGTCACCGTACAGGAGGGTGACTACCCGGAGGAAACCTACTTCCTGGTGGGCGCCACCGAGGCAGACCCGCGCAACGGCAGGATCTCCAACGAATCTCCCATCGGCAGGGTGCTGCTCGGTGGTCATGTGGGTGACGTTGTGACTGCGATCACGCCGGGTGGAGAGCTGAAGCTAAAAATCCTTAAAATTGAATAAAAATAACACCTCCGCCATCTGATTGGGAGCGAATTATAGTGAAAACAAAAGAGTGGATCGACGAAAATCGATCCACTCTTGGTATCAGCTTAGGTATATCGGCTTACTGCTTCTGCCAGATCGCCAGCTCGAGCACGAGCGAGTCGAAGTAGCTGCTCTCGGGCATGGCTCCCTGCCCATAAGCCATATCCACCACGCGGGCAACCAGGCGCAGGGTGGCAGTCTCAAGAATGGTCTGCCCACCCGAGTTAGCCTGGAAAGGCTCGCCTTTGGCTTCCAGCTTCTGCCGGATCGCCGGGTCATTGAAGGCATGGGCGCTCATCAGCACCTTCGTCACCGTCTGGATGTCGTTCTTATCGAACAGCCAGACCTCGAAGGCAGTCACCTTTTTCGGCACTCCCACGCCGATGGTCTCCGAGATGCCCACGCCGCACTCACCCAGGAACTCACCGGACGGGCTGTCGATGCTGAACGAGTCATCAAACAGGTCATCTCCGCCTTTATAAGAGGCCATAAATTGAACCATGGGAGCTTGCTCGGTCGTTGCAGGGAGGTTCGTCCATTCAACTGGAGCGGTTTCTTCAGCTGAGGTCATGGGCGAAGTGGGTAGCATATCGTCGGACCGTTTGCGTCCCTGTAGCACGAAGTAGATCACGATGGCTGCGCCTACCAGCAAGGTGACCACGCACATCACGATCAGCAGGGTGGTCAGGTTGGACTTACCCTTTGTGGTTGCAGCCGCTGTGGGGGTAACCCCCGGTGCAGACGTTTTCTCAGGGATTTGGGTCGTAGCACCTACGGCGGCGGCATACTGTGTGATCAGGTTGGGGTCGATACTCCCCGGGTTTGACTCGACACGCGCCAGGGTATCGGCTGCGTAATCGCCCAGGGCATCGTATTGAAGCTTGGCGGTGGCAGCATCACCCGTGGCGCCGTATGAAATGATCGACATCTGCATCCACCAGACTTGATAGTCTGACTGGAGGTTGGAGGGGGCTGCGTCGTACCACTGTACAGGCCACAACCACCAGCCGAGCACCACCAGACCGACGATCAACCCCACCACCAGTCCACCGATCCCACTTACGAGCGGTCGTCTGGCATATTCCTGGATAACGACCGTCGCAGGTTGGTTCGTCTGAGGTTGGTCAGTTTGAGTCTGGTCTGACTGATTTTGATCCATCTGATTTTGGTCCATCTTTAATCTCCGAGCCTAAGAGTTTAATGGAAAGATATGTTGATCTAGCATGAAGATGGGTTTATCGGTTCTAATTTTAGACGATAGTGATTAAAAATGCAACTATCTTTGACCATTACGTGTAGGTTGCAATTCTGATGCCAGGTTTAGTCCCCCAGTGTAGAGACGTCTCGATGGGATGTCTCTACGTAATTACGTTGGGGCGAAGCATCCGCCACAGCGACTGGTGAGAATCGGATAAATTGGTTAGCGGATGCTTCGCCCTTACCTGCTCACCGAGATGATATTGGGAAAGCGTAGGGGCGCAGGGGAGGAAATTATGGATGAACATCAGCAAGTTTTTCCCCTGCGCCCCTACAAAATTTGAGCTATTAGGGTTTACAAATCATTTTAGGAGATTAAGTGAGTAATTACGAGATGCTGAGCTGATTAGTTTTATATCTAAAGTGTAAATAAGGTAGGTCGTTATTTACACTTTGATCGACGAGATTGCCCTTTAAGAAGGTAGAGGCGCTCGAATTGAGCGCCTCTATGATGATAACCCTCCTGCTTTGCATTCCCACGTCCCCGCCAAAGGCGATGGTCCCAGTGGCGTACGTGACGGAATTGAATATGCATGTATATTAACATTACATAGTCCTCGAAACAGTCTGTTAAAGATTAAGAAATGGGGCGTTTTAGGCTAATTTATACCGATTTATTGACTATTTTGTAGAGTCCTTACAGAATTGTAAGGAAAATTATTATTAAGCTGAATGGCGGGTAGAAAAACCTGCCCTCCGAAGGATTGCCGGGATTGCGGTAGGGCACACACGTCCGGTCACAGACCGGAGCGTCGCTGTGCCCCCGGGTAAATGCAGGATCGACGATCGCCTCTTTTGGGGGTTTTTATGTTTTTTTCCCTAACATATATATGAAAATTTGAATGGCGGGTCACGTTCGAGTGACGAGGCAGGGGTAAGTAAAGCAACAAGTTATCAGGGTAATTTCGGGATGTTATTGAGACCCGCCGCTACAAAACAGGAATTGTTCGGATTATTAGGGGATAAATGACAAGGAAAAAGAGACGCCCCAGCGGGGCGTCTCTACAATTAAAAATAAAACTGACAGGAATACAGCCCGTTGCGTCTATTTTCCGACTTCGGCGGCTTCCTCCACGGTTACCTGGTCGAGCGGGAACATGGTCTCGCATGTCAGGCACTGTGCCTGGTTCTTGTTCGCCACCACCAGCATCCCACCACATTCAGGGCAGGGGTGCGCCAGGGGCAGCTTCCAGGAGGTGAAATCACACGCCGGGTAGTTGGCGCAGCCGTAGAACGTGCGTCCCTTGCGAGTCTTGCGGGACACAATATCGCCAGCGTCCTTGGGGCAGGTCACGCCGATCTTTTCCAGCCATGCTTCGGTGTGGCGGCAGTCAGGGAACCCGCTACAGCTGATGAATTTACCGTATCTCCCGTAGCGAATGACCAGCTCTTTCCCACATTCGGGGCAGGCCCGCCCGATGGGCTCGGGGCCCATGTTCAGCTCGGGCATCTTGATCTCCGCCTGGGCTACCTGCTCGGCAAAGGGTCCCCAGAACTCGCGGATCGAATTGACCCACTCGCGCTTACCTTCGGCAATCAGGTCAAGGTCTTCTTCCATCTTGGCGGTAAAACCATAATCCACCACCTCAGGGAAGTGCTCGCAGATCAGGTCGTTGACCAGGATGCCGGTCTCGGTGGGTGAGAGGCGCTTCTGGTCGCGCACCACGTAGCCCCGCTGCTGGATGGTGCTCAGGATAGGCGCGTAGGTGGACGGGCGACCGATACCGTATTCTTCAAGGATGCGCACCAGGGTGGCCTCGGTGAAGCGTGGTGGGGGCTGGGTGAAATGCTGTTCGGGGAGCAGGCGCACCAGCTTCTGAGGCTGACCTTCTAGGATGCCGGCGGGGATGCGGGCATTTTCTTCCTCCTCATCTGCCACCTGGTCCTCGTCCTTGGCCTCTTCGTATACAACCAGGAAGCCGATAAACTTGACCGTTGAACCGGAGGCACGTAATAAGTATTCATGCGCATCAGATTTGGCGGTCACTTCCACCGACAGCGTGTCGAAAACGGCCGATTCCATCTGGGAAGCTACAAAGCGCTGCCACACCAGCTGGTACAGGCGGAACTGGTCGCGGTTGAGGAATTCCTTGATCCCTTCGGGCTGGCGCATCACCGAGGTGGGTCTAACGGCCTCGTGCGCTTCCTGGGCGCCCTTGGCTTTAGCCAGGTACTTGGGAGGCTCCGGCGGCAGGAAGCTTTCTCCATACCTGGCACCGATGAACTCACGCGCTTCAGCCTGCGCCGTCTCGGCTACGTTGGTCGAGTCAGTACGCATGTAGGTGATCAAGCCTACCGCACCTTCACCCAGGTCAATGCCTTCGTAGAGCTGCTGGGCGAGCGCCATGGTGCGCCGGGCGGTGTATCCCAGGCGGCGGGACGCTTCCTGCTGCATGGTGCTGGTGATGAATGGAGCAGATGGTTTACGCCGCCTCTCACCGTGCTTGATCTTCGAAATGGTATAGGCAGAGCGCTCCATATCCTCCAAAATAGGCTGGACTTCGGCTTGCTTCCCCAAAACGGGGTCAGCGTCGTCCATTTTAGCCAGCTTGGCGATGAAGGTCTCCTTGACTTTCTCTGGGCGCAGCTCGGCGGCTATTGACCAGTACTCGACCGGGTTGAAGGCGTCGATCTCACGCTCGCGCTCCACCACCAGGCGCAGGGCTACTGATTGGACACGGCCAGCCGAAAGACGGCTGCGCACCTTGCGCCACAGCAGTGGGCTAAGGTTGTAGCCCACCAGGCGGTCTAGGATGCGGCGTGCTTGCTGGGCATCCACCAGGTCCATATCGATCGCCCGGGGGTGAGCAAAGGCATCTGCGATCGCCGGCTCGGTGATCTCGTGGAAGACCACGCGTTGGGTGCGCTTTAGCTCAATCTTAGCCGATTCGAGCAGGTGCCAGGCGATGGCCTCTCCCTCACGGTCAGGGTCGGTCGCAAGGTAGATCTCGGCGGCTTCCTTGGCTAATGCCTGGATCTCCTTGACCACCGGGCGCTTCTCATTAGGCACGCGGTACTTCGGGGTGAAGTCATGCTCCACGTCCACCGATAGCTGTGAGTGCAGCAGGTCGCGCACGTGCCCAACCGAGGCTTTTACGGTGTAGCCTTTGCCCAAAAACCGGCCTACCGTGCGTGCCTTGGCAGGGCTCTCGACAATCACCAGCTTGCCCTTGCGGTTATCGCCCTTCTTGGGGGCGATCATCCCGGCATGCCCGGGGGTGTTGCCCATGCGGAACAGGGTGGTCCCACATACCGGGCATGAACCCCGTGTAGCAGGGGTGCCATTATTCGTATAGACCGCTTGAGGGTCTGTTATCTCACGTTTCGTCCGACACTTAACACAATATGCTTCCAAGTTAAACCTCCTGGTTCTTTAACCATACAGATAAAGCTTCTACATAATCTGATTCAACTGCTAACCTACGCTTCATAAGTCTCAGGTGCTTCGCGCACGGCGACGTAGTTCATCCCACCCACCTGGCGCACCATGCCCTTCAGCTCCATCATCGCCAGGGTGGCGGAGACGGTCTCGATAGGCAGCTCTGCTTGCAGGCGGATTTCATCCACGTGCTTCGGCTCGTGGGAGAGCAGTTTATACAGGCGTGATTCCACCGGGTCTGACGGCAACGCCACCCGCACCGCCTGGTGCTCAGTGACCATGGTCAGGTTGAGGGCTTCCAGCACATCCTGTGGGCTGAGCAGCGGCTGGGCACCGTCACGGATCAAACGGTTGGTACCCTGGCTCTGCGGGGCATTGATGTTGCCCGGGACGGCAAACACATCCCGCCCCTGCTCGGCAGCGAAGGAGGCGGTGATCAGTGCACCCGAGGTCACGCCGGCCTCGACGATGATCACCGCCAGGGATAGACCGGAAATGATGCGGTTGCGCGGCGGGAAGTTGATCCCATCCGGCGGGGTCCCCAGGGCATAATCACTCACCAATGCGCCGTGTTCGACGATCTGGGTCGCCAGGCGGCGGTTTTCGGGGGGATAGACCAGGTCGACACCGTTGCCGAGCACCGCCAGGGTGCGGCCTCCGGCATTGATGGCTGCCTGGTGGGAAATCGAATCGACGCCCCGTGCCAGCCCGCTGACAATGGTGACTCCGTTGCGGGCGAGGCTGGTGGCGACTTCTTCCGCCACCTGGCGCCCATAGGACGTCACGCGGCGGGTGCCCACGATGGCAACCGCCCATTCGTCCTCCACCTGCAGCGAGCCGCGCACGTAAATTACGGGCGGCGGTTGGTCGATCTCCTTAAGGTGGCGGGGGTATCCCTCATCGTCCCAGGTGAGCACGACCGCTCCGAAAGAATGGATGCGCTCCCAAACCTGTTCCAGGGATACGCCTTTGCGCACCCGCTGGAACGATTCGACCACTTTGTGGCTGAGACCGGCATCCAGCAAGGCTTCAGGTGAAGCGTTCCAGGCGGTTTCAGCGCTGCCGAAAGCATCCAACAGCGACTTGAAGCGTACCGCTCCAATGCCCTTGACCATATTGAAGCCCACCCAGTACATGCGGGGGTCGAGCAAGGTTAAGGCTCCTCCGTGAGTATCCCGGGGATGAGGTGCACGGTTATCTCACGCTTATCCAGGTCAATATTCCGGATGAAGGCATCAGCAACCGGGATGAGCACATCTGGACCGGTCTCTGGGCGCACCACCAGCACATCACTGGCACCCGTCTCAAGGATTTCACTCACCAGCCCGATGGTTGCTCCTTCATCGCTGATCACCGTCAGGTCAATCAGCTGATGTTGATAATACTCACCGTCTGGCAGTGGCGGACGGTCTTGCGTGCGCACGTACACAATCTGGTTGCGCAGCTCTCCCACCGCTTCGGGGGTGGAGTACCCCTCAAAGATCAGCAGCAGTCCTTCGCGGTGTGTGCGGCGATTTAGCAACTTGAGCTCCCCGGCTTCGGGGCCGAGGTAGAGGATATCCTGTGGCAGAAGCCGCTCGGGGAAGTCGGTGTAGACTTCCATCAGGATCTCGCCATGTACCCCATGGGCATGGCGCAACTTTCCCACGGCTAAATAGGCAGGCTCGCCGGGCAGTGGCGAGCCTGCAGCGTTCACCGGCGTCCTATTTTTCTTACTATTGCTCATTGAGGGTCTTCAACATCCAGGTAAGCCTGCTTGCCCGCACGGGAAGCAGACACATTGAGCAGCAAGCGCATGGCGTTTGCCACCCGCCCCTGGCGTCCGATGACCCGCCCCATGTCTTCCTTGGCTACCTTCAGCTTCAGGTAGACTTTAGAACCGCGCTGGTCTTGTGAGACCCGCACCTGTGTCGGGTCATCCACCAGCGAAGCGGCAATGAATTCGATCAGCTCTTTCATATCTCACTCCTTAATCCTTGCATCAACCAGGGTGCCCGGTTGCACAAGGACATGCCAGAGGGATTAAACTGAACAGCTTACTTGCGCTGGCTGGTTTGCTTGCTCAGTGTACGCGAATCCTGAGCTGTCTTGGCTTCAGCCATCAGGACTTCGAGCGCTTCACCGGCTTTGAAGCGCTCATAGCGCTCCGTCAAGCCACTGGTCTTGAACAGCTTGGTGACCGATTTACTGGGTTGGGCACCCTTGCTGATCCAATCGTAGATGCGGTCTTCGTGCAGCTCGATCGTGCCTGGATTAGTGCGAGGATTATAAAATCCAAGGATCTCCAGGTAGCGGCCATCGCGCGGGTGTTCGATATCTGCAGCCACGATACGATAACTGGGCTGTTTCTTTGCTCCTACACGGCGTAATCGAATACGTACCATTTTGAAACCAATCTCCTTCTATCGATGTATAGTTTTATTACAGATTTCCTGGGTTACATGCCCGGTGAAAAAAAAGGGGGCGCGGAAGGGACGCGGACCACCGGTATATTCCCAGACGATGCGGGAGCTCCCACACCGTCATCCAAACAAGCGCGGCAGACCGCGCATGCCAGATTTCTTAATGTTCTTGAACAGCTTCTGTGCTTCCCGGAACTGCTTGATCACCCGGTTCACATCCTGGACCTCGGTGCCTGAACCGCTGGCAATGCGCCGGCGGCGACTGGCGTTGAGCACATCCGGGCGGCGCCTCTCGATAACAGTCATCGAGTTGATGATAGCCTCGGTCATCTTGAGCTGTTTTTCGGCGTCTTTAGGGTCGATCTGGCGTGCCATCTGACCCATTCCGCCGGGAAGCATCTCTAACACCTGGGCAATCGGCCCCATCTTGCGCACCTGACGGAGCTGGTTGGCAAAATCCTCCAACGAGAACTCACCGGCGAACATCCGCTCGGCATCTTTTTGAGCTTGCTCCTGGTCGAAGGCAGCCTCGGCTTTTTCGATCAAGCCCAGCACATCGCCCATCCCCAGGATGCGGGAAGCCAACCTGCTGGGGTCATAGACTTCCATGGCGTCCATGGCTTCACCCGTGCCGATGTACTTGATCGGTACGCCGGTGACGGAACGGATGGAGATGGCAGCACCGCCGCGTGCATCGCCATCCATCTTGGTCAGGATCAGACCGGTAAGTGGGATGGCATCGCGGAAGCCCTTGGCAATATTCACGGCTTCCTGACCGATCATCGAGTCTACCACCAATAACGTCTCGACCGGGTGGACTTTCCTGCTGATCGCTGTCAGCTCATCCATGAGGGCATTATCGAGCTGCGAACGACCGGCTGTATCCAGGATGAGCACCGTGTTACCGCCTTTTTGCCCTTTATCCAGGGCATGCCCAACCAGGTCGGGTGGCTTGACACCAGCCTCAAAAAACACCGGGACAGCCAGCTGATCGCCCAATGTTTCCAGCTGTTTGACCGCCGCCGGGCGGTAGGGGTCGGCCGCCACTAATAACACCCGTTCGCCCTGGGCACGCAGCAGGCGGGCCAGTTTGCCTGCGGCAGTGGTCTTGCCTGACCCCTGTAGACCCACCAGCATGATGACGTACGGACGAGCACCGGTCAGGTTGAGCCGCTCGGGAGTGCCGAGGGTGCTGATCAATTCCTCGTTGACGATCTTGACCACCATCTGAGCCGGATTGAGGGCTTTGGAAACTTCAGCACCGACTGATCGCTCGCGCACCCGGGCAATGAAATCCTTCACCACGCCATAGTTGACGTCGGCTTCGAGCAAAGCCAGACGTACTTCACGCATGGCGGTATCAACATCAGCCGCCGAGAGTTTTCCACGGCGGCGTAATTGCGTGAATACATTATTCAGGCGTTCGGTCAGGTTCTCAAACACAGGACTGCATTTTAGCGTGTAAGTTTGGAATGGTCAAGAGTAGATAATGAAGAGAGTCCAGCCGATGCCAGCATGGAGATGTGTGGGGGCAGGCCAACGCTGGTAAACCGCAACTTTAACCCTATGGGTGGGTTATACCATAATTAGATAAATATTACCTTGTCAAGATTATTAATTTAGCCTGAAAAGATCCATATCCGCACGTAGGAGATGTATTAATGTCAAAAATAGCGCTTGTCACTGACAGCACCAGTTATATTCCCAAGGACCTGATCGATAAGTATGAAATATCCGTTGCTCCCCAAATTTTAATTTGGGGTGAGGAAAGTTTCGAAGATGGCGTGGATATCCTGCCCACTGAATTCTATTCCAGGTTGAAAAAAGCCACAGTCATGCCATCCAGCTCTCAGGTAACCGTGACCAAATTCCATGAAATCTTTCAACGTCTGCTCGAGCAAGATTACCAGGTTTTAGCCATCTTGCTGGCTGAGAAGTTATCCGGGACAATTAATTCGGCTGTTCAAGCAAAAGCCATGCTGCCAGCTGGAGCACCCATAGAAATTTGCAATTCAAATACCACCGCCATGGCATTGGGATTTCATGTGCTGACGGTTGCCCGGGCGGTCGAACAAGGCGCCACAATGACCGAATGTCTCCAGCTAGCGCAAGAAGCCACCAAGCACACAGGCCTTTTCTTTGCTGTAGATACGCTTGAGTTCTTACATCGCGGTGGACGGATTGGCACTGGCAGCCGCTTTCTTGGCACAGCGTTGAATATCAAACCAATTTTGGAAGTACGGGATGGTGCTGTTGAAGCAGTGGAGCGTGTGCGCACTCGAAGAAAGTCGCTGAGTCGGATCATCGAGCTGGTGGAAGAGCACGTAGCCGGTCGCACACCAATACGCCTGGCAACCCTGCATGCCAATTCACCCGATGATGCGCACATTGTGCTTGATGAAGCCAGGCAAAAATTAGGCGCCATCGAGAGTATTTTTTCTGAGGTCAGCCCGGTGATTGGGACTCACGCCGGACCCGGAACCGTGGGACTGGCTTTTATGGCAGGTATGTAAAATAAACATGTCGAAATATGACCGCGGGTACCCAACCCCGCGGTTTTTTTATTCTGATAACAAGTGATCTGATCAACCTGTGTCGAAGATGGGTTCAAAGGACTGCTGGTACAATTAGGACCATCCCAACTGCAGCCAGGAGGTGCCATGAAGACCTACCCCAACATTGCCATCCAGGTACCTGATATTTATCTGCCTCGCAAAGGCGTCGAGCTCAATAAGTGGGCTGTGATCGCCTGTGACCAATTTACATCCCAGCCTGAATACTGGCATAAAGTAGAGCAAACCGTCGGTGAGGCGCCTTCCACGCTTAATCTCATATTCCCGGAGGTGTATCTAGACCAGCCGGGTGGAGACGAGCGGATACAACACATCCAGTACAGCATGCAGGATTATCTATCCAGGCAGCTGCTCACGCTATATTCGGGCATGGTGTATGTTGAACGTCAGGTGGGTGGAAAACTGCGCCGAGGGATCGTGCTGGCATTAGACCTGGAGCATTATGACTATAACAAGGGCTCACGCTCGCTGATCCGCGCCACGGAGGGGACGATTGTTGAACGCCTTCCGCCCAGGATGCGCATCCGGGAAGGGGCAAAACTCGAGCTGCCGCACATCCTGGTGCTCATCGATGATCCTGATTGCACCGTGATCGAACCCGTGGGTGAGTCGAAAGCGCAGCTGGAGGAATTGTATGACTTTGAGCTGATGGCCGGCTCAGGTCACCTGAAAGGTTACCTGGTGAGCAACGCGGCGGTCGAATCTGGCGTCATTTCAGCCTTGGAACAGCTGGCAGACCCGCAAACTTTCGCCACCAAGTATGCGGTCGGAAATGACCAGCCCGTACTGCTGTTTGCCATGGGTGACGGTAACCACTCGCTCGCCACCGCCAGGGCAATCTGGGAAAAGAACAAAACGCGGGTGGGGATGGATCACCCATCTCGGTATGCATTGGTGGAAATCGAAAATGTGCATGATAATGGTCTTGAGTTTACCCCCATCCACCGGGCGATCTTCAACCTCGAACAAGACCTGCCCAGCGCAATGAAGACTTACTTCCAGGGGGGCTGCTCTTTTACGCCCTGCAAAGACCAATCCGAGATGGTGGCAAGCGTGTTGCATGCAGCTGGCAATCCACAAACCATGGGCATGATCACTGTTAAAGGTTTTGGATTGGTGGAAATCACCAACCCAAGCAGCAATCTACCGGTAGGCACACTTCAATCATTCCTGGATGACTTCTTAAAGGATGGGGGGGCTGAGAAGATTGACTATATTCACGGTGAGGAAACGGTGATTAAGCTTGGGCTTCTGCCGGGGAATGCAGCCTTCTATGTGCCCGGCATGGATAAGAGCGACCTGTTCAAGACCGTAATCCTGGATGGAGCCCTGCCACGCAAGACATTTTCGATGGGAGAAGCCTACGAGAAGCGCTTCTACATGGAATGCCGCGCAATTGCATGAGGCGTCGCAGCTGGATATCCGAGCAAGCAATATTATCGACTGCGGGCACATTCATGCAAGCGTATACAACCATAAGCAGCGGCTTGTGTGCAACGATTGAGAGTACCTGGATCCCAGCCGATGGACATCTTTTTTAATGACCCCAACGTGGTCAGGTTGCCACCTGAAGAAGTGCGCCTGCGCGAAGTGCAAATCACAGCCCAACCGGAGAGTGGGCGGGTGAAAATCCACCTTGAGCTGACCCCCTTCCTCAAGCGCCCAGACGTCAGCCTCACCATCACCGACACCTCCGGTAGAGAAGCCGCCCGCGCTACGATCCTTGAGACCATGCTGGCGAAGCTGGAGCTTACCATGCATTTGCGAGATCCAATCCGTGGCTGCGAATACACGCTTGAAACGCTTGTCTATTACCAAAAGCTGCCTCAACCGAGCGATGAACAGGTTGAAATTCAGCTGCCAGACCCCATGGTGGTCGACCAGCGTAAAACGATGTTTGTTTTTGCATAACTTAAATCAAAAAGTTTATCTTTTCCATTTATCAGTGAGCTATACACCGGACCGGCTGCTTATCCTGATTTCTCTACATTCTCGGATAACCTTTATAGAATCAAAGGAATGGGCGCTTTGTGCCTGTGCACAGTTCTTGCAACAGGTAAAATTGACTTAGACATCGATGATGAGCGGACAACCAGAACCGACAGGTGCAACCCGTTCAACCCGGGCGCGGAACCGACGGGTTGGATGGACGATCCGTATTACCCCTTTTGGTGTAGTGCTGCTGGTTGTATTCAACCTGCTCGTGTTGAGCGGTCTGGCGATTGGGATCACCCAAATCCTGCAGATGCCCAACCTGCCATGGCAGGTCAACCAGGTTATCCCTTCCAACTCTCCTTCCATCGAAAAATCACCCACCGGTATCACCCCCTCCGTCACCCGGACGCCTGTGCCAACCGATTCTCCCACCACCCAGCCTTCGGAGACATTCACCCCTGAACCGGCAACCGCCAGCCCACAGCCTATCAGCACGCTTACCCTCAACCAGGGTTTAATCCTGCTGGGCTTGAATGAGGGTGGCAATTCTCATTTATTCGCCTACCAGCCGCAAGAAAGTGGCGCAGGGCAGCCGCTGCCATTAACCCGGCTGACCTCCGGACCGTGGGATGATATTAACCCTGCCATCAGCCCGGATGGACAGACGGTGGCGTTTGCTTCCAACCGCAGCGGGTATTGGGACATTTACCTGCTCGACCTGGACAGCGGAGGGATCACCCGCCTGACAGACACACTGGCGTACGATGCATCTCCGGCATGGTCACCCGATAGTAAGTGGCTGGTTTATGAAACGTATATCAATGACAACCTGGAGATCAAAGTCCAATCTGTAGTCACACCTGGCGATAATATCATGCTGACGGAAAGCCCTGCGGCAGATTTCAGCCCGGCCTGGTCTCCACAGGGCCGGCAGATTGCATATGTTTCCGACCAAAGTGGTGAGAACGAAATATGGCTGGCTGACCTGGATAAAGCCGAGGAGCAGCGTTTTCAGAATATCAGCGAAAACCCCACCAGTGATGATACCCACCCGATATGGTCGCCGGACGGTAAATCGCTCGTCTGGGTGGGTGAACAGGATGGCATTCGCAGCCTCCTGAGGCAGGAGCTGCCATCCGCTGAGAACACCAACCCTCTTCAATCCACACCGGTGCGCGAAAACCTGGGAAGTGGTGATTGGCCTGCCTGGAGCTCGGATGGGGAGACGATTCTGACCATCTTACAGGCTCCCAACCACACCTATCTGACTGCCTACCCCGCCCAATACCCCGGTTTGGTATTTCCAACCATCGAGCTGCCTGGTCCGGTGAACGGATTATCCTGGGGCAACATCGCCTTAAGCTCAGCCGTTCAAGCCGTCTACCAGCAGGCGGTACAGCTCACCCCCACTCCCCTTTATTTCCGCTCTTTAATGTCACTCCCCGAGGATAATGGTGGCAGGTACCAGCTGGTTCCGCTCAACGCTGTGACGGCACCCAATCCATATCTTCATGATATGGTTGATGAGAGCTTCCAGGCATTACGCTCACGGGTTGCCAGAGAATCGGGTTGGGATTTCCTATCCAACCTCGAAAATGCATACGTCCCGCTGACCTCTCCATTGGATCCTGGCATGGGGAACGATTGGCTCTACACGGGACGTGCTGTTGCGCTTGATACCATCCCCATGGATGCAAATTGGCTGGTAGCGATTCGAGAAGATTATGGAGCAGAGACCTACTGGCGCGTTTACATCAAGGCGCTTTACCAGGACGGGTCGGCAGGGATGCCGCTGCATGACCTGCCCTGGGATTTCGAATCACGGCGCAACGGCGACACGACCAGCTATGAACAAGGAGGCCAAAAAGCAGCTGCCATCCCACTGGGATATTGGATTGATTTCACTGAGCGAGCCAATTCGTATGGGTGGGAACGGTTGCCGTCTTTAGCAACCTGGCGTAACTCATCCCCGGCGTCACGCTTCAATGAATTCGTGATTAGCGGGGGTAAAGACTGGCGGACAGCCATGCTCGAGCTATACCCGCCGGAAGTAATGATCACCCCCTCTCCGGTCGTTCCGCCCACCCGCACGCCGACAGCCACGTTGCGCTGGTATGTTTCACCCACACCAACCCTCACGCCGTCCGCCCGCCCGACCTTTACTCCCATCCCGACCGCCACCTCAACCCCTGGCGGTTAACCGGGTTCGCTGACCCATCTTTTGAACCCTTATGCGTGCACACGGAGGAAACATCCAACAGCTTATTAAGTGGCTGAAACAGTCACTGAGCCTGTCTTGCACGGCGGTTCTGGTGCTCATTATGTCCGCCTGCCAGTCTGAGCGTCCCACTTATGTGATTCCTCCGCTTTATCCAGCTTTATCACCCTCAGCTCAAGTTTCACCCACCGCAACCGGGACTGGCACTCCCTCACCAATGATCCCCGGGAGTATCCCGGTATTTCCCACGCCCGTCTTTTCGCCCACGTTCATCCCTGACGGCGGAACCGCAACCGCAATCCCGGTCAACTTACAGTTTGCTGACCCATCTCAAGAGCCGGTTCCGGTCGCCTCGTGGAGACCCCCGCTCTACCCAGACCCTTGGGCACCCACCCTGTATGACCATTTTTACTTTTCCAGCCCCGTGGCTGCGAACGAGCCGAATACGTTGGTATCCGATTATCGCTATGGGGGTGTGTTCTTCGAAGATATTGTGCACACCGGGGTCGACATACCTGCTCCAAAAGGCACTCCCATCCTGGCAGCCGGACCGGGGACCGTCATGTGGGCAGGTTATGGGGTCTTTCAGGGTGGTTATGATCCCACCGATCCGTACGGTCTTGCAGTGACTCTCCGGCATGATTTTGGTTACCAGAACCATGCACTATACACCATATACGGACACATGCAAGAAATCAGTGTTGTCGTAGGTCAGCATGTGAACACCGGAGATTTGCTAGGCTTGGTAGGGGAGACGGGCAGGGTCACCGGACCCCATCTGCATTTTGAGGTGCGCATCAATGAGAATAATTTCTTCACCACCCGCAACCCCGAGCTTTGGCTCGTACCTCCGATTGGATGGGGCATCATTGCCGGGCGGATGATGGACACTGCCGATCAGCCTATCTATGACCAACAGCTCATCATCACCGACCCGTTGAATGAACAAAATTGGTTTGCCTGGTCGTATGGCAAGACTGCGGTCAACAGCGACCCCTATTATCAGGAGAACCTGGTGATCGGTGACCTGCCAGCGGGGAAATACCTGCTCAGGACTGCCTTTGGGGGGATGAACTTCAGCATACCGATAGAGGTTTACCCCGGAATGGTTAATTATTTCAGTTTTCGAGGCTACAATGGTTTTTCAATCGAGCCCCCTCCTGCGCCTGGTGCCGGGTTCACCCCCGCGCCGATTGGAGTTGCAATCCCTTAACAGTAATTACTCACAGCATCATCCATCATGTTCGTTATATTGAATAGTAAAATCGAATAACACCAGTGTCATTGCGAAAGACCAGTGCTCTTCTGGTCTTGAAGCAAACTTCCTTTTCCAAGATAACTCAATCAGGAAATGTCCAGAAACCGTTGCTTGGGATTATCGGCTAATCTATTCACCACATTGAACCCGGTAAAGTTTTACCCGATTATCAAAACATTCTTTAGACTGCGAATCGCTCAATATTCTATGAAAATCGTTTTGGGATTCCTGGATTACCGGCACCCGCCGGAATCCAGGCTGTATCTCGAGTATAGCGAGTGAGATGCAAGCTATCATACTCATCCCAGACGATCATTGAGTGAAGTGTGAGTAGTTACCCTTGACACCTCGAACATATGTGCTAAACTATCAGCATAATCCGAAGACTAGGAGCTACCGTCATGGCTAAAAAATCCGCCCAACAACAACCCGAAATGGATGAAGCTCGCCAGGTTGCACTGGACAAAGCACTGGGAGATATCACCAAGCGTTATGGTGATGGCTCCATCATGCGTTTGGGAGAAGCACACCAGCTGCGCGTCGAAGCCATCCCCACCGGGTCACTTTCGTTGGATATCGCCCTAGGGGTGGGAGGTATCCCCAAAGGGCGCATCACTGAAATCTACGGCCCCGAATTATCGGGGAAGACTACCATCTGCCAGCACATCGTGGCTGAGGCTCAAAAATTAGGCGGGACCGCGGCCTATATAGACATGGAACACGCCCTTGACCCCACCTACGCCGCCAGATGCGGTGTGGACGTGGAAAACCTGCTCATTTCGCAGCCGGATATGGGTGAGCAAGCCCTGGAGATTACAGAAACGTTGGTCCGGTCAGGCGCCATCGATGTCATTGTGATCGATTCTGTGGCGGCACTCGTCCCACGGGCGGAGATCGAAGGAGATATGGGGGATGCCACCATGGGCATGCAGGCAAGATTAATGTCCCAGGCCTTACGCAAGCTCTCGGGAGCTATTAAGCAGACCAACACATCGGTGATCTTCACCAACCAGCTGCGCCAGAAGATCGGCATCATGTTCGGCAACCCCGAAACGACCACCGGTGGTATGGCACTCAAGTTTTATGCTTCCGTGCGCCTCGACGTCAGGCGCATTCAATCGATCAAGCTGGGAGCCGAGATCATCGGCAACCGCACGCGGGTGAGAGTGGTTAAAAATAAGGTTGCCGCACCGTTCCGCACAGCCGAATTCGATATTATGTACAACGAGGGCATCTCCAAAGCGGGTGACCTGCTGGACCTGGCAGCCGCCATGGAAATCATTTCAAAACGCGGCTCATTCTTCAATTATGGCGAGCTGCGCCTGGGCCAGGGTCGTGAAAACGCCAAGGATTATCTGCGGGCGCATAATGAGCTGGCTGCAGAGATCGAACTGGCAGTGCGCGAGCGCGCCGCCAGCGGTGAGTCTGCGCTTGGTTTTGGGAGTGTGGTTGAAGAAAGCAGCACAGCCGACGAAGATATGTGAGCCGCTCTCACATACTCAAAGGGTTTATCGAATTTAATATCATTGATATGCAATACGCCACACGTATTGCATATCTTTTATTATCATGTGCGTTATCAAGCGTACTTTATTCCACCTCCGCCGTGGGGCGTTTGGCTGCCCTAAAACTCCCACGCTTTACCGACCGCCCATGAGAAAAAGCTCAACCAGCTCGATTGAACCCGCCAATGCAACCAACCTCCGTACCAACCGGTTGTATCGCTGCAACGTCCTTAGATTAAAATGTTTTTATTCGGCAGTCATTTAAAGGCATTATAATTTTGATAATTTCACCTCGGAACCGAAAAATCCCCGAGGGGGAATAATTGCGTATCGGGACGAGATTATGCGAAAAGCATTGATGCTTCTTTTCATCTTGCTGCTGGTCATCAGTAATCCCACCGGCGTAAAGGCTGCCGCGGTCCAAAGCGGACCACCGGTGGTACATGCAGTGCTGTTCTACTCAAGCGGCTGCCCGTATTGCAGGGAGGTATTAACCAAGACCCTGCCTCCAATCCAGGACCAATATAAATCTCAATTGAGCCTTCTGCTGATCGAAGTGGCGTCTGTGGACGAGATAAATAAGCTGTACTCTTTAGGCGATTATCTTGGTCTTACCAGGGAGCAAGTGGCGGTGCCGTTTTTACTGCTGGACCGGACGGCTTTAATTGGATTAGACGAAATCAAAAACAAATTACCCGGGATACTCGAGAAATATTTGTCCTCCGGAGGCCTGGAATACCCCGATATCCCCCTCTTGAATGAGATGCTTCCCAAAGGAATTGCTTTTACCTCATCTGACCCGTACCTTCACCTGGTCCCGCAGACGCAGACCCTGTCAAAATCCACAGGTACAGCTCTGGCATGGGGCGTCATGGCGATCATGGCACTCGCATTAATCCTGTCAATTGTGATGATCTTGCGTGCCTTCCAGGGAAAACCAATGAAAGACCTTTATACCTGGCTGGATTTAGCAATCCCAATCCTTGCCATGTTGGGTCTGGGAGCTTCCATTTATCTGACCTATGTTGAGTTGACACACACCCAGGCCCTTTGCGGACCGGTTGGCGACTGTAACGCAGTCCAAAGCAGCCCATATGCCAAACTGTTTGGTTTAGTACCCATAGGTTTGGTTGGTGCGCTTGGATATATTGCCATCTTGGTGGTATGGTTATGGCGGCGTTTCCGCACGGATGCGTTATCCAAAGTTGCCGGTCCAATCATGTTCGGTATGGCACTCTTTGGAACCTTGTTCTCTGTCTACCTGACCTATCTTGAGCTGTTTGTCATCCATGCGGTGTGCATCTGGTGCCTGTCTTCTGCGGTGATTATCACCGCCCTGATGCTGCTCTGCCTGCCATTCGTCACACAATGGCTGGCAATTTCCGACGATGAGGATTAGATAATTGAGTGAAGCAAGCCTGGCGAGGCAGTTCAATCTCAGGGATACTTTTGCCTCGTTAAAATACCCCAATTACCGCTTGTGGTTTGTAGGGCAATTGGCGTCGCTGGTGGGCACCTGGACGCAGACCGCAGCCCAGGGTTACCTGATCTACGAGCTAACCAAATCGCCGGCTTACCTGGGTTACGCCAGCTTTGCCAGCGGTGTTCCAACCTGGATTTTCACCCTTTACGCCGGGGCGATTGCCGACCGAATGTCCAGGCGGACGCTGATGGTGATCACCCAAAGCGCCATGATGATCCTGGCTTTCATCCTGGCGATCTTGACCTTCACCCACACCGTCCAGTGGTGGCATATCCTGATCCTGTCGTTCCTACTGGGAGTGGCTAATGCCTTCGACGCCCCAGCTCGGCAGGCATTCGTGCTGGAAATGGTCGACCGTGAAGACCTGACCAATGCTATTGCACTAAACTCAACCATGTTCAACCTGGCGATGGTTCTGGGGCCAGCCCTCGGGGGGTTGATCTATTATGCGGTGGGACCGGGCTGGTGCTTCACCATCAATGGGATTTCTTTTATTGCGGTGATCGTTGCACTGCTCCTGATGAGGTTAAAGCCTTTTGTGGCGGTCAACAGCAATACCAGCACCATGAGCGACATGAAGGATGGGCTGAATTATGTAAGGCACCATCCCGAAGTGAGGATGATGATCTCCAACCTTTTTATGACCACCTTATTTGGATTGGGTATCGTCACGCTGATCCCTGCCTGGTCGGTGACGGTATTAGGTGGTGATGCGAAGACCAACGGCTTCTTACTGGCGGCACGCGGTATAGGGTCGCTGGTCGCGGCGTTAACCATCGCCGCATTGGGGAGGTTCCGCTTCAGGGGTAAAGTATGGTCGATTAACAGCGTCTTGCTGCCCCTCTCGATGATACTGTTCGCCTTCATGACCTGGCTGATCCCTTCGATGGTCGCCATTGCTGTCATGGGTTTTACCTTCATGATGATCGTCAATCTTTCCAATGCCATGGTGCAGACACGCATCACGGATGAAATGCGCGGACGGGTGATGGGCGTTTTCACATTTTTCTTTTTTGGGGCCTTTCCCATCGGCTCATTAATTGCAGGCTGGTCAGCAGACGCCATTGGAGAGCCATTAACGGTGGTCATCAGCGCGGTCATCTTATTGCTATTCGCACTGTGGGTCATCTGGCGCCAGCCCGCCATGCGGGCGATGGAATAAGGCCGCGGGGAAAGGCGACAAAGACCTTCCAGGCGGGCAATTGGGGTGATTAATCAGCCCGAAGACTTACAATTGACGAAGCCCTGGGGAAATGGTAAAATTTCAACTCTTTCCGCCCCCATTGTCTAGTGGCCCAGGACGTGGCCCTCTCAAGGCCAAAACACGAGTTCGAACCTCGTTGGGGGCATTGAAATCTATCGTCTATTCGTTCCAAATAATACACCCATGCCGAGGGTGTATTTGTTTTAATCCCCGCCTGCATAGCAGTACCATGATCTTACGTTCATCCTGCCGGTTGACCCAGTTCGTCCCGTAGAGACGCAGCGGGCTGCGTCTCTACGGTGCTGCTTCCCGCCCTCATCGCTACACGCATACCGCCTCCGTACCTGCTTTCCGACATGTTATCTCACCTAACATACCCTGATATTTTCCCATGCGTTATGAATGGTATTCATCTTCCTCCCATCGGAAAGGATTTGTCTCAATATATCGAAATATCTGCTGGTGCTCTTGTTCATCCCGAATGATACGTTCGTAATAATTCCGCTGCCATATCGGACGTCTGTTGATCCCAGGCAATACCCAAATCCGTTTAGTCGCCCGCGATTTAAATTGCCCAATGAATGCCCCCAATGAACCGTGTAGCGGACCATTGGGCCGATTGCTCTCCTGTAGGGGCGACCCATCATGATATTCCTCGGTCTGGTTTACCCATCGAATATTGCTATCCATGATTTCATTTTTCGTAGGACGGGTCGCCCCTACGGTTGATATGTCTTCTATGCCAATAATCCCATGCACATGGTTAGGCATGATGACGAATGCATTTGCTCTAATATTGGGAAAATGATAGGCTAATTTTCGCCACTCTGAATTAACAATATTTCCTATCGAATTCAAACTCATTCTTCCCTCGATCACCTCCCCAAACAAACACTCCCTATGCCAGGAGGCAAGTGTTACAAAGTACACACCTGGCAAACTGTAATCATATCCTTTTAGCCGGATGGATTTCCGGTCAAGCCTCTGAAGATGATCACGCTTCATTGTTCTTATACATCAAAAGAGCCAACGATTGTATATCATTTTATAATTTCTCCACCTGTCGTGATCAGTGCGGTTGGGTATAACTGCTCTATGCAAACTTTTCCTGTAAACGTATTTCAGGACTTGACACTAATCACTAACAACTAATAACTAATCGCTGCTCTTTACCCTACGCTTTCCTTAAATCTTCTTAAACCTCTTGTGGGTAATTACTCACCACCTCGAAAAGTTTTATCAATGTATGATTCTGGATCAATCACGTAGATCCTATTAATTGTCATTGCGAGAAGAGCGCTCTATGAATCCAGGTTTATTGCGAAATTCCGAAGCTCGACGAAGCAATCTGCTCTTTGTTCTGCGAAGTAGGCGACAACTTGCCAGTTATTGTGAGTAATTACTCTTGTGGATTAGAACTTATGTGCTATAATTAGGGCGTGTTCCTATTTCAGTATATCTATTAATGGACACGCCCGTATACCGGTTGATCTTTACCGGTAGAAGCGCTCTTCTTCCACATCGGTTGATCTGAACCGATGTTAGGACGTCTTCATACTAATATTTTAGATAAAGACGTCCATATACCGGTCAGTGTTCTCCTGTACCGGTGGATTGGTGCTCTTCCAACCGGTATGCTCTTGACCGTTAGCATCGGAAACATCTATTCATTTTCAATTGGGAGACCTTCATTTTTATACACCCTGTCACCTTCAGCTGTATAGGAATTGAATGCTTTTGAATTTCTTGATCAATTCAATTGTTGATTTTTTTCTATCCCTGTGCATATCTACAACGATTTATCAATCTAACATGCTTCGTTCCGGTTCGTTTTTTTGTGGTTCGAATGACTCCCACCCCCTCATCTTTCCGCCGGCACGTATCATTCATCCTGATAAGCTTAGAAATCCTCTGATTTCACATATTCATAAATTCGCCAGAAATGCTGTCGTTTTCTAACTTCCTAAAATTTCTCCACTACCTCCAACTTCACCGGCGGATAGATTTGCCCCGCCACTGGAGGCATCGGGTTATACACCCAATCCACCTTAATTACGCCTGCCTTGACCCCCGCCATGCGGTGCATACCCAGATATTTCCCCCGCAGCAGCACATCCTCCATGGTGAGCGCCATGCTGAAAACCGCCACGTCTGCTCCGTTGGGGATGGCTTTCAGCTCGCTTGTGTACACTGAAGTCGAAAATATAACGTGCTCTCCATCCAGGCTTTGGGTTTGAATGGCGGGGATAATCACCGGGTACCCATCCGAACCGACCCAGGCGATGAATTTCAGGTTATCCAGCTTATCCAAAAAGAGGCGCGTCCAGGGATTGAGCACTTCTTCTTTGCCGGGTTTACGGCCAAGCATGCGCGCCAGCATCGTCTGAATAGCCGCAAAGATGATCCGGTTCATCGGCAGGGGTTCTTTCCCGCTATGGGCAACCAGGTCGAGATAATACACCGTGTGGATGCCAAAATAGGCATTGTAACGAAACATCGGCACGTTATTGAAGTAATCGTACTCCGCACCTTCCTTCGTGGGGTGGGTGAATGTCGCCTTGCCGCGCCACAGGTTTTTATCCAGGCTCATGATGAGAAACCCTGTTTTAGGGTTATCCAGGATATGCTGTTTGGAAAGACCCTCGGTGAACTGGCCAAACGCCATCTTCTGCGCTGTGCATGCCATCAGGGAGGTGATCAGCGTGACATGGGGCAGTCCCGCCGGGGTAACGGTCGCCAGCAAACCAATTTTCATCGCCGGTTGAGTGCTCAAGATATCATCGGGAGAAAACGCGGTCATGGATAAATTCATGTTCAACTCCTATATAGGCTCATCTGGTCGGGTGGCACCAGTAGCATGAACGATTTCCGGGTGGTTGAAGGCGCTTTTTGCCATCTGCTCGTATTCAGCCAGCTCGGCAGTGGTCATCAGCGGGGTATGGGCATACCACCATTCCATGCCAAGGCGGGTATACTGGTCGCGGCACAGGTTGTTGAAGGCACACAATTCCCAGCGTTCCACCCCTCCAGTAAGTTCATCACTAAGGTAGTATCCCAGGGCAGTCAGATTGTCGTAGGTGGCGGTCGCCTGGGGGATCAGCGGGGTGCGGATCCAAAGTTTGAATGGCCATGACTGGCTGCGCTGCAGGTCGAGCAGGTGGAGCAGGTTATCCAGGATCTGGCGATTCGAGCTGCCGGTAAACTGACGATGCAGCTCAGCGTCGAACAGTTTCAGATCGAATAACACCAGGTCTGTGAAGGGTAGCAGGCGGTCCAGGGTATCTACCTGGCACTGCCCACACGTGTCGAGGGCGGTAGCGATCCCCTCCGATTTCAGCTCGCGCAGCACTGCCTCGGCAAAATCAGACTGCAAAGTTGGCTCACCGCCTGAAAGCGTCACCCCACCATCCGATTTATCGTAGTAAGCACGGTCCTTGCGCAGCTCAATCAGCAGCTCATCCACGGATGTGGTCTCGCCCAACAGCTCAATAGCCCCAGCGGGGCAGGCTTCTGCACATCGTCCGCATCCGTTACATTGAACCTGGTCAATATTGAGCCCAGAATCTGTTCGAGTCAGGCAGTTATCCGCACAGGCGGTCAGACAGGTATCACACCCCAGGCAGCGGATTGCAAACCATTGTATTTGCGGTCTGGCTGAGAGGCTTTCAGGGTTATGGCACCATCGGCAGCGTAAGGGACAACCTTTAAAGAAGACCGTGGTACGAATACCTGGTCCATCTTCAGTGGAAAAGCGCTGAAGGTGTAGGATATTTCCGCTCAAAGGCATCATCGCATCTGATGACTTTCGCGGGCGATGATCTCGTTCTGCAATTCACGCCCAATCGAAGTGAAATAGGCGTTGTAACCCGTGATACGTACCAGCAAATGCCGGTAATTCTCAGGGTTTTTCTGGGCGTCGCGGAGAAGATCCGCATTGATCAGGTTAATTTGCAGCGCAGAACCGCCGTTTTCAATGTAGCCCCGCAGGAAGGCTTTGAATTTCTCGCGGTGCTCGGGGTCGCGGAAGATGGAAGGGTTGAAGGTCATGGTGTGGCTGCCGCCATTGGGCAGCAGGTTCAGGTATTCGCCCCAATCGCCCTTGCCATCGGCGGCCTTGCCGCCCAGAACCTTACCAACCGAATTGACGTTAGCTGTTGGACCATTGGTATCGGCACCGTTGGAGGGGCACAGCGCATTGGATAGGAATTTACCCTGTGGACGCCCATCGGGGCTGGCAGGCAGGATAAAGGAATCGGCCACCCAGTAGTTCCAACTCAACATGCCGGGGCGGAACTGACGACCTGTCGATTTGGTGCGGTACTTCCAGGTTTCTTCTGTCCATAGCTCCATCACCTGGCGTGCCAGGTTATCGGCAGCCTCATCATCGCGGCCGTATTTAGGAGCTTTATGCAGGGAGTGCGCCTGCAAGACTTCATGACCGACCCAATTATCGCGCAGTGCCTGGATGAGCTCGGTCATAGTGCATACCTTGTATTCGTAGACGAGATACTTCACCGCCAGGAGCGAATCCACCGTGGTGGCGTACGTCACCGCCTCGATGGTAACGTATCCCAGCTCTGCACCGCCCTCCGTAATATCCAATCCGTTTTGAGCGCAGCCTTTGACCATGCAGGAGAGGTATGGCGTCGGACCGAAGCGCGCCCGTAGGGATTCGCTTTGTTCATAAAGCTCCACGATGCGGCGGATAATGGCCCGCGTTTGGGTGGCATAGGCCTGCCAAAACTGTTCCCAGGTTCCAAATTGAGCTGGATCACCGGTAGACTCACCCCAACGTTTAGGTTCATCCACTTTTCCGCTGATCGGGTCGGTGAAAGGCAGCAGATCAAAACCACCTGTTAGGGTCAGCTCCACTGCTTTGAGTAAATTCAGGTTGGCGTCCACCGTGCCCGAGCGATCATTGCCCACCATCGTGTTTTCCAGGCAACCCACCGGGGCATAATCGAAAACATTCTGCTCGTTGATCAGGGCGGTCGCTTTTGATTTTTTCGCCTGGAGCATCATCCCTGCCATCGACCGCTCATCGAAATTGAGCAGGAAAGGCGAGCCCTGGCTGGAAGCGATCATATCCACCACCCGGGTGAGCAGTGGCTCGGGTGTGTTCCGGTGCAGGCGCACATTCGGCTTGGGTTCCAGGATGGGTGACATCTCGTCGATTACATCCAGCAGGATATAGGTGAGATCATTGGACATATCTACCCCACCGGCACCCATACCCGAAATGGTAAACAACTGGCCATAACCCGCCGTTATCCCCTGATTGCCACCGGTACGGATCATGCTATCGTATGCCGTGTTGCAGTGGATCCAGAAGCATTTTAGGATTTCCTTGCCAAATTCGGGGTCCATCCCTTCAGCGATCGATTTCTTCCACAAAGGGTACAGGTATTGATCAAGCCTGCCGAAAGAATCGCCTGGGCCGGGATAATTTTCGTCAGCCATCACCAGCATGTGGGTCAGCCACAGCGCTTGAATCGCCTCCCAGAACGTCTGTGGCGGCTCCCAGGGCACACGCGCCAGGTTATCTGCCATGTGAGTCAGTTCCTCCCGGCGACTCGCATCTGGCTCAGATTCTGCGAGATTGGCACATACTCGACGGTATTCGGCCGCCAGGTCGCGCGGCATCGTTGCGGCAACCATCATCGCCCTCAGCTGCCCACCTTTTTTACCGGCTTTTTCAGCGCTGCTGAGGGCAGCATGTATTTGCTCCAGCTCGGCGTAGACTGCCTTCCAACCCTCGCGGATGATGCGCCCATAGTCAGGGATGAGATGCCCGGAGGTAGCCCCTACATTGCCAAAGCCGTGGTTATGAAACCACAACATGCTGGCTCGACTGCCGTTTGGCCCATATACCAGGCTATCACGCTGCCTGGTTTCCTTTTCAGTCAGGCAGGCGGAGGTCATTATATTGAAACGTCCTCCGGCGATCAAATCACCGGGAAGGATTTCTTGGGGCAGGTAGTGCACCATCACTTCACGGTTAAACCAGGCGCGACGCTCGGGTAGAGACCATTTCCAAAATTCCGGGTCCAATTCGATGGGACGCGCCACCTGCTTGAAAGCAGAGCGGAATGTTTGCAGGAAAGAGTACGTTTCAGGGACGATGTAAAAAGTTAGCTCGTTATACTGAAAATCCCAGGGTGTCCCGGTTGTCCAGGAGGTGTATTCATTGTTCCACGGGCGCTTTACGCCCTTGAAATAATAATCGCGCAACCATTGGATGCGCGAGGAAAGATTTGTAGCTGTTTTAATTGCGTAGCGGGGTTGGTCGCGGACAACAGTCGCCATGAACGGCTCCTTTCAAGTTTCTTTCGCTAGATTCTCCCCTTTACCTTTTGAGTGGTGCTTAGTATAGCACGTATAGAGGGCGAAGGCAAAATCCGTCTATTTTACTCGCTCATCGGTGAACTCATGCTATACTCGTTTATCGTATTCACGGGCAAATAACCTGGCGGCTATCTCAAAAGTATTGTTATTATTCTTCCTATCCAGCGGTAGGAGCGCAAACCTCCGGTCTAAAACCAAACCGGATAGGTGCGCCCCCACTTTTTAGACAGCCCAATCAATTTTCACTCCAATCAATCTTGAAAATATCAGGAACGGCGGGTTCGCACGCCCAGGGCAAAGACTGCCAAAGCGTACATCGCTATTGCAAGCAGCAGACAAGCCAGGATGGCAACACCGATGGCGCGCGCATCCCATCCAGTATTGAGCAGTGTGCGCATCGCCTCCAGCACATAGGTGATGGGATTGAGCCTGGCGGCTACCGCCAGCCACCCCGAAAGCAGCGCCAGTGGCACGAAGGTGGGGGCCAGGAAGGTGAGAGGGAAGAACAAGAAGCTGGCGCCTTGTGTGGCAGCCGCACTCCCACTCCCCAGGGCAGCTGAAACGGTGAACCCGGCAAAACCAAGCCCGAGTAATACTCCCAGTCCTATAACCACCAGCAGACCCGGAAGCCCGGTGGCGGGTTTAAGACCCATCAGAAGACCAACCGCGACGACAATCGTCGATTGGATCCCCAGGATAACCGCACCAGCCAGGATTGGAGCAAGCAAAAATGCCGCCCGGCGGACCGGGGTGAGCAGTAATTTATCAAAATAGCCGCGTTCGATGTCCCGCACCAGGTTCTGGGCAGCAATGCCAGACCCAGAAAGAGACCCGCTAACGATAGAGAGCGGCAGGATAAATCCCAGATAACTTCCTCCGATGCCGGGTATAAAACTGGATGCTTTCCCCAGCGTCGATTGGTAGATCACTAAGAAAAAGATACTGATCGCCAGAGGCGGCAGCAATGCTTCCGGTGTGCGTAGTATAGTGGTCAGCGTACGAACAGCCAACAGGTAAATGTGCACTGGAAGTGAAAGGGTACTGTTTTTTCCAGGCTGTTCAACAGAGAGTGCAGTAACTTGTGTGTCCATGATTAATTTACCTCCGCCTGTCGGTTAGCACGGGTTTTTTTAGGATTAGCGGCCTCAGATGCCACCAGGCGCTGCCCGGTAACCTGCAGAAAAACATCATCGAGGGTCGGTTGAGTGAGGGTTAGAGAAACGGGTGATACTCCAGCCAGCTGAAGCTGGTTAATCACCATCGGAATGGAGCCCGCGGCTTTGCTTAAATAAAGCCGAACAGTGTCGCGATCCAATTGGGTTCGGTCGCCGATCTGTTCGAGGGATGACCGACCTCTTTCAGCAATTTCCGGGGTCTCAAAGACCAGGTTGATCGATTCCTCACCCAGGGCGGCTTTGAGTTTTGCCGGCGTACCTTCCGTGGCGATCTTCCCATCAACGATGATGGCCACCGTGTCGGCAAGCTCATCAGCTTCTTCCAAATATTGTGTGGTTAGGAAAATCGTTATTCCAATCTCGCGGTTCAGGCGGCGGACTTCCCGCCAAACATCCCTACGGCTGACCGGGTCGAGACCCGTGGTGGGCTCATCGAGGAACAACACTTTGGGTTGGTGTACCAGTGCCAGGGCTAAGTCGAGGCGACGGCGCATCCCACCGCTATAAGTGCCCACCCTGCGATCTGCGGCATCAGTCAGCTGCACCAGCTCCAGCAATTCGCTGGCACGGGTGGTCGCTTCAGATTTACTGGCGCCAAACAAGCGCCCTTGAAGGACAAGCAATTCCATGGATTTCATCAGCGGATCGATGCCGATATCTTGCAAAGCCACACCGGCAACACGCCGCACGTCTGTTGCCTGGCTCACAATGTCGAACCCCCCGACCCTGCCCCATCCGGAGGTTGGGAGCGCCAGGGTGGTTAGAATCTTGATCGTGGTGCTCTTCCCAGCGCCGTTCGGTCCGAGAAAACCAAAGATTTTGCCTGCCTCTACCTTGAAGCTTACTCCCTTTACGGCATTCACCTTGCCCGAATAAGTCTTTACCAAATCTTGAACTACTATCTCACGGTCGCTCATTTTTTCTCCTTCATTGGTCTTCTGATATTTCCTATGAATGACCAGTTCTTATTTGCAACAAGACAATTATAATCCATAATGTATACAATAACAATACAATATCTATACAATATATAAACATTCATCATACACTCATATTGCTCAGTGTTCCCGATGAAGTGAATTGTGCTTGTATTGGGTCACCCCGAATTTTCTGGTAACCCTTACGCCTGAACGGCGGTATTTTCTTGTTGACCGGTATATATATTGATAATCAGCGAATCCGAGCTGTTTGCCGTATCTAGTGAGCGCAGGGTGTGGTTTAGCATTTTATGTGACCTCTGTCACTTCTCTCAGCCTGCCAGATACTTTATACTGGTAACATGAAATGGCTGCATCAAAAAGATAAAACATTATTTGCTTCCAGACAGGCTGATCGAGATAATAAAGTGGATAAGGTCTCCCAAATACGGGTGGGTTGCCCCGCCCATAACTGCGGCGGTCGCTGCCTGCTCATAGCTCACGTCACAAATGGCAGAATCATCCGCCTGGATACGGACGATCGTCCAGATACCCTGGCTGCACCCCAGCTTCGGGCTTGCGCGCGTGGGCGTGCCTACCTGCGCCGACAATATCACCCCGACCGCTTGCGATTCCCGCTCAAACGTGTGGGGAGACGCGGTGAAGGGCAATTTGTGCGCTGCACCTGGGAGCAGGCTATCGAGCTAGTGGCTGGAGAGCTGCAGAGAGTCAAAGCGAAATATGGCAATGAAGCCTTTTTTGTGCCCTATGGCACGGGCAGCTACAACCAGCTCAACGGCTCGCACGTTGCTCGCCGCCTGATGAACCTGTTTGGAGGTTGTCTCGGTATATACAACTCGTATTCATGGGGAGCAATTAATATCGCCACTCCCACCGTCTATGGAACCCTGGTCACCGGTAACCAGCGCCAGGATTGGCTCAACAGCCGCTACATCATCATGTGGGGCTGGAATCCAGCCGAAATGCGCGATGGCACGAACAGCGACTACTTCGTCAAGCTGGCCCGCGAGAACGGCGCAAAGGTCGTCTGCATCGACCCGCGCCACTCGCTCTCAGCGGCTGCCCTGGCTGATGAGTGGATCCCGATCCGCCCGGGTACTGACACTGCCATGATGAGCGCCATGGCCTATGTGATGCTAACGGAAGAAATATATGATGCCGATTTCGTGCGCACGCATTGCGTGGGGTGGGATCGTTCCCAAATGCCGGCCGGGGCAGAGGCAGCTGAAACCTATTCTGATTATCTGCTCGGTACATACGATGGGGTTCCAAAAACTCCCGAGTGGGCTGAAGCGATCACCACCGTCCCCGCAGCAACGATCGCCCGCATCGCGCGTGAGTATGCGACGTGCAAGCCGGGTGTGCTTTACCAGGGTTACGGGATGCAGCGCCGTGATTATGGCGAACAGGTGGTGCGTGCTGGCTGTGTTCTGGCAGCCATCACCGGCAATGTGGGCATACCGGGTGGGTGGGCCAGCGGATTAGGCACCCAGGCACCGGATGGCGGCCCGTTTTGGACCCTTTTCCCGGCGGGAGTGAATCCAATAAAAGCCAGCATCCCGGTATTCCTGTGGAGTGAAGCCTGCCTGCGGGGTCACGAGATGACTTCTGCGGATGGTGTGATTGGAGCACCCCGCCTGACAACCGACATCAAGCTGATCTACAGCGTGGCAACAAACTGCCTGATCAACCAGCATGCCGATATCAACCGGTCGGTAGCAATATTAAAGGACGAGTCAAAAGTTGAATTCATCGTAGCACAGGATAACTTCCTGACCCCCACTGCTAAATTTGCGGACGTCGTGCTACCAGCCTGCACACAATTTGAATCCTGGGGTGTGGAGGATGGCTGGAAGTATGGGGATGAGGTGATCTTACAGCCAAAGCTGGTGGAACCTCTCGACGAGTGTAAGAGCGATTACCGCATCTGCGCTGATCTTGCGGAGGAATTAGGTTTCGGAGAAGCTTATACCGAAGGGCGGGATGAAAAAGCCTGGGTCGAATGGTGCCTCGATCGGTTCAGGGAAACACGCTTCCCCGACCTGCCCAGCTTGGCCACATTCATCGAACAGAATTTAGGCGCATACTCAAAACCGGTCACCCAGCCGGCAATTGCCTTTGCCGATTTCCGGTGTGACCCGCAGAAATACCCTTTAAAGACCCCCAGTGGAAAAATCGAGATTTTTTCCCACACCCTATACGAGATGGATAGACCAGACGAGATTCCAGCGATACCCAAATACATCCCTGAACGGCAAATTTCTTCCACCATCGAAGACGGTGCGTCACCCTCCGCTGGGGTGAGAGGTCGGACACGCTACCCTCTGCATGCTATTGGTCATCACACCCTCGCCCGCGTGCATTCCACGCATGCCAACAATGACTGGCTGCAGGAGGCTTTCCCTCAGCGGATCTTTATTAACCCTCTCGATGCTGCTGCAAGGGGGATCAGCGATGGTGACCTGGTGCGAGTGTGGAACGAACGCGGGGAGCTGGTCATCCCTGCCCGCCTGACCAGCCGCATCTTGCCGGGTGTAGTCGATATCCCTCAAGGTGCATGGTGGAACCCCGACGCGAACGGGGTAGATCAAGGTGGTTGCATCAATGTGCTCACTTCCCACCATTGGACCCCCCTGGCGTTTGCCACGACCCAACACAGCATCATGGTAGAGGTTGAGAAAACCAGCCATGAGGATCAGGCAATACCTGCGGGGAAACCTTGAACCCGTTGAGTGAGCACATCCGGCAATGAGTTACGCATTTAGCTTTGACGCAAGTGCCTGTTCAGGCTGCAAAGCCTGCCAGGAAGCCTGTAAGGACAAGAACCAGCTCCCGGTTGGAATCCTGTGGCGGCGCGTGGTTGAGGTCTCAGGGGGTGAATGGCAATCGGATGGTAGAGCCTGGGAAAACAGCGTTTTTGCTTACAATCTCTCACTAGCCTGCAATCATTGCACTCATCCCAAATGCGCCGGAGTCTGTCCAACCGATGCTTATATCGTCCGCCCCGATGGTATCGTTTTCATTGAGGCCTCCAAATGCATGGGCTGCGGTTACTGTGCCTGGGCGTGTCCTTATGGCGTACCGCAGTATGATGACCAGCGTGGCATCATGACCAAATGCAACTTTTGCTATGATGCCATCGATGCGGGCTCACCTCCGAGCTGTGTTGCCGCCTGCCCGTTGCGGGTATTGGATTATGGGTCGACTGAAAAGTTGGCATCTGGCAAACAAAGCCTGAGCTTATGGCAGCTCCCGGCGAGTGAGCACCCCTTCCCATTACCCCGTTACTCGCGCACCGAACCCCACCTGGCGATCAAACCACACCCAGGCATGAATATCCCCCTGGCGAAAACCGTCGCCAACCAGGAGGAGCTCCTGCCACCCCAGAGCTATGAGAATAATCGAGAAAAGGCAGGTTTGCACGAGCTGCCTCTGGTGGCGTTTACTTTGTTAATGCAAACTGCAGCAGGTCTGGCAGTGTGCAGCCTTGCGTTTTCAACTGTCCCCAACCTGGTGTGGTTGGCGATTGGCATTCTGTGGGCTGTTGGAGGATTAATTTCATTCCTGCACCTGGGCAGGAAACGTAACGCCTGGCGTGCGGTCATCCACCTCAAAAAATCGTGGTTGAGTCGCGAGATTCTTATGGTTGGTTTGTTTGGTGCCGCCTGGGCAGTGACAGCTGGAGCCCAATGGTTTTGGAAAGCTTCTCCTGGTCCCTGGCTGATGGTCATAGTGGGACTTGGATTGATTTACAGCATGTCGCGAGTATATCTTCTGCGGGCGGTTGCTCCTTGGAACAGCTGGCGTACACCGGTAACCTTCTTCCTGAGTGCAATAGTCTTAGGGACTCTCGGAATAAACCTGTTTCTACCAAAGGAGGGCTGGTTGATCACTGCCTGCGCTGCCCTGATAGTGGAACTGGGCTTGATGCTGACCGCTCAAAACTCATCTTCCCGCAAGGCTGGTAAACTGCGGACTGTTTTGCTCGTTGTGGTAATTGTTGCAACCCTGCTCGCCGCCCTCTTTCCGCACTTCGACAGCCCATGGCAGGCTTTACCCATATTCTTAATCGCCCTGGCAGCCGAAGCTGTTGGAAGATGGCAGTTCTACACCGCCCGCGTGCCATTTCTCATGTCTCCCAATTAACAACCCAAACTAACTTATCAATCTAGCCGGAATAATCAGGAAAGCGCTGCAATTATAAATCTAAAGGGGAATTCTGTTATTAAAAGAGAAAAGGGCGAATGGATTCGCCCTTTTCTCTTATGTTATTCTATCTGGCGTATCAAAATATATTATTTACATCCGCACGCTAGCAGATTTACCTTCTTCACCCTTCGTAGTCAAAACCTGCATCGGTACTTCAACCGTTCTCACCGGCGGCTCGCGGGTGACGTAAAAGATGGGCGCCGGCACTTCTGGTCGGGCAGTGGCGGCGGCAATCCTTTGCGTGGCCTCTGCCGGAACAGCCGCCTGCTGTGCCTTGCTGAGGTAGATAAACCAATACATGAGACCCACCATAACAACGCCGCCGATAATATTCCCAATGGTGACGGGCAGCAGGTTTACCACGAAGAAGTTGCTCCAGGTGAGGTGTGCAAAATCTGCGGGGGTTTTCTTAATCGCTTCGAAGAAGGCAGGCGATCCAAATTGCTTGATCAACAGGGCGATCGGGATGAAGTACATATTAGCGATGCTGTGCTCAAAGCCGGCGGCAACAAAGGCTGCGATGGGAGGCACGATCGCCAGGATCTTATCAATGGTACTGCGGGCGCTGTAGCACATCCAGACGGCCATGCACACCAGGGCGTTACAGAACAACCCGAGCACCACAGCCTGGGTGAACCCCAGAGCCGTCTTGGCCTCACCGGTGTTCAATGCTGCCAGACCGATGGACCCGGCTCCAAAGGTGTATTGGCGGGTAAGGAACATCAGTACGGCAGTCAACATAGCGCCAACAAAATTACCCAGGTAAACTATCCCCCAATTGCGTAGCAAGGCGGGCAGGGTGATTCGGCGGTTGGCGAAGGCGATGATGATCAGGTTATTACCGGTGAACAGCTCCGAGCCCGATACAACCACCAGGATCAGTCCCAGGGTGAAGGAGACACCCGCAAGCAGGCGGGCAATGCCGAAGGGCAGGGCTGAAGCCCCCGCGCTAACAGTGGTGGCAAACACGGCTCCCATGGCGATGAATGCACCCGCCAGGATGGCAAGCAGGAACATGCGCAGGGTATCTAACCTGGTTTTCTTTACCCCGGTCTCGGCAGCTTTTACAGCCATTTCGGCCGGCAGCAAGGCATCAAAGGATACTTCCTTGGTGGGTGGTCGGTTATCTCTTGGTGTATGTGTGGTAGTGGTAAACATAGGGGTCACCTCATGCAGTTGTGGCAATCTGGGTATCTATAGCGAAGATATGGTCGTAGCGCTGGTCGACGGGTGAAGCGACGGGCAGCTCGGGCTGGATGATTTTTAACAATCCCTGGCACATGGCGTTCAGCCCGGCATGGGCTAATTCTGATTGCGGCAGACCGGTTTGCTCGGCGGTCTTGTCAAACGGGCAATCACAGATGATAAAGCGCAGCTCAGGTCCAATCTGGTGAATGGTGAAATCCACGTGCAAGGTCTCAAGGACACACTCCAACGCACACACACCCGGGTTGGGAAAACCATCCAGGAAAATGTTGTCCAGCATATACATGGCAACCGCCTGTCCCAACCCGCTGCCAAAACTCTCCATGAGGGCATAGGATTGGTTCTCTTCATAGCCGGTCTGGCAGAACATGGCGTATTCCAGGAAAATCTCGCACAGCGAAATGGCGGTTTGTTCGCCAGCCCCGGTCAGCTCCCCCCAAATCTGAAAGCCGTGCAAGAGGTCATCACGGGCGAAAACATCTCGCTGACCGACTTCGTTGTAATACATATCGGTGCTGGCGATTGGATATCGACAGATCAGTGTAGGTTTGGTTTGAATTACTGCTGGCATGGTTTATCTCCTCCAATACATCGTGATTCGGTTTCCAGGCATTGCCAGGACTCAGCCATGACTTTTGCCGGATAGATTGCGTAATAATTCACTATGTATTTATACCGGAAGAGGGTCACAGCCACAAGCACCCACCGGTTACAATGTGGTTACAATATTTCCCCTGTTATTTGGTTGTTACATTACATTTAAAATCAGGACTGACTAATAGTAGTATTCAGTACATATCCCGCATTGGGAATCGTTTCGATCATTGAAGGGGCACCGGATTCTGTTTCCAGTTTGTTACGCAATCGATACACCAGCTGTTTCAGCATTTCATTCGTAGCCCCCTCCGGACCCCATACCCGCAGGATCAAGGTGTCATTGTTCAACACCCGATCGGGATTCTGCATCAAAGCACGCAGCAGGCGCGTCTCCAAATGGGTTAGGTGGATTGGCTCAGATTCACCAATGCACACCTCGCGCCTCTCCGCGTCGAAAGAGAGGGCGCCTGCCTGCAGAATTTCCTGAGGTTCTTTAACCACCCTGCGCAGTAAAGCCCGGATGCGAGCAATCAGCTGACGGGGGCTGAACGGCTTGATGATGTATTCATCCGCTCCTGCCTCCAGGGCGGCGATCACATTATCATCGGTATCGCGCACGGTTAGCATGATGATGGGCACCTGGGATTCATTTCGGATACGCGTGCAGACCTCCAGCCCATCCAGACGCGGCAATCCCCAATCCAGCACGATCAGGTCTGGTCTTTCCTTGGAAAATTGTTCCAAGGCATTCAATCCATCATGGGCATTGGCAACCTCAAAACCTGCCCGGCGGATTGCAAATGCCAGCACATCCGAAAGAGCCAGATCATCATCAACGACAAGTATCTTGGTCATAAGTTCTCCTTCTCCTCTGGAGGATGGATAGGAATGGTAAACCAGACTTTCGCGCCTCCCTTGGGGAGGTTTTCTGCACCGACCTGACCGCCATGCATCTCAACGATTGACTTTACCACAGAAAGCCCCAGACCGATGCCGTATTGGGTATCTTGCGATTGGTTGGCGGTCACAAAACGCTTGAACAGATCAGAAAATCGATCGGTTGGAAGCCCCGGGCCGGTATCAATAATGGCGACCGTCACCCAATCTGGATCCTGGGTCACTTTCAGCTCGATCTTACCATTCATGGGACTGAACTTGCTGGCATTGGAAAGTAAATTGACCAATACCTGGATCAGGCGGTTGGCATCCGCCCATAGTTTGGGCAGTTTCTCGGGTACGGTTAAAACCAGCACCTGCTTGCGGCGTTTGAGCAATGGCGACATTAAATCGGCCGCATCCTGGATAACTGCTTGAAAATTGATCGGCCGGCGGTGAACCTGGAAGCAGCCAGCTTCAATGGTGGTGCTCTCCAATAGATTCTCAACCAGGGTTTGCAAATGCAAAGTGCTTAATTGAATGGTTTCCACCAGCTCCCTTAGCTCATTGGGGGTCAACATGGTGCCTTCATCCACCAGGATCTCAGATGTGGCAGCAATCCCGGATAATGGGGTGCGGAACTCATGGGCTACGTTGGCAAGGAAGTTATATCGTAACCGATTAACCGCGTCTTCTTCGGTCACATCGCGAATCACCACCACACGCTCAGAACCGTATCCGCTGGGTGGGTTATCATCCAAGGGAGAAATTGTTACAAATAAAAGCAGCGGTTTCCCGTGGGCATCGAGTATATTAACCCGCTGTGCAACCGGACCATCGGCTGGTTTGTGCAGCAGCGCTCCAACCGTGAGCGTCTCTCCGGGAGCTGGGGGGAAAATATGGGTATAGTGAAGCCGTTCCACGTCATAGCTGCGATAACCCAGGATTTCCTCAGCGTCTGGGTTGAAAAAGGTGATGCGGTCGTTTTCATCCAGGGCGATAACCCCCTTGGGGAGCAGCGATAAAAGCCGTTCGGCGTGTTTCATCTCCCGCTGTGTCACCGAAAGTGTGTAGCGCAGCTGGCGGCGGGCAAGGTCAAAGTGGCGGGATAATTGATTGATCTCCGGCACCCCCGTTTCGATGGGTGTAGAGACGTCCAGGTTGCCCTGGCTGATCAGATCGGCAGATTTGCTTAATTGCAGCAGGGGATTGGTGATGGTGCGCGCCTGCCGTACTACCAGGAATGACCCAACCAACATGACCAACAGACTGAAACCGGCAGAGATCAGCACCGTATTGAGCATACCCTGGCGGATGGAATTGCCGGGCAGAGCCACCTCGCTTAAAGCAGCCACATTTCCCTTCGAATCAGTCAGGGGCATCAAGCCAACATAATAAGTCTGGTCAAGTGCAGCTCCCCTGGTGCAGCAAGCCTGACCGGTTTTTTCCACGGTCAGTGCCGATTGGGGGTCGAGTGACCAACCGGGTGCAGCAGGCAGGCTGGTGGCGGCGCGACGTCCAGCAACAATCAGGCTCTGCGCCAACCCAGACTGTTGTTCCAGGGTCTTCATATAGTCTGATTTCAATTCCCGCGCCACCAACACATATCCCAGTACCGGATTCCCAGCTGTGGGGGATTGTATTTGACTGATACCCACAATGAACAGGCGCGGCGGATCACCCAGTGTAAAATAATCCGCCGCATAGGGTTCGCGACCAGCCAGGAATTCCTGGGGCGAGGGTAGCCCTGCCAGTTGATCCCCCGCCTGCAGGTTTGGTGTGATCACCTGAACGATATCCAGGTTGCCACTTTCCTCTTTAAGCGAATTCAAGTATGGCCCCATGCCTTCGATATCGCCCTGTTGAATTAAAGTATATAGAGTAGGCCGCCCGGCGATAAGCCCGGAGAGTTTCTTCAAACGGGTGACTTCCGCAGTATATAACCCGTTGGTGGCAGACTGGGCATCCTGGACCCGCAGCCACACCTGATCTTCGAGCGCCCTCCACATGACCAGGTTGGTCGGTAAGCCGATAAAGAGAATGATGGCAACGACAACCAACACGAGGTTCAGAATGAGCCGCTGTGACAGGTTCATCTGTTGAAAGCGTTGGCGGATGCCGTTAAATAGGCGATGCATATCAGACCACGGGAAGGGCTAAGTTAATTTTAACACAAAGTACCGGGCAAACCATGAACGCCGGTAAGTGGCGCGGTAAATCCTGGGTTGTTTTAGCCACAGGGCAATAACCATCCCCTGGTTATATCGAGGTTAGTAATCGGCATTAAAGGAAATAAAAACCTCCTGGACTGAGTTCCAGGAGGTTTCTTTCAGGTTGAGTAATTTCCGCTTTGGATAATTTACAATAATTGGATCTATGCCCAAGAAATCCTGTTAATGCCACGATCCTGTTGCGATAAATTCTGCGATGAAAACATCATTCGGCAATATTCTCGTCATCCAAAGATTGATAAATTATCTGCCTCAAGATAAAGCTTGTAAGCATCAATTACGACGGTGTGGAAAGCAGCCTTCGTCCTCTGAAGCGGTTATCGTCAGTCGGATTGGTGCTCTACCGGTTGATTTATTGGACAATCAGTCATCTCGGATGTCGTTCGGCCCAATCTGACCTGGTCAAATAATACGAGGGGTGACGCTCGATCCAATCTGAGCCGGTAAGGCTCAATGATTTAATAGCTAGAGCCGGGTGGCGCTCAATCCAATCTGACCCGGCAAGCGATAGCTGCGACGATATTGAACGAGGATATAACTCGTTGCTATAATTGGATCGGGCTACGCTCACCGAATCCACTGCGTTCTTTTGGGGTGAAGAAGATGCAAACATCCGCGGGACAAAGTTAACTCCCAGGAATATCAATACGATCGCCAGAATTACAAAAGCAGCCCCAAACTTGAGGTAGGTTTTGTTAGACATGTTTTTTTCTCCCTTATATTTAAGTATTTATTAAGCAGGTTTTCCCCCTTAAGCATCCTGTTAGTATTAGACTAATAGAACCATAATACTCTAATATACAGTTGTGGTAAATGAGAGTTGCATGATAAAAGGGTGAAGATTTTTACGACTATCATCGCTCAAGTGGAAGTAAATATTTGCTGAATTGTATAGAAATGTACCGCTAATTCAGTCAAACCACACTACGAGGCTATCATCTACCGGTGGGAGGGAATATATCCGCTTGATATACCCAGCTTTGAATAAACCGGGGGCATAATTTCCTTAGCTATGCTATGATTAAGCCAGTGACCGCCAGGGTGTGAGAGTGCAAACCTCTTTACTGACCAGTAAATTATATTTTCCGCCCACCCGTCCGACTTTTGTTCGACGCCCGCGATTGGTGGAACGCTTGCAAGCTGGATTAAGCAGTGGGTTGACATTAATCTCCGCCCCAGCTGGCTCGGGGAAAACGACTCTGCTCAGCGAATGGCATCTCGGACCTGGTTCCAACACACCAGTAGCCTGGATTTCCCTCGATCCTGCCGATAACGACCCCCTGCGTTTCTTCCAGTATCTGATCGGCGCATTGGATGAAGTACAGCCTGGTATCGTTCAGGAAATTCAGCCTTTTATTCAAGCCCCAGAAAAACTAGACAGCGACGCGTTCATGACCCTGGTGGTTAATTCCCTGGCAATGATCGAGCGGGATTTTGTCCTGGTTTTAGATGACTACCACGTCATCCGAACACCAGCTATCCACAAAGCGGTAACATTCATCCTCGACAACCTGCCACCGCACATGCACATGGTCTTGCTGACGCGCACCGATCCGTCTCTACCATTAGCCCGCTTGCGTGCGCGTGGGCAGCTGACGGAGGTCCGCGCGGCCGATCTGCGCTTCAATGTGGATGAAGTAAACGAATTCCTAAACCAGGTTATGGGACTTCCCCTGACCCGCGAGCAAATCGCTGCGCTGGAAGGTCGGACAGAAGGATGGATTGCCGGTTTACAACTGGCAGCCCTTTCGATGCAAGGATGTAAAGACATCCCGGGTTTCGTTTCTGCCTTCACCGGCAGCCATCATTACGTCATGGACTACCTGGCTGAAGAAGTGCTCAAGCTCCAGTCCAAAAATGTAGAGACTTTTTTACTGCAGACGTCGATCCTCGATCGATTGAGTGGTGCGCTGTGCGAGGCTGTGGTCGATGAGGAGATAAGTGGACCGGTCGACGGGCAGGCGATGTTGGAAACCCTCGATGAGATGAATTTATTTGTGATCCCGTTGGATGATGAACGGCGATGGTATCGCTATCACCATCTCTTCGCCGACGTGCTCAGGAAACGCCTGAAACACCAGTCTCCACATTTGCTCCCCGAGCTGCACAGCCGGGCATCCCAATGGTACGAGCAAAATGGGTTTATTGCCGAATCCATCCAACAGGCAATCGAGGCCGGCAAACAGGATCGGGCGGCTGAGCTGATCGAGCAAAATGGTTGTTACCTGCTCATCAGTGGCGAAGTGACAACCCTGCTGAATTGGGCAGACGCCATCGAGTTCGAATCGGGCAGCCGGCCCTGGTTGGCAATCCAGAAAGCCTGGGCACAAGCTCTTACCGGTGAATTAGACCTGATCGAGTCGACGCTGCAGGCGCCTGAACAGCTGCTATCAAACCTCGAACCCAGCATCGAAGTGAGGACGATGCAGGGAACGATTGCTGCTGCCGCGTGCTCACTGTGCAAACGCGCGTGGAAATACTCTCTTGGCTGTGGAATATGCTCAACAAGCATTACAGCTGCTGCCTGACTGCAGCTCCATTTCACAAAGCATACGGAGCGTAACTACCTCGATCCTCGGAGATGCCAGCTGGATCAATGGTGATTTAGAGGAGGCTATACGTGCCTATAGTGAAGCCATCCACATCGGTCGAGATGCCGGAAACCTTCACATGGTTATCATTGCCAATTCCAATCTGGCTGATTTATTGACCGAGCAGGGGCAGCTTCAGAGAGCCGCAAACACATATAGCCAGGCGTTGGAAATGGCGGTGCGCCCCGATGGGCAAAGATCGCCACTCGCTGGAAATGTCTGCGCTGGCCTGGCCAGGTTATCGTATGAACGCAACCAATTGACTGAGGCAGACCAATATGTCCACAAGTGCATCGATATCAGCCAACTATGGGGTGATTATGAAATACAAGCCGAGGCATTTGCTACACTGGCGCGAGTTGAGCACGCCCGCGGAAATATGGTGGACAGCCAGGAAGCCATACGCCGTGCGGTGCAATTAAACAATGAGCACCTGCTTTCTCCCCGGCGATCAACCCAGCTGACCTATGATCTGGCACGGCTTTGGCTGGCTCAAGAAAATCTTGAGAAGGTGTCAGAGCTTGTGCAGAAGCGCAAATTATCGGTTGATGACGATATCCCATACCGGCAGGCGCCTGAGTATCTTGTCCTTATTCGCCTGCTCCTGGTAAAAAAAGAGTTTCAGGCAGCCCTTGCACTTTCTGAGCGGCTGTTGCGGCATGTGGAAGCATCCGGCCGCCTGGGGATGGTAATCGAAATTCTGATCCTCCAGGCGCACAACTTCCAGGCCAGGAGAGACCCGGAACGCGCCTTGCAAACATTGGAAAGAGCCCTCTCATTGGCTCAGCCGGAGGAGTACACGCGCATATTCCTGGATGAAGGTGAATCCATGACGAGAATGCTGTGCCAGGTGCAGTCAAGGAAAATTGGGTCCGGATACGCAGCCGACCTGTTAGCCCAGATCGGTAGAGACTCCGGCATGCTCCAACCCTCCATGCAGCTCTTGAGCGAACCGCTGACCAGCCGTGAAATGGAGCTGCTCACGTTGATCGAGGCCGGCTGCTCAAACCAGGAAATCTCCGAACAACTGGTTATATCCATGCCCACTGTGAAGCGCCATATCAGTAACATCTACACGAAGCTAGGGGCAAAAAACCGTACCCAGGCTGTCGCCATTGGCAAGGAGCTTAATTTATTCGAGTGATCTAGGGGCGATAAGCTACCCAAAGACCGGCGGAGGACAAACTCCATGCCGGTCTTTTTATTTAATGCCATTACGTCGGGGAATCGAGGGGAATATCGTCCTTATGACAACTGGAATAAATACAACCCCAAGTACACCTTTCGGTCGATGAAACAAGACACGAAAACTGCTAAATTAGAACCAAGAGGAAACATGATGAACAGCATGAATGAAGACATAAAAAATCAAAAAGACTGGGGTTCAGCGGGTGAGCTGGGGGTATTGTTCGAGATCCGTGTAAAAGGTCACCTTGATGAAAGCTGGTCAGACTGGCTGGAGGGAATGGAGGTGAAGCTAGAAGATAACGGAGAAATGATCCTTCACGGGCGCATTGGAGACCAGGCTGCCTTGCTGGGCATCCTGATCAAATTGAATGACCTTAACCTCACTTTACTCTCGTTGAGTGAAGTTAATCGACCCAAATAAATACAAAGTCAATTCAAAAAGGAGATAGTCGCAATGGATACCACACAAGAGTTCAATCAGAAGCTGGAAATGATCGCCAAAAGTGCATACATTATCGAGAAAGTGCACCGCTGCGCAGATTGCCCCATCAGAAAATTAGCCGTAAAGCGCCCAAAGTCAATATTTGCCCGCATTCACTCCTGGCATAAGACCTGGTGGCCGGCCTGGAAGGCGCACGAAGCCAGGGGATGCGCCTACGCCGCCGAAGCCAGACTTCACCGATGATCGACCCATCAGGATTCTTAAATTTATTCAGCCACATACAAAATAAAGGAGATAAAAAAATGGAAACCACTCGAAAGCTAAATCAAACCTATGAAACGATCGCATGGGGCTCGCTCTTTATCGTCTGGGGAATCACAGAGCTGTTCCAATCCATACCGGACGGCGTCGCAGCGATTGGCATCGGCCTGATCTTAATCGGCCTGAATGTAGTCCGAGCACGCAATGGGCTTCCCACCAGCACCTTTTCAACCATCCTCGGCATCCTGGCGCTCTTGCTGGGTGGGATTAAGCTGGCAGAACCAGCCTTGCATCTGTCGTTCGAGATCCCAGTGTTTGCCATCCTGTTGATCGTTTTTGGTGTGAGCCTGATTACTCCCCATTTGACGAGCGGTAATAAAGAACAATAAACTTCGCAACTTTAAAATAAAGGGAGCGCAGCCATGGAAACAATTTATTCAAGCAATATACGGGCAAATGTAAACAGCACGAACGTTACACTCATGAGGGGAATTGGATGGGGGATGATCGGCGGCTTGGCTGGAACGCTGATGATGGATCTTCTCCTCATGGGTGGGTTATACGCGGCAGGGCTGCCAACGCTTACATGCTTTTCAATCGTCGGTGAAACAGTGGCGCGCTTCTTTTCGCTATTAGGCATCCGGCTGGCAGGCTTCGTTCCGCTGGGTGTGGCTACCCACTATTTGGTCGGTCCACTGGTTGGCGCAATATTTGGCGCAGCAATTGCCAGCTTCACCGCATTGCAAGTGCACACCCTGAAAAAAGGCATAGCGATTGCCGTTCTATACGTGGAGATCATCAGCCAACCTATCCTCATCACGACTCCACTCCTGCTCAAAATGACAGCCGCAGAAACACTGCAGTGGTTCGGTATATCCTTCGTGATGCATATATTGGTGGGAGTTGTTCTGGGTGTTATCGTGAGCTTCAAAATGAGACCGATAGAGGCATCCACTCGCCAATAATTTGGAGAACTGCCTGGTAGAACTACGTCAGAGAAAAGGACTAAAAAACAATTCGATCGGAGGATACGATGAAAGTCTTGACAGTTTACGCCCACCCCAACCCGAAGTCTTTCTGCCGTGCCATTCTCGAGAGATTTTCCAAAGGGCTCGAGGACGCCGGTCACACCAATGAAGTGGTCGACCTGTATGCCATTCGGTTCGATCCGGTCTTCAGGGTACAGGATTTCGCCAGCTACGTCCACGAAAGCATGCCGCTGGAGCTGCTGGACCAGATGAACTTGAAGAAAGATGTGCTCGATTCTGCGGGAGGCCCCCTCCAACGGATGGTTGTTTCGCTTTGGATGCGAGGAAAAGATTCCCGGGCAGTGGCGAAGTTTATCCATGCCCACAGACCCAACGACGTCAGGGTTCAATGGGAGAAAGTGAAAAACGCCCAGGGGCTGGCGTTCATTGCGCCTGTTTTCTGGTGTCACTTTCCAGCAATTATGAAAGGCTGGTTCGAACGGGTCTTTGCCTATGGTGATGCGTATGCCCTGAACGCAGCAGGCTGGCAAGGTGAAGTAAAAGGCAGGGTTCCACTCCTTCAGCATGAAAAGGCGTTGATCATCAACACGACACTCTTCAGCGAACAGGACTATACTGCCGGCTTGAAAGCGCCGATGACCTGGCTGATTGACGATTGGGGACTGCGCTATCCGGGCGTTAAAAAAGTGGAACACGAATATTTTTATCGTGTGCCGGTCACAGACGACGAAACCAGGCGAGGTTACCTGGACCGGGCGTACCAATTGGGCAAGAATTTTGCCCCTGATTACTCACCCATGTTGTCATTGCGATAAGGACGTTCTCAGAATTCACAATTCCTTGTGCACTCCGAAGTCCTTAGAACCCGTCCCCGCAGCTTTTCGGGGAGCAATCTGCTCTGTGTTTTATCCATAATCAAACGTGGGTTTTGCTCTCGATGAGTAATTACTTTTGCCCAGTAAAATACTTAAACAAGCAATCCGCCTTCTAGCCATCAAAATAGATCGGGTTGGAGATCAACGCTGGTAACAATGGCAGACCCGGCAGGAAGCTCCGCAGCACTTCAAGACGGGCAAAACCCACCGCCTGCATGCGATAAACACCGCGCATACCGCCATCCGTTTCAGCTCTCAACAGGGGAGTGAACCCACTTGAGGTCACCACCTGCACGACATCCCCAGCCAGCAGGCCGTCCAGGCGAAATTCGATCTGCTTGACCCTGGAATAATCAACGCTGTCACCCATCATGCTATCTCCACCGGTCAGCTCCAGCGTGGGACCCGTGGCACTATAGGTGATATAAGCATGCCCCAGCTTTAAAGCTGAGAGTATATCCGCTGGACTGGCAGACATGGCATAGACGCACGTGGTTGGTCCACCGGGGAAGAGCAGCAGGGAGTCGCGGTGATAATCGCTGCCACCGCAAATGGGCACCTTTGTACCTGCCATGAGTAATGAGTGCCACAACCCCACAGCCTGCAAGTTAGAACCACGCATTGGTCCATTCCATATCTCAATACAATCGTAAGGAAGCGAATCCATGGCGAACAGGAATGGGCAAACGGGATCACAGGGATGGTTGATGCATATGAAAGCCCCCCGCGAACGCGCAGATTCGAAGCGCTTCTGGATTTCTGCGATGGAATTTGCCAGGAACGGCTCATCATAAGGTTTATCCATCCCCAGGAAGTTCGCATGCCCCTGGTAATGGGTCCATTCAACGCCCGCGATCAGGGTGATACCGCTGATTTGGGATAGAGCATCCGCTGAAACCATCTGGTTGTGGTCGGTGATGGCGAGATAATCCAGGCCATTCTTTCGGGCATGCTGGGCTAATTCATCAACCCGGAGGACACCATCAGAGGCAATGGTGTGGGTGTGTAAATCTCCCTTTAACAAGCGTAAATGTTTTCGGGTAAATGATAGCTCATACACCACATTCACCCCTTGCGGAGCAACTTTGTAAGCACCAACGATGATCTGCCATTCCCCAGGGACGAGTGCGCAAGGATGGTAACCTGGGGTGGCCTCAGTCTCGGTTATCGAGATACTCAATTTATCCGAGCCCGATGCTCCCACCTGCACTCCATCAGCACCGATCAAACCCAGGTCGATGATATTGATCTCTTCACGGGAAATAAACCTGCCATTCTCTACGCCTGTCTCGGTTTCATGATGCCTTTCATAGCGGTAGGTCAGGGCAAATGACTCAATGTTGGCAGGCATGCTGAAAGGAAGGGTAAAATACGTCCCTTGCCGGCTGTGGTCGATGAATAAAGGGATGTGTGTACTCGTTTCGAAGGGCTGATTATCCATAGGGTTTTAGATAGGTGCCAGGTTTGCGGCCAAAAAACGTTGGATGTGGGTATTCCAAAAAAACCAATCGTGGAAGCCTTCTTCTTCGTGGTAATCGATTGGAATACCCAGCGATTGGCAGGCAGAATAAAACATCGTGTTGAGGGGGTACAAGTCATCCTGCCGTCCACAGGCGGCATACAATTTCGGTAAGGCGTGCGGGTTTTTAGCGGCACGCTGCAACCATACTGTAGGGTCGAATTCACTCCCCACCAGCCGGTCGAGATTTCCGAAGAGATATTCGAACTCTTCCCGGCGTAAGTCGTTGGGGTGGGCAGTCACAAACGCTAAAGATAACGCCCCAGATAAGCTGGCAGCGGCTGAATATAATTCAGGGTGGAGAAAAGCAGCCTTAAAAGCACCATACCCACCCATGGAATTTCCTGCAATCAGGGTATCGGAACGCTGGGGAGCTAACCCAAACACGTCCTTTAGATAACGCGGCAGCTCTTCCGTCAGGTAGGAGAAGTAATACTGCCCGTTGGGTTGGTCGGTATAAAAGCTGCGCCCTGCCGATGGCATAATGACCACCAAACCATATAGGGCGGCAACTGTTTCTATGCAAGTGTAGCGCTGCCAGGCGCTCCCATCGTCGCTGAGTCCGTGCAGAAGATATAGTACCTTGCGCCCGGCGACTGGTATGCCGCGCATTTCTCCCGGGCCGGGTAGGATGATATAAAGGGGCAGGTTGACCTTTATCGTTTCGGGGACATGATCGATACGCAATAGTGCCATTTTATCCTCCAGATCTACTCGACCTCAGCTATTGGCGCTGCAACTTCAACCTTCTTAAAATCGATAAAGAACGAGAACGCAAAACTGATCACCATCAGGATGGGCGGGAAAATGGTCAGCAGGAAGCGAGCAGCCTGATCGGGTTGTGGTCCTGGGTTTGTCCCGCTCTCATAGCTTTACAGGCGGTATACCAGGAGGAATGCGACGCTGGTAAAAAGCCCATTCAAGCGGTTCTTGAATCCCAGGGCGTTCGAGATGATCCCCTCGCGTCGCACCTTATGTTTCTGGGTGTCCTCGTCCATGATCTTCGCGCCAATTAGATCCATCGTGGTGATTACGCCGGCAAAGCCAAAACCTACCAGGGCACTGCAAATGATCCCGGTGACCAGCGAATTAGCAAAATATAACGGGATGAAAGCCACTGCCAGCGTGGCTAATGCCGCCCGCCAAACTGGCATCAATGAATACCCTTTTTACCAATCTTGCCCAGACGGCAACACAGGCGATCGCAATGAGTAAGACTGCTGCCAGTAGAAATGTCGTCTGGCTTTCGGAGAGATTTAAGGCATATTTCACAAAGAAAGGCATCGAAGCCAGGACGAGTGCCATGGCGGCACTATAAAACGCGTTTGCCAGGCCCGCAACCCAAAATTTCAGGTTGGTGATCAGGCTCACAATGCTGTCCCAGAGTTGGGGTTTCTGTTCATCTACGCCGATAGATGTTTCTTTGCTGGTAAAGGTCATGTACAGGATCACCACACCACCCAGCAACCCATAAAGGATGGCGGTAAGGCTGTATCCCAGGGCTTTGGTCACCATGGGCGTCATGGCAATGCTGATGATCATGGCAACCAGCTGAAAAGCCTGCCTGAGAGCATTTGTGCTCGCCCGGGAGGCGTCATCGCGGAACAGTTCAGGGAACAAGGCGCCGTAATTGGCATTGATGACCGAATCCAACGTCCCGGTGAACATGTAAAACAGCATGCAGTAGACCACCAGGGAATCGCCCGCCAGAAACGCGGGTGGACTGTAAAAAGCGATGAAACCCAATACCAACAATGGCGTCCCAATCACCAACCAGGGACGTCGACGTCCCCAGCGCGATCGCGTCCGATCGGATAGAAAACCATAGACCAGGTTATCTGCCGCATCGATGAAGGTGTAGATCAACAACATGAGCGAAAACTGCACGGTGGTCATCCCCAATGTATCCACGTAAAAAATAAACGCAAAGGATTTCAGCATATTGATCGGGATGGAGGTGCCAAACATGCCGACCGCGTAATTGAACGATTTGATGCGAGCCTGACTCATTCCGAGTTTACTCATTGCCATCGCTCCTCATGTATTTAACTGATTTTCATGGGACATACCAGGAAATATTTCTGATTAGGAATTATATATCAGAACAGTTAATCGAGGCTTTACCTGTAATTACTCACCCATTTTATGAATATTTAAATTTAATCGACCATCGCACAGATCATACATCAATACTCCTCCCCTAAAAACATGGTTTTTATGTTTTTGGGGGAGGTAGGAGGGGGTATTCCGTTTTTTAAGCTTTTCTGACAGTAGTAATCACCTCAAAATTTGCGTGTGTCGAGGTTAATTTTCATTCGGTGAGTAATTACCTTTATCCTGATTTTATGATAAAACTAACCAAACGGTTACTGAACGGTACAAGCATTGCTTCGATCGAGATTTGGTTTCAAAATCTATTTATAAGGGAAGTTTGGGCTGTCGCAGGGTCAGGGGGTTCTGTCCCCGTTCATCCCTAAACGGAGAGGATGACTTTCTATGATCATCGGTGCGCACACCATTATCTTCAGTACCCATCCAGAAGCCGATCGAGCATTCCTGAGGGATGTGCTGCACCTGCCCTATGTCAATTCGGGGGACGGGTGGCTGATATTCAAGTCACCACCGGCAGAAATCGCCGTCCATCCGTATAAACGCAATAATGTTCACACCTTATACCTGATGTGCGACGATATCCTGGCGTTCATGGAAGAAATGAAGCAGCTCAATATGTCATGTGAGGATGTAACCGAGGCGGAGTGGGGTTTGTTGACCAATATCACCTTACCCGGCGGCGGAAAGCTTGGCGTTTACCAACCCGAGCATCTCAGACCCGCGTAGCAAACCCCACCTTTAGCATAAAATTTGCCTGTTAGCTACGGGTAGGCATCGACGTCAAGTTTGACTCCTTGACAAGGGGAAAACATTTGCTATATTAATATTGGATTAATCATCTGCCCAATTCAATGATTTATACCACGTGTTTAACTCAAAAATTAGAGCTTAAACACTTGGTCCCGACCCGAAGGAGGTGATGCACCGGATATTATCGCAGCCTGATAAGTAGATCGGTTAAAAACAACCAATTAGGGAGGGAAAAATGAAAATAAAGTATACCTTTACCGTTTTGGTGCTGGCTATGCTGGCTGTTTTTCTGTGCATCAAGGACTCAACCTCGCCATCTCTACCCGCCGTTAAGGCAGCTGAAACCGATCGACCCACCCGCCAGGGGGCGTGGCTCAACTCAATGGTCTTTTCTGAGCAGGGTGACCCCAATGCAGCCGTTGCCCAGCTCCAGGCTAACGAGTTGGATGTTTATGCTTATACGGTTTCTGACTCGACCTTATACCAGGCGGTGCTGGAAGATAACACCCTATCCCGTGATGAGTCATACCAAAACTACTTCGAACTAACATTCAACCCGTCAGGTCCTACCTTCATTGATGGTAGGTTAAACCCATTTTCCAATGCCAAAATCCGCGAAGCAATGAACTGGCTGGTCGATCGTAACAAAATCGCCCAGGAGATCGATGGCGGAATAGCTGTACCAAAATATCTACCTCTTGTCTCGATCGATGCTGACTATGCGCGGTTCCAAAGCTCGATTGAGGCTTTGGAAGCTCAATACGCCTATAATTTCATCCTTGCACAAACTACTATTGCAACTGAGATGGAAGCTATGGGTGCAAATCTTGTAAACGGCACCTGGTACTACAATGGGGAACCGGTGACGATTATCTTTATCATCCGTGTGGAAGATAAACGCCTTAATATTGGTGATTATGTGTCCGACCAGCTCGAAGCCATCGGTTTCACCGTGGACCGCCAGTACAAGACCCGGTCGGAAGCCTCTCCAATCTGGAACCTGAGTGACCCGGCCGAAGGTCAGTGGCACATTTATACCGGCGGGTGGATTTCTACGTCCGTCAACCGCGATATTGCCACCAACTTTGGTTATTTCTACACTCCCCTCGGTTCAGCCTCCCCCTTGTGGCAGGCCTACAACCCCACGCCCGAGTTCCAGGAAATATGCTACAAGCTGTGGGTAGATGATTTTTCAACGCTAGAAGAGCGCTCGATATTATTCGAGCAAGCCCTGGCTCTGGCCATGAACGACAGCGGGGCTGGCTCAGTGGGTTCAGGCTCGCTGCATGTCTGGCTGGTTGACCAGATTACCTTTGCTCCCAAACATTCAGCTGTGGTCGTTGCTAGTGACCAGGTCGGTAGTATTACTGGTGCAGCCATGTTCCCGTACGTCGCACGCTTTTATGAGGTTGAAGGTGGCGAGCTGCGGATTGCACAGCCAGGGCTGCTCATCGAACCGTGGAATCCAATTGCCGGCAGCAATTGGATTTATGATACTTTCCCGATACGCGCCACTGCAGACCGGGGAATTTTGTCCGATCCAAACACCGGGCTGTACTGGCCGCTGAGGATTGAAAGTGCAGACGTTGTGGTGAAAACAGGATTAGCAATCACCAAGACCCTCGATTGGGTCACCCTGACCACCACGGATACAATCGAGGTCCCCGGAAATGCCTGGGTGGATTGGGATGCAGCCAACCAGGAATTCATCACCGCCGGTGAAAAGTACACCTACACTCTGACTGCCAACTCGAAGGTTTCGGTCCATTATCCTGCCGACATGTTCAACACTGTCACCTGGCATGACGGCAGCCCTATCTCATTAGGTGATTTCGTCATGAACATGATCATGAAATTTGACCCTGCCAAACCTGACAGCCCGATCTATGACGAATCCCAGGTTCCTTCACTAGACGCATTCTTATCTCACTTCAAGGGTCTGATGATTGAATCAACCAACCCATTGGTGATCACCACCTACGATGACGTGTTCTATCTGGATGCGGAATTGATGGTACAAACGTGGTACCCATCTGGTGGGTATTACTCTTCGGGTAATTCACCCTGGCATTCATTAACCCCTGCCATTCGAGCGGAGGAAGTCGGTGAGCTTGCCTTCTCGGCGGAAAAGGCGAACCAGCTGGGGGTGGAGTGGACCAATTTTATTGGAGGACCAAGCCTCGCCATCTTGGAGAGCTGGATGAACCAATCAGCCAGCGAACATTACATTCCCTACCTGCCAACGATGGGCAACTATGTAACACAGGGCGAAGCAGATGCCCGCTGGGCAGCCCTGCAAGCCTGGTACACCGCCCATCACCACTTTTGGTTGGGCACCGGTCCATTCTACGTACAACAAATATCGTATGACCCGAAATCACTAACCCTGGCACGCTTTGACGCCTACCCCGATGCGGCCGGGAGGTGGGATGCGTTTGCTGCTCCTGCCCAGCCTGAGCTGCTGATCAATCATACCAGCGGTGCTCCAGGAAGCTACTTCAATGTAACGGGGACGGGATTTCCGCCCAATGGACAGGCAACTATTGTGGTTAACAACCATATCCTTGACCAGCTGCAGGTGGACAGCAGCGGCGGCATTTCTTTTACCCTGAGCTCAGAAAGGTCTGCACCTGGGCAATATCACCTGCGGGTCAGTGTCAACCCCTCTGCAGGCGTTCAGTTCACCTTAGATTTGGAGCAACCCGTCCAACCACGTGAGGGCGAGCTCCCAATTATACCCTTGCCGCAAGCTTTCTATATTCATATACCTGTGGTGAACCGCAACTAAAGTACAAGGGTATTCGACTTTACAGATTTAGACTTTTACAGATATAGACCTGACAGGTCTTGAAGACCTGTCAGGTCTGGTTTAAGTCAGACTGTATTCTTTAATAATGCTGGAAATTAAGCTGACGGTACTGACTATATGAGTCTTCCCTATTATCGGAAATCAAAAAGCTCACTCCACGTGTGCTGCCAGGATCGGATTGGTGAGCATCTCAGCCTGGATCGCTTGCCGGGTAATCTCATGACCCTGGGCGATTAGATCATCGGTGTGTGAAAAATCCCATATCTGAACAGGACTTTCCCCGGTGAGGCAGAGGTACAGGAGGGGGATACCCCTTGCCTGTGCCAGCTGCAGCTCAAGATCAGATTGTCGCCTACCGACTGAATAGATCAGGCGGCTAAAAAATCCTCGTACGCCCTCTCCGGCTGCAACGATCTCGCGCGCATCGATCAAATCCAGCGCCACAATTTCGGTCGCACCCAGGCTGATCGCCGGCTCAACCGGCAGGTTGCTCACCACTGCCCCGTCCATCAGATAGCGGTCTTGATTTCTGACCGGCATGAACCAAGGCGGAAGCGCAGACGAGAGTAGGATTGCATCCAGGATTTTGTCATCGGGCATCGTCCCATGCAGGATTGGTTTCCCTGTGTTCAAGTCAGCAGATACGATCACCAGGTCAGGATAGGTGGTGTCGGCAAAAGCCAGGTCGGGGGTCAATCCTTGGTGGATAAAGAAATCTCTTACCCGATGTGAAGGATCACTCGAAGAACGGTTAAGCATTGCCCGCACCGTTAGCCAGACGTAATTGGCAGGCATCAATTCGGTGGTGCCCGCGGAATGCCAGGCAGCGGTAAGCCGGTCCAGGCTGTCCTTTGAGAAGCCATTCAACGCAACAAAGGCGGCGTTAGCTGCTCCGATCGAGACGCCAATAATCAAATCGGGCTGGAGACCATATTCCAGCAATGCGTACATGGCTCCCACCTGCAGTGCCCCACGTGCGCCGCCACCACTGAGAACAAAAGCCAGTTTCTTATTCATAAAGGTAGACAATTTACATCATAACAATCCAATAACTGTTACCAAGCGTTAAATTACCCTCGTGTTTACAGTATAACAAGGTAAGCATTGGCAGTCAATCAAGTGGTCTCCCACTCCTCCGTTCAGCTAAAATAATTGTTGTAATTGACCATGATTTAGACTATCGTATTGGGTAATTAATAGTGATACCTGGCTTGTAAAAAATCGATTCGGTCATCGCGAACCAGATATACGATGCGGTGCTCTTGAGACAGTCTCCTTGACCAGGCACCGGGGACCAGGTACTTTAAAACCTCTGGTTTACCTGCACCGGAATATGGATCGCGCAAGATGGCTTCAATGAGCTTGAAAGCCCTCAAAGCCATTTTACGGTCGGTCTCTACCCAGTATTCTAAATCTTCGATGAATTCTGGTTGAAATACCGCCGCACATTCTTTAGGGGTCAAGCTTTACCTCTTTGCGTAAATCATCCAGGCTAAGAGCTTCGCCCTCATTTTTTAGTGACCGCCCCAACGCAGCTAGTAAACGCTGAGCATTGGTGGGAGAACGGAGCAAATAAGCTGTTTCGGTTAAACTTGCCAACTCCGCAGCAGCAATCATCGCAACCTCTTCTTCACCCCGCCTTTGGATAATTACAATCTCTCGGTCATGCGTAACCTGGTCCAATAATTTTGCCAACCCATCGCGGGCCTGGGTATAAGTAGTTTGAATAGTCAATCCATCCTCCAATCTGTACAGATATACTGTACAACTGTCCTCGGATTTTGTCAAGAGACGATCAGAGCAGCAGGTATTTGGCTTCTTCGTAGGACGGAATAAAATTGCTTCATCGAATGGGGAAATGAATTAATGACTCTCACGAGTCACATTTTTTACACATTTATCGGTTCGAACTCGATCGCTAACTCTGAGCTACTGATACACGCACCGCATTGCAGCGCTCGCAATCCTCCCGGCTGCACAACAAGGCTAACGGATCTTCCTTCAAAGCTTCACGAACCGCATCTACCAGGCTGACCAGGGGAACAGCCTGAACAACAGCCTCTCCCAGGTCAACTTTACGGACCACCTGCTCCAGGCGGGGGGCAATCGCATCGAAGCCCTCCGAGCAGCCCGGGAACCGCTGGCAGGGAATGACACCTTTGGGGGTCAGCGCCCAGCGGATGAACTGCTTACGCCCGGCAAGCTGCTCTCCATAGTGCATGCTGGTATTGACGGTGTGGTCCAGACCCATCAGCAGCACCCATCCATCCCCCTCCATGAGCGCCTGGATGGGGAGCAGGGGTTCCTTGATGGATTGCGCATCCAATGCCTTCTTAGCATTGATGCCGGCAAAAGAAAGGATTGGGTGATTCGAGCGGAGTGCCTTGGGATGCGTCCGCAGTGCCTCAGCCACGACTCCCATCAACGAATCTGCCGGCATATCCCGGTAGTAGATTTCTGCCATCCGATTAGCGTCTTTTCCACTGCCATAATTAATCGCATTGCTCAGGAGGTCCTACCTCCGGCGTAATCATCGATTTATAAGTAAAGGCGGGCATGAGAAACGTGTCAAAGGAGGAGCTCAATGCTCCCAGCACAGTCTGAGCCCCACCGTGCACCTCTCCAAATGCCGAGAGCGAAGTATGCACGATCACCGGTCGTGAACGGTCAATTTCCAGCCTGCGGAACCCGGTAATGAAGTCGCGAAAGGTCAACACCCGGTCATTCTCCCTTCCAGGAGGCTTTACGTTTTTCGATAAACGCCTGCATTCCTTCCTTTTGGTCGAGGGAGGCAAATAGCATATAGAACGCCCTGCGCTCATCCGCCAATCCATCGCTTAAAAATGATTCGAAGGCATGGTTAACGGCTTCTTTTCCCAGCCGCAGTGCTAATGGCGCACGGGCGGCAATCTCTGTGGCCAGCTGCACAGCCTCCTCCAGGTAACGCTCAACCGGCACCACGCGGTTGACTAATCCAAAGTTCAGCGCCTCTTCAGCTGTCAAAAGGCGGTTGTTGAGCACCATTTCCATCGCCAGGGCTTTACCCACCGCCCGGGTCAGGCGCTGGGTTCCACCGGCACCGGGGATCACTCCCAGGTTGATCTCGGGCTGACCAAAACGGGCCGTTTCGGAGGCGATGATCATGTCACAGGCCATCGCCAGCTCGTTCCCGCCTCCCAGGCACCAACCGGATACCGCCGCGATCACCGGCTTGTGAATCGACCTTACCCTGTCAAACTGTGGAATATGGCTGCGGGTTAGCATATACATCGCAGTTGCATCTGCCATTTCCTTGATATCCGCCCCGGCAGCAAATGCCCTGTCATCACCGCTGATGACCATTGCGCCTACGCCAGGATCGTTATCAAAAGCTTCCAATGCTTCTGCCAGCTCATGCAGCACGGTGCTGTTGAGTGCATTGAGTGCCTTGGGACGGTTGATACGCACAAGACCGACTTGCTCACGAATCTCGGTCAGGATGGTTTCGTATGGTGCAGGCATATTTCCTCCCGGGTCAGGATAACCAAGTTGGTGTGAAGGATTGTGTGTGGATGTTAAAATTATACGTCAAACTTGGAAGTCACATGTTCAAAAAGCTGAGCAGCCGGCTTATATGCTGGTGAGTAGCTTCCCTCTGCAGCTCCACCCACCACTGCAGAGCATGCACTCCCCACCATGGGTGCCTGGCAGTATGACTCCAGCTGGCGGGAGGTAGTCCGCACAGCACACCAAGCTCCCACTGCCGCAGGACTGCAAAATCTTCAACAATGAGCTGCGCGGGAACTTCCGCATCGTAATGGGCTGCCATCCAGGCTTCAGCGTCAAAGACGGTCAGCGATGGCATTTCTTCGTCTAAAATTCGGCGAATATTCTTGGAATATTCCTGGGATTCTTCAGCCCATAGGCGCGCCAGGGTGTGATGCGGCGTAGGTTGATCAGGTGCGAATGTGCGATACCAGTCCTTGGATGGAATACCTGCTTCCGCTGAGGCGAGCGAGCTGATTTGCTCTTCCAGAGCAGATAATAATTCCTGTCGGTAAGCGATTAATTCTTCCATATCCATCCCCTGCCCCAAACCGATAGTCCTATATCCCAACCTGCGGAGATAAAATTTGCCCGGAGAGTGCTGATGCAGCCTGCGAGCACAGGAACAGCACCAGGCTGACCACGCTGCCCTGTTCACCCTTTTTCACCTCAGGATGAGCTTCCATCCAGCGATGAAAGCTCATCGCATTCAGTGCTGGTGATTGGTCGAGGCCTATGTCCACCGGACCATTGCATATGGCATTCACCCGGATATTGTAAACTGAAAGTTCACCTGCAGCTGATTGGGTCAGGCCGATCAAACCCGCCTGGCTGGCTGTATGCGCGGAATGACCTTTGATGCTATCAACCCGCTCAGGAAAGGAGATCAGGTTCACAATGATGCCGGCACCCTGCTGGCGCATGATTCGCCCCACCTGCTGCATGGTGAAGAATGGTCCCCCCAGGTTCACGTCCAGCGTGCGGTGAAATTCCCACTCATCCATCTCCAGGAGGAACTCATCAGGCTCCACTTTCGCATGGTTGACCAGGATGTCGATATGCCCGTAATGATCGAGCACCTGGCTAACCATGGCTTCAATGGGCATGCGTTTGGCTACATCAAACACCTGCGAGCTGGCTTCACCCCCGGCTTGACGGATACGGTCGACCGTTTCATCCAGGCCGAGTGGGTTGATGTCGTTAGCCGCCACGGCCGCACCCAGGGAGGCAAATGCCAGGGCAACCTCCTGCCCCAAACCCCGACCTGCCCCGGTGATCAAGACCACTTTTCCTACAAATTCATCCATTATCCACTAATATTCCTCTTGCTGGTATTCCATCGAATATCAGCCATGATTTCCATCCTCACACACCACGATGCCGTTCGGGTTTTGGCTGGCATTGAGAGCGAGACCCAGGTAGGGAGTAGGGTCGAGCGTATTCTCGATTTTCAGCTCATTACGGAAACTTCCCTGGCCATCATCCTGGACGATGGAAAAATGTAAATGGACCCCCACAGGGTTATTCGGGTCACCAGAAAAGTCTCCCTGATACCCCAGGAAAGTGCCAGCCTCCACGAAAACTTCACTCGTCCCGGGTGGGAATTGCGGTGAGATATAAGAAGTCCCATTTTGATCTGCCATGTGGGTGTAATAGGTCCAGATCTGCCGGTCGGGGTTAAGTGGATCAGCGGGAATGCGGATGATGACCGTCGATTTCCATTCAGCAAAGCGGGTGAGGTAGCCACGATAGACTGCCAGTACCGGGGTTTTACCCGGCACGTCTCCGCCGAAGATATCGATCCCCTGATGCCGGTTCCCCGGTCGAAAAGAATCGCCCCAGATGAAGCCCACATAACCGCTGGTAGGCATGATAAATGGTGCATTCCCACAGCTTTTACCCGGCAGGATAGACCAATCCGTATGGACGGAGGGGTTATTCAGCCACTCGCCCAACCGCCTCATCCGCCCAACCCGCGTACGCAGCCATGGGTAAGCAAAATATGCTCCCACCAGGATCAACACCAGACCCAGGGCGAATAATCCAACGTCCTATTTCAAATTTGTTCCCTTTAATCATTGCACTCTTACTTTTATCGAGAGAATTCATGGACCGGCTCCATCCAATTCCAGAATGTTACCATCGATTATGGATAATATCAGGGTGCATGCCCGGGGATTTTAAACGTTTAAGTCGCTATAATAAACAAATTCCTCAGACCTGAGTATCGTGAGCTGGCAAAAATAGATGTGAACCACTTCTACCATATTCCGGAAAGTAATAATGGATAAAATGCTGATTGAATTCCCCACACCGTTCGAGAGTGAGCGTTTAACCCTGCGTAGTTACCATCCGGGGGATGGGAAGTGGTACTATGCCATGAGCCTGAAGAACCGGGAGCACCTCAGCCGGTATGAAGCCGACAATGTTGCAGCTAACATTGCCAGTGAAGCGGCTGCCGAGCAGCTGGTGGTTGAGCTGGAAGAAGCCTGGAAGGCAGGAACCTGTTTCTTTATTGGTGCATTCGATAAGACAACAGGTGAATTCGTCGCCCAAATCTACGTCGGACCCGTGGATTGGAGCCTGCCGGAATTCCAAATCGGTTACTTCGCAGACGTCGAGCACGAAGGTCAGGGATTCGTAACCGAAGCGGTCAAGGCTGTGCTGGCAATCCTATTTGAAAACATGAACGCTCACCGGGTGCGCCTGGGGTGCAACGAGACCAATGTGCGCAGCATTCGCCTGGCTGAGCGCTGCGGTATGACCAGGGAAGGCTACCTGCGCGAAAACAGGCGCAACCCCGACGGGACATACTCCGGGTCCTTTATCTATGGATTACTGCAGAGTGAATATCGGGCAATGGATAGACTGACAGCTAAGCGACTAAACATACATGCTCGAGGTTACCTGGCGTTTAGCGCTTCCTGTATGCGAGAATCAGCCAGGCTGACGTATTCGGGGCAGATTTCATAACCAATATAATGCCTGCCGGCTTTGATCGCAGCCAGTGCAGTTTGCCCACTGCCCATAAACGGATCGAGGATGACTTCGTCTTCAAAGGAATATAACTGGGCCAGGCGGTAAGGCAGCTCCAGCGGGAATGGAGCCGGGTGACCCACCTTTGAGGCCGACTCAGCCGGAAAAGTCCATATACTTTTGGTGAACTCGAGAAATTCATCTCTCGAGATGGTGCTTTTCCTTTTTATTGTATTATGCCGTTTGAATGCACTCTTGGAAAAGACCAGGATATATTCATGCACGTCCCGTAAGGTGGGGTTGGAAGCAGATTTCCAGCTACCCCAGGCTGTGGATGGACTGGCGCTGGCGGCTTTATTCCAAATAACTTCACCACGCATTAAAAATCCCGTCCGCAGCATGCTCTGGGTAATCCAGGCATGCAGGGGGATAAGGTCTGCGCCCCAGGTTGGCCACATTGATACATGCCCTTCCCCCCGGCACCAGCACCCTGAACACTTCTACCCAGACTCTTTCCAGGAAGGACAGATATTCCGGCAGGGTCAAATCCTGCATCATAATCCTTGCCCACATTATACGGTGGGGAAGTAACCATCAAATGGATGCTGTTATCAGGCAGCTCAGCCATGCTTTCAGCCGAATGCAGAAAAATGCGGTCCAGGCACTCAAGCGGCACCGGGTTTTCCACATCATCAGTAGCCTGCTGTTGGGGTATGATCCAGGTATAGCCGGCTGTTATAAAAAGGTGCTGCGTCGTGGCTCTCGCGTCCCGGCGACCCGAATTTGCTGGTGGTGGTCTTATGGCGCTTGATCCCCATGCACTAACTCAGTAAATCCAAAACTTTCGCCCCTGTCACGCGCAGGATATCCTGTGGGTTGAGGTGCAGCAGCACATTTTCAGCTCCACCACCGGCATAGGCATCGCTGAAGTCGAGCACCCGCTGGTCAACAAGTGTATTTAGCGGCTGGCGATGACCAAATGGTGGCATAGCTCCCACTTCGAAGCCGCTGATCTCCAGCACCATTTCAGGGGTGGCGAGCTTGACCCTTTTTTTGCCTATTGCAAGTAAATCTGCAATCGCCCGACGCTGGATGTTGGACAACCCACATGCAATGGCCAATACGGGATGCTCGTCGGCGATAAACAGGATGGATTTAATAATTTGGTCTACTTCGGTACCTACTGCCAGGGCAGCTGATTCCACCGTAGGGGTGGGAACGTCCAGGTGGACGATTTCAGCTGCGATGCCCCGGGTTTGCAGAAAAGCCCACAGGTCGTCCACTCCCAGCCTAACCGGTTCCATTTTGCGCCATAGCCTTGTACCGGCGGATATTTTCCAGGTCGTCTTCGCTGTGATCCGCGATGAGCAGTCTCACCCTGCCAGCGGTCATTTCCTGCAACAGTCTGCCGGCTTCCTTGCCAGATTCAGACGCCAGTCCCAAATTGAGTGCCGCGTAAGTATCGAAATACAGCTCATGGATCAGGGCACATTGCATATCGCCGTACAACGTCTGGCTCACCCGGCTGGTCGCCTCCCGGCGTAGACCAGGGATGTCTTCCGCCGCGTGGAGAAAGCGCGGCCAAAAAACATGAAAATCAGGTGTGGCGGTAGATTCCACCAGGATGATCAATTTATACATGCTTCCATTATACTCTTGACGACTTGGATGCATAAATAAGAGTAATAAAATCGCCCATCTTTCGTGGTATGATTCCAAAATCATGGAACCTATAATGGAAGACAAGATAACAATCATTGAAGGCCCGCCCCCGAACTTTGAAGATGTGCATGAAGGCTGGCCGTTGGGCTTGAATGAAAGCCCGTCCCTGCATAAACTGGCGCTGACACGTTTGCGCACATTTAATGGTCCGGCATTAGTCGAACGCTGCTACCGTGCCTGGCGTCAACGGCAAGCCATCCAGCTTGAATTCCGCGCCGCCGATGGCTTGATCCACAAGACGCCTATCGTGGCATCACGGACGCTGGATGTTGACGATGGCCAGCTCATCTTTTTATGGGTGCGCTTTACCGAACAAGAAGCCATGATCGAGCTGGGCGCAGACGACGATCAATTTGGTCTCGATGATGATGACGCGGAACCGCCGGAATAGTAAACTTTCTTAATTAACTGGAACAGGCAGGCGCACCAACCTGCCTGTTCTTTGTTTTAATTAATAAATAAGCATTAAAATATTCTATGGGAGGAAATCCTATGGCAGATCTTGTGACTACCGAGTTCAAAGATGGAATTTTTATGATCACCATGGACCATCCCAAGGCAAATGCACTCACCCTGGAGATGGTCATGCTGCTCCAGGCGGCCTTCAAGGAGGCTGCCAGGCAAAAACAAGCCCGGGTCGTCTTGTTCAGGGGTGCGGGCGAAAACTTCAGCGCCGGTCAGGACGTCTTTGAAATTTTAAAAGCCGAGGGCGAGTCATACCGTCAGCACCTGCTGGAAAGCTATAATCCGCTGGTGCTGCAGCTCAGGCGGTTGGAATTACCCATCCTGGCAGAGATCCAGGGTACAGTGGCTGGAGCTGCGTTGGGTTTGGCGTTGGCGTGTGACCTGCGGATTGCCAGCGAGGATGCCCGCTTCGTGGTGGGGTTTCTTGGCATCGGCCTGGCACTCGATTCGGCGGTCTCCCTGTTCCTGCCGGCTTTGATCGGCTTGGGTCGGGCAACAGAAGCAGCGTTCACCAATGAACCCATCACTGCTCAACAAGCCCTGAGCTGGGGGTTGGTCAACCGTCTCGTCCCTGCGAGCTCTCTGCATGCTGGCGCGATCCACATGGCGATGGCGCTTGCCAGGGGACCGGTCCGCAGCATGGCGTTAGCCAAGCGCGACTTTAACCGGGCCGTCTACCCACAGCTTGAACAGGTCTTGGATTACGAAGCTCATATCCAGGAGATTGCCCGCTCGGGCGCCGAGCACAAGCAGGGCGTAAGGGCATTTGTGGAGAAAAGGACTCCCACTTGGGAGGCTGACTAACCCCGTTTGATGAACATTTCTGCAATGGTGAGGAAGAAAAACAAACCGAACACCGCCGTGCCCGCCACGAGTACTTCCCGGTTGGTGCGTACATTTACCACGCTGTAGGGTGGAACATCCCCCTGCCTGCGGAGGATTGGTCCTCCAAACCAGGCAAATATTGTCCCGCCAATCAGACCACCGATATGCCCCCAGTTATCTATACCTGAGTTTGGCGTGAGGCCGATGACCAAGTTAATGAGGGCGATGCCAACCACCTGGGATAGTTTTCGGGTTGCGTTCCCGATGAATTCACGGTTATGGTAGATGAATACACCTTGTGCAGCAAGCAAGCCAAATATGGCAGTTGATGCTCCCAGAGACGGGTCGGCAGTAAAAATAAATGACATCACGTTCCCAGCAAAACCGCTTAGCAGAAACAGGGCAAGGTAACGCCCACGCCCATAAAACAGCTCAAGCTCCGGACCGATAACAAATAGGGCATACATATTAAACGCAATATGGTAGATTGAGCCATGCAAGAAAATAGGCGTGATCAACCGCCAGACCTGGCCTTGCATGATTAAATCATTCACTTTTGCCCCCCAATTCGCCAGTAGATCCACTCCGAGCATGGACTCTGTCGCCATCTGAAGGAGATACACTACCACGCAGATGGCGATTAAGCTATAAGTCACATACGGTCGGAACGCAGGCCGCATCAATGTTTGACTGACTGGTGCACCAGGTGAGTAGGGATTAGGTTGAGAAGGAGGTTGATCCTGGTTCATAAAGTGACCACGCGTTGTTTCACGCGGTGATGCTCAGCGACAATAATGGCAATGATGGTATCCACCGTCTCATCAAGGCATAGCTCACGGTTGATGACCACGTAATCGAAGGAATTAATCCGGGTCATCTCGTGCTGGGCGGTGGCGATGCGCACCTTTAATGCCTCCGGGGTCTCCGTTTTTCTTTCACTGAGGCGGTTGATCATTTCAGTTTCATCCTGGGGCGACAGGAAGATCATCAGCGCATCCGGGCAGAGCTTGCGGATGGTATCAGCCCCTTGAACATCCAGACGCATGACCACGTCCTTCCCACTGCTCAAGGCATCTCTCACCTGGGCTTTGGGGATCCCCTTGTAATCATCATAGACCAGGGCGTGCTCCAAAAGCTCATCTCTCTCGATCATTTGGGTAAACTCAGCTAATGAATAGAAAAAATAATCCCTGCCGTGCACTTCATTGGGGCGTGGGGGGCGGGTGGTGGCGGTGATCACAAATTGAAAGTGGAGATTTCTTTCTTTCATCCTCTGGATGATCGTATCTTTCCCCACTCCCGAGGGACCGGATATCACGATCAGCAGTGGCTCAGTATGGCGTAATATGGATTCAAATTCAGTCATAGAATTCTCCGCAAACAAGCATTATAATTCAGCCTTGCCTCGCTTGCGAGCATAAACCAACCGGCATTTTGGTTGACGGAGTCAGAACATGCCAATTTACCAATATCGTTGTCTGAGCTGTAAAAAACGCTTCGAAGTGTTTTTATCTTACAAGGAATATGGCGTTAAAAGCGCGCATTGCCCACACTGCTCCAGCGAGCAGATCCAAAGACGGATCGGGCGTATCCGCGTTGCCAAGTCAGAAGAAAGCCGTTTGGATTCGCTCACCGATCCTTCTGGGCTGGAAGGGCTTGAGAATGACCCGCGCGCCCTGGGGAAGATGATGCGCAAGATGGGTAACGAAATGGGTGAAGATGTAGGCCCGGAATTCGATGAAGTGGTTGATCGGCTGGAGGCAGGACAAAGCCCCGAAGATATCGAGAAAGCCATCCCCGACCTGGAGGGAGGCGCGGGTGGGATGGGCGATGATGGGGATTTCTAAACTACCGGTTAACTCAGGGGCGGATATTTAGCCTTTCAGCTACCAATCGACGCATCTCCTCCTGCACCCTTCTGGGCGAAAGGGAGGCATCGACGACTTCCCATCGCTCGGGCTCTGCCTGCACGAGCTGAACGTATCCCTTGCGCACCCGCTGGTGGAAATCCAGGTCATAAGCATCCAGGCGGTTCCATTCACCCTTAAGCTCCTTGCGCCGCAAGCCGGTTTCAACATCCAGGTTCAACAATATGGTCAGATCGGGTTTTAATCCACCGGTGGCGAAAGTTACCAGTATTCTGAGTGATTCGATATCAATTTGATGCCCATAACCTTGATAGGCCAGGGTCGAATCGGCATACCGGTCACTGAGCACTACGCCGCCGATCTTCAGGTGCGGCTTAATCACCTGCTCCACGAGCTGAGCGCGCGACGCCTGGTAAAGCAGGATCTCGGTGCGCGGGTTCATTTCCTTGTTTTCAAGGTTATGCAAGACTGTGCGGATCTGCTCACTGATGGATGTGCCGCCTGGCTCACGTGTGGTCAAAACATTAAAACCACGCTGGCGTAAATAATCTGCCAATAGGGGTAACTGGGTGGTCTTTCCGCTGCCTTCAGGACCTTCGAGGGTGATAAACATGGCGGTTAATCTCGGAAGATCCTGACGCGCCGGTATGGTTCTTTGCCATAGGAATGAGAAGTCAGGTTCGCCTGGCGCGCCATCTGGTGTTGCAACCGCCGGATGTAAGCAGTTGCCGGAGGCAGCTCGACGAAGCGCTCCCCGTTCAACACGGCATCGATGGCAGCCTGGGTATTTTGCATCGCCGGCTCCATGCCGCGTTCTTCGGCGACTGTGCTGGACAGGTTATATAGATCGCTCAGGAAGTGTTGCATCTGGTTGACGGTATTGGCGCGTAAAACGTAGATCGGCATGCCCCGGTTCTCCGCATCGATCACCGGGTGCTGGCGATTGCGATAATAAGACCGCAGCGTCACCAGCACCTGCGCCTCTTCCAATCCATTCACCACCACAGCCGGCACGCCCAAGTACTTCGCCGCCTGGATCAGGCGGTTGCGCGCCACGCCATAGGGATAGATTCTTATCGGTTGCAACGAGGAGAGAGCCTGGCTGGTCACTGGCTCATCCTGGTCATCCGAAATGTCTTCATTGCGGGTGCGTACTTCTACCGCCGGGAGACTGCGGTCTTTACCGAACTCCATCGGTTGGCGGGAAAATCCCTGTGCCCCAATCCCCCTTTTGGCAGGTGGAGTTGAATGCTCGATGTGGATCTCTCCGCTCTCGTCGCGATAGCGCAGCTCCGGTGGGATTGGATATCCACGCAGGAGTGCGTCGACTGAATCTCCCACGTCCTGGTGGACTGCCAGGCGGTCGCGTGTTTGGATCTCGATGAGCATATCGAAGGTGGGCGGAGAGCGGCGCTCGAGAACGGTCTTTTGAGTGCCGCGACGTCGGGCTTCCTCGTCTGAAAGTGTGACCGATTTCGATCCCTCCCACCAGGTCAGACAGGGTGGGGTTCAGCAGCAGGTTTTCGAGAGTGTTCCCATGTGCCGTGCCAATCAGCTGCACACCGCGTTCTGCGATAGTACGGGCAGCCGCGGCTTCCAGCTCTCGACCAATCTCATCGATCACGATCACCTCCGGATTATGGTTTTCCACCGCCTCGATCATCACTTCATGCTGCAACGCCGGTGTGGATACCTGCATGCGGCGGGCGCGGCCAACTGCGGGGTGGGGGACGTCTCCATCGCCTCCAATTTCATTGGAGGTGTCGACGATAACCACTCGTTTTTTCTCCGCCAGAAGACGGGCAGCCTCGCGCAGCATGGTGGTTTTACCAATCCCCGGGCGACCCAATAGCAATAAGCTCTTCCCACTTTCGATTAAATCCTGAATGATATCGGTTGTCCCGTAGACTGCACGCCCCACCCGGCAGGTTAAGCCAACGATATCACCCCGGCGGTTGCGGATGGCGGCGATACGGTGCAATGTCCGCTCCATGCCAGCGCGATTGTCGGTGTCAAATGCGCTGATGCGTTCAACCACGTACCCGATGTCCGTATGGGTCACTTCGACCTGGCTCAAGGTTTCCTCGCGGTCGATATAGCGCGCCGTGGGTACCCGCCCTAAGTCGAGGATCACTTCCAGTAAATCATCGGACCGGTTGATTATCGTTAATTGGCTTGCCACTTTGGGCGGCAGCACGTTTAATAACACATCTAAATTATCAGTAATTCGTTTTCTCGTCATAGATATCCTAAAGAAATCCTTTATAACGGATCTCTTTTTTGCTTAAGGTATGGAATTAGGTCCTGACTGTCTTTCACCTTTAGAATTTTCCGGATAGCGGGATTTATTGATTTGTGCAATCGGTGCATTGGGTTCGACACGTGTGCCGTTCATGGCGGGCACCTTGTACGCCTGACCTTCCCGCTGAGCAATCGTAAGGTGTCGAACCATTACTGCCTGCGTAGGTCCTGGTTGAGCGCCCATCGCCTCAATAGCTGACTCCAACCAGGATTGATAGGAACGCACGCAGATGTACAATGGGCGGTTAGCTCTGCCGGGTAAATTGTGTAGTAAATGCACCAGGGATCGGTCAAAGTCTCTCACATCCGGATGGATAAAGGGCTGCACCCAGATTCCATTCCGCCCATATTTCAGATCAACATAGGCAAGTAGATCTCCATCCTTGTAGAGAACCATCCCTTTGATATTCTTTTTAGGCAGCGGTTCAACCTGTTGAACCAACCCGGGAACCACGTTACAGTAAAGTGAGCGTACCCCGATCGCATCCGTTGACTTGACCGAGTTCCATGAAATAGGTTCCCGCTCACCTAGCGGCTGATTATCCAAACGCCAGATGCGTTGGCGAGCATAGATGGCGAACCCTGCCCGGTGTAATAATTCAAATACCGGACTGCACTCGTCCACATCAGCCAGGATATGGAACGCACCCATCTTCCCCATCTGTGCCGCCATGAAATCTGACAGCGTAGATAACTGAGATTGTTCGAGCGCATCTTCTGGTGCCAGGAAGGATAGGCGGGCGTACGAGGCTCCTGAAGTAAAGGTTACCTGCCCAATGAGTGGCTCCACGGAAGCAGGCTCCTGATTACAGCGATAGGTATACATGCGTAAGGATGGACCGAGGAAGGATAGAAAAGCTCCCATGGGTATGATTGATCTTCCATGGATCAGCACACGTGTGCTGTCAAGGAATAAGCCGCGGTCGATATAACTACGCAGGAGCGCTAAATCGCGCCAATCAAATGGGCGAATGTTCATGCTGCCAACTGTAAGAAATAACGGTGAAACCGGTCATCATGGGTCAGTTCAGGGTGAAATGCAGTCGCCAACAAATGTCCCTGTTGAGCTGCCACAATCCGTCCATCTGAGAGGTGAGCCAATATGCATGCGTCACCTTGGACTGATTCGATAAGTGGAGCGCGGATGAAAACTGCGTGGAAGGGCTTCTCTTCGGGATCAACTTCCAGCAGGGTGGGGATATTCAAATCCACCTCAAAACTGTCCACCTGTCTGCCAAATGCATTGCGTTCCACGGTAATATCCATCAATTCTAGTAGAGGCTGTTCGCGATGGGCATCCTTCGACATGAAAATCGCCCCTGCACAGGTGCCCCAGATTGCATTATTCTGACCGAACTTCCACAATGGTTCCATCAAGCCATAACTAACCGCAAGCTTGGCGATCGTGGTTGATTCCCCACCAGGGATGATCAAGCCACTCAAACCTTCAAGCTGCTGCGGCAGGCGGACCTCAACGACGGTGACGCCTAAATGCCTGAGCATTACACTGTGTTCAGCGAAATCGCCTTGTAAGGCTAAAATACCAATGCGCATTTACCAACCACGCCCAGCTAAGCGCTCCACCTCGGGCATTGCAGAAACATTGCGCCCCACCATGGGCTCGCCAAGATTTCGACTGACTTCCGCCAGGATGTATGGGTCGCTGTAATGGGTCACCGCTTTGACAATTGCATTAGCCCGCCTGGCAGGTTCACCCGATTTGAAGATACCCGACCCGACGAATACCCCATCCACGCCTAGCTGCATCATCAGCGAAGCATCGGCAGGTGTGGCAATACCACCGGCAGCAAAATTCACCACCGGCAGCCTGCCTTCGAGGCGTGTCTGCACAACCAGCTCGTAGGGCGCTCCAATTTCCTTCGCAAAAGCCATCAGCTCCTCATCAGGCATGTTTTGCAGTCGGCGAATCTCTCCCATCACAGTCCGTGCGTGCCTGACTGCTTCGACCACATCACCTGTGCCTGCTTCGCCCTTGGTGCGGATCATCGCAGCCCCCTCTCCAATGCGCCGCAGGGCTTCACCCAGGTTTCGGCATCCGCATACAAATGGCACCTTGAAGTCGTGCTTATAAATATGGTGCTCTTCATCGGCCGGAGTAAGCACCTCCGATTTGTCGATGTAATCTACCCCGATGGCTTCTAATATTTGGGCCTCTGCAAAATGACCGATGCGGCATTTTGCCATCACCGGTATGGACACCGCATCCATGATTTGAAGGATCAGCTCCGGATCGCTCATGCGCGCCACGCCACCCTGCGCGCGGATATCGGCAGGGACCCGCTCCAATGCCATCACCGCCACAGCCCCGGCGTCCTCAGCAATTTTGGCATGCTCTGCTGTCACCACATCCATGATCACGCCCCCCTTGAGCATCTGTGCCAAGCCTTTCTTCACGGTAAAAGTATTCGCCTGTCCTTCCATATGATCAACCTCCTGAAATCAATAACGGACTCCCGTGCTCCACCAGCAACGCCAGTCTCGCCATAAATATATGTAAAGCCGTTATTCTTACCAAATTCTACCACGCGCCATGAGGCGTGACAATCCGTCATGCATCTACCCAATCCTGTGTGACACTTGTATCCTTATAAATATTTTGTTACAGTTAAGGCAGGCCAGCTATCCAAGGAGAAGATTCGATGAACCTGATCAGCGTAAAAATTGAAAAACCCGAAGAGATCAACTTTATCCTGGGGCAATCCCATTTCATCAAGACCGTGGAAGATGTCCACGAAGCTCTGGTCAATGCCGTGCCAGGCATCAAGTTCGGGGTCGCATTTTGTGAAGCCTCTGGAAAATGCCTGGTCCGCTGGAGCGGCACGGACGAAACCATGCTCGACCTGGCACGCAGCAACGCCAGCGCCATTGGTGCCGGGCACAGCTTTATTGTCTTCCTGGGAGAAGGATTTTACCCGGTCAATGTGTTGAATTCGATTAAATCAGTTCCTGAAGTATGCCGCATCTTCTGTGCGACTGCCAACCCGGTGGAGGTTATCGTCGCCGAAACAGATCTGGGTCGTGGGATCCTGGGTGTAGTGGATGGCTCTTCGCCTTCGGGGCTCGAGGCGGACGAAGACATCGCCTGGCGCAAAGGCTTTTTACGGATGATCGGCTATAAACTATAAAGCCTGTTTAGCATGCTGTGGAGTGTGCCTGGTAAATTTACCGGGAGCATCCTGCCTTTCAGGAACTTCCTGGCGGATTATAAGGATAGTACTGGCTGCTGGTTCAACCGCGCAGTTTTTTTCCCTCTGCCAGCAAGATAATCGCCCGTTCAATCCGGTTGCTGCGCGTCTCTGCGCGTTTTGAGCTCAAGATCCAGGGGACGTAGATTTTCTGCTGTGAATAAGAGAGCTTATCGAATCCAGCCCTAGCCTCAGGCTGATTTTCCAAAGCCTGGAGCAGGTCGTCCGGGACGACCACCTGCCGGTCTTCCAGGTCCAGCTCCAGGGTGACCTTTACCGAATCGCCCACTGCTTTCTTAATCTGGTCGCGTATCTCCTTCCCAACTACCAGGTAGTGCGAGCCGTCACCCATTGGAAGCGCCGTGCTGCGGAATGGGCACCCATCGACCATCCCCTTCACCTTGACCTGCCCCTTGGAGCCGAAAGTGGCTGAGATTTCGCCGGGGATATTGAGATAAGTCCAGGTTCCCACACCTTCAGGGCGGATCAGCACGGCATCGAACGAATATTTATTCATGTAAGGCTCCTTCTCATCCCACCTAAAGGGTAAAAATGATATTGACGTCCTCAACCCTGTGGGCGAGTATAAGAAATGATACCCCCATTTAAATTAATGCAAAGCTATTGACATTCTCTATTATTGTGCTATAATATTATTGTACTATTGTTATAGTATTATAAATCAAACAAAGGTGCTGATCCTACCGACCATGGAAATCCGTATTGATAAAACCAGCCGAGTCCCTATCTACGACCAGATCAAGGAACAGATCAAGGGTCTGATCCACGCCGGGCAGGTCAAGACCGGTGACCAGCTGCCAACTATCCGGGAGCTATCGGTAGAGTTGTCGGTGAATTTCAATACGGTCGCCCTGGCATACCGCGATCTGGCCAATGAAGGCGTGATCATCACCGAACGTGGTAAAGGCACTTTCGTTGCCAGCACTCCTGGCGAAGAGGAAATGCGGACCATACGGCAGGAGAAATTAGCCAATCTGCTCACCGCGTTATTCCGTGAGACTGACCGCCTGGGCTACACCCACGAGGAAGTGGGCAGGGTGTTCATCAACCACATCAAAAAGGGGAGCTGATCTTCTGAACTAGACTATTGAAAGCGGGGTACTTAGGAAAAAACAACTCACCGTTGTTCCTGACGGATCGAACCCAAAACCGAAATCGAACATCCACATCAGTGGGGTAGGTTGGTTCTTGTTCATGGTCATTCTTGTATTGGCGATCGGTGGGACCATTATTATGACTGAGAACGGCGTATCTCAAAATATTGCCATTCCGTACCTGGTGATCATGATCTAGAAAAGGATCTGTGCATTGATACTCCATGGCGCATTCTCAGCAATTGCTTTTATTGTATTCCACGATTCTTCTGGTATTCGTAGAGAAAAATTAACCGTAGCAGCATGGTACTGCCACTCCTATTAAATGTTAACTGGATTAGTGATCATCGTACCATTATAGGCATCGATACAACACCATTGCTATTTGTCTATATTGATCTGCAAGATCACCCCGTTTAATTGCCTGTCCTTCCCCTATTGCGTCTGCTATTGCGATGCTTCTATTAACCGTCCCAATTATGCGTAAATTACTGGAAACCATTTTATTCATCATTACCTTGTGCAAATTAAGCCAGGAAGCATATTGGCATATGATCATCCCTAAAAAAGCCAGGTTTGGGTTTAGTGCATCCTTCATGGCATTCACCTGTTTAAGGAATAATAATAGACTTCTCCATTCAAGTTCCGTGGGTAAGGTTGGGCAGATCATCCAGCGAGCAGCTACCAGGCCATTTATAGTCAAAAAAGACAAGGATGCTGGGCAATCTATCAGGCATACTTCAAATCGAGTTGTAGTGAATAATGCATCATTAAACAATGCCTCTTTTAATACAAACTCACGTCTACCCGAACGAGTAGCTAATAACATCTCTGCCTGTAACAGGTCCATATCAGATGGTGCCAGGTATAGTCGATCTGTGATCTTTTGTGTGATGGATGAAACAGTCATTTTTCCGTTGATCACATCGGCCATACTACGGCTTCGATTCCCAACATTTAATGCCTGGGTTAGACTTGCCTGCGGGTCAAGATCCACCATGAGCACCCATTTACCCATTTCCGCCAGACAATAGCCCAGGTTTAGGCAAGTTGTCGTTTTACCGACCCCACCTTTTTGGTTTGCAATCGCAAAAGTGATCATTCGTTTACATACTGTTTGAAATAAACCTTTGCTTCAACCTCAGACTATTGAGGCTGGGTTAATAGTGATATTCACCTCGAATATTATCAAGTCCCTAGCATTGCCCTCAGATATTGTTGCCCGTTGCAGACACAATGTTTTCCATCATATTAAAATCAGTAAATTCAGCTCCAAAAGTACACAGTCTCCCTAAAATAAATAGTTCTCCTGCAATCATCAACATCGAGCCGGCGATACCAACAACTTTACCATGCGCAGATTTTTGTTCTGTGCTTATGTGGCTATTCTCCGTGCACAATCAACCTGGCAATATCCTCATCTTAATATTCTGGCATTTACCGGGATCTCGGGTTATTATCCATGCATCATTTTCGGTATAGCTTTATCTATTCCTGATTGGCTCGTTTAAAATAATAATAATATGCTTTCGCCGGCGCCTCAGCCTTATTGGCGGGAACTCGCCGTCTTTTTAGCCAGTTCTTCCAAAAACTCTTTTTTATTTTTGTGCCATCATGTTTAATTTCTTCAGTAGGTTTATCGCCTAACGGCACGACCCGAACAAATTCCCATCCCTCTTCACGCAATGAGGAAAGGACTGATTTTTCTGACATCAAGCAATACTCGAGATCATCAAAACGCAGCTTCCCATGGATATCCACGTGTGCGGTCATGATTCTCCATTCCCACTTTGGCGGATTCTGCATCGTCATATCTGGATTATCGCCCCGCATATCTGGTTAGTCAAGAATTTGGAATATTCTTTGCACTAGCTCATGCCCAATGCGTGACACGTAAACAATACTGTCCATCTTTTGCTATACTCCCGCTGCATATCTCTCCGCAAGTGCGCCAGGCACAATCCCAACTCAATAGGGATCCGCCAATTCTCCACCCAGGCGAGATAAAAACGCTTTATCTCCAACTCCCTTGTAGAGAGTTTCCACAGTATTAATATAGTCCTATCCCTATACTCTAAAACACGGACCAGGTACATCTTATTCACAGTGACTGATTGTTTCACGTGAAACCCTCAGGCTGAGAGGTGCCCGGAATCTATCCAAGATATTATTTGTTTCACGTGAAACAAATACTCCGAAGTGCCATATATAATGCATAACTATATCATTTATGTAAGATATATTACTTAACAATTGCAATGCGCACTTCAGAAATAGATTTACAGGACGGTAAATACGTTTGGGGTAATTAAGTGGGCGGTTGGATCCCATTTTGCTGCCCCCAACTTTCTTGTAGCTCCTCCACCTGGTCGAGGTATGCGTCCAAAGCCTCGATTTTTTGAATAAAGGCGTCTCCCAATAATTCCAGCTTTTCACCAGCGGCCTGCCAGGCCGTGCGAGCTGATCCGTCGGCAGGAAGGGCGCACACCAGATGTGTCCAGGTGCGCCAGAGAGGCCACAGGCTGTCGTGAGGCGTCTCGCCGTCCAACATCACCTCAATGGCACGTTCATAGTACAGCAGGCGGTGGGGGTGCAAACGAACCGGTGCCTGGTTCTCAGCCACTGAGCCGTAAGCGGTCCGCCACTCAGGCAGCCAGGCACGTATGCCGCTGGCGTCCACCGTAGAAGCTCCCAATAAGCCCAGGAAACCCTTATACAGACCGGGTTTGTGTAAATTCTCAGCATTCTGAAGCAGACCAGGCAGGAAGCGCCGCTCCGGCAGGCTCGGCCCATTAATTCCGGCGATGGCGTTTGCTGCATGTTCCAGTGCCCGCAGATAGGAGGATGCATCTTGCGGGTCAGGTTGGCGCGGAGCATTATTGAATGACTCCCACAGTTCACGCGCGTGTACTGCCTGTTTCTGTATCCGGGTGATCACATTTTCAGGGTTATTAAATTGGCCTCTTACGCTCGCCTGAACAAAATCGATAAAGTGCTGGGGGTCGTACATGATCTTACAGTTATAGATCACCGGTCCCAGCCACGGGTCCACCCGCAGCTCACGCGGCTGGCGGTAGAGCCGATGAGAATGATGGGAGATGTCGAGATGCACCTCATCGGAGATCCGAACTATCTCGCGCTCTTTGCTTACCTCATCGTTGTGTATATAAAAAAGGTCGATATCCGCTGTGTTTCCGATCAACGGTGACTCGCTTAACAGCGATCCCTGCAGGTAGATGGCAATTACCGAATGGTCAGTATTCACACAGTTTTCCACCGCATCATTGGCAAGCTTGAGCAGCATGTTGCGGTTAATGCGCATATTTACCCCCATTTCGTTGATATAAGAGGCGATTGAAATCGTTTAATTCCCACATTGGTGAACATCTACCTGAAATTCCCGTTATTCTGATCTACCTTGAGAAGGTTAGCTGCCAGGCGAAATCCGCGTACAATAATCTTCAGTTATCACAGCTCATCGATCATGGGCAGTGTTGCCTGGAAAGGCACTTGTTTCAGCATCTGTCGAATCCGGTTCTCAACCCATTTGAGGTCCTCAACCCGGCGTACATAGTCAAGCTCATTGGTATCCAGGGTGAGGACGGTCACACTTTCACCTACATTCCTGGCGTGGTTATCGATAAAAAAGGAATCATAGGCCCGGCTCAGCTCATCAATATAATCCCGTTCCATATTGCGCTCATAGGGCCGATCACGTGAAGCAATGCGCTGCATCAGCACGTCTGGGTCTGCGCGCAGATAAACAATCAGGTTCGGTAGGGGAATTTTCTCTGCCAGGGCATCATGTACCCGGTAGTACATTTCGAGCTCGTCGCCGGCCAGGTTGATGCGTGCAAACAGGGCGTCTTTGGTAAACGTATAATCCGTGATCAATGAATCGCCACGTTTAAGGATCTCGGGCACAGAGCGCCTTTGTTGATAATACCGGCTTAACAAAAAGAAAATCTGGGTCTGAAAGGCATACCTCTGCCGGTCGGAATAGAAATCAGAGAGAAAAGGGTTTTCCTCAAAAACCTCAAGCACCAGCTCCGATTGAAATGCGGGTTGAAGCAAGCGCGCCAAAGTAGTTTTACCCACCCCAATGACACCTTCAATGGCTATATACATCTTAAAATCCTTCGCCCGGACTAAATGAAATCGCATCGAGAAATGAAAGCAATCCATCGGCGACAAGACGCGGTTGTTCCAGCATAACCATGTGCCCAGCATTCGCGATGACGCGCAGTTGTGCGTGGGGAATAGTATTGGATAGGAATTGGGAATAGCGCACCGGAGTCATCTGGTCATCAGCCCCACACACGACCAATGTTGGCTGCTCGATCGATCCCAACCGGTCCATCACGTCAAAGCAATTACACGCCAGCAAATCACCCAGGAAAACACTTTGGCGGGTTTCCAGCATGCGCTTGGATGCCAATTCGATCAGGTGAGGGGATGTCGTCGAGCCGAAGGAATAGGATACCAATAAATCTGCGGCTTTTAAGAATGTGGTCTGGTCGGCGGCATAAATTAATATGTCTGAATTGACTCTCAGACGAGCCCCTGCACTGATCAAGCCCAAACCAACCACGTACTCCGGATGGTGGATTGCCATGGCTAGGGCGATAGCACTTCCCATCGAGTGACCCACGAAAACTGCCCGGCGAAGCTGGACTGACTCCAACCACTGTACCAGGTAGCCGGCGTAATCCGCTATGGTCTGCTGCCCGTCGCAATGCTCAGATTTTCCGTGCCCGGGTAGATCAAGGGCATATACACAATAGCCTGATAAACGCCTGATTTCGGGTGGCCAATACAGGTGTGTACCCCCAGCACCATGGATCAATACCAGTGGGGGATTATCTGTTCCGTGATCAGAATGGAGAGAATAATATAAGTTTCCAGAGACGGGCATAGTGGATCAACCACCTCTGCGCAATCGCTCGGCGGCTTCTGAGGTTAACGGGATGACCACACGGATAATTGTGCCTTTTCCGACAGCTGACTCTATGCGGAAAATACCACTCATCATTTCGGTTCGTTCACTCATATTTCTGAGGCCCAAACTACCGCGCTGCTCAGAGGAGGATTCCACACCGCTCTTGTCAAAACCAACCCCATCGTCCTGGACTTCTAGCATCACCAGGTCCTGGTCGTAATCCTTCATCCGCACCCAAATATGGTTCGCCTGGGCATATTTGCAAGCATTGTTAATTGCTTCTTCGGCGATATAGAAGATGATGGTTTGCCGGCTCATCTCGAGGTGGGCAATGACACTCTCCTCAGCTTCAACGATGACATTCTGGTCATATGTCTCGTGGGTCTTCTCCGCCATCGCCTTCAATGCGCCGATCAAACCTTGTGATTCGAGCTCCAATGGGCGCAGGGTAAATAGCATGTGCCGAATTTCTTTGGTAGTTCGGCGGGCAAGCTCTTCGATCTTTAAAAGCTCCTCCCCGGTAGCTTTTGGATCGCGTTCCAGCAATCGGCGGGCAAAATTCAAGCGCATGGCGATCGCGGCCATGGATTGGGTGGGACCATCGTGCAGATCGCGGGCAAGTTTTTTGTGCTCCTGCTGCTGGATCTCGATCATTTGCTCTTTTTCGCGTTGGATATCACTGTAGAGACGCGCATTTTGAATGGCAATCACCGATTGGTGTGAAATGATGTCCAACAGCTCGCATTTAGACGGTGTAAAAAAGTCGGCATCTCGATGCGCAAACAGCAGCACCCCGTAAGTGTCCAACCCGCTTCGTAGCGGCAGGCAATAAGCCACGGAACAATTTCGTAGAGCGATAAACCGGTTTAACTCCGGGTCTTTTGACGGGTCGTTGCTGATTTTAGGTAAACCCTCAGTAATCACATCCCCGATCAACCCGCTCGTACCCGGCAAGACAATGCGCATATCCGACTGTGGAAAATGCCGGGATGTCCCGATGGTCAGGTTGGGATGATCGTTTTCCGACTGGGTAAAAAGCAGGACAGCGCTTACCAATTGATCGGCTGGAACATTCGGGGTTGCCAACACTCTTGACCCTAAATCCAGGGCTATTTCCAGCACATTTTGGTATTTTAATGTTGAAGTTACTTTGGAAATCAAGTTATAAATTTCGCGCAAGCGTCGATGGTCAATCTCCCACATGGGTTTGTTACCCATACCATCCGTCGGCTGCTTGCGGAAGAGATTACCGAAGTTCAATTGCCCCAGCATGCTGAGGATAGCCAGGCATAGGACTACACCCAGGATAATGGCAATGGCACCCACAAGGAGGGTATAGCTAAGCTGGCTCATCGACCTTATGATAACCCAAAATTCCCGGCTTGGAAAGCATCTTGATGCCGATTTTGACCATATCCTTGGGTTAATCCTGGAGAAGCACACTCAAAACGGGCAAGGCGGCTTTTACTGCCCTCGCCCGGTGGCTTAATTGGTTCTTCTCATCCATACTCAGCTCTGCCATGGTCAAACCGGCTGTGGGGATTAAAAAGATCGGATCGTAACCGAAACCGTTCGTGCCGCGTTCTGCTAAAATGATTTCACCAGGGCAATTCCCCTGGGTATAGACGATTTTATCTCCCGGGGTAGCAATCGCCACCGTGCAATGAAAATGAGCTTTCCAGGGTAGAGCATGACCTTGTAGCATATCCAGCAGGTAAGCTCGGCGGTTTGCATCGCTGGCGTTGACCCGCGGAGAGAAGCGCGCCGACCTGATCCCTGGCAGTCCACCCAAGACGTCCACCTCTAATCCCGAGTCATCTGCCAGAGTTACCATATTGGAAAGACGGGCATAGGCATGTGCTTTAAGGGCAGCATTTTCCTCATAGGTATTACCGATTTCCTCCACGTCTAGATTGATCCCGACCATATCCGGAGTGACGAGAGAGATTTTCAGGCCCTCTAGCAAGGATTGGATCTCAAGGATTTTCCCCGGGTTTCTCGTGGCAATTAACAACCGCTGCATGGTTACCTCCATTAATTGACTATCCGCACCATACCCACACACCATATGTGGGCTAAACAGTTATATTTAATCTTACCTGTGGCAACAAAATATGTTATAATAATTGTATAATATAATAAATTACTTTGCGATTTTCAAGATAATTTTCAAAGTATAGTGTACGAACCACTGTGTCTGACCCACATTCTCCATTACGTCTGAATGTCGGCTTTGTAGTCGCCCAATCTGCCGGCTTCAGCCGGGATTTCCCTTTCGATCTCCCGCAAATAAACGTTCCACCAGATATTCAATTAAGTGGCTTGACTGGTGTGGTCCGGGCAAGCCGCACCCCGCAAGGAATCTTGCTGCAGGTAACCTTTCAAGCCTTGATCGACCTCGAATGCGTGCGCTGCCTGACCGGATTTCAACAGACTTTGAATATCGAGTACACAGAATTGTACGCCTTTTCTCAGCGCTATATGACCGATTCAGGCTTGATTATGCCTGAGACGGGGGTTATTGATCTCGCCCCTGTGCTGCGGGACTATATTTTACTTGAGATACCCATCAGTCCATTGTGTCGGCCGGATTGTAAGGGGTTATGCCCGGTATGCGGGAATAACCTCAACGAGACGACCTGCCATCACGAAGATGACTTGGGTGATCCCAGATTAGCCGCATTGAAAGCACTCCTGGATAAATAGATTTACCATCAATAGGAGGGAAAAGAATGGTTAATCCAAATCAACATCCACAAGAGCTACAAGCACTCGATACATTACTGGAGAAAGCTGATCTGCAAGGCTATCTTACTACCGGCGATATCCTGGAAGTTTTCCCCTGGGATGGAGAGGATGACGAACACCTGTTGGAGCTATTCGGCTTGCTCCACCGCCAGGGCGTAGAAATCGTAATCGAAGAGGATACAGAAGCAGAGCCCGATTTATCCAAGCTGGATAGCTCTTCGATGGATTTTAATCCATCTACCCTGGAAGCTCCCCTGCTCCCAGGTCTGGAGAATATTTCCGCCGATGACAGCGTGGGCTTGTACCTTTAAGGAAATGTCTCGCGTCCCCTTGTTAAGCCTGGAAGAGGAAGTTAACCTGGCCCAAAGGATCGAACGTGCCAAAGAATCCAAGTCCAGGCTTACCAAAATGAATGGAAAGGGTTCGTGCAAGCTTCGCATCGAGCTGGAAGACTTCATTCAGGATGGGATTTTAGCGCGTGAGCACCTGATCAAAGCCAATACCCGCCTGGTGGTGAGTGTGGCAAAAAAATATATCGGGCGCGGGGTTGCCTTCCTTGACCTGATCCAAGAGGGAAACCTGGGCTTGATGAAAGCCGTCTCGAAGTTTGAATACCAACGTGGATTCCGCTTCTCCACTTACGCCACCTGGTGGATCAGGCAGACGATCACCCGCTCCATTGCCGACCAAAGCCGAACCATCCGCATCCCGGTGCATATGACCGATCGCCTGCGGCTGATGTATAAAGCTGCTCATAAGCTGGAGCAAAGATATGGACGCCCTCCCTCCCAGGAGGAGCTGTGCCTTGAAATGGGTGTTGGGCACGATAAGCTGCGCTGGATGATCGACGTCGCCCGCATTCCGGTATCGCTGGAAAGCCCGGTGGGCGATGAGGATGATACTGAATTAGGCATGTTCGTCGAAGATACCATCACACCTTCTCCGTCGCAAACTACATACGAGAATATGCTGCGCGAGCGGGTCGACCAGGTGCTTTCGACTCTTTCTCCGCGCGAAGCCCGAATCTTACGCCTGCGCTTTGGACTGGAAAATGGTCACCCCTACACGCTGGAGGAAGTGGGACATAAGTTTGGATTAACCCGTGAGCGCATCCGCCAGATCGAGGGCAAAGCACTGCGCCGGCTGCGCCATCCCTACCGGGCAAGGCTGTTGCGCGAATATCTGTAAGCGCTGCCACTATTTCAATTTCAGTGTAACTACTCACAACGGCATCCATTAGGTTCGCCAAATATTGAATTTTAAAATCGGATCACATTTTTGTCATTGCGGTATCCCTGATGTTTTTCGGGGAAGAGACCAGTGCTCTTCTGGTCTTGAAGCAATCTGCTCTGTGTTTTATCTATAATCAAATGAGGTTATTGCTCTTGGTGAGTAATTACATTTCAGTTATAGTACTAACCATCAAACAAATCATTTGGCAGGTCAATAATCCGCGTATCATTGAAAACCGCGTGTAATTCCAAATGCTCTTCTTGCAGCAAAGCAATCTGCTCTTCTAAAACATCATAAAAGACTGTTTTGGTCGGTTTGACCGAACTTCTGCCCGAACCTCAGCGCAGTAATCTTGACAAAAGCTCTCCATCCGTTTAGACTCATTTTATTGGACTGAAAGGTTGGCTGAATGAAGACTAACATTTACAACCCACTTGCGATGTCCATGGTCATGATGGAGCTTGTTCAACGCGCCTGGGCAGCCTGCCTTGAGGGTGAGCAATAATCACCACATGATAATATAACGAGGGCTGCCCGATCCAGGGCAGCCCTTTTTTATGCGGGTAAGACAAGCGGCAATTAGAACTCAAAAGGAGGACAATATGTCAGAGAACATACTCATCGCCATCGCCTGGCCGTACGCCAATTCAGAAATACACGTGGGCAACATCACCGGCTCACACCTGCCGGGTGACATTGCGGCGCGTTATCACCGCCTCAAGGGTGATCGGGTGTTGATGGTCTCTGGCACCGATTCACACGGCACCCCGGTCACGTTGCGTGCCGATGCCGAAGGTCGACCTGTGGAAGAAGTGTACCAACTATTTCACAACCATTTTCTCGAGCTGTTCCAAAAAGCGGGCATCAGTTATGACCTGTTCACCAGCACGCATACTGAAAATCACTTCAAGGTAGCCCAGTCCATGTTCCTGGCCTTGAACGAGAACGGCTTCCTTTACACCGAGTCGCGCCCGCAGTGGTATTCTCCGGCTGCCAAACGCTTTTTACCCGACCGCTATGTGGAGGGCACCTGCTATATTTGCTTTTTTGAAGGCGCACGATCGGATCAATGTGACAATTGCGGAAATGTTCTTGAGCCGGAAAAGCTGATCAACCCGCGCTCCAAGCTGGATGGTTCCATACCAGAGCTGCGTGAGACCAGGCATTATTTCCTCGATCTCTCGAAGCTGGAGCCTGAAGTGGAAAATTTCCTTTGCGACCGCCAGAGTTACTGGCGTGAGACCGTGGTCGGTCAATCCCTCGGGCAGATCGAAAGTGAGGGTCTACGCCCGCGCCCCATCACGCGCGACCTGGACTGGGGCATCCCGGTGCCGGTAGAAGGCTGGGAGGGTAAATGCCTGTACGTGTGGTTCGAGGCGGTCATCGGATACCTCTCCGCCACCATCGAATGGGCAAAAATTGCCGGCCAACCCGAGGCCTGGCACGATTGGTGGACCGATCTCTCGGCCAAGGCGTTTTACTTCATTGGAAAGGATAATATCTTTTTTCATGCCGCCATGTGGCCGGCGCAGCTTAAAGGGGCGGGAAAGGAATTTGTTAAGATATTCTCCGAGGAAGAAGGAACCTTTCTCAATCTGCCCTTTGATGTTCCCGCCAACCAGTTTATGAACCTGGAGGGGCAGAAAATCTCGGGCAGCCGGAATTGGGCCATTTGGGGTCTGGATTTCCTCTCGCACTATGACCCAGATGCCCTCCGCTTTTATTTGACCATCAACATGCCGGAAGATCACGATTCCGATTGGGATTGGGCTGAGTTCATCGCCCGCAACAACAATGACCTGGTAGCCACCTGGGGCAACCTGGTTAACCGCGCGCTGCCATTTGCCTACAAGCATTGGGACGGTCACGTGCCCGACCCGGGTGAGCTGCGGCAGATTGACAAGGATATCATCGCCACCGTAGACGCTGGTTTTCAAAAGGTGGGAGAGCACTTAGAAGCCGTTCATCTGCGGGCAGCACTAAGCGAAGCCCTGCGCCTGGCGAAAGAAGGCAACAAATACCAGGAGGCTACTTCTCCCTGGCATGAGATCAAAACCGATAAAGATGCCGCGGCCAAATCGATCTATACCGCCTTGCGCGTGATCGACTCACTCAAGGTCTTGTTCGCCCCATTCGTCCCATTCAGCAGCGAGCGCTTGAATATTTACCTGGGCTATACCCAGCCGCTTTTTGGCGAGCAGTATATCGAGCAGCAGTGTGATAAGCTCGGAGCACACAATACTCTGCGCTACCGGCCGCCTCACCCAGGCGGTCGATGGGAGCCTTCCCGCTTGCAACCAGGTCAACGCCTAGTGCAGCCGGCCGCTTTGTTCAAAAAGCTGGAGCCTGCGTTGGCACAGGAAGAGCGGAGTCGGTTGGGTAAGCCTAACGGGGACTAACCAGCTTTTTAGTTTCACCGGATGGGACGAAAGGTCTAATCCGTTTTCTCGGAGTTGATCACTGATAACCAGTCCCGTCAGAACAGAGAAGCTCAGCTCCCGATAGAGCTTATCATTGTCACCCTGTTCGGTCTGATCATGCCACCCTTGGGTTATTATCTATACCGGCGACTGAGAATTATGCCCGCAAGCACGGCAGCCTTTCGACATAGTAGCACACTTCCCCATGAGTCCTACCTGTTGCGGCTCAATCCCTTCCAGATCAGCCACCCTGAGATCGCCAGGATCGTCACTCCCGCAAGTCCGATCAAAACGAAAATCTCTCGCCTCGCACGTTCTGCCACTACCTGTGTGGCAGTAGACGTGCCAGTGGATTGAGTGTTCACCAGGCTCTGTTCATATCCTTCCACACCATTATCAAAGTTCGTATTCAAGCTATAGGACAGTGTAAACGGCACCTCGATCACCTGCTCGCCATACACCAGCAGCAACTCGGAGCTTTGTATGGCAGGGATAGGAGCGTCATTTGGTGGAGGATCACTCGATAGCACATTTCGATCCTCCAGGTTCTTATCCAGGTCGGTGAGCGCCTGCATGTTCAGGGTAACGGGGTGATTTGGGGCAACCAAATAGGAGGCAGCTTCATGCGCACCGTTCACCCGCCCCTTCCAATTGGGGTCGGGCGTGATCATCACCAGCACGTCTTTGTAGCTCAATGACATTACATACACCGGGGTTGCATTCTGGTTCTTCAGTGCCAGGTACGCCCGCGGTTCCACGAAAGGATCAGGTGCAACAATTTCCACCCCTGCCGGCAGCTCCACCTCACCCAGTTTAAGCGTCTCGCGGTACCAATAGTCCATCCTGGGTTCGGCTGCTAACGCCCATTGCGCACTAAGCCTGGCTCCCATCACCAGCAGGAGCATGCCGGTCAAACCTATCAGCACCCTGGTGGATATCACAACTTAAGCGAGCTGCTCCTATTCCACGTTTTCCTTGATGTGGAAGCCTCGCCGCCGCAGCTCCTGCATGAATGAATCTGCCGGCACGAAGGATTCAACGCCTCCGGAACCGCGCGGGGTCAGCCCATGCGCCATCATCTCGGCTACAATGGCTGCATCCCAACCGGTGGTGCGTTCCATAGCGGTAAAGCCGGTTAGCTCATCAAAACGGTCCACCAGCTCCACCACTGCCTGTGCTTGTCGACCATCCTTCTTCCCCAACACCTTCACCCGCACCAGCACAATATCCTTGCTCTTCTCGGGGTCATTGCGGAAAGTCACCTTGGGTTCATACAAGGCATGGAATACATCTCGTGGGATTACTTCTCCCTGCTCCAATACTACCGGTTTCAAGTCCCACAATCCCAGCTCCCAGTAGGCACGCAGCTGTTTATGGTGCCCCGGGTAGCGCAGGGTGAGGTTTTGCAGCGTGCGCAGCTTGCCCTCGTACGTCCAGGGCATGGTGCTCGTACCACCGCTTGCCACAAAGGCTTCCAACGTGCCGGCTGAATCGGGGAATTCCACCGTCTCCAATTCGCTCATCGGCTCAACCTGGGTGATCTTCCCGTTACGCAGGAATACCGCCGGCTCAGCATATTCATTGGTCAGCCCGGCGATGTGAAAAGTGAGCAGGTAGTTGAAAGGAGGCTGCGGATTTTGGGGGAGACCCCCGTCCCACATGAACACGTCAATGGCTTCATCCAACAGGCTCATCGTATAAACCATTAAAGTGGTCCCCATCCCTGGCACCTGCCCGCAGTCGGGAATGATGCTGATGCCTGCCTGGCGTGCCTGTTCATTATAGGCATGCTGTTGGCGGGCGATATCCGTGTTGCCGCCCAGGTCGCACATGCAGGCTTTCACCCTGATGGCTACCTTGGTGATATTCAGGTTGTAATAATACGGGACTGCGCTGACGAACGCATCCACCCCGCCGAGAGCACCCTCCAGCGCTGCTAAATCGGTCACATCAACCTGTTTTCCTTCTGCGATGTCCCTTCCCGTCAAACGGTTCACGCGTTGCGCCGCTCGTTCAGCGAACTCCAGCGCCTTATCGATCAGGATGACTTTTTTTGCCTCACCCCACCGAGCCATATCATAAGCTGCTGCCGTTCCCTGCCTGCCCGCTCCCACAACTGCATAGGTATATTCCATACTATTCCTCCTGAAATTTGTGTGCCTCGATTATAAGCCTGGCCTGCCAGTACCTAAGTTTGCATCGGCACATTCCATTGAATACTTCCTGAAATTCCTGTGCTCCGATTATAAGGCCAGCCTGCCAGTATCTAAAGCTGCATAGGTACATTGCATGACATTCTTCCAAATATTTCAGTGCTCCGATTATAAGGCTAGCCTGCCCGTACATAAAACTGCATTGGTATATTGTATAGCATTCTTACAAAAAATTCAGTGCCCAGATAATGAGGCAAAAATCATCCTCCCTGTGCCATGCTCCTGTGGTACACTCCCTGATTGCTTGACTTTTACGCCTGATTAAATCACATGGATGCCAAAACCTTACATACTTTGGAGTACCAGAAGGTACTCGAACGCCTGGCAGGCTACTGCGCTTTTGCCGCCTCGACAGAAAAGGCGCTAAAACTTCAGCCGGCGAATCACCTCGAGGAAGCCCATCTCCGCCTGGCTGAAACGAGCGAAGCTGTGCAGATGCTCGTCACACGCCCAGACCTCACCATCGGCGGGGCGCACGACGTGCGCCAGGTGGTGGACCTGGCTGCCCATGGAGCTGTGCTCGCTCCCACCGACCTGCTGGACATTAAATCAACCTTGGTTGCTGCCCGCAGCCTGGTGCGCACATTCGAGCGCCTGGGTGAGCGCTTCCCAACCCTGTATGGCATCGCCGCCCAAATCCCGGCTCCCATGGGTCTGGTGGATGGGATCACGCGCGCCATATCGGAGCGTGGTGAGATTTTAGACAGCGCTTCTCCAGCGCTATCCGTCATCCGCCGCAACCTGCGTATTGCCCACGACCGTCTGATGACCAAGCTGCAAAAGATGGTATCTGACCCGCATACCGCCCCATACCTGCAAGAGGCGCTGATCACCCAGCGCGATGGGCGCTATGTGCTGCCCCTGCGGGCAGAATTTAAAGGACGCATCAGGGCTGTGGTGCATGACCAGTCGGCATCTGGGGCAACCCTGTTCGTCGAGCCGCTCAGTGTGGTGGAGCATAATAACGAGTTCCGCGAGCTCCAGCTGGCAGAACGCGACGAAGAGCGACGTATCCTGGCCGAGCTATCCCAGCAGGTGGGGATGCAGGCTGGGAGCATCCTCAAGACGGTCGAACTCGTGGCTGATCTTGACCTGTGTTTTGCCAAAGCCAAATACTCCGATTCGATCGCTGCCACAGAACCCGGGTTGCTCCCCATCGGTAAACCAACCGGACGTCACCCGGGAACCATCATCCGGTTATACCAGGCGCGCCATCCGCTGCTCGATCCGGCGACAGTTGTGCCCATCGACGTCGAGCTGGATGCCCAGACCTATGCCATGGTGGTCACCGGACCCAACACGGGCGGCAAGACCGTCACCCTCAAAACGATAGGTCTCCTGGCGCTCATGGCGCAGTCAGGCTTACACATCCCGGCACATTCCGGTTCCGAGATCAGCCTGTTCCACAACATCTACGCCGATATCGGAGATGAACAGTCGATTGAACAATCCCTGTCCACTTTTTCGGGCCATATTACCAATATCATCCGCATATTGGAACATTCCGACCGTCGCTCGCTGGTCATCCTGGATGAATTGGGGGCCGGCACCGACCCGCAAGAAGGAGCAGCCTTGGCGCGTGCCCTGCTCACACATCTGCTCGAGCGAGGCATTACCACCCTGGTAACCACCCACCACCCAGAGCTTAAAGCCTTTGCGCATTCCACCCCGGGTGTGGTCAATGCCAGCGTTGAATTTGATCTTGAAACCCTTCGCCCCACCTTCCACCTGACCATTGGATTGCCTGGTCGCTCGAATGCCCTGGCAATCGCCCAACGCCTGGGTATGCCCGAGCCGATCATTACGTCTGCTCGCTCCGAGCTAAGCCCGGCAGACCTGCGGGCTGAAGATTTGCTCGACGAAATCCACCGCCAGCGCGATCTGTCGCGCAAGGCGCGTGCTTCTGCAGAAAACGCCCGCCATGAAGCCGAAGCGATGCGGAATGAGCTGGCTAGCCGCCTGGAAAAGATTGAAGACGAGCGCATGCAGGTTTTGGATAAAGCCCACCACCAGGCTGAGGAACAACTTGAAGAGCTGCAGGATGAGCTGCGTGATGTGCGCCGCCAACTGGCACGCACACGGCAGCCCCTGGAGGTCATTGAAGAAGTCGAACAGCAAGTGGAAGAGCTGCAGGATAGTATCGCTGCTCCGGTCGAACGGCGCCTGCCTGAATCGAATATCACGCAGGTGCGACGCGCCATCCGCCTGGGAGATAAAGTGCGCCTGCACTCGCTGAATACCCAGGGCGTGGTCACGTCCCTGAGCGAAGAAGACGCAGAGGTTTCAGTGGGTGTGCTGCGGATACGCGCCAGGCTGGCAGAGCTGCAGCTGATGGGAGAAGAAACCGTTATCCCCGCCAGCTCAACCGGCTTGCCGACGGCGCGTGAGCTGATGGCTGGCAGCCGTCCCCGCTCTGCGCCTGATGCCCCCGCTGCCGCGGTTCGCCAACCTGGGTCACAATTATATGCAGAATCACCGGGGATCGAGCTCGACCTGCGCGGCCAGCGCAGCGAAGAAGCCCTCGATGCCCTCGACCGGTACCTCGACTCGGCTTATCTTGCCGGGCTGCCCTGGGTGCGTATCATCCACGGCAAGGGCACCGGAAAATTACGTATGGCCGTCCGGGAAGCGCTGAGTCATCACCCACATGTGAAATCCTTCGAGTCTGGTGGGGATAAAGAAGGTGGTGAAGGGGTCACTGTCGCAAAGCTGGCACTGTAAATGTTTACCAGTCTCCGCCTGCCAGCCACCTTTCGCGCCTTCCATCACCGCAATTATTCCCTGTGGTTTGTAGGTCAGGGGATTTCCCTGATCGGCACCTGGATGCAAACCATGGCGCAGCAGGTGCTGGTATACCACCTGACTGGTTCAGCCACCTCGCTCGGCATTATCAGTTTTATCGGTCTGGTCCCGCTCATCCCACTCTCCCTGTGGGGTGGTTCGATTACCGACCGTTTCCCCAAGCGCACCATCCTCCTGGTCACCCAATCCATCATGCTGGTTCAGGCGCTCGTATTAGCAGCGCTGACCTGGACGGGAAAGATCCAGATCTGGCAGGTATATGTGATGGCATTCATCTTGGGGGCGGTCATTGCGGTGGATTTACCCGCCAGGCAAGCGTTCACCGTCGATATGGTCGATGGTAAAGAAGACCTGACCAGCGCCATCGGTCTGAACTCTGCCATGTTCAATGCTGCCCGTGCCATCGGTCCCGCCCTGGCAGGCATACTGGTTGCGACGACCGGTGCCGGCAATGCTTTCTTCATTAATGGGTTATCTTTTATTGCCGTGATCATAAGTTTGCTTATGATGCACGGTTTACCGAAACCCATCGCCCACCCTGAAAGTAATGCCAGCCCGGTAAAACACATGCTGGGGGGTGTGCGCTTTATCCTCGAACGCCAAACCATCCTCATTTTGATAAGTCTTATCGCCGTAAGCGCCTTCCTTTCCATGCCTTACAACACCCTTCTGCCTGTTTTTGCCAGTGATATATTAAAGCGCAGCGCCCTCCCTGTGGTGGTCTCTATCTGTAACACGATTACCTTCCATACCGGCTGCCAGGCTCCCGAAGCATTACCGCTCGGGATGTTGTATTCGATGCTCGGTGTCGGTGCAGTGGTTGGGGCACTGGTGGTTGCATCGCTTCCGTCAAATGCCAGGCGTGGTCGCTTGCTCACCGTGGGAAACCTGGCTTTCCCATTATTCCTGCTGTTGTTTGCATTTTCATCCCAATTTTCTATTTCTCTCGTCCTGATGTTATTCATCGGTTTCAGCTTCGTCTGGCAGAACGCGCTCGCCAATACTTTATTGCAGTTCGTCACACCAGATGAATTACGCGGCCGGGTGATGGGCGTGTATACCATGACGTTCCAGACCATGTTCCGTTTAGGTGGCTTGCAGGCAGGGTTTGTCGCCGATTGGCTTGGAGCCCCCCTGGCGGTAGGGATTGGTGCAGTCCTATCGCTGGTCTATGGAATCTTTGTCGCTGTTCGCTATCCCAAGGTCAGGCAGCTTTAGACCTCTAAATATACTTGGATAAAGGAGAATGCTCAATGAAAAACCGTATTGTCAGTGTTTTGATGCTTTTAGTTTTATTGGTGACATTAACTGCCACTGCTCAGGCTTCACCCGTGATCTCGGGTGATCAACCAGCGCTGGTATATGTCCAAATCAGCGCTGTGGATGACATGACTCGGTTCGCCTCCACCGGGCTGGATTTGTTTGCCATGCTGGATGGAGGTTTGCTCACTGGTGCAGACCAGGCCGGTCAGGATGACCTGAAAGCAGCCGGATTGACCTACCAGGTGATCGACCCTAACTTGGCATCCGGTTCTTACTACCAGGCAACCGTACGCTCCAACCGCCCAAACCCTGATTATGCCGCTTATGGGCAGGTCTTGCTTGATAGCTCCAGCAGCGTGCTGCTGCGCCTGTCACCGCAGAAAGTGGCTGCGCTCACCCAGGCTGGTGCCGAGCTACGCAAGATCACCCTTACCCCCAAACCTCTGCCTGCTTCAGATACCACCCAGGTGTTCCCAACGGTCATCGAGCCCGATCCAATCATCCAGGGGATGATTGACCAGGTGACAGAGACGCAGGTTTACACCTACGACCGCCAGCTGGCAGGCGAGCTGCCGGTATGGGTGGATGGGGCATGGTCCACGATCACCTCACGTTACACCTATAGTGGCTCTCCCATCGAGAAAGCCGCCAAATTCGTCGGGCAGCATATGGCTAACGACCTGGGATTGGGAGTTGAGAATTACGTGTGGAATAATGCCACCAACCCTGATGTGATCGGTGAGATCCCCGGGCAGGTCAACCCGGATGATATCTTCATCATCGGGGCTCACCTTGATGATGTCAGCGGCGTCCCGGGTGCAGACGATAATGGCAGCGGCTCGGTTGCTACGCTTTTAGCTGCCGATATCCTCTCGCAGTACCAGTGGGGCTGCACCCTGCGCTTCGCCTTTTGGACGGGTGAGGAACAGGGTCTGTTGGGCAGTAGTGCCTATGCCCAGCATGCATACAGCTCGGGTGAAAATATCATCGGATACCTGAACCTGGATATGATCGCCTGGAATACGGTTGGCTCTGATCCCTACATCACCCTGGCCTACTCCACTGCAATACCGCAATCCCAGCAATTGGCACAGCTCTTCGCGGATGTGCTCCCTGCATATAATATCAATCTCCTCCCCGACTACGCTCCTGATATGTGGGGCAGTGACCATAATTCTTTTTGGGATTATGGCTTTAACTCCATCCTGGCCATCGAAGATGATGTTCATGGTGATTTTAATCCTTATTACCATAGCCCGGCAGATACTCCCGCCCATACCGACCCGGGTTACTTCACCGACTTCGTCAAGGCCTCCATTGCCACCTATGCCCATATGACCGGTTGTCTCATCCCTGCTGACAATGGCTCCCTGGATGGTCATGTGACCTCTGCCAGCGGTGGGGCACCCATTGCAGGCGCAGCCGTTACCGCCGAAAATAGCCAGGGTGATAGCTTCGCTTACTCCACCGACCTCAGCGGTTATTACACCATCACCCTTCCCGCAGACACTTACACCGTCACAGTTTCCGCCGATGGATACCAGTCTGCACTGATGGGTGGTGTGGTGGTCAATGCCGGCGCTACCACCACGCTTGACTTTGCCCTGGAATCAGCCTGCGTTCCCGTAGCTGGTCTGGATTTCACCTGGTTGCCTCTGGAGCCGTTCAAGGGTGAGTTGATCACATTTACCGCTGTAGCCGATGGCACCCAGCCGATCGATTTCATCTGGGACTTCGGGGATACAGTCACTGCTACCGGTGAAACTGTAACCCACACCTATGCCAGTGCGGGTGCTTATTCCGTCAATGTAACTGCAGAGAACGCCTGTGGGGATGATCAAATAAATCACGAAGTTACGGTTGAATTACCTACCTTTGAATTTTTCCTGCCTTTCCTTAACCGGTATTAGCGTTTAAAAATAACACCAGGTGGCACGACGAAGCCACCTGGTGTTTTATATTAATATTGGGCAGCTTGTGCCTTATAAGGTTCGAATCGGTGAACATGACGCACTCTTTCAATCTACGGTCACTGGGATAACCTTGGGTCCGCTGTCATCCTTGTAGATTAGCTCGGTATGCACACGCAGGGACTGGTGGGGAAGACCAACCGGATGAGAAAATGATGTTCGCTTCTAATTGGGGTCTTATTTGGGATTAATTTAAGCTATAATTTTAGCTGTTGATGGGTCAATTTAGATAACCCGGCAGTATTTATTGGTTCCGCTTGGCATAAATCCCTGATAACTGTTTTATCTCCACCATTTCCCTTAATACAATACAAGGAGAATACACAATGAAAAGCCGTTTCTTTACCATCATTATGCTCCTGGCTCTATTGGTTTCTATTGGCGGTAGTGCCACGGCCGCCTCCGCACCTCCAACAGACCAGCGGGCTCTTGTGTACGTCGAGCTTGGTGTTGCTGACGATCTCAACCGCTTTGCGTCCACCGGGCTGCCCATGTACAGTATGCTGGATGCAGGCCTGCTGACCGGTAGCGACCAACGCGGGTTGGAATTGATCACGCAAGCAGGATTGACTTACCAGCTGCTCGACCCTGCCCTTGGCTCAGGCTCCTACTATATGGCTCAAACCTTATCCAGCCGCCCTGCCCCTGATTTTTCCAACTATGGGCAGGTGCTGCTTTCGATAAAGAACAGCGTTTTGCTGCGCATGGATCCTTCCATGGTGGATGCCCTTACGCTAGCCGGCGCCGAGCTGCGCTTGATCAGCCTCACTCCCAAGCCGCTGCCGGCAGCTCAGGCAGAGAAGGTTTTCCCAGACGTGGTGGTGCCTGACCCGCTGATCCAGGGCATGATGGACCAGGTCACAGAGACGCAGGTGTATACCTATGACCGCCAGCTGGCAGGCGAGCTGCCGGTGTGGGTGGATGGGGCCGAGTACACCATCACTTCACGCAGAACCGATAGTGGAATACCCATCCAGAAAGCCACCAGTTTCGTCGGTCAGCACATGTCCAACGACTTGGGGCTGGGTGTGGAATATTATCAGTGGAATAATGCCACCAACCCCGATGTGATCGGCGAGATTCCCGGGCTGGTCAACCCAGAAAACGTGTTCATCATCGGAGGCCACATCGATGATGTACAGTCGGTTCCTGCTGGTGCAGACGATAATGCCAGCGGTTCGGTGGCTGCCCTGATTGCAGCCGATATTATGTCGCAGTACCAGTGGGGTTGCACCTTGCGTTTCGCCTTCTGGACGGGTGAGGAACAGGGTTTGTTGGGTAGTGCCGCCTATGCCCAGCATGTCTATAATTCCGGAGAAAATATCGTCGGTTACTTGAACCTGGACATGATCGCCTGGAATACGCCCTCCAGCGCTCCAACGATTTATCTGGGCTATAGGTCGTCTGTACCCGGTTCTCATGAATTAGCCTATTTATTTTCGGATGTACTGGACGCTTATAGCATCAATCTTCAACCCGTCATTGGTACAGGTTACGATGGCTCTAGCGACCACACTTCATTTTTAGACTACGGCTATCCGTCTATCTTGGGTATCGAAGGGGAAGACGATTTCAACCCCTATTACCACGGCCCGCAGGATACCTCGGCGCACACCGACCCACCTTATTTCACCGATTTTGTAAAAGCCTCCGTTGGTACCTTTGCCCACATGAGCGGCTGCCTCATCCCCACCGGCGTGGGTCACCTGGATGGACACGTCACAGCCGCCGATGGTGGAGCGCCTTTAGAAGCTGCGACGGTTACGGCTGATGATGGTTTGGGGCATGCTTATCCCGCCACCACCGATCCAAGCGGCTATTACACCCGCACCTTGATGGCAGGCGACTATTCTGTTTCAGCATCAACCTACGGTTATCTGCCCGTCACCATCTCTGGCGTTGGCATCACAACTGATACCGTCACAACGGTAGACTTTGCCTTGGAGACACTACCCACGCATGTGATCAGTGGTCATCTTTATGACTCGGTCAGTGGCGACCCCTTGCAGGGTACCGTCCAGTTCTCCGATGCCCCTCTTCCACCCGTCGATACCGACCCGGATGGTTTCTACACCATAAGTGTCGCTGAAGGCACATGGCATCTCAAGGCTCAAGCCGATATGCACATGCAGCAGACGCAACAGGTTGTGGTGAATGATGACCTTACCGTCGATTTCTACCTTGACCCGCTGCCTTGCATCTTGCTGGTGGATGACGACATGGATGATCCCGATGTGCGCACAGCCTATACCAGCGCATTGGATAATCTTGGCTATGGCTACAATTTGTGGGACGTTTCCTCTCAGGGTAACCCTGCCGATGCTGATATGGCAGGCTACCGGCAGGTTTTGTGGTTCACCGGTTATCCTTTTTCGAATACTTTCAACAATGATAATGAAGCTGCGGTTGGCTCCTACCTGGATCAAGGCGGAAACTTCTTCCTGTCCAGCCAGGACTATCTTTATGATGTGGGTCTGACTCCCTTTACCGAGAATTACCTGCACATCTTGAACTATGTCAGCGACGTCGGTCAAACGACGGTGACCGGTCAGAACGATTACGCCGGTCTGGGACCATACAGCCTGAGTTATCCCTTTACCAACTACTCCGACACGATCAACCCCGATGCACAGGGGCAAGTGGCTTTCAGTGGGAACCAGGGTAATGCCGCGGTGAGCTATGCTGGTTCCACCTTCAACACTGTCTTCCTGGGTTATCCATTCGAAGCCATCTCCGGGCTGGCTGACCGGTCTGCCGTCATGGATCGCACGGTGAGCTTCTTCGGCGGCTGCGAGCCTCCAATAGACGTGTCCATCACCCCTGCTGAGCAAATCAAAACGGGTTCACCCGGCATGCAAGTGAGCTATGTGTATACGGTGACAAATGAAGCCACCATGGAACAGGAAGTCCTGCTGAGCGTGGATGGTCTCTGGCCAACGGAAGCACCTTCCACAGCCGGAGTGCTGGCCTCAGGTGCATCAACGACCATCCCTGTTACCGTAACGATACCCCTCTATCCTGATGTGATCATCGCTGCAGACACCTTCACCTTGCTCGCCTCAGGTAGCGTGGGCGGTATTGACACTGCCACGGGTACGACCAATGCTGTCGTGAACCCTGGCGGTGAGGTGTTTGCTCCAGATGGCAAGAGCGGCAATCCACTTGAAGTGGTCAGCTACGAATTCCAGGTGACCAATTCCGGTGATTACAACGACTCCTTCAATCTTGAGCTAAGCGGGGTATGGACTGCCACCTTGCCGGGTGGCGATAACACCGGTACTGTGACTCCCGGTGAAAGCATTACGGTCACCGTTTTGGTGACGGTGCCGGCTGGAGCAGCAGATGGTGATATGGATGTGACCACCCTGTCTATCACCTCGGTATTGGATCCACTCATTACCGCTTCAGCTGAGGTGACTACCACGGCGACGGTTCCACCGCCTGTGTATACAATACTGATGCCTATCATCAGGAGATAGCTCAGAAATTACTCACCCATTATGTAAATTTTCATATTAATTCGCCCATCGCAAAGTTCTTACCTCAATACTCCTCCCCTAAAAACTTTTTTTGTTTTTGGGGGAGGTAGGAGGGGGTATCTTTTTTATACGTCTCTAAAACAGGAATGAGCCGCGCCCCAATTGTTTTTAATCCTATTTGTACTGACAACCACCTATTATTGTCATTGCGATGAGGGCGTAATCCACATCTTGGGTTATGACCACACTTCGTAGCCTGAAGAAGCAATCTTCCACTAACATTTTCGATGCTTTGGCTATTATTTTAATTTTGATGAGTAAGTACGAAAACACAATATTTCAAATTGTCCATACTTACCTTTTTTTGTGATCGATGGGGAAATTTATGCTTTCTGAACCGTTTCGGTGTGCTTGATCACAGAATCAATAGTTATATATATATGTTAATTAATAGTAGTCGTAGTAGAGCCTGTGGATATGTGGATAAGTATAACTTTGGAGCCTTTACCCGCTACAGGTGGGTATTGATCAAGGTACAGGGGATACATATGGGTTGTTTTTGATCTTGCTTTGTCCCCAGCTACCTTGTGATGTGTTGTGGATAATCCACCGAGTTTTCTTATCCCACACCCTTATAAATACATCTGGGGTATGCACTGCTTGTATCCCTGCTATATGGGGTCAGTGGGACATAAAATATTTTGAAAGTTACTGAGTTATCCACAATTTGGATGAGTTATCCACAATATTTATTGAGTTATCCACAGTTTTGTGGATATAAAAAGTAAGATAATCTACTCCCCCGTGGCGGTGTCTCTGCACAATAGCCATAGGGCAACAGAGCCGATCTTTTTATGGAAAGTGGATGTTAAAACCTTTAAATCCATTAAGTAAACCATTCCCCACCCCTCGAATAGCCCCACAGCCAGTTAAAGACAGCACCAGGAACACCGACAGACAAATGCGATACCACAGTTTTTTCATCATATCTCCTCCTTGAGCGTAGCCTGCAACATCATCATCGTAGTTTTTCCCCACAGCAAAGAAGTTGACAATTATAAAATGTTAGATTATTATCTAATTAGATAAATATCTAATATCTATTGCGAAAAACACTATTCGATAATGGATCTACGTGCTATTACCAGCACATAATATCATAAAATTCGATGGCAAAATTTAAAAAACCTATTGTACGTTGGAGCCTGGGTACAGCCTACGACCTTTTCGCCAGCCTGCATGTGCTGCATCACCCTGAAAGGTTTGGATTGCGTGGGTCTTGGGCTGCTGGAGTGCGTTCACGTTTGGCACCCTCCCTGCGTTGTGTGCTTGAAGATGCTCAATATCTATTTTTCACCACTCCCATTTCCTGGGTCTCCGGTTTGCCCGAGCCCAGGGATGCCGAGAGCGTCCTTAAGGCTTTAGCGCGGGTCGATCCTGCCGACCGCTTGCCCATCCTGGCGGACCATGCCGACGTCCCATCCCAATTGCTGGAAATCCTGTGTGAGGTGAAATCCAGGGGTTCCTGGAATCAACAAAATCTGACCCTGCTGCAGTCAAATTATCCGCAAAAAGAAAATCCCCCCTCCCCCGATGAATTGGTTAACACTTTGGGTCGCTGGTCGCGTGCTGAAGAATTTGGCGGTTTGTACCTTGAAGCACTGCAGGAATATGTCTCGGTTTTTTTTGCCGAAGAAGAGCGCCGCATCAGGCCTTACCTGCAGCAGGCGTTGGATCGGGCCCAGCTTTTCGCTGCCCAACTCGATTTCCCCCAGCTTATGGTGGAGCTCTCCCAGGGGGTGAAGATCGCCGCTTTTGAGGAAGCTGAGCAAGTCACCTTTGCCCCCTCCTATTGGACCACCCCCCTGGTGATGTATGACACGCTAATCCCCAAACACTGGGTGGTGCTTTTCGGTGCCCGTCCGGCTGAAGTTGCACTCGTGCCAGGCGAAGTGATCCCTGATGCCATGTTGAGAGCGCTCAAGGCGCTTTCCGATCCCACCCGTCTGCTCATCCTGCGCTATTTGAGGGATCAACCTCAAACTCCTTCACAGCTGGCTCGCAAACTGCGCCTGCGGGCACCGACGGTCACCCACCATCTGAGTGCCTTGCGCCTGGCGGGTCTGGTCTACGTCTCGATGGATGTGGAGGAAGAAAAGCGTTATACCGTCAGGGAAGCCGCGGTCGCAGACACGTTTAAATCCATCCACAAGTTTTTAGCCCTCAAGGGCGAGGCATAGACCGTGCTGGCGAGCATCAATCGGAATGTAAAAGATTACGGTGGTCACCTGGCCGCTTTCCGCCCCAATCCGCGTTTGTATTTAATCTACGCCATTATTGCCGGTGTTGCCATGGGCATCTACCGGCTGATCTTCAATTTCTATATTCTCAGCCTGGGCTTCGATGCAAAGATGGTCGGCAACTTGCTGACTGTATCCGGTATGACCGCATTTATCTTTGCCTTGCCTATGGGCTACCTTGCAGATATCCTTGGGCGCAAGAACTCCTTACTCATATCAGCCGTGTTGGTCAGCTTCTCAATCGCCATGATGGTCATCTGGCCGGTAACATTCATCTTTTATGCCATGAATATTTTATCGGGAATTGCCCAAAGCCTGGCTGCGGTCACCATGAGCCCGTTCCTGATGGAGAACAGTGGTGAGCACGAACGGACGTATTTATTCAGCTTTAGCATGGGGATCCAGATGATAGCGATGTCGATTGGCACCTGGATCGGTGGCTACCTGCCCACCTGGGTGTCAAGTCTGCGCAGCGTTGACCCAACCAGCAGCCAGGCTTATGGCGTATCCATCATGGTGGCGGCAATCGGTGTTTCGATCGGTATCATCCCCTTGATCTTGATCAAGATGCCGCGCCTCGATTTTTCAGAACGCACGCTTTTTGCACCAATTTCCTATGCAGCCAAAAACCCCAAAAAATTGAGCAAACTCGTCCTGCCCATGCTGATCACTTCCATCGGTGCAGGTCTGATCATGCCGTTCATGAATGTGTTTTTTAAAGTCCAATATTACCAGCCCGACCAGGTGATCGGTGTCGTCATGGCCTGGGGCTCGCTGGCGATGGGCATTGGGTTAATGATTGCCCCTCCCCTCGCCGATCGCTTCGGGAAGATCCAGGTGGTGGTGGTCACCCAGGCATTGTCGATCCCCTTCCTGGTCCTGCTCGGTTTCGCACCGATGTTTTGGATGAGCGGGTTTGCGTATTACATTCGGGTTGCCTTGATGAACATGAGCAGTCCGGTGTACCAGACATTCGTCATGGAACAGGTCGAGCCTAAATCCAGGGCGATGGTCGCCAGCCTGGTCAGCATGGCTTGGAATTTTGGCTGGATAATTAGCCCGACGATCAGTGGTAGCCTTCAGGTCAATTATGGTTTTGGCCTTCCGTTCCTGGGCACCATCTTCCTGTATACAGTTTCCGTATTCCTCTACTGGTATTTTTGGTGGCATAAAGCCGCCCCTAAGCTTGCATTGGCTTAGGCCGCCGCAGATTGAGATATTTAGCATAAGGATTAACCCAGGTTTCTATCTTTTGGCTGCCTGCTTGAATTCGATAACTCCTGGTAACCTTTATGCCGGCAGCGCATCATAATTAAGGCAGCAAGTATTTTATAAAAAAAAAGAGGAGCATTAAACACATGGAGATGACGGTTGATTTTCCGGGTGGAGACCGCGTGGACGCCCATTTTGGACCTTATACGGTGATGACCGACCAGCCAAATTCGAAAGGCGAGGCTGGCTCGGCACCCACACCATTTTCCTTATTCCTGGCATCCATTGCCACCTGCGCCGGGATTTATGTGCTCGGGTTTTGCCGCCAGCGTAATCTACCCACTGAGGGTTTGAAGATCATCCAGCGGGACACACACAATCCGTTAAATGGCATGGTCGAGAGTGTCGATATTGAGATCCAAACCCCGCCCGGCTTCCCCGAAAAATACCTGCCATCGCTGATCCGCAGTGCTGAGTTATGCATGGTAAAGAAACATATCGAAAAGCCCCCCGTCTTCAAAGTGTACACTCAGACGGTTCCTGAAGCTGCTTAAATTCATAGATATTAAACAAAAGCCCGTGTTTACATTCCTCCAGGCGAGCCTTTGCCATCAATATGCTTCGTGACGGAGTTGATATATTTAGCTTACAAAAGCTAATGGGGCATGCTGACCTTTAGGTTTTACGCAGATACCTTGGTTAGACAACCGCGGATATCGCCCAAGCAAATAGGATAGGAAGCCCTGTGGATAATAGTAGGTACTAATACAACACATCATAGGGTGCAAGAAGTCGTGAGTTCAATTCCCACCGTCCCGACCATCAACCTCCTAGGCAAAGATATCTGGCAGCTTGGAGGTTTTTAGTTGCATATTTTAGCCATTCCCAGACCCCTTAGATAGTCACATACTCTAGCCCCCCTATTCTCAAATGCGTGATTTCATTATGGAATGAGCTGTTTTTCTAGAGCGACTAATCTGTTAAAAAATACAGGAAATATTTTTCCAAGCGTAGACACACGTAATTCTATCAGCTCATCAATTTTTTCTTTTGTTTCATCTACAATTATGTACCAATTAGTCGCATCAGTTAACAAAGTTAAAGCATTAACAACTTCCAAATTTTCTGCACCTTGAAACAATCCAAATGCAACGATTATCGTGGTAAGTATCTCTTGTTTTTCATCTCCATCAAGAAAATCCGTGCGGGGATGTAAAGAATCGTAGACCGACCTACCTACCAACAAACTTCTGAATTCAATTAATTGCTTCAGTATTTCAATTTGCTTATATATTAATTCTTTTTGTTTTTGTTCTTTAATTTCCTTATCTCTTCTCGCACTCTCCTTCTTAAAAATTATATCCGCTTGTCGTTTACCCAAGCTATAACTAATTACTATGGTCAATCCTGTTATCAAACCTGTTAATATGGCAGTAAAGACAATCTCGCTGACTTTTACCCAATTTATTACAGTAGGACACATATCATTTCCTATAAACCATATGATTTCTTTGAAATAGAGCCAAGGTACAAACACATATAGCACCTATTCAAGCGAAGCCGTTATTATTCTGATTTCAGTTTTTTCAATTAAATCCCAGCGGTCGTGATATTCGCTGACATCTCAACCAACAAAAGATTTCTAAGGAAGTATAGAACCCGTTCTAATACCGCTATCGTCATGCTTATGATCTTTCTTCCCCAACGCGACAAGCCAGGTTTGGCGATTTTTATATTCGAAAGACTAATAGGATTTCTATTAATTTATATTTCCAAAACAATATGGGCAAATAACCGTACCCATTTCTACATCTTTTCCACAAAAAGGACAGATAGACTTATTATGAGCATTATCTCCGGTAACACCTTTTATAGATGCTGCTTTATCAAGTTGCAAAGGCGTTCCACAGCTCCTACAATATGCTTCACCTTCCCACATTTCAAATTCACACACAGGACAAATAATAACCCGGTGCTTTTGCATTAATCTTATGTGTTTATTACTTATGGTTAAATCTGAAAAGTCTCTGTTTGCTAGGACCAGGAAAATGAAACCAGCAATTATAGATATTCCTGAAAAAACTATTGAAGGTATGCCTAATTCATTGCTAGTTGAAGATATCAACTTGTTTTGATAACCGCATAATGGAGCAATTATCCCAATTAAACCAAGTAATATTAATACGACACCACATCCACGAACTCTAGCCATAGTTGTAGCTCGCTCTTTATATTTTTAATCCGAAAGGTATCAGCTCTAATTTTCTAGAAACATCCAATAATTGATACAACGAAGACTGTAACACTAAACTTATTGGCTATTACTACTCAATGAAAGAATATATTTCGTTTAACTTGAAAAATTAGAAAGGCCTTTTAGATGCCAAATCGTATTTATTTGATTCCATATGTAATTATCTTCAGTATACAGAAAATTCTCTTATATTACAATACGCCTTCATTTTTTCGTGTTAAATTAGACATCCGTTTATCGCAAGTTTTCCATATAAGACCGTTTTCACAATCTAGGGTTAGGAACATTGGAAAAAAGGTAAAAATTTATTCAAAAGCTAAGGGGACATACTGACCTTCAAATTTTGCGTAGGTATCTTTCAGAAACAACCGATGATATCGCAAATGATCACATGATATACATTTCTGCAGATAGCAACAGACTATAAACAAAGCCAGCAAATTTCATCTTTTGGTAAGTTCATATAGATAACTAATTATCCTGCCTATGCGCGCAATTCAGCATAATGGCAATATGTAGTCATAAACGTTTCCTTCGCTTCTTGCGTGGCAACGCAGCGACAATAATTACGACTATAGCAACAGGCCCAAGCAGGGTACCATAGAGTTGGAAAATCTGTTTCATCATATCGGGGAATAGAATAAAGAGAATCAATCCAATGATGAGAAGCAAGCCTAGATTTCTGAGAAAGCCCTTTAGAAAATCCATTTTTTCTCCAAATTTTCCAAGCTCACATAGAAATCTATGTATTATTAAATAATATCTTGCTCTATCTACAGAGAACGTTGCTCAAGCACACAGGATAGGAAGTCCATTGGATAATAACAAGTTATGAGACATCATGACCAGGATTGCTACCTATCTGGCATTCCTTGGTTGAAATAGGCATATTGTATGCTTAATAAAAGTGTCACGAATTGACAATCTTCTTGTGCTTTTCTAATTCAGCATTTTTCTTACGTGCAATCGCCATAATATTATCCAATTGCTTCGTAAGGTCATTTTTCCCCTCGATGTCCCATGGAAGCTTCTTACCCCTTTTATTCCATAATTCACTATATTCTTGTTCAAGCTCAACTAGATCTCGTTCTAATCTAGGAATGGCGAGTTCAGATGCCGTCTTATCAACCCCGACCTGAACTCTCTGTATGCTATCTATAACTGGTTTTAGGGTAACAATACCTCCGCTCCGATTTACAATATGCTCATTCCCACAAGCAGCACAGGCAAACCTGTCAATATCTTCAGTAATTTGAAGTTTATGCCCACAGGATGGACAGGATAGGGTAATAAAATCTGGCATGTCTTGTCTCCTATATATTCATATAGTAATATAGAAAGCTGCATCGCATCTAAAGAAAGGGGAAAATTTTATTGTTTTGGACGTTTCATGACCAATATCCTTTGATATACACCTGCATTGGACGCCGAGGTTGATGCGTCTACTAATTCATAACCTCTATCACCAAATTGATTCAAGAGTTCATGTACGCTCTCCCAACTACCATCACCAGTAAATTTGGACACTTTTTCTTCACCTATTATATAGAATATACCTCCAGCTATTGGTACACTAGATTGTCGAATAGTTATATATTCCCACTTTTGCATATTATCCTCCTTATGTATATTGTCCAATTCGCGCATCGGGTTTGTCCTTGCACCAATCCTCGAACCAAGGTTGCAGGGTTGGCAAGGGCTATAGGCGTATTATATCTATTCTCGGGCACGCCTGTAAAAGTGTATTTATGGGTTTTAGCCTGCTGTCGAAGCAGATCAGTTCACACCTGATATTAGATTTGTTTATAGGAAGTTCTGGTTGAATTATTATATCCCCGTAGAGCCTGTAGTGCAATTTCCACAGAAAAAAAATCCAGAGATAGCTGAAGTGGGATTTAGTGCAGTCTAGTTCATTAAATATTTTTCTCATCCAGAATACTCCCCCTTTTTTTCCACCTGAAAAAAATTTGAACGCCCCTATGTAGAAGGCTACACCGCTCTCATAGTGAACATAGGTGGTATCAACAATTGAATTTTGCTTCGCTCGGTGTCGATGATCCTATCAGGCACTGCCTTCCAATCATTACCCAGGATATTGACACAAAACCAAAACCCACCCAATAATAAAAAAGGTGGGTTCTGCGTTTCTTTGGTGCCGAAGGAGGGAATCGAACCCTCATTCCTTGCGGAACACGATTTTGAGTCGTGCGCATCTGCCGATTCTGCCACTTCGGCTGGAAGCAACCCCCATATAATGAAACGTTATCGCCTGTCGAAGCTAAAGATGTAGTAGCCCTAAGCCCAGAGGTAGATGCGTAGTATCAGCATTCCCAAAGGCAGAAAAATAAAAGCGGACAATGGCAGGAATTGTTATAAAAAGGTGTCCCTGGTATAAAAAACCAGGGACATCACAACCCTACTTACATAAATTTATTACTCACCAAAGGGCCAGTTCCAAAAATCCAACTCATCAATGAAAACCATCGCAGAAGGGTCAATGGTTACTTCATAGCAACCATTATTAACGATCGGGAATGTTTGATGCCAGTCACCACCCGCTATTGTTTCACATATGATGAGTTCTGCGGCTTGGATATTATCGCTTCTAGCAAAGGTGTAGCTTTTCTGATATTCCCAGAGACTATTACTAAAATCAACTGCAATATCTTCATCAATCGGCTCACCCACGAAACCGTTACCAGTGACATGGATGACGACACTGCTGAGACCAAAATGGCCTACCCAATATTGAATTGGTGAATTATCATAACTAGGTCCAATGTCTCCGAAGTCCTTAAATACCATACCCTTGAGCATAAATCCATATGTGACCCTACCTTCCTTCACCTTGAACGCATCGTATTTACAATCGCGTGGCTCAACCGGATAGCCGTCTGCCAGGGAACAGATTGCGAGAATGTAAACCCCACCCGGATTTGTAGTATCTGCATACGGATCTAATCGAATGAAAGGTGGTTCTCCATCTGGGTCACAACCCCGCTGGATACTGCAGTAAGGTCGGTCAGCATCGATGGTATCACCGCTGTCCTTATCGTGCGTTCCTCCATATAAACTGACTTCGCCGTTCGATACAGTGAATGTGCGGTTAGTGTAGGTGTCATAATCATCAGAAAGGTTCTTAACACCTCCATCATTTGGGTTTGGTTGCCCACCATGGACGAGTACAGCAAAGAAGTATTCACCATCCGGACCAAGGCCGTTGGCTGCTGGACCACCATTAAGCCAGACATCTGGCTTAATGCCATAAATGTTGCAGTTAACTTGGCTGTTCTTACAAACATCCTTAAATTCACCATCAACCCATGGATTAAAAGTGGTGAACGCCGCTCCACTTACTGCCGCAGCAGACAACACAATACCCAATGACAAAACTATCGCCACGGCAAGTGCGATTACGAATATATTCTTTTTATTCACTGTCATTCTCCTTTTATCTTGTTTCCCCGAACATGGCTCTTGATTGACATCTATGATGTCATCGGTTATCGGTATTCTTTTGAACCAATTATCACCTCCTTTACATTTACATTAAAAAAAACCGTCCGCTATCGGCCGGTTTCGCTATTAGCTCCCCAAAGAATGTCCCTATTACCAATTGAGGGTGGTTAAGTTCCCCTGGGAAAGCGACCACATCCCACTCTTTGGTTCGACGCTTCCATCAATAGAACTACCAATATAATTATACAAAATTTATAAATAAAAATCAATTACCAAGTATTTTTAATTTTGATGTTTCCTTATCCTTAGTGTGAGCTTTAGCGCATACGATTATTAACAAATAAATATTCGCAATACCATCTTATCCCCTAAATAAGGCAAACGGGAGTATCTCTACTCCCGTATCTGGCAAGTGTGCCGAAGGAGGGAATTGAACCCTCATTCCTTGCGGAACACGATTTTGAGTCGTGCGCGTCTGCCTATTCCGCCACTTCGGCTGGGTTGTGCCTTAAATTATACCCGAAATTAAAATCTAAAATTTGAGGCTGGCACCATCCTTCTCTTAAGCGCAGTATAATCGCTGTTGAAATATAGTTAGATCGCCTTGTTGGGCGGGAGAAACCAGATGCGACTAGGAATCATCGGATTACCTCAATCGGGTAAGACCACGGTCTTCAATGCCCTTACCCGCGGCCACCAACCCCTCACCACCAGCGGTGGTCGTTTTGACGTCCATACCGGTGTCGTGGATGTTCCCGATCTCCGCGTTGACCGTTTATCGGAACTGTTCAAACCTAAAAAGACCATCTACGCCAAGGTAACCTATGCCGATATCGCCGGTTTGGAAGGCAGTCACAGCGCCGTTTCCGGTCAGCTGCTCAATCAGCTTTCCCAGATGGACGGTCTGCTGCATGCCGTGCGCTGTTTCGATGACCCTAATGTTCCCCATCCTTCCGGGAGCGTAAATCCGCTGCACGATATCTCCACCATGGATGCCGAATTATTGTTGAATGACATGATCGCCGTGGAGCGCAAGCTCGAGCGCCTGGCAGAAGAACGCAAGAAAGGCGCGGGTCGTGAGCGGGCGGTCATCGAGCGCGAAGCGGTGCTTTTTGAGCGCTTCAAGGAGACCTTGTCGAAGGAGATACCTCTCCGTGAGGTGGAGCTGACCGCCGAAGAAGAAAAAACACTCTCCGGTTTCGGATTCCTGACGCGTAAGCCCATGCTGGTGCTGCTCAACTTGCAGGAAGGTCAGGCGGTACCAGCCGTTGAGTATGCCCACACCCATAGCAATGTGGTCGCCCTTCAAGGCAAGCTGGAAATGGAAATCGCTCAGCTGGCAGCGGAAGATGCAGAGGTATTTATGGCAGAGTATGGCATCACTGAGCTCGGTTTGGCACGCGTTATTAGAGTGTCGTACGACTTGCTGGGCTTGATATCGTTTTTCACCGTCGGAGCAGACGAGGTGCGTGCCTGGACTCTGCAGCGAGGGTTATCAGCCTTTGATGCCGCCGGTGAGATCCACACCGACCTGCAAAAAGGGTTCATTCGCGCCGAAGTCATCCTTTATGACGAGCTGCTTGCCCTGGGTGGTCTGGTTGAAGCCAAAGCCAAGGGTCGCTTGCGCCTGGAGGGCAAAGAATATATCGTCCACGACGGTGAGATCGTGCATATCCGCTTCAATGTGTGACCGGATATCGAGCAGATTCGATCGCCTGTACCCATCAATGATCCCCAAATAAAATTTTCCACAATATGGAGCCTATGAAGACATACACACAATCCCCATGGAATTTATCTGACCTCTTTCCCGCCCATGAAAGTCCCGAGATGAAAGCGGGTTTCGATGAGCTGGATGGGAAAGTCGTTGCGTTCGAAGCAATGCGTCAGAGTCTCTCTCCAGATATGCCGGTTGACGCATTCCTGGAGCTGATCCACTTGCTGGAAGCCATCTCGCGCCTGGCCCACCGCATCGGCAGTTTCGCCTCGCTGCGTTTTTCTGCCGATACCCAAGACCAGGCTATCCTGGCATTTCAATCTGATGTGGAAAGCCGCATGGCGCTGATCAATAACCGCACGTTATTCTTCAGCCTGTGGTGGAAAGAGCTGGACGATAGTGCATCTGAACGGCTGATGGCAGCTTCCGGCGATTATCGCTACTGGTTGGAAGAGATGCGTCATTTCAAGCCGCACACTCTGACGGAGCCCGAAGAAAAGATCATCAATATCAAGGATGTCACCGGTGCGAGCGCCATCGGGAATTTATACACCACGCTTACCAACCGCTATATTTTCCACATGACTGTGGCTGGTGAAGAAAAGGAGCTCACCCGTGGTGAGATCATGGTCTATGCACGCAGTTATGATCCTGCCATTCGGGCTGCAGCTTACCAGGAGCTCTACCGGGTTTATGGTGAGGATGGTGCCATCCTGGGACAGATGTATCAGACCCTGGTCAGGGACTGGCATAACGAGAACGTTGATCTGCGCCATTTTTCCAGCCCGATGGCAGTACGCAACCTGGCGAATGATATACCGGATGACGTCGTGGATACGCTGTTGGGTGTCTGCCAGGATAACCGGTCCATCTTCCAGCGCTTTTTCCGCCTGAAAGCACGTTTGCTCGGTACGGAACACCTGCGGCGGTATGACATTTATGCCCCAGTGGTTAAAACCGACAAGATGTACGTGTTTGACCAGGCAGCAGATATGGTGTTCGATGCCTTTCACAATTTCGAGCCCCGCCTGGAAGAATTGGCGCGCAGGGTGCTCGAACAGGACCACCTGGATAGTGAAGTTCGTCGAGGGAAGTCAAGCGGCGCTTTCTGTGCAACAGTAGCCCCAGATATCACACCCTGGGTCTTGGTTAACTATCAGGGTAAACCGGACGACGTGGCAACCCTGGCTCATGAGCTGGGTCATGCCATCCACTCGCAGCTGGCGGCAGAGCATAGCTTATTTACCTTCCATCCATCGCTCCCCCTGGCAGAAACAGCCTCCACGTTTGGAGAAATGATGCTGGTGGATCGCCTGTTGGCAACAGACAGTGACGCCTCGGTACGGCAGGCTTTGCTCTTCCGCCAGGTGGATGATGCCTACGCCACCGTGATGCGCCAGGCACAATTTGCGATTTTCGAACGCCAGGCGCATGATATGGTCCAGCATGGTGCCACGGTGGATGAGCTGTCGGCCGTGTACCTTGAAAATTTGGCTTCTCAGTTCGGCGACGCAGTCGAGGTCAGTGATGAGTTCCGCTGGGAATGGGTTTCCATCCCGCATATTTATTACACCCCGTTTTACGTCTATGCCTACACCTTTGGTCAGCTGTTGGTCCTATCCTTGTACCAGCAGTTCAAGCTGGAAGGAGATGCCTTCAAGCCGCGTTACCTCAAGCTACTCTCATCAGGCGGCTCAAAATCACCCGACCAGATATTGTCCGACGCCGGCATAAATATGCACAGCCGTGCTTTCTGGCAGGGCGGTTTTGATGTCATCCGCGGTCTTATCGATCAGCTTGAAACCATCCCGGTGGTGAAATAAAACCAGGGATTTGGAGCAGCTATTGAATGCTCCAAATCCCTGTTATTTAATTATGCCTTATCGAGGCGGGTCAGTCTTCTTCGGTTGGTTCTTCCGCTTCGATGGCAGGTAATTCTTCTGCCTTGCGGTCAAGCATTTGCATCTGCGTTGCGATCACTTTGGTGAAGTAGCGTGTTTCTCCTTCATGGTCGTAGCGGTCGGTGCGCAGCTGTCCCTCCAGAAAGACCAGCCGGCCTTTGTGCAGGTACTGCTTGCACACCTCGCCCAGGCGCCCCCAGGCTTCTACGTTGAACCAATCCGTTGATTCTTTATCCTCGCCGGCACTGTTCTTCCACCGGCGGTTGACGGCGACGCTGAAGCTGGTTACCTTCTTGCCTGATGGCGTGAAGCGTACCTCAGGGTCTTTGCCCAGGTGTCCGATCAATTGGATGCGATTAAGAGAAGGCATGATCCCTCCATGGAGCCATAACCGATTTTTATCCGGAGTGAATAATTTGCAGAGTCCGCCTGCTTAATAGGTGATTACTCTGGGTAGCTTCTTCGCTTGCTCGATCCAATTGGCGATTTGTGATTCGACCGGGAGCTTGCGCACAAGTTTTTAACCTTGTTCACTTCGACAATTTTCTCGACGAGGTTGGCAGCTTTCCTTTGCGCCAATTCAGGAATGGTATCCACTCCGGAAGCTTCCAGAAGCTCTGAATATTCAGACCCGACACCCTTGATGCGGTACAGGTCCACATGGTTGACCCATTTGAGGATCAATGCATCGGTAATTCCGGTTTTTTCCGCCAGCTCTTTCCGCCCTTTGGGGGTTGAACCGGCTTTCAGTAATGCATCAGTCGTTTTCACGCCCGCCTTACTCAGCGTACCCGCATACTTTTTCCCAATTCCTTCTACATCGATTATCTTTGCCATTATTTTCTCCTTCTTATGGTTCTTACTGGTGTCCACCAAAAGTCTCAACGACCCTTACTGTTATCCTCTGCGAGGCTTGCACAAGATTAATTATAATATCGATTGATTTTTTACGTTTAAGCTTACAATGAGAAGCTTATCAAATAAATAAAGAATAACGCAAGGCTTTGGCTTGCGTTATTCTTTATTATGTAATTACTCAGCCATTTATGATATTCAAATTAACTCGACCATCATACAGCCTATACCTCAATACTCCTCCCCTAAAAACATGCTTTTTGTTTTTGGGGGAGGTGGGAGGGGGTATTCAGTCTTTTACGTCTCTTTAGCAGGAGTAATCTCGTCAATTATTATATGTGTCGATGTTAATATTCGATCGGCGAATAATTACTCGTTAATTATGTTTTGGACGTCTTCGCTTGGGGTCACGCACTTTGCGCGGGTGGTGCCTCGGTATTCTCAGGGATATTCGGTACCCCAAGCTGACTTTGTGCGGTTTTATGTGTTAATCGCAGGTAGGTGAGCGTCCACGCAGAGGAGGTATATCCCCGCAGGATACCGCTCAATATCAATAAAAAGGGCAGGTAGACGATAAAGAACAAGCCAGACACGATCAATCCGTTTCGAATCGCTACCGAAGTCCCGACTGCAAAACCAGCGATAGATGGAGCAGCAACAATGATCAACGGCAGGCCGATAACAATCCCACCAACCAGGCCGACTCCTAAAATAAGGATGAGTGACATTACGATCATACTGCCGATATTTCTCCAAACAACCTGCCAACCACGTTTTATCGCCTCGATAATGTCTGTGTTTTCCACTACCAGGGCAACATTGGCTTGCTCAATGATCACGTACACCGCCCACATCACCGGTATGAGCAGGCACATTAATGGCAGCAGGCATAAAGCAAATAATCCCAATGTACCCACAGTGAGCAGTATTCCTCCGAAGATCATAAACATGATTGCCACGAAAATAGCTATCCCAATCAGCAGGTTTAATCCAAACACTCGCCAGAAATACGCCAGCCCATCACGCCACAGTTCGCCAAAAGTTAATCGTTCAGCACCTTGCTCGGCTTTCACGGTACCGCGTATTAATCCCACCCTCCCGATGGTTCCCAACAGGATGACTATGACAATCACAACCAGGCTAAAGAGGATTGCCAAACCAATGAGCAAGGCTATGCTCCCAGGGGTTAATTGGTTGAAGAAATTCTGAACTTGATAATTGAAGTTGACGTCCCGATTTGAAAAACTCCAGCTCCAGTTGCTGCCTCCTGTGCTGCTGGCTTGACCGCAGCTAGCCAGGATGCCAAAAACCCATAACACTTTGAATTTCCAGATGATTTGCCACGCGCGCTTAATTACATATCCGAAGTCCATTTTATTCTCCTCTTCCAGGTATTATTACTATATACGGAATAATGGAAAATTTGTTGCTTTTTAGACCACCACTCGGATATACAAAAATCTGGTCTTTATTCCCATTCAATAGTTGCAGGCGGCTTGCTCGTAATGTCATACACCACGCGGTTGACCCCCACCACTTCATTCACGATCCGGTTGGCGACTCGGGTGAGCAGATCATGCGGCAGGCGCGCCCAATCCGCGGTCATGAAATCGTCGGTGGTCACGGCTCGCAGGGCGACCACTTCCTGGTAGGTGCGGTTATCTCCCATCACCCCCACCGAGCGCACCGGCAGGAGCACAGCGAAAGACTGCGCCGTTCCTTCATCTTCATTCATTCTCAACAAACCAGTCGCATCCAGCTCACCGGTGAATATGGCATCCGCCTGCCGCAGGCGTTCCAGCCGCGCAGGATTAACTTCGCCCAGGCAGCGCACAGCTAACCCCGGTCCCGGGAATGGCTGCCTCCAGATCAGGTCATGCGGTAAGCCCAGCGTTTCGCCGACCCGCCGCACCTCATCCTTAAACAGGTACCGCAGCGGTTCAACCAGCTCGAGCTGCATCTCTTCTGGCAGCCCACCGACGTTGTGGTGGCTCTTGATCCTGGCAGCCTGGGCTCTGTCCGGACCACTGGACTCGACCACGTCCGGGTAGATCGTCCCCTGCACCAGGAACCCTGCACTGCCAATCTGGCTGGCCTGAGTTTCAAATATGCGGATAAATTTTTCTCCGATGATCCGCCTTTTTTGCTCGGGGTCGGAGACGCCGTGCAAAGCGCCCATGAACTCATCCACCGCATCCACCACCACCAGCTCAGTACCCACTGTACCCTGAAAAACCTTCACCACCTGGTCTGCTTCTCCCAGGCGCAGTAATCCATTGTCAACAAATACTGCCGTCAGCTGGTCTCCCACTGCCCGCTGGACCAACGTAGTTGCCACACTCGAATCGACCCCTCCACTCACCGCGGAAAGGACGCGGGCGCCGCCTACCTGATTCTGGATGTGTTTGATGGAGGTGGTGATGATCGATTCAGCTGTCCACTCCGCTTTGGCACCGCAAATCTCGACCACAAATCGGCGCAAGAGCTCACTCCCGCCATGGGTGTGACGTACCTCAGGGTGGAATTGCACCCCGAAGTAATTGTGGGTCATATCTCCAACCATTGCATACTGCGAGTTGGTGCTGCCCGCCAGTGAAATAAAGCCCGCTGGGAGCTGTTCGATGCGGTCACCATGAGACATCCACACCGGGCGTCTGCCCTCTGCTAGAAGTGGATTGGGTTGCCGCGTTTCGATCTCTGCCAGGCCATATTCTCGCCTGGATGACGGCGCTACCTTTCCCCCCAGCGCATAGGTTAGCGCCTGCATCCCGTAGCAGATGCCCAACACCGGCAGCTGGCTTTCAAGGACATAGGCTGGAATCTCAGGTGCCCCAGGCTCATACACCGAAGCTGGACCACCAGAAAGGATGAAGCCCTTGGGTTTCAGCGACATTACCTTTGCCTGGGGTTCATTCCATGCGAATAGTTCGCAGTATACCTGCGCTTCGCGCACCCTGCGGGTGATCAGCTGCGCATATTGCGAGCCAAAATCGAGCACCGCGATCGAATCCATTAGTCCTGGTCCTGTGCAAAAATAATCTGGTCACCCGACATCGAGACGATTTGCACCAGCGATTCGATCGGCACGCCCAACAGAGACAGTGCTTTGCGACCGCCCTCGAATGTCTTTTCGATCAGCGCTCCCACTCCCACGATGCTCGATCCTGCGGTTTGGGCTAAACGCACCAGCCCCAGGATGGTGGCGCCGGTTGCCAGGAAGTCATCAATGATGAGCACCCGTTCCCCTTCCCGCAGGTATTCTGGTGAGATGATCAGCTCGGTCATGCGCCCTTTCGTGTGTGATGGGCTGAGGGTGAGAAAGACCTGGTCGGGCATGGTAATGGGTTTTTGTTTTCGGGCGTATACCACCGGCAGTTTCAAGTGAAAAGCAGTGGATACGGCTGGAGCGATACCTGAAATTTCAGCCGTCAGTACCTTGGTTGCTCCGATGTCCTTGAAACGTTGTGCCAGTTCTATCCCACACACATCCATCAGCTGTGGGTCTACCTGGTGGTTAATAAAGCCATCTACTTTCAGTATCCCATTCCCCAAGTTTTTTCCGTCACGCAGGATTCTGATCGTGCAGCTCAATCATGGCTATCTCCGGGCACTATAAATATAAATTAACGTACTTTCATTTTACAACTGCTTCATAGAAAGAACCAGAGTGAGTGTGTTAGAATCGCCGGATATGATTCCCGAAAAACGGGACGATCAACAACTTTATCTGGCCTCCAATTCCCCTCGCAGAAGAGAGCTCCTTACATTGATAAAATGGGAGTATAATCTGCTGCCTGTTCAGGTGGATGAAACACCTAAGTCCGACGAGGATGGGATCCAATACGTGCGGCGCATTTCCTCCAGCAAGGCACTCAACGCCAGCGATAAAGCCACTGTCAAAGGTGTGATCGTTGCAGCTGACACGGCTGTCATCGACCGGGGAGCGGACGGGAAACCTGTGATATTAGGGAAACCCGCCAGCCCAATGGCAGCAGCAGCAATGCTGCGCCAACTGCGTGGGCATGTCCACCAGGTGCTGACGGCGGTATCCATCTTGCCACCCGCTGACGGCACCATGTTGATCGATATTTGCACCACCGACGTGCCGATGCGGGATTATAGTGAGCCTGAAATTCAAGCTTATGTGTCCTCGGGTGATCCGCTGGATAAGGCTGGTGCCTATGCCATCCAGCATGCCGGCTTCCATCCGGTTGAAAAATTAGGCGGCTGTTATGCCAATGTGATGGGTCTGCCATTGTGCCATCTGACTCGCAGCCTTGCCCACCTGGGGTTTAGCCCGAAAGTCGATGTCCCCCAGACCTGCCAGGCTGCAATTGGGTACGATTGCCCGGCATATTTAAAAATTTTGAGTGAGAAGACCTGGGAAGTTGCTCTGATCTAATCGATTAGCTCCATCTCCAGGGACGTGAGTGATAACTAAAGTAATGAAAATTCGCCTGCTATTCTTCTTTCTAATGGCATTCATCCTGATTGGATGCAGCCAGGCCACACCTGTTGTACTGACGCCCACGGTGGCAATTTCACCTACACCCACCCTGCCCGGTCCACAGGTGGAGACCACTACGGTCCCCGATCCGCGTGTCGCCGCGGAAGCTTACTTGAACAACTGGAAAGCGGAAGAATATCCCGCCATGTATGCCATGCTGACCGCGGTCAGCCAGGACGCAATAAATGAAGCCGATTTCACCGCCCGCTACCAGGGAGTCGCAAATGAAGCCGCCCTCAGCAGTTGGGATTATGAAATCCTCTCTTCCTTGAAAAATCCCGAAAGTGGGCAGGTGGGTTATAACGTCATCCTGCACAGCGTCCTCGTCGGTGATATTGATCGGGATACGGTGATGAACCTGGTCCTGGAAAATGGACAGTGGCGTATCCAATGGGACGACTCCTTGATCCTGCCAGAGCTGCGTGGTGGCAACAACCTGATGATGGATTACCGCATCCCGTCGCGGGGCAATATCTACTCCAGCGATGGTCGTGCCCTGGTTGCCCAGGCAGACGCGGTCGCCATCGGTTTGGATACTGCCGCCGTCGATCCTGGTCAGGAGGATGCCTTGCTGGGTGAGATTTACCGCCTCACCGGGGTTCATCCAGATACCTTGTCCGGGATGATTGAAGCCTGGCGACCATTCGGATATTACCTGCCGGTGGCCGATATTTCTGTGGATGCCCTGGCTCCCCGCGAAGCCGTATTGGCAGGTTATTCAGGGGTCATCTTGCAGCCATTCCGCACTCGCTATTATTTCGACGATGGGATTTCTTCGCATCTATTAGGTTATATGAGCTTGATCCAGCCAGAAGAAGTGGATTATTACAAGCGTCTGGGCTACCGCGTCGATGAGCGTGTTGGACGTGATGGGTTGGAATATTACGCCGAGAAGTCCCTGGCAGGCGTGCGCGGCGGCGTGTTATATGTCGTCGATCCCAATAAGAATATCATTACCCAGCTGTCAGCCAGGGATGCTCAACCCGCAGAGGCAGTCTATACCACCCTCGATTACGACTTACAGCTCGGTCTCCAGCGTAGCAATGCGCTGAGTGCTGGCATGCGGGGTGCGATCGTGGTCATGGAGCGCGATACCGGCAGGGTGCTGGCGATGCTCTCTTCTCCCGGCTACAATCCCAATCTGTTCGAGCCCGCTAACTACAATTACAGCTACATGATCAATGATTTGTACACCGATTCCACTCCGCTGCTCAACCGTGCCACCCAGGGGCAATACCCACTTGGATCTGTGTTTAAGATCATCACCATGTCGGCAGCCCTGGAAAGCGGGTTATACACCAAGGACTCCCAATACGATTGTGGTTACTTTTTCACCGAGCTGCAGGGCATGCAGCCTAACGATTGGACCTACGACCATTACCTTGATGACGGAAAAACTCAGCCCAGCGGAACGCTTACCTTGCCGGAAGGATTAATGCGCTCTTGTAACCCGTGGTTCTGGCATATCGGGCTCGATTTTTATAATCGCGGAATGTATACCACCATATCTGATATGGCGCGTGGATTTGGTCTGGGAAGCTCCACCGGGATTGAGATCGGCGATGCCGACGGGCAAATCCCAGATCCGACCAGTGCAGTAGACGCCATAAACCTGGCGATTGCCCAGGGTAATACTCAGGTAACCCCCTTGCAGGTGGCAGATTTTATCGCTGCAGTCGGAAATGGCGGCACGCTTTACACACCCCACGTCATCGATCGCATTGTCCCCGTGGTCGGTGACCCAACCTTTGTGTTCTCCCCCACCATACGCGGTATCCTGCCCGTCTCTCCTGAGAACCTTTCCATTGTCCAGGATGCGATGGTCAGCGTGGTGATGAACCCACGCGGGACGGCTTACCGCACCAGTGGATATGGCATAAACAGTTTTGTCTCTTCCACGGGTATCCCGGTGGCGGCTAAGACCGGCACTGCCGAATCGGGTTATGCTGACCCGCATGCCTGGTTTGCAGGCTACACCTTTGCCGGGCGGGAAAATCGTCCCGATATCGCCGTGGCTGTTCTGGTGGAAAATGGGGGCGAAGGCTCCGTTGTGGCTGAACCGATCTTTCGCCGTGTCTTGGAAATTTACTTCCTGGGGAGCCCTCAAATGCGCTATCCTTGGGAAGCCCAGGTCGGTGTGGTCGCCACTCCTACGCCGGAAGTTACTGAGACCGCTACTCCCGAAGTGACAGAGACTCCCACCCCATAGATATGTTATTAAGTTGCGCGGCCTGATCATTTGCTCCCAGTCTGGTTTTTACACCGTCGCGACTGAAACGGGCAGCCTCACCTGCCGCCTGCGTGGCAGGATGAAAAGAGGCAAACGCCTGGGCGACCTCGTGGCGGTGGGTGATTGGGTGCAGGTGGATGAGACTGGCATGATTGAAGCCGTCGAGCCGCGCCAGCACTTGCTCTCCCGCATGGCGCCCACCCCCCATGGAGAATACCAGCAGATCATCGTCGCCAATCCAGACCAGGCCATCTTTGTGTTTGCCTGCACCAGGCCGGAGCCCCATCCCGGCATGCTCGATCGCTTCCTGGTGGTGACCGAGAAACAAGCTCTCCCCGCCCTCATCGTGGCGAATAAAGTCGACCTGGTAGGTCTTCCTCAGGCGGAAGCATTGTTTTCTCATTATGCCGCCCTGGGATATCCACTCATTTATACTTCTGCCAAGACCGGTCTAGGTATCGAGGAGCTGTCTGGGAAGCTTTCTGGGAAGCTGTCGGTTTTTGCCGGGCCGTCTGGGGCAGGAAAATCCAGCCTGTTGAATTCCATCCAGCCGGGTCTCGGCTTGGCAGTCCGTTCGGTCAGCCAGATAACCGCCAAGGGACGTCACACAACGGTCGTGCGCCAGTTATTTCCATTAACGGGTGGAGGCTATGTTGCCGATACTCCCGGTCTTAAAGCCATGGCACTTTGGGATATTCAACCGGAAGAGCTGGATGGTTATTTTCCCGAGCTGCGTGGATTGGTGGATGCCTGCCAGTTCAGCAACTGCACCCACACCCACGAGCCCGGGTGTGCTGTTCTTGCCGCTGTAGAGCAAGGCAGCGTGCATCCCGACCGTTATGCCTCGTATGTGAGGATGCGTCTGAGCCAGGATGAGAACGATTCATGATTAATGTAAAGTCGGGCTGGTTACAAAAAGCAGGTTAATTTTTTCAGAAAGAAGTATAATCTAATAGATAGCAGGTTTTATACGGTGAATACCATAGGTTACATTTAATTCCCACAGGGTTTTGCTTTTCCTGTGTGTTTTTTTCTCTTTAGACCTGACCTGATTGAACCATTTATGCCTGACCAGGGTAATATATAGATAGAGAGAGATAGAAGGAAATCGCTATGTCGATTGCTGCAGAGGAGAAGAAACCGAATTCGGATTCTCAGCTGGTCCTAGGCTTGCAAAGTGGTAACCTCGAAGCACTGGGTGTGCTGTACGACAAACACCGTGCATTGGTTTTTCGGACCGCATTAGCCATCACCGGAGATGCTGAGGCCGCTGCTGATCTGCTCCAGGAGGTGTTCTTACGCCTGCATCGATTTGCCAGCCATATCGATTGTACCCGCCCTCTGGAACCCTGGCTCTACCGTATGACTACGAACCTTTCATATACATGGGTAAAGCGGCATAACCGCTTGCTGCGTCCCTTGGAAGACGTGGCAGACTGGATCACCGGCAACCGGAGAGACATCCCATCGGTCCGCTCCGAGATGAACGAGTCGTGGCGGCAGGTCCAGCAAGCCATGTCTTCTCTGCCTTTATCCCATCGTGGAGTTGTCGTTCTGTACTACATAGACGATCTTCCAATCCAGGAGATAGCTGAAATTCTGGATATCCCGGTGGGCACAGTGAAGTCTCGTTTGCATTACAGCCGTCAAGCCCTAAAAAAGTCCCTGGATCTGCTTCAAAACAGGGCTTTCCCAGATATGAATTATGAGTTTACATAGGTAATATAGGATGAGCACTTATTCTGATAATGCCTTAGGTAAGATTCTAAAAAATTGGGCCACCGAGCAAGACCCTCCGGCGAATGGTCGCGCCCAACTTTTATCACAAGCAGCTTTTATTCAGCATAGGAAGTACAACTTATCATATCTAATCCCCAGACCTCAATTTAACGATTATCCCATTCACACTACCAACGAGTGGTCACAATCTCTATGGTCCTGGTTCTTTGCACAATCTATACGCACGGGTGTTCAAGCTCGTTTGTAAGCTATGCACTTTAACAGCTTACTGGCAGTATTCCTGTTGGTGGGGCTGGTAGCCTGCAGCCAAAAACCAGCTTCCTCTACGGTCACTCTACCAACACCAACGATATCTTCCACCGGGCAGCCGACCAATGGTTCGATTGAAATAACCCTGACCCCCACATTAGTATCGGCCCCCTCTCGATTATTAACCATATGCCTTGGGCGTGAACCAAACTCTTTGTTCTATTACGATGCCGCTTCGACCTCCGCACAGGATATATTGGCCGCAGTCTATGATGGACCTGTGGATATTCAAAATTACAGCGAACTCCCGATTATATTGGAGAAAATGCCTGCTTTGAACGACGGTGATGCCCGCTTTCAGCCGGTCCAGGTTAATCCTGGTGACCTGATTGTTAATAGTTCTGGAAACGCGGTCAATCTTGAGGTAGGCGTATCATATCGTCCGAGTGGTTGCACTGAGTTGGCCTGTGCCCAAAGCTATTCGGGTGACCAACCTGTTAGTATGGATCAATTAGTCTTGGATTTTATATTATTGCCCGGTATAAAATGGTCTGATGGTACCCCATTAACATCAGCCGACTCAGTCTATTCCTACGAGATTGCGCGCAAACTGTATCCGTCTGCCCAGGCTGAATTGGTCCTCCGCACCCAGTCTTATCAGGCCTCGGATGAAGTTTCAACCCAATGGATTGGCATACCTGGCTACCAGGATGGAGTTTATGCCAACAAATTCTTTATGCCTCTTCCCCAGCATGCCTGGAAGAGTTATACGGTTGATGAATTGCGAACATCCGATGTTGCAGCACGCAAACCCCTGGGTTGGGGTGCATACGTTATCGATGAATGGATATCTGGCGACCATATCTCACTCCATAAAAATCCTCTGTATTTCCGTGCCGCAGAAAATTTACCCCATTTTGATAACCTCGTTTACCGGTTCGTCGGTTCCACGGATGAAGCGTTGGATGCCTTGCTGGCGGGTGAATGCGATTTGATCGACCAGACTGCCATGTTCGAGCCTCAAACACCACGGCTGACTGAATTACTGAATTCCGGTCAGGTCCAGGCTTTTTATCAGAACGATGCCGGCTGGGAACAGCTGACCTTCGGGATAAATTCCATCGACAGCCAGCGGGTAATGTTTTTTGATCAAAAAGAGGTCCGCCAGGCAGTTGCTATGTGCATTGACCGCGATACATTGGTCGCAAACCAGGCATTGAATAACCAGCTGCTGCTGGATTTGTACGTACCGCCGTCTCACCCATTGTATAACTCGCAAGTCGTACACTATAGCTTGGATCTCCAGAAAGCAGCCGCCTTGCTTGAATCGGTAGGCTGGATCGATGCGGATAACGACCCCACCACACCGCGCACTGCCTTGGGTGTTGCGGGAGTGCCTGATGACACGGCTTTCGAGGTCGAGTACTTGGTTTCCTCAGATGCCCGGTCGCAAGCCGATGCCCTTGCCATCCAGAAAATGTTCGGACAATGCGGAATTCGTACGAAGATAGTTGCTCAGCCGGCGCAAGAGTATCTGGCACCCGGACCAGATGGTCCGGTATTTGGGCGCTCATTCGACCTGGCACAGTTCGCCTGGGCAGGTTCATTTATACCTGCCTGCAATTTGTACCTGACCAGTGAAATCACGGGTCCATATCCTGATTTTCCTAAGGGTTGGGGCGGTATGAATGCCAGTGGTTACACTAACCCGCAGTATGATGCAGCCTGTGGAAATGCTCTCTTCTCGTTGGCTGACACTTCTCGGCATGGATCCGAACATTTGAAGGCGCAGGAGATTTTTTCAACAGAACTGCCTGCAATACCTTTGTATCTCCACTACAATGTGTCGGTTGCCCGATCAGACTTATGTAACTACACCTCTGCATCTGCAGTAGACAGTCCCTTATGGGAATTAGAGCTGCTGGATTATGGGAGTGGCTGTTCTTAATGATACTTGACCGAATAGCTTTTTACAGGTATATTTCGTGAACGTCGGAATGTTTTTTACGTTAGCTGAATATATGAAAGGAGGTGAGTGCTGGCTATTAGACGCATTTAAGAGACGATATCGTTTAAAAATCCTTAATAACCAATCAAACTATTTGTTCGGAGGAGAACTATGTTTAAGAAATTGTTTACAGTTGTAAGCCTGCTGATAGCCTTCAGCATGGTCTTGGCAGCCTGCACACCAGCCACAACGGTGGTGACCCAGGTTGTGGAACAGACCAGTGTTGTCAAGGAGACGCAGGTCGTTAAAGAGACTCAGCTCGTTCAGGTCACTACAGCACCTGAGCCAACTCCCACACCTGCGCCATCAACACGCACAGGTGCCTGGGTGGATCAGTTGGTCTTCACTGAGCAGAACGAAGCCAATGCTGCGGTTAAGCAACTCCAAGCCAACGACATGGATGTCTATGCCTACTCGGTTAGTGATGCACAGCTCTTTGAAGAAGTCAAGGCAGACCCCAAGTTGTCTTATACGACCGCTTTTGGTTCATATACTGAGCTTACCTTTAACCCATGGGGTCCCACGTTTGATGATGGGCGCCTGAACCCCTTCGGCAACCCCAAAATCCGCGAGGCCATGAACTGGCTGGTGGACCGCAACTATATAGTCCAGGAGATCTATGGTGGTCTCGCAAAGGCCAAGTTCACAAGTCTTAACAGCGCTTTTCCTGATTACGCCCGTTACATAGATACTGTACGAGCATTGGAAGTTAAGTACGCTTTCAACGCTGATCAGGCTAAGACCGTCATCGATGCCGAAATGCAGGGCATGGGTGCCACGCTGGGCACAGATGGCAAGTGGCAATTCAATGGTGCCCCCGTGACCCTTATCGCCATCATCCGTACAGAGGATGAGCGCAAGGAAATTGGTGACTATGTCAGCAACCAGCTGGAGACCATTGGATTTACTGTGGATCGTCAGTATAAGACCCGCAGTGAAGCCTCCCCCATCTGGAACCAGGGTGAACCAAACTTAGGCTTGATGCACTTTTACACCGGTGGTTGGATCACCACATCTGTTAGCCGTGATGACGCCACCAACTTTGCCTATTTCTACACACCCCTCGGCGGATCAACCCCACTGTGGCAGAATTATAAGAATGACCCGGCCTATTATGCCGGTGATGGTTCTGGCGTTGCCGAAAAACTGTGGGTCAATGATTTCAAGACCATGGATGAGCGCAAATCCCTGTTTGAACAGGCGCTTGTAATGGCCCAGTTAGAATCAGAACGTGTATGGCTTGTGGACCAAACCCCCTTCTCACCTCAGGTGCAGAATTTGTCAGTCGCCTATGACTTGGCTGGCGGGGTTGCTGGTTCTGCCCTTTATGCCTTAACCATTCGCTTCACCGATCGTGAAGGTGGCGTGATGCGGATTGGTCAGCCCGGTGTCTTGGTTGAACCCTGGAACCCGGTAGCAGGCACCAACTGGGTTTATGACGCCACACCTCAACAGGCGACAGTCAGTGGTGGTGCGATCTCTGATCCCTACACCGGCCTGTACTATCCAATGCGTCTCGAAAAGGCTGATGTGGTCGTTCAAGAAGGTCTGCCCGTTGCCGCAACCCTCGATTGGCTCACGCTGAGCACCGCTCCCTCGATTGAGGTCCCGGCTGATGCTTGGACGGATTGGGATGCTGTGAACCAGAAGTTCATCACGGTCGGTGAGAAGTACACCTCCACTGTGACCGCCCTCTCGAAGACCACAGTAACCTATCCTGCCGACATGTTCACCACGGTCAAATTCCATGATGGTAGCCTTATCTCCGTGGGTGATTTTGTCATGAATATGATTATGACCTTCGATTTAGGCAAACCGGATAGCGCCAACTTTGACGAAGCAATTCAGCCTGTTGTTGACGCCTATCTGTCACACTTCAAGGGTGTCGTGGTCGAATCAACCGACCCGCTGGTGATCACCACCTATGATGATCGATATTTCCTGGACGCCGAGTGGATTGTCTACTATAACGGCACCTGGTGGCCCACTCCTGTAACTGGGTACGGTAGAGGAGATCCCCCATGGCAAGCGTTTGCCCTTGGTAATCTGGCTGACGCTGGAGTTGATCCGGAAATCGGACAGCTAGCCTGGTCAACCGACAAAGCTACTAAAAACGAAGTTGAATGGACGAGCTTTATCGCTGGCCCGAGCCTGGATATCCTCAAAGGCTATCTTGACAAAGCCCAGGCTGAGAATTACATTCCGTTTGCGCCTACCATGAGCCAGTACGTCACACCAGAAGAAGCAACATCACGCTGGACGAATTACGCGAATTGGTATGCGCTTAAAGGTCATTTCTGGGTTGGTTCAGGTCCTTTCTATCTAGAGAAAGCCTACCCAACTGAGAAAACCGTCTCATTACTACGCTTCCCAGATTTCCCCGACTCCGCCTCCCGCTGGTCAATCTTTGGTACGCCAATGATCCCAGTCGTCGAGGTTGATGGACCGGGAGAGGTCAGTATTGGCGCTGAAGCTGTTTATGATGTGTTCATTACCTTTGAAGATGCACCGTATCCTGCTGACAAGGTCGATGCCGTGAAGTATCTGGTATTCGATGCTCTTGGAGCGGTTGTTTTCCAGGGTGACGCCACTGAAGCCGAAGCAGGGCACTATACGATAACCCTCTCCGCTGATGATACTGCCAAGCTTGTGGCTGGATCGAACAAGCTTGAGGTCGTTACCACCTCGCTGGCTGTGAGCATTCCTGCGATCACGGACTATGAGTTTGTAGCGAAATAACGTTTTTTGTCCAATGTTTAAAAATGGAGGCAGGCTATTGCCTGCCTCCATATAGTAATAAGATTTTTTTATTGAAAGTGAGGCTGCCATGAGCGAAGCCACAGTTCCAGTTGATGTCAAAACTGAAGCACAGATTAAACGGAAAGCCACTACAAATACCGTAGTACGTATACTACGTTATACAATTGTCCGCTTGTTCGTCCTTTTTCTTACAGTGGTCATTGCGGTTTATCTGACCATCCTCATTGCCAATATGGGTGGTTATGTTGACAAAATCCAGCGTGGGCAGATCCAAGAAACCATCTCCATGCAGCTGGCGCTTAATCCTTCCTATAAGTCTTTGTCCGCCGAAGAAAGGGAAGCTCAAAGGCTGGCGATGACAACCATCCAGGAAAAACGCCTGGGACTGGACAAGCCCTTCGTAGTTCGCAGCTTCCTATATCTTAAAGATGCCCTCACTCTCAACCTGGGGCGCGCCTTGCAAATGGCAAGTGATAGTGGCTCGAAGATGGTGAAGAACATCATTTTGGAGCGTCTTCCACCGACATTAGTCTTATTTGGTACCGCAGATGTCTTTTTATTTATACTTGCTGTTACCATCGCACTCTCTCTTTCCCGGAAATATGGCAGTATCTTTGATAAATTTTTCATCGCTCTCACCCCAACCTCTTCAGCACCGGGGTGGTTTTATGGCATTTTCCTGATTTTAATTTTTGCTGCATTATTGCACTGGTTGCCTTTTGGCGGCTTGGTGGATGCCCCACCCCCCGACTCGAAGTTAATGTATGCTTTGAGCTTATTGAAGCATATGATTCTACCTGTGGCTGCCATCACCCTCAGCACAATTTTCTTAAGCGCATATACCTGGCGGACATTCTTCCTCATTTATTCCAGTGAAGATTATGTCGATATGGCCAAAGCCAAAGGACTGACCTCCCGGAGTATTGAGCGCAGTTACATACTCAGACCGACCCTGCCAACGATCATCACCAGTTTTGCCTTGCTTGTTATCGGTATGTGGGTCGGAGCACCCATCTTTGAAACGGTTTTCCAGTGGCCTGGTCTTGGGCGCGCCCTTTTCACCGCGGTTGGTCTCTACGATACGCCAGTGATTGTAGGGTCAACAGTTATTTTCGCCTATTTATTGGTCATCACGGTCTTTCTCCTGGATATTACTTATGCATTGGTAGATCCCAGGGTGAAAATTGGCGGTGGTGAAAGCAGGCCGCAATGAAGGCGATTAAAAATCATTTAAGGAGCTCAAGCGTTATCCATCTGCAATTGTTGGACTGGCAATTATCGGATTATTACTGCTAATGTCCGTTTACGCGATGGTTACTATTCCATATCGTCAAGCGCTTATCCTTTGGCGGGGTGGGGAAGGCATTTGGTATAAAAATCCGCGCTATGCAGAACCAGCATGGATGAATATTTTCCACCGAGCTAAAGAACCTGAAACTATTGTTCTTAGCAGCCTGGACGGTACTGCCCCGAAAACAATTACACCGGGCGAAAAAACGAATTCTACCGTGATTACATTTACCTTCGATTACCCCTATGACGATTACCCACAGGATATTGCTGTATTTTTCACTGCCAAATTTACTGATAAAGAACCTTTTATCAATATGTCATGGAAAACACCGGATGGCAGGGATATTAGGGTCGCAAATTTTGCTGTTTCAGAGTCGGAAGTATATTATGTATCTCAAGATACCAAGCTCCAGCGCAGGCTGTCTGGATTACCACCTGAGAAAGGCTTATTTGTTGCTGACCCAGCCGAAGGATTGACTCCTCCAGTGAAGGGTACTTATCAGTTAATTGTTGATGCGACCACATTTGAACCGGATTCCACTCTGGATGCAGAAATGGTGCTTTATGGTAAAGTGCATGGAGTCGCCGGTACCGATCACCTGCGCCGGGATCTCAGGGTGGCACTTCTTTGGGGAACCCCAGTAGCCCTCGCCTTTGGTCTGTTGGCTGCCCTTGGAACGACGGCGATTACCATGATCATAGCTGCTATCGGTGTTTGGCTTGGAGGTTGGGTCGATGGTCTCATCCAGCGTGTCACTGAAGTGAACCTGGTGTTACCCTTCCTGCCGATTCTGATCATGGTAGGCACATTTTACTCGCACAGTATTTGGGTAATTCTTGGGGTGGTTATCCTGCTGAGTATATTTGGAGCTGCCATCAAGACCTACCGGGCTGTATTCTTGCAGGTAAAAGAGTCATCTTACATTGAAGCAGCACGAGCTTATGGAGCTGGAAGCACACGGATCATCTTTTCATATCTTGTGCCACGTATCGTCCCATTATTAATCCCCCAATTGGTGACTCTGATCCCCTCATTCGTTTTCTTGGAAGCAGGCCTGGCGATATTGGGGCTGGGTGATCCGACCCTCCCCACCTGGGGAAAGGTCATCAATGACGCACAGCAGAACGGCGCACTCTATAAAGGTCTGTATTATTGGGTGTTGGAGCCAGCGGCACTATTGATGCTGGCTGGGCTGGCGTTTGCCTTGTTAGGTTTCTCTTTAGATCGGATCTTTAATCCCAGGCTGCGAGGTATGTGAGCGAATGGCAGATACGGAACTACTACGCGTCGAAAATTTAAAACTTTATTTCCGCACCACGCAAGGTGTGGTTCAAGCGGTGGATGATGTGAATTTTAATTTACCCTACAACCGGGCTGTGGTGGTTGTGGGTGAATCAGGTTGCGGAAAAACTTCACTTGCCAAGGCAATCCTGCGGCTATTACCGAAGAATATAGATACTTATTCTGGTCAAGTTTTTCTGGATGGCACTGACATAATGACTTATGATGATGAGGAATTCCGTCAGAATGTGCGCTGGATTAAAATGTCATTGGTACCCCAAGCCGCCATGAACGCCCTAAATCCAGTCATCCGGGTGGGCGACCAGGTGGCAGAACCAGCCATGATTCATCTGGGAGCGAAACCCGAAGAAGCTTTGAACATGGCACGCAAAATGTTTCAGAATGTGGGTGTACCAGCCGACTTTCTGGTACGCTACCCATTCGAGTTGAGTGGTGGTATGCGCCAAAGAGCAGCCATCGCCATGGCTTTGGTCACCTCGCCTATTCTGATCGTCCTGGATGAGCCAACCTCTGCCTTGGATTTGCTCACCCAGGCCAATATAATGAATGTGCTTAAACGCATCAAGCATGAATTTGAGACGAGCTATATCTTGATCACCCATGATATTGCCACTTCCAGTGAGCTGGCGGATGAAGTGGCAGTTATGTACGCCGGTCAAATTGTAGAGGTGGGAGATACCCCTCGCTTCTTCCCAGCCCCGCTTCATCCATACTCTCGTAAATTAATGAACAGTGTACCCAGATTGCATGGCGACAAAGAGCCGGAATTCATCATTGGTCAGCCTCCCAGCTTGATCAACCCTCCTACAGGGTGCCGGTTTGCTGCACGCTGTCCCTCTCGTTTTGAGAAGTGTGTCGAAGATCCACCCACGTTCACCGTTGAAGGTCGTCGGGTAAAATGCTGGTTATACGCCTAAGACAGGATAAGTGATGCATGATGGCAAGCAATCCAATTGTGACTGATGTGGAAACAGGCATTGTTCCAGGTACGAATGGAGCATTATTATCCATTGTAGACTTGAAAGTGTACTTCGAGCTTCGTCGCTTCGGTTTCGGGCACGCTGGCTACGTACGGGCAGTAGATGATGTATCTTTTGATGTCAGGCATGGTGAAGCTATCGCTGTGGTTGGCGAAAGTGGCTGTGGAAAGTCAAGCCTGATGAAGACGATCCTGGGGCTATACAGACCAACTGAGGGTCAAGTGATCTATGAAGGCCAAGACTTGGGCAAGATGAATTCCAAGGTTTTAAAATGGTACCGCACGCAGGTAGGCTATGTACAGCAAGACCCTTATGGTGCCTTGCCGCCTTTTATGAGTGTCCAGCGCATTCTGTCCGAGCCCCTCATTATAGGCGGGGTCAAGGATAAAGATGAAATATCCGACCGGATAAATAAGGTTATGACAGAGGTCAAAATGACCCCCGTCAGTGATTTCCTGACCAAATTCCCCCACATGCTCAGTGGCGGTCAGCAGCAGCGTATGGTCATCGCCCGTGCGATGATCATGAACCCCAAATTCCTGGTGGCTGACGAACCCGTCTCGATGCTCGATGCGTCTGTGCGGGTGGAGATCCTGAAGCTCCTCCGTGGCTTGCAGGAATCTTATCACTTATCAGTTATCTATATCACCCATGATCTTTCCACTGTTCGTTATTTCTCGGAGCGTGTCTTCGTCATGTATGCTGGTAAGATTATTGAAAAATCAACGATCCTTGATCTGTTGCGTAACCCGCTCCACCCTTATACCGTTGCATTGCTGGCGGGTACTTCAGAGCCTGATGCCAAAAACGCAACCACCTACAAAGAGGTGCCCCCCGGAGAACCCCCCAGCCTGGTCAACCCTCCGCCTGGCTGCCGCTTCCACCCCCGTTGTTCTAAGATGATCCAGGGTTTGTGCGAAGTACAGGAACCTCCAGACTATAATATCGAACCTGCACATACCGTGTTATGTTGGTTGTATAAATGAAAACGATACGAGGTGAATATCTTATCCTGATTGGTTTTGGATTGGTCCTATTAGGAGCCATCCTGCCTTTCTTGATGATAATGCACACGATTAAGTCAACCCTCTTTCTTAACTTTTTCTCCTACATTGTTTCTGTGGCAGGATTGTTTCTGGGTATCGTGGGAAGTGCCTATCTGATACACGACCGTAGGAGTAAAAACAGGGACATACCTCCTCCGATGGATCCTCCACCCGATAATCATCACGATTGGTAGCTGTTGCACCGGTAGATAAACGAACTTTTATTACTCTGAAGAGTAAATAATATATCCATCATCGAGGCCCGTTTTCATTGTATGCTTTATGGAAGGCGGGTTTCATATTTAATCTGATATACCCGACGATATTATCTATATGGAACCATCTCCGGAAAAACCCTACACCAGCACCATCTCCAGGGTTTTAAAGTATGTAACGATAAGGGCAATCACCCTCTTTCTCGTGTTTTCTGTGGGAATATTCCTTGCCATTGTCGTCATCAATTATGGGGGCTATATTGATAATATCCACAGGGCAGATATTGGCGAATCGCTTAGTTTTATTTCGTTGAGCATGCCCGGCGCAACGGTAGAAGAAATTGCTCAAGCTACTGAAGAAGCTCGAATAGCAATGGAGCAGGCGTACGGTTTGAATAAGCCATTTCTGCTAAGATGCATAAAGTGGTGGTATCAAACGATGACCTTTGATTGGGGGCAAACATACCAATTTGGAATTACTGGTTTCGATTCTGGTAATAGAGATGTGACGAAAGTTGTCCTGCAGCGTTTGCCATATACGCTGCTGCTGGCTGGAGCGACAAACTTTATCCTGTTTTTTGCCAGTATGTTTGTGGCTCTGAATCTCGCCAAAAAGAATGGCAGTTTTTTGGACCGGCTGGCCGTCACGCTCTCGCCGCTCTCAGCCATCCCGAACTGGGTTTATGGGATCATCTTAACCGTGATTTTTGCCGGTGCACTACACCTGCTGCCTTTCAACGGGCTTTACGATACCTTCCCACCCGCCACTAAATTGGGATACGTCCCCATTGTACTTAAACATATGATCCTGCCCGTATCGGCCATCTTTTTGGGAATGTTTTTTTCAACCGTATACACCTGGCGTACATTCTTTCTGATTCACTCTGGCGAGGATTATCTTGAAATGGCCAAGGCGAAGGGTTTACCAGCCAAAACCATTGACAGCCGTTACGTGCTTAAACCGACCCTTCCCTATATTATCACCAGCTTTATGATTCTGATGATTACATTCTGGCAGGGGATAATTGTCCTGGAAGTATTCTTTGACTGGCCTGGTCTCGGACAGCTTTTCATGATATCTATTGGTAGGAAAGAGATGTCAGTGACCATTGGTATTGTGACTGTATTTGCCCTGTTGTTAGGGTTTTCCGTCTTTTTGCTGGATATCATCTACTCGTTGGTTGATCCACGGGTGAAAATAGATAGCAACGGTCAAGCCATGAGGCCGGTTAAACAACAGAAGAGCCTTCTTCGCCTTTTGTCGTCAAGGAACTTGATCCAGTTTTTGCATGACATTTGGCAGAAAATTGTCACAGTCGGTAAAAGCCAGCCGAACTTGCCCGGGCGACGTTTTCTGGCTGCATCACGGCATACTCCCTATACAGGGAATGAATGGAAGCCAGTTCGCATTTCCCAAGTTGGATTAACGGCTACAGTCGCTTCCAGTGGTTATTGCCCATACCTGAAATTGGATAATAATCGAGGGCAGGTTCTCCAGGCTTCACCTGGTCGCTGCCGTTGTTACGTGCACGGTCGTCCTGAGAGGGTCGGGAATGCCTTCCAGGCAAGTGTTTGCCGAGCAGAAGCCTACCATGATTGCCCGCGTTTGATACCGAGTTCAACCAGCATCAAACAGGTAAAAGCCGGTGTAAATCCTTCTACTCAGGAAGCGGTATTGCATAAAAAGACCAGGGGTTTGAATCCCACGCTACGCGAGCTCTTCCGTTATCCGATGGCAGTAGCAGGTGTGATCATTATTCTTGCTTTGATTGTTGTTTCGATAATTACCATGATTGCCATTCCATACAAAGAGGCAGTTGCTCGTTGGGCTCCGTTGACCGAAGAAAAATATCTGGTCCCTAAAAATGCTCTGCCTACCTGGGTGAACTTGTTCAGGAAGAACCCTCTTCCTCCAACAATTGTCCAAGACAGTGCGACTGGCGAAGCCTTCAAGGTGTTTACTGCTGACACCAATGGAATGATGAATGAGACCATTACATATACCATCGACTACTCCTACGGAGATTTCCCAAGAGATGTGCTGATCGTTTTCAATGCACAATATGAAAAGAAGCCCTTTGTCATTTTGACATGGATTACGCCGGATGGCAGAGAATTCAAATTGGGGAATTTTTCTGTAGTCTCCACCCAGAGGTATCTCGCCTCTGATGATATTCCCCGTAAATACCTTACCGATGAATCTGTCCAAAGGCAGGGTGTGCTTGGTGTGGGGGGATCTCGAGATGTGCAAGTCCTTTTTACGAATCCGTCAGAGGGAGAGGCAACATCCCCACTCAAGGGAACTTATAAGCTGCGGATTGATACAACTTTATTTGATGAGAATGCCAGCTTGGATGCGAAACTCATCCTCTACGGTCAAGTCTATGGATTGGCAGGTACCGACGACTTGCGCAGGGATTTAATGGTGCCATTGTTATGGGGAATACCAGTCGCCCTCGCATTTGGGTTCTTAGGTGCAATTACCACAGGGGTCCTTGCAATGATGATTGCAGCTGTCGGTGTTTGGTATGGAGGCTGGCTGGATAATGTGATCCAGCGGCTCACCGAGATCAATATGATTCTTCCCACCTTGCCCATTGCCATTATGATTTATTACCTGTACTCTAAGAGCATCTGGATGATCCTTGGGGTGATTATTATCCTGAGTATTTTTGGATCGGCGATCAAGACCTACCGGTCAGCTTTTTTACAGGTAAAAGAAATGGGGTATATTGAGGCTGCTCAAGCCTATGGTGCCAGCAACTGGCGCCTCATCCGCCATTACCTGGTTCCCCGTATTATCCCTTTGCTCATCCCACAGCTGGTCATTCTGGTGCCTACTTACGTGTTCTTCGAGGCAACCCTGGCTTATTTAAATGTTAGTGATCCCTATCTTCCTACCTGGGGTAAGGTGATTTATGATGCGCTTACTAGAGGGGTTTACCATGGCTACTACTACTGGGTGTTGGAGCCTGTTGCCATGATCGTGCTCACCGGACTTGCCTTTGCAGTGGTGGGTTTTGCACTCGATAGCATCCTAAACCCAAGGTTGAGAAAGATTTAGTCTGGAATCATACCCGGTCCATTCTGCAGGTTCCGAGCTCCAATCCGCGGCAGCCACGTAATGGCGAAATTCGATTAAAATTAGGGTACCTGTCCATATTGATCCTGAGCTTGATTTACAATCATACCCGGCGATAAGCGCTTGATGGAGTAAGTCCATTGATGAACGCGACCACTGCCCCCCTTCTGGAAGTTCGTAACCTTAAGACATATTTTTTCACCGAAGACGGTGTGGTTAAAGCCGTGGACGGGGTTGACCTTACAGTGGGGCGCGGAGAAGTACTGGGCTTGGTCGGTGAATCGGGCTGCGGCAAAAGTGTTACTTCCCTTTCCATCATGCGCTTGATCAGTTCCCCTGGCAAGATAATGGATGGTGAGATCATCTTCGATGGTCGCAACCTGCTCGCCCTGTCTGAATCCGAGATGGTGCATATGCGCGGCAACCGCATGTCGATGATCTTCCAGCAGCCTCAGTCCAGTCTCAACCCGGTTTTTAAAATCGGTGACCAGGTGGCTGAGGTGCTGCAGACCCATCAAAGTATGGGCAAGGAGCAAGCCTGGAATAAAGCTGTCGAGCTGCTGCACCTGGTGGGCATCCCCGATCCGGCTAGCAAGGCGCGCTCCTATCCGCATGAAGTCTCGGGTGGGCAAGCCCAGCGTGTCATGATTGCCATGGCACTCGCCTTGAACCCCCAGCTGCTGATTGCCGACGAGCCGACCACTGCCCTGGATGTGACCATTCAAGCCCAAATCCTAGACTTGATCAGTGACTTACGCACCCGCATGGGTACCGCCGTCATCCTGATCACCCATGATCTGGGCGTCATTTCCGAGTTGGCCGACCGGGTGGCGGTGATGTATGCCGGTCGTATAGTTGAACAAACCGATATCCGGACCTTATTCAAGCATCCGCTTCACCCCTACACCCAGGGATTAATGGCGTCCATTCCAGTTTTGGGCACCGTAAAAGACGTGCTGGAAGTCATCCCTGGAACGGTGCCTAACCTGGTCAACCTGCCTCCCGGCTGCCAGTTTGCCCCTCGCTGCCGGGCGATGACCGAACACCACCTCACCATCTGCACCGAGGAAGAACCCAAGCTAAACCAGGTCGAGCCGGCGCATCTGTGCCGCTGTTGGCTTTACCAGGATCATGGCGCCCACAATGCTCCCCTGGCCCTCCACCAGACCTCCACCGTGGAGCACCTCCATGACTGATCTCGCTACTCCCGGTAACGGCAAGCCTGACCTGATCGATGTCAGGCAGCTGGTCAAATACTTCCCTGTGCGTGGGGGAGTATTTCAGCATGTGGTCGCCTGGGTGCAGGCAGTGGATAATATCAGCTTCAATATCCGTGAGGGGGAGACGGTCGGTCTGGTGGGTGAGTCGGGTTGTGGCAAGACCACCGTTGGGCGCACCATGTTGCGTCTGATCGAGCCCACCAGCGGCTCGGTGCTCTTCGAGGGGGTCGATGTGGCGCAATTAAGCGGTCAACAGCTCAAGGCCATGCGCCGAAATATGCAGATCATTTTCCAGGATCCCTATGCCTCGCTTGACCCCCGCATGCCGATTGGCGAATCCATCGGCGAGGGGTTGAAAATTCACAACATCGGCACACCCAACGAACGCCTCGAGATGGTGGTCGAAATGCTGCGTAAAGTCGGCATGGAAGATTACCACGCCCGGCGTTTCCCGCATGAGTTTTCAGGTGGACAGCGCCAGCGCATCGGTATTGCCCGCGCTCTGGCACTGCGCCCCAAATTCATCGTCGCCGATGAACCGGTCTCGGCACTGGACGTTTCCATCCAGTCACAGGTGCTGAATATTCTCAAGCAGCTGCAGCGTGAATTTGGGCTCACCTACCTGTTCATCGCCCATAACCTGAGCGTGGTGGAACACATTTCAGACCGGGTGGCGGTGATGTACCTGGGCAAGATGGTTGAGATGACCACCCGTGAAGAGCTGTTCCGTAATCCGTTGCATCCATACACTCAAGCCTTGATGTCCGCTATTCCCATCCCCGACCCCACTCTCAAGCGTGAGCGCATCATCCTGCAGGGTGATGTGCCCAGCCCGCTGAACCCTCCCGGAGGCTGCCGCTTCCACCCGCGCTGCCCGGTGGCGATGGCTATCTGCAAAGTCGAAGAGCCGGCATTCCGTGAGGTCAGCCGCGACCATCTCGTCGCCTGCTGGCGCGTGGAATAGGCAATAAAAAAGAGTCATTCTTCTGTAGAGGCACGGCATGCCGTGCCATTCCCTCTCAGTCGCTTTCTTCACCAACGTTCCCTATTTTAAAACCATGATAGAATGAATCTATCATGAGTTCCGTATCGAGTTCTGGTGGTTGAAGATAACCACGAAGTCCGGCGCATGGTCACTGCCAGCATCAAGACGCTCAGTGATGAGATCGAGGTGCTGGATATGCCTTCCGCCGAAGAAGCCCTGTTCATCGGCACCTCCCAACCGCTGCACCTGGTGGTATTAGATATTCGCCTGCCCGGTATGTCTGGTCTCGATATGGTCCCCAGGCTGCGCAAGCGCAAGCCTGGCACGAAGATCATTCTGGTGACGGGGGTCGATGATGTTGAGGTGCGCCAGAAAATATCCGCAGTTGGCGTAGACGCATTCTTCTTCAAGCCCATCGATATCGCCGCCTTCCTGGAAGCAGTAAAGCGCTGTTTGGAGTTCACCGAGACCGGTACCACTCCACCTCCAGCTGACTCAGCCCAAACCCCCGCCGTCACATTACCCGCTCCACAAGTAAGCGCCTCATCCGTGGCAGAAGCGGTTGGGGAGGTTGCCCAGGCCGAGCAACCCTCTACACTTTACGATCGAATGCTTGACCTAAAGAAGCAGATCAAGGCTGTGTCTGTCCTCCTGGTGAACAGCGCCGGGCAGATTGAAATCGAGGCTGGCAATGCTACAGATATCTCCACCGGATCCCGGCTGCTTTCTGCATTAATGCACGCCTTCCGCGCCAGCCTGCAGGTATCCCAGGCCATGGCGAAGGGCACCAACGAGAGTTTGCAGTATTTTGCTGCTCCCCGCCAGTGTATCTACGTAGCGCCTGTCGGGATGAACCACACCCTGTTCGTGGTCACCGCTGGCTATTTCGGTCCCGATAAGTTGGGCATGATCTACCACACCATCCATCTGGCAGTCCACGACCTTCAGGTTGAGCTCGCCAAGGAATTAGCCGAACGCAAGGAGCCCCTGCCTCACCGGGGAGGCTTACCTGCCGTCACCGTTGATACGGAAACCCTTGCCCGGGTGGATGGCATGTTCTCGCAGGCCTCCAAAGCCGGCACCAGGGAAAACGCCGACGGCTTTTGGGAAACCCTGGGAGAAAGCAGCCTGCCAGAGGACGCTAACACCAAAGAAGTGCTTACCTACGATCAAGCCCGCCATCTCGGCTTGGCGCCGGACGATGATCAGCCTGGTTAGCCTCCAACCTCAGATGGTCCCCACCAAAGCGGATTATCGCAAAAATATGATAAAATACCCCTCGCCCTGAAAACCGGGCGTGAACATTGGGGCATGGTGCAATGGCAGCACAGCAGACTTTGGATCTGCTTATTCTGGTTCGAGCCCGGATGCCCCAGCTGGTTACCTTTGAGACATCTGGTATGATTAACGCAAAGTCACTCGGGAGGGTCAGCACTCGCTGCTGACGCCCACATGGCTTTGCGTTTTGCTATTATGGAGGGATGATGAACCTTTCCGCCGTTATCCTTGCCGCCGGGCAAGGTACGCGCATGAAATCCAATCTACCCAAGGTGTTGCACCAGCTTTTGGGCAAGCCCATGGCCTGGTATACTCTGGAAGCTGCCCGCCAGGTCACCGCGGCTATGCCGGTGATGGTCATTGGGCACGGCGCCGATCAGGTGCGCCAGGTGCTGGGTGACCAGGCGGAGTACGCCCTCCAGGAACCTCAGCTAGGCACCGGGCACGCCGTGATGCAAGCCGAATCGCTGCTCAGTGACAGATCCGACCTTGTGCTCGTTCTATATGCGGATATGCCACTCCTCACCGCCGACAAGCTGCAGCAGCTGGTGGATCTTGCACGCTCGCATGCGGATCCTGTTTCGATGCTGACGGTCACTGCGGCTGAGACGCGCGGCTTCGGTCGCATCCTTCGCAATTCGAGCGGGCAGGTATGCGCGGTGGTCGAGGAGGCTCAGGCAACTCCTGAGCAATTAAACATTCACGAGCTCAACCCGGGGGTGTACTGCTTCCGCTCAGATTGGCTCTGGTCGGCACTCAAGCGCATCACCCTCTCTCCCAAGGGCGAGTATTACCTCACCGACCTGGTGGGCATGGCGGTGGCTGATAGCCATGCCATCCATACCCTCACCATCGCTGACCCTGATGAAGTCATCGGCATCAATACCCGTGTTCATCTGGCACAGGCAGAAGCCCTCCTGCGCCAGCGCATCAACCGGCAGTGGATGCTCGCCGGTGTGACCATGATCGACCCATCCAGCACATACATTGAGCCGGGTGTCACCTTGGGGCAGGATACCGTCCTGTGGCCCGGCACTTACCTGCACGGCAATACCCGGGTGGGGGCTGGCTGTGTGGTCGGTCCTAACACCATCATCACCGATACCCAGGTGGGTGACAATTGCACCCTGCTTGCCTCAGTGCTAGAATCTGCCTTGGTCGAAGACCATGTGGAAATGGGTCCCTTCTGCCATCTGCGTAAGGGTGCCCATCTCTCCCACGGGGTACACATGGGTAACTTTGGTGAAGTCAAGAACTCCACCCTCGGTCCGGGTGCCAAGATGGGTCATTTTTCCTATCTGGGTGATGCCACTGTCGGCGCCGACGTCAACATTGGTGCCGGCACCATCACCTGCAACTACGATGGCACCCACAAGTTCGCCACCGAGATCGGTGAAGGCGCTTTCATCGGCTCCGACACGATGCTGGTGGCACCTGTGAAAGTCGGTGCTGGTGCCAAGACCGGCGCTGGAGCCGTCGTCACCAGGGATATTCCACCCAACTCGCTGGCGGTGGGTGTGCCTGCCAGGGTGGTCAAAGAGCTCAAGAAGTGAACCCTTACCTGATCGCGCTGGGTCTGTTGGTGATGTTCTGGTTGGACTTGTTCACCATCGCCTTCCGCGCCGCCCTGCTGAATGCCAGCCTGGCGCGCTTGCTTTCACTCCGCGAGGAGATGGAGAAGGAGGTCAACCGGGCGGTCAGCCTGCTGCATGCCCCCCAGGAATGGTTGGCAGCCAGCAACCTGCTCCTGCTGCTCACCCGGTTTTTGGGTTCCAGCCTGCTTCTGGCGCTGTTCTTCCCGCTTGATCCCACATTCCCGTCGATGTTGATGATGCTCGGCGTCCTGCTCCTGGCTGCGGTGCTGGTATTCTTGCTCGAGTGGGTGGTGGAAGCCGTCATCACCCGCCACCCTGAAACCTGGGCTATGCGCCTGGCGCCATATGTGCGGGTCACCACGGTCGTCTTATCGCCGCTCCTGTTGCTGCCGCTGGCTTTCAGTCGCAGGAGGGGCGAAGCACAGGAACCCCTGCCGACCGTCACCGAAGAGGAGCTGAAGAGCATGGTGGATGCCGGGCACGAAGGTGGTGTGCTCGAAGGCGATGAGCGCCAGATGATCTACTCGATCTTCGAGCTGGGCGATACCCTGGTGCGTGAGATTATGCTGCCTCGCATCTATATCACCGCCCTAGACGTCTCTACTCCCCTGCAGGAGGCGGTGGATGAGCTGATTAATTCTGGGCATTCCCGCCTCCCCGTGTACGAAGAGACGGTGGATAACATCCTGGGATTGTTGTATGCCAAAGACTTGCTGAAAATATGGCGCAAGGGCGACAAAATCGAGTCCCTGCGCAGCCTGCTTCGCCCCGCCACTTTTGTCCCCGAAGCTAAGAAGGTGGATGAGCTGCTCGAGGAAATGCAGTCGGGGCACGTGCATATGGCCATGGTGGTGGACGAGTATGGCGGTATTGCCGGGCTGGTTACCCTTGAAGACATCTTCGAGGAGATCGTCGGTGAGATCCAGGATGAATATGACCAGAGTGAGGAGGCTCCTTATATACAGGCGGGTGACGGCGAGTACGTCTTCCAGGGCAGGGTGGACCTGCGGGACTTCAATGAAGTGATGGGCAGCCAATTACCCACCGAAGAGACGGAAACCCTGGGTGGGTTCATCTATGAGCAGGTGGGACGTGTGCCCACCAGCGGTGAGAGCCTGCAGGTTGGTGATATCCACCTGACCATCGAGCAGGTGACCGGGCGGCGCATCCGCAAGGTGAGAGCCAAGAAAGAGCCTGAAGCAGCCCAGGAGGAGGAACAGGATGGCGATAAAACTGATGGATGATCTGCGCGTTAAATTGATCCAGCTGGCGCAGGAAGCGCGGCAGCGAGCCTATGTGCCCTACTCGAATTACCAGGTGGGCGCTGCCCTGGTGACGCACTCGGGTAAATTCTTCACCGGCTGCAACGTGGAAAATGCTGCTTATCCCACAAGTCTGTGCGCCGAGCGCGTGGCCGTCTTCAAGGCTGTGTCGGAAGGGGAGCGCCAGTTCGCTGCTATCGCCGTGGTCACCAGCAACGGTGGCACGCCTTGCGGTTCCTGCCGCCAGGTGCTCGCCGAGTTTGGGCTGGATACGGTGGTGCTGATCGCCGATGCGGAGGGCAATCTGCGCCAGGAATCTACGATTGCCGAATTGCTACCCGGTGCCTTCGGTCCCGGCGATTTGGGGAAGGAAGTGTAGGGGCATGACCCGTCCGGTCTGATTTATACTCCGGAGCCCTGCAGCGCCCTGATTGTTTGTGATACACAAATAACCTCATCTTGACAAATCTGTTTAGTTGTATTATCCTGTACAATTATGTACAGGATAAGCGAACTAATTCAGCTGGATCGAAAAATTTACCATACCAATGATCTCGCCATACTCTGGGGGATATCTAGCAAGAACACCTTGTACAAAACCATTACGCGCTATATGGATAGAGGTGTTCTGTTCCCGGTTTATAAAGGCTTGTACTCAACCGTCCCGATAACCACTTTAAACCCGGTGGAGCTCGGCAGGGCGATCATCCACCGCTATGCCTATCTGACCACTGAGTCGGTGCTGGCACAGGCAGGCATAATCTCTCAAAGCATCTATGACTACACATTTGCTTCGGATCAGTCGAAACACGTCCGGGTTGGCGATTGGTCATTCCACTTCCGCCAGCTCAAGGATGAATACCTGCATAATCCGCTCGGGATCCTGGAACAAAATGCAGGTTTCATTGCCACAGTTGAAAGAGCTGTGGCAGATATGCTTTATTTCAATCCCCACTACCATTTTGATGTCCGTGGTGCTATCGATTTCGAAAAAGTACGTGCATTCCAAAGAGAAATCGGCTACCCATGCTAGATTTACGCCCTGAAGATATTTTCCATAAATCCTATCTTCACAGGCTGCTGATGGAAATAGTCGATCAGCCACTGCTGTCTCAAAAATTGGCATTCAAGGGCGGCACTTGTGCTGCCATGTTGGGTTACCTGGATCGCTTCTCGGTTGACCTGGATTTTGATGTTTTACTAAATGCTGATGAAGCTGCCATGCGGCCGATCTTTCACCAGGTATTTGAAAAGATGGGATTTATCGTCAGGCTTGAATTTGACCAGGTGCTCTTCTTCCAATTGCGTTATCCAAGCCAAACTGGGCAACGAAACACCTTAAAGATAAGTGCCAGTAATTTGTGCGTCACAGCCAACCAATATAAAGTACAGTATTTTGCTGAGATTGACCGGCTGATTAACAGCCAGACAATAGAGACAATGTTTGCCAATAAACTGGTTGCAGTTACCGACCGTTATGCACAACACAAGACCATTGCTGGACGGGATATTTACGATATCCACCATTTTTTTGTTCAAGGCTATGGTTATAGCGGTGCAGTAATCAAGGAAAGGACCGGCGTTAGTCTGAAGGAATATTTTACCCAGCTGATTGATTTTATTACGCAGCACGTTACGCAGACTGTCATCAATGAAGACTTGAACACACTATTGCCGAACAAACAGTTCCAACGGGTTCGAAAAATCTTGATCCCTGAAACCCTTGCCATGCTGGCGCGAGAACGAGACCGGGTGAAATCAATTCCGTGATACCAACGATGGGCAGTGATACTGATCGCCGACGCCGACGGGAAGCTTCACCAGGAGACCTCGGTTGCCGCGCTGCTGCCCGGTGCCTTCGGTCCCGGCGATTTGGGGAAGGAAGTGTAGGGGCGCTCCTCGTCCACTCTGATTAGTAATCCGGAAGGGTTTTGCCTGTGTGATTTGTGTTGCTAAACGCAACAGCTAATCGCTACTCTTTACCCTACGCTTTCCTTAAATCTTCTTATCCCTCTTGTGAATTAGAACTTATGTGCTATAATGGAAGTGTAACTACGCACTACCTTGGTAGTTCTCTTTGGATGAAATAAGGATTCTGTCATTGCGGAATCCCCGTATTCCGGGGAAGACCAGCGTTCCAGCGTACTTTGCTGTCTGGTCGTGGCAATCTTCCTGATTCAAAATTGATCAACAGACTTTCCATACCCAATTGACCTGAAATGTTTGTGGAAGATTGCTTCTTCGTAAAAACCACTCATCGCAATGACAACATGGGTGAGTAATTACATTAGACTGCTTTCCTATGGTTTGTTAGAATGAAAGCAGTCGTATACCGGTTGATCGTTACCGGTAGAAGTGCTCTTCTTCCACATCGATCAGTGTTCTTCTGTATCGGTCAGTGATCTTCTGTATCGGTTGGTCTTTACCGATATGGTCTTTACCGATATGGTCTTTACCGATATGATCTGAACCGATGTTTGGACGCATTCATATGTTACTGTTAAAAAATAATGCGTACGTATACCGGTTGGTCTTTACCGGTAGGCCATAATCACTCCCCCATTTTCTCCATGTCCATATTAATTCGATCTTCGCACACCCCTTTCCTCAAAACACCTCCCCAAAAAACATGACATTCGTTTTGATTTGTTTTCTTGAACTTCGAATACGCTTTCGGCGACCTTCACCATCCTTCCCTGTCAAACCTGAATTGTTTCCATTTATTTTTTTATCGAAACAATTCCTCTTCTAAGCAGGAACCCACCCTGTGTGTTGACAGCCCGGCTGAGTGCCATTATTATTGCCGGTGTTCTTATCCACTTCCATCATCACCAGGAGAAATTATGAGTATCATATCGGAAGCTGAAATCACCGCCCGTGTCGAAGCCCTCATGTCCCGCATGAGCCTCGCCGAAAAGATTGGGCAGCTCACCCAGATTGCTGGTGCGCCCTTCTTCCCCGGGCCGGAGCCTGAGGACGTTATCCGCAAGGGTGGCGCCGGCTCTGTCCTGTGGCTCAATGACACGAAACAGTTCAATGCCCTCCAGAAAATTGCCGTAGAAGAAAGCCCGTCGAAAATCCCACTGCTCTTCGCCCTCGATGTCATTCACGGCTACCGCACCATCTTCCCCGTGCCGCTGGCGATGGCCTCCTCGTGGGACCCTTCGGTTGCCGAACGGGCGCAGACCGTTGCTGCCAAAGAAGCTCGCGCCGCCGGTCTGCACTGGACCTTCGGTCCCATGCTCGACATCGCCCGTGATGCCCGCTGGGGTCGCATCGTCGAGGGCGCCGGCGAAGATCCGTACCTTGGGGCTGCCATGGCCGCCGCCCAGGTGCGCGGCTTCCAGGGTCCTTCCCTCGGAGCGCCTGACCGCCTCCTCGCCTGTGCCAAACACTTCGCCGGTTACGGCGCCGCCGACGGTGGGCGTGACTACGATCCAGTCTACCTGCCCGAAGGTCGCTTGCGCAACGTTTACTTCCCGCCCTTCCAGGCCGCCGTGAAAGCTGGCGTCGCCACGTTTATGAGCGCCTACATGGACCTCAACGATGTCCCCGCCAGTGGGAACCGCTTCCTGCTGCATGACGTCCTGCGCGGCGAGTGGGGCTTTAAGGGCTTCGTTGTCAGTGACGCCATAGCCGTTGGCAATCTCATCATTGAAGGCTTTGCCCGTGATGGACGCGACGCCGCTTTCCGCGCCTTGACTGCTGGTCTCGACATGGACATGGCCAGCAACACCTACGCCGATCACCTCGCCGGACTGGTCGAGGACGGAACACTGATACTGGCCGACATCGATACAGCCGTGCAGCGCGTTCTCGCCATCAAGGTCCGTATGGGGCTCTTCGAGCAGCCGTACACCGATGAAACCAAATTAGCCCAGGTTGTCTCCCTGCCTGAGCACCGCTCGGAAGCGCGCCTCGTAGCGCAGCGCTCGATGGTGTTGCTGCGGAATGAAGGTCAGCTGCTGCCGCTGGCGAAGACTCTCAAGCATGTCGCCGTCATCGGTCCCCTGGCCAATTCGCAGGAGGCCACCGAGGGTTCGTGGATGGTCTTCGGTCACACCCCGGCTGCCGTCACCGTTCTCGAGGGCATCCGCCTCAAACTGACAGGTGCGAAAGTCGAGTACGCCCCCGGTCCAGAGATCCGCCGCGATATTCCTTCATGGTTCGACGAAATGATGCCCGGAGACAAGAAAGCCGATCAGACCCCGGAGCAGGCTGAGTCTGCCTTCCAGGCAGCCGTTTCCACCGCCCGTAGCGCGGAGCTCGTCGTGATGGTGCTCGGCGAAAACGCCGGCATGGCTGGTGAGGCTGCCTCGCGCGCCTCGCTAGATTTGCCCGGTCGGCAGGAAGAGCTGCTCGAGGCTGTCGTTGCCCTGGGTAAGCCCGTGGTGCTCGTCCTGTTGAACGGTCGCCCGTTGAGCATTAACTGGGCGGCAGAGAACGTTCCAGCCATCCTCGAAGCCTGGGAACCCGGCAGTGAGGGCGGTCACGCCGTTGCCGATATCCTGTTCGGTGAAGCCAATCCGGGCGGCAAGCTGCCCGTCACCTTCCCGCGCAAGGGCAGCCATGCACCACTCTACTATGCCCGCAACCTCACCCACATGCCCGAAATCAGCCCCATGTACCGCTCGCGCTACTGGGACGGAGAGCCGGCTCCGCTCTACCCCTTCGGCTTTGGTCTTAGCTATACCACCTTTGCGATCGACAACCTGAAAGTCGCCGCTCCACAGGTAAAGCTGGGGACCTCGGTGGCAGTGATTGTCGACGTGACGAACACCGGCGAGTTTGAGGGTGACGAAGTGGTGCAGATGTATATCCATCAGCAGGCTGGCTCCGACTCGCGACCGATGCGCGAGCTCAAGGGCTTTGAGCGTCTTACCCTCAAGCCAGGTGAAACGAAAACGGTCACCTTCCATCTCGGTTCGGACGAGCTCGGTTACTGGAGCACGAACGCCGGGAAATGGGTCCAGGATGCGTCTATTTTCGATATCTGGGTCGGCGCCGACTCATTAGCGACGCTGCATTCAGAGCTCGTCGTGGTCCGCTGATCGCAATGTCAGGGTAGAGACGTCTCTCTGGGGCGTCTCTACCTCACCCAATTCCGCTTATAAAGACTCCTCAAGCATGTCAAAGGGTGGATACATTAAACGCTTATGCCAGGGATTACCCAGTTTGGTTTCATCCACAGTCGTTCAATCCCGATACCATCGGCTCTACCAACCGCTCAAGGAGGTGCCTATCGCATATATGTAAAAAATCACATTGCAAATCTTTAGTCTGTGTGCTAAACTTATACTGGCGTTTAGCCACCCTATATCCTAAACCCAAAACGAGAAGAGGAGAGATTGCATTATGAAGAAACTATCATTTTTAGTGGCAGTTTTAATAATTGCCTCCGTGCTGCTTTCAGCATGCGGCGGGGCAGCCACAACCGCGGCTCCAACACAACCCACGGCCCCAACCGCGGTTCCACCCACAGCTGCGCCTACAGCTGCACCATTCAAAGTGGGCTTCGTCACCGATACCGGCGGTATCAGTGATAAAAGCTTCAACGAGACCCAGTGGAATGGTATTGAAGCGGGCTGCAAGACATACGGCTGCGAGACCAAGTACATTGTGTCAAATTCAGACGCTGACTATGTACCTAACCTGACCACTTTTGGCTCAGAGAACTATCAGCTGGTGCAGGCGGCTGGGTTCTTCCTGGGTGATGCCCTGGCCAAGGTAGCCCCTCAGTATCCCAACACGAACTTCACCATCTTCGACTACTCATATGACCCATGCATCCCCAACGTCATGGGACAGGCTTTCAAAACCGACCAGGCAGGCTACCTTGCTGGATACCTGGCGGCTGGCATGTCCAAAACTGGTAAGATTGGTACCTTCGGTGGAGCAAAGATCCCGACCGTGACTATCTTCATGGTTGGTTTCCAGACAGGCATGGAAGCTTACAATGCAGCCCATGGCACGTCTGTCACGCTGCTCGGCTGGGATAATGCCACCGGTGAAGGCGTCTTCACAGGTGATTTCCAGGACCAGGTTAAGGGCAAGGAAGCCACTCAATCGCTTTTCGACGAAGGCGCTGATATATTCATGCCCGTCGGTGGTCAAATCGGTATCCCAGGCTTTGACGTGGCACGCGAGCGCGGTGGCTACGGCATCTGGGTGGACACGGATGGCTACGTTTCGCTGTCAGGCGTCCAGGATGTCATCCTGACCAGTGTTTTGAAGGTCATGGATGTCTCTGCCGCCGCTGTGATTGGAGATGTGGCTGATAACAAGTTCCAAGGCTGCACCAACTATATCGGCGACCTGCCGAATGGTGGCGTGGGCATTGCCCCCTATCATGACCTTGATAGCAAGGTTCCCGCAGACCTGAAAGCCGAGATTGAAGCCCTCAAGGCAAAGATCATTTCCGGTGAGCTGGCAGACACGGGTTGTATCTCAACCCCCGATTGGTGCCCTGCCGGACTCTACAAATAGTACAAGGATAATATTCGATAACCTTTGTCAGGCGGTGCAATCCTAGCACCGCCTGACACATAATTCTGGATTTTCGTGATGTCTCCTTCTCTACAGTCAGTATGAAATAAGGAGAATGCTATGCCACCTGTATTAGAGTTAAAGGGTGTAACCAAATCTTTTCCCGGCGTCCTGGCCAATGACCACATCGATTTAAAGCTCGAGCAGGGGGAAATCCTTGCTTTGCTCGGTGAGAATGGCGCAGGCAAAACTACCCTGATGAACATTCTGTACGGCTTATATACTCCGGATGAGGGCGAAATTATCATCCGGGGTAATAAGGTAGAAATCCACGATCCCCGCGACGCGATTGATCTCGGCATTGGTATGGTTCACCAGCACTTTATGCTGGTGCCCGTGTTTACGGTCACCGAGAATGTGATGCTTGGGATTGAGAAGACCAAAGCCGGTATCTTCTTAGATCGTGAGACTGTGGCGAAGGAAATTCGGGAGATATCTGAACGGTTTGGCTTAAAGGTCGACCCGAATGCATTGGTTGAAGATTTGCCTGTTGGCTTGCAGCAACGCGTGGAAATCATCAAGGTCTTGTATCGCCATGCAGATATCCTCATTCTCGATGAGCCCACTGCGGTGTTGACCCCTCAAGAAGTTGAGGATTTATTCAAGGTGATTCACTCGCTGATAGAACAGGGCATCTCCATCATTTTTATTTCCCACAAGTTGAATGAAGTTCTAGAAATTGCCAATCATATCACTGTGTTACGCCTTGGGAAGGTGGTTGGTACAACCACGCCCGATGAGGCAACGCTCGAATCGCTGGCCAGTATGATGGTCGGTCGCACTGTCTTGCTAACTGTAGAAAAAACACCGGCAAAGCCCGGGGAAGTTGTTCTTGAAGTATCAGATTTAAGCGTCTTGGATGATCGCAAGTTGGAAGTGGTCAAATGCATTGATTTCCAGGTAAGGGCGGGTGAGGTGCTGGGGGTGGCGGGTGTGCAAGGCAATGGTCAGACCGAGCTGGTGGAAGCTTTGACCGGTCTACGCCCCTTCAAACGAGGACAGATTAGCTTCCTGGGTCAACCGCTTAAAGACGTATCCCCGCGTAAAATACGGGAGATCGGTTCAGCGCATGTGCCTGAAGATCGCCAGCGCGATGGATTGGTACTGGCTTTTTCGGTGGCAGATAACCTGGTGCTGAACACCTATTATGAAGCACCGTTTTCCAAAGGCATGAACCTGCAACAAGATGAGATTGATAAGGCAGCCAGGGAGCGCGTGGAATTATTTGATATTCGTACTCCCAGCATTTCTGTTCCGGTTTCGAACCTGTCTGGAGGCAACCAGCAAAAGGTGATCGTGGCACGTGAATTTTCGCGTCCCATCAAGCTGTTGGTAGCTTCACAACCCACGCGTGGTCTCGATGTCGGCTCTATAGAATATATCCACAGCCAGATCATCAAGAAGCGCGACGAAGGTTGTGCCATCTTATTGGTATCGACAGAGCTGGATGAAATTCTCTCATTGTCTGACCGGATCGCGGTGATATTTGCCGGCGAGATCCTGGCAATCTTAAATGCTGAAGATGCCACCCGGGAACAGCTGGGTTTGTTGATGGCTGGCGTCACGGAGACTAAGCAGCCAGAATCGCCCGCAGCCGGACCTTCAAGTTGAAACCTACTCCAAGGGATAGGAGGCACCTTTGAGCGATAAGCCTGAATCTACTCAACAAACTCCCACTCCACCACCAGAGAAGCGCACTTTGATCCAACGCATCTTTGTGCGTAGAGGTGCAAGAGATACCGTCCTGATCCCGATCCTGGCGATCTTTACCGCCATGCTGGTGGGAGGGGTGATTATTGCCATATCCACCCCTGAAGTTAGAGAAGCCTGGCGGCAATTCTTCCAGGCGCCCTGGGAAGCCATCAAAATCACCATCGAGACGGTCTGGAATGCCTATGCAGCCTTGTTTGTGGGCGCATTTGGCAGTCCCACCGAGATCATTAATGGGTTTAAAGTTTGGATTCAAACCGGAGTTTCGCTGCCTCTGTTAAGGGCTCTCAGGCCTATTGGGGAGAGCCTGATGCTTACTACGCCGTATATCTTTGCTGGTCTGGCAGTGGCTCTGGGTTTCCGAGGCGGATTATTCAACATTGGTGCCGAAGGTCAGATCTTTGTTGGTGGCTTGGCAGCCGCTTTTGTAGGCTATGCGATTAAAGGTTTGCCCTGGATCATCCACTTGCCATTAGCTCTGTTGGCTGCTATTCTGGCTGGGGCGATATGGGCAGCAATCCCTGGTTTCCTCAAAGCCCGCTTTGGAGCGCATGAGGTGATCAACACCATTATGATGAATTACATCGCGTTCCGCTTAGCTGATTACCTCCTTCAAGGACCGATGTCCAGGCCTGATCGGATGCCTATCACCCCAGATGTATTACCATCTGCCTGGTTACCAACTTTTCTTCCAGCACCTGTGCGCGTCCATTTGGGATTAATTATCGCTTTAATTATGGCATATGTAGTTTATTGGTTCCTATGGAAGACACCCCGCGGCCTTGAAATCCGTATGGCCGGTGCAAACCCACGTGCTGCTCGTTATGCGGGTATTCGCATTGCTGTGATCATCGTGCTTACCATGAGCTTGAGCGGTGCCCTGGCAGGCATGGCCGGTGCCAATCAGGTTCTGGGCGTGGAGCACCGCATGGTACGGGCGTTTTCATCTGGTTACGGTTTTGATTCGATCGCTTTAGCCTTATTAGGCAACAGCCATCCTTTGGGAGTGGTGCTCGCTGCCTTTCTGTTTGGCTTCCTGCAAGGTGGAGCAGCGCAAATGCAAGCTACAGTCGGAGTACCGATAGAGATTATTAAAATCATCCAGGGCTTGATTATCGTATTTGTGGCTGCACCTGAAATTATCCGCAGTCTATACCGGATAAAAACCAAGGAACAGAGAGAAAAGTTAGTTGCCAAGGAAAGTCAGATTTCGTCCTGAGGAGATAACCATGGCAGAAAGTGCATTGACCCAAGCCCAACCCAAGGTCCGCAGCTCACAAAGCCTGATTGCTGGTAGTATTTCGCTGGTGATCGCCGTCTTGCTCTTCCTGTTGGGGTTGAATGCTGCAGGAGAAATTTCAACGTTTGTTTTAACCAGCCAGCGTGCCGGGGTGACGATTGCGGCTCCAGATTTGGTATTACCGACGAGTATTTCTCTTTTTGTTTTAGCCTTTCTTACCGCCGTATTGGGGATCGTTCAAATCGTAACGGGTAGTAAAAAGGTTTCACTTTTTGTTGGTTTATCCGCCGTTGCGCTGGTTTTTGGATTTCTCATCTGGGCTACCCACGGGAAATCGCTGAACTTAACCGGCATGCTGGTCAGCAGCGTTATACGCGCCACGCCCATCGCCTTGGCCGCTCTGGCAGGCATTTATAGTGAGCGATCAGGCGTGGTAAATATAGGTATCGAGGGCATGATGTTGATGGGTGCCTTCGTTTCGGTTGTAATCGCAAGTTTGACCCAGAACCTGATTATCGGAGTGATCGCAGGCATATTGGCTGGTATGCTCATGGGTGCTTTGCATGCCGTCCTATCCATTAAATATCGGGTGAACCAGATCATCAGTGGTACCGTGCTTATTATCCTTGGGTTGGGGATTACCTCTTATCTGACCCGTCTTTTATTGGATGTCTACCCGGAACAATTGAATTCACCTCCCGGCGCCATCCCCTCGTTGCAGGTTTTAGCGCTGTGGCGCATCCCGGTCATCGGACCAGTTATATTTAATCAGAGCTCGCTCATTTATCTGCTGTGGGCGTTGTTGATCATCACTCAAGTCCTGTTTTTTAGAACCCGCTGGGGTTTGCGCGTTCGCTCAGTAGGTGAGCATCCCAAAGCAGCCGATACGCTGGGGATCAACGTCTTCCGGACACGTTACATCAGTGTGTTAATTTCTGGGGCTATCGGAGGGTTGGCTGGAACTTATATCAGCCTTGGCGTAGCCGGGCAGTTTTCCGAGGGCATATCAGCTGGGAAAGGTTTCCTTGGACTTGCCGCAATGATTTTCGGAAACTGGATGCCTGGTGGAGCTTACCTGGGAGCCTTGATTTTCGGTTTCTTCGACTCCTGGCAAGAGAAGTTATCGATTCTACAGATTGGTATCCCGGTGGAATTGCTGGCTATGGCTCCGTATATCGCCACCATGATTGTATTATCTGGGTTTGTGGGGCGTTCGAGGATGCCGGCAGCTGACGGTGTGCCTTATCAAAAGGAATGATCTATTTTATTCGTACATTCAAGTCCGCTGAGTCAACCTCAGCGGACTCTTTGATTTTCGGAATGCTCCATGAATAAAAGCTCATCCTGGATGTAAGCTGAAATCATGTGTATAAATTACTAAATTACTCGCCTGAATTGTAACCGGTGGTAATGGATCCGCTCGTCAGATCAACAGCAATCTGGCTGTTTTTATCCTTGACATCCTGCGGGATGACCTTATCAAAGTCATGGTAGGGTGCCAGACCAGACGCCCCAAAGTTGTTCCCGCTGGGGAAGGCACCCTCTTTGGTCAGCTTGATGATGTCGAACACCCCCGGGGCGACCATCTTCATGGCACTGGAGATCAGGCATGGGTGTGCTTCTGGGAGTGTTTCCCATTGGTCGGTGTCAACGCCGATGCAATACCGACCTTTATAGCTGGCAGTTTCAATCAGAGCACCAATGCCTGTCTTACCACCGGTGCCAAAGACCACGTCAGCACCCTCCTGGATTGCCTCAGAAGCCGTTCTGGCACCCCATCTGGCGTCGGTGGAGGTCATCTCCGAACCGTTGGTGTAATTCGTGTCAATAAGTTTGATTTGTGGGTTGATATACCTGGCGCCAGCCTCAAAGCCTTCCTGGAAAGCACTGCTCGGGGGCACTGCCTCCGATCCGAAGACACCGCCAATGGTTCCGGCTTCCGTCATCTGGGCCGCCAGTGCGCCCGCCAGAAACCCCGCCTGATCATCATGGAAAACCAGGCCGACCAGGTTGGGTAATACTTCAGTCTGTTGCTGGTTTACACCCACAAACAAAGTGTCAGGATATTTTTTAGCCATGCTGGTTGTAGCTTCATTGTTGGGTGCTCCAACGGTCACAATAATATCGTATCCAGCTTCAACGAGTGTGGCAATGTTCTTTTCAAAATCCTTGGCATCAATCGTTTCGATATATCGCACCCCATCTGCCACCTTCTCGCTCTGTGCCTTCTGCACACCCTCCCAGGAACTCTGGTTGAATGACTTATCATTGACCCCTCCGAGCCCTGTGACAAGCCCGACACATAACACCTCCGGCTTGGGACAATCAAACTCTGTGGTCACCTGTCTCTGGCAGGCTGTCAATAACAACGTTGCGGATATGAGGAGAGCCATCACAGAAGACAACTTCGTGTACATATCAATCTCCTCGGAGTGTTATTTTGAGAGTCGGGTTAGCGCATCGCTAAAATGATATTAATTGTACACAAGAAGCAGGCATCTCGGTAATGGTTTGAGTACATCCATTCCATTATGGACTTTGTTCCCCGGTAGTTAAATCCACTCCGGTGCCAATAAACCCGTCTTGCAGGTCAGTTAATATCTGCTGAGCTAAACTCTGCTTGCCCGGGGAAAAGATTTGAGGGTTAACCTGCGTAAATTGGATTGGAACCACCAGCGACTGTCCCCCCGAGATGCTGCCATCCAACAAGCCTGCCACCTGGTCTTGAATGAGTGGGATGGGGTCTGTGGTTAGCGAGACCACCCAGGCTGTGCTGGTAGATGGTGCAGGTTCTCCGCTGCTGATGATATTGATCTTCGCATTTGCCAGGATGGATAACATGGCTTCATCGCCCGCGCCGGGGTAGACGTAAACCGTCCGGACCTCGTGGTCGACCATATAATTGGCGGCTTCCTGCCATTCAACGCTGGTGGCTGAGGCCGGCAGCTCAAAATACATCGGATATTCGTAGAAAGGAGGGCGGGCGGCCCGGCATAAACCGCAGAAATAAACCTCGCCATTAAGGAAACCTGTACGGGCCGAACGCCCCTCGACTGTGTCTGATACGCTGATCACCCCTACGCGCCAATCTTCCGATAGCATGGCAGCGATCGAGCCAGCTATGAATCCCTGCTGGTCTGGGCGGCCGCCATCGTTGGCGATGGTGGTCAGGTTGGGTGCAGCCGGTAAACCGGGAATGCCGATTGCGAGGAATTGTGTTTCTGGAGCAGCGGCGATTAATTCCGCCAATCCGGTGTCAGGAGGGACTGCCACCACCAGTTGCATCGCTGGCACCATGTCTTCTACCGTCAGCTGCTGTCTCACCTGCCATTGCAGCCCAGCCTGGACGACGATGTCATTCAGGGCAGCTTGAAGTGTGTCAACCTGCGCCTGGTCAGCCCCAGGGGGAGCCAGCAGCACCGCAAAAGGGGGTTGCGGTGTGGAAGTTGGTGTTAGCGTGGGCGTCGGTATGGTTGTAGCCGTCAGGCTGGGGGCAGGAGTGGCGGAAGGTTTTTCCGTTGGTGCAATGCTTCCGCACGCTGCCAGCTGAAGTACCAGGCAGACCAGGAAAAGGACGTAAATTATGCTGCGAAAATAATGCCTCAAGGGTAGCTACTCCACAATATAGTCGGCGCGTATTGTACTACAACGTAGGTGAATTGAGTTGTTGGGGTCGGGAACCGTTAAAACCCCTTGGGGTATAATAAGCTCATGATTGAGCTGAACATCCCAGGTCGTGGAATGATCCAGCTGCAGCACCTAGTTTGTGATATCAATGGCACCCTGGCGGTGGACGGACAGCTCCTGGAAGGTGTGAAGCTCAGGTTATCTACTCTGCACGACCGGCTGACCCTGCACCTGCTGACGGCAGACACGCACGGGAAACAAGACGTCATCGACCAACGGCTGGGGTTGCTGGCTGTGCGTATCACCCCCGGGAATGAAGCCGAACAAAAAGAAAGTTATGTCGCCCGGCTGGGTGCTGAGACGGTCGTAGCGATCGGGCAGGGTGCCAATGATGCTGGCATGCTGCGGACTGCCGCCCTGGGGATTTGTGTGCTTTCACCCGAAGGGACAGCCGTGGAAACCCTGCTTGGCGCAGACCTGCTCGCAAGTAATATCTTTGAGGCCTTGGATATCCTCGAAAAACCACTCAGAATTGTGGCTACTTTACGTAAATGAGCCTTCCCAAGTCTGAATATATCCCAGACGACCCCGACTTGCTGCCGCCGGCACGGCGTAGGCGCGCCCGCCGCTTGCTGGCACCTCTTGAAGTGGATGAGCGAGCCATCGTTCTCGATCAGGTGAGGCGTCGCACTTCACCCAGCTTCGATTTCTTCCTGTTCTCCGTGATTGCTGGGGTCATCTTCAGCCTAGGCATCATGCTCGATTCTCCGGTCGTATTGGTCCTTGGAGCAATCTTGGCTCCATTGATGGCACCGGTGATCGGTCTCTCCCTGGCGACTGTGGTTGGCTCGTATAAATTTTTCGCCCGCAGTCTGGTGGCTTTAGCCATCGGCAGCATCATGGTGTTTGTGGTGGGGTATGGAGCGGGGATCCTGGGACAGATCTGGGTACCAACCTCGCTAACCCAGGCATATTCGAATGCCGAGCTCTCGGTGATCAACTTCATCGTGCTCACAGTGGGGGCAATATTTACTGCTGCGACCATGGCACACCACGAGCGCAGTCCAGCCGCACCAAGCGTGGCGTTGGCATATACGTTATACCTGCCCCTGATCGCGGCGGGTTTTGGTTTGGGCAGTGGGATGCCGCACCTGTTCCCAGATGGATTGGTTGTTTTCGCCATCAACCTTGCCTGGGGGGTATTGCTTGGAGCGATTACCCTGGCAATCCTGGGCTTCCGCCCAATGACCTTCCTGGGATATACCCTGGGAGGGGTGGTCACGCTGATTGGATTAGCTACAATACTTGGCGTAGGTGCCTACAGCACCACATTAGGCTGGTACGGGTTGCCCCTGGCCGTACCGACCTATACACCCACAGCCACTCCTACTCTCACTCCCGTTCCACCAACAGCGACGAGAACAGCAACACCTGTACCGCCAACGCTCACACCAACGCTCACGTTGACGCCGACGCAGACCCCTACTCCTACTGAAACACCAACCCCCACCACAGTGCCAGTGTATGCCCGCATTGGTCCGGAACAAGGCGCCCTCATCCGTACGGGGATCGGATTCGATACCGCCATTGTGTACCCACCCGTTATGCAAGGCACGCTGGTACAGCTGCTCGGTGACGCAGTGGATAAAGATGGCTATACCTGGGTCCATGTGCGCGTGATCGAGGATGGCAGAGAAGGCTGGATCCTAAAGTCACTCCTGCTCATCGCAACCCCAGAGCCCAACTGGTAGGACTTACATTAACGGAACTATTTTAGAATCGCAAACCGCCCGCGATTTTGGTAGCGGGCGGTCTATTATATAAATATATGCCGAGATCATTGACTACATCAATTTTGTAATTGGATGCCTATCTCCGTGTCTAGGCTTTTATCTGCAGGGCGATGAGCTTGTCCAGGCTCTGGCTCCAGCCCATTTCTGCTCCAGCCCATGCACCAGCTGCAGCTGGAGAGGCCTTAACCAGTGAGATTTGCAGGGTCATTTCGGTTTTGCCACCAGCCTCGACGAAGGTTACGGCGCAAAAGGTTTCCAGCTGTGGCTCGCCTTTCTCGTCTTCCAGCGCCGTGTTGGTAAAGGTGAACCGGCGAGGTGGGTCGAACTCCTGGAAAACGCCCTTTGTGGGCAGGTCAATGTCAAAATCGCTGTCCTTGGGACCATGCATCACGATATAGAGCTTTCCACCTGGTCGAGGATCCACTTCGCAGATCGGGGTGGTAAATCCATAGGGTCCCCACCACTTTGCCAGGAGTGATGGATCAGTCCATGCTTTGAATACGAGCTCGCGGGGAGCATCGAAAGTACGCTTGAGGGTTATTTCTTGTGCCATTTTACACATCCTTTCTATTTATTTTGTTTTCTTTATCCTGTTCATCTTTGAGGATTTTCTCTAATACATCCAAACGCTGGTTCCATTGTTGTGCCAGCTGCTTTGACCAATCTTCCAATTCCAGAACTGCTGCTGGGTTAATCTGGTAGCGGCGCTGTTGGGCATGCTTTTCCATCTTGACCAGCCCGGTTTCACGTAAGACTTTGAGATGCTGGGAGATTGCCGGAGGGCTGGCTGAAAAGTTTTCATAGATTTGCGTCGCCGAGAGCTCTCCCTGGCTGGCGAGCAGTTCCAAAATTTTTCGTCTGGTTGGATCAGCAAGCGCATAAAACATATCCATGCGAGGTATAATAAACCACTTACTTAATTAAGTAAACACTTAATCAATTAAGAAATAATTAGTATTTATGGACAAGGCGCCTGCTTTACCATTGGCAAAATGGCCAAAGTCGGACAAAATAAACGCATGTTTACATTTGACTTCGAACGGAACTTTTTCACTAGCCCCCAGGTTGAGAAGGATAATCGTGACGACTATTACCGGGTGCTGGATGATTTTTACCTTCTTCGCGGCAAGGTGGATGCTTCCCCCGAGCTGCTTCTGCATGCTCTCCAGCTTTACGAAGATATAATGGTGCGATTCATCCGCCATTTCACATACCACTACCTGCGCTATGCTGTAAATACGACGGACGTAGCCAGCAAATCCATCTATTCCAGCATGGAGGCGGAGTTCAGCCAACAGACAAGTTTCCTTCAGCCGGAGCTAATTCAAATTGATCCTTCCACTGTAAACCTCTTCATTTCAACACAACCAGAGCTCGCGGTATATCGATATGCCCTTGAATCTGCCTGGCGTTATCAATCTCACACGCTGACCTTGGAAGAAGAAGCGATATTCAGTAGCGCAATGGCAGTCACCGGTGAATGGGAATATGACCTTTACGAAATCCTGCTGCAGCGTACCGACTTCGGCACTGTGAATACACCTCAGGGTGAGCTGGATGTGTTCAGGCAGCGTACTGTATTTACCACCCATCCTGACCATTTGATTAGGGAGGCCGGATTTAGAAAGCTATATGCGGGATACGCCTCACAGCGAGATCTTTACGCCTTCGCCCTGATTAATCTGGTCAAGAAACGCAACAAGTTAGCCCAAATCCATCATTTTGAAGACGCCCCCAGCGAAGTCTATTTCAATAGCTATTGGAGCAAGGCGGAAGTGACCAGGCTGCTGGAAGAGTTAGGGATGCAGGCTGGGATTTACCTGCGCTATCAACAGCTGCGCCTTGAGCATACCAGGGTAAAACTCGGGCTTGGGCACGTCGACCTGTGGGATATCGCTGTTCGCCTGCCCGATGAGCCGGTCCCACGCTTTACTATCGAGCAAGCGGTGACCATCATATGTGCGGCTTTATCTCCCCTGGGCGCTGAGTATGGAGCAGAGCTGGCAAGTCTGCTCGACCCTGCCAATGGTCGAATGGACATTCTACCGGGCGACCACCGCAAGGCAGGGGGATTCTCCAAGGGCTTTCCCGGCGTGACCTCGGTCTTTTTCAGCCACGCGTATGAAGGGCTTTATAACGATATGCGAGTGTTGATGCACGAATCAACCCATGCCATCCACCGCCAATTAATGAATACGCATGCGGTCAGGCCACTCTATGCCGACGGACCGCACTATCTATTCGAGTCATTTGCCATATTTAATGAGCTGCTGCTGGCAGACTACCTCTCCAAACAGGAGACCAACCCGGCAAAAAGGCAGTTTTACCTGGAGCAATTTCTGGACGGAAAAGGCATGACGATATTTTTTATAGCCCAAGATGCTGCCCTGGAAGAGGCAATCTACGAGCAAGTTGAACACGGCAGCCTCGAGTCCGCAGATGACCTCGATGCACTAGCACACCAGATTATCAGCCGGTTTGATATCTGGATCAGCCAGCATCCAGAGCTAAAGATGCGCTGGATCACCGCCCGCCTTTTCTACGAGGACCCTCTTTACGAGATCAATTATGTTTATGGATCGCTCCTGGCGCTCAAGTACTACGAAATGTTCATCCAGGCACCAGAACCTTTTGTTAAGAAATTTATCTCGTTAATGGGCAACGGCTTTAACGCCCCCCCGGAAGTATTACTAAGAAAGTTCCTGGAGATCGATCTGCATGATCCCGACCTTCTACCCAATGCACTTCGCATTCTCGAAAAGAAGGTCAGGTTATTGGAGCAGGAATATTCAAGGGAGCAGATGGATGCACATGGGGGGGTGAGGATAATTTAAGGCAGGAAATTTTCCATTTTGCGGATCGAGGCTACCATTTCCTCGGATAACACTGGCGGAATAACCCCCATCGCCCGGCAGGTCAGCAGCTTGAGGGCAGTCACCTCAATCACATCGGTGATATCCGCAGCCCGGCGCAGGTTGCTGGCAGCCACCAACAGACCATGATTTTGCATCAAAACAGCTGAACCGGCACCCAGGGCTTGAGAGACCGCATCGCCAAGCTCGTCCGTCCCTGGCAGGATGAAAGGCACCACAGGGATGTCCCCCAGGAAGGCTGATTTAACTGAGATGGGTAGGAATTTGGTCCCGGTGAGCGCCATGAGGGTAGCTTGAGGCGCATGGGTGTGCACCACGGCATTAATTTCAGGTCTTGAGCGATAGATGGCACAGTGGACGCGGCGCTCGCTGGAGGCAAAATAATCCGTTTCAACCTTGATATTGCCCTGTAAATCAATCCTCACCATCATTTCGGAACGCAGGTCCCCCTTGAAGATCGAACCCGGGGTGATCCAGATTTCACCCGGGTTGTCTTCGCAACGGGCGCTGATATTACCTCCAGTAGCAGTTAGCAGCCACCGAGCATATAACTCTTCGGAAATTTGCACCACCTGAGCAAGGATATCACAGGGTTTATTTTCTGGAGATGTGGACATGTTGAAATTATAGTATGAAATGAATAAGCTGTTAGATGACCAGGAGATCTAAATAAGTATGTTATAGTTTACCAACCGATCTACCTGGCTTCAACTGTTATATTGACGCCAGGCACGGCTCACGAATACTGAGTTATCATCAATATGAGGAGATAATCATGGTGGATGTCCAGCCTTATTTACAAAAAATCGTCGAACAGTTCGACAACCCGAAGGTTCAAACCAGCCTGAAAGGTTTCACCCGCACAATGCTTTTTAGGTTCACCGATACCAAAGAAGACTGGTTGATCCAGACGGTGGACGGTAAAGAAGCCACCCTGGTAAAGGATAGCCACGCCAACCCCGACCTGACCGTTACCACCACCGCGGAAGTGTTGACCGGGGTGATGGATCGCAGGATCAACGGTATGGCAGCCTACATGCAGCGAAAGATCCAGGTAAAGGGTTCGATGGAAGACCTGATGAAGCTGCAGAAACTGCTTCTATAACGGAGAAAACCCGGGAGATTAAATCCCATGGCTGCATCCACGCTGGCAATCGAGAGGCGATCGGTCGGATTCCTTTTAGGCATGAACACACTCATGCTGGGCGCCAACCTGGTTTGGGTGGCTTATAGTACTATCCTGCTGCCCACATTGGTCGAAAAAGTAGAGCCGGTAAATAAAGCGTTAGTCGTTGGATTGATCGGGTTCTTTGGCACGCTGCTCGGGCTGCTTGTCAGCATCCTGTGGGGCATCATCAGCGATCACACCACCAGCAGATTGGGGAAACGCACGCCGGGTATCCTGACCGGAGCACTGATCGCCCTTCCCTTGATCGGGTTACCGGTCTTGATCATTACGCCAGCTTTACATGACTTCATTTTCCCGCTGGCGCTGCCCATCATTCTGATCAGCTATTTTGGGATGCAGTTTTCCACCAATATGAGCAATGGCGCCTGGTGGCCGCTGCTGGTGGACGTGGTACCCGAAAACCAGCGCGGTTTGGCTTCAGGGATCATGGGGTTCCTGACCTTGCTAGGCGGGGCCATCGCCTTCCTGATGGTAACCAGCTTGAATCAGTTCGGGCGAACCGGTGCCGCTCTGTGGTTGATTGGTGGTGTGTTTGCTCTGACGGGGCTGATTAACACCTGGACGATCAGGGGCAAGGATAAACCGGCCAATACGTCAGAGCATATCAACATATGGAGCGCCTTAACTGGATTGTTCACCGTACGCAGACGAATTATGGTGTTCTTTTGGCTGGTGTTGGCGATGTTTCTGGTAAATATGGGCTTTAACAGCCTGATGTTTTTTGCGCGTTATTTTTTCCAGACCTATTTCCCAGCCATCAACCCCGACGCAGCTCTCCGAACCATGGGTGGGATCAGCCTGGTGGTAACGATGCTCTCCGCAGTGGGAGCGGGTATTCTCTCGGATCGGATCGGCCGGCGAACCATGATCTTATGGGGCGTGATGGCGAGCGCGGTATGTACCTTGCTGATGGGTTTTACCGGCAGTTTCACCGTTTTCCTGGTGTTGGTAACCCTGCGTTCGATCGCTACGGGACCAATCGTGGCCACCGCGACTGCTCTGGCGAGTGATCTATCTCCGAGGGACGAAGCCGGGCGTTACATGGCATATAATAACCTCTCAACAGGGTTATCCGCCGGCATTTCTGCCTTGATTTTCGGGGTACTTTTAACCGATATGACCCAAACCACCTTCATGTACCTGTTCATTATCTCGGCAATCCTATACTTTATTGGTGGAATTGTGTTTTCGACCAAAGTTTCGCAAGATGAGCTGGATGCTGGCTTCAAAGTCTTGGCGGTGGAAGCAGGAGGTTGGCTATGAAAAACTGGGTTTTCCTGGCACCCCACTTCGATGACGTGGTGCTTTCCGTTGGGGGATTGGTGTGGGAGCTTACTGCCCAGGGTGACAAAGTCGAAATCTGGACAATCTGCGCAGGTGACCCGCCATTCGACAAGCCTCTTAGCGATTATGCCAAAATGCTGCACATTTTTTGGGAATTGGGGGAAGAGGATGTGCCTTTTTACCGTAGCCAGGAAGATGCAGCCTGTTGTAATGTGTTGCGTGCCGCTTACCGGCGTTACACCATGCCGGATTGCATCTACCGTTATTTACCCGGTACGGATGAGCCTGCGATCAAAGTGCCTGACGACATCGAAGCAGAACCTGAGCCGGTTGAGTCTTATCTTATCCCACCGGTGACTGATTTTCTTTGTAAAAACATACCTCCACAGACTGAGCTGGTTATCCCACTCAGTATCGGTCACCACCGCGACCACGTGTTGGTGCGGCGGGCAGCAGAACGTTTGGCCATCCCGCTGTGGCACTACGTGGATTACCCCTATGTCATCCGTGGAGAGTACGACCTGTCAGAGTGGATCCCTGCCGGAGCAGAGAAAATATCCCCCCAGCTATCTCCAGCAGGGTTGAAAGCCTGGCAGGATGGCATCGCCTGCCACCGCTCGCAGATCGTTTTCTTCTGGGCGAGTTTGGACGAAATGCGCCCTGCCATTGAAACATATTCTATATCTGGCGGTGGCGGGACTATCTGGAAATTTTAAGACGGTGATCAGCTACTTACGTCTTACATTTCACGTCGGGGCGGGTCTTTCATCTGGGTGATCACCCCCACCATCACTAGCATCAATCCTATCGCTAATATCAATGAAGGGGTGAATGCTCCATTATCGAGCCGCATGGCTCCCATTATAAAAACGAAGACTACCGACATCTGTCCGAATAGCTGCAGCAAACCGGCGGAAGTGCCTTCAGGGGCAGGGTAAGTCACCTCAGCTACGTATTGCAGACCAATCGGGGCGATGCTGATCAGGAAGAATCCCAGCGAGAAAGCTGATAGAAGGAGCAGCCACAAACTTGTTGCAAATGTTACCCCGACCAGCCCGGGGATGGCTAACAGCACCCCGAGCAGCATGAAGCGTTGACGTTTGTGTTGTCTATCGGACAGAGCTGGCATTACCACCGCTCCCAGTATGCCACCTACCACCATCAAGGCACCCATGGTTCCCAATTCAGTGGCACTGAATCCTGTTGTTCGGATGATGCCCACGTAATTGCTGATGCCGTTAAATATTCCCATACCAACGAAGTAGACGATTACGAACAGCCAGAATGGCACGATGCGTATGATTTGATTTATCCCATCCAGCATCAGCGAACGGACTTCCATGCCAGGAGGGCAGGGAGGCGTGATTGGGTGCTCACGCGCCAGGATGATGAACAGTAATGCAGCAATGGACGCAACCCCCCCATAGATCAGCTGGACAGTTGGGATGGGCATCGTTTGGGTGAGGATGGGCGTGAGCTCAAAACTGATCGCGGTTCCAACCAGGTTAGCCAGGGTGACCAGTCCGACTGCCGTGGCGCGCTCGTTGATCGAAAACCAGTTGGCGGGCACTTTCGTCCATGCATTCAGTAAAAACGGCTGCGCAATGGCAATCCCAATCGTACATGCCAATACCAGAGCATAATTATCTCCTACCAGCCCACGCGCAATACCGAAGACACCCGCCAGTACTGCCCCAATACTGACCGCCAGACGAAACCCAAACCGATCGATTACCCACGATACTGGTATAGCGAGAGGAATATACGCAATCATGAAAGTCATTCCCAAGAACACAATCTGCGCTTCGCTGACGCCATAAAAATTGGCCGCTTGAGGGCTGATGGGCGAGTATGTGATCCATAACATTTGGATGGTGAGGTTGATCAGCATGAACACACCCAGCACTACCCAGCGATAGCTGTACACCCGGTAACTAGTATCCTTCATGAAGTTTTCTCCAATGTTTTTGAAAAAATATATGGAAAAGGTATTGCTATCACATCGCCCACGATGAATGAGGCGAATATTACCACCGTAGCGATGCCATAACTTGGGAACTGCCTGGTTATAAGAAGCGGTAGGATAACACCGATGAACCAGATAGATTTATAGCATAGTTGCAAGAATAGAACAGGAGTGAATTTGAGTGGGGACCTTAAGCCGAAGATGGATAAAATCCCGAAGGCCAGATAGACACTGCCCAAAATTCCAATCGAAATCGGTTCTACCACAGGCCAGCCCATAACAGACATAGAAAAGTCCGGGTACAAAATAATACACAGCCCCAATACGCCCGCGGCGATGATCGTGTAGATGTACATAAATTTCAGCCAACCCCAACGGAAGTGAGTATCTGCCGACATGGTTATTTCCTTTCTGGTCAGGAAGTTACCAAATGCCTTATAACCATACTTAACCCTGATTATTCTTCGCGGGTACGCTGTAAGGGAACACGATGACTTCGCGGATGTTGGGGTGGTCTGTGAGAAGTATGGCCAGGCGTTCGATGGTCAGACTGAGATCACCGCTGCGAGCCATGTCAAAGCGCATCGTCCATTCGTAATCCTCGTGCATTGACTGGCAGTCCTAATCTTCCTTCGTGTAGTCGAACCCCATCCTCAGTAAGCCTTCTCCAACACGAGCGGATCATTCAGCCTGGTAAAGGTATCACAATGTATACGATATTGCTGCCGAAGGTTCACGAATTTTCACCTATTATTATATTAAATAATCTTCCTCTGCCTGCCGTAAATCTTTTATGCGGCTGTTGAAGTACTTGTCGGAAAGGAAATCAATCCCCCAATCTGGGGAATTCTGGGTATGCACGCCCATATGCCAGAGATAGCGGGCACAGACAAACAAAGGGATAGCCTGTACATCACGGTTATGAATCGGACGTGTTTCCCGGTAGCTCGTCAGGAATGGTTCCCAGCGGGTAGCGACCGCGTCTTCGAGGCGGCAGCACCACAAAAAAACAGCCAAATCATAAGCCCTGTAACCAAAACCGCCGCAGTCAAAGTCAAAGAAGGTCAAGCTGCCATCCGGGGCAATATTGGCATGGTAACCCTGAAGATCGCCATGGCAGAAGCCCTGCTCGAGTGATTCAGATGCTACTGCCAAAATTCGCTGGCGCAATGTTTCGGCAAAATGCTGTAGATAATTCCAATCATCCGGTCGCTGAGCAAGGAAGGGCCAAATATTACTTAATGGCTGGTCGATAAAGTGGGTAAGATCCAGGTGGAAGCGCGGGTGCGGGCTATTGAAATCCTCGAGGGTGTTGTGCATCTGTGCGACAGCTCGCCCGTATCGTTGAGCAATTTCCGCGGGTTTTTGTTCGTATGAAATTTCTTCACCAACAGCCTCAGTAAAAAGAACTAGGATACGTGGACCTTCCGGGGCATTCACTATACAAAAGGGTCGTTCATCTTTGTAGGGAATTGGGCTGATCGCTGGGAATCCTTTACGATATAAATAATTAAGCACGTCCAGCTCATATTGCACATCAGCCAATGTTCGCCATTGGATTCTATAAGCCCGTAAATAGTAAGTCTTGCCATCGAAGGATTTAATACGATAAGTATGATTGAATCCACCTGAGTAAAATTTGCAATCAATGACTGCACCTATTCCGAAGCCCGGAAGGATCTCTTCGAGAAGAGCCGTTGGTGACAAGGTGGAAGCGATGACTGGAAATACGCTTGCTTGAGATTTCATATTATCCTTTTATTTGTTATCAGCAGCCACTGATGACACCCAAAACCTCACCTGAAGTTATTGGCTGACCACGCAGATTTTTTATATATAATTCCTGTCAAAAAATTATCGCACAGTTTTAATAAAATGTTATCGAAACAAAGCACAGTTGATGTCCGGTTAGCCAGCAATCTTTTATTACAGGACGTAAATCAGTTATCTTGATATCTTCAACAAGTTGTGGGCTCACAGAACTGTGAAAAAAGTTATATCAATTTCTAACAGGCATTATCTTAATGACCAATACTATTCCACGCGGTCAAATGGTTGCCAACTCGCTGAGGTTGAACCGCTCCTGGATAACACGCACCTGGATGATTTATTAAACAAAACCCTCCCACGGATTATGCACACGTAGGAGGGAAGTCTATATTATCAGTAAAGTTACGGTGTTGGTAGGCATGGATGGCGTTCGATCCAATCGGAGCCGGTGTAGTAGTTAGCTGGGAGGGGGGTGGACACAGGGTGCCGTTCGATCCAATCTGAGCCGGTGTAGTAGTTAGCAGGGAGGGGAACCGGTGGGTGCAGATTGATGTTATCAGAACCGGAAAGTCTTTCTTCGGCTGCAGCATCCACTGAAGGAACAACTGGAGCAGATTTGGTGGTTATTACCTGTACCGCAAGCAAGACCATTGCTAACATACCGGCGGCTATTAAAATCCTCAACATAGTTTTCTTAGTCATGTTAACCTCCTTTCTTTTGGACTGTGATCAGCTAATCTGACAGATCTTACTTCGAATATTCTTATGCATTCCATCCTTGCTATACATTGCTCCTTTCTATAACTCCTTTGGTGTTTTATCTGATCATTTCTCGGTTCATAACTGCTTGTTGTTTCTGTCTTTAGGATAATGGAAAATGACCTGCAGCACACGTGCCTGAATGAGGATTTAGGATTTACCAGGGATAGATTTGTGACGCTGCCTGTAGAGGTGCATATTTCAGCTTGGAGTAGTCTGCAGGCATCGTCTATAGATATGCAATCTGGTTAAAAAGAAAGAGGTTGCCATTCCTGCGAGCGTATCTGGCAACCTCTTTGTATGTAGATTAGGTTTATATGCTGTTAGTCGCGACGTACGATCCCTTCTTGCCAGGCAAAAGCTGCTGCCTGTGTACGGTCGACCAGGTGCAATTTGCTAAGGATGTTGCTGACATGCCCCTTGACCGTACCCATACTGATCACCAGCTGTTCGGCAATCCTTTCATTTGAAAAACCTTTGGCGATTAGTTTTAAAACCTCCATCTCGCGCTCGGTCAGCGTGATGAACGGGGTTGCCACTTCAGGGTCCAGGCTGCGAAAGGTTTTGATCACCCGCGCTGCTATCCTGGGGTGCAGGGTGGCTTCTCCGTGCGCCGCCCGCCTGATGGCTTCGACGAGCTCCGACGCTTTCACATCTTTGAGCAGATACGAAATCGCACCCGCCTGCAGCGCCGGGAAAATGAATTCGTCTTGATGGAATGAAGTCAGGATAATGATTTGGGTGCGCGGAGTGGTGTCCTTTATCTTCCGGGTAGCCTCAACCCCATCCATTCCGGGCATCACCAGATCCATCAATACCACGTCGGGGATGAGCTCCCGAGCCAGCTTGACGGCTTCTTCACCCGATCCTGCCTGGGCGACTACAACAATGTCATCTTGAGCTTCCAGGTAGCTGGAGGCACCGCGGCGCACCATTTCATGGTCATCAACGATCATCACAGTGATGGCGTCAGTCGGATCTGCCATAACCCCTCCTTACTGGATCACTGGCAAAGACACAATAATTTGGGTACCCTCTCCGGGCTCACTATTGACGGTAAAGCTGCCCCCCAAACCATTCGCGCGTTCACGCATCGAGGCAAGACCAAGCCCGTCATGGGGTGCACTCAAGTCAAAACCTTTGCCATTATCCTGGATCTTCATTGTAACCAGGTTTGGTTCATATTTCAGGGAAATATCTACACAATTGGCAGTGCTGTGGCGGGCAACGTTGGCAAGTGCTTCCTGGGCTATCCGGAACAAGGCTTCTCTGGTCTGATGTGATGGCTCGTTGCTGCCATCGACCTCAACATTCGCCTCGATCCCGCTTCTCTGCGTCCAATCCAGTACGTATTCTTTCAGGATTTCAGAAAAATCCTGCCCGTCCATCGAGTGAGGGCGCAGCTCGAGCACCAGGTTGGTCAGCTCATTGCGTACAGAATTGACCAGGGCATCCGCTTCCAACAGGTGTTTTTTTGCGTTTTGTGGATCACTTTCATATAAAGTCAGGGCGGTGCCTAATTGAAATGAAGCTGCCAGGGCTTGCTGCTTGGCGCTGTCATGCAGGTCACGCGCCAGGCGGTTGCGCTCTTCCGACACGGCCATATCCTGTCGCCTGCGCAGCAGCTCCTGCAGTTGTTTCGCCATATTGTTTAGACGCTGTGCTAATTGTGAAATTTCATCACCTCTAGTGTCGTCGATAAACTGTGAGAAATCACCTTCGCTCCATGCATCGGTGGTAGCAGCTAATCGATTAAAACGTTCAGTTAACCCCCGGGCAAAAAAGGCGCCGAATAGGGTACCCATAATGGATATTCCGAAGAAAAAAACCAATAAACTTCTTCCAGCAATATTTAGGATTTGGGCTGGCACCACTTTCTGGGTGGGGAGAGAATCGATCCACATCACAACCAAACCGTTAACGAAGCTTTCATTCTTGCCTTCAGGGTTGAGGATGGGTATAGCTAAAATGAAACGATTATTCGGCTCAAGAACATAGGTTAATTTTTCCGGATTTGTTTCCCCTGCCATAGCCGCCTGGTAAGGTGCCTCCAGACCTTGAAATTGATTGGGATCGATTGCTTGTCCGACGATTAAACTCTCGGGGAAACCATATTCGCTCTTACCTAATAAAGTGCCATCCGCATTAATGACCAGTGTACGGAGCATTGCTACTGTATTCACCGAAAATTGCAGCGAGCCAATGCGGAGAAATTCATGGTTAGTAATTGTTCCATTGTTATTTTTGAAAATCAGGCGCAGCAATTCAGTATCTACCGGAGTTTGTGAAAGGAGATGATTTAATAAAGGTGTGTTCTCCCTTTGTACAACCCTGAGAAGTCCCTCGGGAGTTAAATATTAATCGGTATAAATATGCGCGGTAATATGATCCCTCCCGTGATTAAAAGCACTACCAGGAATGCACTCACTGTCACGATCGTATAATTGAGGGTTAATTTCCAGCGGAGTTTACGGAAGATACCCATAATTGTGCCTGCCTTTTCCATTCGTATCATCGTGCTTCTTCATTGGTGTGTCTCAATTGTTTAACTATCTTCCAATGACCTTATGAATAGTTATATAGCCTGTTGTATTAGCATAGCACAAATTGAATATGAATAAACCCTCCTTGGGAATGGTTTAATCCCTTACTACGGATACGTATTCATCGAGGTGATTATTAGGTCATTATTAACTACAATAAGCCTGATGCCCATGCTTGGACTTGATATGTATTGAATAAATCCTATATTTCGGGAAAATGCAGGTATATAATCTTTCAACTTATAGATCATGGATTGGCTGAGGAAGAATCTGGTCTTTACGCCGATAAGAACCTACTCATTTCATTTTATAAGCCCCCAGGAGGACAAGATGACTGATCTCGAACTGGCAATACAGGCTATCGAAAGTGGCTTGCTGGCAGCAAAAACCGCCGAAGGCCGTCCGGCAAGAAAAAATGAGCTTCACAAGCGCATGGCATATTATAGGGTACCCGGTTTCAGCATCGCCCTGATCGATCAAGACGCGTTAGCCTGGGCAAAGGGATATGGCGTGTTGGAGGCAGGTGGTGAAGAAATGGTGACCAATGAATCCATTTTTCAGGCTGCCTCGATCAGCAAACCAGTTTCGGCAATGGTAGCACTGAACCTTGTGGAAGGGGGATTGCTGGACCTGGATACCGATGTCAATGAAATGTTACACACGTGGAAGGTTCCGGAGAATAAACACACCCAGGTGAACAAGGTGACCTTGCGGGGTTTGCTCTCCCACACCTCCGGGCTTTCGATTAAGGGTTATCCCGGCTATCCTGTAGGTTCCCAGCTGCCTACCTTGCGGCAGATACTCAACGGCGAATCACCTGCGAATTCAAAGCCGGCGCGGGTAAGGCAACCTCCGGGGGCAGGTTATCGTTATTCGGGTGGTGGCTACGTTTTGGTTCAGCAGCTGATAGAAGATGTGACCGGCAGGGAGTTGGCAGGTCTTGCTCAGGATTTGATATTTGACAGGCTGGGGATGGTCAACTCCACTTTCATTTCCCAGCTTCCCAAGGCGTATATCCCCCAAGCCGCAGCCGCCCATCGACGTTCTGGCGAGCTGGTTCCCGGAAAATGGCACATCTATCCCGAACAAGCCGCCGCCAGCCTGTGGAGCACTCCGTCTGATCTGGCGCGCTTGATCGTTGAAGTCTTCAAATCGTATAAAAACGAGTCGAACCTCGTCCTCTCCGCGGATATGACGAGGCAGATGCTGACCCCACATGTGAGCTGGGTCGGCTTGGGATTTCCAATCATCAAAATGGACGCTGGAATTAAGTTCGTGCACCCAGGACATAACGAAGGGTTTCACAGCTTGTTGGTGGGTTGCCCAGACACTGGACAAGGCCTTGTTTGGATGGCCAATGGTGAAAATGGCAAACGCCTTGGGCGCGAAGTGATGCGCCTCCTACCTGAATCCTTTGGGTGGTCAGGATACTAGCCGGCGGAGATGGCCGCTGCCCAGGCTGACGTTGCTGCTTTTGTCCGGTTTAAGCAAAAAACTGGCGGTTGATTACCGCCAGTCTCGTTTTTCATTAAGTTCACTCTTCCCGTGTGCGCAGGTGCGGAAACAGGATCACCTCACGGATGTTGGGGTGATCGGTCAGGATCATGATCAAACGATCGACTCCCATGCCGAAGCCTCCGCTGGGAGGCATGCCGTAGCGCATCGCCCGCAGGTAGTCCTCGTCCATGGGGTGGCGTTCTTCATCATCCACTGTGTAGTCGCGCCCCATTTCCAGGAAGCGCTTCTCCTGGTCGAGCGGATCGTTCAGCTCAGTAAAGGCGTTGCACAGCTCGAACCCGGCAATATAGGCCTCAAAACGCTCCACAGTGAGCGGGTCACCCGGTTTGCTCTTGGCAAGGGGTGAAATGTCGCGCGGATAATCATATAGAAATGTGGGTTGGATAAGCGTAGGCTCGAGGAAATCTTCCAGTAACTGGTTGATCAGCTTCCCCCGCGATTCCCCGGGTTTGGTTTCGATCCCCCTTGCCTTCATCACCGCCTCCAGGCTGCTGGCGTTGGGGTGGGCGTTGATATCGATCCCACAGGTGTTGATCAAGCCCTGGCGCAGCTCCACTCGCGGCCACGGGACTTCGAAGCTAAGCTCGTGTCCGTTATAGGTAACTTTTCGACTGCCCAGCACACTGTCGCACACGTAAGCGAGCATCTGCTCGGTCATCTCCATCACTTTCAGGTAATCGGAATAGGCGCAGTAAAATTCCAATTGGGTAAATTCGGGGTTATGTTTGAACGAGACTCCCTCATTGCGGAAATCTCGCCCAATCTCATACACGCGCTCAATCCCTCCCACCAGCAGGCGTTTCAGGTACAGCTCGAATGAAATACGCAGGTACAGGTCCTGGTGCAGCTGGTTGTGATGGGTGATAAACGGCTTGGCGGCTGCCCCGCCGTATAGCGGCTGCAGGATGGGTGTCTCCACTTCCAGGAAACCTTGCCCGTCCAGGTAGCTGCGTAAGGCAGTCACAATGGCTGACCGGGTTTGAAAAATTTGGCGTACTTCCGGGTGCACCGCCAGGTCGGCGTAGCGTTGGCGGTAGCGGGTTTCCGGGTCTGATAGGTGATCATGGCTGACAATCTCGCCCTCCACTAGCTCATCCTTCCCCGCGGGCAGTGGGGTGATGGCTTTTGCCACCATTTGGAATGCCTCCACCCGCAGCGAGATCTCCCCCGAACGTGTGCGGAACATCTCACCACTCGCCTGGACGAAGTCACCCAGGTCAAATTCATGGTTGAATAAGTCCAGCTGCTCCTGCCCGATATCATTGGCGCGCAAGAACAGTTGGATACGCCCATCGCCGTCCTCGATATGCGCAAAAATGATCTTACCCATCGGGCGGATCGAGCGCAAGCGGCCGGCAAGCGCGGCTTTGACCGGCGGCGGTTGTTCGCCTTGCGCTACGGTCGCTTCAGCGGCCTCGAACTCACAGCTGGCAGCCTGGCTGGTGTGAGTTCGTATTGTACGGGTGGGATAAGGCTCAATCCCTTTCTGGCGCAGGCGCTCTAATTTCTCCAGTCGGTTCAGTTCTAGGTTGGTAGGTTCGTTCTTCATGCCTTCTCTCCACAGCGTGCTGGTAAATTAAGAAAAAAACCCCGCGCAAAAGATACTTGCGCGGGGCTGATTGATAGCCCCTTACTTACTCCACCTTCAATAGGCTGACGGTGAAGGACCCACCAGGCGCGTCAACCCTGACCACATCTCCGGCATGATGATCCATTAAAGCACGCCCCAAGGGTGATTTGTTGGATATTTTTCCATCACGCGGGCTGGCTTCCGGCGGACCGACGATGGTGTAGATTTCTTCTGGATTATCGCCTTCCTTGATCGTTACAGTCGAGCCTACCTGGACGTGATCTTCCTTGGCAGCATCCTCGATGACGTGCGCGTTTGCCAGGAGCATTTCCAGGTCCTGGATGCGTCCTTCGACAAAAGCCTGCTCGTTTTTTGCTGCTTCGTATTCAGCGTCTTCGATCAGCTCTCCGCCTTCCATTGCCTCGTGTAAACGTTCGGCAACTTCATGGCGTTTAATTGTTCGCAATTTTTCCAGCTCATCCTGCAGATTCTGGTAGCCTTGCTTGGTCAAGAATGACGGAGGCATCTTCCTATCCTATCTATAAGATGAAAGAACCACTCCTCAAGAGCGATTCTTTGCTTTTAATTGGGAAGCTGGTAAATAACCTGGGCTGCCCCTTATGAAAAGTATGCGGTAAGAAGGGAAATAACCTTTCCCGACTACCGCGCGGCGTGATTTTAGCACATATCACATGGAAACGCAAGTATTATTCAAGCGCCAGGCTTTCTCCACAAGCGGATTCCACCGTTGGAAAGCAGGTAATCTGCTACTTCATGCCGCATGGCTGGGTCATCAGCCCAGAACGTGCTCACTTGCGAGGCATGGGCGCTGATTGCATCCACCCATGCCGCCAGACCACCTTTCGTGATCGGAAATAGCCGGCTTATCCATCCTTCCCCTTCCAATTGCTCCCAAAAGGTGTTGTTGCGCAGAACATAAGGGAAATCAGCATAGTACCACAATGGCCGTCCCAGGTCTTCAACAGCTCGCCGGGTGAGCTGGTGGTCAACATGGTTCCCCAATCCCAACGGGCTGACGAGCTCGGCACTCGCGTCCACGCTTTGCTCTAGCTCCTCCATCAAAGATTGAATGACCTGATCGTCCCCCGCCTGGAGTGCTCCATTCAATGCTGCCTCAGCGGCATACATGTACTCACCACTGACTGGATGGCGGCGATAAATGCAGTCGGGGATGGAGAAATAGCGGCTGGATACGCCCAGGCGTTGGCAGGAAATTTGGTCTTCCCTTCTTCGTCCGGCAGGCGCATTCTGATCGAGCTTCCAGCGGTCGTGGAGCTCCTGGGCGAAGGGTGAAAGGTCGGATGATGGGGGTTCGCCAGCACACACTGTCCAGATGCTCACCATCTCATCCCGCTGTGCCTGCTCCCACACCAGACCTCCGCAAGACAGGGCTGCGTCGTCGAAATGGGGTGAAAGATAGATCCAGAGCATCTCACCATTGTACCGCAGGAAATTTCTGTAGTTTAGCGGTAAAACATGCCTTGATTGCCATTTTATAAACTTGGTGTTATCATCTACCCGAACCAGGAAACAATCATGACATCTGATCCATTCGCCCGCTCCCGATTACGCAAGGTATTGGTTGCCGTGATTCTCGCTACCTTTCCCTGCTACTGCGCCGGGATGGTGGCGATTCTCCTGGCACCTGGGAACATCAACCGCGCTTCTGGCACTCCCACCCTTACCCCCACCTGGACGCCGGTGGTATTTGCTACATTGACCTCTACCACAACATTCACCCCTTACCCTTTTGTGACGATAACCCCTGGTCAGTCACCCACCCCAACAACCACTGGCACAACCACCCCCACTCCCACCATCACCCCAACGCCAACCAACACCACATCGCCCACCCCTTCCAATACGCCCTTCATTCCGCCCACTTTGACCAAAACACCTAACTATACGCCGACATATACGCTAACTCCGTCACCTACCGCCACCAGGACGCCTGTCCCCACCTCGACATTTAGCCAGACGCCCTCCCCAACTGCAACACCTACCGGTCCCAACCTCACCCCCGGTCCATTTCCATCAAATCTCCATTGAAAAATATTAATCTACTCTGACTCACTGAGCGCAGACAGAATGATGACTGAACTCCTTCCCTTATTAAAAGAATTAATCTCCGCACCAGGTTTAAGCGGTTACGAAAACGGCGTCCGTCCAATCATCGAGCACGCCTGGGCACCGGTCACCGACCAATTGAGCACCAGCCGGTTGGGCAGCCTGCATGGGTTGCAAAAAGGTACCGGAAGCGAGCCAAGACCCAGTATCATGATTGCCGCCCATATGGATGCAATTGGCTTAATGGTAAATGCGATCGTTGATGGTTTCCTGCGCATTACCGCTGTAGGGGGCATTGATGTACGCGTCTTACCCGGTCAAATGGTGATCGTACACGGGCGCCAGGATCTGCCTGGAATGATCGTTCCCACCCCGCCGCGTCTGTTGCCCACCCGCCTCCAGGCTGGTATTGTCCCCCTTGAATATTTACTGGTTGACGTTGGACTGCTCCCGGATGAGGTATCCAGCCTGGTAAGGGTGGGTGATACTATCTCATTTGCCCAGCCACCGCTCGTCACTGCTGGGGACACATTGGCAGGTCACACATTAGACAACCGGGCTGCCGTGGCTGCCCTGACCAGCTGCCTGGAAATATTGCACTCGCGACCGCACACCTGGGATGTCTGGGCTGTCGCGACCGTACAGGAGGAAACTACCTACGGAGGCGGTTTGACTTCTGCTTTCCAGCTTCATCCCAGCCTGTGCCTCACCATGGATGTAACCTTCGGCAGCGAGCCCAGCAGCCCCAGTCATTTGACATTTCCATTAGGCAGGGGACCTACCCTGGGATGGGGTCCGGTCGTCCATCCTTTCTTATTCAAAACCGTCAAAGAGCTCGCTGAGCGACTGGAAATTCCCATTACCCCCGAGCCTGCGCCTCGTTATTCAGGCACTGACTCTGATGCCATGGTGGTTGTAGCCGAGGGTATTCCTAATGTGGTCATTGGGATACCCTTACGTTATATGCATACACCCGTGGAGATGGTCGCATTGAAAGATATTACTCGTGCAGGCAGGTTGGCGGCGGAGTTTATCGCTCAATTGGACCCAACATTCATGGATAAGTTTAACCTGGGAGGATTGACGAACATCGATGGCAGAAGACTATCTATTCCCCCAGGTTGGGGACGAGCAGATTAAGTTGTTGGAACAGCTTTCAAACGCCTGCGCTGTATCGGGTGATGAAGGCGAGGTGCGCAAGATTGTCCTGAGTGAGGTCCGCCCCCTTGCAGACGAGGTGAAAGTTGATGCGTTAGGAAATGTCCTCGCAACCAGGCGCGGATCTGGTGAACAACGATTAAAAGTGATGCTGGCAGCCCATATGGACGAAGTGGGATTAATGCTTATCAATAGCCAGGGTGAGGGTATCTACCGCTTTGAGACGGTCGGAGGGATTGCGGCCTCTGATTTAGCCGGTAAATCGGTCTGGATTGGTAAGGACCATATCCCTGGGGTGATCGGGATAAGACCTGTCCATCTCGCCCATGGAGACAACTCCCAAAAACCGATTGATGTGGATGACCTGCATATTGATGTCGGTCCGGAAGCAGGCAAGGAAAAGGTCGGGGATCGCGCCACCTTTGCCACCACCTTTGTTCGCCTTGGTCCCAGTCTGCGCGGCAAGGCATTGGATAATCGCCTGGGCGTGGCAACCTTGATTGAGCTGGTGAAACACGCTCCACCCAATATCGACCTGCAGGCTGCATTCACTGTGCAGGAGGAGATTTCAGCACGTGGGGCTCGGGTGGCGGCATATGCCTTTAACCCGGACCTTGCTATCGTCCTGGATTCAACCCCTGCCTATGACCTGCCCGCTTGGGAAACTGACGAGAATGATCGCTACAATACCCGTCTGGGTGCCGGTCCGGCGATTTACCTGGCAGATTCCGGCACTCTGTCCGATCCACGCCTGATACGATACCTGATTGAGACGGCTGAAGCGAACCGCATCCCTTACCAGCTCCGCCAACCCGGCGGAGGGGGCACAGATGCCGGTGCTATCCATAAACAGCGTGAAGGCATTCCCAGTATCTCCGTGTCGGTGCCAGGCAGGTACCACCACAGTCCGGCAGCAATTGCTCGCCTGTCCGATTGGCAGAACACACTTGCATTGGTCGCCGCTGCTATCTCGCACCTGACTCCGGCTTTATTATCCAATGAGCGGTAGAAAAAATTTTATAACCTTGGCGAGGCTGTTCACGCCAACAAGATGAAAGCACGAGGCACTCAGGAGATCACATGAAACCATTGATCCAGAAACTGGTAGAAACCCAAGGTCCTTCCGGATACGAAACCCAAATCCGTTCTGTGGTACGGGCTGAAGTTGAGCCGTATGCAGATGAAATAAAGGTGGATGCCCTCGGCAACCTGATCGTGCGTAAAGGGTCGGGGAGCACTGATGGGATGAAGATCATGCTGGCGGCGCATATCGATGAAATTGGCGTCATGGTCACCCAGGTGGATGGAAATGGTTTTGTTCGCTTTACCACCTTGGGCGGCGTCAGACCATATACCTGCGTAGGCGGGCGTGTGCGCTTCCTTAATGGTGCCGCGGGGGTTATTAGCCTGGAGCCCCTGGATGATATGAGTAAAATGCCCACCTTCGACCAGCTGTATATAGACATGGGTTCTTCCACCAGCGTAGAGACCCCGGTGCGGGTGGGCGATGTGGCTACTTTCGACCGTCCATTCCTTGACCTTGGAGGGAGACTGGTGGCAAAATCGCTCGACGACCGCATCGGAGCAGCAGTATTGATTGAAACCTTGCGCCAGCTCAAAGCTACCCCCCATCAGCTGTATTTCGTCTTCAGCACCCAGGAGGAAGTGGGCGTGCGCGGCGCGACTGCTGCCGCTTTTGGAATTGACCCTGACCTAGGCTTGGCGGTGGATGTGACCGGTACAGGTGATACACCCCGCCGGACAAAGGTGAGGATGGACGTAAGCCTGGGCAAGGGTCTCGCCATCAAGGTGCGCGATGGAGGCATGCTGGCGGATAAGCGTGTGATAGACTGGATGGTAAAGGGTGCAGAGACCCTTGGCTTACCATTTCAGATGGAAATCCTGGAAGGTGGTTCCACCGATGCGCGCGCCATGCAGTTAACTCGGGCGGGAATCCCCGCCGGGTGCATCTCTATCCCTTGCCGCTATGTACACTCTCCCTCAGAGATGGTGGATTTTCAGGATGTTCAGAATGCGGTCCAGCTTTTGATCGAGCTGGTCAGTCACCCGGTGACGCTTTAAGCTCCATAATTTGTGCGTATGAACCAACACTCTTTTCGATTCTTGTCTGTCTTGCTGCTGGTGGTATTGGTGGGCTGCTCCGGCCTTCCCATCAGCTTTGGCAACGGATCACAAGCCACTCAAGTTGCCAATGGAGGCATTCAGTCACCCACCGCTGCCCTCCCCTTCGAGACGGTAGCGACTCCCACCCCCTTGCCACCTGGTGGAATTGTGGTTCCAACCTTGCCGGTTGGTGCACGCCTGGTGCGCCTCTGGCTCCCGCCCGAGTTTGATCCCCAGGGGAACAGCCCTGCCAGCAAGCTGCTCAAATCGCGCCTGGATGAATTTGCCAGCGAGAACCCCGACGTCAGGCTGGAAGTAAGAGCCAAAGCCCTGGAAGGCGCGGGAGGTTTGCTCAATTCACTTGTGGCTGCCAATGTCGCTGCCCCCCTGGCGCTCCCTGACCTGGTCCTGTTGCCGCGACCCGTGTTGGAATCAGCCGCGTTAAAAGGATTGCTTTACCCCTACGATGGTCTGACCAACATTATGGAGGACGGCACCTGGTTTGAGTATGCCCGGCAGATGGCGCATGTGCAATCCAGCACCTATGGCATCCCCTTCGCCGGCGATGCAATGTTGTTGGCCTATCATCCGTCCTTAGTTCAGACCCCTCCTACCGACTTGGAGACTGCCCTCTCCTTAGGACAAGTATTGCTATTCCCTGCCACAGACCCGCAAGCCTTCTTCACCCTCGGTACTTACCTGGCAGATGGTGGAAGCGTGCAGGATGCTCAAGGACGGCCAACCCTGGACGAGGCTGCTCTGACGAGGACCCTCGAATTTGACCAGCGCGGGAGCCAATCTGGGGTGATGCCGTACTGGCTTACCCAGTATTCAAGTGATGCCCAGGTTTGGGAAGCGTTTATGAGCAACGAGTATCCGCTGGCAGCTACGTGGGCCTCGACCTATCTGGGTCACCAGCTTTCTGGAACAGGTGACTTGGCAGCAGCTGCGTTACCCACACCGGATGGAACACCTTACAGCCTGGCTTCAGGTTACAGCTGGGCGTTAGCTGGTCAGGACCCTGAACGTCGAATATTAGCCGTTAAATTAGCTGAGTACCTGAGCGACAAGGATTTCCAGGCTCAATGGACCGCTGCTGCTGGATACCTGCCGCCTCGCCTGGATGCGCTGCAAAGCTGGCCGGACCCTGGGCAGAGTGAGATTTTCCAGCAAATCTCCACCTCCGCCCGGCTGATGCCCCCGGTTGACCTGGTATCCACCCTCGGACCTGCCCTTCAGCAAGCCGTGGTGGATGTGCTCAAAGCGCAAAGCGAGCCTCGTGCCGCTGCCCAGGCTGCTATCAACCAGGTCACCAAACCCTAGGACATTAAACTGGCCTAATCTGTGTAACTTGACGCATGTCCTTTGGGATGTTATGATGCAAACCTGCGGAGGTTCACCACTTTGAGAAGCAGCTTCCGGCGATAATACCGGAGGCAACCTCGGAATAAAAACCATGTCAAATGACCCATATCTCGACGAATTCCCAGCCGCCGAGGAAGAGGTGAAGGAGTCGAAAGCGGCTCCCCCTGGGGAAAGTACAGCCAAAGAAAGCTGGATACAATTGATCACGGGCAGATTGTCTCATGCGGGTCTCGGTGAGACGGTTTATCGCGTCGGGACCGCCTTCCTGACGGTGGCGTTGATCCTGCTCGCAGTGGTGGGAATGCGTTATTTCTACTTCCATTTTCAGCAGCCTGATGTCAACCCAACCCAAGAATCCGCCCTGGCAGCTCCGGCTCCTACCCCCACTCCTACTGCCGTCCCAGCGGTCATGCCGCCCTTTTTAACCGCCTGGACTGGATATGAGCATGGCATCTTCCGTATGGCGATGATCCATACCACCATCCCGTCCCGCCCACGCACTGAGATCACCACCTATACCATCCAAAAAGGCGACACCATCTTCGGTATCGCCGAGATGTTTGGTTTGAAACCCGAAACCATCCTGTGGGGCAACTTCTACACCCTGTCGGATGACCCCCACAACATCAATCCCGGCGTGGTGTTGAACATCATGCCGGAGGACGGCACTTATCACCGCTGGTCGGCGGGTGAGGGTTTGAATGGTGTAGCGCATGGCTATAATGTCACGCCTGATGTGATTATTAACTGGGCGGGCAACCATCTGGACCCGGCTACCCTGGGTGACTTTGCCCATCCCAATATAGAACCGGGCACCATGCTGTTTGTCCCAGGTGGTCACCGCGAGTATGTCACCTGGAGCGCGCCCGAATCTCGCGCGATAATCCTGGCGTAGCGAAAATCCTCGGTCCAGGCTCGTGCGGCACGATCGTGGATGGGGCGGTGGGAACGGGGGCTTTCATCTGGCCGGCTAACAACCATCGGCTATCGGGTTACGATTATTCCCCCTCCACCAACCACTTTGGCATCGATATAGCTGGAGCATTGGGTGACGCCATTTACGCCTCCGATAATGGTGTGATCGTATATGCCGGATGGAATAATTGGGGTTACGGCAACGTGGTGGTGATCGACCATGATGGCGGATGGCAGACCCTCTACGCCCATATGAGTGTACTGAATGTCGGTTGCGGGCAGAGCGTTTACCAGGGCGACGTTATTGGTTACTTTGGCAGTACTGGCAATTCTTCTGGACCTCACCTGCACTTCGAGATGCTGAATGAGAGCTATGGCAAGGTGAACCCGTGGAACTTCCTGCCGTAACGGGTAAAAACTAACCCCAGCAAGCGAAGCGCTTCGTAATAATGTACCTTCCAACACCAGGGACAGATGGTGAAAGTCCCTGGTGTTTTAATAATGAGAAATCTTAAATCTACGTAAACACGCACTTCGGAAATCTCAACCGATTATTTCTAAAATCATCGATCATTGCGAGTAGCAATGGTCTGCTTGGACGTGGCAATCAGTCCTTAAAAAGTTAGTCATTACGAAATCCCCCCAGGTTTTTTGGGGGAGCATTATGGTCTTCCAGATTGTCTGCCCCGAGTGAAATGAGACTCAGCCATCCCTACTCGTAGCGGAACCTTAAAATCCCTACCACGAAGAACACCAGCGCGAAGCCTAACAATACGGCAGCATAAGGCAGGATCTGCAAAAAACCTGCGTTATACACGGTCAGCTGGGTCATCCCCATCATCGCCCACGTGGTTGGCAGGATTTTGGCCGCATTGGCGACCGCTGGTGGGAACACCTCGAGCGGCAGCATACAGCCGCCCAGCAGCCCCATCACCATCCCCAAGGCGATGCTCAAACCGCTGGCCTGGCTGGGGGTCCGGGTAAAGGTACCCAACATGGTGCCCATCGCCACCGCTGCCAGGCCAAAGCTGACGAGCAATGCCAGCAGCGCCAGTGGGTTTTGTCCCCAAGGTACTTTGAGCAGCAGCACCCCAATCACCACCAGCATGAGCATCTGGACGAGGCCGTAGCTGAATTGACCGGTGATCATCCCCAGCAGGAAGGTCGGTTTGCGCGTGGGTGTGGTCACCAGGCGGCGCAGCGTGCCCCACACACGCTCAAACGCCATCAGCTCACTGGTGCCCAGCAGGGGTATAAAGACCCAGATAATGAGCTGACCGGCAGACGCTTGGGCAGCTTGTGCTTCTTGCTGGTTTTGAGCTTTCAGCGTGTTCTCTGGTTGGGTGATGATGATGCGGGTCGGTGTATTGGCAGACTGCTGCTGTGCCGCCACCAGGCTCTGGTCATAATACGCCTGGCGTAGCGCTGCATCCGCGAAGGGCATGACCAGGTCGGCTTCCCCCACACTGATGTTGGCTGCTATCACGCTGCGGGCAATCTGGCTGATGACCTTTTTCACTTCCTGCTGGACGGCGAGGCCATTGTTGTTGGATGGGTCCAGGTTAAAATCCAATGCTACCATCTGGCCTGCTTTAAGACCGGCTTCCATTCCGCTGGGAATGATAAGGATAGCTGAGGCATCGTTGTTGTCAAAGGCATTCTGGCCATTCTCAAGCGTCATCAGGGATGGTGCAACAACAGCAGAAGCTTTCAACAAGCTCACCAGCTCGCCGGAGAGCGTGGTATTGTCTTCATCCACCACCACCATCACTATCTTGTTTGACCCACTGCCGAAAAACATCCCAGAAAGGAGTATTGTAAATACAAGCGGTAGGATAAGAAAAAATAACAACTCAGTTTTCCCACTGCTGCGGATCTTTATGTCTTTAAAAGCGATGGCGATAATTTTAAACATGGTGTCTCTCCTGCCTTACCTTTTCAGCAAACCCTTTCTACGGAAAATCGAGACCGATATCAACAGCAAGATAGCCGCCATCACCAGCAGGGCAGCATAAACCGGGAGCAGGTCCTGCAGATTTCCGCCGTTCGCCAGGGTGTTAAACCCTTTCTGCCCCCAGTAATTTGGGGTGAGCATGCCGATGTAGCCAATCACGCCAGTGAGTGTACCTCCAAAAAAGCTGCCTCCCACCAACCCGAACAGCAGGGTCATCGCCATCCCGATGGAAGACACCTGGTTCGGGCTATTGGACAGTGCTGCCAGCAGCATACCCCAACCGGTTGCGGCAGCTACCGCAGTGATCAACAATACAACCAAAGCCAACGGATCCCCCCATCTCAGCCCCAACAGCAAGGCGCTGGCTCCAATTAATATCGTCATTTGCGCCAGTCCGATCATGTATGTACCGGTCATCTTACCTACCAGCACCTGGCTGGACCGGATCGGTGTGCTCATCAAACGGGTCAGGGTGCCTTCCTGGCGCTCGGTGAGCAGAGATTTACCCCCCAGGCTGACGGTGTACATCAGGAACAGCAGGGCGAAACCGGGAGCGAGAAATATTAAAAGGTTCTGCTCTTCGCCTGCCGCGGCTTGTTTGGTGTTTAGCGTCAAGACTTGCAAAACGTATGGGTCGTTTGCCAGTCGTGTGTATATCTGGTTGGCGGCTTGGGCAATCTGCTGCGGGGGCACCAGGCCACTGGCGACAAGCTGCTGCATAGCCACCTGCCCACCGATATTCCGCGTCTCAACTTGGTTGAGGAAATCCTCGACAATTGTTTGTACGATACCCGCGCCGATCGTCCGGCTGGGGTTCTTATATACCTCGATCTGCTTTGCTGTTGCCGCTCCATTTTCTGGAATCATACTGGTGCTGAAGCCATCCGGGATGATTACTATTGCTGCGGTTTTATTGGTATCCACCAGGGCGCGCGCAGCAACAACATCACTATTTTCTTGCACAGCAAGCAATTGGCTGAGATCTGGAGATTTAAGTACTCCCACCAGCAAGTTGCCCAGATCGCCCTGGTCAAGGTTGACTACCACCACCGACACCTTTTCGATACCACTGCTGGAGCTGCCTAGTGACCCGGTTACCAGTCCCATGGCAACTGTTAGCACAAAGGGCGCTAAAAGCATTAAGATCAACGCCGCCCGATCTCGAAAGATCACCCGTAAGTCTTTCCAACCAATCTGGAGGATTTTTTTCATATGCGTACCTCGTTTATTGATCGCCTTTGGCACACCGCGGACAACTCCTCATGGATATACTCAGACTTCATACCGCCTCTCACATTGCTGATGACTGCAATCAGGCATCCAGATCCGGTATTATGTACACACCATTCAATGGTCAGGGTGAGATGGTCAATCCCTGAGTGCCTTTCCTGTGAGTTTCAGGAATACCGCCTCCAGGTTGGGTTCCTGGATATCGACGGAGCGAATTTTATAACCCAGCCGGTCGGCTTTACCCAGCACAGGTGGCAGGGCATCATCCGCTTCGGGTACCATCAGCACCACCATATTGTCTGTAGCGCTGACGTGGATCACTTGGGGCAGTTCTTTCAAAGCGTCCATCAACGGCTGCATATCGACGTTCTCTCCCATGTGTAGTCGCAGGGTCTCGTTCTCGCCAACGAGCTGGGTCAGTTCCTTCTGGGTGCCAATGGCAATCATCTTACCCTGGTCGACGATCCCCACCCGATGGGAGAGCTCTTCGGCTTCCTCCATGTAATGCGTTGTATAGAGTACCGTCATGCCGTCTTTGTTCAGCTCCTTGACCGAGTCAAGGATGCTGCGGCGGCTTTGCGGGTCGATGCCGACCGTGGGTTCATCCATAAACAGCAACAGTGGCTTATGCAGCAGCCCAACGCCGATATTTACTCGCCGTTTCATACCGCCCGAATAAGTCTTGATCCTGTCCTTGGCGCGCTCGGTCAACCCGATTTGCTCCAGCACTTCGCTCACCCGAGTCTTGAGGTTATTACCCCCCAGACCGTACATCTGTCCCCAAAAGGTCAGGTTTTCGCGTGCGCTGAGCTCCTCGTAAAGGGCGATCTCCTGCGGCACAACCCCGATAATGCGCTTGACTTCCAACGCCTCTTTGGTGACGGAGTGACCGTTGATCATGGCGTCGCCGCTGGTTGGTTCCAGCAAGCATGAGAGCATCGAAATGGTTGTGGTTTTCCCGGCACCATTCGGTCCCAGTAAGCTAAAGACTTCACCTGCCTGGATATCAAACGAGACACCGTCCACTGCAGTCAAGTCAGCGAACTTTTTAACCAGGTTTTGTACTTCGAGCATTGGGGGCATGGTTTCACCACCTTATTAATTTTTTAGTTGTTTATACGATCTTGGATTATTGGTTGCCTATCTCAATTAATATACATCAAAAACACAGGATATACAAGATATTGCTGTCTTCCTTATGATATCTGATCTGGTTGGTTAAATCTCAAACCTTACCTATAAAGACGAATTACCCCAGTAGTTTTCGCGAGGTTTCTGGGTTATCACCTTCATCAGTGACTCAGCGCCGAACAGGAGCAGTCACCCAATCACAGCCCGTGCTCACGCGCATGCTGGCGGTATTGGCAATAAGCACATTTCTCATTAGCGGGCGGGGGTTCGGGCAGCTCGAGCAGAGAAAGGACCTGGTCAATGAATTGTAGGAAACCATCCTCATAATAAGGGATCTCCAACCAGGTGGTGGTGAAATGGAAGTTAATCTCCTCTGTGGTGGCGACCCATGTGGCGTGCGGGGCTTCCACCAGCAAACCCATCCTGGAGATGGGGCTAAGCCCCAGTTTGCCGGGGGCGGGATGCTCGAAGGCATATGCATAAGCGTGCAGTTGGCGGCTGTAGAAGGGGATTTGACTGGGTTTAGGCTCGGAGGTCTTGAAGTCGACAATACCATGAGAGCCATCTTCGAAGTCGATCATCGCGTCCACCCTGCCCCTAAAGAAGCAGTTCAAGGAGTGACCTACAATCTCCACGGGGACCGATTCAATCCACTTCTCGGAAACGCTGATCGTCCCGGGCGGTAGGGATGGAACGATCTCAGTCGCTGGGCGTCCAGCGTAGTGGGCTTTCATCAGGCGGTCGATGGCGCCAAAGACTGATGGGAAAGGGGCGGCCGGCCGCGTGATGCTATGAACGTGCTTGAGGTAGAAGCAGCGTGGGCATTCGTCCCACAGGAAGGTGAGGTCAGAAGGGCTGAGCTTGATGGGGTTGGTGGGCATCGGGTTTCTCGCTTTCGATTGTTGGGTTTCGGACCAGGTAATCAGTTAATATATTTTAGGGGATGGTCACCATCAACCAGCCTGCAATTGTTGTAGGGGCGCAGGGGAGGGATTTAATGATTTGGATTGGAATTATCCCCTGCGTCCCGGGCGCTTTACCTATGACAGTTCTGGACCTGGTATTGGCATTTATTGTTGGTTATCGTAAAAAAAAATACGAGCTCAATCTACAATTGGTGAAATACGACTTCACCTTTTTTGATTACCGTCTGTACCAGGTTGGCGGCAAAGCGGTAGCCCAGTTGGCGGTAATCCGAGACGTTGAGGATAAGCAGGTCAGCTTGCTTGCCCGGTTCGAGGGAGCCAATCCGATCAGCCCGGTTGATAGCTGCAGCGGCGTTGAGTGTAGCCGCAACGATCGCCTGAGCAGGGGTGAGGCGCAGGTAGCGGCAGGCGAGGGCGATGGTGAACTGCATATCACCGCCCCAGGCAGTTCCGGGGTTGAGGTCGGTTGCAAGCGCTAGCAATCCGCCTGCATCGACGATGGCTCGGGCAGGGGTGTATTCACGCTCAGCCAGGCCGAAGGGAGTGCAGGGTAGCGCCACGGCAACTGTACCTGAACGCGCCAGGGCAGAGATGTCAGCAGCTGAGGTCCTCACCAGGTGGTCGGCAGAGACAGCCCCCAATTCAGTCGCCAGGCTGGCTCCCCCCAGGTTGTCGAACTCGTCGACATGCACCTTGAGCGGGAAGCACAAGGATTTAGCCGTCTCCAAGATGCGGCGGGTCTGTTCAAGGCTGAAAGCGCCAGTTTCGCAGAACACATCCACGAAGGGCAGCACGCGGTCGGGAAGGTGGGCCTCCCACCACTGTCGTACGGCAGGGAGCATTTCAGCGCATAGGTGGATGGTATAGCCATTCGGGTCGTCTTTGTACTCGGGAGGAATGGCATGGGCGCCCAGGAAGCTGGGGGCGATATCCACTGGACCTTCCGCATCCAGGAGTAGCAATGCTTGCAGCATGCGCAGCTCTGTCTCAGTTTGCAGACCGTACCCTGTCTTGGCTTCGGCGGTGGTAGTACCGTGAGCGAGCATTTCTCGCAGGCGGGGACGGGTCTCAGTCATCAGCATCTCGAGGGAAGCCTGGCGGGTGAGGCGCACTGTGGAAAGGATGCCACCGCCGGCAGCCAGGATCTCCAGGTACGTCTTACCTTCCAGACGCATCTCGAACTCGGCCGCCCGGTCGCCTACCCACAGCAGGTGAGTGTGCGGGTCAACAAAACCCGGCATGATTACATGACCTCCTGCGTCCATAGTCTCTTCTTGGGGATAAGTCTGGCACAGGTCAGCGGTGGTGCTTACGGCGAGGATTTTTCCATCCTTGAACAGAACAGCACCATCCGGGATGATGCCTAATTGACCGAGGTCATGCCCACGCTGGGGCGCGCCGGCGATTGTAAGCAGTTGGGAGGCAGAGTGAAGCAGCATGCAGGTCTCCTGAATAAAAAAATTAACAAGCAGGGAGAATATCCCCACGCGTTATTATAATAGCCTCCCTATGAATTCAGGCGGAAATCAGGCGAAATGTAAACGGGTACCGACACTTGGTTGAATATAGGCATCGGGGAGTTGACTGGCAAGTTCATGGGTGGCTCTCCAGCCTGTGCAATGCCCGGGCACGATGACATCAGGTTTAATTCTAACAATTTCCTCAACCGTCCGTCCAATAATATTTTCAAAAAGGCCACCGGTCAAATGCAATCCGCCAACAAAAGCGTGAATATGTTCAATTCCAGTCATTCGCTGGGCATGGCGGATGATATTTATCGCGCCTGCATGGCTACAGCTCGAGAGGATCACCAGACCTTTGCTCTTCAGGTTACAAACAACTGCCTGATCATCCCAGATCCAGGTATCATCCTCCCACCTCCCATTCGTTCTCGCCATCTGTATGGGGAAACCCTTCTCGAAATCAGTGGTTCGTTCAATCTGACCGGTTACCAGCACCGAGTCATCTAATAAGTAGGAAGGTCCGCGCTCTTCCACGATATCCCACCCTTCGCGGTCGAGATCACCGCGGTTGGGAGGGGGTAACTTAAGTTCCGTCCCGGTTGGGAATACCACCTTGCGTTGAAGGAAGGCATCCGGATGAAGAACGAGAGGTAAACGCTGGCGCCCAACTCGCTGGTAAATTCCTTCGAGCCCGCCATGATGGTCAGCGTGCCCATGTGAAAGCACAACAGCGCGCAGGTCATTGGCTCGAACACCAAGCACATCCAAATTGTGAATGGCAGTATCACGACCCAAACCGGCGTCATATAATAACGATTGCTCATGCCCGTCCCTAAAAATTGTTAGGTAGAGAGAGTATCCATGTTCGGCGATCAGGTGTTCCCGGTCAAAATAATCCCATGGAAGGAAAGGGCGGAGTGCTAGTTCAGTGCTTGGGATCAGGGTATCAATTGAATTATCAACAAGAATCGTCAAATCGATTAGATCGACTGGTTTTAATGAAACATGCTCTGTGATTGGCATTTCCATATAATCTGTCCCCGAGGTTAAGTCAAAACCCACCTTTATTCAATGGAATATTATAATCTATTATATCAAATTTATCCAAATTATAACAATCGTTAATATTGTTTTACATTGAGCTTTAAACAAAAAACCCCTCTCTAATTACGAGAGGAGCTATCGATGGAGCAGTGGGCGGAATAGGACTCGAACCTACGGCCTTCGCGATGTCAACGCGATGCTCTAACCAACTGAGCTATCCGCCCGAGAGGTTGCCATTATACCATAGCAAGAATAGCGCGCAAACTAAAGGGATACCCAACGTTTCGTAAGCGTTTGGTTAATTGTCCGCCGAAGTTGTCTGCTCCGGAAATCAGTGGTGTAAAAAAAGACAGCAAAAAGTCGCGCTAGATAATCGATAACCCGAAAATGGATCCAAAATAGCGCTGTGCAGGTTGAGGTGTTTGTGGTTAAATTGCCGGATGACTTCCGCACTGCGTTTGGACCGTCAATTCTTTAACCGCCCAACCTTGCAGGTGGCGCGTGAATTGCTTGGGATGCGCCTGGTACGCCTGGAAGATGGGGAACGTACGGCAGGTATCATCGTCGAAACCGAAGCTTACAATGGTGAGGAAGATCTGGGTTGTCATGCCCATGTAGGATTAACTCCCCGCACGCGGGTTTTATATGGACCTCCCGGTCGGGCATACGTCTATTTCACCTACGGGAATTATTGGATGCTGAATTTTGTCGCCGAGAAGGAAGGTTTCCCGGCCGCGGTGCTCATCCGGGGGATCGTTCCAACCGAAGGAATTGACCGTATTGCCACCAGGAGGGCGGGAAGACCGCAAAAACAATGGACCGATGGGCCAGGGAAAATCTGTATCGCGCTGTCTATCAACCGGATGCAGAATGATGCTGACCTATGCGCCCCTGAGGCAGAACTTTTTGTTGAAACTGGTGAAGCGATCCCTGATTCATGCGTGACCATTGGGCCGCGTGTGGGTTTAAATAGTGTGCCCGAGCCCTGGAAGAGCATCCCCTGGCGCTTCCTTGCCAGGTATGAAGCCTGACACCCTCGGAATATCTCCCGAAATTCCTACCTGAAGGAGCTATGAATGCCTCTTAATCGAAATGTTCATTCTGTGGTGCTGGTAAAACAGGTGCCTGACACGCACAATGTGACTGGTGAAGTGATGACCGCGGATGGCACGATGAACCGTAGTGCCCTGCCGGCAATCTTCAACCCGGAAGATTTAAACGCATTGGAGATGGCGCTGAGAATAAAGGAGCAGTATGGGGGCAGCGTCACCGTTATAACCATGGGACCCCTCCAAGCAGCCGAAATCTTACGGGAAGCATTATTTAGAGGCGCTGACCGGGTGGTTTTGCTCTCCGATCGAAAATTCGCTGGAGCAGATACCCAGGCGACCTCATATTCCCTGAAATCTGCCATAGATAAACTGGGTGAGTACGATCTGGTTTTCTGCGGGCGGCAGGCAATCGATGGGGATACCGCCCAGGTGGGTCCGCAAGTAGCTGAAAAACTCGGCATCCCCCAGATCACCTACGCAGAAGCGGTCATCGAGTTGCAAGGGGATGAAATCGTGGTGCGCAGGGCATTCGAGCTGGGGACGGAGCTGGTCAGCTGTCATTTGCCCTGCTTGTTGACCGTGGTTGGGTCGGCTAACCGGCCGCGCCCGGCTTCAGCCCGTAAGCGCATTGAGTACAAATTAGCCGCCATACCCAATGAATACCCAAAGCTGCTTAAAAAATGGAGCGAGTTCACCGATGAGCAGATGCTGAGTGAATACCTTCAACAGCGCAACCTGAAAATCGAGGTTTGGACTTCTGCCGATTTGTCTGTTGATGAAGGCGGTCTGGGATTGGCCGGATCACCCACCCAGGTGTATAAGGTGAACTATGTGGTGCTCGAAACTACCGACAGCAAGGAAATCCAGCCGACCCCCGAGGGGATTCAGGCACTGATCGCCGAATTGGTGAAGGAATATATTGTCGATTAGAGGTGTAAAAATGACTGCTGAGCGAAACGTTTGGGTTTTTATCGAGCAGGACGAACAGCAAATTACTGAAGTCAGCCTGGAATTATTGGCGAAGGGCAGAGAGATTGCCAACCAGCTGGGCAGCGAAGTGTGGGCAATTTTGTGCGGCTTCCAGGTCGTTGAATTAGCGGAGAAGATTGTCCAGCATGGGGCAGACCAGGTGATGCTTGCTGATGACCACGAGCTCGAGCTGTATCGCACGTTGCCTTACTGCCGAGTGATCAGCGAGCTGGCACGCCAATGGCAACCATATATCTTCCTGATCGGGGCCACCCCGGTGGGGCGCGACCTTGCGCCTCGCCTTGCCAGTGCACTAAAAGTCGGCCTGACGGCAGACTGCACCGATTTACAGATTGGTGATTTCACTTCCAAAAAAGAAAATACGGTCTATAAAGACTTGCTTTACCAGGTGCGGCCTGCTTTTGGGGGTAACATCATAGCCACAATCGTCAACCCCAAAACACGTCCCCAGATGGCAACAGTACGCGAAGGAGTAATGCGGCGCGCTGAGCCGGACCTGTACCGCCGAGGCAGGATCGAAAGAGTCAAGGTAGCTTTCGAACCGGCAGATTTTGCGCTAAAAATATTGAGCCGGGAAACGCGTACACCCACCGTAAAGCTGAAAGATGCCGCCGTGATCGTATCAGCAGGAGCAGGTGTGGATAGCCCGGAGGAGTTCGAGTTGGTGCGCGAGCTGGCGAATGTGCTGGGCGGCGAGGTTGGGGCGTCACGCGCTGCCGTGGATGCAGGTTATATTTCGCGCGAACACCAGGTTGGACAGACCGGCACTACAGTGAGACCGCGGCTGTACATCGCCGCGGGAATTTCGGGTGCGATCCAACACCGGGCTGGGATGGACCAATCCAGCAAGATCATCGCCATCAACACCAATCCCAATGCCCCTATCTTCCAGATTGCGCACTACAAAATCGTGGGGGATGTGGCTGAAGTGCTGCCGCTGCTGATCAAGTCACTGCGTGAAAAAGCCAAATGAACATGGAGATGCAATGAGCGACAACTTTTTCCTGGATAATATTGACTTGCAGTTCCGCCTGGAACACCTTGAGCTGCAGGATGTGCTCGAGATCAAAGAGAAGGGTTACAGTTACTCCAGTCAATACCCGGCTGCTCCCCGTCATTATGCCGACGCAAAGGATAATTACCGCCTGCTGCTGGAGGTATTGGGTGAGATATGCGCCCGGGTGATCGCTCCCCGCTCGGGTGAGGCTGACCTCGAAGAGGTGCATTTTGAAGATGGTGAAGTGACCTACGCAGCTGCCACCCAGGAGGGGTTGATGGCGCTCAAGCAGGCTGACCTGATGGGAGCCATGCTGCCCTGGGAATACGGTGGTCTGAACTTACCCGAGTCGATCTTCCAGATGATGGTGGAGATCGTCTCAAGAGCCGATGCAGCTTTGATGACCGTGTTTGGTCTGCAGGAGATTTCTGCAGCCATCAACGAGTATGGGACGCCTGAGATGAAAGCCCGTTTATTACCGCGCTTCAGCCATGATGGAGCTTCCGGAGCAATGATCCTGACTGAGCCAGATGCCGGCTCAGATCTGGGGGCAGTGCAGACCAAGGCTACTTTAGATGAGATTACCGGTAAATGGTATATCGATGGTGTCAAGCGCTTTGCTACCAATGGCTGTGCCGATATCCAGCTGGTATTGGCACGTAGTGAGGTTGGTTCAACAGACGCCCGTGGCTTATCCCTCTTTGTGGTTGAGCGGGACGAGACGGTGCGTATTAGGCGGATCGAGAATAAGCTGGGCATCCATGCCTCGCCAACGTGCGAAGTACAGTTCCAACACACTCCAGCTGAGCTGTTGGGCAAGCGCAGGTATGGATTGATGCGCTACGCAATGGCCTTGATGAACGGCGCCAGGCTGGCAGTTGGTGCACAGGCGGTAGGGATTGCTGAAGCCGCTTATCGTGAAGCATATTCCTATGCTACCGAACGCCACCAGTTCAACCTGCCCATTTGTGAATTGCCACCCGTCACGCGCATGCTCATTTCGATGCGCGGTGAGATCGAGGCTGCGCGTGCATTAGGTTGCGAGACTGCCAGGTGGGTGGACCGGGTTAAGGTTTATGAAGAGCTCTCCGAAGCAAATGCCGCTCCAGACCCCAACCTGCGCCAAAAGCTGAAACAAGCTTCCAACCTGGCAGAGACCCTGACACCTTTGACGAAGTATTATGCGTCTGAGATGGGGAACCGGGTTTGCAACCAGGCGATGCAGATCCATGGTGGGGTAGGCTACATGCGTGAGTTCAACGTGGAACGCCATTACCGGGATGTGCGTGTGACCAATATTTACGAAGGCACCAGCCAGCTCCAGATCGTTGCTGCCACAGGGAAATTGCTCGGGCATGCCCTGGACGCGTTGCTGGATGAATGGGCAGCTCTCGATTACGGGGATGAGCTTGCTGGGCTCAAAGCTCAGCTGTGTGACGAGACGACCCAATTCAAAACAGCCACCGACATCCTGAAGGAGAAAGAGCGTGAAGTGATCGATTATTACGCCTCCGACCTGGCGGATATGGCGGTATACCTAGTCAACTCCTGGTTGATGCTGCAGGATGGGCGTGCTTCCGAGAGGAAACGTGAGCTGGCATGGGCGTACATCAACGAGCACCTGCCGCAGGTCCAACAGGCGCGCCAGGCGATCGTAAACGCAGTGAAACTATCGCTTGAAACGCGGGGCTCGATCCTGACCATTGCATAACAAACAAAGGAAGAATTGATATGGGGATACTAACTGGGAAAAACGCACTTATTTTTGGTGTTGCCAATGAGCGTTCAATTGCCTGGGGCATTACCAAAGCATTTCAAGCACATGGCGCTCGAATTGGGTTGAGTTATGCCGGCGAGGTGTTGGAGAAACGGGTGCGGTCGCTTGTTAAAACGATAGATTGCGATTTCATCGAGCCTTGCGATGTATCTAAAGATGATGAAATTCGGGCTGTGGCGGGCAAGGCAGTGGAAACATTTGGGCAGGTGGACATCCTGGTGCATGCGATTGGGTTTGCCAATCGTGAGGAGCTCACCGGACCTTACTACCGCACCAGCCGGGCAGGTTTTCATACCGCCATGGATATCAGTGTGTACTCGTTTACAGCCATCGCGCAGGCATTCCAACCACATCTTACGCCAGGTGCAGCCTTGCTGACCTTGACCTATTATGGATCAGAGAAAGTAGCCCCTGGTTACAATATCATGGGGGTTGCCAAGGCGGCGTTAGAGTCATCTGTGCGCTACCTGGCATACGATTTTGGCCCTCAAGGTGTGCGGATAAATGCCATCTCGGCAGGTCCTATCCGCACCCTGGCTGCAGCAGGAGTGGCAAAATTCAAGGATATGTACCGCCACTTCACCAAGCTGGCACCCTTACAGCAGAACGTCACCATCGAGGATATCGGAGAGGTAGCCGTATTTTTGTGTTCACCTATGGCATCAAAAATCACCGGCGAGGTGCTGTATGTAGATTCGGGGTACAATATTATTGGGGTGCCTGAACCGCCTGAATGTGAATGATTTAAACAGAGGAGTAAAATGTTCCGCAAGAAAGCTGACCCCAACCCAACCGTGCCTGCAACAACGCCAGCAATCGCAACGCTGGACCGGATTACTTCCGTATTGAGCGCCGGCATTAATTGGAAGGGTAACCTGGGTGGCAGTGGTGGGGTGCGGATTGAGGGCACATTCGAGGGCGATATCGCCATGCGGGGGTTGCTCGTAGTGGGAGAGACGGGTCGGGTGACTTGTCAGACGTTGCGCGCCAATACGGTGATCATCGCCGGAGCGGTCAAGGGAGATATCACCGCCGAGCGGTTGGAAATCCGCTCCACCGGTAAGGTATGGGGAAATGTGGTCACGGTCACATTTTCCACCGAAGAGGGGGCGTTTCTGCGGGGTCAAATCACCATGGAAGATAAGGTTGAGATTGTTACCGCAACACCGCCAGAGACGGTTCCGGAAAGCGTGCCCCCTGAGACTACCTAAACTCATTTAGGGGTAGCGCGGGAGACAAACCCCTGATGATTCCAGGCAGAAAATAATCTTTTCAGAATTACAGCGTCATTGCACAGCCGTCGGCCCGTGGGTCAGAGCCGCCGCACAACACGCCTGTATCAGCGTAACGGCGAATGATCTGACCCCGCCCGAAGAGCGCACGCCCCTGCCCATTGACTGCATAAATGGAGTGTCCCAGGTTTTCCAATCCGGTCATCACCTCGGCTGAAATGCCCTCCTCCAACGCCACTCGTCCACCAGCGCTACCGTCGTCGATACAGAAGCGAGACAAGTCGAGCGCAGATTGCGGGTCCAGGCAGTCGTCCACCAACGATGAGCCCACTTGCAGGTGCCCCTGCGGTTGCATATATCCGCCCATGACTTCGAAGCTGGCATAGAGCGTTTTGGAAATACCAGATGGACTCTTAGAGTTGATGGTGATCATCCCAGGGATGATGGTTTGATATGGGCGTTTGCCTGGTGCGAGTGCATTGGGGTGGGCAGGGTCGAGAGAGAACCCCAGCCCGCGATTCTGTAGGGTGAAGCCCCAACCAGATGGAACGATACCGGTGCCAAAGCCCATGTAGTTGCTGTTGATAAACGAACAGGCATTTCCTTCCGCATCCACAACAGTGAGATAGACCGTGTCTGAGGATGAGGTGGGGGTGCCGTGTTGTTGGTCGAGGGTGGCCTGCTCAGGATGGATCAGCTTCCGCCGTTCCGCCGCATAATCCTTCGATAGCAGCCATTCCAAAGGTGCGGGGTTGAAAATTGGGTCTGCCACATACCAGCGTGTATCGGCAAACGCCAGGCGCATGGCTTCAATCATCAGGTGTAAGCGCATCGTTGAAAGAGGAGGCATGGAGGCAATATCGAAGCCCTCCAGCAAGTTCAGCCCCAGGAGAGCTGCCAGTCCTTGCCCGTTGGGAGGGCATTCCCACACCCGTAGCCCATGATAGCTGGTGCTGATGGGCTGTTCCCAGGTGCTGGAGTGATCCGCCAGGTCATCCACGCTAAGGCAGCCGCCAGCAAGCTGGACCACCTGGGCTATGCCTTCGGCGACCTCGCCCTGGTAAAAAGCATCTTTACCGCCTTCGACGATCCTGCGCAGGGTGCGCGCCAGACCGGGGTTATGGAAAATCTCCCCTGCCCGAGGAGAGTGACCATCGATAGTCAGTGCCGCCCCGCCGGGAGCGCTGTTCAAGCGGGGGATGCTGCGCTCCCAATAATATGCAGTAATGGGGGTGACCGGGAAACCTCGTTCTGCCAGGCGGATGGCTGGGGCTAGTACCTGGCTGATGGGTAGCCGCCCGTGATGGGACAGGAGATCACACCAACCCGCGCATGCTCCAGGTACGGTAATCGTATACGGGTGAAATGTAGGTAAGTGATCTGTGATTCCTTCTCTGGTCAAGCGCTGGATGGACAGGCTTCTGGGAGCACGCCCTGAGCCGTTCAAAGCGCTAATCTGACCTGTACCTGCGTTGAAGTACAATGCAAAACAGTCGCCACCCAGCCCGGTGGAAGTAGGCTCGGTGACGTTCAAGGCGGCCGCGGTGGCAACGGCCGCATCGGCCGCATTTCCCCCCATTGATAGAATCTCCAGCCCGGCAGCGACCGCCAGGGGCTGGGAAGTGGCAACCATACCGCCCTTGCCGTAGACAGGTGAGCGTCGGGAGGTAAATTTGAATTCCGCATCATTTGACATAATGCACCGTCGTTGAAAAAAACACACAGAGGCCGGATTTCTTTTTGCTCTGTGTGCTCATAAATGTATCGCAGTTATTGAGATACTTCAATACCTTTCCCCTGGATGACCTCGCCAATCACCCACAGGGGTTGCTCAACCTGAGCGGCGCGGGTAATAAGCTGGTTCAACCTATCAGGGGGTACGGCGAGCACCAGCCCTCCACTCGTTTGTGAATTGAACAGCAGCAGTTGGGAAGGCTCATCTAAAGAGGCATCAAAGTGGACGTTGGAGCCAAAATAAAGGCGGTTGTCGTAAGTGCCCCCCGGGAAAATGAACTGCTCCGCGTACCGGCGTGCCCCCGAGATGAAGGGGATATTTTGATAGGTGAAGCGTATTCCAACACCGGATGCCTCAGCCATCTCATACGCGTGCCCGAGCAGGCTGAAGCCGGTCACGTCAGTGCCAGCCTGGAGGTTGAATTCCAACGCCAGCTCCGCGGCTGCCTTGTTCAACTTCTTCATCCACCCGACTGCCTCGGCAACGTCTGATGCGGCTGCCTGTTCGCGTTTAAGTGCGGTGGTGGTGGTGCCAAACCCAAGCGGCTTGCTGAGCACGAGGATGTCTCCAGGGTGCAGCCCCTTTTTGGTCAGCATATGCTGGGGATGAGCAAAACCCAAAACAACCAGACCGTACTTGGGTTCCTGATCTTGGACAGTGTGCCCTCCAGCGATAACCACCTGAGCCTGCCGGGCGATATCGGCGCCACCGCGCAGGATACTGGTGATCAATTCGGAGGGTAAGTCGGGGGGCAAGGCAGCGATATTGAGCGCCAGGAAGGGCTTGCCTCCCATGGCATATACGTCCGAAAGAGCGTTGGCAGCAGCGATGGCACCGAAATCATAAGCGTCGTCCACCACAGGGGTGAAAAAATCGGTGGTCACCACCAGGGCGCGCTCATCGTCCAGCTGCCACACGGCGGCGTCATCCGGCTCACCCAACCCTACCAGCAGGTTGGGGTAATCGGAGGGGTTAAAAATTCCCTGCAAGGGGCGCAGCACCTGCGCCAGCGTTTCCGCATTCAGTTTGGACGCTCAGCCTGCACAGCTGGAGAGGCTGGTCAGGCGGATCTGGCGTCCGGAGGGTTTATTTTCTTGCTCGCTCATCTTTTTGTACCAAAAGTATCGCCATCGATATTTGTACGCGTGTTTATGAAACTTATTAGGGTACCTGCGTTGGTACAGGCGTGGGAACCACGGTAGGTTCGGTCGAAGTCGGAGCTGCCAGGGTGGGCAGGGTTAGCAGGTAAGGATTATTATTCGGCACCAGCATCACCTGGATGCCCGGAGCGATCTTGCTGATGTATTGGTACAGCAGCAAGTTGTCGTTGTTTTTCAATGCTTCTTCAATCAGCGTCAAAGCCTGTGACTCGGCTTGAGCCTGGATGATGCGGGCATCAGCTGCTCCTTGGGCGTTGATCACCACTGCATCTGCCTGACCCTGGGCAACCTGGCGGGCTTGCTCAGCTTCCTGCCTGCGCTGCTCAACCACGAACTTTGCCTGCTGGGCTTGCTGCTCCGCCACCTGCTTCTGCTCCACCGAGGCGGCATATTCTGGCGAGAAGGTAATATTGCGCAGGATGAATTCCACCAGGCTCAAGCCGTTCTCTCCAAGTTTTTGCTGTAGACCTTGTGAGATTTGGTTTGTCATATCCACCCGCTTGGAAGTCACTACTTCCTCGACCTTATACTGCGAGACGATATCCCGGATCACGCCGCGCGATAAGGGTCGAACTAACCCATCGATATAGCGGTCCTGCCAGTCAATATGCACCTGGACGACCTTGGCTGGATCAATGGCAAAGATTACCGAGGCATCCACGAAAATCTCCTGCCCGTCAGCCGTTCGGGCGGTTATCGAATCATCCCCCTGGACGGCACCTTCGCTGGGAGCAATGGACATGGTGTAACTCTGGCGGAAGATGGGGTAGGTGATTACGTTTTCGAAGAAGGGGATGATCCAGCGCAGACCGGGCTGGAGGGGTTCCGTACGGTAACCTGTGGGTTGAAGAGCAGAAATCACCACCCCGCGGTCCTCCGGTTTGATGAAGACCAACCCGGCCGCTACAGTGGATAGGATTACCGCGCTAGCCAGGACAACCAGTAAAACGGTCACGGAACCCTTGACATTTTTGTTGCGTGAAGCACGCAAAACGACGATGCCGATCATGCCAAAGAACGCGATCCAGGCTACACCGGCGAGAATTTTGACAATACTTGCTACATTCATATGGAGCCTCCGGGAGAATATTCCTTTCAAATTCCAGATTGATTATACCCGTAATTGCTCGGTGACCTTCTCACCGGCACTGTACGGCTTATTTACGGCAACTATACCGTGCATTCACCAGGCGAGCCTCAGATTATCTCAGTTCTGTGATTTCCAAAATGTGACGCCTTGTGATAACATGCAGACATGGGGTATTTTACTGGCCGGGTGACTGAAATCCGCCTCGGGTCGGGAGGGCACTTGGAAGCATGCCTCTCCTGCCCAGAAGGCGCAGTACCGTCTGCCGGGCAGTATCTGCTTGCGAGTGATCCGTATGACTCAAATATGTCCCTTGGCATCCCAATCTTTCTTATAGAACGAATCGAACAGGGGTTTTGGTCAGCACCATTGTTCCATGTCACCTGGGGACCGGGAACAGTCCTCCACCTGGCAGGACCGCTCGGGCATGGTTTCAACCTGCCGCGCAACCTCCAACGCCTTGGATTAACTGTCTTGGGTGAGACGAATTCACGCCTGATGCCCGTGATTCAGCAGGCAGCCAACACTCACGTGGGTATGACCTTGTTTACCGACCTATCTATTCCAAAACTGTCATCAGCCGTGGAAGTTTATCCGCTGACCACGCTGAGCGATTCGCTGGACTGGCCGGATTTTATGGCCTTGGATGTTCCGTTGGAGCGGTTGGCTGAGCTGAGAGATGTGTTGGGTCTGTCTCATGGAACAGGATTACCTTGCCCGGCGCAAGCGCTGATCACCACACCACTCCCATGTGTGGGGATGGCGCAGTGCGGGGCATGTGCCGTGCCTGCTCGCAGGGGCTTGAAACTGGTGTGTGAAGATGGACCTGTGTTTGACCTGAGTATTCTAAAATGGTGAGCGCTTCTCTGATATTGTTTGGAATGAGGCAGTATGGCGAAGCATGATCTGACCTTCGACCCTCCGGTGATGAACGCGGCCGGTACTTTGGGTTTTAGCCCAGACACCCACAATGCGTTGGATTGGTCCAGCCTGGGGGTATTCGTCACCAACCCGATCAGCCTGACGCCCCGCACTCCAGCGCGCGGTCAACGTTATCTAGCCTATCCGGGAGGATTCCTGCTGCACACGGGCTATCCCAACCCAGGTTTATCTGCTGTTCTGCGCCATTATGCCCGCCACTGGCAGAATTCTCCTATTCCGGTGATTGTACACCTGTTGGCACGCACCGTTGATGAGCTAACGCGGATGTCCCGCAGGCTGGAGAATGTGGATGGGGTGAGCGGTTTGGAGCTAGGGCTGACCAGCGATGCAAGTATTGAGCAGGTATCAGCCTTTGTTCAAGCCGCGACTGGTGAGTTGCCGCTGATCGTACAGCTGCCCATGCAACGAAGCGCAGAGCTTGCAGCAACCGCCATCCAGGCTGGTGCAGCTGCAGTCAGCCTGGCGCCACCTCGCGGGATGCTCCCATTGGAGAGGGGAGAAACCATTCAGGGCAGGTTGTATGGTCCGTCGATCTTCCCCATGGCACTGAGGGTGGTGCACGAGCTGAAGGAGAAGGGTATCCCGACGATTGGTGCAGGCGGTGTCTATACCCGGGATCAGCTCAAATCCATGCTGGCAGCTGGAGCCATGGCCGTCCAGTTGGATGCACTGCTCTGGCGTGAGGTGGGATACGAATTATTGAAGTAAAGGAGAGTATATGGAAATCATCAGGATTGATTCAGTCGCCTCAGCTTTCATCCGGGTGGAAGAAGGTGTCAATGCGGGTTTAATCCATACCCCTAAGGGGATGATTTTGATCGATACCACCTCTTCTCCAGCTGAGGCGCTGTCGTTGCTAAATGCGCTGCACGTCGGTTTGGAGGAGATACAGTTGGTGATTAATACCCACTTCCACAGCGATCACACCTGGGGCAACCAGGTTTTCACCTGCCCAATTTTGGCTCATCGCTTATGCCAGGAGCGGATGCAGTCAAATTTAAAAAGTGAGTGGAGCAAGGAAGAGTTCCAATCTTACATCGATGAGCTAAAAAGGACCGATTCTAAAAAGGCTGAGGAGTTTCGCCGGACGGTTCAAGGCTTACAGATTAAATTACCCGACCAGGTTTTCGAAGACCGCTGCGAAGGGGATATGGGCGGAGTGAAATATAAAGTCATCCACCTGGGCGGTCATACCCCCGACCTTTCTATAGTCTGGTTGCCTGAAAGCAAGGTGCTTTTCGCCTCCGATTTAATCTTTCAAGGTCGCTATCCGTATATCTTCGATGCCGAAATACCCGTCTGGATTGACTGCCTGGGCAGGCTCCTGGAGTTCGATGCCCGGGTGATCATCCCCGGTCATGGGGTGCTGTGCGGAGAGGCAGAGATCATCGCCTTGCGTGAGTATTTGCAGGTCACCTGGGATCGTACCGCTGAGCACATTCGCTATGGTCACAGCGCCGGTGAAGCCGAAGCCGATTCGACTTACCCAGTTTTTTCGCAGAACAAGTATGAGCGTTTACACCAGGCAAATATCCGCTATATGTATGAAAAACTCACTGGAAAATGACCTAATTCTAGGCTTTACCCCAGGGAGATAAACTCATTCAGGTTATTGAATTTTCTCCACCGGTTGATCAACCGCGACAATAGGGTAGGAATAGCATTCTATAAATTTCTCATCAAGTCTGGAAAGACTAAGGGTTGGCGGCGATGAAATCCAGTGCATACTGCGCATCCTGGTAGCCGGGGCGATATTCCAGCGATTTCTGCCAATCGGCCACAGCTTCGAGCTTCTTCCCCAGGCGGTACATGGCCCAACCGTGCCAGAGCAGCGCTTCTTCTGAGTTGGGAGTACGCGCCAGGGCATATTCCGTCACCGTCACCAGCTCGGTCGTCATCCCGGCATGGAAATATGCGAAGAAGGGACCAAATTGATAGCGCAGCATACGTTGGTACAGGCCGAGCTGACGGGCGGTATCGTAAGCCGTGGCGGCTTCGCCGTAGCGCTCAAAATAGACCAGGTTGCTACCCAGGTTGAACCATGCATATGCATTCGATGGTTGCGACTGGGTTTCGGCTTGTGAAACTTCCAGGGCATGCTGGCGGTTGAGGTTTGTGTCAAAGTTATCACCCAAAATTGACTTAAGCGCAGCTTCCTGAGCAGGAGGGTATACCAGCAGATAAACCCGGTTGAAAATTTGCCAGTATCCGTCCAGCATGCTGGCTGAGATAATTTGGTTGGGTCCGTGGAAGCTGTCTTGACCAGTGAAAGTCTGGGCGCTGTCATCATAACCGGTCAGCAGCAGGTAATGGGCTGCCCACAGGTCGTCATTGGGCCAGTAAGGTGTTTCGAAATAGAAGCTCTCCTCGATCATCACTGGGAACCCGGCCGCGATTAGCTGCTTCAACAGCTGGAGATCACCCCCAACGCGGAACTCAGTGTTCAGCCAACCGGTGTGGGTGCGAACGAAATAGACCAGCTCCTCCGGGTTGACGTTGCGGTCTTCGGTGAGCGGCTTGACCACCTGGGCGATGTTATCCTGATTGCCCTCCCAGCCATAATATCGCAGGTAAAGCGCCAATGTGGCAGGGCCACAGTTGTTAGCACCCTGCAGTTCCCATAGAGGCGCAGGCAAGTCAACCTTACCCGGGATCGGCGTTGGGCTGGGCCGCGGTGTGGAAGTGGGCGCGAGTGTTGCAATTGCGAGGTCAGGATTAAGCGTGGGTATAGGAGTGGATGTGTTCGTGGGCACCTGGGTAGGCAAAACGACGGCCTCTGCGGCGGTCGGGAAAGGCTTGACGGGGTTGATCACACCTCGCAAGTAGGTCATGGCGAGGTCAACCCGCCAGCTGAGCCTGGACCTGATGGATGGTATATTAAACGCCAGTACCACCACCAGAACGAATACAGAAAATACCAGGAATCCCCACGACAGGATTTGCTTTGCATGATTTTTAAGCATAGGCGCTATTCTACCATCTGACATTTATATTATCCGATTAGAAAACTATGAGCAGAAAAGCACAAACATAGACTCATTTATTTTTCATCAGCAAGAAAAACTGCTCAGTTATAATACCCGGTATGAAATATCACATTTGGACTGAAGGCTGCCAGATGAACGTGGCCGATTCGCAGCGTGTGTCATCCGCACTAGAACGTATGGGATTGAGCTATTCCCGCAGCGCAGAGGAAGCCGACGTCATTGTTCTAAATACCTGTGTGGTCCGCCAAAGCGCTGAAAATAAGGCCTACGGTAGGCTGTATTCGCTTAAACCGTTAAAAGAAAAACGTCCAGAGTTGGTAATCAACCTGATGGGCTGCCTGGTGGGGGTTAAGGGACATGACAAGCTTCAAAAACGTTTCCCATTTGTGGATGTGTTTTCCCCGCCTTCCGATCCGGGTCCGCTGATCGCCTACCTGACCCAAGAAGATAGCCGGCTTTTGGAAGATGAAGAGACCACCAGGCGATTCGCCCTCATGGACGGTGATGGGGGCATGGATGCTGCCCTACCGCTGCCAGCTGCTCAGCGGGGAAAGTTGATTTCAGCCCATGTGCCGGTGGTATTGGGCTGTTCGCATGCCTGTACATTCTGCATCATCCCCTACCGGCGCGGGATTGAGCGCAGTCGTCCGGCAGAAACCATCCTGGAGGAGGTACGCGCATTGGCAGCCCAGGGTGTGCGTGAAGTGACCTTACTTGGGCAGATCGTGGACCGCTATGGCAAAGATTTGCCCGAAGGACCAGACCTGGCAGAATTACTGCGTTTAACAAATGAGGTTGAGGGACTGGAACGTATTCGCTTCCTTACCTCGCACCCGAGCTGGATGTCTGATGAGCTTCTGGATGCGGTAGCTGAGCTGCCGAAAGTGATGCCGCACATCGAAGTACCCGTCCAGGCTGGTGATGATCAAATATTGGCAAATATGCGCCGTGGGTACACGGCTGATGATTACCGCCGGCTGGTGGAAAAGATACGCAGTCGCTTGATTGGCACTTTGCCGGGAGTATCTATTGCCACCGATATCATCGTCGGTTTCCCCGGGGAAACAGAAGTCCAATTCCAACGCACCTATGACATGCTCGAAGAGCTAAAGCTCGACGTAGCACACCTGGCGCGCTATTCTCCCCGTCCGGGGACAGTGGCAGACCGGCGCTTTGTAGATGATGTTTCACCGGATGAAAAGATGCACCGTTTCCGCCTGTTGGAAGCACAACAGGAACGCATCGCTGCAGAAATTGCTGGACGCTACCAGGGTGAAATAGTGCAGGTCCTTTTCGAAGAAAAAGTGAAAGGTCGCTGGAAGGGTCGTACAACGACCAATAAACTGGTCTTCATCGAAGACGAGGCTGACCTAACCGGCCAGGTTATGAATGTCCGCATCACCTGGGCAGGGCCATGGTCCATGCAGGGCGAGCCATTCAGGATTAACAGTACCGAAAACTTGCTGAACATAATTCCATAATTTCGTGTATATTGTAAGTATGAGGGGAGGTTGGTCAAGCGGGTTGTAATAACTGCGCCCGGAACTTTATTTCCCTTCTATGCGTCTTATGATATGTAAATTATTTAAGGAGGATCATATGTTCGCGAAGAGAATACGTCCACTTTTATTGATGGCTGGCATCCTGCTTTTATTAAGCGCATGTAATTTTCCTGGCAGTAGTAGTGAACAAACGGAAAGCCCCGACATGATTTATACGGCCGCAGCCCAAACCCTGGCTACTACCTTGAGCGCCCAAGAGACCAATATCGCCCAAGGGACGCCGGTCGTCCTGGCGAGCTCAACCTTAGTTGTCCAACTGGTAACGATTACACCTCAGATGGTAACCGTCACCCCGGCTCAACCGACAAATACGCTCATCCCAACCAACACGCCACTCCCAACCAGCACACCTATTCCGCCAACGGCGACGCCTGTTCCCATCCCATGCGATCGTGCTTCCTTTGTAAAGGATATAACCGTTCCTGATAACACGGAAATCGCATCCGGAAGCACGTTTGTTAAAACCTGGCGGCTGAAAAACAACGGGGCGTGCTCATGGACTTCGGGTTACACCATCTATTTCTACAATGGCGATGCGATGAGCGGACCCGCAACCGCACAGCTGACCAATGGCACTGTTCCTCCCGGCAGCACGGTCGACATCTCGGTGACATTGATTGCACCAACCACAACGGGTACCTATAAGGGTAACTGGCGCTTACGGAATGCAGGCGGCACATCATTCGGCATCGGCGAAAATGCTGACCAGAGTTTTTGGGTGCAGATCAAGTCTGTATCGCCAACGCCGACGCCCCTGCCAACATCATCTTACACGCTCTCGTATGACTTCATTGCAAAAGGACCGAATGCAGCCTGGAGAAACGCAACCACCAGTATTCCCTGGGTAGACCCTGACAATGATTCACCCGGTGTGGCGATAAATGTTGCTAATGTCAAGATGGAAGACGGGATTACCTACGCAAGTCTCCTTGCAACCTATCCCCAAAAAATCACTGATGGCATGATATTGGGACTTTATCCAGCGTACACCATCCAGACCAATGACCACCTGCGCACCAAGATCGGGCTCCGTTACAATTGTGGATCAGGAAGTGTTAAATTCCAAATCCGCTATATTGAAGGCTCAACGGAAGTAACTGTGGGTGAATGGACTGAGAATTGCGATGGAGCCTTGTCCTCCCTGGACGTCAACCTCTCCGCTCTGGTGGGTCATACGGTCCAGTTCGAGCTGGTGGTACTTACCAACGGATCATGGGACAATGATTATGCTTTGTGGGTAGCACCGAGAATCGAAAGGTAGCCCGCGCCCACATCCGATTGATTTTGACACAATGTTATGGCGGCAGGCTAACCGTGGTATCATAAACACGGCGCACCTGCCGCCCCTTGTGATTAATAATTATCGATACTAATAATACAGGAGATCATTCCCTGGCACAAAAGGCACAACTGAATATGTGCCTGATAGTTGAGGAGAAATAATGAACAAGAAAGTGTTGATTGGAATTTTAGCTGGAGTGGCGGTACTGGTAATTATAATCATTGCCATGATTTTAGCCAGCAACCTCACTCAGGCACCTGCTACTCCCACTTCTGACCCCGGGCTCGTCCTCACCGCTGCTAACCAAACCGCCGAAGCCATGGTGACTCAAATCTTTGCTTCTACCCCGTCTGCTACGCCTGTCACCCCCTCACCGACCTTTGATCCCGCTCAGACCCTAGCTGCGCAAACCGCTCTCGCCGTACAGACGCAGGCAGCTGGTTTGACCCCTTCCCCCACCCAGACGACCGCTATCACCCCTGTTCCTCCAGGGCCATCGGGTGAACGGGCAATTTTTGTCGCCGATGTAACTATCCCAGATGGTACAGTGATCGCCCCCGGAGCTGCCTTCAAAAAAACCTGGAAGTTGCAGAACGCCGGCAGCTCCACCTGGACGACGTCCTATTCCTTTGCCTATATTAGCGGAGAGAAGATGGGCAGTATAACCTCAGTGCCGCTGGCACAATCTGTGGCACCCGGGGCGCAGATTGAAATATCGGTCGATATGGTGGCCCCCACCACTCCGGGTAGTTATCAGAGCTATTGGAAAATGAAAAGTGCCTCCGGACAGTTTTTTAACGATTCGGTATACGTCTTGATTACAGTTGGTAGTGGCGGGGCGAACCCGTCTCCTACTGCAGGCACTCCTGTCGCAACGCAGTCGGCTACCTCCACTGGCGTACCCTCCAACCCGATCACCAGCTTGAGCATGTCGGTGGACAACCCGACCTATAATGGCACGTGCCCACACACCTTCATTTTTACCGCAGCCCTCACCCTCAACCAAAGCGCCACTCTAACCTATAAGCTGGAAGCCGGTTCAGATACACCAGGCTTTGTGTTTATCCTGCCCAACCCCCAAACGCGCACTTTTGATGCAGGCACATACTATATACCGTCCGAATTGACATTCACCAGCACCGGGATAGGCTGGGTGAGGCTGCATGTCACCAGCCCCGTGGATACTTCATCCAACCAGGCCACGTTCGACCTTACCTGTACGCCTTAAGTTTTTACTCTCGATTCAGTCATGTAGCGCAAGAAGGTTTCTTGCGCTACAATTTATTTCAGGAACTGGTTGTCCGTGGACCTAAAGCATGTAATTAAACAGCAAGCAAAACAATTAGGGTTTTCACTGGTGGGGGTAACATTGAGTGACACACTACCCCATGCAGACGTCTTTGCGGAATGGCTGGAGCTGGGACGGCATGGTGAGATGACCTATCTGGACACTCCACGCTCTCGAGAATGCCGTGCTCATCCAGATCTACTCTTTCCACAGTGCCGTTCTGTGCTGGTGCTGGGTCTGCGCTACCCGGCACCGCCATCACAGCCGGTAAACACCGGTGATGAACTTCGTCCGCATGGTAAGATCGCCGCCTATGCCTGGGGTGAGGATTATCATCTCACCCTGCCCACTCGGCTGCAAAGCCTGGTCGACTTCATTGAAGCGCAGGTTGGGCACACTGTCCCAAACCGCTGGTATGCCGATACTGGTCCTATCCTGGAACGTGAGCTGGCTCAGCGTGCCGGGTTGGGATGGATTGGAAAGAATACCTGCTTGATTAATCCACAGGCAGGCTCCTACTTTTTACTGGCAGAAATCCTGCTTGGGATCGAGCTCGAACCCGACCCACCTTTTACTGCCGATCGCTGTGGCACCTGTAGCCGCTGCATCACCGCTTGCCCGACCGGCTGCATCCTACCCGATCGCACCCTGGACGCCCGCCGTTGTATCGCCTACCTGACCATCGAGCTTAAAGGATCGATCCCGGTTGAAATGCGACCGATCATGGATGGGTGGGTGTTCGGCTGCGACGTATGCCAGCTGGTCTGCCCTTGGAACCATTTTGCAGGCACAAAGGTTGATCCGGCATATAATATCACTCGGACAATTTCCGACCCAGACCTGATAGGACAGATGCGACTGCAGGCGAGTGAATTCAATCAAATGTTCCGTCATAGCCCAATCAGGCGCGCCAAACGCAGGGGTTATTTACGCAATATTGCGGTGGTAATTGGTAACCTGGGTAGCCTTGAGGCTGTGCCACCTCTGACCGAGGCACTGTTGGGTGATCCTGATCCATTGGTACGCTCGCATGCCGCCTGGGCGTTGGGACAGATCGATATCGACGTCGCCAGCCAGTCACTGGAAAGGGCAGCTCGAGAAGAGACTGATCTCCAGGTGATAACTGAAATACAATCTGCCTTAGAGAGTCGATCGCGTGAGTGAGAGCTGAATGGAGAATGTTTTGAAAAAGTTTCAACATATCATAAGAAATGCAGGACTGATTTTTATGCTTTGGTTGCTACTCAGCAGCTGCAGTGGGTTGGGAACCTCTGTTATTCCTACAATCGTGCAGCCCACGCCTCTTCCGCCAACGTCCATACCACCTACAGCTTTCATCCCCTCACCAGCACCCTCCACACCCACTCCCACTCCCACAGCTGTGGCAATAACACTCCCATTCGTCCTGCACTCGTCGGAAGAGACGCCCACACCCGGTGAGGTGAGTACACCAGATATTCTCACCCCGGTCATACCATCCCAAACCCCGACTGATCAACCGCCGCCAACTGAGGCATCAGATGCATCGCAGATCACGTTGCTCTTTACCGGGGTGATTGTGCCAGCGCGTTGTGTACAGTCCGCCATAGACGCGCGCGGGGATGCCAATTACGTATATGATAATGTGCGCGATCTTATAACGGGGGCAGACCTGGCAGTGGGTACGTTGAATGCTACCTTGAGCGACCTTTCCACCCACACTGGCTGCATAGTGACCTATGTATTGGTGGGTGATTCACGGAGTGCTGAAGCAGCCGGTGAGGCAGGATTCGACGTGATGAGTGTGGCGACCAACCACATCAAGAACTGCTCCGGGGCAAGCTGTGGCGATAATTACAACCGTGCATTTTTTGACACTTTGGATAACCTGCAAGCGAACAATATCCTCCCGGTGGGGGCAAGCATGAACCAGGAAGATGCTTTACAAACTGTTGTGGTGGAAGTCAAAGGGATACGCTTTGGTTTCGTCTCGCTGGGGATGGTTGAACCTAACGCGTTTGCAGGGGAAGATTCGCCCGGGATTGCAGAGCTGACCGATGAAAACCTGAGAGCGGCAATTGCCAACGCACGCGGTGAATCGGATGTGGTGATCGCCATGCCGCACTGGGGACCAGAAGACACCTCAGAACCCAACAGCTACCAGCGGCACTTCGCCCAGGTGGCAGTGGACGCCGGGGCGGATGTAGTGGTGGGCAACCACACCCACGTCGTCCAGGCAATCCAGCAACTGGATGGCATTGATGTGTTTTATGGGCTGGGGAACTTCATTTTCGACCAGACCTGGGACCTGGCACACCAGCAAGGGGTGATCCTGCAGCTGCATTTTAATGGCACGGAATATACCGGTTATGACCTGATCCCCACCCATGTTGACGGGGATGGCACCGTGCATATCGCCGGACCTGATGAAGCGGCAGAGGTGCTGCAGCGAATTGAGGATGCCAGCGCGCAATTAAAATAACTGCTGTTTGATTATGCTGGCAACAGGTTGAATGATAGAGTTTGGTTTGCGGTATACTCATCAGGCGAATGCGGGAGACCGAACATGTCAAATGACGAAAAACTGACCACAATAGTTATCTTTGGCGCCTCGGGAGACCTCACCTGGCGCAAGCTTGTGCCGGCACTGTATAACAACTATATCAAAGGGCGAATGATCCATTGTGGTGAAATTGTTGGTTTCGCCCGCCGCCCATACACCGATGAAACCTTCCGCAGCAGGCTTCTGGAAGGTGTGAAGACCTTCAGCTCTGAAAGCTTCGACCAGGTGCGCTGGGACGAATTTTCAGCCAAGCTGGTCTATTTTCAAGGCAACCTGGATACCCCTGAAGATTTTAAACGCATGGGCGAGTACCTTAAGCAGCGCGAAGGTGAGTCTGCCAACTGCCTGTACTACCTGGCAACTGCCCCGGAGCATTACATCCCCGTAGTCCAATGCCTGGGTCAGGCTGGTTTGGTGGACCAGACCCTGGGTTGGCGGCGGATCATTGTGGAAAAACCTTTTGGTAATGATCTCAGCTCTGCCCGCGAGTTGAACAAAGTACTGCATTCAGTGTTTGATGAAAGCCAGGTCTACCGCATTGACCACTACCTGGGGAAGGAAACAGCGCAGAACATCCTATTTTTCCGCTTCGCCAATACGATTTTCGAACCCATCTGGAACCGGCGCTATGTGGATAATATCCAGATCACTGTGTCTGAGACGGTGGACATCGAACACCGGGCCGACTACTATGACGGCGTAGGTGTGCTGCGCGATATGTTCCAGAACCACCTGCTGCAGCTGCTCTCGCTGGTAGCGATGGAACCACCAGCCTCCTTTGAGGCGGACGCGGTACGCAATGAGACGTTCAAATTACTTTCTTCCATCCGACCGGTGACCCTCACCGATACCGTGCGTGCCCAATATGAAGGTTACCGACAGACCGAGGGAGTTGCACCAAATTCACAAACACCCACATATGCAGCCGTAAAATTGTATATCGATAACTGGCGCTGGAAGGGGATACCGTTCTACCTGCGCTCAGGTAAGAGCCTGGCGGCGAAAACTTCGCAGGTCATCGTGGAATTCCAACAACCACCCCACCTGATGTTCCATCTTCCGGACGAATTTAAATTCATCCCCAATATCTTGTCGCTGTGCATCCAGCCCGATGAAGGGATTCACCTGATGTTTGAAGCCAAGGTGCCTGATTCAGACCAGGATATGCGCTCGGTGGACATGGAATTTAAATACCGCGACTCATTCAGTGGCGTGCTCCCAGACGCGTATGAACGGCTGCTCATGGAAGCTTTACGCGGAGACGCTTCGCTCTTCACCCGCTCAGATGGGATTGAATCTGCCTGGAAATTGGTCGATTCGATCGCCAGCGGCTGGGAAACGAGCAATATCCCTGATCTTGCCCTGTATCGGCGTGGAAGCTGGGGACCTTCAGAGGCGAATACCCTGTTGGCTCGTGATGAAAGGGGCTGGCTGTTGGGCTGCGTCGGTGAATGACACACCCTGGGTAAGATTGACCGAACTGATTCAGTCTGATACACTCTAGTTATGTCACAATCCCTTTACCGTAAATGGCGCCCGCTCCATTGGGATCAGGTGATTGGCCAGGAGCATGTGGTGCAGACCTTGCGCAATGCTGTCACCGGGGATAGGGTGGCGCATGCCTACCTGTTCGCAGGTCCACGCGGGACGGGCAAGACCACCACGGCGCGCATCCTGGCGAAGGCAGTCAACTGCCTGGATAAGGACCTGGCGAAACGCCCGTGTAATAAGTGCGAGCACTGCAAAGCGGTCAACCAGGGACGCTTCCTGGACTTAATTGAGATTGATGCCGCCTCGAATACCAGTGTGGATGATGTTCGTGACCTGCGCGACAGGATCAATTTTTCTCCGAACCAGGGTCGCTACAAGGTGTACATCATCGATGAAGTGCATATGTTATCCACGGCGGCGTTCAATGCCCTGCTAAAAACGCTGGAAGAACCTCCTCCCCACGCCATCTTCATCCTGGCGACAACTGAAGTGCATAAGATCCCGGCGACGGTGCTCTCGCGCTGCCAGCGCCATGAATTTCGGCGCATCCCGGTGAAGGAAATCATCGACAATCTCAGGATGCTGGCGGATGAGGAAAAAATCAGCGCCGAGCCGGAAGCGCTCAGCCTGGTTGCCCGCCAGGCAACGGGGTCGATGCGCGATGCCATCTCACTCCTGGACCAGCTGGCTTCGGCAGGCGACAACATCACCTTACAGCTTGCCCAGGATGTACTGGGCACTGCCACCAGCCAGGCGGTGATTGAAGTCATCGAAGCTATACTTAACCACCAATCCGCTCAAGGGTTGGATGCGATCCACCGCAGCCTTGATTCAGGCTCCGACCCGCGCCAGTTTGCTCGCCAAATCGTGGATTACTTGCGCAGCTTGCTGCTGGTGGCGATGGGAAATGCCGCCCAGGTGGATGCCACTCCGGAGGTGCGCTCTCAAATGGCGCGCCATGCCCAGGCGCTGACCGTCACCGAGCTGCTAAGGGTGATCCAGGCGTTCAATCAGGCTGCGACGGAAACTCGCAGCAGCTGGCAGCCGGCTTTACCGTTGGAAATCGCATTTATCGAAGCTATTGCGGTAGATAATGCGCCCAGCACCAACAGGTCAACGCCAGTGTCACCGCCAACAACAACCCCCTCGTCCAATCCACCAACAAGCAAACCAACCAACCAAGCGGGGCAAGTGAAAGATACACGCCCTGCAACCTCGGCAGAGGCGGAAATGAGCCCCGAAGATGCGATCACCTATCAACGCCTGGACAAGAGCTGGAATTTGGTCCTGGCACAGTTAAAGAACCAGAACTCGAGCCTGAATGCATTGGTGAATTCGGTAAAATCACGTTCTTTGAAAGGCAATACACTTACCCTGGGTATGAGCGGCGAGGTACTTAAAATGCGGCTCGAAGACCCTGCGAATATTGAGCTGCTAGAGAAGGTGCTTAAACAGGTCATTGGCAGGGATATATTTGTGCAGGTGGTGCTAACCTCGGCTACGAAGAGTACCCCACCATCAGAGGTGGATAATGACGGGATGGTAGCCTCAGCGCTGCGTGACCTGGGTGGTGAGATCGTAGATATCCAATAATCTAGAGAAAATCTAGAGGAGTGAATTATGTCGAAATTCAAGCAAAACTTTCCCCAAAAAGGTGGCCAGATGGGTATGATGCAGCAGATCCAAAAGCTGCAGGAACAGCTCGCCCAGACCCAGGAGCAGCTGGCACAGGAAACGGTGAACTATTCCGCTGGCGGCGGCGCGATCAAGGTGGTCATGACCGGCGACCAGCGCTGCCAGTCGGTGGAGATCGACCCGGAGCTGTTGAAAGACGCCGATATCGAGATGCTGCAAGACCTGGTGCTGGCGGCGGTAAATGGAGCCCTGGATGCCTCGCGTGCCCTGGCATCTGAGCGGCTGGGACCCCTGGCGGGGGGGCTGCCGTTTTAACATAACTATTTGTCGTTGGGTTATTCACTCATTGTACATGTGCCCAATTTACCGAAATTATCCACCAAGTTGTCATTGCGAGGGGACGTCCAGGAAGTTCATAATCCTAACATCCTCCGAAGTCCCCGAAGCAATCTTCTCATTCCATCCCGTGATCGAGAATTTTTCCGTTCCAATTGTTTCTGTCAACCTTGTGCCTTCAAGAAAGGTTGATCCATGATTCTGCCCGCACCGATCCAAAACCTGATCGATGCTTTTTCGCGCCTGCCGGGTATCGGCCCTAAGACAGCTTCACGGTTGACATTTTTCTTGTTGAACGCTCCAGAAGAAGTAGCCCAGGGTCTGTCGGACGCCTTGCATGACCTGAAAGCCAATACGGTGGACTGCCCGATCTGCTATAACGTCACCAGCGCCGGAAGGACGGAGTGCGAGATATGCGCTAGCGCGGAGCGGGACCCGGGGATCGTGTGCGTGGTCGAAGAGCCGCTGGACGTATTGGCGATGGAGCGCACGGGTGGCTTCACGGGGAGATACCATGTGCTGCGCGGGGTGCTTTCTCCGATTGAAGGCGTAAGTCCGGAAGATCTGACCATGCGGGCATTGTTCGAGCGGGTGAAAGCGGGGGAGATCAGGGAGCTGATCCTGGCGACCAACCCGAGCATGGAAGGGGATGCCACCGCCATGTATATCCAGCAGCAGATCAAGCTCCCGGGGGTGAAGGTGACGCGCCTGGCGCGCGGTCTGCCGATTGGGGGAGACCTGGAGTATGCCGACCAGACCACCTTGCTGCGCGCCTTGATGGGGCGGCAGGAGATGGAGTGAGACTGAGGCGTAACAATTCGCGAACCGTCTGATTGATAGCCTGTTTTACTCGAAGCGATTATATAATTATAGGCTATTTAAGGTCAAGTTAGCTCGACAGCTAACTTATACCTGATGCGTTTATACCTTTCTGAATAGAAGGTAGAAGCAGCAGGCAGAGATAATGATATCAATCAAGATAAATGCTGCAACCAGCAAGGATGGATTGGTAAACATCCCGACCATTGCCAGCAACAGCCCTACTAACGGCACGATCGCTGCGAGCCACAGGATTACGCGCCCGTTCTGAAACAACAAAATTCCAATCACTAAATATGCCAACCCAAAAACGATGGTGATGATGGAAGTCGGCTCGAATTTCGTGAGTGCCACAGAGATCAGATGGAGCACACCAGTCAAGAGCAGTAAACCGCCTGCCAGGTTGCGTAAGGTTTTCATTCCACTTTTCCTCTTCAATTATTGAAGGATTCGATTTCTTCTTCACAGACGAGTGAAACGGCAATACCACCCGTGGAAATAGCGGCGGCATTGGCACTCAGCTCCTGCGCTTCGGGTGTAGAGAAATCAGCTTGCAGTGCCTCTAATGTTGGGTAATGCAGTTCAGCAATACGACAGAATGGTGATGATCCCTGCGGTGACATAAGCACGCGGGTGTAAACCACTTTAGTGCAGTGTCCAAATTTTTTGGCAAGCTGGGCAACCATAGGAATGTGTTCAGCAGTGTAAGCCTGTTCAAAAACTTCCTGATCCTTTGCATAGGGGTAAAGCACGACAAGTTTGATGCTCATAAAAGTCTCCTTTTTATAATGTTCCTGATCCGGTATAGTTATCCATCATATGAATTTAGGCATACTTCAATGCCATGAATGATTAACTGCTGCATGGATAAATGATTTGACTTAAGCATATATCGAGCGCGTCTTTTATCCGTTTCCAAAAGTGTTTCTATTCGACCTTGCCGATGCTATAATCTTTTCATGAGCCATCTTGCCATTTTTGCTTTGGGACCGTTGCGCATTGAGCTAGATGGTCAGCCTATGCAAACCAGCCGGCATAAAGCGCTGGCATTGTTGGTTTATCTGGCATTATGTCTGGGAAAGCAAACGCGCGAAGCAATAAGTGCACTCCTGTGGCCTGAGTATGAACAGGAAAGAGCCTTTGCTTACCTACGGCGCACGATTTGGGAGATCAATAACCTGCTCGGGGAAGGCTGGTTGGATTCGGATCGGGAGAAGATAGGGCTCAACCCGTGCGCAGACATTTTTCTGGATGTAATAAAGTTTCAAGCTCAAATAGCAGCTATTACCAATCATAATCACCCCGATGCAATCGTTTGTCCGGAATGTGTAGCGAACTTGCATAACGCGGCCTTGTTGTATCGCGGTGATTTCCTTGCAGGTTTCAGCTTGCGGGATAGCGCCGGTTTTGATGATTGGCAGTTTTTCCAACAGGAGGCATTTCGACGAATTTTCGCTAGATCACTTCAGGAATTGGTCAACCAGCTATTGCTTGGAGGATTGTTCACCGAAGCAATCTCGTTTGCACAGCGTTGGCTGGCGCTGGACACGCTAAATGAGCGGGCGCACCGGCAGTTGATGATCGCCTTTACGTGTAACGGATTGCGCCACAGCGCATTGCGCCAGTACCAGGAATGCCAGCGTATCTTAAAGGTCGAGCTCGGAATCGCGCCTGAGCCTGCCACAACCGCTCTTTACGAAGTAATCGCCTCCGGTAATTACGAAATGCAAGATGGGAACTTACAAAATCCATCGAAAAAAAAGGCGCAAACCACATCTGAGGCAGTTAGTGTGGCTGATTGGATGAGGATGAGAGCGACCAGGTCGGTAAGTAACATTCCCAACCCCACAACGAAGTTCATCGGTCGGCAGCAGGAAGCTTAAGCAGATCGCAGCACAACTATCAGACCCAGCCTGCTGGTTGCTCACCCTGCTTGGACCGGGAGGCATTGGGAAAACCCGCTTGGCAATCGAGATTGGTAAAAATCAGACCAATGAATTTCCACAGGGTGTATTTTTCATCCCCTTAAGTACATTAGAAGACAGGCAGTCCTTCGCACCTGCTATTACTCGGGCGATGGGGTTGACCCTCCGGCAACATGGTCCCACACCTGAAGAGCAACTGCTCGATTTCTTGCGTGAAAAACGATTGCTGATAATCCTTGATTCGTTTGAGAAAATGGTTCAGTGGGCAAGCCTGCTCACAGAAATCCATTCTCATGCTTTTGGGGTAAAAATACTGATAACTTCCCGCCATAGGCTGCATTTACAAGGGGAGTGGGTGATGGAGGTCAAGGGGCTGGATTTTCCGCCAGAACAATCGAAGAAGGCGTCTGTTGAGATTGATGAAGATATAAAATTTTACAGTGCGGTGGATTTATTTCTTCAGGCTTCGCATCGGGCACTTGTAACCTTTCAAGCACAGCCAGAGGATATAGTCGCAATAAGCCGGATCACGCAGCTTTTGGAAGGCATGCCTTTAGGCATTGAACTGGCAGCTACCTGGGTAAATACCCTCTCTTGCCAGGACATTACACAGGAGATCAGCCGCGGCCTGGATATTCTTGAAGCCTCGGTGGTAGACCTCCCTGAACGACAACGCAGCTTGAGAGCAGTATTTGACTACTCGTGGGACCTGCTAAGCAACCGGGAGCAAGTTCTGCTTCCGCGCCTGGCTGTTTTCAAGGGCAGTTTTTCCCGTCAGACTGCCGAACAAGTGGTGGGGATCTCTTTGCATGAGTTATCCTGTCTGGTGGATAAATCACTTGTGAGACGCACGCCACAGGGCTGGTTTGACTTGCATGACCTGTTGCACCAGTACTGCGCAGAAAGGCTGGAGCAGTTACCAGCGGACGACCAGGAAACCCATCGCCGCCACTGCGCATACTTCAGTGCTCGCCAATGGGATTGGAACCGACAACTGAGTGGCGAACGACAGGGCGAGGTAATGCGCGAGATCGAATTAGAGTTGGCTAATATAAAAGCAGCCTGGGACTGGGCTGTCTACCAAAAGCGTTTGGATTTTCTCGAGCAGATCGTGGATGGACTATGCACGTTTTTACTACGCAGAGGGCGCTTCACCGAAGGACTCGATACCTGTCTTAAGACAATCGAAGCTATCCAGGGAGTAACTTCCGTGGATGATTTCGCTCGACAAGCTCGGTTATCCATCCGTTTACTTACCTGGGAAGCTTCGTTAAATATGAATTTGGAGCGCTTCGAGGAGGCAAAACAATCGATACAGGAAAGCCTGCGAATATTGGATGATCCGCGGTTGGATCCATCCCAGGTGATCAGTGAGCGGATCTTTACTCTGATAATTCAAGGGTTACTTGCTAACCTGGGCTATGACCCCATCCCTTTAATCGAGATATATGAAGAAGCATTTCAACTCTCAAGGGATACGAAAACGGAAACCCCCCGTTTATATATATACTTTTGGCGATTCCTGATGGGCGGAGGGTCTGTATCCAAAGAACTTTACATGCAAATGGCGAAGAATTTAGCGAGTGTGCAGCAAGACGGGGATCCTTTCGAGCTTGGATGCTATTTATTCGTCCTGGGAATTGCTGAGTTGTATCATTATTACCGGATGGAAAATGCTGAACCACTACTCAGAGAGAGTGTAAACAAGTTTCAAGTAGTCGATGATCCAACAACTCAGGTGATGATATTCAAAACACTTGGGTACCTGTTATCGGTTCAGGGGGAATTTGAAGAAAACCTGATCTTAAAACAGAGCGAGTTAGAGATCTACCAGGATATTGGGGATCGTCGCATGATAGGTATTGCCCATGTCGAGATTGGTGAGATTCTATATCATCAAGGAGATTACGCTAAGGCAGAAGAACAAATCCGGACAGGACTGGTAATTGTGAAAGAGCTGAGCGATTATGAGTATGCTCTACGTCATCGCTACCTGGGCGATGTGCTGCTGGTGCAGGGGAAATATGAGGAAGCTCAGACCGCGTACCAATATAGCTGCCAATTCTTTCATTCCAAGAATGATAAGGGTTGGATATTCACTGCCTTAACCGGCCTCAGCCGGACTGAATTGGCACTTGGAGCTTGGCAAGCTGCATGGGACCATGCCGCGCAGGCGCTGCAACTCTATACCGAGGTTCAGTTATATACTTTCTTTGCCTACCTGATTGTGGCCGAGATTGCACTTTTACTGGCAACGCGGGGAGAAGTTGCCCATGCGCTTGAGCTATACTGCCTGGTACTGAGACAGGGTTACCTGGCTCACTCTCGCTGGTTTGCGGACTTATTTGGGAGACTTATTGAAGAGGCCGCAGCTCAATTACCTGCAGAAGAATATTCTGAAGCTAAAAAACGTGGAGAGCAACTCAAATTTCCAGATACCATTGCCAGGTTATTAAACATCATGAAAGATAATGATTTTGAGCGACAATAGTTGTGGGCATTAGTATTTGTTGAAGATATCGGTTAAGTGAACTAATTTTTGGTTACAGGCAACAGAATGCCTTAAACAGTAGGTGGACGAGTATTCCGCTCCCTTGCTAGATAATCGGGGTCGGGATTCCATTTTGGACCAAACCACTTTGCTGCGCGACCTGATGGGGCGGCAGGAGATGGAGTGAGGGGGCGTGATCGATAAAAGTTGTTTTATAATTGATATTAGGAAGTGATCGAGGGGGAACAGGAAATACTTAGTGTGATTTGGAGATAAAGGGGACAGAAATTTAAAATTTTTTTTATCTAGAGATTTTGAATCTAAGTACACCTGGGCTTGATCAACCTTTGACGCATGGTCAATACGCAAAGCGGAGTTCTTTAGATAATTGGCATGTATAAGATACAAGCAACCATTACTGTTGAGCTGAAGGGAGGTAACGAAGGCTATGATACATTACCGCGATGAAGTAATTGGAAGGATGATCCAGGAATTCAAGCACCTGGATCATCTGGTCACAGGCTTTTCCGATAAGGATTGGGATCAGCTCTTGCTCCGTCCGGAGACCAAAGATCCCTGGACGGTGAAGGATGCCCTGGCACATATCACCCATTGGAAAGCCGACGTTGCCAGGTCTGCTGGAGGATTGGTACGGCCAGCTGAGGAGCGTGGGCTGGTGATAAACGAGGCGAATCATCTCATCTACTTGCGGTGGCACGATCGCACTCCCCTGGAAATCCTCACCTGGCACTGGCAGGTTCAACTAGATGTTCTGGCAGCCTTGAACGCTGCGCCGGATAAATGGTTCAGCGGTAGGGAGCGCAGGTCTGATTGGCCGTATGACCTGGACGGACATTCTGCCTATCACCGGGTGAAAGATATCGAACGCGCATTGGCACGCAGGAAGTGAGCAACGGCAGCGGAGAAGCGCTGGCACCGTCCAGGAGCTGATTTTGGTGACCACTACGTGCATGGAATCATTGTGATCCATTTACTCGAAATCCGTTAGGGCATGGTAGAGACGCAGCATGCTGCGTCTCTAAGTGACGAATTGTCCCCAGTTGGGCGGGTAAAAACGGCTTGTTTATCCGCGATGAAGAATCACTGGTATTCATTCGAACCTACATCATCGAAAACCCACGCAAATGGGATATAGACGATTATTAATCATCGATTTGTCTGACAGATTGCCCCGGATTTACCCTTGACAAACTAAATTATTAGTATAAAATCAAAGTTCGCTATAGATTACTTTCGTTCTCGCAGAAGTTTAGCAGAACACTTACAACCGAGCAAGACGCTCCTGC